>NZ_AP024086.1:2212500-3412500 GCF_019703855.1 Desulfomarina profundi | reverse complement strand
CCCAAGGGGACCATGATGACTCACCGCAACTATATCAATATGGGTGTCAGGATAACCGAGGTTGATCCCCTGGAGCCAACGGATGAATACGTTTCCTTTCTCCCCTTTGCCTGGATTGGAGAGCAGATGAACTCTTTCGGGGTTGCCATGGCAACGGGAATTACCATCAACTTCCCTGAATCTGTTGAGACAGCGATGTCGGATCTGAAGGAGATCGGTCCCCATTTCATGTTCGGTGCTCCGAGAATCTACGAAACGATCCGTTCGGAAATCTGGCTGAAGATCGATCAGTCCTATTGGCTGAACAAGCTGCTTTATAACTATTTTATCAAGGTGGGACTGGAGGCGGCGGAATACCGTATGCGAGGGGGAAATATGCCTGTGGGCCTGAAAATAAAATCCTGGTTGGGTACCCTGATGATGTTCCGGCCCCTGATCAACCAGATGGGACTGTTGCGGCTGAGGCGTGCCTATACCGGTGGAGCAGCCCTCGGGCCTGAGCTGTTCACCTTTTACCAGGCCATCGGTGTGAACCTGAAACAGATTTATGGACAGACGGAGATCACCGGTATTGCCTATATGCACAGGGATGGTGATGTCAGGCCTGATACTGTCGGAAAACCTCTTCCCGGAACCGAGTGCAAGATCGCCGAGGATGGTGAAATCCTCTCACGTTCCCCTTCCGTTTCTCCCGGTTATTATGGATTGCCCGAGAAAACGGCCGAGGCCCTTGAAGGTGGCTGGCTCCATTCTGGTGATGCCGGCTATATAGATGAGCACGGTCACCTTATTGTCATCGACCGGTTGTCCGATGTCATGCACAGTAACAAGGGTGAAATGTTTTCACCCATGTTTCTGGAGAATTCACTGAAATTCAGTCCCTATATTAAAGAGGCCATTATTTTCGGGAACAACGAGGATTTTGTCAGCTGCCTGATCAATATCGACCCCGTAGTTATGGGTAAGTGGGCTGAAGACCATGGTATATCCTATACAACGTATATGGATCTGTCGGCAAAAACGGAAGTGGCTGAGCTGATCATGAAGGAGGTTCTCGATGTCAACGCGAGGGCCGAAAAGGAACATTTTCGGATCAAGCGCTTTGCTCTACTCTATAAACTGCTTGATGTGGATGACGGGGAGCTGACAAAGACCGGCAAGATCCGTCGAAAATTTGTCCAGGAAAAATACCAGCATCTGTACGATGCGCTGTACGATGAATCCGTAACTACAAAAGATGTTGAGGCGTCCTTCCAGTACCAGGACGGGCAATCAACAACGGTTACGGCAAGTATTAAATTCTACACGGTGGAAGGAGTCTGATGAGCTATTTCTTTCAAATTGTTGTCAGTGGAATTGTGGTGGGATCGATATATGCCCTGGCTGCCCTTGGACTGGTTCTGGTGTATAAATCGAGCAGAGTTGCCAACTTTGCCCATGGCCAGCTGATTGCCATTGGTGCTTTTATTACCTATTTTCTCACCGTCACAGTCGGTATTCCTATTTTCTTTTCATTTCTGGGAAGTATGGCCATAACCTTTTTTCTCGCCATGAGCGTGGAAAGGGTTTTCTTGCGTCGGTTGATCGGAGAACCGATTATTTCTGTTATTATGGTGACAATTGGTCTTGGATCGATCCTGGACGGTCTGATTTACCTGACTCCGTTTGGTACCGAAAACTATTCTTTTCCGGCTTTTCTGCCCCAGGATCCCCTGGTTTTCGGTGGTGTCTCTATTTCCTGGACCCAGCTGGTGGGGGTGATACTGACCTTTATTCTCATAGGTGGTTTTTCCTGGTTTTTTAAGAAATCAACTGTTGGAATTTCCATGCGGGCCGTATCTGATGACCAGTTTGCCTCAATGTCGGTAGGAATTTCCGTGCCGAAGGTTTTCGGACTTGCCTGGGCGACTGCCGGTCTTTCCGCTGCCGCCGCCGGGTGTATTATCGGTAATATTACCGGACTCAATTTTGATACACTTCATTCTTTTGGAATCATCGTTTTTCCAGTTGTTATACTCGGTGGACTGGATTCGATACTCGGAGCTGTGGTGGCAGGGATTATCATGGGGCTTATTCAGCAGTTTGCCAGCGGTTACCTGGATGGCAACTGGGGACTGAACGGTACGGGGGATGTCATGCCCTATGTTATTCTACTGATCATTCTTCTTTTTAAACCTCATGGTTTATTTGGAATTCACGAAATTGAGCGGGTGTAATCTATGTCAGCAAATAAATGGTTAGCTACAGGTAATTTCTTTACTTCTTATAAAGAGGAACAGAGGAATTTTCTCACCAGCCTCGACAGGTCGATCTTTCTTTTCTTTCTTGTTCTGCTCTTTGTCTGGCCTCTTTTTTTCCATCTCAGCAATAAAATCATGCTGGTGATTGATAATATACTGATCGCTATTGTTGCCGTTATGGGATTGAACCTGGTCACCGGATTTGCCGGCCTTATCTCCATCGGCCATGCTGCTTTTGTGGGTATAGGTGCCTATACAGTGGCTTCATTCTGCAGGGTTATCGGGGATACCCATGTGCTGGTTACCCATTTCTGGCCACTGCTTATCCTGGTCAGTGGTTTCATGGGGGCGGTTTTCGGCGCAATTGTCGGTCTGCCGGCTCTGCGGTTGAAACATCTCTATCTTGCTATTGCTACTCTTTCGTTTCAGATGATTTTCCAATGGGTTATCAATTTCATGTCATTTTTCAACCAGGGACAGACGATTTTCGTTGGCAGGGTCTTCTGGTTCACCGGTAAAGTGGGGAGAAGAGACCATTACGTGTTCTGGTATTTTGTTATCCTGACAGTTGTGGTCCTGTTGGGATTCGGGATTCGAAACCTGCTGAAAACGAGGTACGGGAGGAGCCTTGTGGCAGTAAGGGACAATGACAGGGCGGCTGACGCCATGGGTATGAATCCCGGTCTTACAAAGGTATATGCCTTTGCCCTGTCCGGTTTTTTTGCAGGGGTTGCCGGTGCCCTGCACGCGTATCTGTACAGGGGTGTTGGCTTTGAGTCGTTTACCCTGCATGAATCAATTTCCTATCTTGCCATGGCCATTGTCGGAGGCCTTGGAACTTTAAACGGATCTTTCTGGGGACCCGTTGCCATTAAATATCTCGATCTCAAGGTGGGGGCCCTTGCAGAATTTGCCGGTCAGTACCTGCCGTCGAGTATGAACCTGGCCACTGCACTCAAACCGTTTACTTTCGGCCTGGTGATTGTGTTGTTTTTGATGTTTGAGCCCAGGGGGATTTCCAACTGGTGGAGGATTGTAAAATCCTACACCAAATTATGGCCATTCAGGTATTAACCCGCATTTCTCATGAACATTGTGTCAATTTTGAGATGAGCTGTAGAATACAAATAATTAGCCAACTATCAGTAGTCGAACAAAATTGACACAATGGTCACCCAAGGTCAGCCCAGGCGACGCCATCTTCTGCAATATTTCAACAGTAAATATAGGCTACTATTATTTACTCTTGAAAATTTTGTAGCTGACGCCGCCTGAACTGATGAAAAATGCGGGTTAGCCCTGAATTTCTCATGAACATTGTGTCAATTGTAGTGAACGGATGTTGTCGGTTCAGAAGATCAGGCGAACTTGTTTCGCCTGAAAGCGAGGAGAAGTAGTAGGTAGAAGTAAAAAAACAAAACAGGAGGAGAACATGGTAAACAGGAAAACCTTATTTTTCAATACACTCATGATCCTTGCAGCATTCTTTGCATTGACCACCGTGGCAAATGCGGGGGGAAAGTCTATAAACTCGGGATGTCCCTGGCTATAACAGGACCGACATCAGATGCAGGTAACCCTTATTCCAAAGGAACTGAAGATTATTTCAAGTTTGTCAATGAAACAAAGATGCTGGGTGACGATACCATCGACTGCACCATCAGGGATGATCAGTATAAAACTGATATTACCAAGAGAAATTTTGAAGAGTATCTTGACGAGGGTATTGTCATGTACCTCAACTATTCAACAGGGAGTACTCTCGGTCTAAAGAGGGATTTTGAAGAGGAAAAAATTCCTGTTCTCCCCGCATCCTATCATGCTGGAAACCTGGACGGTTCCAATTATATTTTCCTGCCTGTGGCATCCTATTCTGAGCAGCTTGTTGCCCTGTCTGAATATGTTGTGAAAAACCACAAGGGTGGGAAAGCAAAAGTCGCCATGTTTATTCATCCTTCCGCTTTCGGAAGAGGACCGGTTGATGATGCAAAGAAAGCTGTCGCCGCTGGACTCAACATGGAAATTGTTGAAGTTGTGGAACACGGTAAGGATCTGGATAATTCTGCCATGTTGAAAAGACTCATGTCCAAAGGTGTTCAGTATGTTCTCTGCCATACGGTTCAATCTCCTGTCGCAACAATGCTCAAGGATGCAGCCCGTCTCGGTTTGACCGCCAAGACATACGGTGAGAAAGGAAAACTGACCTTTCTTGGTGTTCATTATACCGGTGGTAACGATCTTATTGCCCTGGCGGGGGATGCCTGTGAAGGTTATGTCTGGAGTTGTTCGTTCAATCTGACTTCCGAAAAAAATGAAGGCACTGAAAAGCAGCTGGCCCTGGCCAAGCGATACGGTCGCGACGAGAAGGCGGCCAACTCTCACAACTATGCGGCCGGCATCATGGTTGCTCAGGTTGCGACCGAGGCGATTAAGCGTACCAAGGCGGCAGGACTCGAGGTGACGAGAGCGAATCTTTATAAAACCCTGAATGAGATGAATGGCAAGAATGCTTATTTCCCCTACACCACGATCGGTCCTGTAACCTATTCAAAGACTGATCGTGCGGGAGTTGACATGTTGCAGATTTATACTGTTCAGAGCGGATCTTTTAAGAAAGTCGGTACTCCGATCCAGTCTGAATTTATGAAGAAGATCAAGTAATTGTTTAATTACCTGGCTTTTTCAATCTCAAAGCCGACAGTTGGTCCTTCCGGCTGTCGGTATAGTAAAGCCGAACTTGAAAGAACATATTTATGATGGACTCGTAAAAACTCCGATCTACTGCGTTGTGGGGTGATCGTGTAATGCTCGACGTACTCTATGTACGCCTGCGCTTACACGACACCGCCACGCCTTGTATATCGAAGTTTTTCCAGAGTCCATCTGAGAACGTTGAACGACTTTTTACGAGATCATCATTTATGGAAAATAATCTGCTGGAAGTCAATAATATTGAAGTTGTTTACAATGACATCATACAGGTGTTGCGTGGAGTCAGCCTGACCGTGCCACGGGGCAGCATTGTCGCACTTCTGGGAACCAATGGTGCGGGAAAGACTACGACACTGAGGGCCATCAGCGGGCTTTTGAAACCTGAAAACGGTGCAATCAAGGAAGGGTATATCAAATTTGACGGGACCGATACAACCAGGCTGATGGGAACCGATGTGGTTAAACTTGGTTCCGTCATGGTACCGGAGGGCCGCCGTATCTTCAAGCACTTGACCGTGAATGAAAATATTCTCGTGGGTTCAATCACCAGAAAAGACGGTTCCAAAAAAATCCGGGAAGATAATGAGCTGATGTACAGACATTTCCCCAGGTTGTCCAAAGTGACAAACAGAATGGCGGGATACAGTTCAGGCGGAGAGCAGCAGATGATCGCCATTGCCCGGGCGATGATGGCAGCACCGAAAATGCTGATGCTCGACGAGCCTTCCCTTGGCCTTGCGCCTTTACTGGTAAAAGAAATATTTGATAATATAAAGGTTATTAACAGAGAGCTTGACACCACTATCCTGGTTGTCGAGCAGAATGCCAAGGTTGCACTGGCAGTTTCTGACTATGCATATATAATGGAGTCGGGTAAAATAGTCCTCGAAGGACCCTCGGCGGAACTGCAGGATAATCCGGATGTGAAGGAGTTCTATATGGGAATTACCCAGGGGGGCGGGAGAAAATCATTCAAGAATGTGAAATCATATAAACGACGTAAACGATGGATGTAGGTACTTACAGGAGCAGCTTATGAAAATACTGGTTGGATACAATGGTGGTGCGGTGGGGGACAAGGCTCTGGCCCTTGCCAGGGACTTTGCACTGAAATTTAACGCGGTTGTCTATATCGTTACATCCATGGGCGGGGGGACTTCGGAAAAGGAATCCGATATTGAAAAGGTGGACAGGGAACTTGCTCTGGCCCGGAAATTGATGGAAGAAGCCGGGCTTGAGTGCGATGCCCAGCAAAGTGTACGAGGGCTTTCCGCAGGGGAGGACCTGGTTCGTTTTGCCGAGGAAAATGATATTGATCATATTTTTCTCGGTATTAAAAAGAAATCCAGGGTTGAAAAGATTATTCTCGGCTCCACATCCCGTTATGTGATTCTCAAGGCACCCTGTCCTGTTACCACCACCAAATAGTTTTCTGAATGTGACATTTGGTATTCGCCGCCCGAAGGGTATTCGCAGTTCAGGAGGTGTTTCTGTCGCATTGGAAATTTTATAACATTGAAGTGGTGTTATACTCCAGAGTCTGCCGGAAATTTCCCATTTTCCGACAGACTCTTTTCGGTAGATAGAATAAAAATTCCTGTCAAAAATTTGGTATTTTCTGTTCAATGAAATGCGGGTTAAAGGTTGAAATCTGTGTTTTTTGAAAAGGTGTTGAACCTGATTGATGAACAGGATAAGATAATTATCAGGAAGGCCTGCACAACGAGAAGTATTTTTTCTTCAGAATTGATGAAAGAAACAATCAACGGTTACATTCATTAACTGCACAATTATATTGCTTTTTGAGGGTATCAGCAAACTATTATGTATTTGAAATTTTATGGTCTCAAAAAGAGGCCTTTTGAGCTGACACCAAAAGTAAATAATTTATTTCTGGGTGAAAGTCACAAAGAGGGTCTGGCTGTTTTAAAATACGGCGTAATGTCTGACAAGGGCTTTCTGCTTCTGACCGGTGGTGTTGGAACCGGCAAGACTACACTTATAAATTGTCTTGCGACTTCCCTGGGAATGACAGAGGATCTTTGTCTGATTTCAAATCCTAATCTGGAAATTGCAGAATTTTACCACTTTTTTGCCAATAAAATTGGTTTGAGTTTTGAGGGGAACAAATCCAAATTTTTTCTGGCGTTTGAAGATCTTTTGAAGAGAAATCAAAAATCAGGGAAGAAAATCCTTTTGATAATTGATGAGGCTCATGTTCTTGAAGTATCAATGCTGGAGGAAATTCGTTTACTTACAAATATTTCTGCTGGTTATCCCGGTGGTATGAGTGTCTTTCTTGTGGGGCAACCTGAACTTATTGAACGTTTGGAGGATGACAGGCTTCGTCCGTTAAGACAGAGAATTTCTCTCCGTTTTCACCTGGACGCTCTGTCAAGGGAGGATACGTTACAGTATATCCTCTTCAGGCTTAATCTGGCTGAAGCGCAGCAGACAGGTCTTTTTACGGACCAGGCTATTGATGAAATTCATCGAGTCTCAAACGGAAATCCCCGAGTTATCAACATTATATGCGACAGCGCTCTTTTGGACGGTTATGGTAAGAATTCTCTTCAGATAGATAAAAAGACTGTTCGTGAATGCACTGCCCGGCAACAACTTCCGGGTGAGATGGGGGACAGTGCCGGGCAACGAAATAAATCATTTGTGGAGAATGGTCTTTTCTGGTTACTGCTCATTTTACTGTGTGTTGAAAGTGCCGGTGTCTGGTTTGCATATCAGTCAGGTCTTTTGGATGGATTCTGGAATTTTGTGAAAAGTTATTATTTCAATATGATGTCATAATTTTTTCTGATTACGTACAAAACCCGGCCTGACAATTATGTCACATCCCCATATGTGCTGGGTTCCATAGGAAAACAGATGGTTTTTTTCAGCACGGGCAACTTTTGATTATTTTAAGGATCGTAACACTATCATGAAGCTGTGAATGTTCGTTGATGGTATAATTCAGGATAAGTCAGGGCCACTTCCAAAAAAAATTTTAAATTCATGAAAACAGGCAGTTAAAAACTTCGTGATCAGGTACAGGTTAGGTTATCTATGGGAAACATGTCAGATATTCTTGAAAAATCCGGAGTAGATCTGGGAGGGGGAGAGAAACAGGACCCTTCCCGTCCGGGAAAGGCTTCCAGTGGAAAAAAAGCTGCTGAAAAAGATTCGTTTTATTCTGCCGGCGCCTGGGATGAGCGGTTACTAAAAGTAACCAACGAAAACAAAGAGGCGTCAGAATCTTTTCGTATTTTACGTTCCCGTATTCTTTATCCCGGGGAAGGCCAGAAACGGCCACAAACCATTATGGTGACATCCAATGCCCCCGAGGAAGGAAAGAGTTTTGTCTCAGCGAATCTTGCCATAACCATGGCAAGGGGGCTTGACCAATATTCATTGCTTGTGGATTGTGATCTTCGAAGACCATCTGTGGCATCCCTGTTTGGTCTTTCTTCGGTATGTCGGAATGGGTTGACAGATTATCTCAGGGATGGTGTCGATCTGGCTGAGCTTATTTTCAAAACCACGGTTGATAAGCTTTCAATTATTCCAAGTGGTGATTGTCCTGTTAATCCTGCAGAATTACTGGCTTCAGCCAGAATGTCCGACCTGGTAGATGAACTTTCAGGACGATACAGTGACAGATTTGTCATTTTTGACAGTCCTCCGTACCTGTTGGCATCCGAATCAAATGTTCTGGCGAAGGAAGTAGATGCAGTTGTACTGGTTGTTGGTTATGGAAAGTCGGACAGGACGAAAGTAAAGACTATGATTGAGCAGATCGGTCAGGAAAAAATAATTGGTATTGTCTTTAACGGTATGAAAAGCAGCTATCTGAAACAGAAAATACTTGGATCGTATAATTCGTATTCAAAATATTCATCTGTTGAAGAGAGCAACTCGAAGAAAAAGGTGAGCATGTAATTTCCGAAGTAGGCTGGAGACGAAGGGAGGTTTTAGCCCTCTTTTTCAGGGTATGTCATAGTATCTGCCCATAAATGGCTTTTTTGCCCGATTTCTGCGTCACTACGAAAAATAAAAATATTCACATATGCCTAATATGCTGCGCTTTTTATTTTTCTATGCTCCTCGGAGTCTTCGCTTGCCTGAACTCGAAAAAAATCTCATTTCTGGACAGACACTAACCTTCTTTTCTTGTGAGGTTGAGGCGGAAATGGTCAAGCGAATTGAGATTTAATGGTTGCCCGATCAATTGAGCCGTCTTCTGTTTTCGGCAGTTCCGATATGAATTCCACGTACCGCGGTTTCTTGTAGCCGGCAATACGGGTTGCACAGAAACTGACCAGTTTTTCTTTTGTCAGGGTATGTCCTTCATGCAGGGAACATAGCGCCTTGATTCCTTCTCCGAATTTTGGATCGGGTACGCCGAAAACACATACTTCCCGTACCGCTTCATGTTCCAGGATCACTTTTTCAACTTCGGCGGGAAAGACATTTTCCCCACCGGGTTTTATGAGTTCTTTTTCCGCCTTTCTCCCTTTGAAAAAGAGATAGCCGTCCTGGTCTATCATTCCCAGGTCTCCGGTGTGATGCCAGCCTTCACGGAAAGTGTGGGTGTTCAGTTCTTCACTGTTCCAGTATCCCTGGAAAACCAAGGGGCCGCGAACAAGGATTTCCCCGGTTGATCCACAGGGAAGCAGGGTGTCGAAATCGTCAGCGATTCTGATATTGGCAAGGGTGGAAATTTTCCCGGCGGAACCCGGCTTTGTAAAATATTCTGCAAAGGTGATCAGACCCGAGGTCTCTGTCTGCCCGTACATCGTCCAGAATGAAGAATTCGTAGCTTCTTCCCATTTTTTCACAGTTTCCGGTGTTTCAAGACCCACCACACTTTCCAGGCTCGGCAGGGTCGTTTCCCCGTTTTCCAGCACTTCCAGAATATTGGAGAGAATTGGAGGGAATGATCCGAAAATGCTGACCTTCTGTTCATCCACCAGTTTTACCACCTGTTGGGGATCAAATTTGTCTATTATTATGTTCCGGCCGCCAGCCTGAAGAGTAGCAAGCCCCAGATTGACACCCATGATATGGAAAAGTGGCAGGATGTTGAGGTACGTTCTGTTGTAGTCGAGATTGAATGCCTCAACTATCTGCTGGTTGGCGAGAATTATATTTTCCTGACTGAGAACCGCTCCCCTGGGTTTTCCCATTACAGCGGCAGTATGGATAATGATGTAGGGATCGTGACGGTTACAATCGACCACCTCACAAGCCGGTTCCTGGTAGAGATTGTTAAACGGTTCCCGATTCACAACAAACAGGTTCTCAACAAAGGAAAACGATTCCTGTAGTTTTTTTCCCTGCTCTTCCATTTCCCCGTCGCAGATGAGAAGTGCCGGGGTTGTATCCTCAATGATATATGAAATTTCCTCACTGCTCAACCGTCTATTGATGAGTACAAGTACCAGATTCAGGGCGGAAGCAGCGCCGAAGATGTGGAAAAAGGCCGGATGGTTTTTACAGAGAATACCAATTCTGCTGCCGGCAGGGAGGTTCAGGTTCTGTAGACCGTTTGCCAGTCGCTTGGTCTGGTCAAACAGTTCAGCATGGCTTGTATCCTGGTCATTCCAGTGTATCGCAGTGGAGTCAGCCCTGAATAAAGCATTTTTTTCATAAATATTATAACAGGTCAGGTTGCGAAGGCTGTTCATGGTATTTGTCTCCCTGAAAGTAAATATAAAGCCACTTTGAAAAATTGCCTTTTCGCCCGATCTCTGTCTGCGTCACAGGAAAATGAAAAATGCTCACATATGCCTAATATGCTGCGCTTTTTATTTTCCTATGCTCCTCGGAGTCTTCGCTTACCCGAACTCGAACAAAAAATCTCATTTCTGGACAGACACTAACTAGTGAAATCCATTGCAATTCATCTCAATAAAACCTAAACTAAAACTACCCCGATATCAATACAATTATAATAAACTATCAGTTGATTTGCTGTTTCTTCCGGACAGGAATAAAATTGCTCAATCTCTAGTGGTGGCGGGTTTATTTTTCTTTTTATTGAATTATTTTTTCCGGCGTTTGCATGGGGAAGTTTTTTCTTTTTATTGCCTTGCGAGGTTGGCAATTTCATCGAATCTGTTTCGTTATCAATGGCTTGAGGTATGTAAATACGTTCGCGCCGTTGATGTTTTGCATTTCCGGAAGTAAAGTGCAGATTCTGAACTTGCCGACTGCAGGAGCGAGGTATTATTCAAACAGCATGAGGTGAAACATGAAGGCACAACTCTGGGATGTCCCGATATACTCTCAGGTAAGCGTGGTCTCCCTCTTTTTCTTTTTCTTCTGCTTTTCTTCTGGAGGAATTGGACAAAAATGTTATGCAGGGGATGTTGAAGAGTGCATGGTACGGGCCATGCAGACAGCTGAGGATTCTATAACCATAGGCGAGCTGCGTCTCCAGTGTCAAAAAGATCTGGAGGAGGATAAAGTTGCCCGTGTCGGTCGGGAAAAGAACCTGCCCCTGGTGGAGCGTCGTATTTATCAGGACAGAAAGCATGTACTTGAGCCGTTTACCCTGATGGCCCATAAACCCAATTATGTGCTGTTTGCTTCTTATAACAGCAGCTCCTATGATGCAACTCCTTTTCAGGAACAGTATAATAATCCTGATCTGGAATGTGATGATGTGGAAGCGAAATTCCAGCTGAGTATCAAATTTCCTCTTCTGGTCAACCTGGGGAATGATACTTTTGATATCTATGCGGCATATACGAACAGATCATTCTGGCAGGTGTATAACAATACGGAATCGGCACCTTTTCGCGAAACCAATCATGAGCCGGAGATCTGGGTCCAGTTTCATCCCAGGTGGGAATTTTTCGGCTTTACCAATGTCTGGAATTCCTTCGGTATAAATCATCAGTCCAATGGACGGGATGGTGTTCTCTCCCGCAGCTGGAACCGTTTGTTTGCCTGGTTTACCGTCGAAAGAGGAAATCTGGCCATGAGTTTCAAACCCTGGTATCGTATTCCTTCTGACGGTAAAGATGAAAATCCCGGTA
Organism: Desulfomarina profundi; assembly: GCF_019703855.1. Lineage (GTDB taxonomy): Bacteria > Desulfobacterota > Desulfobulbia > Desulfobulbales > Desulfocapsaceae > Desulfomarina > Desulfomarina profundi. The sequence goes on along the minus strand of NZ_AP024086.1, from coordinate 3,400,508 downwards.
TTACCGACTACATGGGGCACTATGAGCTGAGTGCTTCCTATAAATGGCAGGAGCATGTTTTCAGTGTCATGTCGAGAAATAATCTTGAATCCGGTTTTCATAGTGGTGCCGTTGAGTTAAGCTGGAGTTTTCCCTTGTGGCACTGGCCGTTTCTGCGGGGCTATGTGCAGTATTTTAATGGTTACGGTGAGAGCCTTCTCGATTATAATCGCTATACCAATGCTATCGGAATCGGTTTTTCCCTTACCGACTGGCTGTAAATGAAGGTGAAATGAAACTGGTTGAAATTTTTACCTTTTGTTCTTTTGATTTTTTGTATACTTTTGTTGGCGGTTAATAATTCCTGACAATCGGCATTTTCGGGGTTTTTGCCGCAGGCCGGACTGAGAAAGAAGACATGTCTGTAATCTGGTCGAGTTTCATGAGAAATGTGGATTGGAAATTGATGTGAATCGAAAATAAGGGGAGAGTGGATGCCGGATAATATCGATGAACATGAAATCGCGACACATATAAAGAATAAGAAACTGGTAAAAGAGAGAAGGAGACAGATTGTTGATGCCGCGGTCAAACTGTTTATCCGGCATGGATACCATAAGACGACGACCAGGGCTCTGGCTAAGGAGACCGGTCTTTCAATCGGTTCAATATACGAATATATCACCACGAAGGATGATGTTCTGTATCTCGTGGGAATTGCAATTCATTCTGAGGTTGAACAGGGAGTAAAGGATGCCCTGGCACGTCCCACCGAGAGCAAGGATGCCCTGGCTGAGGTGATAAGGGAATTTTTTCTCGTTTGTGACCGCATGAGCGATCATGTGCTTTTGATGTACCAGGTCACGCATTTTCTGCCGGAAAAATGGCAAAAGAAGGTATTGGGCGCAGAACTGCGTATAACCAATTTGTTTATCGAGGCCATGAAATCCCTGCGGGAAATGGGGAAGTTACCGGATCTTGATGATAATACCATTACCCTGATTGGTCATAATATTTCAATTATGGGCCATACCTGGGCCTTTCGTCGATGGTATTTTGCCAAGTACATGACTATTGACGAGTATATTGAACGACAGACCGAATTTATTATGAGTTTTCTTGGATAAGCCTGGCGTCGTTATTTTTTTCAGGTAGGTCGGGATACTTGAAATTACTTCCGAAGATATTGTGCTGCCGCCTCGACAGCCTTGAACGCCGTGCCCAGGGCAATCCCAGCTCCGCATCGACCTCGAATCCAATCTTGGTGAGCAAGAAGAGAGCCTGCAGCAAAGAGGTTTTTACTGAACACTTTTTTCTGATCATCCAAAGGGCGGAAGGAAGAATCAACTTCTATACCGGCCTGATTGATTGGGTGCCCGTTACGGTCCGTATATCTTTTTTTATACCAGTTACTCCTTGATTCCGGTTGAGCTACCGGCAGATCAAGAAGTGATTCCCGTATACCGTGGAATCCAGCCTGCAGTCCACCACTCAGGAACCTGCCCGTGGCAAGTAGAACACATTTGGTTTCAATCATGACGGGACCCAGGTTATCAGTCAGTTCCAGGGTTGCCCTGGTTTTGTGCAGAATGAGTTTTTTTACTTTCTGCTGGGGGATCAGGGTCAATCCTTTCTGCGGAAAAATCTGCTGAAACATTTCGCGCAACCGAATACCTGGTACGGCCGGCGGCATCGTAGGTATTTCAAAAATTGTTAGACCGGTGAGGCGTTCAAGTTCCCTTCTCACCTTGTCTGGTTTATGTATACCAAGAATTGCTGGTAATCCTAAATAGTTACATCCCCCTGCAGCTTCAATAAGTCGTGTCGCCAGTTTTTCCCTGTTATAGGGGGTTTCCAGAGCACGTGCCATCGGTTCCGGATAGAGTTCTCCGGGGCGAGCATCCGGAAATTCAATCCGGCATGTTGTGAGGCCCGGCCATCTGTTTTTAAGATTGGCGACAACCTGTTTTCCGCTGAATCCTTTCAATCCCTTGAAATCAACAATAACTGCAGATTTTTTGTTATGAAATGCATTTACACCCGGCAGCATTGTTTCTGGCATGCAGAGGGTGGGTTTCACTGTTCCGGCAGGGGTCAGGGCCTGCAGGTTTTTTCCACCGGGACTGCTGTAATGAATGCCACACTCATTGAGGAAGTCAGTGACCTGCCCGAAAGCATCACGAATATCGTTTCCAGATATTCTGCTGAGAGGATGGCTGGGGTGCAACTCTTTGAGTTGCTGCAAACCACGCCATGGATCATCCAGAAGATCCATGGGTTCGGGAAAATGATAACCTAAAAGATCCAGGTAGCCTGTAGTATACGTGACCGCCCCGCTGTCGCCTACCTGGGTTGTTCTGATATTTCTGTTCAGGGCAAAGATTGATGCGGCAAAGCCGGCCAGGCCGGAGCCGATAACTGCCAGATCAGTTGAGATGTTCCGTGTCCGTTCAACCATTTACTTCTCTCCAGATGGTTCATCAATCATGTCCAGGCCAAGTAGACCGCAATGCATTGCTTCTGCAAGCTCCATCTGTGCGGCCTGGGCGCCCCAGGTAATAGTGCGCGTTCCCTTGAATCGTTCGTCAAAGAAGTTCCTCATATGGGTGAGACCTGTCTGGTCTGTATAAAAATCCCGATCGTAAAGATGTGAAGCTATTCGGATCCCGCAAAATGATCCCTGGCACGGTCCTTTCCCCGCCCTGGACCTGAGAGCGATGGCTTCCAGGGTCATTTCCTTTTCATATCCTGGAGCACCGGAGATAATCTCATCAATGGCGGACTGGGGAACCATTTCACATTCGCAGAGTATCATGTTATCCGGGTCGTTCGACTGATACCAGTATTTGGGTGAAGCACCAGGTTCTGTCCATCTGCAGCTTTCATCATCTACCAGAAGGTTCAGATGGGTTCTGCAGGGGGTTGAGTTGTTGAGACGACGGGCGACAAGGTCTGCTGTTTTTTCAGCCATCAACCTGTAGGTAGTGAGTTTCCCCCCGGTAATGGTACAGAAGTTTGATATATTCTGACCTTCATGATCAAAAAGGGCAAATCCCCGTGTGGCCTCCCGGTCATCTCCCGATCCACCGGATTGCAGCAGGGGGCGAACTCCGGAGAAGGCCCGGATATAACGTGTAGTGGCAAGGGCAGGGATCATTGCCGCACCTTCAAGGACGTTTTTGTCAATTTCCGGTACTGTTGGTCTGATATCGTTGAGGTTGTCAGTACGGACAGAGGTTGTGCCGAGTACTGAAACAGTACCGCCAGGGACCAGGATATCCCCATCTCCTGGAGGGCGCAGCCGGTTTATAACGTGGTTGGTCAACCTGTCATGGCTGATCAGGAGCGAACCTTTTGAATAGAGCAGGCTGACATCTTCACAGCCGGCAAGACAGGCTATTTCCATGGCCCAGGCCCCACCCGCATTGATAAATTGTTTTGCGTGAATAGTTGTCTTCTTACCCGTTTTATTATCTCGACAGACTGCTGTTGTTATTGTGCCTTTCTCGAGAGAAAAGTTGAGTAGTTCCGTGTGGGGGTAATAGCTGCTATCACTGTTGCGGCCGGCATCAGCGACATTCAGAAGGGCAAGACGAAAGGGGTCGATGGTGGCGTCAGGTACCCTGAAAGCCTGAATAATATCTTTGCTTAATAATGGTTCGAGTTCCCGGGCTTGGCGCGGCGTGAGAGACTCGCAGAGAATGGAAGCAGTCTCACAATATTCAGGGAATTTTTCCGCAAAAAGAAGATCATCACCCTTAACTGCCACGAAGAGTCCACCGGTGTCTTCAATGCATTGGGGGACGATTGTTTTGAGAATCGCACTTTCCTTTCTGCATTCCATGGCGGAATGGAGATCATTTGAGACATATCGGCAGCCGGAGTGGAGCAGCCCATGGTTGCCTCCAGAGGCACCCGAGCAGAGGTCAGCTCTGTCGATCAGGCAGCAGTTGATACCGCGCAAAGCGAGGTCGCGCATGACTCCGGTGCCGGTCACACCGCCACCGATTATCAGCACTTCTGTTTCAATGTGCATTCCGGGTTCCTTGTTTGTGTCTGTCAAGAAATGACCTTTTATCGGATTTTGGCCGTTTTAAAAGAATCCGGAAAGATAGTTCCTGTTTCCGGACAGCCTCCTGGCTATTGATTCCAACTTTCACCGTAAAAAAAGTCTATATGTATATAAACAGCGTCCAGAAATAGTTCAAGTGAAAATAAAATAAATTTCACATGAAAGTATTTAGTCTGTTAATCGAAATTTAAGCGCGTAGGACAACAGGAAATGTGGGCTATGGCCTGGTCAATGTCCTGGAGACAGCATCTTTCCAGCCACTGTATTTTCTTTCCCGTATCTCTCCATCAAGGGATGGTTCAAATCGTTTGTCCTGCTTCCATGTCGCAGCGAATTCAGACGGGTCAGGAAAGATGGATTCATGGAGTCCGGCAAGGTAGGCGGCACCGACCGCCGTTGTTTCGAGAATTGATGGTCGATCAACCGGTGCACTGAGGATATCAGCCAGGAATTGCATGGTATAATTGGAAGCTACCATGCCGCCATCTACCCGGAGTACGGTTGTTTTCATACCGTTCCAGTCTCCCGCCATCGCTTCAAGAAGGTCTCTGGTCTGGTAACAGACTGATTCCAGGGCAGCCCGGGACAGTTCCGCAGGGCCGGTGGCACGGGTGATACCGAAAATCGCACCCCTTGCATCCGGATCCCAGTGAGGTGCTCCAAGACCGGTAAAGGCGGGCACGAGGTAAACATCCTGGTTAATATCAGCTTCCCGTGCGAGTTTACCTGTTTCAGAGGCGGTTTCTATCAGGCCCATGGCATCCCTCATCCATTGAACTGCAGCTCCGGCGACAAAGATGGAACCTTCAAGAGCGTAGGTCGTTTTGTCACCCAGTCTGTAACCAATGGTGGTGAGCAATTTGTTGCCTGAACTGACCGCCTGCTCTCCTGTATTGAGAACAATAAAACATCCAGTGCCGTAAGTTGATTTAATCATGCCTGGTTGAAAACAGGCCTGGCCTACCAGGGCAGCCTGCTGATCCCCCGCAATTCCCCGTACTGGAATGGAAGAACCTAAAAGTGCGGGTGCGCACATACCAAAGTCGTCGGAACAGTTTTTGACTTTCGGCAGCATTGAATCGGGGATATCAAAGAGCTGAAGCAGTTCTGTATCCCAGCAGTTGTCGTGGATATTGTACAGCATGGTGCGGGAGGCATTGGTGGCATCCGTCGCATGGACTCTGCCCTCTGTCAGCCTCCAGAGCAGAAAGGTGTCTACAGTACCGAAGGCCAGCCTTCCTTCATTTGCCATCCGCCTGGCACCGGGGATGTTTTCAAGGATCCAGTTGATTTTTGTTCCGGAAAAATAAGCGTCCAGGAGGAGTCCGGTTTTCCTGGTAACCATTGGTTCATGTCCGGAATCACGGAGCTTTCTACAGAAATCGGCCGTTCTTCTGTCCTGCCAGACAATGGCGCGGTGGATTGGTTTCCCTGTCTCCCGTTCCCAGACAATGGTAGTTTCCCGCTGGTTGGTAATACCTATTGCCGCAATATCTGTGGCGGAAAGGTCTGCATTTTCAAGTGCCTGTCGGCAAGTGGCGAGAGTAGTACTCCATATTTCTTCCGGGTCATGCTCGACCCAGCCGGACCGGGGAAAAAACTGTTCAAACTCTTCTTGGGCAAGTCCTGCTGTTTCAAGCTTATCATTGAAAATAATCGCCCTGCTTGAAGTGGTTCCCTGATCTATGGCGAGGATATGTGCTGACATGATAATTCTCCCGGAAGAAGGAATGGAATGCGGCTCCCCCTGAAGAGAGGGAACCGCACAGGCCGAAGATAAATGAATTATTTATTTTTTTGCGGCGGCCGCCCAGCTTTTAACGAGTTCGTCGTAATCAACGGTCATACCTTTCGGTTTTTCGTTAGCCAACCTGGCCTTGGGAGAACCCGGAAGGTTCAGCCAGTAGGACGGATCCTGTTTTTTGTTCAGTTTCGGACCGCATTCGCCCTGGATCTTTGCCCTTTCGAGACGCTGAAGGACCTTGTCCTGCTGCATGGCAAGGCTGTCCATGGCCTGTTGCGGAGTTTTGTCACCGGTTACGGCATCGGCAACATTCTGCCACCAGAGCTGGGCCAGTTTCGGGTAATCCGGAACATTGGTACCGGTGGGTGTCCATTGGACGCGGGCCGGGCTGCGGTAGAATTCAATCAGTCCGCCGAGTTCTGGAGCTCGCTTGGTAAAGGATTCATGCCAGAGATCCGACTCCCGAATGGGGGTCAGGCCCACATGGGTCTTTTTCAGGCTCACGGTTTTTGAAACAACGAACTGGGCATAGAGCCATGCTGCCTTGCGACGTTTCACCGGAGTTGACTTCATAAGGGTCCATGATCCACAATCCTGGTAGCCGAGTTTCATTCCCTTTTCCCAGTAAGGACCGTGGGGGGAAGGAGCCATACGCCATTTAGGCATGTTATTCTTGTCAACTACGGCTATACCGGGTTTAACCATATCCGCGGTAAAGGCGGTATACCAGAAAATCTGCTGGGCAATACCTCCCTGGGCAGGTACGGGACCGGCCTCGGAAAAGGTCATTCCGGCGGCTTCCGGTGGTGCGTATTTTTTCAACCAGTCGATGTATTTGGTAAGGGCATAAACAGCGGCAGGACCGTTGGTGGCACCCCCGCGTTCAACCGAGGAACCCACCGGACGACAGCCGTCAACCCGGATGCCCCATTCATCAACAGGCAGACCGTTGGGAATCCCTTTGTCACCTGCACCGGCCATGGAGAGCCAGGCATCGGTGAAACGCCAGCCGAGAGACGGGTCTTTCTTGCCGTAATCCATATGGCCGTATACTCGTTTGCCATCGATTTCCTTCACCTTGTCGGTAAAGAATTCGGCGATATCCTCATAAGCGGACCAGTTGACAGGTACACCAAGCTCATACCCGTAAATATCCTTGAATTTCTTTTTCAGATCCGGACGGGTGAACCAGTCATAGCGGAACCAGTACAGGTTGGCGAACTGCTGGTCCGGGAGCTGGTAAAGCTTGCCGTCGGGACCGGTTGTAAAGGATTTGCCGATGAAATCGTCAACATCAAGCATCGGATCCGTGACATCCTTTCCGTCCCCGTTCATCCAGTCAGTCAGTGGTATGGCCTGCTGGTATCGGAAATGGGTGCCGATCAGGTCAGAGTCATTGATGTAGGCATCGTAGATATTTTTATTGGACTGCATCTGGGTCTGCAGTTTTTCGATAACATCACCTTCACCGATGAGATCGTGGTTGACTTTGATACCGGTAATTTCGGTAAATGCCTTGGCAAGGGTTTTAGACTCATATTCGTGGGTGGTGATGGTTTCGGAAACCACGTTGATTTCCATGCCCTTGTAGGGTTCGGCTGCTTTGATAAACCACTCCATCTCCTTCATCTGTTCCGTTTTGGAGAGGGTTGAAGGTTGAAATTCATTGTCGATCCATTTTTGGGCCTCAGCGCTTCCCGCCTGGGCAGATATGGGACCTGCCAGCAGGGCCGCCATTGCAGTTGCAGTAACAAGCTTTTTGATCATCGATTTCCTCCTCTGTTGTTTTACGTTTACCTCAATCCCGCAATTGGCAAATTCGGCGTCTTTGCTTGCCTCTCAGGAATACGAGGCATAAAAAAGTACAGGATTCAGGTACGATTATTCCGCCGGCGGAATCAGTCCGGGACGGAACTGGAAAAAATACAGGCGTTATACCCATAAAAAAACACAAATTGCGTACACACAGGCTATTGCAAATCCCCACCAGAGGCTGGCACTGAAAAAGGCCAGCCAGAATATATGGATAAAAGCGGAACCGAGCAGTGATACAAAGAGCCGGTCTCCCCGTGTGGTTTCAAACCTGAGAATGCCGACTCTGGGCGCACCACCGGGACTTTTAATTTCCCAGATAGTCATGGCTACGAGCAGGCAGAATATTATTATAAAAAAAGCGGCAGTTGGTTTGGTCCAGGCCATCCAGTTGAGATTCATTGTATTCCCCCTCTCTTAAACTCGTCCAAGGGCGAAACCCTTGGCAATATGGTTACGTACAAACCAGATAACCAGCGCACCCGGCAGGATAGTGAGGACGCCGGCTGCGGCGAGAACACCCCAGTCAAGTCCCGATGCGGAAACAGTACGGGTCATGATAGCCGAAATAGGTTTGGCATTGACGGCCGTAAGGGTTCTGGCCAGCAGCAGCTCCACCCAGGAAAACATAAAGCAGAAAAAGGCAGTGACACCAATACCGGAAGCAATATTGGGGATGAAAATCTTAATGAAAAACCTGGGCCATGAATAACCGTCCACAAAGGCCGTTTCATCAATTTCCTTTGGAATTCCCGACATAAACCCTTCCAGAATCCAGACGGAAAGGGGCAGGTTGAAGAGACAATGGGCCAGGGCCACCGCGATATGAGTATCAAAGAGGCCGATGGACGAGTAGAGTTGAAAAAAGGGCAGGGCAAAAACCGCCGGTGGTGCCATCCGGTTGGAGAGCAGCCAGAAAAAAAGGTGTTTGTCGCCCACGAAACTGTAGCGGGAAAAGGCGTAAGCTGCCGGCAGAGCAAAGCAGACGGAGATGACCACATTGATGGAAACATAGATCATCGAATTGATATAGCCTGAATACCAGGACGCGTCGGTAAAGATAACCCGGTAATTGGCAAAGGTCAGGTTCTGTGGCCAGAGGCTGAAGACCGAGAGAATTTCTTCATTGGTTTTCAGGCTCATATTGACCAGCCAGTAGATGGGCAGGAGCAGAAAAAGAATATAAACTACGGGTATCAGCCATTTCCAGCGCATATCAGGAACCTCCGTTTGAACTTTCTTCTCCGATGTTACTCATCACCGTATAGAACACCCAGGAAAGCAGAAGAATTACTAAAAAATAGATAAGAGACATGGCCGCGGCAGGGCCGAGATCAAATTGACCGATGGCCATTTTTACAAGATCAATGGACATGAAGGTTGTGGAGTTGCCGGGGCCGCCGCCGGTAATGACAAAGGGCTCAGTGTAGATCATAAAGCTGTCCATGAAGCGCAGGAGGACAGCAATCAACAGAACCCTCTGCATCTTGGGAAGCTGGATATAGCGAAAGACCGAAAAGCGGGACGCTCCGTCAATCTGGGCCGCCTGGTAATAAGCATCCGGGATGGAGCAGAGACCTGCGTAACAGAGGAGAACGACAAGACTGGTCCAGTGCCAGACATCCATGACAATAATAGTAACCCAGGCGGCAAGTGGATCCTGGGTATAGTTGTAGTCAACGCCCAGGGAGTCGAGGCTGTGGCCGAGAAGGCCTATATCCACACGGCCGAAAATCTGCCAGATGGTACCAACGACATTCCAGGGGATCAGAAGTGGCAGGGCCATGGCGATCAGACAGACAGGAACACCCCAGCCTTTTTTCGGCATGGCCAGGGCAATACTGATTCCCAGGGGGATTTCGATCAGCAGAATTATGCCGGAAAAGAGCAGCTGGCGCAGAAAGGCATCGTGAAAACGCTCCGAATGAATCAGATCGCGGAACCAGTCCATACCGACCCAGAAAAACTGGTTGTTGCCGAAGGTGTCCTGGACCGAATAATTGACCACGGTCATCAATGGGATAATGGCACTGAAAGCGACCAGCAGAAAGACAGGCAGCACCATGAACCATGCCTTCTGGTTGACTTGTTTTTCTATCACAGTTCTTCTCCTGAAATGAGATGGTCGTTGATGTACAGGTTTGCATGACTGGTGTCGACAAGGAGGCTGGTTTCATCTCCTGTCATGCCGGTAAGCTCGGAAACCACAACGTTGAGTTCTCTGCTTCCCAGGGCAACCCGGACAATCTTATGTCGACCGATATCGTCTACCCTCAGAATTCTGGCAGGCAACCCGCCCTTCCCCGGCGGAGCCAGGTCGAGATATTCAGGTCTGATACCCAGTTCTATTTTGGCCGTGGGATCGATACGGGCGTATTTTTTATCAAGAGTAATAGTCTGTCCCTCGACCTGGATGTTGTTTTTTTCCTGGAGCTTGCAGGGCAGGATATTCATACCCGGGGAACCGATGAAGTAGCCGACAAATGTGTGTTCCGGGCGCTCAAAAAGAGCCTCCGGAGTACCGACCTGAACAATTTCGCCTTCATACATGACGATTACCTCGTCCGCAAAGGTCAGGGCTTCCGTCTGATCATGGGTGACGTAGATCATGGTGAAGGCAAACTGTTTATGAAGGAATTTCAACTGGGAGCGGAGTTCCCATTTGAGCTGTGGGTCAATGACTGTCAACGGTTCATCAAAGAGAATGGCGTTGACGCTCTTGCGGATAAGGCCCCGGCCCAGAGAAATTTTCTGTTTGGCATCGGCAGTCAGATGCTGGGCCTTGGTATGCAGTTCGTTTTCAAGGCCCAGCATTGTTGCCAGCTCAATGACTCTGGGTTCTATTTCCGTTTTTTTTCGACCTCGGTTCTTCAGTGGAAAGGCCAGGTTTTCAAAAACCGTCATGGTATCGTAGATGACGGGAAACTGGAAAATCTGGGCAATATTTCTTTCCTGTGTTGGTAGTCCGGTAACATCCTTGTCATTAAAGAGAACCTGGCCCCGTGTTGGGGTGAGCAGGCCGGAGATGATATTCAGCAGGGTTGTTTTTCCGCAACCGGAAGGTCCGAGAAGGGCATATGCTCCACCATCCCGCCAGGTGAGATTGAGTTTTTTCAGGGCGAAATCATCGGGGTTTTCCGATTCACCCGTATAGGAATGGGCAATATCTTTCAGGGTTATGCTGGCCATGACAATCTCCTTCTATGCTAACGGAAGTTTTTCCGGAGTAACTACAAGTTGTTCGTTTCTGTCAAAGACATAAAATGTTGCCGGATCAAGAAAGACCTCAATGGTATCATGGACATCAAAATTATGAATTCCCTTGGTCAGGACAACCCAGCGGACTCCGGCTACATCTATATGGATATAGGATTCGGATCCGGTAATCTCGGCCACAACAACCTTGGCTCTGACCTGAATCATATCTGCTGCTGCCGGGTTCTTTTTCAGAAAGAGGTGGTGAGGTCTGAAGGCGATGGTATAGTCGTCATCCGGGAGTTGCGGCAGCTTGTCGATAAGGGGAATCTCCACATGGCTTTTATAAAGCATAGTGTTGTTGAGCTTGGTTACCGGCAGACAGTTCAGGGGAGGATCGGAAATGGTCTTCGCTGTGACAAGATTCCCAGGCCTGTTGAAGACCTCCAGGGTTTTCCCGAACTGGGTTACCCTTCCCTCGTGGAGCGTGGCGGTATTGCCGCCCAGGAGCAGGGCTTCGGAGGGTTCCGTTGTGGCGTAGACGAAAATTGACCCTGTTTCAGCAAAAATAAGTGGCAGTTCTTCGCGCAGCTCTTCCCTCAATTTATAATCGAGGTTGGCCAGTGGTTCATCCAGCAGTACGAGTTCCGCACCTTTCACAAGAGCCCGAGCCAGTGCCGTTCGCTGCTGTTGGCCCCCCGAAAGTTCCTGTGGACTGCGACTGAGCATGTCTTCCAGTTTTAACAGTTTTGCGACTTTCTGCACCTTTTCTTCAATACGCTTCTGTTCGGTTTTCGCTATCCGCAAAGGGGACGCTATATTTTCATAAACGGTGAGATTGGGGTAGTTGATAAACTGTTGATAGACCATGGCTACATTGCGCTTCTGTACGGCAACACCGGTGACATCCTGACCTTTCACAAGGATACGGCCGGAACTGGGCTGGTCAAGACCGGCCATAAGGCGCATGAGGGAGGTCTTGCCTGAAAGAGTCGGGCCCAGAAGAATATTGAGTGTCCCGGCGTTAAAGGTGAGAGAAACATCGGAAATATGAAATTCGTTTCCGACCTTTTTGGAAATATTCTGTAACTCAAGTTGCATAAATCTCTTCCTTTGGTGAGTGTGTTCTTATATATTCGTCAAGCAGCTTCGTTTCTGCCGGGCTGAACAGGAGACCGAGACGGGTACGCCGCCATAAAATATCTTCAGCACTCCTTGCCCATTCACGGTCAATGAGATAATCAACTTCAAAACCGTACAGTCCATGGCCGAAGTGGGGGCCGAAAGTCGCTTCATTTGCAAGGTTTCTGCACATGTTTTTTGCGAGGGTGCCATAAGTCCTCATGAGCCTTGTTGCCGTTTCTCTGGAAAGATCCGGGCAGGTTGCCAGCAGTTTACGCACCTCTTCCATGAATCCATCGGGAGGGAAATTGCCACCCGGTAGATCTGCTGTTGCTGTCCAGGGCTGTTTCATCGGGGGCAGAAAAGGTTCCAGTTTTTTCAATACCGATTCAGCCAGTTTCCGGTATGTTGTTATTTTTCCTCCGTAGATGGAAAGCAGTGGAGTCCTGTTGTCTGGGGCGTCCAGCTTGAGTACATAATCACGGGTGGCTGCTTTTGCCTCATTCCTTCCATCATCAAACAGTGGACGGATACCGGAAAAAGAGGAGACGATATCCTCTGGAGTGATGGGAGTTGTGAAGTATTCTCCCGCCGATTCACAGAGATATCGGATCTCTTCCGGGGATATCTCCACATCGTCGGGGTTTCCGTGGTAGTCCACATCAGTGGTTCCGATCAGGGTGAACCTGTCTTCGTACGGGATGGCAAAGATAATACGTCCGTCATCATTCTGGAAAATATAAGCGCGGTCATGGTTGAACAGGCTTTTCACAACAATATGGCTTCCCTTGACCATGCGGATATGCTCTCCATTTTCGCTGTGGGGCAGTGTGTCCAGCACGGAATCAAGCCAGGGACCTGTAGCATTGATCAGCACTTTTGATCGTATTATCTGTTTTTCTTTCCTGTTGCTGTTGAACAGCTCAATATGCCAGGTGTCTTCCACTCGCTTTGCGGAAACAAAGGAAGTTCCGGTATGGATTTCGGCACCAAGATCGGCCGCGTCAAGGGCATTGAGGATTGTCAGGCGTGAATCCAGAACCCTGCAGTCAGAATATTCAAACCCTTTCCTGTAATTTTTTTTAAGTACGATACCAGCCTCATCGGTGGCCAGGTTGACGGTGGAAGTGGGTGGCAGTAACTTCCTGTGTCCCATGTGATCATAGAGAAACAGCCCCAGTCGGATCAGCCATGATGGGCGCAATCCTTTGTGATGGGGGAGGATGAAACGAAGGGGCCAGACGATATGTGGCGCATGGGTGAGCAGTATTTCCCGTTCCCGCAACGCTTCTTTCACAAGGCGAAACTCATAATACTCCAGATAGCGCAGTCCGCCATGAATTAATTTGGTACTTGCCGAAGAGGTGCCCGAGGCAAGATCGTTTTTTTCACAGAGGAAGACGGACAGGCCACGTCCGGCAGCGTCCCTGGCAATGCCACAACCGTTTATGCCGCCACCGATAATAACCAGATCGAAAACGATTGTTTTCATGGTCGACCCTCACGATAAAACTCTTTTTTGAGAATGATTGTTTCGAATTATGACTATCCGACTTTCAAGTGAAAATTTATACCATGTTTAACTGAAATCAAATGCTAATTCAAGTGAAAATGAAAAGGGGAATGTTTTCCTGGTTGCCGGGTTTTCTATTTGGCGGTGGAAATTCAAGTCTGATGGAAATGCAGTTTTCGGGAATTTATCCTTCACCGGCAACAACTATCCGTGTACCGTGTTCTCTGCACGTTTTCATGAGTTTTTCCGGTAAGCTGCTATTTGTTACTATTGTATCGATTTTGGAAACGTGGCTGATGCGGATTGGGGCATTCCGTTCAAATTTCATGCTGTCAGTTACCAGAATGACATGGCGGGCGTTATTGATGATGGTCTGTGCTACACGGACTTCACTGAAGTCGTAATCGAGCAGAGAGCCATCTTCATCCAGAGCGGAAACACCGATTACCGCGTAATCCACTTTGAATTGGTTGATAAAATCGACAGCTGCAACACCAACAATTCCACCGTCTGAACGGCGGACCTGCCCCCCGGCGATAATCAGTTCTATTCCCGGGAAGTTCTTCATGATATTTACAGCATTTATATTATTTGAAATAACCAGAAGACCCCTGTGATTTTTCAAGGCGTGGGCCACCTGTTCCGTTGTCGTGCCGATATTGATGAGCAGGGAACTGTTGTCAGGGATCAGTTCTGCGGCTTTGTGCCCGATGGCTATTTTTGCCTCAGGAGCCAGAAGTCTGCGGGCTTCATAACTGACGTTTTCTATACCCGAGCCTACAATGGCTCCTCCGTGTACCCGCTGCAGTAATTGTTTATCGCAAAGGACGTTGAGATCTTTACGAATAGTCTGCGGTGAAACCTCGAAAGTGATGGACAGTTCTTCAACTTCAACTTTACCGTTTTTTCCGGCCAGGCCCAGTATGCTGTTTTGGCGGGGTGAAAGAACATCCATAAGAATTCTGCCTTGTAATTATGAAAGTCAGTACTGTCATTGATACTGATATGATCAGATCCTGCGTAAGCTTGTGGTACCAGACGAAGTAATAATGATGGACTCGTAAAAACTCCGATCTACTGCGTTGTGGGGTGATCGTGTAATGCTCGACGTACCATATGTACGCCTGCGCTTACATGACACCGCCACGCCTTGTATATCGAAGTTTTTCCAGAGTCCATCTGAGAACGTTGAACGACTTTTTACGGGATCATCAATAATGATTTGTAGCTTCAAAAAAGTCAATCTGTATTTCAAATGAAACAGGGGTATGTGTATTCGACCAAAGAAATGGTTTCTTTTGTTGTCACCTGTGTATAGTTCAATGTATTGAAAGAGTGGCAAACAGGAAGTTTAAGTGTATATTGAGCGATTTGCTTCAAACATCATCTTGAACCTAAATCCTGCACTTCGGGAATAAAGAAAAATATTTATACGGTATAAACAGGTAATTATCATATCGCAGCAAGGGCTGTACTACTCACTATTCGAGTAAAAATCTATGACAAGACTCAGGGCAAATCTGCTTCTCATGCTGGCTGCAATTATCTGGGGCAGCAGTTTTGTGGTCCAGCAGGTAGGTACGGGAAATCTGGGTACCATAAGTTTTACGGGAGCCCGCTTTCTCGTGGGAGCCTGTATGGTATTTCCTTTTGCACTCAAACAGTTCAGGAGAGTTCATCTTCGGGAAAGACGCTTTCAGCAGAAAGACTGGCTGGCCCTGGCACTGACGGGAACTGTTCTGCTCACCGCAGCGGTACTGCAACAGCATGGTATTCTTCGGACAACGGTTACTAATTCCGGTTTCCTGACTGCTCTTTATGTACCCATGGTGCCTTTTCTCGGATTTCTGTTTTTACGAAGAAAAGTTCATTTTGTGGTCTGGCCCGCATCAATCTGCTGCTTTATCGGTACTTATATTATGAGTGGGGCCCACGAAGTCGAGCTGGTTGATGGTGATTTCTGGGTTATTTCCAGTACGATTTTCTGGGCCACTCATGTTATGCTTGTGGGCGCTCTTGCTTCCAGGACAAGAGCGCCGCTGGTCGTGGCGGCAACGCAGTTTGCTGTATGTGGTACTCTGGGGTTGGTGCTGGGGGCTGTTATTGAGTCTCCCGTTATGGCTGACTATGTTGGAGCTGTCTGGGGTATTTGTTATATCGGTATTTTTTCTGTCGGTATGGCCTTTACTCTTCAGGTGGTCGGCCAACGATATACTCCGGCCGCTGATGCGGCAATTATTCTCAGTTCGGAAACAGTTTTTGCGGCCATTGGAGGAATGGTATTTCTGGGTGAGCACCTTTCTCTGTTGCAGTTTATGGGTGGTGCACTTATTTTTGTCAGTATTATAGCCGTGGAAGTGGTGCCCCAGTTTGCTACCGGAAAGGCAAGAGCTCTGGATTGATTTTTAACTCTGCCTGATTGAAAGTAACTGATCACTTACGATTAAAAGTTTTCACTGTTTTTCCAGATCACCTCAATCATGCAATCAGCATTTTTTCCGAATCTGCAGGGTAGCAACGGCGCTGATGTGTTTGCAGGATTGAGGTGGAAACAAAATCACAAAGTTGTCGTTGATTCAGGTCGAAAATACCTTGCTTTTTTTCCATTAATTATTTAACAGAAAGCCACTGCTCAAAAATCGAGACAGTGTTCTCTGATAATTCGTCTGTCACCCGGTGCGGGACCATGGGCACCGTCACGTCTATATTCTTTATCCCCGGAGGAAATTATGACCGTACATGTAGCGGATCATCCACTTATCAAGCATAAGCTCGGTCTTATGCGAAAACATGATATCTCGACCAAGGATTTTCGGGATCTTTCTTCCGAAGTTGCCCGTCTTCTGACCTATGAAGCCGCCAAGGATCTTCCAACCCAGAAGAAAACAATCCAGGGCTGGGCCGGGTCTGTTGAGGTTGATGAGCTTAAAGGAAAAAAAATTACGATTGTTCCAATATTAAGGGCCGGATTGGGGATGATGAATGGTGTAATCGATCTCATTCCGTCAGCCAAGGTGAGTGTAGTGGGATATTACCGCAATGAGGAAACCCTTATGCCGGTGGAATATTATGTGAAAACAGCCAATGACATTGAAGAACGAATTGCCCTCATTTTAGATCCAATGCTGGCGACAGGCGGAACACTGCTGGCAACGATTGATACCCTGAAAAAAGCAGGGTGTAGAAGAATTAAAGGTCTTTTTCTTGTTGCGGCACCGGAAGGAATTAAAAAAGTGACCGAGGCACATCCTGATGTGGAAATTTATGTCGCCGCGGTGGATGACCGGTTGAACGAGGTGGGGTACATATTACCCGGCCTTGGTGATGCCGGGGATAAGATCTTCGGGACAAAGTAATCCTGAAAGTCATTACAGTTTCTGTAATGACTTTTTTTTTGGGTGATGTGTTTTGCAAATAGATGGCATCCGAATCCGTGAGCGGGTGTTTCGCGGGACGGAAAGTGATTTTTTTGATTACCCATAATTGACAATCCCGCAGGGCAAGAAAATGAACAAAAAAATCTCATTTCTGGACATTTCTGGACAGACACCAGATAATGAAAAATTATTTTCTTCATTTTCGAAGTGCAGAATTTTGGTAATATTTTAAACGTATTTTCAGGATATGAATATTTAAATTTTTATTGAGGAGGTTGTTATTATGGCGTCCGGTGATTCGGCAAAGAGTGATTATAAATTTAAACTGAGTGACAGTCTGCTGGGTGCACAGATGCTTTTTGTGGCATTCGGTGCACTGGTGCTGGTACCGATATTGACTGGTCTCGATCCCAATGTTGCCCTGTTTACAGCCGGGGTTGGAACCCTTATCTTTCAGGTTATCACAAGGGGGAAAGTTCCGGTATTTCTGGCATCCTCCTTTGCCTTTATCGCTCCGATCATTTATGGCGTCCAGACCTGGGGCGTACCGGCGACCATGTGCGGTCTGGCGGCGGCGGGTGGTCTTTATGTGGTTTTGAGTTTTGCCATCCGTTTTTTTGGTTCGAATGTACTGAAAAAGATCCTTCCCCCGTGGTTACCGGCCCGGTCATCATGGTTATCGGCCTGGTACTCGCTCCAGTGGCAGTACATATGGCATCAGGAAGGACCGGAGACGGTTCCGCCTGGCTGGTTCCCGGAAAAACGGCCATGATTATAGCCGGTGTCTCACTTGTTACAACAGCCCTTGTTTCACTGCTGGGTAAAGGGTGGTTGAAACTCATTCCAATTCTCTGTGGCATCATCGCAGGATATGTAACCTCTCTTTTTCTGGATTTCAGCGGCATTACTGCTTCAATTCAGGCATCATTTGATCCCGGAAATCTCAAGAACTGGACAGGACCTGTGCTTGTTTCCTTCAAGCCCCTGGCAGAAAAGGCCTGGCTCGCCATGCCTGCCTTTGTTTTGCCTGAGTGGAAATGGGAGGCGGTTCTTTTTATAGTACCTGTCGCCATTGCCCCGGCTATTGAACACGTGGGTGATGTTCTGGCAATAAGCTCAATTACCGGAAAAGATTATGTTAAAGATCCCGGTATCGAAAACACCATGCTTGGTGACGGTATTGCGACAACCGTTGCGTCCCTTTTGGGCGGTCCACCGAATACCACTTATTCTGAGGTGAGTGGTGCTGTGGCATTGACAAAAGCGTACAATCCGGCGATTATGACATGGGCGGCTATTGCTGCAATCCTCCTTTCAATGGTGGGAAAGGTTGGTGCGTTGCTTGCCACTATTCCCACTCCGGTTATGGGAGGGATAATGATCCTTCTCTTTGGTATGATAACAGTGGTGGGAATCAATACTCTGGTGAAATCCGGGGAAGACCTGACTACTCCCCGTAACCTGATTATTGTCGCGGTTGTTCTGGTTTGTGGAATCGGCGGCATGAAGTTCAGTGCCGGCTCCTTTGCCATTGAAAAAATAGGTCTTGCCGGAATTCTGGGGCTGGTTCTGAATCTTGTTTTGCCAGTGGAAAGAGAATAAACTGTATATTCTGATAAATGTGAAAAACTGCCTTTTGGCAGCTATAAAAATGGAGCTTGAAGAAAAATGGATTTCCCAATAAATCTGGGTGATTATGTTTCCCTGAAATTCGACCTGAATCAGGAAAAACTTACCGATGAACAGAAACTGGTGCTTCGGGGCAATATTGGGCTTGTTCGGGACAGCCTTGTCTTTTTTACTGCTCTTGCCAATGTCAAAGGGCTGGGAGGGCATACTGGTGGTGCTTTTGATATCGTACCGGAACTGCTCATTGTCGATGGTTTCATGAAGGGAAATGAATCTGTTCATCCCGTTTATTTTGATGAAGCCGGTCACCGTGTGGCAATCCAGTATATTATGGCTGTACTCAATGGTTATCGGGAGGCTGAATCGCTTCTGCATTACAGGGAGTATGATAAGGGATATTATGGCCATCCTGAGCGTGACGAGAAGAACGGTGTCTTTTTTTCATCCGGCAGACTGGGGCATCTGTGGAGTTATGTGAACGGGGTTGCAGAAGCCGATCCCGGAAAAACTGTCGTGATGTTCGGCAGTGACGGTTCCCAGATGGAAGGAGACAATGCGGAAGCAGCCCGTTATGCTGTAGCGAGAAACCTTAATGTAAAACTGTTTATTGACGATAATGATGTGACAATTGCCGGTCATCCCAGTGAATATATGAAAGGGTATGATGTCGTAAAAACCCTGCAGGGCCATGGTCTGGATGTTGACGCGGGAGATGGCGAGGATCTGGACGATCTGTTTTACCGTATTCGCCGGGCACTGGTCGCCGATGGTCCTGTGGCCGTGGTAAACAGGAGGCCCATGGCTGTCGGTGTGCCGGGAATCGAGGGCTCTCCCAAGGGACATGATGTCATTGCCGTGGACCTGGCATTGGACTACCTGAAGAACAGGGGGCGGGCTGAAGCTGTGGAGGCCCTTACCGGGTACAGTGCTGAAAAGGTCAAGGTCTCATATCGGGGCTCAAGTCCCGGGATGGCAAAGGTGAGAGATGATTTCGGTAAAATCGTCTGTGAGTTGATTGATGATCTTGAAAACCCGGCATCACAGGTGCTCGTGGTGGATTCTGATCTGGAAGGATCATGCGGTCTTCATCATATTCGGAAAAACCATCCGGAGGTGTATGTCCACGGTGGTATCATGGAGAGGAATAATTATTCGGTTGCCGCAGGATTTGGGTCCGAGCCCGGGAGGCAGGGTATTTTCGGTACTTTTTCCGCTTTTCTTGAAATGGTTGTTTCCGAAATTACCATGGCACGTCTCAATGATGCCAATGTCCTTGCGCACTTCTCCCACTCCGGGATTGATGATATGGCGGATAATACCTGTCATTTCGGAATAAATAATTTCTTTGCTGACAACGCCTTGATCGAGGGTGATTTTACCCGGCTTTATTTCCCGGCTGACGCTGGTCAGTTGCGCGGGCTTCTCAAGGCAATTTTCAACGATGCCGGTCTGCGTTTTGTCTTTTCCACCCGTTCTGCGACTCCCTTTATTTTGACGGAAGAAGGAGAAGTACTGTATGGAGATGATTACACATTTGTTCCGGGACGTGATGAGATTATTCGTGAAGGAAGTGACGGTACTATTGTCACCTATGGTGAAATGGTTTACAGATGTCTTGATGCAGTGGAACAGCTGAAGGATGAAGGCGTCAACCTGACTTTGATGAATAAACCGACGTTGAACAGTGTGGATGAGGAGATGATCAGAAAGGCTGGACAGAGTCCTTTTACTCTTGTAGTGGAGAGTCAGAACACCAAAACAGGTTTGGGTTCACGTTATGGTACCTGGCTGCTTGAAAGAGGGTACAGTCCCCGCTATTCTCTGATGGGGACCAGCCGACCGGGGCATGGCGGAATTGCTGAACAGCTTCCACACCAGGGTCTTGCAGTGAGTGACATAAAGAAGGAGATACGTACTATGCTTTGATTTATTTAAAGAGCTGAAAGCATACCTTTTCACCTGGAAGATTTCAGTCCGGTCTGAGTCGCATTTGACCCGGGTCTGATATCAGGGAGGGGGACAGGAAAAAGGAGTTGTATCTGGGGGGGCCAGGTATAGCTCCTTTTTTTATGGAATGGTGGTCTCTTTAAAACAATGTCACAAATTTTATTTGCAGATCAAAAAAGTTGCAGGAAGCAGGCAGCTTAGGGTAGGTTGTTGAGTCGATAACAGATGTGGTATACTGATGTAATTTATATAATGGGCTTGATTATACACTATTATCCAGGAGGCTGTCCGAGAATTACCTTTCGCCCAAACTCTTCAGATTTGTCAAAAAAATATCCTCGGAATATCAATTATATGCCTGTGGTATTTTTTTGGACAAATCTTTGATTTTGAACAAAATGCCTATTCTCGTACAAGCTCCTACGGATTAACAGAGTTCCCATTCGTGTGAGCTCAAACTGAGATTATGGAGATGCAATGGAAGAGAACAAAAGGAACCCTGAAGTAAAAAGGAGTTTTTTTTCAAAACTGACCGGTAATATGGGAATTCGCGGCAAATTGATGATGGCGTTTATGGCCCTGATTGCATTGACTGTTGTTGTCATTGTAATAACGGTCATTTCCCAGACTGTTGCCCAGCGAACGATTGAAGAACTGGTTCAGGTGCACGGCAAGGTTGCCAGATTAAGTCTTGAGACCGAAAAGACCCTGCGGGTTATGCAGAATTATGAAAAGGACTTTTTGCTCAACTACGAGGAAAAAGGTATTCAGGTGGCAAAGACTGAATATCTTGACCCTTTTATTGCAAAGGGTGGGGAGATATATCAGACCCTGCACAGCATTGAAGAATTGGCAACAAACCCGGGAGATGCTGAGGCTGCCCAGTCTGTTATGAATTCCATTAATGAATACCTGATAGATTTTATGGGTATCGTAAATATCCTTGAGCTTCGGGTTGACAAGGAATTCGGTGAGCTGGTCAAGCTGAATGAGAGTGTTGAGAAACTGGAAAAAACGGTGTCAATGCTGGGCAATTCCGCTCTTCAGGATGGATTTTTCAGGTTGAAAACGGCAGTGCAGGATTATCTGAGAATTTCAGATATAAAAACTGTTGAGAAAGTTGAGCAGGAGAGGGAGACATTTAACCGACTCCTGAAACTTCCCGCCCTTTCAGGTACACCTCAGGCAACGTTGCAGAAACAGCTTAAGGAATTCGATAAGTGGTTTACAGAAGTAACAAATACAGACAGGGTTATTGCTGCCAAGGCGTCCGAATATGAGGATGCAGTTAAACGGACGGAACCGGTTATAAAGTCGTTTCTCAGTAACGCTGTGGCCAATGAGGCGAAAGCGACAGCCAATATGAAAAAAACTGCTGATCTCGTTTTGAAGGCAGTGGTAGTGGTTGGTGCCATTTCGGTTCTTCTGGCTATTCTGATTGCCATCAGGTTGTCTCGAGGACTGACGGGACAGGTTAACCACATAATGGATCTTCTCGGAGAGATTGGTATGGGTAATTTCTCTGCACGAACCAAAGTGGTCAGCAATGACGAGCTGGGAGAGATGGCAACGACCCTGAATGCCATGCTGGATAATATCACTACCCTGATTCAGAGCCAGGAAGAACGTGATGCCATCCAGGAATCCATTATGAAGCTTCTGGAGGAGATCAGTGCCTTGACCGAGGGTGATTTTACCGGCCGTGCCGAGGTAACAGAAGATATGACCGGTGCTATTGCTGATTCTTTTAACGCTATGGCTGACCAGTTCTCTGATATCATCAGTAAGGTTAAAAAAGCAACACAATCTGTCGACATGACGACAGAAGATGTTTCACAGCAGACCATGGCTCTGGCAAATAAAAATATCGAGCAGGTAAAATCCGTCACTGAAGCTGTTGAAGCCATCGAAGATATGGTTGCGTCTATTCGTGAAGTTGCCAGAAATGCCCAGACATCAGCGGAGGTTTCGAAACGATCCCGTTCCAATGCCCAGGAGGGTGCCGAGGCTGTAAGCAGGACCAACAGAGCCATGACGGAGATTCGCGAACAGATTAATGAGACTGCCCGTTCCATTAAACGGCTTGGTGAGAGTTCAATGGAAATTGGAAATATTGTGCAGATTATTGATGATATTGCGGACAGGACTTCAATTCTGGCCCTGAACGCGTCCATTCAGGCTGCCATGGCCGGTGAAGCGGGACATGGTTTTGCTGTTGTTGCTGATGAGGTACAGCGGCTTGCTGACAGTTCACGAAACTCCACAAAACAGATTGACCTGCTTGTTAAGAGTATTCAGACTGAGATTGCGGATGTTTCAAACAGGATGGATGAAAGTATTTCCAAGGTGGTTGGCGGTACACAGCTGGCAGATGGGGCCTATGAAAAGTTGCAGGAAATTGAGGCGGTTTCCAGGCAGCTTGCCGAGCTTATTGAGGCGATTACTGCGGCAACAACCAGTCAGGTTGAAATATCTGAAAGTATTTCACAGGCAATGCAGGAAGTTGGTGAAATCAGTCGAGAATCTTCTCTTTCTTCCCAGGATACTGCGGCATCCATGAATGTTTTGAGTAAAACAGCCAGCGATTTGAGGGATGCTGTTGAAGTATTCAAGGTTGAGGAGGAAGAGGCGGCTTAACCATTGGGGGGGAGACAATGCGGGTTGATTGTCCTGGAGAGTTATTAAAGGACAATCCTCGTTTCTGGACAGTCATTAACTACAGAGGTTGATTATGACCGAATCTCACATTGGTCCCGGTGAAACTTACGCCAGTATGCTTGACTATTTGAAATCCCGGAAACTTTTGCAAAGTAATCTGGATTTGAAGATAAAGGACAACGGTTGTCATGGTGAGTTGCAGATACGGGGGGAGAAATTGTAACGGGAAAATGTGGAGAACTGGTGGGTAATGGGGCCGTGTTAACCCTTGCCGGACTTGAATCGGCAAAAATTTCCTCTCTTGCCAATGAAGATAGTCCGAAAAAAAATGTTTCCTTTCTTTTCAAACAGATCGAGCAGCTGCTTCTTCATTTTTCCAAGGCGACTTCCGGGAAAACTTCGCTGGATGAAAAGAAGTTACTGGATGAGGCGATTGCTCACCTTTATCAGTTTCATCGTAAGGAGGCAGGTACAAAACTGGTAAAAATTCTCCGGGCAAACCGGTTTTTTTATCCCGCCTGGTTATGGCATTCCAGGCTTATGACACGGGAGGATTATATTCAGAAAGCGTTGAACGAGGCAGGAAAATGGGGGAATGTCGATAGCGAGATCAGCAGGGAAATTGAGAAAATAACACCCCAGATCAGTGGACGGTCTGCAACGGTAAGGCGATGTTTTTTCTGTTGGTCGCTGGTTCGTTCCGGCGAAAAACGTTGCAGCCGGTGTGGGGGTTTCTTACGTATTTCAAAAACTGATTTTGAGCGTATTGATGTTTCCGGTGAGCTTGAAACAGTTCTGCCTACCTATGAAAAAGCATTTCGCAAAAACCCTGGAAATGCCAGGATTGCTTACTGCCTTGGTCTTGGGCATTTTTCACTTGGAAACATTGAGCGGGCGGAGAAGTATATAAACCTGGCCCTGAAAGTGGTGCCGAAAGAACCACTGCTGCTGCGGGCATCCTCTGTTTTATCCGGAAAAACGGGTCGGAACCGGAAAACGCCCAAAATGAGTCCAACTCCTCCTCTCAAAGTGGAGACAGCGACTGAAGAAAAATCAAGTGGAAAGGTAATACTTGTTGTGGAAGACAGCAGGACGTCACGAAAGGTGATTTCCATGCTGCTTTCGCGAAAAGGCCATGAGATTGTTGAGGCAACAACAGGAAAAGAGGCCCTGACCAGAGTCTCTGAAAACGTTCCGGATCTGGTTCTGCTTGATGTCATGCTTCCAGATATGACAGGTTACGAAATTCTGCCTCTTTTGAGAAAAGATGTGGCGAATGTTCCTGTTGTCATGTTGACCGGAAAGACAAGTTCTACAGATCGATTGAAGGGGATGAAATCAGGAGCCAATGAGTATCTGACAAAACCGTTTGATCCAGCAAAACTCATTGGTGTTGTTGACAGATACCTTGATAAACCTGCACGGTCGGGCCAAAAAACTGATAAAAATTCTGCTGCTGCAAAACGACATTCAGTAGTGGAATTTTCAGAGAAAAAGAGTCATGTCAAAAATGGGAAAAAGTCGGTTGTTTCATCGAAGCCGACATTTACTGCCCAAAAAACAGAAAAAACTTTACCTGTTCTGACAAAACAGACCGGTAAGAATGGAAAAACGATTCTTGTTGTGGAAGACAGCCCCACATCAAGAAAAGTGATTTCCATGGTGCTGTCCAAAAAGGGATATGGTGTCGAAGAGGCCGCTGACGGCTTCGAGGCGTTGAACAAGATGACCGCAGCCGTCCCTGACCTTGTTTTGCTGGATGCGATACTCCCGGATATTACCGGGTATGAACTTCTGCCTAAACTCCAGAACGCTATGGATGGAAAGGCGGTTCCGGTTGTCATGTTGACAGGAAAGAAAGGGTCTGTTGACAGGGAACGGGGCCTGCGGGCAGGTTCGGTGGCTTATTTGACAAAACCGTTTAATCCGGCAAACCTTTTGAAAGTTATTGACAACCATGTTGGTTGAATGAGTTTTTCCGGTGAATGATTAAAAAGCGCAGGTAATTATGTCTGATTTTTCTGATTTGGCGAGTGTTATCAGTAATGTTGATGAAAAACTCAGTAACGTCCGGAAGGAAATTGAGTCGACTGACCATGTCACTATTCCGGAAAGTGAGGAATTGAAGAAATATCTGCTGGCAGGTATCGGGCCGCTGACTGTGGCAGTGGCCATCGATAATCTCGCCGAGGTCGGTCCTCTTCCCCCTGTCACGTTTCTGCCCAATCTCCCTTCCTGGATTCAGGGAATTGTCAATCTTCGAAGTGAAATTATTTCCGTTATTGATTTTGTCGGTTTTTTACAGCTTCCCGGTGAGGGCAGCTGTGACGGGAATCGTTTTATGGTTCTGAGGTATAAGAAAAGAAAAGTCGGGCTCCGTATTGATCGTATTGCGGGAACAATAAAAAAAGGGGATTCCGAAAAAATTTCCCTGGTTGATGGTAAACTGGACAATGTGGAAAAAGCATTTTTCACGTCGGCCTTTGAATTTGAGGGTAAGCAGTATTACCACCTGAACGTGGCAAAATTTTTAACCTCACCACGTCTACTTGATTTCAACAGGGTTGAAGTCGGCCGGTAAGGACTTGATTATTTCTCTGCAGTATTTGTAGAGAATTTTTTGGAGGAGTAACAGGGATGTCGCAGGTAGCAAAATCGGAACTGATGGAATTGTTTTCCCAGGAAGTTTCTTCATATTTGCCCGAGATCGTGAAAAATATAAATGGTCTTGTTCCGGGAGAATATTCATCTGAAAGAATAAATGAACTGCACCGGCTCTTCCATAATATTAAAGGATCAGCAGCCCTGGTGGGCAGGGATAACCTCAGTGAAGGGGCAAGGCTGGTGGAGCAGTTTTTTGAAAATATGGTGCTCCACGAGCTGCCTGTTCCCGAGAATTGCATTCATGGACTGAGAAAAACAGTTCAGCTTCTTGAGATGTATATCAGCAGCAACGATAATGATGAAAAAGAGATATATCGGCAGATTGCAGAACTGTTTAAAGATCAGGCCCTGATCCGTGCTGAATCTTTTGTAAAAACAGAGAGTCAATGGCAGGCGTCGCTTCGTTCTCTTTTTCCTCTTTTTGAAGATCTGGCTGAATGCACATCTGACGACAGCAGAGACATTGAGCACAACACAAATGTTTTCAGAAAGCTTGGTCAGGCTGTTTCCATTGTTATTGCTTGTGTGAAAGCAGAGGGGCTTGCAGATAAATACAGGGTTTTGAATGATTTTGACCAGTTATTTCGGAAGGTGATTGTTGATCCGGAAAATCATTATAGAGAGGTTCCAGTTCTGGTAAAGGATTTCCTGCAGTTTCTCGATATGATGCTGGAGCGGGAAAGTCTGGCAGTGCAACCACGGCCACTTGCCGAAACAGGTGAAGTCGTGGATGACGATTTCTTCGAGAGTGAGCTTGAAGCGGATATTTTTTCCAGTGTGGATGGTGCTGATGATACCCTGGCTTTCATGGAGCAATTACATGAACCTGATTTAAGTGATGATGAGAGAGTATCTTCGGACACGGAAGAAGTGGATGAAGAGCGGCAGTTGCTCTTTGATGTTTTTCAGGCTGAATGCGATGAGCATCTTACAACCATCAACAGTTCTCTGAATGATCTGGAACGGGAAATCACGAAGAAAAAGGAAATAACCCCGGAACTTCGGGCAAATGTGAGCGAGATGCGGCGGGCCGTGCATACCCTTAAAGGGGCGGCGGCAATGACCAGTGTCAATCTTCTGGCCAGGGCCGGGCATGTTCTTGAAGACATGCTTGACTGGTTGCATGATGAGGCAAAGACCATAACCCCGGAAGATGTTGATATCCTTGCCTCCGGTGTCGATGTGATGGAATTTCTGGCCCAGAGTCCGGAAGCAGCCGAGTCTTCCCGCCTGGTACGTTTTGAGGAAAAAATCAGGGATCATTTTTCACTTCTTACCGGGGAGAATGAACTTCCCGGAGAGTCCGAACCGGAGTTTGTTCCGGTCGGGTTTGAAGAAGGCGATGATGAGGAGGTTTCCCTGCCTGAAGAAACAGGGACTCTCCGGGTAAGACTGGACGAACTGGATGAACTGGTTTCCATCGAGGGTGAACTCGTTGTTGCCCGCGGGCAATGGAGAGTATGCTCGATGAACTTTCTGAAACCCTGGTCGAGCTGGACAATGTAAAAAATAACCTCAGACGCAAATCCCAGGAGCTTGAATCCGGTTTTGAAGTCCAGTCCCTCTATGGTTTCAATCCCGTTGCCGCGGGTGGGGAAAATATTCCCGAGCAGGGGGGAGACCTTGATGAATTTGATCCTATCGAACTTGACCGATATTCCCAGCTCAATCTGATTATCAGATCCCTGAACGAGATTTCCGTGGATGTAAATTCCATCTATTCCACCATGACATCGCTTGCGGGCGACCTGAGAGGACAGGTTGGAAAGCAACAGCTCACCATGCGCCTGATGCAGGATAAACTCATGCGAATCAGGATGACACCCCTCTCTTCCATCTCCCGCTTTTTATTTCGAACAGTAAGGGATACTGCCAGGCGGCTCAAGAAGAATGTCAATTTGAACATCATCGGTGAAGATGTATATATGGACAGGTTCGTCTGGGCGAAAATGATGGACCCCCTTATGCATATCCTCCGGAACTGTGTTGATCACGGGATTGAATCGAATGATAGAAGAATGGAACTTGGTAAGGATAAAACAGGTTCCATTGTTCTCGAGGCCGAGCAGCACAGCAGGTTTGTGGTGTTGCGGATTAGTGATGACGGCAGCGGTATTGACCTTGACCTGGTCAGGAAAAAACTGAAAGCGGAAGGATTGGTGGACGATCCTGAGGCCCTGGATGATAAAGAACTGTTTTCCTGGCTTTTCCGTCCGAGTTTTACCACCAAAGAAGATGTTTCACAGATTTCGGGCAGGGGTGTGGGACTTGATGTAGTCCGTAGAAATATTCAGGAACTGCGGGGGACTGTCAGGCTTGAGAATAATCCGGGTGGAGGTGCGGTCTTTGAATTTCAGATTCCTTTTACCCTCTCGGTTAATCGGGCAATCATGATTTCCGTTGCGGGGAGATTGTTTGCCGTACCGCTGCAGGAGATTATTGAAGTCAGGCATTTTTCTTCAGACGAACTGGAGAATGGAGAGGGAGTATCGGTTCAATGGAATGATGAAAATATTCCTGTGGAAAATCTCGGTTTCTACCTGCAGCTTGGTGTATCGGATGTTTGTCCGGATACGGGCAGTGAGGGGGTGCTGGCAATTATTTTCGAAGCTGCCGGGGGCGATCTCCATTGTGTTTCCATTGGCAGTGTGGTTGAGCAACGGGAGATTATTGTAAAGGACCTGGGGAGCCATTTGACCCATGTTCCCGGGATAAGCGGGGTTACCGTGACACCATCAGGCAGTCTGGTTCCCATTCTTAACCTCTCGGAACTTGTGGAAACTGTAGTCGAACAACCTGATTCAAAAGCAGAAATTCACACGGAATTGAGCCTGAATGAACCTCTGAAAGTTTTGATAGTAGATGATTCCATCAGTGTGCGGCACAGTGTGGCAAGGCTGATTGAGAGCAGATCCTGGAAGCAGCGTCAGGCTGTTGACGGCCTTGACGCCCTGGCGCAGCTGGAATCGTTTATGCCGGATGTTATTGTTCTGGACATTGAGATGCCGCGAATGAACGGCTATGAACTTAAGAGTAATCTGAACAGTCACGGTCTGTATCGGGATATTCCGGTTGTCATGCTGACTTCCCGTTCTTCCGAGAAACACAGGGAGAAGGCAAGAGAACTGGGGGTGGAGCACTATCTCACAAAACCGTACCAGGAAGAAACATTTATCCGTCTGCTTGAAGAAATCGGGACACGGTAAATTATGAAAGAGATACTTGAACTTGCGGTTATCAGGGCTGACTGTTCATTGAAAACGGGTGAAAAACTTTTTTGGTTGTTGAGCAGGAGCCAGATAGAATTTGTTCTTAATGACCTTGAGCTGATTCCGGCTGAAAATGGGCAGTTTACGGCCCATTACCGGGATACGATTCTGCCAGTTGTTCAGCTTGAGGAGTACTATGGATTGCCGGGCCGGAAAAAAGAGGAAAAAATTAAGAATAAATACGTTGTTGCTGGAGCGGTAGACAGGGAAGAAGCACTGGTGAGGATAATTCTTCAGACCTGCCATCATGTTCAATTGTTAAAACTGTCGGAAAACATGCCTCCGTCTTTTTCCCTCCCACTTCCCAAAAGAGGGGAGGATATCCTGGGAGTATATTCTCTGGCGGAGGACAAGATACTGATTTTACCGGATCTTGTCAGGATAGCCGGCAGGATGATTACGGATGGTTGAAGGAGCATTTTCATTGTCGGTGAGGGTTGGAGAATAGAAAAGAGCAGGTACGACTGGAGTGAATAATGGCAATAAGCGAAGCGATTAAGAAAAACTGGATTGAAATACAGAAAAAATATAAAGTTCCCGTGAACGCCATTGGAGTGCAGATCAAGAAAAATGATAAGAAGACATTAAAAATATGGAAAGAAGAAGGTATTGATCAATATTTGAAAAAATAAGAACAGGATGTATGAAAATGGCTAAAAATCTGATAATGATTGTTGAGGACAGTGCTACTGACATGCGGTTTGCCAGGTCAGTCTGTGAGGAAAACGGTTTCAGGGTGGTAACTGAAACGGACGGTGAAAAAGTATTTGAACACGCAAAAAAAGAGCAGCCGGATCTGATTCTTCTCGATGTGATCCTGCCGAATAAAAATGGCTTTCAGGTCTGCAGGCAACTGAAAAATGATGATGAAACAAAGGACATAAAGGTGATTATCGTCAGTTCCAAGGACCAGCCGAGTGATAAATTCTGGGGGATGAAGCAGGGAGCAGACGAGTATATTACCAAACCCTATGGAGAAGATGCTCTGCTGGATGCTATTGAAAAACTGTTATAATCATAGTCCATTATGTTGCCGCCTGATACACTGTTTCTTTTTTTTACAGCCTCCGTACTGCTGGCCCTGACTCCGGGACCTGACAATCTTTTTGTTCTTACCCAGGCGGCCCAGTGGGGAAGAACGGCCGGTTTTGCCGTTACCTTTGGTTTGTGTACGGGGCTGCTTGTCCATACCAGTGCAGTGGCACTGGGGGTGGCGGCGATTTTTCAGGCTTCTGCCCTGGCTTTCAGCCTGCTGAAATACATTGGTGCTGCATACCTCTTTTATCTGGCGTTTCTTTCATTTCGTGCGGGAATTGCAGGAGGTGGAAAAATATCCGGTGAAGCCCTTGGATT
This sequence comes from Desulfomarina profundi, assembly GCF_019703855.1. Taxonomy (GTDB): domain Bacteria; phylum Desulfobacterota; class Desulfobulbia; order Desulfobulbales; family Desulfocapsaceae; genus Desulfomarina; species Desulfomarina profundi. Next base: position 3,370,174 of record NZ_AP024086.1, on the reverse strand, counting down.
CTGGAAACTCTACTCAAGGGGGATTATCATGAACGTAACTAATCCCAAGGTTTCCCTCTTTTTTCTTGCTTTTCTTCCCCAGTTTACTGACCCCACCATTGGTTCAATCGTTCCCCAGATCCTCTTTCTCGGGTTTCTCTTTATTCTTTCTACAATTCTGGTTTTTGGGCTTATCAGTCTGCTGGCCGGTACTGTCGGTGAATGGTTTCAGCAATCGGCAAAAGCCCAGACAGTTCTTAATCGTATGGCCGGGGTTGTTTTTATCGGTCTGGCCATCAAACTTGTTTTGATTCGCCGCTGAAAACCGATAGCTTCCTTATTCGTATTTTTTTCTTGTCATTCGATATATTTTTATTTATATAACGAAACATGAAACCATATCGACATGTACACAGAAAAAGGGAAAATCCCTGGCAGGAGGGGATAACTGTCTGCCGGGGACGACTTTGGTTGGAGCGGGACGGCGCCACTTTTCTCGGGACGGGGCGGGTTGTTCTTCTGGAGCGAATCCGTGAACATGGTTCGATATCCAGGGCTGCCCGTTCCATGAAAATGTCTTATAAGCATGCATGGGACCTGGTGGATTCAATGAACAGAAAATCACCCGATCCCCTGGTAATAACCAGTAAAGGTGGAAAAGGAGGAGGAGGTGCCAGGTTGACTGCAGCCGGAGAGAGAGAAGTGGCTGCTTTTTGGGAACTGCAGGAACGTTTTTCTGCTTTTTTACAGGCGGAAACAAAATAGAACCTCAATCCTGCACTTCAGAAAATGAAAAAGACAACTTTTTTATTTCATATAGTGGAAGGGATTTTTTTAACTTTCGTTATATATTATAAAATATATTGAAAGGAGTAATCAGCATGAAAAAAAGAATCCTACCTGGAATTGTCTGCCTGGTATTATTGCTGTCATCACTTCCTCTTCGTGCGCAGACGGTGAGACTTTCTGTAGCTGCGAGCCTTACAACCGTATTTAAGAATATAGTTGCAGCCTATGAAGAGGCTCATCCTGAAACAGAATGCATACTGAATCTTGCCTCCTCCGGTTCCCTGGCAAAACAGATTGAACAGGGAGCACCTGTAGATCTCTTTATCTCAGCAAATCAAAAATGGATGGATTATCTGGTTGAGGAAAAGAAAATAAATAAGCAAACCGTTATGAACCTGGCAGGAAACAGCTTGGTATTTCTTGGGGGAAAAAGGGATAATCTAAGAAAAATAGATGATATCATGCAACTTTCCCGAATTGCCATTGGCAGCCCGAAAAGTGTGCCGGGTGGACAATATGCGGTACAGGCAATGGAGAGAAGTGGTTTTTATAAAAAAATTATGGCCGACCATAAACTGGTGATGGCAAAAGATGTGCGACAGGCCCTGATGTATGCCGAGCGGGGGAGGTTGATGGAGCTTTTGTTTATCGAACTGATGGACTTCAGGCGAAGAGTGCAGAAATACTTTTTACGGTTCCCCTGATGTTTTATGATCCGGTGATCTATCCGGCAGGTCTTACGTTCAGAGGGTCAAAGAAGAGAGAAGCTGTTCAGTTCCTTTCATTTTTAAGTACTTCGAGAGTCCATGAACTTTTGAAACAATACGGGTTTACGGTCGTAGATCCATGATATCTTTGACTCCCCAGGATACACAGGCTGTCTTGCTTTCCATCAAAGTTGCAACAGCAGCCACCTTGATTTCGCTTCCTTTTGGTTTTGGAGTTGCCTGTATTTTTTCCTTTACCCGGATACCTGGACGGGCGGTTTTCGAAGGAATCGTCAACCTTCCCCTGGTTCTACCGCCGATAGTGACCGGTTACCTGCTTCTTCTTGTCTTTGGAAGTTCTGGGGTTTTGGGGCCATTTCTGGAACAATTTGGAATTACAGTAGTTTTTACAGCAAAAGGTGCGGTAATTGCCTCGGCGGTTGTCGGCTTTCCCCTGCTGGTGCGATCCATTCGTATCGGTATGGATTCCATTAAGGAGCAATACCTGCAGGCTGCAAGAACCCTGGGTGCTCCCTGGTGGGATATAGTTGTTTCAATTATTATTCCCCTTTCCGCCAGGGCAATTATCGGAGGAATGACATTGATGTTTGCCAGGAGCCTGGGAGAGTTCGGGGCAACAATTATCCTGGCTGGCAATATTCCCGGCGTTTCCCAGACTATTCCGCTGGCAATCTATGATTACACCAGTACACCGGGGCAGGATTCCATGGCTCTTGTCCTCTGTGCGGTATCAATTTCTCTTTCCTTTTTTGTTCTGCTGGTAAGTGAAGCCGGTGGTTCAGCTTTAAAATGGCGGTAAAACCAATGAATCTTCAAGTTGATATCCATTTGAAAAGAGGGGATTTTAATTTTAAGGCAGCGTTTGAGACTTCTTCGGAAAGATGCGGGATTTTCGGGCCATCCGGTAGTGGCAAGTCTACATTGATGCTCATGCTGGCGGGGTTGTTGACACCTGATAAGGGAAGAATTGTTCTGCACAATGAGATACTTTTTGACAGTGAAGAACAAATTAATCTCAAACCGCAAAAACGAAGAACGGGTGTTGTTTTTCAGCATGGGTATCTCTTTCCCCATATGAGTGTTCGCCGGAATCTGCTCTATGGCTGGAAACGTATTGCTCCGATTTTGCGAAAGGAGGAACCTGGGAAAATTATAGAGGTGCTTGAGCTGGAGCATCTTCTTGACAGAAAGGTGACTGCTCTTTCCGGAGGGGAACAGCAGCGGGTTGCTCTTGGTCGTACTGTTCTTTCCTGTCCACAGCTGATCCTGATGGATGAACCCCTTACAGGGCTTGATTCACAACTGAAAAAACAGATTATCTGCTATTTACTGAAACTGTTTGAAGAATGTGGGATTCCTTTTCTGTTTATCAGTCACTCGGTCGAGGAGATGAGTCTTATGGCGGAGGAAGTGCTGGTGTTCAGGAGGGGTACTTTACGGCAAACGTTGCGAGAGAAAGAATTTAGCCGGAAAAACGGAAGTTCCCTCAAGGTGGATTTAAAAAAGGCAGAGCCTGTCAAGGATCTGCCTTGAAAATCTATAAGATTCCTCCGTGGCGCTTTTGTGATGTTACCTTGAGCAATCTGCTGAAAATACAGTGAAAATGTTTAATATAATTGATTCATCAAACGCACAGCAATCCGGGAAGATTGTAAGCTGTTAGCAGTTCTATGCTTTTCTCAGACGTAAACCGCCAAGGCAGGCAATACCTGCACCGAAAAGAAGTATGGTCGCCGGTTCCGGAACGGGGTCACCACCTGTTGAACCATCGAGAAATGTGTCATATCCGTCAAGTTCAAGAATTCTCGGGCCGGAGCCGTTTATACCTTGTCCTGTCTGGACAAATTCCGCTCGAAAGTATTTGGCGAAGACCGGAGTGCTGAGATCCGCAGCCAGCTCAAGGGCCGCCGGGTTTGTATAGGTAACTCCACCTCCATATAAAAGATCACCGTCCGGGTCTGTGTCATAGGTGTATATCTGGTTCCAGGTTGTACCATCGACTGATGAAAGCAGATTAAATGTATCAAATCCTCTGTGTGTCATATCATACGGTCGGCCATCATGGAAAGCAACCAGATTAAAACTTCGCAAGGTTATTTCTGAAGGTGTCTGCCATTCTATCCAGTGCAATGTGCCGGCTTGTTGGTAGTCTGAAAAAATTGTATTTGGAGGTTCCGCAGCAGCAGAAGTATAACCCCCAAACATCCCGGTTTGATTTGAGTTAAAAAGAATTCCACTGTTTCCTGTAACACTGCTTCCCTGGCTGATATCCCAAAGGTCATCAGTTGCCATGGGCAGGGCATAACAATTGGCAGAAAAGAATAATAACGACAGTAATGCTGCAGTAAAAATATTTTTCATATTCCTTCTCCTTTAAGACGGTTCCAGAATAATTGATTTAAGTATCAAAAATATTCCAGAATTTCATAAAAAAAATAGTTGTATCAGCCCATGCAAAAATCAGTCCCTGATAATAAGAATATTATTTATTCTTAAATAACAATTTCTTGAACTGTTTTTATGGGGGAGAAAGAAAAATCTGTATTAAATGGATTTCTAGAATATGGAAAAGGAATGCGTTATTCCGGAAAAATAAATCAATCGGTCTCTGATGTGGAAAATACTCGTGCAAAAAGAACATATAAAAGAAAATAATAAAAAAGGGCAATTCGCAGAGGAATTGCCCAGGTAAATTCTGTTTGTAATTTTCAGGTCCTGTAAAATTACATCAGTCCTGAGAAAAAGTCATTGCCTTTGTCGTCTACCAGGATGAAGGCGGGGAAATCCACCACTTCAATCTGCCAGACTGCTTCCATGCCCAGCTCGGGGTAGTCGATACATTCCACCTTTTTGATATTTTCTTCAGCGAGAATGGCAGCGGGACCTCCGATGGACCCAAGATAAAACCCGCCATGTTTTCTGCAGGCATCGGTAACCTGTTGGGACCTGTTGCCCTTGGCTATCATGATCATTGAGCCACCGTGGGACTGGAGGAGGTCCACGTAACTGTCCATTCGCCCGGCCGTTGTGGGACCAAAGGAACCGGATGGTTTTCCTTTTGGGGTTTTTGCCGGACCGGCGTAATAGATCGGGTGTTTTTTCAGATAGTCCGGTAGCTCTTTTCCGGCATCCAGCAGCTCTTTGAATTTGGCATGGGCAATATCCCGACCGACAACGATGGTACCGGAGAGCAGCAGTGAGGTGCCTACCGGATGTTGTGTCAGTTCAGCCAGCACCTCCTTCATGGGCCGGTTCAGGTTGATTTTGATACCGTGGCCGTGCCTGCCGCGGTAGTGCCCGGGGATCAGCCTGCCGGGGTCAGTGTCAAGCTGTTCAACAAAGAGGCCTTCCCTGGTGATTTTTGCCTTGAGGTTTCTGTCTGCTGAGCAGGAGACACCCATACCTACAGGACAGGAGGCGCCGTGACGGGGCAGGCGGATGATGCGGACATCATGGGTGAAATATTTACCGCCGAACTGGGCGCCAAGTCCGAGAGCTGCAGCTGCCTTCTGAATCTTTTCTTCAAGGTTGATGTCCCTAAAGGCTCTGCCGTGCTCATTGCCGGAGGTGGGCAGTCCGTCCAGGTATTTAACTGAAGCGAGTTTGACCGTTTTGAGATTGGTTTCCGCGCTGGTGCCGCCAATAACAAAGGCAAGATGATAGGGAGGGCAGGCTGCCGTTCCCAGGGTTTTCATTTTGTCGATCAGGAACTTCTCCAGAGTTTCAGGATTCAACAGCGCCTTGGTCTCCTGGTAGAGGTAGGTTTTATTGGCACTGCCCCCACCTTTGGCCAGGAAGAGAAAGGAGTATTCCGATCCTTCGGTTGCATAGAGATCAATCTGGGCGGGCAGGTTGGTACCGCTGTTTTTTTCCGTGTACATATCGAGGGGCACGGTCTGTGAATAGCGCAGGTTTTCTTCTGTGTAGGTTTTGAATACACCTTTGGAGAGGAGTTCGGCGTCATTGGCGCCGGTCCAGACATTTTCACCTTTTTTCCCCATGATAATGGCGGTGCCGGTATCCTGGCAGATGGGGAGTTCAAAGCGGGAGGCGACTTCGGCATTTTTCAGAAAGGCAAGGGCAACACCTTTTTCATTGGCCGGGCTATCCGGGTCATCCAGGATTTTAGCCACCTGCCTGTTATGTTCAGGGCGCAGCATGAAGGAGAGGTCGCGCATAGCCGTATTGGCAAGGACAGTTAAACCTTCCGGGTTGATTTTTAATATTTCCTGTCCATCAAATTCTGTTACTGTAACGAATTTTTCGGACCCTTCAATTTGCCGGTATACTGTTTCGTCTTTGGTCAGGGGAAACGGCGCCTGATAAGTAAAGTCAGCCATTTTATCTACTCCTTATAGCATCGAAATGGGTAATACTGAAACCAGGTAATCCGTGGCACACTCTACTCCATTCGACCCGAAAGGCCAAGGATTTCCCGGGCCCCATTCACCGAAGCTGCAGGTCGTTCAAGTTCTGCCGCAATATGCGCCATCCCTGGTGAGACTCTGGTATTATTGGCACAGGGGATCGTCGGGAAACAGGTTGACATTCATCTGCTGTTTCTGTAGCCTGCAAAAATGGTTGTTTAATCTTTTTCTGTAATTATGCTGCATTTCTAAAAGGAAACCTACGCCATGGATTATAAAGAAATCATAGTTGAAAAAGGTGACAAATTCGTAGCAACCCTTACCCTTAATCGACCAGACCAGATGAATACCTTCAGCAGCCTGATGGCAGCGGAACTCTATCGGGCGCTGTTGGAACTGGATAAAGATCCTGAGGTCAGGGTCATCCTTCTGAAAGGGTCCGGCCGGGTGTTCTGCGCGGGCATTGATGTCAATGAGCTGGAAGGAAAAACAGCCCATGAATATCGGGCCTGGATTGAGCGGATGGAACGTCCTCTCGTGGCTATTTCAAAGATGCGCAAACCGGTAATTGTTCAGCTGCATGGGGTGGCAGCGGCCAATGGCATGGGTATGGTGGCGGCAGCCGACCTCGTTATCGCCGCCGAAAATGTGAAAATGGGGCTGACCGCCATTAACGTCGGTCTGAACTGTGTCGGCCCTGTCATTCCGGTGGCCAGATGCGTGGGCAGGAAAAAGGCGCTGGAACTTCTATTCTACGGTAACCTCCTCAAGGCGAAAGAAGCCCTGGATCTTGGCTTGATCAACAGACTTGTTCCCAAGGATGAGCTGGAAGAGAAGGCGCTGGAATGGGCCGAAGAGCTGGCAAAAAAGAGTCCCATTGCCGTGCAGATCGCCAAGACAGCCTTTTATCACTCGGAAGATATGGCCTATGATCAGCAGTTCGCTTATATGAACGAGGCTTTTGCCCGTCTCTGCTCAACGGATGATGCCAAGGAAGGGGTGAAGGCCTTTTTCGAAAAACGCAATCCGGTCTGGCAGGAGAAGTAAAAAGAACGGGTCTGCCTCACTGTTCTTGAAGACAGACCCGTAACCTGCATCCAAAACGGCGGTGGTCTGCGTCTCAGAAAATGGATAATATATCATGATCGTGCTCATGGGCAGCGGCATGGTGATCAATGGTAACGATCGGATCCACAGGGAGTGGCGCGGGAATATGAACATCCGGGGTATCCACAGCCTGACTGTTGGTGGCCATATCAGAAATCAACTGGGCCGCCAGCAGGCTGATGGTGGCATCATCAACAGGAGACGGGGCTGCGGGATGTGAATTTTCCTCCTGTGGTTCCTGCCGGGCTTCGGGTTCGGATGTTTCCACGTTGCTGTTTGGTTCCTGAGACAGTAATACCGGAGGATTACCGGTGGGATCCGTCTCATTTTCTGATTGTGTTTCATCGAAAACTTCCACTGCAGTCGGGGATGTGGCTGCAGTCGGGTTTTCATCAATTTGTTGTGGTTGAGTCATTTGCTCCAGCTCTGCTGGTTTATCGGTTTCTTCCAGTGAGTCGATTACGGTTCCGTTCAGCCCCACATCGGCAACCTCACCGGTTGTACCGTCTTCCCTGATAAAACTGGTGGTGCCGTAAACGATATTGCCATTTATCTCTTCATATTCCTCATTGCTTTTCAGATTAATAGCATTGATTTCCAATTCATCAAGTGAAGAGAATTCTCCCATATCTGTCACACCGTTACTGTTTTTGTCCTGCCAGACCCCAAAGTCATTCCAGCCTGTGTCCGTTTTGTCAAAGCGGCCGTCACCGTTGCTGTCAAAAGCGCGCAGTCCTTCAAGATCGGTTGCGGCTCCAGGGGAATATTGCCGCAGGGACAGTTCGTCCGGCTGATTCACCTGCCGGTCATGGTCATAATCATAGACCAGAAAGCCGTCATCATGACCGATCCAGCCGGTGGCCTCGGCCTTGCCGTCCAGGTTCCAGTCAAATTTGATATTTTCCGAGACATTGAGGAGCTCAACCCCGTCTCCGTCCAGATCGAGGACAACCGGGGTATAATGGTAAACAGGACCCTCGTTTCTCTGCATTCGGTCAAGATCAACAAAGATTGTGCCGGTGGCACCCTGGTGATCAGTTACCGTTAAGGTAAAGGTGGCATTGTAGCCAAGTTGAGTGGGATCCCAGTTATCCCCTGCACCACCACCAGGCCTGACGATATGCCAACTGAGACCAAAATGGCCGTAACCGTAATCAGTCATTCTGGCAAGAGGATAGTCGGTATGGAGACTGGAGGTCGTAATGGAGACTATGTCCCCCATCTGGTGCAACCCTCCTGAAAGAGTCCAGCTGTCACCGCCATTCCTGTCTTCGGCATGGAAGGCGAAAATGATTCCTGCCAGGGGATCATATCGTGTTATTCTATACAACCCCGAAAAATCCGGTGCATAATTGTGTTCCCGGATATTGTCAAGGCTCAGCCTGCTTTCCACCTCACCACCATGTCCATCGGAGACGGTATAACCAATAACCATGGCGTGCTGATGCGCATCAGGTTTTATCTGCAGGTTGGAGCCGGAAATCCTGACCTGGCCATGGCCGCTGAGTACGTGGGGGTTGCGGATAAAAAGCGTGTCACCATCGACATCGGAGTCATTGGCGAGAAGGCGGCTGATTGCAAAGGTGTTCCAGATCGTGTCTTCAGCGTTGGAGCTGCGATCATATTCCACTACCGGCAGATCATTGACAGGCTGGACATAAATCTGCGACTGAACGGTTGAGCTCGAGCCATGGGAGTCGATAACCGTGTAACTGAAGTTGTCGGTACCACAAAAGTCGGTATCCGGAATGTAGTTGATTACCCCCCCTGTGCCGGTAGAAATCCTGCCGTGGGTGGCACCATTGATACCCGCAAAGGAAATGGAATCTGTTTCGTAAGGTGAGGCTGTTTCCACATCGGTATCATTGGCCATGAGCTGGGCAACAGTAAAGGAAAAACTGTTGTCCTCCACCGCACCGGTGATCTGCTCGCCACGGAGAATCGGCTTGTCATTGACGGGGTCAATATCAAAAAAAGCTACGCAGCTTACCGGGTCGCTGACACCATCGCTCACCGTGTACCTGAAACTCGCCTGACCCGGATAGTTGTTGTTATAATTCAGTTCCGGTACAAAACGGATTGTGCCGTCCGCAAGCAGGGAAACTGAACAGTGTTCCCCCCGGTCTACTCCGGTTATTTTCAGTATGTCGCCATCAATATCGTGGTCGTTGGCCAGCAGCTCCGCAGGATTAATCAGAGAAACGGTATCTTCTCTGGTAAACAGGAGTTCGGAGAGGAGGTCGGGGAGGCGTTGACACGTACACCTATCTCCGCCCTGGCCTCCGAAGTGGTGCCATGGCCGTCATCGACCGTATAGGTAAAACTGTCGATACCAACCCATCCATCAACCGGGGCGATATAATGGATTTTGCCGTTGTCCAGAAAAACTGTACCATATTCCGCACCTGTAACTCCGGTAATGCTGAGGGTGTCATGGTCAACATCAATGTCGTTGGCCAGAAATGTTGTGGCATCATAGATATTTTCATAACCGTTATTACTCCAGGCGAAAATTCCCCTGTCGTCAACTGCCACCGGTTCGTCGTTTTCACCGCTGATCCGAACCGTCACATAGCCGTGGGAACGCCCGCCCTCGCTGTCCACGACACTATAGCGAAAGGAGCCGGTGCCGAAAAAATCCCTGTCCGGGAGAAAATGGATAGTATTGTGTTCATCCACATGAACATCACCATGCAGGGAGCTGTCGATACCACCAAAATGGAGTCGGGAACCATCTTCCACATCGGTTGCCCCGGCCATTAGAGTGGCCATATCGATGGTAACTTCATGGTCCTCCACACCACTGATGGTATAAAGGGTTGTTTCAGGCAGGTCATTGACCGGGGAAATGGCAATATTCATATGTCCGGATAACGATTCATTCCGGCTGTTTTCCGCTGCATAATCAAAAGAGGCTTCCCCGTAGAAATTGTGATCGGGAATAAAGGTATACAGCCCGTTACTCTGCTCCATTCTGCCGCCCGTTACATTGCTGACTGTAGCCAGACGGAGAGGGTCGGGATCGGGATCGTGGATAAACTTTGCCATTTCATCCACGGTAAAGGTGATTGGCTGATCTTCCGGAATATGGAGGAGATCGGCTGTAATTTCTGCCGGATCATCCACATTTTCCACCAGAACCGTAACCCGGCCGGTTGAACTGTTTCCGTCCGGGTCTCTGACCAGGTAGGTGAATCCGGCTTCATCTCCGAAATAGTCCGGGTCGGGCGTAAAAATAATATCTTCCCCTTCCTGGCGGACAGTTCCATGGATACCGTTTCCCAGCCCGGCAAAGCTCAGGTCGCCGTCGATATCGTTGTCGTTGACCATGATATCGGTCACACTGGTGGTTACCGGTTGTTCTTCCCGGGTTCTGAGGATATCGGTGGTGCATTGGGCCGGATCATCAACAGCCTGAATATCCAGGGAGAGATTGACAGCCAGGGATTCATGGCCGTCGGTTACGGTCACGTGCAGGCTGCCTTCTCCGTGGAAATCCGGATCAGGGGTGAAGACAAACTGGTTGTCCTGTCGGGTAATGATTCCTCCCGACAGTGCCCTGGCATCTGTTACGGTGAGATTATCCCCGTCTATATCCTCAAAGCAGGTGGCGAGTAAGGTACTGTCCAGGATCACCGGCTGGTCTTCAATGAGACTCAGTCGGGTTGCAGTAATGTGCGGAGCATCGTTTATTCCGCCCACGTCAATATGAACTTTGCCCGTGGATTCAAGGCCCTGGTCATCTTTTACGGTATAGGTGAAAAAAGCCTCATTGCCGCTGTAATCGGGATCGGGCGTAAAAATAATATCTTCCCCTTCCTGCCGGACGGTGCCATGTTCGGCTTCGCCGAGCCCTGTGAATTCAATCCGGTTGCCGTCCACATCCGTATCGTTTGCCAGCAGGTGGGTGATTGTTGTGATGATCCCTGTATCTTCCAGCGTGGCAAGATGGTCCTGACCGGTATCGATCGGATCGTTGACCGGCAGGATATCGAATTCCAGGTGTCCGGAGACATGGCCACCACGGTTGTCTCCAGCCTGGTAGTCGAACGAGGCCCTGCCAGAAAATTCGGGGTCCGGTTGAAAGGTGTACCAGCCGTTACGGGTTATGATACTTCCCCCGTTGATATTGGAGATCAGTTCCAGATGGAGAGGGTCACCATCCGGGTCCGTGACGAATTTTGCCACCTCGTCCGGGGTGAAGGCGAGCAGTTCATCTTCCATGATGGCGGGCCGGGTGGAAGAACTGACAACCGGATCTTCCCGCCTGTCCAGCACTTCCACCCGGGCAAAACCGGTGGCAAGGTGGCCTGATTCGTCCTTGACTCTGTAGCCGAACCCCGCTTCTGTTCCTGAATATCCAGGGGTGGGTGTAAAAACGATTTCCCCGTTTTGTCCCATGACGACACTGCCGTGACGGGCCGGTCCAAGGGAATCAAAGACGATATTTTCCCCGTCAAACTCCTGATCGTTTGCCAGCAATTTGTCGACTGTGGTGTTGAGTTGGTCTTCTTCCATGATAAGAAAGTGGTCCTCACCGGTGGTCGGGCCCAGGTTCCTGTCAAGGTAATGGAGAACGGATTCTCCCATGACAGGGTAGGAAGAGGCATGGTCCCGTACCCAGTAGGAGAAGATGATGTCGCCGTGGAACCCCGCCTCGGGCTGGAAGAAGAAATGTCCGTTGTCCTGGACAATATGACCATGATCAATATTGCGCAGGTGGTCAATTTTCAGGAGATCACCTTCCGGGTCCCGGTCGTTGGTAAGGAGATTTTCCAGGGAAAAATGTTCTCCCTCGTCCAGGGTGAATTCGTCATCCAGAAGTATCGGCGCGTCGTTGACGTTCTCCACATGGATTCTGGCCACCTTTTCCAGCCGGTTGCCGGAATCATCCAGCAGAGTGTATCTGAAAGAGGCGATGCCGCTGAAGTCCGGATCAGCCTGAAAACGGATATCGCCGTTGGCTTCCCTTACTATCCGGCCATGTTGCGCAGTACCGAAGGAGAGAAAGGTGGGGGATTCATCCATCCTGCCATATTCGCCCGGTACCGTTTCCTGGATCAGATCACTCAGGAGAAACCGCATACTCGCGTCCTCCGCCATGGTGAAGACGGGGCCGGTCAGTTGTTGTGAATGATCAGAGAGTGTATTGTTCTCTTTTACCGATGTGGTGGGGGCGGTTTCATGTCCGGATGGCACTTTTTTTTCAGGAGTGGCTCCTGTCTCGTTTTGAATACCGGCATGATACAGGTGATCTGCTGAATTAAATGAATCATGTTGACTTCCAGCTTCAGTCGGTATGGCACTCTTGTTGTCTTCCAGGTAATGATCTTCACGGAAAAAATAGGTTCCGTCCGCGTCCAGTTCTGCTTCCCGATCAAGACCATGTTTTTTCAGCAGCATTGACCAGTGATATTCCAGGTAATTCTGTAATTCTTTCGGATCATCCAGTTCGGGAATTTCACTGTTGCCGAAAAAAACATCTGCTGCTTTTCCGTGTTGAGTGCCTGTGGTGGAATGTATGAGGTTGCTGTTTCGCAGCAGATTTTCCAGCTCAACCATATTCAGTGGTTTTTTCTCAACACCACTGTCCCGGACTTCCGTCTCCATCGTTCCCGTGGTGAGACCAGGCAGACCTCCAGGCAGTGCCATGGCCATGGCCAGCATTTCCGAACCGGGCCCGGTGAACCAGTTGTTGAGGGAGATTGTTTTGATGATTTTCCCCATGGCTTGGCCGGGAAGCCGGTCGGGACGCAGGGGCAGGGATCTGATATTTTTTGGGTTCGCGGTAAAATGCTGTCCCTGGGGGCCCATATTTCCACCTCCGGCGAATACACCGGAGCCGTAGGAAGAGCCGATTGCCTCTTTTGTCTCCCCGTAAGTCCAGGTCATTCCACGTTTACTGAAACCGTATTTGGCCATAATGGCATCAACCCTGTTAAAATCAATATTACCATGGACTGTACCGGCAAGTTTTACGGCGCTGTCCAGCCGTTCACCCCTGTCCCGGCCGTAGAGCACGCCAATCAGTTTTTCCATGGTGCGTGATGTGTCCTTGACTGTCACTGAGATCCGGCCGCTGTCACTGTGGTAATTAATCCGCATCCCTTCTCCCTGGATCATCTGCAGGACCGGCAGATTGCCATGGATATCGAGTCTGCCTCCGTTGGCCCGGTAGTTTTCCAGCATCCGCTTTACCGGTTCCACCCAACCTTCCACTGCTTTTTTCATGCCGGTGTCCCCGCCGATATCGGAAACAATATTGCCGTTTTCATCCAGACTGAATACAGCTCGGGCTTCGGGGGGCCTTCCTTGCCCATTATCATGCTGGCGATCTGCAGAACAGCTGCGGCGACCCAGCCGTAGGGGCCAAGAGTCATGAGATAGGTACTGACCGCTGTAATGGCGGCGCCTTTCACATCACCCTGGGCCAGTTGTGCCGCCGCTGCGATATAACCAAGTCCCGGAATGGTGCTACAGCTCAACTGTCCGGCTCCGGCCAACTGGGCGGCAGCGTTATAGGTGATTACTGCATTGTTGACAGTACTGGCCAGATTATAGGTAATGGCCGCGGCATTTCCCGATTGAAAGACATCATCCATGCGGTCGATATTGACAGCAAGGGCTATGGCCGATCCTATCTCCCGCAGGGCAGTGCCTGCCTGTCCCGCTTCCAGCCCCAGGGTGCTGTCCAGGGCGGAGAAAGACGCATTGTTTCCCGAAGTGATGGAGCAATAATTATCGATCTCTTTTACCAGGTCAACCGATGACTGTATCATTCCCAATTCATCACCGGAGTCTATTGCCCTGGCAAGGGTTATCCCGGCTTCACCCATATTGAGCATGGTTGATCCCTGTGATCCGATAAGCGTGCCGTATTCATTTCCACTGCTGTCGAGATAGCGATCAATCGCATGGGCAATTCTGATACTTTCTTCAGCAATATCAAGACCATTTCCGGAACCAACAGCCTGACCGAAAGAGATGGTATTTTTTACTCCACCGACAATGGATTCGGCCGGGTTGTCAAGAAATCCTTCTTTTCCATCCCGTAATTCCATATATTGATCTATGGCCTGGATATAATCCAGTCCATCCCTGACAATCGACAAACCGTCATCTGACTCAATACCGTCCATGAGCCCTGAAAAAGCTCTAGCCGCATTGACTTCACTGTCCCGGAGTTTTTGCCCATGGCGGGACTCTTCAGTGTGTTCGTTGATAACGCTTTCCCCGCCACCCATCTCTGCCGTTGACGCCAGAAGAGGTGTTTTTATAATCCTGCCGTCCGGAAGGCATGTGTAAAAAAAACCATCCTTTGTATAGGTGTGGGATTGATCGAGCCAGGTATCCAAGGCGTGAAGCTCGTTTTCCGAGAGATTGGCACTGTTGGTGACAGCGGGCTGCTTACCGGACTGGTGGGGAAGGGTGTTTTGTATTTCATCAAGATCTCTCCCTATCTTTTCCAATGTTTCCGGATCCTGTATCTTTTCAATCTCTTGTGGTGATAAATTATTATATTCCTGATGATTTCCGGTAAATGTTTTCCGGAATTCGTCTGTCTGCATCCATGAGTCCGTATATTCCCCAACCTTTTGTTTTAAAAACTGCAAATGGTTGTCTCTGTTTTTTTCAAGTTCTTCAGTAACGTCCTGTAGTCGTCTGTCAATACTGTCAAGGCCTGCCGCAATCTTGTCCGTAATTATTGGGGCAAAACCCTGATGAGCCAGGTTTTCCAGATCCTGCCGTTCTGCAAGGAGCTCCTGCTGCCTTTTGAGCAGGTTGTCATATTCTGTTTCTTTCAGGTAAATATTGGCATTTATAACGTCGTCCTGTCCCTTTTCCATGATTTCCTTCAGGGATTCGACAATTTCAGGTTGCGGATTTTTTACATGAAAATCCACATCTTTCATCCAGGAATCCACATGGCCATATTCCTGTTCAAGTTTGTGTAAACGCAATTCTTCAAGAGAACACATTTTCTGCTGGAGAAGAGAAACAGTTTTATCTATTGTGGCGAGCTTGTTTACCGCCGTGCTGTTAAAATGACCGGCCTGTTCAATCTCTTCTCGAGTTTCAGCGAGTTTTTTAAGGTTCTCCCGACATTGTTTGATCTGGGTGCCAAGGATATAGGCTGGGCCCTGGGTTGCCAGGGCCAGCGCGTCATCGAGGGGATCGTGCTGGTCCGAAGCAGATGTGGGCCTTGTCCATGCTTTTCCCGGTTCCAGATCCAGGTAAATCTTGTCTCCAAGGTGTTCTATGTCGACATGGGGGAGATTGGGTACAATGTCTTCTCCCAGAACTTTTCTCGCGATATCAAGTCCGGCTTTACCTTGGTTCAGAACAGGAACAAGATAAAGATAATCAGGATTCAGTTTGATATGTTCCAGGGCACTGACGATATCGCCATTTTCAATATAATTGGTGAAGGTATGCTCAGGTATGCCTTTTGGGGTTATATCATTATCATCAAGAAATTTCCGGAAGGCGTCACTGTCTATAACACCACCGGCTGGAGCCGGGGCAACCGCCGTACCGGGTATACCGAACACATGGCTCAATATCTGGGCAATGCCTCCTCCCTTGGAATGTCCGGCAGTGCTGAAGGTGTAGTGTTCTTCTCTGTAATCTTTCATGAATTTTTTCACAAATAAAATCGCTTCCTTCATCTGGGGATGAAGGTCGCCTGCACCGGCAAAAGAAAGGTTGGCCCCATGCAGGCCCCAGTCTGCTTTCGCATCGGGTGTTGTATCCGAACCTCGAACGGTAAATACCACTTCATCGGAACCGGGCTTTTTCATGGCGTAAATTTCAAGTCCGGATTGATTGTTTTCTTCAGAGTCAAGAATTTTCCAGTTCCCTGTGTTATATTTCACTTTTGTTACTGGTGAAGACTGATAGGCAATGTTTGCAAGAAATACTCGTTCAGCATCGGAGATTGGGATATTGATTTGTTCTATTTGGGGCGAATTAGTGTCTGAAGATTTCATATTTGGTCCCATTTTTCTTTCTCCTGTATCAGATTACTGTACATGGCTTATGAGTGATGATTTTTTATCGGTGTTTTTTTGGCGGTAGTGTAAAACAGCTTTCATGAAAACTGTAGGAATTCTGGCTTTGTGGAAGTCGGTGTAGAAAAATTCATTCAAACTGAAATTGTCCAGTGAATCACCAAATACAAAATATTGTTCTTTACCAACGTATGAATAATCATCTGTGTATTCAGCGAAGGTAAAGTTTGTTTTTAAGACTTTTGCGTTCAAGTATGACTGATTGCAAATTGACTGACCATACCACCGTGTCAATTTGTTTGTTTTGACTAGGTAGAAAAAGAATTTTTTTACATATCTGTAATCTCTGGTGATGTGCACACTGCCGGTTTTCAACCCCTCACCCGCAATAAGATGAGGATATGTACCATCCCAGTCATTGCGGTTTGTCTTTTCATGGAGACATCCATTTGACGAATGGAAGCCTTTGTAGAAATTATCAATTGTTGGATCGGCATAATAGAGTTTGGCGTTTTTGGGAAGATAGATATCCCAGAGCTCCATATTTGGAAAATTCAACCGCTCGGGAGTGCTGAACTTCAGGTCGGAATATGTACCCCAGCTGTCCATGCGAAAAGCCATGGCCATGGCTCCCTCCATTTCATTGGAGATATTTTCTTGGGGCATGTTGTATTTACGGGCAAATTGCTTTGTATAAACCCAGATATGTGGATCTTTTTCCACACCTCCCTTCCAGTTTTTTTCGGTAATGGCGGCGTATTTGGCGCGAAGTGCGGCAAAACGCGGCCAGTAGGATTGAGGGAGAGTGACGCGGTGGAGTAGTTTACCTGTGGAATCACTGAATTCGATAATCCGTTTTTCTCCAGGATCGGCCAGAATGATCTCTTCATTGATCCGGGCCTGGATCATCATCAGTCCGTCCTTGATCGGTCGCTTGTAACCGAAGATCTCAAATGGAACTTCCCTTCGTTTACCCTTCCCGTCCTCAAGATAGAGCTTGCCTCCCTTCAGCCCGAAAACATCTTCCCACCTTTTACGCAGTTCAGGATTTTTGCGGGCCAGGAAATAGAGGGAACTTCGCCATGGTTTGAACTGTCTGGGGGCGTCTCCCTTGATACCGATGTCCTGATCGATATCGATATAAAGGTCAAGCAGCCATTGCCAGGAGGGGTAGCACTTTTCTTCCCTGGTCCCGCTGTCTGTTTGATGACAGCGCTGACGGGCCAGCGGCACCAACCGAATGGCGACACCTCTCGCCCCCGACAGTGTATTATCCACATTTTCAGGGTCCATCCCGAAACGTTCCACGAACAGATCATGATAAACCCATATATTATTATCCAGTATGCGATAGGGTTCCGCCTGGGCTGTCCCGACAAAAAATGGTGCAAGGATTGTTGTAAGCACCAGATAAAAAATATGTTGTTTCATTTATTCTGTCCTCCAGCCTGTGACCGTTTTTTTTTCATCCGGATAAGGGCCCTTTTTTTGTCCATAATCCTTTTTCTGTATTCAAGGGATTTTTTCATAAACGGGGTAGGTATTCGAGATTTATGATATTTAGATTCATAAAGATAGTCTGAACGTAAGCTTTTCGCGTTCATATCAGAAAAAACAAGATATTGGTCTGCTCCCACCCTTGACAATCCGTCGAATTCTTCAAGAAAAATAAAATCTGTCTGCAGAACCTGTGGCTGCATATACATCTGATTATAGATCGGGCCACCAGACCACCTGGTTTTTTTATCGGTTTTTACCCAGTTGAAAATCTTGAACCTGCGTTTATAGATCCATTCCCGATATATATGTGCCCCGCCGGTTTTTAATCCTTCACCCGCAATGAGATGAGGATATGTACCATCCCAGTCATTGCGGTTTGTCTTTTCATGTATAAAATAATCTGATGGATGAAAACCATCATAGAAATTATCAATTGTCGGATCGGCATAATAGAGTTTGGCGTTTTCGGGAAGATAGATATCCCAGAGCTCCATATTTGGAAAATTCAACCGCTCGGGAGTGCTGAACTTCTGGTGGGAATAAGTACCCCATGAATCCATGCGAAAAGCCATGGCCATGGCTCCCTCCATCTCATTGGAGATATTTTCCTGGGGCATATGGTATTTTTCGGCAAATTGCTTTGTATAAACCCAGATATGGGGGTCTTTTTCCACACCTCCCTTCCAGTTTTTTTCGGTAATGGCGGCGTATTTGGCGCGAAGTGCGGCAAAACGCGGCCAGTAGGATTGAGGGAGAGTGACGCGGTGGAGTAGTTTACCTGTGGAATCACTGAATTCGATAATCCGTTTTTCTCCAGGATCGGCCAGAATGATCTCTTCATTGATCCGGGCCTGGATCATCATCAGTCCGTCCTTGATCGGTCGCTTGTAACCGAAGATCTCAAATGGAACCTCCCTTCGTTTACCCTTCCCGTCCTCAAGATAGAGCCTGCCTCCCTTCAGCCCGAAAACATCTTCCCATCTTTTACGCAGTTCAGGATTTTTGCGGGCGAGGAAATAGATGGAACTTCGCCATGGTTTAAATTGCCGGGGAGAATCACCTACGATACCGATGTCCTGATCGATATCGATATAGAGGTCAAGCAGCCATTGCCAGGAGGGGTAGCACTTTTCTTCCCTGGTCCCGCTGTCTGTTTGATGACAGCGCTGACGGGCCAGCGGCACCAGGCGAATGGCGACACCTCTCGCCCCCGACAGTGTATTATCCACATTTTCAGGGTCCATCCCGAAACGTTCCACGAACAGATCATGATAAACCCATATATTATTATCCAGTATGCGATAGGGCTCCGCCTGGGCTGTCCCGACAAAAAATGGTGCAAGGATTGTTGTAAGCACCAGATAAAAAATAAATCTGATCATGAGAAATTCAGGTTGATTGTATAGGATTATGTGTTTAGTTTCTGCTGTTTTAATTCGGTGTCTCGGGAGTCCTTTTCTTTTTTGCCCGGCTCAAATTGCCTGACTATGCCGAAAGACAGGCGGTTCTTTGTTTTTATGGCATATTTTCGCAATCTTCGGGTTTTACCTTCCTTGCGCAGTTGCTCAAAAAAGGATTTATAACGCGGGTTTTTCGATTTCATGAAGACTTTGCAGAGGTAGCCGAGTCCGCTGACTGTTGCCCGGTCCCGATGGTCTTTTTTCTTCCAGAGAATTTCTGCCAGAAAATCCAGATCTTTTTCGTTCAGTACACCTTTTCTGTAGATTTCTTTTGCATTGTTGACGAAAGCGGTTCTGTCGTCAGTGTCGAGTTTTTTCAGCAGTCCAGCAACTTCAACAGCATTGAGTTTCCTGCGCATGGCAATGATATCCGCCTTTTCTGCGGTGCCGTCTGCCCTGGTGATGATATCGCCGTTTTCATCGAGCCCCAGATGTTTTTTTGGATGCTCAATGTTCAGGGCCTGTTTTATATCAGGTTCATTCAACAGTTCGGCAAGGATCGTATCTGTCTGCATATTTATTCCCCGTTGTGCGCCTCCGGAAGTTACACCCGGAATGGAACCTGGATTCCATTCCCTGACACCTTTGTTTTTTGCCTGTGCAAGGACGGTTCTCCTGTCATCAATGATTTTAAGATGAAAATCCCAGAGAAAATCAACTTCAACAAAACTTTCAGCCCTGAACATGTTTATGGTTAAAAAAATTATCCGGTCATACCGGTCAGGATTGAATGGAGCATCAGCAGCATCGAAGTCCGCCAGGAGGGGAAGCATGGTAACTTTCACATAAAAACCGTTATCAGCAAGGGATGCGCCGATTTTCTCCCCGATCTCTTCTGGAAGTGTTTTTCCGGACCGGGTATAGGTATTTACCGGAATACCGACTCCGTTGAATTTCCTGCCAATATAGCTTGAGTTTTTTTCCCCGCTCAGAACAAACGGTCTTTTGTCCTGGCAGAGGATTAATACGGTGCCGGGATGTTTGAAATCCGTTTTTGGCTGGGAGAGTGTCATGCTGTACCTTTTGCCGCTGCAACCGGAAAAGAGAACAGCAATAAGGAACAGGAATAAAAGTTTTCCAAGTCTTTTCATATTTTTCCTCTGTAAAATAAATGATTATCTGACTGACAGTCGCTGACTTTCAGCTCCCACCAGCACCTTGAATTTTTCATACAGGATCATGTAGTCATATTTACTGCTTCTATAGCGGGTCAATGTCCTGAAATAGTCTTTTTGACTGTTCAGCACATCAAGCAAAACCTTTCCTCCCTCGTTATAGGCGGCTTGGGTGGACTTCAGGGAATGATTGCTCGATTGGACCGCCGATTTGTAAGTGACAATCAGTTTCCGGGTGGTTTCCAGTCCACGCCACAGGGAATCAACAGAACGATCAAAACTGCGCATGGCAGTGATAACTCTTTCTTCTGCCGCTCTCAGTTTTGCGGCTGTTTTGGCCAGGGTGGCACTGTCCCTGCCCCCTGACAGAAGTTCAAGTTTCAGGCGGACACCCACGTCTGCTTCAACACGTTCTTCCCCATACCCTGAGAGACCAGTCTCCGGATGACGTTCATTATAGTCGGCAAAAAAAACAAGAGACGGCAGAAAGCGACTCCGGGCCGCGTTGTGGTTTGCCCTGGCGATTTTCGCTTCATATTGCCTGAGACGGATATCTGTGTTGTTTCTATGGCCGAAGTTTTGCCAGTATTTCATCCCGTAGGATGGAACGGGCAGGGGGGCATTTGTTTCAATGTCATCCAGTTGTTCCGTAAGTCGGGCATTGATACTCTCTTCAAGGGCACGCCGGGAATTATGGAGATCATTCTCCCTGGTGATTGCCGTTGCAATGGACAACTGATAACGGGACTCGGCATCATACTGATCGGTGATGATGCCGTATCCCAGTTTCAGTTTTTCTTTTATCGTCTGTACCTGCTGTAGTAAAGCTGCGCTTTCCTGCCTGGCAAGGTTGAGTTTTTCACGATCTGAAAGGATGGTGTAATAATATTGATGAATTTTAAGCAACAGTTCCTCAAATGCCTTTTTCTTACGGAACCGGGCGCTCCTGATTGTTATTCTTCCTTTTGTGAGGGAATATGCCTTTGGAAGATCAATCAAGGGTTGTTCAAAACCAAGATGGAAAGCGGGCTCAAGGAAATTGATGGAGTGTTCCTCGGGTTTATTTCCCTTCCATGTCTCTGGAACATGTGTTGGCCGAGATGAATCCCGGCTTCTCATTGTGGTTCCTGATACAGTGAGTGTGGGGCCGTAACCGGCGATTTCCATCCAGCCCTCAGCCTGGTATGCTGCGCTGGCAAAGGTGTCAGCCCGCAATTGTGCGTCATTTTTTATGGCCAGCTGGAGGATTTCCTGCAAGCCTATAGCCCGGAGGATGTCCGGAATCAAAAAGAGAATGACAACGAGGGATATAAAACTGATTAAAGTGGCTTTCTTCATGGTTCAATGTGTTTTCCCTGGTTCATTTTCTGTTTTTTTGCTTCTGTTTCCCTGAAATGGTGCCATTTCTCTTGCTGTGATTCCTCCTGTTTTCGGATCCGGTACAACCAGATGAACAACCTGGTCGGGGAATTCATTTTTACGGATATCTTCGAGCATGTTTTCAATACCGCCGAAAGGTGCAACAATATCGATAATCCATAAGCTGTTGCCTGAATTCCAGTCGTCAGGGCGCAGTCGACCACCGTTTTCAAAGAGTCGTTTTTCGGCGGCTTCACTGAGAAATGCCCAGCTGGCAAAGGAGATTGGATATTCATCCTTCATATAAAGTTTGCACTGTTTGTTCACCAGGGGTGGGAGCAGCAGCCATTCCAGGTCGCTGATAAAGTGATGTCTCCTGTGGGATGACTGCATATAGAGCATGAGGATCGGGCCCATTGCCGGCAGTCGTTTCAGTACTTCACGTGATCTGGCGTTGATATGCTCCCGCAGAGCTTCATCTTCTGTTTGTTTTTTTTCGTCGATACTGTTTTCCGTCATGATTAAATCTCCCGTAAGCTTTTATCTCTATAACGCATAATCGGACCCAGGAAATATTGGATCACCCGCCTGCGCCCTACTTTGATATCTGTTGTTACAGTCATCCCCGGATTGATCTTTCCCTGTCTCCCGTTAATGATATTGGGCAGCAGATAATTGGACACTGATACCCTGAACGGATAAATAGGCCCCATTTGCTGATCGATCACCGCATCTCCGGCCACCCATTCTATTTTCCCTTTCAGATCGCCGTAACGGGTAAAAGGGTAGGCTGCCACCTTGATGGAGACCTCCTGGCCCGGTCGGATAAAGCCGATATCCTTGTTCAGGATTTTTCCTTCGATCTCCAGACCACTTTCAAGGGGGACTATTACCATGAGAGGCTGCGCTGCGGTGACAACTCCACCCACCGTATGGATTGCCAGCTGCTGGACGATGCCGTCTGCCGGGGCAAGCAGGCTGAAATGGTTTTGCCTGTTTTTTGCCTTGGCCAGTTGCCGTTGAAGATTTTCCTGCCTGCTGTTCATTTCGGCCAGCTTGGACAGCAGGTCGCGTTGATACTCTGTTTTCACGAGCTCTTTTTCCTTCATGGCTCTGGACAGTCTTGAATCAACTTCAACAAGGCGGTTTTTTGCGCTGAGCAGATTATGTTTGATATTGTTCAGCTCCATCCGGGCCTGGAGCAGTTCCGCGTCGGGTACCAGTTTGCGTTTGGCGAGCGCGGATTTTCGGTTATGCATTTCCAGGGAAAGGGGGAGTGCCTCTGTCAACCGTTTCATGTTGGAGCGTATCGATTCGCGTTCCGCCCTGCACCGCTGGATTTCTAGCTCCAGTGTTGTCTTCTTCTCTGTTTCTGCGGCAAGTGACTGCAGTAGCAGTTTTCGGTGCAGGGCGATGTTTTTGCTCCCGGCCTGCGGAGGTGGAATGAAAAGAGTCGGATCCTCTTCAATCTGGGCATTGAGTCGTGCAATTGTCAGGGAAACCTCTGTCAGCTCATTGCTGATTGTTTCCACATCTGCCCGGCTTTCAGTATTGTCCATCGTTATAAGCGGTTCGCCTTCTTTCACGATCTGTCCATCCCGTATATGAATGGCTGTGACGATTGCCGATTCAAGGGATTGTACTATTTTGACTTTTCCTTTCGGCACCACGACTCCCATGCCGGAAACCACGATGTCCATTTCTGTCAGAGATGCCCAGCCGAGAATAAAGGATGTGAGGGCAATAACGAAAATGAGCATGAATCTGGAAAATGGTGCCGGAGGACGTTCCAGGACTTCCAGGGTAGCGGGGAGAAATTCATATTCTCTTTTTTCCTGTCGCTTTTCGTTGAATTGGGAGAGATAATTTTTTCGTTTGTTCATTGTTCTTGTTTCATTGCTGATTTCAGGCATAGCTTCCCTCCTGGATTCCATGCAGTAAGGCGTATCGTCCATCCGTGGACAGCAACTGCTCAGGGGGGCCATTTTCAACTATACGTCCATTTTCCAGGGTGATGATTCGGTCCGCGTGGCGGACGGTGGAAAGTCGGTGTGCAATGATAAAGACGGTGCGTCCTTTGCAGATATTCTTCATATTCTGTTGGATGAGCAGTTCGGATTCATAGTCGAGGCTGCTGGTTGCCTCATCGAGGATGAGCATGGCCGGGTCGGTGGCCAGGGCCCGGGCAATTGCCAGTCGCTGACGCTGGCCGGTGGACAGCAGTAATCCTCGCTCTCCGATCAGGGTGTCGTAACCTTCGGGTAGTTCCCGGATAAACGGATGGGCGCCTGAGAGTTTGGCAGCTTCAATAATTTTTTCAATTTCCAGGTGCGGTGCGTTTAAGGCAATATTGTCCCTGATCGACATATTGAAGAGGACCCCGTCCTGGAGTACGACCCCCATCTGTCTTCTCAGCCAGGAACTGTCAGCCAGGCAGAGATCAGTTCCGTCAAGGAGAATTCTGCCACGTTCCGGGACATAGAGGCGTTGCAGGAGTTTTACCAGAGTGGTTTTGCCGGATCCGGTACTGCCGACAATACCGACTACTTCTCCGGCTGTAACAGAAAAAGAAATATCGCTCAGGACTTCGTTTCGTTCAGGGTGATATTTGAATGAGACCCGGTCAAATACAACGTCTCCCCTGATGGATGGCAGGGATACGCGGTTCGGATCAAATCCGGGTTCAGCCGTACATGAAAAGATGTCTCCAATGCGGGCAACGGAGATTTTTACCTGCTCAAATTCCTTCCATATCTGGGCCAGCCTGATTATTGGCGCAATGACGCGGGATGACAGCATATTGAAGGCGATGAGCTGCCCCACTGTGAGATTACCCTGCAGCACTTCTCTTGCTCCGAACCAGAGCAGCAGGACAGACAGGATTTTGCTGATAACGGTTGTGGACTGGTTGATAAGGTTGGCGAGATGACCGCTTTTAAAACCGTTTTTTACATGACGGGCAAGTCTGGTTTCCCATTTTGTCCGTATCCTCGGTTCTGCGGCGGTGGCTTTGATCGTTTCTATTCCGGAGATTGTCTCCACAAGGAAGGACTGGTTGCCCGCATTACCGGCATATTGATCCTCAAGTCTGTCCCGGAGAAAGGGGGTTATTACCAGTGAAGTGCAGAACAGGAAAGGCAGGGCAATGACAACAAGCATACTCAGAAAAGGGCTGAACAGGAACATGACAGTGATAAAGACAACCAGGAAGAACAGATCGAGAATCAGCATGAGTCCTGAGCCAGTGATGAACTGTCTGACATTCTCCAGTTCGCGCATCCTGGCTATCGTGTCGCCCACCTGCCTGCTTTCAAAATAGCTGAGGGGCAGGGACAAGAGATGTTTGAACAGTCTCACTCCAAGCATCAGATCGATTCTGTTAGCAGTGTGGGAAAGCAGATAAGCCCGCACTCCGTTGAGGAGTATTTCAAAAGCGGAGGCGACAATCAGGGCCAGAACCAGCACATCGAGGGTCGAAAGGCTGTTGTTGCTCAGAACTTTGTCGATTACGATCATAAAAACAAGAGGGGAGAGCAGGGCAAAAATCTGGACAAACATGGAGGCGAAAATGCAGTCCCGGAGAATTGTCCAGTACTTCGCTGCGGCCAAAAAGAACCACTTCAGGCCGAAATGTTCAGTTCTTTCATCCTGGTTCACCTTTTTTTTCAGGAGAATAAACGTGTCTGTAAGGCGGGGTTGTATTTTGTCCAGGGGCACCCATTGTGCCCGTTGCCTGGTACTTTCCTGGACAAGAAGGGAACGCTTTTCATCGTTTTTCCTGGCAAGAACGATATAATCGCCGGAATCCAGCATTGCCACCACAGGAAAAAATTCCTTTTTAAGATCCGCAATATCTTTTTGTACCAGGGTTGCATTTATCCCTGATTCCTTGAAATATCTTGCCAGTTCAAGGGGTGTGAGTTGAACTGTTTGAGAGCCGAACTGATGTTGGAGCTGCTCCATTTCAAGGGGGGCACCGTTCATTCTCGAAATGACGGCGATACAGAACAGTCCGCTGTGTAAACTGGATAAATTCGTAGCCATTTTCTCTTTCTAAATTGTAATTGAGTAACTGGTTATCCGGAAAAACCGGAGCGCTCGGATTTCTTTGCTGAGAACTTAACAAACTAATCCGACATTTTTCTTACAATTCCGGAAAAGAGGCCGAAAAATATCCAGTTGCCGCTGTAAATTCCGAAAAAACGGCAATCACATCAATGGTTTCAGAAAAAAACCATAATAATGGAAAAATTTATTCGATAAGGAGGTTGTTTTATTGATGTAATATTGTATGCAGTTGACTTGCCAAATTGTTATGTTTAAAAGGGAGAGAATTCAGGAAAAATGATTGTCTGGATTTACGATCGTTTCGAGTGTTCAGTGACTTGCTCCTAACCCGCATTTCTCACCAGTTCAGGCGGTGCCGGGTTCAAAGTTCTTGGAGTCTTCGCTTAACGGACGGTAAATCATAGTGAGCTATGTTTACTGTTATAATACTGCAGAAGATGGCGTCGTCCGGGCTGACTTCCGGTGGGCATTGTGTTGATTTGACGACAGTATCTGCGCCTGGCTCTTATTATCCCTTCATCCTTTCTTCAAACTTCTCCCTGGTAAAACTGTAGACCTGGGTTCCGTTGCATTCAACGGCAAAGGAGGCGCAGACACTGCCGAGGGTGGCGCTGGAAACAAGATCTCTGCCCTGGATCAGACCGCTGACAAGGCCGCCCCTGTAGGCGTCTCCTGCTCCGGTGGGGTCGACCGTCTGTCGGGGGAGAAAGTTGGAATCCGTGTTGATCCCTGTTCAGCAAAAATTTCCGAACCTTCTCCACCATAAGTTATAATGGTAGTTCCGGCCAGGCTGAGCAGTTCTTTTTCTCCAAGGCCCGTCTTTTTGAGGATCATGTTGAATTCATAGTCGTTGACTATCAGAATTGTACAGCCGGAGATAACCTCTTTTAGATCATCTCCATTGAGCATGGGCAGGGACTGACCGGGATCAAAGATATAGGGGATGCTTTTTTTTCTGCACTGTCTCGGATATTCAATCATGTCTATCAGGTTGCCGGGGGAAACAAGAAGCAGGGTATTTTTAGGATCCAGTTTCGAAAAATCGAGATTGGAGGAGTGTTTCATGGCACCGGGATTAAACCCGGTAATCTGGTTATTGCTTTTATCCGTAGTGATATAGGCACCAGCGGTCAGTTCATCCGGGATAATCCGTATACCGTCTCTGCTGATACCGTTCTTTTCAAGCCAGTCAAAATATTGATGGTGATCGCTGCCGATGGTAGCGGAAAGGGTTGCTGACTCACCCATCAGGTTCAGTGCGTAGACAATATTTCCGGCAGTACCGCCGAAATTTTCGGTAACTCCATCCACCTCGAAGGCCACATTGAGATTATGGATTTTTTCCGGCAGGATATGATCGGAAAAATTCTGGGAAAAATTCATGATTCTGTCGTACGCGAGGGAACCGGCTATGATGACTTTCATGGGAGAACCTCCGGGAAAATGCCTGTCGTAAAAAAGGATCTTGTTTTGTACTAGTGTGTCTGAAAATCCGATCGCAGCAATAAAACCTCCAGCAGCGGGATTTTCGGATAAAATAAGATACCACTATCGGGATTTGCTTTCATTGGGATTTTTCCTCCCGTTGATATTTGCCAGGTAAACGGCAGCAATAACGATTCCTCCCCGAGAAACTGCAGGGGTGCGAGCTGTTCGCCCAGAAATATCCAGGCCCCGCAGGCGGTAACCAGGGGAATACCGTTGATGCACACTGAAACCCTGGATGTGGGGATTTTGGTTAAGGCGTAATTGTAGCAGAGAAAAGCTCCGATTGTGGCGAAAATGGTAAGCGCTATAACAGCAATGATCGCGTCACCGGTTACGTTGTGCCATTTAACACGTGGCAGAGTATAGAGAAATGCGGGAAAAAACAGAATTGCCCCGAGAATGATCTGCATGCCCGTGATCTGTATGGGTGAAAAAAACTCACCCAGCTTGCGGGTAAGGATCATATACATGGAGGCGGAGAGAACCGCACCGAGAATCAGAGCGTCTCCCAGGAGTGTCCCACCCATTTCCTCAATATTCTGTCCGCCGAATATCAGTAGTGCGACTCCGAAAATGGAAATGACGATACCGATCACATTGAGCAGGCGGACTCGCTCCTTAAGAAAGAATATAGAGAGCAGCAGTACAACAATGGGAATGGTGGCGATAATGAGAGATGCTTTCGTGGCTGAAGTGTGCTGCAGGCCGAATGTTTCAAAAGTAAAATAGAGGACCGGCTGAAATATCGCAAGAAAAAGAAGCGGTTTGAGGTTCTTCCAGGTAATGGCAGGAAAACCGGTGCGGAACAGGAGAAAGGTAAAAAATATCGACGCAGTAAGAAAACGCATGAAGATAAGGCAGAACGGTGGAAAGCTCTGCAGGGCAATCTTTGTTGCCACAAAGGAAAGTCCCCAGAAAAGTACAGCCAGGGCCAGGGCAATATAGGTAAAAAGAATCTGTTTTGTGGAGAGTGTGTTCATGGGTCCGTTGAAGTTTGATATAAATCGGTAAAAGTCATGACGATACAATATCAGGAAGGAAAAATCTTCTTCTGATTTTTCAATCGAAAAAAATCATGGACCTGTTCGAATCCGGGTTACCACTCCTCATTACGATTATACTTGAGTTTTAGCGAGGAGTTTGGTACCCAACAGGATAGGTTTCAGGCAGGTTCGGAGGGCCCGGTTTTTATTTGATGACAAAAGCCTGTTGTCCATCTTGTATGGGTATGTTATTACGTCCAAACATTACATACAATACCGGTTGCCCCGTTTTTCGGGTGCAGCGGTAGAAATGTGTTATAACGGGGAGAGTCTCTTTTCCCCCTAATTGTTGAATCCAAAATAAAGGAGATGAGGATGAGAAAACTTTCACTGTTACTGGTTGCTGTTTTGGCAGTAATAACCTTTACTGCCGGTTCTGTCTATGCCGTTGATACACTGGCCGAAATTCAGAAGCGGGGTGTGTTGAGAGTTGGTATGGAACCGGGCTATATGCCGTTTGAACTGACAAATCAGAAGGGGGAAATTATTGGTTTTGATGTTGATATGGCAAAGCGTATTGCAAAAGCCATGGGTGTAAAGCTGGAACTGGTTTCCACAGCATGGGACGGTATTATTCCGGCTCTGCTGACTGGTAAGTTTGATATGATCATGTCCGGTATGACCCTTACCCAGGAAAGGAATATGACCATCAACTTCGCAACACCTTATATCCTTATTGGGCAGACCATTCTTCTGAAAAAGGAACTTGCCGGCGAAGTCAAATCCTACAAGGATCTGAACAATGCCAAATATACCGTCGCCTCCAAGTTGGGAACCACCGGTGAGCAGGCCACCAAGCGTATGATTCCCAAGGCGAAATATATCTCTTACGAGACTGAGCAGGAAGGTGTTATCGAACTTGTCAACGGCAAGATTGATGCTTTTGTCTATGATATGCCGTTTAACGCCATTGCCTTTTCCCAGAAAGGTAAAGGGAAAATTGTTTTTCTTGATAAGCCGTTTACAAAAGAGCCTCTTGCATGGGGTATCCGCAAGGCTGATCCTGATTTCCTCAACTGGCTGAATAATTTCATGAACCAGATCAAGTACGACGGCGTATACGACAAGATTTATAACAAATGGTTCAAGGATGACGCGTGGTTGAAAGAAATTCAGTAAAAAGGGAAACGCTATTTTGAAAGGTTCACAAGATACGTGGCCCTGGAAGGTCCTGCTGGCAGTCATCCTGATTCTGATGGCTGCCGGCACCTGGGGTGCCGTTAAAAAAATTGACTATCACTGGCGCTGGTACAGGGTTCCCCAATATTTCCTGTATCATGCTGAAGAAGCACAGAAAATTCCATTTGATGGGACAGTTACAAAGATTGAAAGTGACGGTAAAACCGCCGTGGTCACTTTGACATCTGAAAACGGCAAGGTTGAAATTGTTGAAGTGGATGCAAAGGGTATCAAGGTTTCGGAAGGTGAGGAGTTGTTCGAGGGGATACCGTCGGGTTTGTCGCCCAGTGGCGTCTGGGTCCTCTGATGAACGGATTATGGACGACCATGTGGTTGTCCGCCATTGCCTCTATTTTTGCACTTATACTCGGTCTTATTGCCGGGCTTGCCAAGGTGTCGAAAAATTACACCCTGCGTGGTCTTGCCATGATCTATGTTGAGTGTATCCGAGGGACTCCACTTCTTGTTCAGATATTTATCGCCTATTTCTTTTTGGGAACAGTATTCAATTTGAGTCGAAATGTCTGCGGTATCGGAGCGCTGGCTCTGTTTGCCGGGGCCTATGTCGCGGAGATTGTCCGGGCTGGTATCCAGGCGATTCCTCCCGGCCAGACCGAAGCGGCCAGATCTCTTGGTATGACTGTTCCCCAGACCATGCTGGACGTTATTCTGCCCCAGGCATTCAAGAAAATCCTTCCGCCGCTTTCCGGCCAGTTTATCAGCCTGATAAAGGATTCTTCCCTGGTTTCTGTTATTGCCATTACGGATCTGACAAAATCAGGGCGTGAGATCATTACTTCCACCTTTGCCACCTTTGAGGTATGGCTCGTGGTTGCTGCCATGTACCTGCTGGTGACATCTCTTCTGTCGCAAGTTGTTTTCTATATGGAAAGGAGGCTCGCAGTCAGTGATTAAAGCTGAAAATGTTGTCAAACTCTTCCATGGGCGCGGTGTTACCGTTCGTGCTGTGGATGGGGTTTCAACAGAAATTGCCAGGGGTGAGGTTGTTGTCGTCATCGGGCCGTCCGGATCAGGAAAATCTACTTTTCTTCGATGCATCAATGGCCTGGAGACCTTTACGGAAGGTCATATTATTATTGACGGGGTTGATCTTGCCGATAAAAAAACGAATATCAACAAGGTTCGTATGGAAGTCGGTATGGTGTTTCAGCAGTTTAATCTTTTCCCCCATAAAACCGTGCTTGAAAATCTGACTCTGGCTCAGGTCCGTGTGAGAAAACGAAGTAAAAAAGTAGCGGAGAAAAAAGGCGAAGCCCTGCTCAAGAAAGTTGGAATCCATGAAAAGGCTGGAGAATATCCTTCCAGACTTTCAGGTGGTCAGCAGCAGCGCGTTGCCATTGCCAGGGCACTGGCAATGGAGCCGAAGGTGATGCTTTTTGATGAGCCGACTTCCGCACTTGACCCGGAAATGGTCGGTGAGGTTCTGGATGTTATGAAACAGCTGGCTTCGGAGGGAATGACCATGGTTGTTGTCACCCATGAGATGGGATTTGCCCGTGAGGTGGCTGACCGTGTCCTCTTTATGGATGAAGGGAAAATTGTTGAAGTCGGAACACCTGAGCACTTTTTTACCAGTCCCCGTGAGGAGCGGACCAAACTCTTTTTGAAGCAGGTGCTGTAAGGTAATCGGGAATCATTTAAAAGATTGGATCGGAAGGGAGAAGAATATGCGATTGTTAAAGGTGCTGATGGTGGCAATGCTGGCCTTCGGGCTTGGCGCTGTGACGGTTTCAGCAAAAGATATGAAGGTGGGTTTTGTCTATGTCTCTCCCATCGGGGATGCTGGTTATTCCTACGCCCATGACCAGGGGCGTAAGGCGGTTGAGGCCATGGATGGTGTAACGACTTCCTATGTGGAGTCGGTCAAGGAGGGTCCGGATTCAGAGCGGGTTATTCTCAACATGGCCCGCAAGGGATATGATGTGATCTTTGCCACCAGTTTCGGTTTCATGGATCCCATGTTGAAAGTTGCCAAAAAATTTCCAAAAATTGCCTTTCTCCACTGTTCCGGTTTTAAGACCGCGAAGAACATGGGGAATTATTTTGGCCGTATTTATCAGGCACGTTACCTGTCGGGGATGGTTGCCGGAGCCATGACCAGATCCAATGTCCTTGGTTATGTGGCTGCTTTTCCTATCCCCGAGGTTATCCGCGGGATCAACGCGTTCACCCTTGGTGCCCAGTCTGTCAATCCCGATGTTACCGTAAGGGTTGTCTGGACGAAGACCTGGTATGATCCGGCGACGGAAAAAGAGGCTGCCAAGTCTCTGCTTGACGTGGGTGCTGATGTTATTGCCCAGCATCAGGATTCCCCCGGACCCCAGGAAGCAGCCCAGGAAAAAGGGGTGTATTCCATCGGTTATAACTCGGATATGTCCGCTTTTGCTCCCAAGTCCCACCTTACTGCCCCCATCTGGAACTGGGGTCCATATTATACCAAGGTGGTTGACGAGGTACGAAAAGGAACCTGGAAAGCAGGTTCCGACTGGCCCGGCCTGAAAGAAGGCATTGTTGGTCTTGCACCTTTTGGTCCAATGGTACCAAAAGATGTTCAGGAGATGGTGAATAAAAAGAAAGCCGAAATTGCATCGGGTAAAAAGGTCTTTGTCGGCCCGATAAAAGACCAGAAAGGCGTAGTGAAAATTGCCGAAGGTGCTGTCGCAACAGATGGTGAATTGCTTGGCATGACCTGGTTTGTGAAAGGCGTGGTGGGAACAACCGAGTAGCAATCCGACATCCTGAACATAATGCGTAAAATTCGTATCGTAAAAAGACAGGAGCCCCTGGGAATAGGCGGCTCCTGTCTTGTTTTATTATCGGCGATTGCCCTGTCTCTCCTTTTCAGCGGATTATTGCTTTTTTTCAGGGGAACACCGCCCCTTGAAGGGATTCTGACCCTGTTCACGGGAGCTTTCGGTTCCCGCTGGGCACTGGAAGACAGTCTGCTCAAGGCCATTCCGCTGTTTCTCTGCAGCCTCGGGGTTGCCGTTGCCTTCCGTCTGCAGATATGGAATATTGGTGCGGAGGGGCAGTTTGCCCTGGGCAGTATCGGCGCAACCTGGGTTGCCCTCAGTTTTCCCGACTGGCCCCGTGCCGCACTGCTTCCTGCCATGATCGGAGCGGCCATTGTGGCAGGTGGAGGCTGGGGCTTTATCCCGGCTTTCCTTCGTCAGCGCCTGAAGACAAATGAGATCATCGTCAGCTTGATGATGAATTATATTGCCATTCTTCTGCTTGAATATCTTGTGTATGGTGTTTGGAAAGACCCAACGAGTTTTGGTTTTCCCATGACACCTTCATTTTCCGAAACAGCCATTGTCGGGAAAATAGGTACAACTTCCATAAACTGGGGACTTGCTCATTGCGTTATTCTCGGTGTG
Organism: Desulfomarina profundi; assembly: GCF_019703855.1. GTDB lineage: Bacteria > Desulfobacterota > Desulfobulbia > Desulfobulbales > Desulfocapsaceae > Desulfomarina > Desulfomarina profundi. The sequence continues at coordinate 3,337,580 of NZ_AP024086.1, read as the reverse complement.
CTTGTCTGGGGATTTTTCAAATACACCCGGACCGGGTTTGAGCTGAAAGCATGTGGAGATAATGTCAGGGCGGCAAAATACGCCCGCCTGCCTTACGATCGTCTTGTATTTCTGGTGATGTTTCTCAGCGGGGCCCTGGCAGGCTGGGCCGGATTTCTGGAAGCGTCCGCCACGGTAAACAGGCTTCAACCCAGTATCATGGTGGGATATGGTTATACGGCCATTGTTGTGGCATGGCTGGCCCGTCTGAATCCCCTGAGTATTGGTATCGCCTCTTTTCTTCTGGCCGGGCTCAGGGTTGGTGGGGAAAGTCTGCAGCTTGATCTTCAGGTTCCGGCAGCCTTTGGCGGAATAATCGAGGGACTTATTCTGCTGACTGTTCTGGCCGGCGGTCTGTTTACCCATTATCGCATAGTCTACAGGAGGAACTGATGGAACTCGCGATAATTATTCCCCTTCTTGCCGCCGCGGTTCAGTCGGGAACACCGATTCTCTATGCTACGCTCGGGGAAATTCTCACGGAAAAATCCGGGGTTCTCAACCTGGGAGTCGAAGGTGCGATGATCGTGGGAGCTCTGACTGGATTTATTGTTTCACGTTCTACCGGAAACCCGGCCCTCGGTTTTCTTGCCGCCGGATGTACCGGTGCGCTGCTTACCGCCGTCCATGGCGTTGTTTGCCTCTGGTTCCAGGGAAACCAAGTCGTTTCAGGGCTGGCCCTGACTATTTTGGGGACAGGTCTTGCCAATTACCTGGGTACTTCCTATGTGGGGCTTTCGGCTCCCGGTTTTTCCCCAGTGGAGTTACCGATCTTATCGTCACTTCCCGTGTTGGGGCCTGTTTTCTTCAATCATGACATTCTCGTCTACCTCAGTTACCTTATTCCTCCGGCGCTCTGGTTTTTTTTCTCAACCACCCGGTTCGGTCTTGGTCTGCGGGCGGCCGGGGAATATCCTGCCGCGGCCACGGCAGCCGGATTGAATGTTATCGGCTATCGCTGGTTCGGGATCTGCGGAGGCGGCTTTTTCATGGGGCTGGGCGGCGCTTATCTCTCCCTTGCCTATACCCACATGTGGACCACCAATCTTACTGGCGGGCGGGGCTGGATTGCCGTGGCACTCGTTATATTTGCCTTCTGGAGACCGGGGCGTGCTGTTCTCGGGGCCTATCTTTTCGGCGGTATAATGGCATTACAGCTGCGACTTCAGGCATCGGGTACACAGCTGCCTTCGTCCATTCTGCTGATGCTGCCCTATGGACTTACAATTTTTGTTCTCGTTCTCTCTTCCTGGCGCAAGAAGGTCAGTGAGGAACCGGGAGCGCTCGGGGTCAATGTGGAACCTGTAGATTGATGTGTTGTATTGGAAGAAGTATTCAGATTTTTAATGAGGAAAAAAATGTCTGCAAATTCATATAAAAAAACCTATCCCATTTCCTGGGATCAGCTGCACCGTGATTCAAAAGCCCTGGCCTGGAGACTTCTGGGTATGGACTATTTCAAAGGCATAATCGCCATTACCCGGGGTGGGCTTGTACCTGCTGCCATTATTGCCAGAGAACTTGATATCCATCTTGTGGATACCATCTGTGTATCCAGTTACGACTGGAAGGACAAGAAGGGGGAGGCTGATGTTCTTAAAGGTTTTGAAGGAGACGGAGAAGGCTGGCTGCTGATTGATGATCTTGTGGATACGGGGCGGACGGCGAAAGTAGTGAAAGAACTTGTCCCCAAAGCTCATTTTGCAACCGTCTACGCCAAACCGGCAGGTCGGCCCCAGGTGGATACTTTTATTACTGAAGTAAGCCAGGATACCTGGATTCTTTTTCCATGGGATACCGAATCTCAATTTGTTACACCTCTTGCGGGGATGGAGAAGAGCTGACGATGTCGCCGCCTCTTATACGGTTAGAAAATATTTCCAGATCTTTTGGCCGGGTTCGTGCTAATCATAAAGTGACACTGGAAATCCGATCGGGAAAGATTCTGGCCCTTCTGGGGGAAAATGGGGCTGGTAAATCCACCCTTATGTCAATTCTGGCAGGACAACTCCAACCGGATAGCGGAGAGATTTTTCTTGGGGGTAAACCGGTGAAGTTCACTACTACAGAAAAAGCCCTGTCTGCCGGGATAGGTATGGTGTACCAGCATTTCAAGCTTGTTAAAAACATGTCGGTAGCCGAGAATGTCTTTCTTGGACACAGGGGTGGATTCCTGCTGAAAAAACAGGAAATGCGCCGTATAGTCCAGGATCTTGCCGACCAGTACCAGATGCGGGTTGATCCGACCGCGATGATCCATGAACTTTCCATGGGCGAGCGGCAGCAGGTGGAAATCCTGAAATTGCTGCACCGAAAAAGTCGGGTTTTGATCTTTGATGAACCAACTGCGGTACTGACCCCCGATGAGGCGGAAAATCTTTTCGCCACCATGAAAATCATGGTGGAAATGGGAAAAGGTATTGTGTTTATCAGTCATAAGCTGGAAGAGGTTATGACTGTTGCTGACACCATAGCAATTCTGCGGCGAGGGGAAATTGTCGATACCGTGGCGGCCCGTGAAGTGAGTTCAACAGCTGAACTGGCTGAGCGCATGGTTGGCCGGGAAGTTCTGCTCCAGGTGAACCGGATGCCCATGGAGCCTCGCCAGACCGTGCTGAAGGTCGCGGGCCTGTCCGTTGGAAAACTCAACGACATACATTTTGAGGTGCGTAAGGGAGAGATTCTTGCCCTGGTTGGGGTTGCAGGTAATGGCCAGAAACCCCTTGTGGAAACGGTATGTGGTCTTACCAGACCGCCCCAGGGGACTGTTTCAATTCTTGGAGAGGAATGGCGGAAATTTTTTCGTAAATCAAAATGGGAGCGAACCCTCTCCTATATTCCAGAAGACAGGCAGGGACTTGCCACCTGCCAGGGGCTTGATCTGCTCGATAATTTTCTGCTGACAACCTGCGGTGGTTTTTCACGGGGAGTATGGCTGAATCGTGAGTCTGCCCGGGAAAAACTGGAATATCTTATTGAAACGTTTGATATCCGTCCCCCTGATACGACCGCCCTGGCCTGGCAGCTCTCCGGCGGGAATCTGCAGAAAATGGTACTGGCAAGGGAGTTTTACAGGAAACCCCGATTGATTGTGGCGGAACAGCCCACCCAGGGCCTTGATATTGCGGCTGCAGAGGATGTCTGGAACCTGCTGCTTAAAGCCCGCGAACAGGCGGGTATTCTTCTGGTCTCCGGTGATCTTTCCGAGGCCCTCGCACTGGCAGACAAGGTGGGTGTCATGTATAACGGACGAATTGTGTCCATTTTTCCCAGCGAAGACGCAGAGAGTGTAGCGCGGATTCCGAAGATGATGGCTGGTCTGGAATAATTGAACCTAAATCCTGCAATTGGCAAGTTCGCCGGAGATGCGAGGCATCAAGGGTGCAGACGTATTAACATACTTCAACCCCTTGATAACGAGGCAGATTCGGTAAAATTGCCGATCCCGCAGGGCAAGGGAATAAAGAAAAAACAATCTCATTTGGATAGTGAGTAGTACAACCCGTGCTACGACATGATAATTACCTGTTTATACAGTAAAAATATTTTTCTTTATTCCCGAAGTGCAGGATTTAGGTTGTATTCCGTGCTTCTTACCTCTTGTCCGGGGAGGTCACGTTTTTTCTTCTGCGCAGTTGGATCGGATTCTGTTCTCTTTTTCGTTCAAGCCAGTTCTGGTAGAGATCGACGGTAAACATCAGCATCAGGATGAAAATAACGATCCATTGAGGGATATAGGGAAAGGCACTGCCGTTGACGGTAAGATGGGCCACATGACCCCCCTCCAGAATCAGGACGAAGCCGATGAGGAGAAGGACGAAGAGACCCAGGATCTCAAAATCCGGGTTTTCCGTCATATAGTCGGAAATTGTACCTGCAAAAAAGAGCATGATGCCAACGGAGATGACCACGGAGCCGACCATGACCATGAAGATGTCGGTCATACCGACAACGGTGAGGATGGAGTCCACGGAAAAAAGAACATTCATGCCGACAATGATGGCCAGCACTTGGTAGAAATTAGCGACGGATTTCACTTCCTGCTCAATACCTTTGGATTTGTGACGGAGTTCCTTGACCCCTTTCCAGATCAGAAAGAGGCCACCGATAAAGAGAATGATGGCCTTCCAGCTGAGAGCGCCCTCAATGGTTGAGCCGAAGGGCAGTTTCAGGTCAAGATGAAAAAAGACATCAGTTGCGTATTTGAGGATCCAGCTGACCATGGAAAGCAGAATGATACGGAAAAACATGGCAAGTATCAATCCGAGGTTTATTGCTTTTTTCCGTTGATTGACCGGAAGTTTGTTGGCAAGGATGGAAATAATGATCAGGTTGTCGGCCCCCAGGGCAATCTGGATCAGGGTCACTGAAAACAGGTTGAGCCAGAAAACCGAGGTGAAAAATATATCAAACATATGGTGCTCCAGTGATGCAGGGAAAGATGAACTATCTATTTAATGGAAAAGCAATGTAGCATATTATTGTTATTCTCTCTTGATTTTTTTACAGTGAGGTGTGAGGTGTGAGGTGTGAGGTGTGAGGTGTGAGGTGTTAGGAGTGAAGGGTTAGGCTTGAGGAGGATTGAAATTAATATGAAACAGCTGACAAACCCCAGGATGGACCAGTGTATCGGCTGCCAGTCGTGCAGCCTGGCCTGTGCCCGTACTGTTTATAAGAAAATATCCTGGAATTGTACCGGGATTCGTATCCATTCATCCGGAGGACTGACCTCGGGTTTCATTGCCGATCGTTGCCTGGCATGTGATCCTGCTCCCTGCACCGAAGTCTGCCCTACCGCAGCGTTCAGCGGACGACGGGGTGGAGGTGTAATTTTTAAGAAAAAACTCTGTATTCGATGTGGAAATTGTGCAGACGCCTGTCCGGTTGACGCCGTGTCACGGGATCGGGAGGGCAATGTCTACGTCTGTATTCACTGTGGTGTCTGTGTGGATTTCTGTCCTCAGAACTGTCTGGAAATGCGGGAAGTTGCAGCAGTGCCGGAGGTGCAAACATGATACGGGAAGAATTTCGAGTGTTGCTGGTGGACGCGTCCAATGGCAGGGGTAAAATTGTTCTGCTCGACGGCCGCAATGAGGTTGCTGGTGGTTCGGGTCTGGCAGCATTGCTCTATAATAAATATGGTCAACCGGAACTTGACTGGGATGATCCGTCCCAGCCGCTGATTTTCGCCATTGGCCCCCTGACCGGGTATTTCCCCCTGATGAGCAAAACCGTCTTCGCTTTCAAGTCAGGGTATCACAATGAATATACCGAGAGCCATGCGGGAGGGCGACTGGCCCTGTCCCTGCGCTTTTCCGATCTGGATGGTCTGGTAATCCGCGGATGTGCCGACCGTCAGAGCTGTCTCAGCATCAGCGCACATTCCCTTGAACTGCAGGATGTGGAATTCATGGCGGGTATGGACAGTGAAAGCACAGGCAGACTTATCCGGCGCATGCATAAAAAAGGCAGTGGTCATCGCTCGATCCTGCGGATTGGTCCTGCGGGTGAAGCTGGCCTCGCCATGGCCTGTGTCAATGTTGATACCTTCCGTCATTTCGGCCGGATGGGTGGTGGTGCAGCCCTTGGTGCGAAAAACATCAAGGCGATCATCATTCACGGAGACAGTGATTTTACAATACCTGCCGGCAAAGCGTATCCCCGGCTTTACAAGGATGTCTATGCCAGAGTTACTGCCACGGATATGATGCGGAAATACCATAACCTCGGTACACCTGCCAACCTGGAAAAGCTGAATGCTATCTCTTCTCTTCCCTGGGAAAATCTCAGGAAAACCAGCGATTCCGCCATAGCGGGAATAACCGGTAAAGTTTTTGCAGACGAGGCACTGTTGAAAAACGGGGCCTGCTCGGGGTGTCCGGTGGGGTGTATTCACGTGGGTTTTATTCGGGAAAAAATGGCTCGGGACAATCGCTATCACTTCCACCAGGTATCTTATGATTACGAACCGATTTTTGCCCTGGGTACCATGCTGGGAGTTGTGAAACCTTTTGATATCCTCCGTATTCTTGATGAAATGGAGAAAAGTTGTCTGGATGCCATGTCAGGTGGTGTTGCCCTTGCCTGGGCTGCCGAGGCCACGGAAAAAGGGTTCATTTCGAGAAAAGAAACCCTGGTAGATCTACGATTCGGGGACGGGAAAGGCTTCCGTGAGGCCGCACGATATCTCGGCAGAGGTGGTAATGAGTTTTATCGGCTGCTTGGGCAGGGTACCCTGAAAGCCGCTGCGGTTTACGGTGGGGAAGAATTCGGATGTGTCCTTGGCCAGGAGATGGCCGGTTACGCCACAGGGGAACTCTTTTTTGCCGCCCAGACCCTGGGGTTTCGTCACTCTCACCTCGATACAGGCGCCTACGGGTATGACCAGAAGGTAAGCGAAAAAGATGTTGGAAAAGCAGTTGATTTTCTTATAAATGACGAGCCTGCACGGGTTTTTCTGACTTCCATGGTTGCCTGTCTCTTTGCCCGGTCAGTCTACAAAGAAGATTTATTGGCCGAATGTTTGGAGAGTGTCGGGTTTTCCACGCTTGCCGGACAGGTCGGAGAGACGGCTGAACATATTCGCCGGTTGCGTTGGCAGGTTCGGGCAAAAACGGGATTTAAGCCAGAGAATTTTTCTATACCTAAACGTTTTTACAATATCAGGACCTGGAAGGGGCAGGTGGATGCGGATTACCTGGATAGCCTGAAAAATGAATATGGCAGGAGAATCGTAGAGCTCATGTAGCCCATGTTTTTTCGACAGGTAAACGCAAAAAGCCGGATCTGAATTATGATGGACTCGTAAAAACTCCGATCTACTGCGTTGTGGGGTGATCGTGTAATGCTCGACGTACCATATGTACGCCTGCGCTTACACGACACCGCCACGCCTTGTATATCGAAGTTTTTCCAGAGTCCATCTGGGAACGTTGAACGACTTTTTACGAGATCATCAATTATCAGATCCGGCTTTTTGGTCACAATAGTTTTATCTGAAAATCCCGCCCTCAGAGGTTTTTCTGCCGCAGCCAGGTTTTCATTACTTTGTGTATCAGATTACAGCAGACCCGCTACAGCTTCTCTCTCTGAGATGAGCTCCTGCTCGGTCTTGGAAATCATCTCTCGGGAGAAATCATTGATCTCAAGGCCGGTGATCTCTTTCCATTCGCCATTTTCACAGGTAACGGGAAGGGCAAACATCAGGTCTTCGTCTATACCGTAGCTGTTTCCCTTGCTGAAAACACCCATGCTGACCCAGCCTCCGTCAGAACCGAGGGCCCAGCTTCTCATATGGTCAATGGCGGCTGATGCGGCTGATGCGGCACTGGATGCGCCACGTGCCTTGATAATTGCTGCACCTCGCTGCTGTACAGTGGGGATAAAGTCATTCACGTACCAGTCGTTGTCTACTACCTCTTTAACCGGTTTGCCGTCTACCGTGGCAAAACTGATATCAGGATATTGGGTGGCGGAATGATTACCCCAAACCACCATTTGCTTGACCCTGGTGGAGTGGCTGCCGGTTTTATCGGCAATCTGGGAAAGGGACCGGTTGTGGTCAAGGCGCATCATGGAAGTAAAATTCTTCGGGTTGAGATCCGGAGCATTTTTCATGGCAATGAACGCGTTGGTATTGGCGGGGTTCCCGACAACAAGGACTTTTACATCACGACTGGCATTGTCGTTCAATGCTTTGCCCTGGATGGTGAAGATCGCGCCATTGTCCTTCAGCAGGTCGGCACGCTCCATGCCGGGTCCACGTGGCTTGGAGCCAACAAGCAGGGCGTAATCGGTATCTTTGAAAGCCACATTGGGATCATCCGTGGTGATAATGGAGTCCACCAGGGGAAAGGCACAGTCATTCAGCTCCATGACAACACCTTCAAGAGCACCCATTGCGGGGGAATTTCCAGAAGCTGGAGAATGACAGGCTGATCCTTGCCAAGCATGTCTCCTGCCGCAATTCGAAAAATAAGGGAATAACTGATCTGTCCGGCGGCACCGGTTATTGCTACACGTACTGGGGTTTTCATTGAAGTCTCCTTGGAAAAATTTCGAGTAACGTCACAAAACCGTATTACCATTCATCCCGCTGACAACCGCAAATAATTGTCTTCTTTTCCGGTTTTGCCTGTCCTGCAGCCGCATGATGAGCGTCCGCCGCCTCGCATTGTCGGCAAATCCGTCAAAGTACCGGATTATGGTATTACTTTAGGTAAAAACTAAATCCTGTAATTGGCAAGTTTGTCGGAGATGCGAGGCATCAAGGGCGCAGACGTATTAACATACTTCAAGTCCCTGATAACGAAGCAAATTCGATAAAATTGCCAATCCCGCAGGGCGAGGGAATAAAGAAAAAACAATCTCACTCGGATAATGAGCAGTACAGCTCTTACTACGATATGATAATTATTTGTTTATATAGTATAAAAATTTTTTCTTTATTCCAGAAGTGCAGGATTTAGGCAAAAAGTATAGGGACATTACCATAATGCGGACAAGGAATCCAGTCTCTGGACTGAATGAAGGTTCATTTTTTGATCAGTAGTGTTTATGGAAAATATCAGATCTTTCCATATCCTCCGCCTCCCGGTGTTTTTATGGTGAAAATATCATCTTTTTCCATATGGATTTCATCATTGCCCGCCAATGTGAGCGTTGTACCGTCTTTTCTTGTGACCAGGTTCTGTCCTTTTTTTCCGGCCCCGCCACCTTCTAGACCATAGGGCTCGGTCTGGCGGCGTGAGGAAAGAATTGTTGCAGTCATGGGTTCCAGAAAGCGTATTTTCCTGACAACGCCATCTCCACCATCAAATCTGCCCCTTCCACCTGACCCGCGTCGGATTGAAAAAGATTCAACCCGCACCGGAAAACGCCATTCAACAACCTCCGGGTCGGTCATGCGGGTATTGGTCATATGGCTGTGTACGGCACTGGTGCCGGGATGGTCCGGGCCTGCGCCGGTGCCGCCGCAGATGGTTTCGTAGTTTTGATGGATTTCGTTGCCGTAGACAAAATTGTTCATGGTTCCCTGGGAGGCGGCAAGAATGCCCAGTGCCCCGAAAAGGGCATCGGTGATGGCCTGGGAAACCTCGGTATTACCGGATATCACAGCTGCCGGATATTCCGGGCTGATCATTGTTTTCGGTGGAATGATAAGGCGCAGTGGTTTGAGACAACCCTCGTTCAGTGGAATATTGTCATTGACCAGGGTTCGGAATACATACAGTACAGCAGCCTTGCAGACGGCAGTGGGGGCATTGTAATTTCCCTCGTTCTGGGGAGAAGTGCCGGTGAAATCGATAGTGGCCTCTCTCTTTTTCCGATTCACTTTGATATTCACCTGAATTTTGCAGTTGTTGTCCATGTTATAGGTGAAACTGCTGTCTTTCAGGACATCGAGAACCCGGCGCACCGATTCTTCCGCGTTGTCCTGAACATGTTTCATATAAGCATGGACAACTTCAAGGCCGTAGGTTCTGACCATTTTTCGCAATTCCCGGACACCGGTTTCGTTAGCGGCGATCTGGGCGGCCAGGTCAGCCATGTTCTGATCAATGTTCCTGCAGGGATAACGCCCTGAACCCAGGAGTTTTCTTGTTTCCTTTTCCCTGAGTCTGCCTTTTTTCACCAGCAGAAAATTGTCTATCAGAACGCCTTCCTCCTCGATATGGCGGCTGTCAGGTGGTGAGGATCCCGGGGTTCTGCCACCGATATCCGCATGATGTCCACGGGAGCCCACATAAAAAAGTACTTCCTGGCCATTACTCGAAAAAACAGGTGTGATGACCGTGACATCCGGTAGATGGGTGCCACCGTTGTACGGTGCGTTCAGCATATAGACATCACCGGGCTGCATTGTTTTTCTGTTTTCCCGGATCACGGTTTTGATAGATTCTCCCATGGAACCCAGGTGGACGGGGACATGGGGAGCGTTGGCTACCAGGCTGCCTTCGGGATCGAAGAGAGCGCAGGAAAAGTCCAGCCGCTCCTTGATATTGACAGAATAGGAAGTGTTGGCAAGGGTGGCTCCCATCTGTTCGGCGATGGACATAAAGAGATTATTGAAAATTTCCAGCATGACCGGATCTGCTTCGGTGCCGATGGCACGTCCACCGGGTCGTTCTTTATATCTTTTCAGGATCAGGTGTCTTCGTTCATTAATTTCGGCAGACCATCCTTCCTCCACAACAACGGTACCCGTAGTTTCCACTAGAATGGCCGGTCCGGTCACCTTATGGCCGACCACCAGTTCATCCCGCATGATAAGGGGACATTTTTTCCATTCACCCTCACTGAAAATGGTGCGGGTTTCTCTGGGCAGCAGAGGCGGAATATTAGCCGGCACCGGCTCCGGCGGGTCAACCAGGGATTCCGTCAAACCTACTGCTTCCACGGAAAGTGCTTCAATAACCAGCGCTCTTTCCGGAGCAATAAAGCCAAAACGCTGTTTATGGGCCGCTTCAAAATTGTTTTTCATATCGAAAAAACTGTCCACATCAATAAGGAGGGGGCTGTCGGTTCCTTCGTAGCGGAGATGAGCCTTTCGGATGAAGGAAATCTGTGCACTCTCAATATTCTGGGCCAGAAGTTCAGAGCGTGTTTCTGCCATAAGTGGCTTGCAGGCCTCTGAGAGCATTTCTATGGAATCTTTCGTAAATATCTGTTCAATATGCACTTCTTTCAGGGCACTTATATCGGCAAGTCCCATGCCGTACGCCGAGAGAACTCCCGCAAAGGGATGGAGAAAAACCTGTTTCATACCGAGGGCATCGGCCACCGGGCAGGCATGCTGGCCACCGGCTCCGCCGAAACAGTTGAGGGTGTAGTCGGTGACATCATATCCCCGCTGCACAGATATTTTTTTTATGGCATTGGCCATGTTTTCCACGGCAATTTGTAAGAATCCTTCGGCAACTTTTTCCGGGGACGGGGGAGTGGTTCCGGTTGCTTTTGCAATTTCATCCGCAAGATCCAGGAATTTTCTGTGAACCGTTTCAGCATCCAGTGGAAGGTTGGATTCCGGCCCAAACAGGCTGGGGAAAAAGCTTGGCTGTATCTTGCCCAGCATGACATTGCAGTCGGTGACGGTAAGGGGGCCACCACGGCGATAACAGGCAGGTCCCGGGTTGGCTCCGGCGGAATCGGGACCGACTCGATAGCGGGAACCGTCAAAGTGAAGAACAGACCCCCGCCAGCGGCAACGGTATGGATGTGCATCATGGGAGCCCGCATCCGAACACCCGCCACAGTTGTTTCAAAACTGCGCTCATATTCACCATTATAGTGGGCAACATCTGTAGATGTGCCGCCCATATCAAAACCGATGAGTTTCGTCAGTCCACTCATGGCCGCTGTTTTGACCATACCGACAACTCCCCCGCCGGGCCGGAAAGAATGGCATCTTTGCCTTGGAAGAGATGGGCATCGGTGAGACCTCCACTGGACTGCATGAACATCAGCTTGGGACCTTCATGACGGGATTTGTTTTTTAAGCGCTCTTCCACCTGGTTGACATAACGTCGAAGGATGGGAGAGAGGTAGGCGTCAACCACTGTTGTATCACCCCTGGAGACCAGTTTCATCAACGGGCTGACCTGGTGGCTTTGGGAGATTTGTGTAAAACCGATTTCTCTGGCAATCTCTGCCAGCTGTTGTTCATGATCAGGGTAGCGATAACCATGCATCAGGACGATGGCCACAGAACGTATACCCTTTTTATATGCTTTTTTCAGTCCGTTTTCAGCACTTTTTGTATCCAATGGAGTTATGCAGTCTCCATGGGCGGAGAGACGCTCCTCGACTTCCAGGACTTCCTCGTAGAGCATTTCCGGCAGGATAATGTGGCGGGCGAAAAGGTCCGGTCTGGTCTGGTAGCCAATGCGGAGAGCGTCACCAAATCCCCTGGTAATGACCAGTAAGGTACGTTCACCTTTTCTTTCCAACAGGGCGTTTGTGGCAACCGTTGTCCCCATTTTAACAGTATCGATTAATCCTTCGGGTAAAGGTTCTTCCGGGTTGAGTTGAAGTAGTTCCCGTATTCCCTGGATTGCCGCATCTCTGTATTTTTCAGGATTTTCGGAGAGAAGTTTATGGGTGACAAGTGTGTTATCAGGTCGCTTGGCAACAATATCCGTAAAAGTTCCACCACGGTCTATCCAGATTTGCCATTGTGTCATTGTTTGCTCCTCATTGAACAAGAGATTTTCGGGTGCCAAGACAGGCAAAATAAAAAATCAACTTTATGTTGATTTTATGTCGACAAAATGTCTTTATTGTGGCATAATGCCAGCGTTATTGAAAGATGTCAATACCAATGTTATGTAAAAATGAGATTTACGTCTGATTCAAGATGTTGATTTCAGGAAGAAGGAAAGGGGTGTAGGAATACGCTCTAACCCGCATTTTTCATCAGTTCAGGCGGCGTCAGCTACAAAATTTTCAAGAGTAAATAATAGTGGCCTATATTTACTGTTGAAATATTGCAGAAGATGGCGTCGCCTGGGCTGACCTTGGGTGAACATTGTGTCAATTTTGTTCGACTACTGATAGTTGTCTAATTATTTGTATTCTACAGCTAATCTCAAAATTGACACAATGTTCATGAGAAATGCGGGCTAACTCATCTACAGGAGGAGACGGAATGAAATTGCGAAACAAGGTAGTTGGTGTATTGGCCGGGGCAGCATTTGGACTCAGTATTGCCGGAAGCTCAATGGCAGTGACATGGGATATGCCGACACCCTATCCCGACAAGACATTTCACACCAGGAATATTATTGAATTTGCCAAAGATGTTGAAAAGGCTACAGGTGGTAAATTAACCATTAAGGTGCATTCTGCGGGATCACTGTTTAAACATCCTGAGATAAAAAATGCGGTTCGCAGTGGCCAGGTGCCTATCGGTGAGTTTTTTCTTTCCAGACTTTCCAACGAACATGCAGTTTTTGGTGCGGATTCTCAGCCGTTTCTTGCCACAAATTATGATGATGCGGCAAAGCTCTGGGCGGCCCAGAAGGGTGTTATTGCAAAATTGCTCGACAGACAGGGGCTTGTTCCCCTGTTTTCAGTTCCCTGGCCACCTCAGGGACTGTATACGAAAAAGGAAATCAAAACGGTCGATGACCTGAAGGGAATCAAGTTTCGTGCGTATAATGCGACCCTTGAAACATTCGCCAAAAAAGTGGGTGCCGCACCAACACAGGTGGAAGTTCCAGATATTCCACAGGCTTTTGCAACAGGCCGGGTTGAGGCCATGATAACCTCACCTTCCACCGGGGCGAATTCCAAAGCATGGGATTTTGTCCAGTACTATACAGATATTCAGGCCTGGCTGCCCAAAAACATAGTGGTCGTCAGCAAAAAAGCTCTGAGAAAACTGGATGAAAAAACCCGTGATGCTGTCTTTGCTGCAGCTGCTGCCGCCGAAAAAAGAGGTTGGGAGATGAGTAAAAAGGAAACAGCGGCAAAAACAAAAATTCTGCAGGACAATGGAATGAAAATAGTTACTCCCAGTGCAGAATTGATGAGCGGACTGAAAAAAGTCGGTGCATCCATGCTTGAAGAGTGGAAAAAGGCCGCAGGGAATGAAGGTGCGGCTCTTCTCAAAGCATACAGGCAGTAATTCCGGAAATACCACCGTATTGTCACTTTACATGGACTGATCTTTGGTGAATATCGTATACAGTGGTGCCTCAATCCTGTAATTGGCAAGGTTGGAGCCTACGCTACCTGTCGAAGGGCAGGATTGAGGTGGTAAAAAGGGGGCGGTATGCGGCAAATGTTAGATAAACTATATAAAGGGAGTTGCTGGTTTGCGGCATCCTGTATCGCGGCTATTGCCCTGCTTGTGGTCGGTCAGGTTTTTCTGAACCTGCTGGATAAGATCAGTATTCTCCTCACCGGAACGGCTATCGGCCTGACCATTCCATCTTATGCTGATTTCACCGGTTTTCTGCTGGCGGCGGCCTCCTTTTTCTCCCTTGCCTATACTTTGAGAGAAGGGGACATATCCGGGTGACTCTGGTGATCGGTCGTCTGCCTTCTGGAATAAGAAGGGCCGTGGAATTCTGGTGCGTGCTCGTTGCAGCCTCTATTACAGTGTATTTTTCCTGGTACACAGCTGCTCTTGCCTGGGAGTCATACAAGTATCATGATCTGTCGCCAGGTATGGTAGCCGTGCCGATCTGGATTCCGCAGTCCGCCATGCTGCTGGGGCTGCTGGTTCTTTCCCTTGCGCTTGTTGAGGAACTGTTTTCCATTCTTTCCGGAAAAGAACCAAGCTATGCAGGCAAAGGAGAAAAACTCCTTGTCGATGATGAACAGGATACCGTTGTTCCGGTTGAAAAATGATAAAACCTCAATCCTGCAATTGGCAATCTTACTGAAGATACGAGGCACCGAGAGTGAAGGATTGAGGTAAGAGAGAAAGTCCATGTCTGAAATTACAATGACCATCTGTCTGTTGTTGCTTTTCTTTTTCCTGCTCAGCAGTGGTATCTGGGTGGCTTTTTCCCTGATGGCGGTTGGTATGGCAGGAATGGCCCTCTTCACTGAAGCACCTCTTGGAGACGTGCTGGCAACGACGGTCTGGGGTGCAAGCAATGGCTGGGCCCTGGCTGCCCTGCCGCTTTTTATCTGGATGGGGGAAATTCTGTTCAGATCACGGCTGGCGGAGGATATGTTTGCCGGACTGGCTCCCTGGCTCACCTATCTTCCCGGTCGACTGCTGCATGTAAATATTTTCGGTTGCGGTATCTTTGCAGCTGTTTCCGGCTCATCTGCGGCGACAGCAGCGACAATTGGTAAGATGTCTATTCCTGAGCTGGCAAAACGCAAGTATCCGCAGAATATGATCATCGGCACCCTGGCAGGGTCCGCAACCCTGGGGCTGCTTATTCCCCCGTCAATCATCCTTATTGTTTACGGTGTTGCCACGGAACAGTCCATCGCCAGACTGTTTATTGCAGGTGTTCTACCCGGTATTCTGCTGATGGTGCTCTTTGTGGGGTATGTTGTTATCTGGTCCCTGCTGCACCGGGATGCCATTCCGGCCGGTGAGGCTACCCTGCCATTGAAGGAGAAAATCAATCGTGCCAGACGACTGATTCCGGTGTCCCTTCTTATCGGTGGAGTCATCGGTTCCATTTATACCGGCCTTGCCTCCCCGACGGATGCTGCGGCAGTCGGGGTGCTGCTGGCTCTGGTTCTTTCATGGTACACGGGGACGCTTACCAGGGAAAATTTCCTGGAAGGTTTACTTGGGGCAACAAAGACGTCCTGCATGATTGCTTTTATCCTTGCCGGGGCCGCCTTTTTGACTGTTGCCATGGGGTTTACGGGTATTCCCAAGATGCTGGCCGCCTGGATCGGAACCCTGCATCTGTCTCCGTATGCACTGCTGGGTGCGCTGACCATATTTTTTATTATTCTCGGTTGCTTCCTGGATGGTATTTCTGTCGTGGTTCTAACTACTTCGGTTATCATGCCTATGATCGAGCAGGTGGGGATAGACCCCCTCTGGTTCGGGATTTTCGTGGTTATTGTGGTGGAGATGTCCCAGATAACACCGCCTGTGGGGTTTAATCTTTTTGTCATCCAGGGACTGACCGGTCTGAATATTTTGAAGGTGGCCTATGCGGCTGTACCATTTTTCATGCTGCTCCTGGCCGGACTTGGGATGATAGTTGCTGTTCCCCAGATTGTGACTGTTCTTCCCAATATGATGGGTGGATAATACCCGTCATTCACTTCCGTGTACTTTTTTTCTGAACGGGTGGGCCGGATAAGTTCCCAGGAGAGTGACTCTTTTGGAAAAAAAGCGCAGTTCCTCAAAGGCAAGGCGAAGGGAACGTTCGTCGATATGTCCTTCCACATCGGCATAAAAACGGGCAACATGGAAATATTTGTCCACGTAGCTTTCGAGTTTTACCATCTGCACACCATTAGTGGCAAATCCTCCCAGGGCCTTGTAAAGGGCTGCCGGGATATTCCTGACTTCAAAAATAAAGCTGGTGATATAGTTTTTTTCGTTCTGGCGGATCGGCACGTCGCTGTTTCCGGAAAAAACCAGGAAGCGGGTTGTATTATGGGATTCATCCTGGATATCTTTTCGTAAGATGGCAAGATTGTAGATCTTTGCTGCCAGCTCCGAGCCGATTGCGGCCTGGGTTCTGTCATTCCATTTTCTTATATCGGAAGCGCCTTTGGCTGTATCGGCCACCACATGTTTTTCCAGGTTCAGCTCTGCTATGATTTTCCTGCACTGGGGGATGGCATGAACATGGCTGTGTATGTCGGTCAATTCTGTGACCGTAGCTCCTGGAAGGCCAAGAAGGCAGTGACGGATAAGTTGGAAGTGCTCGCCTATAATGGAGAGTTCCCCGTTGAGTATCAGATAATGGACATCGGCAACCCTCCCCGCCAGGGTATTGTCAACAGGAATCATGGCCAAGTCCGCTTTTTCTTCCTTTACTGCCCGAAAGGCTGCCTCAAAGGAAACACAGGGGACGGTTTCCAGATCGGGATAGGCTTGTCTGCAGGCAAGGTCGGAGTAGGCTCCTGCCATACCCTGAAAGGCGATTGTTTTGTAATTTTTGCATTTTGTGTTTTGTTGTTTTTTCTTCATGGGACTGATCCACAATGTAAGAGTGAATGTACTTGAGGCCACCTTGAGCAGGTGTAATCATGCAGGGATATATAAAACAATGAATCGATAATTGCCATTTTTCTCTGGCAAACTTACTTGAGAAAATCATTCTCATGGGATAAGAATACTTTTTATCAACTTTGCTTGGGTCTGTACTGACACAACTGAGAAAAAAAGAGGAGTTAAAACCCATGCGCTGGAAAGACAGGCGGAGAAGCAGCAATATAGAAGATCGTCGCGGTATCAGAATTGGACGGAGTGCCAAAGGCGGCGGGATTGGAATTCTGTTGCTGGCACTGGTGGGCATGTATTTTGGTATTGACCCGTCTACAATACTTAATATGGGGAATTCAATACAGCAGAACCGTCCCGCGACGTCACGAACAGAGTCGTACCAGGCCGGTCCCCGGGAACAGGAACAGGCGGAGTTTGTTTCCGTTGTTCTGGCTGATACGGAAGATGTATGGAGAAATATCTTTCATGGGATGGGTAAATCGTACAGGGAGCCGGAGCTTGTCCTGTTCAGTGGAGCGGTTGAATCCGCCTGTGGGTATGCCCAGGCTGCCATGGGACCCTTTTACTGTCCGGGTGATCAAAAGGTATATATTGATCTGTCATTTTATAAAGATCTGCAGGTGAAAATGCATTCTCCCGGTGATTTTGCCAGGGCCTATGTCGTGGCCCACGAAATCGGCCACCATGTCCAGAAGCTTCTCGGGATCAGCGACAAGGTGCACGCTCTTCGCCGTAAACTGTCAAAAAAAGAGTTTAACAGGGTTTCTGTCCGCCTGGAGTTGCAGGCAGATTGCTTTGCCGGGGTCTGGACCAATCATGCCGATAAAATGTTCGGTATGCTTGAGGCCGGTGATATTGAAGAGGCCCTGAATGCGGCGAGCAATATTGGTGATGACCGGCTGCAGAAACAGGCCAGAGGATATGTGACTCCGGATTCTTTTACCCATGGCAGCTCAGCCCAGCGGATGCGCTGGTTCAAACAGGGATACTCCGGTGGTGATATCGGCAGGTGTAATACCTTCAAAGCCAGGACATTGTAATGTGATCTTTAAAGATTGATGATCTCGTAAAAAGTCGTTCAACGTTCCCAGATGGACTCTGGAAAAACTTCGATATACAAGGCGTGGCGGTGTCGTGTAAGCGCAGGCGTACATAGAGTACGTCGAGCATTACACGATCACCCCACAACGCAGTAGATCGGAGTTTTTACGAGTCCATCAAGATTGAACAGCTCGTTTTACCTGGCCCTGACCCGATCCAGTTTCCCTTCTTTGCACATTGTTCGAAGGATTTTATTAAACTTCGGCATCAGATAGCTGAGTTTTGCCCCTTTGCGGAAAAGCAAGTGAAAAGACAGAGGGCAAACACCTGCTCAAGTACCTTGACGAATATTCCATTTACAGGTATCAATAGACCGAACGGAGGGATGCCGGAGCGGCTGAACGGGACGGTCTCGAAAACCGTTGTGGGGGTGACTCCACCCAGGGTTCGAATCCCTGTCCCTCCGCCACAATCTGAAGCTTTTGATCAAACATAACGCTATTGGAGCACTTCATGAAAAAAATCATTTGTCTTTGCTGTGTGTTTCTTTCTTTTGTTCTTGTTCAAAGCTCTTTTGGTGTACAGACAATAAAACTCGGGGTGGTGACCAAACCCGGTTCAGCTCAGAATATTGTGGCGGCAAAGTTTAAGGAACTTGTGGAGCAGCGTTCAGACGGGGCTTTCAAGGTTACGGTTTACCATTCCAAATCCATTGGTAATGAGACGGAAATTCTCCAGCAGATTCAGATGAACACCGTGCAGATGGGTGTTATTACTGCTGGCCCTTTTGACACATTTGACCCCATTGTCCGCGTTGTCAATTATCCCTTCCTTTTTAAAGATGCAGCCCAGGCTGATATGGTCCTTGACGGCCCCCTGGGTAAGGAAATCCTTAATGATCTGGAAAGTGTCGGTTTCAAGGGGCTCTGTTTTTCGGAGAATGGTTTTCGAAACCTGACGAATAACAGACATGCAGTCAAGACGGCGGCGGATATAAAAGGATTGAAGATCCGTGTTATGGCTTCCGCTCTGCATAAAGCCATCTGGCAGGCTCTGGGAGCTAACCCCACTCCCATGCCCTGGCCCATTTATACTGAGCTTGAGCAAGGGGTAATTGATGGGCAGGAGAATCCGCTCTGGGTCATGGAGGTTTATAAATTTTATGAAATCCAAAAATATATGACACTGACCCGTCATGTCTATTCCCCCATATCGATGTGGCCTCCCTGGTCTGGTGGAAAAGCCTGAAAACATCAGAAAGGAAAATGATAACCGGGGCCATGCTGGAGGCAGCCCGTTTTCAGAGAAAGGACAATCGTGACAAGGACGGGGCCCGTTTGAAACTGCTGAAGGATAAAGGCATGATCGTGGAAGAGCATCCGGATATCGCCTCGTTCCGCGCCAGAGTTGCGGATTTGAAGGATATGGAGCTCTTCAGGGAACCAAAAGTACATTCGCTGTTGTTGAAAATTCTTGAGGCGACCCGGTAATCGTTATTGATCTTCGGGGTTGCAATGATTGACATCCTTGAAAAAGGCTGTTTCGCTGTCAACAGACTGCTTGAGTATCTGCTCTTCGGTCTGGGGTTTTCAATGGCTGTTCTGGTGGCGGTGCAGGTCTTCTGCAGGTATGTTCTCAATGCTTCTCTTTTCTGGTCGGAGGAGCTGGCCCGTTATATGCTTGTATGGCTCAGTTTTCTGGGCGCTGCCGTGGCTTATTATCGCAATCTGCACCCCGGGGTTGATGTTTTTACATCCCGTATCTCCAAAAAAAAGCAGCGCCTGGCCAAGCTGCTGGTTCACTGCTCTTCAATGGTGCTGGCCGTAGTTATGATCATATCAGGTGTGCAGTTTGCCTGGTTTGTTCGATTGCAGATATCCCCGGCCCTGGGAATCTCCAAATGGATTATTCTCGGAGTGATTCCCCTGGCCGGTGTAATTATTCTGGCCTACGGCTTGCTCTTTTTTCTGCAGGTCTTATGTGGAGAGGACAGGTGACAACAGAAATCCTTCTCCTTTCGCTCCTCTTCTTTTTCGCCATCAACGCTCCCATTGCAGTGGCCATAGGTATGAGTTCCGTGATTGCCATTGTCGTCCAGGGAGATTTCCCGTTGATGATGGTTGCCCAGCGCATGTTTTCCGGTACAGACTCCTTTCACCTCATGGCGGTTCCACTGTTCATGTTTGCCGGCGTGCTGATGGAGGCAGGGGAATCAGCCGACGAATCATAGACTTTGCCAACAGCCTTGTGGGTTGGTTACCCGGTGGGCTGGCTGCTGTGACAATCGTTTCTGCCATGTTTTTTGCAGGTATTTCCGGCTCGGCCGCAGCTGATGCTGCTGCTGTAGGTGCAATTCTGATTCCGGCTATGAAGAAGTCGGGCTATGATTCCGACTTTGCGGCCGCCGTCCAGGCCTCGGGCGGTTCCATTGGTGTAATTATTCCCCCGTCCATTCCCATGATTATTTTCGGGTTTCTGACCGGTGCTTCGGTGGGCAGATTATTTATGGCCGGTATTCTTCCCGGTATCCTGATCGGTGTTTCCCTGATAGTGGTTTCAACGCTTGTATCAATTAAATATAATTATACAAACACTACAGTTTTTTCCGCCCAAAGGGTGTGGGTCAGTTTTCGACGGGGGCTGCTGGCCATGGGAGCTCCGATTATAATCCTGGGGGGTATCCTGACAGGTATCTTTACTGCTACCGAATCAGCGGCTGTGGCAGTAGTTTATGCGCTTGTAGTGGGAATGGCCATATATCGGGAATTTGGTTTCGGGGATCTGTTTCCTCTTTTCAGGGATGGAGCAGTTATTTCAGCCATTGTCATGTTTATTATTGCCATGGCCTCCATTTTCAGCTGGATAGCAGCCATAGAAAATATTCCGGCGACACTGGCAGCGGGACTTCTTACCCTGTCCGACAATCCGGTTGTTCTGCTGCTGCTCATAAATATTGTATTGCTTGTGGCTGGAACCTTTATTGAGACCACAGCCGCTCTGATTCTTCTGGTTCCCGTCATTACAACCATGCTTCCGGCCCTGCATATTGATATGGTGCAGCTCGGTGTGATTGTAGTGACCAACCTGGCAATTGGAATGCTGACTCCGCCCATGGGAATCTGCCTGATTGTGGCCGCCTCCATCTCGGGAGACAGGCTGGGTGCGGTAAGCCTCAGGGTCCTTCCCTTTCTTTTTATTCTTGTTGTGGATCTCTTGATCATCACCTTCTATTCTCCCCTGACCATGTGGATGGCGGGGATAGTGTCGGCTTAACGTAACAATGCCTCCTGAATAGTCACCTTTAATTCTTTCATCTGGTATGGTTTAACGATGGCGCCACAGAAGCCGTATTCCTCATAATTGGCCATTATAGGATCATTTGAGTAACCGCTGGATACAAGAACTTTCGCTTCAGGATTAACAGCCAGAATCTCTTTCACCGCATCTTTCCCACCCATTCCGCCGGGGATAGTGAGATCCATTATAATCAGATCAGCCTGATTACCGGATAAATAGTCTTTTTTGTACAGGGCAACTGCTTCCTCACCGTCAGGGGCAAATTGATAATCATGGCCCAGGCGGGTCAGTATAGCTCTTGATATATCCTGCACCATAGCGTCATCATCCATGACCATTATTTTGCTGCAAACCTGGGCGGCGGCCTCTGGCTTTTCGCCGGAACAGTCAGTAATTTTTTCTTTTGATGCGACGAGATAAATTGAAAAAACAGTCCCTGTCTCCGGTTTCGATTCGACAGCTATAAAACCTTCATGTCGCATTATAATTGAATGACAGATTGCAAGCCCCAAACCATTACCCGTCTGTTTTGTTGAAAAATACGGGTCAAAAATATTATCAATTATATTTTGAGGGATGCCGGTTCCATGGTCCCTGATAGTAATTACAATGTATTGTTTTTCATTTTGGAGTGATGGGGGAATATGATCTTCAGTGACATTTTCTCCGCGGATAGTAACAACACCACCATCGGGCATGGCATGGGAAGCGTTAATAATGATATTCTGGATAACCTGACTGATCTGGCCGGGATCAACTTCTACGGGCAGAAGATCAGGAGCAA
This sequence comes from Desulfomarina profundi, assembly GCF_019703855.1. Classification (GTDB taxonomy): domain Bacteria; phylum Desulfobacterota; class Desulfobulbia; order Desulfobulbales; family Desulfocapsaceae; genus Desulfomarina; species Desulfomarina profundi. The sequence goes on along the minus strand of NZ_AP024086.1, from coordinate 3,315,753 downwards.
ACCAGGTGTCACACCGAACATTGCTGCCCCGTAACACAAATGTGGAAGAGTCTTTTATAATTTCAGCAATAGATGTTGTCTTTCGAATAGGTTCTCCGCCCCGGGAAAATGTCAACAGTTGCTGGGTGAGATCTTTTGCACGCAGGGACGCTTTTTCCGCCTCGGCCAGAAGAAGATGCGTCGGTTCATGTGGAGGAGTGTATTCAAGAGCAAGACTGATATTACCGAGTATTGCAGATAAAATATTGTTGAAGTCGTGGGCAATGCCACCGGCCAGTACCCCGACAGACTCAAGTTTACGAACTTTCAGGGCTTCCTGCTCCAGCCTCTGTTTATCCGTAACATCTCGAAAAACCAGAACAACACCAATTATCTTACTCTTTGCATCAAGAATCGGTGCACCACTGTCAGCAATACTCCTCTCCCTGCCATCTCTTGCGATAAGCACTGTATTCTCGCCAAGATCCACTGGTTTACCATTGCTGATAACTTTTGTTACCGGGTTGTCACACAATTCCCGAGTCTGTTCGTTCACAATATGAAAAACCTCGTCAGAAGGCCTGCCAACAGCTTCTCTGTTTGTCCAGCCCGTAAGATGTTCCGCAACTTTGTTCAAAAGGACAATATTGCCTGAAATATCAGTTGTAATCACTCCGTCACCAATGCTTTTGAGCGTTACGGCTAACCGTTCTTTTTCCTCGGCCAGGGATTTTTCTGCAAGTTTACGATCGTTGACATCTCTGGTTGTGGCCAGGACATAACGTTTACCGGGGAATTCTACATATTTAAGGGAAACCTCTCCCCAGAACAGTGTTCCGTCTTTTTTTCTGCACAGCCAGTCAAATGTCTGCGGACCGTATTGCACAGCCTTTTTTATTATTTTTTGTGCTTCTACAAGAGTGTACGGATGTATACCGGCACTGAAGGTAGCCAGGGTTCCATGCATGACTTCGTCATATGTCCAGCCATACATATCCAGCATGCCTTTGTTGACATCAAGGATCATCCCGTTGTCAGCATCATGTATAAATATGCCGTCCCGTGTGGCGTTAAAAATTTCCCGGTAATTGCGCTCACTCTCAATCAGTGCAAGCTCAGCCTGTTTGCGGTCTGTAATATTATGGGCTGCGCCGAGTATTCCCGCAGGTTTTCCATCGGGGCCGGGGAAAATCTTTGCATTATTGCTTGCCCATATTGTTGTACCATCCTTGCAGTATTGTTCTGCTTCAAATACCTCCGATTCCCACCCCCCTGGGTCACCCGCTTCAATTAACATCAGTTTCCGGTCAAGTAACGCCATTACTCTATTTAATGAATCGGGAGCAAGCACCTCTTCCATGGTTCGCTTCATTGCTTCTTCAACAGTATATCCTCGCTGCTGATATATTGAAGGACTGACATAAGTAAATTTCATACTCATATCCATCGTCCAGATCACATCCTCAATATTTTCCGTAATCAGCCTATACTGCGCTTCCGCTTTTTCTTTTTCTTCTTTCCATTTTATTATTGACGAAATCATGCGTTCAAAAGCCACAGACATCACACCAATTTCATCCCGGATATTTTTTTTGCTGTGCTTTTTGATACTTTTTCGAAGTGTATGCAACTCATCACTGCCATATTTTTCCATTATATTACTGGCGCTTACAATAGGCGACACAACCCAGATATCGGTAAAAAAATAAAAAATAAGGCTCGTTGCGGCAATGGACAGTATAGATACACCAAGAAAAAACATGATGTTTGCTCTGAGCTGTTTATACAGATATTTGCGGGTAAACTGAACTCTTATCAACCCCAGGTTCTGACCATCAACCTCCAGATATGCTATTAATTCATTGCTGTTCGATATGTTGCCGGAGCCGGTGATTTCACCATTGTGCTGTTGAATTAATCGGCTGATATCATCAATGGTGAAACGGGTCCCTGGAAGATCACCCACAGAGGCAATAGTATGTGCTGTGGGATCGTACAATTCCATGTAGACAATATCCTTGTTTGCCTGGTAGAGAGCTTTGATTGATCTGTTAACTCTGTCATAGGCTATTGTTTTTACAATAGGATCGATACATGATATTTCCAGCAGATCACGTATGATGTGGGATTTTTTTGTCAGGGAATTGTCGAAGTTTCTTTTTTCAATGTAATAATATGAAAAAATGATGATCAAAAAGAGAATTGATGTGGAAAGCAGATGTAAAATAACAAGTTTATCAAAAAGACCTGTTCTTTTTTTTGCCATTTTTATCTCAATTGAACTCTGATTTTTTATTTTCCATCTGCGGCGGAACCAAGGGATACATTATTGTGCTTTGAGCTGCTTCAAGGGGCCAGATTGTTTTCATTTTCCCCTGTTGTATCTGGACAAGTGCCATTTTATGACCGATATTCATCCCACTTGAATTATATTTTACCCGGCCATAAAAGGTTTCTACATCGAGATTTCTTACATTATTCAGTACTTCCAATGCATTGAGAGAGTTGCATTTTTCAAGAGCCAGTTGATAGATTACCCCCGTGGCACTGGATTGCGCATCCTGGTAGGTGGGTTTTTCACCATATTCACTGATAAATTTTTTAGCGTAATCCTGTGGGGTACCAAAAACAGGTCCAGTAAACGTACTGTTGGCAACCCATTGAGTTACACCAATTTTGCCTTCGGCTCCCTCTCCAACATCATTAATATAGTCAAGCTCAGACGGACCAATGGTCATGACAACCGCTTTTGGGTTCAACTCTTTTATGCGGGAGAGCTGGACACTGAAATTCACTGCATCTCTGTAATGGCTTGTTAAAATAATCAGATCAGGGTGTTTATCTGCCATCTCCCGGAGGTATGGTATGAAATCTGTTGTATCTTTTTCTACAACACGAAAATACACTTTCTTTATGTTCTTTGTTGCGGCCCATATCTGCACTCCTTTGGCAACACTGCGTGAGAATAATTTGTCAGGTGTAATCAGGGCATACGTTTCGGGGCTGGGATTTACTTGAGCAATCATGTCAAAAAAATCTTTGAACCACCAGCTTGACGATGTTTGGGTTGCAAAGGTAAAGTGTTGTTTTCTCATAAATATCGAATCAGATGCTCCCCCTGATTCGATCATTATTTTACCATACCGTTCAGAGATTTTACTTGCTGCCAGATTAAAAGCACTGGAAAAAGGGCCGAGAATGAAATCCACTTTGTCGTCTATAATGAGTCGGGTAATGTTGTCCCTGACCCGGTCAATATTACTACCGTCATCGTAGTACTTGATTTTGACTGTATATTTTTTGTCACCAACGGTTATCCCACCGTTTTCATTGACATGTTTTTTCCATAAATTATATCCTTGAATGACATTTTTGCCTTCAACAGCAAACTGACCCGTCCTGGAGATGGAAACGCCAAAAAGAATGTAAGATTTGTCGGCAGATCCGGCCGCCAGAGGAGCAATGTCCTCTTTTTCTGTATTGGCAGTTGTCTTGTGCAATGCGGATCTGGTTGGGGCACTTTGCTGCATACTCAGGAAGATCAGCGAAAACCCGACACACAGGGCCAACAGAAAAATAAATATTACTTTTATTTTCATACATGACTTCAGTGCTAAATTAACAAAGTATTTCTGTTAATTTTATATCAGGCAAATACCTTTTTCAAATTTTTTCCCGATTACAGCCATTTTGCACAGGGTAAAAACCAGACTTCAGATAGGCGAAGACTCCAGGAACTTTGAATATGGTGTCGCCTTGACTGATGAGAAATGCAGGGTGGTGCATGCTTTACAGGGACGAAGCGGCCCGGGAAGCCTGGTCATACAGGCCCGACATGAGGCGCAGGAGAGCTGCCGCCTGGCGCATTTCCGACCCGTCCTGGTCGAGGGTGCGGTAAGCAGAGGTGAGGCACTGCTCCCGGATTTCCCTGTATTTTCTGCATGCTTCTTTACCTTTTTCCGTGGCAAAGTATAAAATTTCCTTGCCATGTTTTTCCCTGGCGACAAGATCAGCCTTGACCAGTTTTTTCAGGGAATAATTGACGGTATGCTGATCCTCGATATGGAGGACAAAGCAGATATCTACCAGTTTTTTCTGCCGGTCGCGATGGTTGACATTGTGAAGGACAAGGACATCAAGGGGGCTGAAATCCGAGTATCCGGCGGCGTGCATGCAGCGGATCATCCAGCGGGAAAAGGCATTATGGGCGATTATCATGCCATATTCAAATTCACTGAGTGGCCAGCTGTCGGGTGAGGTAAGGTGTTCCGAAGAAACTATGGGAGACAGGGGATTGATCGAGGTCTGTCGCTTGTTTTCGCTCATGGTGAGGTGTCCGTTTTAGTGCCTTACTCCTGAATTCCTGTCATAAAAAACAAGAAACCAGGGAAGGTATTTTGAAATTAAATGGTTAGGTTTATTTCCAAGGCATTTATACCCCCTTGTGGGGTGTTAGATTCTTTTTCTGTTCAAAGATGGTTGAATTGTGATATCGTTTTAAAGGTACCCGGAGGAAGCACTGTACGTCGTCATGATGTTGAGTAAGAATAGTTGAATCTGCCGGGACTCTCAAGGAGTAACTGAAAACATCTTTGACTGAGTACCATTTTTATCAGAACTGGAAAGGTAAAGTGACTAAGGAAATAGAATACAAGGAAAGAAAAAACCTGAAAATACTGCTCATTGAAGATGAAGAAATGGTGCGGGCAACCTTTGCAGCGTTTCTTGACCGCTGGGGTCATGAAGCGATACTGGCAAAAGACGGGCGTGAGGGGCTTGATCTTTTTTCGCGGCAGCCGATCGATCTGGTGCTGACAGATCTTGATATGCCTGTGATGGGTGGCCTTGAGGTGCTTGCCCATCTTCATCGGACATCACCAGAAACTCCTGTGATTATCATTTCAGGTGCCGGGCAGCTTAATGATGCAGTACAGACTGTAAAACTTGGGGCCTGGGATTATCTGACAAAACCTATCGGCAGTATGGCCATCTTGGAAAACGCTATTGACAGGTGTATGGAAAAAGTACACCTGATTCGTCAAAACAGGAGATATCAGGAGCAACTTGAGCAGGAAGTGAGGGAGAAAACAGAGGCACTCAGGAAAAATAACAAAGCCCTCCAGCTCGAAATAGCCGAAAGAAAGCAGAAACAGGAGGAGCTCCTGCTGATGTACCGCCACCTTGAAGAGATAGTTGACGCTTCAGGTGGACTGTTTTCGTTTCTCACATACAGGGATCTTTTTATAGGTGTGCTGAACCGTCTGCACCGTTTGATACGTCTGGACGGTATCGACAGGGGAGACTGTTCGGAACTTCTTGAGAAAATGGGCAGTTTCGCTGTAATGAAGCAAGATGGTAAAAGGATTGTTGTCTGTGGTTCCGGTCCCTATAAAAAATGTGGCGGTCTGCAGGTTGATGATGTTTTTGGCCGGACCATCATGAAAAAGCTGGATGCTGCTTATTCGTCCTGCAGAAGTATTGTGACGGGAGATGAGTTTTTCGGCTATGTCCAGTCATCCCTTGGGGTGGAGTGTGTATTTTACCTGGACACCATTTCCCCGGGAATGACTGATGGAGATAAGCGCCTGGTGCAGCTCTATATCACAAATGTAGCCAGCGCACTTGATAATCTCATGTTGAACGAAGAGCTTATCAATACTCAGAAGGAGCTGGTTATTACCCTGGGCGAGGTGATAGAAACCCGTTCCAAGGAATCGGCAAATCATGTTCGCCGGGTTGCGGAATATTCCTATGTACTTGCCCGTCTGTCAGGTATGGAGGAAGTGGAAGCACGGATTTTGCGGTTTGCCGCACCCATGCACGATGCCGGTAAAATCGGAATTCCTGATTCCATACTGAATAAACCGGGCAGGTTGACGGAGGAGGAGTTCAGGTTGATGGAGGATCATACTATCCTGGGATACGAAATACTAAAAGGTTCAGACAGACCAATTCTGAAAGCTGCGGCTATCGTAGCCCATGAGCACCATGAAAAATGGAATGGCAAGGGGTATCCGAGGGGGCTTGCAGAGGAGTCGATTCATCCCTATGGAAGGATTGTAGCCCTTGTTGATGTTTTTGATGCCCTGGGGTCAAGCCGGTGCTACAAGGATGCCTGGCCGTTATCTGAAATTGTTGATCATATTCAACATGAGAGAGGGGTACATTTTGATCCCCGTCTCGTTGACCTGATGATGGAAAATCTGGATCAGTTTCTTGAAATCAAGAAACTCTTTCCCGACGGTTAGCCCGCACCTGTTCATAGACGGTGTTTCTCACGGATCCAGGTCCTTGAGCAATTTGTAGTTAATACTGTCAACCAGAGCCTGCCAGCTCGCTTCAATGATATTGACCGAAACGCCCACGGTGCCCCAGGTGCACTGTTCGTCCCTGCTTTCAACAAGAACCCGTACCCTGGCTTCGGTACCCTTTTCTCCCGAGAGTACGCGAACTTTGTAATCGGCAAGTTCCATTTTTTCAAGGCAGGGATAAAAGCGGGTCAAAGCTTTCCTGATGGCCGTATCCAGTGCGTTTACCGGGCCGTCTCCCATGGCCGCGGTATGAACCTCCCGCCCGCCGACGAAGAGACGGATGGTGGCTTCTGTGAGAGGTGGTTTATCCATCCGGTACTTGTGGTTCATGACCCTGAAACTTTCAAACTCAAAATAGTTGCGCTTGAGTCCCAGGGCTTTTCTCATCAGCAGCTCAAAGCTGGCTTCTGCTCCCTCGTACTGGTAGCCCAGGTTCTCAAGTTCCTTCAGTTTGGCGATGATTGTCGGCAGGACTGGGTCATCTGGAGAGAGCTTCAGGTTCCACTGTTTTGCCTTGTGGAGGATGTTCGAGCGGCCTGACTGGTCCGAGATGAGTATTCTGCGGATGTTACCCACCCGGTCCGGCTGAATGTGTTCATAGGTCAGCGGATTGTGTTTAACGGCACTGACATGGATTCCACCCTTGTGGGCAAAGGCCGATTCGCCGACATACGGTTGATATCTGTTATGGGGGAGGTTGGCCAGCTCGTTGACATAGCGTGATGTGGAGTAGAGGCGGTCAATATGTTTTCGGACTTCGCATTCCATCCCGAGTTTGAAAACAAGGGCGGGGATGATGGATGTCAGATTGGCGTTACCGCATCTTTCGCCGAATCCGTTTATTGTCCCCTGGACCTGGTTGACCTTTGCGTCGGCAACGGCCAGTAAAGAATTAGCCACGGCGGATTCGGAATCGTTATGGGCATGGATTCCCAGGGTTACTTTGATATCCTTGTCGGCAAAATAGTGTTGAACTCTGTGGATTATCGGTGACAGTTCATGGGGGAGAGTTCCACCGTTAGTGTCGCAGAGAACAAGTGTTTCGGCCCCTCCCTCAATGGCGCTTTCAAGGGTGAGAAGGGCATACTCCTCATTATGCTTGAAACCGTCAAAAAAATGTTCGGCGTCGTAGAAGAGATGATCAACACGAGGGCGGAGATAAGCCAGGGTTTCTCTGATGATCCGGAGATTATCCTCCAGTTCAATGCGCAGTGCTTCATGGACGTGGATATCCCAGCTTTTACCGAAAATTGTTATTGCCGGTGTTTTTGCGGCGATAAGTGCCTGCAGATTCGGGTCGTCTTCGGGACTGTTTTTCAGATGGCGGGTGGAACCGAAGGCGGCCAGTTTTGCATGGTTCAGTTTTATGGATTGCATTTTGTTGAAATATTCAACAGACATCGGATTTGATCCCGGCCATCCCCCTTCTATATAATCAATGCCCAGTTTATCAAGGGCCACTGTTATGCGAATTTTATCTTCGACAGAGAGGTTGAAGTTTTCTGCCTGGGTTCCGTCCCTGAGGGTTGTATCGTAAAGTTCAACTGCGTGAGCCATGTTGCTTCCTTGTGCCGTATTCCTGAATTTGTGACGGATTCAGGGTGTTTTCAGAGTGCTGACGGTTTAAGGATTTCATGATATGCAAAATCGTGGAAAAATTAAACCAAAAAATTTGCAGATCATCTATGAAACCCAGTCATCCGTTTATTCCTCTGGAAACCTGGCCTTTCATCCGGGATGGAAGTGAATGGCGGCTCCGGAGAAGAGCTCTGCCGCTTCCGCCTCAGTTTCAGACAGGCTGGGGTAGGGGTGAAGGGTGAGAGCGAGATCTTCAGCAAGAGCCCCCATTTCGATGGACAGAACAGCTTCGGCAATGAGATTTTCCGCTCCCCGGCCGACAATACCCATGCCAAGAATTCTGCCGCTGTCAGGATCGGTCAACAGTTTGGTCAGGCCATCTGTTCTTCCCATGGATCTGGCACGGTCAGAGTATTTCCAGGGAAATTTTCGAACCTCGTATGGAAGGGAGTGCTCGTGGGCCTCCTGTTCGGTCAAACCGCACCAGCTGATCTGTGGGTCGGTATAGATGGTGGCTGGTACAGCACGGATATCGTAGGCGGACGGCTGGCCCGCGATGACTTCAGCTGCTGTCTGCCCCTGGCGGGTTGCCCTGTGGGCCAGCATGGGGTGGCCGGTGACATCACCAATCGCAAATATGTTTTTGTCATCGGTTCGCAGGGTGTCGTCAATTTCAATAAAGCCTGCAGTATCGAGTTTAACATCCGTGTTTTCGAGATCAAGCCGGTTGCTGTTGGGTGATCTGCCCGTGGCAACGATGATCTTGTCGTACCTTTTATTTGTTTTGATACCGTCCGTTTCAAGTTCGACTTCTACATATTCTTCCTGGGCCCGGATTTTTATCGCTTCTGTATGTGTTGCCAGGGTGTCAAATTCAGCGGCCAGGTTGGAGAAAAGGGGCTCCACAAGATCTTTATCCACTTGAGGGAGGATTCTTTTTTCCTTTTCCACCAGGCTGACCTTGCTACCGAAACTGCTGTAAATGGAGCCAAGTTCCAGACCGATGATACCACCGCCGACAACAAGCAGTTTACCTGGAATTTCTGCAAGCTGAAGGGCCTCGGTTGAACTGAGGATCCGATCTGAGGAATCGAAGTCAACAGCCGAAAAAGATGTAGGACGTGAGCCGGTAGCGATAATCGCGTGTTGGAATGTTATCTTGCTGATCCCTCCTCCCTGCAGCCTGACGCTTCGGGAATCGATGAAGCTGGCGTGCCCATGTATCAGTTCAATATTTCGTTGAGTAAACAGGGTGCTCAGGCTCCCGGCCAGCTCGTTAATGGTTTTTTCCTTCCAAGCTGACAAGGTAGCGATATCAATCTCCGCAGTTCCGAAATGAACCCCCATTTCCCGTGCTCGTTTTGCATCATGGATCAAACCGGCAAGATGGAGAAAAGTTTTGGAAGGAATACAGCCGTGGTGAAGACATGCGCCGCCGGGGGCGGGAGCAGGGTCTACAACAGTTACTTCAAGGCCGAGATCCGCAGCTCTGAAGGCGGCACCGTACCCGCCGGGACCACTGCCCAGAATAAGCAGTTCCGTTTCAAGCTGCATGTCTCCCATAACCATCTCGTTTCTCCTATATCATTGTGATGAGTAGTTCATCAGGATCCTTCAGGCTGTCGATGATCAGACGCAGAAAGCGGATCGCATCGGCTCCATCAACTACCCTGTGATCAAATCCAAGAACAACCGGCATTATAAGGCGAACTACTATTTTCTCCCGACCGTGGTCGTCGACTGTCACCACAGGTTGTCTTCTGCCCTGGCCCATGCCAAGGATGGCTACTTCCGGATAGTTGATTATTGCAGTAAAGCCGGCACCACCCAGGGGGCCGGTGTTGGTGATGGTGAAGGTAGAACCACTCATCTCTTCACGGGAGAGAGTCCCTGTCCGCGCTCGGGTTACCACCTTATGGAGTTCGATGGCAATGTCCCTGATACTCTTTCTTTCCACATCGCGGATGACGGGCACAACCAGACCTGAGCCGGAATCCATGGCCACACCGATATGGAAAAATTTTTTCAGTATGATTTCCTTCGCTTTCGTGTCAAGGCTGGCATTGAAGAAGGGGAATGTTGTCAGCCCCGCCACCACGGCCTTGAGAGCAAAAACTGTAAGAGTCAGTCTTCCTCCCGATTCTTCTATCTCTTCCTTGTGTTTTATGCGGAACTCTTCCAGTTTTGTGATATCGACCATATCATGGCAGTAAACATGGGGAATACGGCTCCAGGATTCACTCATTTTTCGGGCAGTCGTTCTTCGAATAGAGCGAAATGGTATACGTTCTATTTCTCCCCATTTTGAAAAGTCGGGAAGAGCGGATGGAGAAAGCTCCGGTACTGTCTGTTCCTTTTCCTGTTTTTCGGCAGTTTCCACATTTTCTGCAGCCGCGAATTTCTCTACATCTTCCCGGGTTACAATGCCCCCATGGCCGGTAGGGGGGACATCCCGGAGGTTTACTCCCAGTTCTCTTGCAATTCTTCGTGTTGCCGGGGAAGCCGGAACCGGGAGGGTAAGGGAAGCAGTAGTCTTTTTGGGCGACATCTTTTTTTCTGTCGCCGACTTTTCCTCGACAGTGTTTTCATTAAAGACTATCAGGACATCTCCCACCTTTGCAAAATCCCCCTCCTCTACCGTGATTCTGCTGACCATACCGGTGAAGGGGGAGGGAATCTCTACAGCTGCCTTGTCGGTTTCAACTTCAAGGATAATCTCACCCTCTTTGATTTCCTGGCCGGGGGAGACATGGATTTTAAGGATTTCAGCTTCATGAACACCTTCTCCAAGGTCGGGTAAAGTAAACGATGTTGACATGTTTCCTCGTGGGTGTGAAAAAAGGTCAGTTAAAAAGCCGCCTGGCAGCGGCAACGATTCGTTCAATGCCGGGAATATATTCTTGTTCCCTGGCAAAATAAGGAATAATAACATCATATCCGGTAACCCGCTCAGGGGGCATTTCGAGGTAGAAAAAAGCCTCTTCCATGATTCGGGAGATAATCTCCGCGCCGGGGCCGAAGCTTCTTGGAGCCTCATGAACAATCACGACCCTGCCGGTTTTTTTTACGGACTCGATGATCAGATCAGTATTGAGTGGTGAAAGAGTCAGCAGATCAATGACATCCGCCTCCAGTCCATCCTGTTTCGCAAGGAATTCAGCTGCGGATATCGTTGTTCTGGTCATGGCACCGTAGCTGATGAGGGTAATACCGCTTCCCTCACGAATAACCCGGGGCAGGCCGATAGGTATGGTTTCCGGATCCTCCGGAACTTCTTCCCTGAACGCCCGATAGAGACCTTTTGCTTCATAAAAAATTACAGGATCAGGGTCTCTCATGGCGCTGACCAGGAGAGCGCGGGCGTTTCTGGGGCCCGAAGGAATGACCATCTTCAGGCCCGGAGTATGGGCCCAGTAGGCCTCCCTGCTTTCCGAGTGGTGTTCCAGGGCCCGAACTCCACCTCCATAGGGCGTACGAAGGACCATGGGGATGGTGAGGCGTCCCCTGGTGCGCCAGCGGAAGCGGGCAGCATGATTTTCTATTTGATGGAAGTTCTCATAAGAAAAGCCGGAGAACTGTATTTCACAAACAGGTTTGAGACCGTAGGCGGCCATCCCGATGGACATGCCGGCGATTGCCGATTCGGCGAGAGGGGTGTCGATAACCCGTTCTTCTCCGAAAAGTTCGAGAAGTCCGTCCGTCACCCTGAATACTCCACCATCTCTACCGACATCTTCACCGAGAATTATTATGGAATCATCAATTTCCATTTCCTGTTTCAGGGCAAGGTTTATTGCCTGAACCATATTCATTTTAGCCATGGTTTCCCTCCCCGCGGGCTGCCAGCAGGTTTTCCAGTTCCTTTTTTTGCGTCTGAGTATAAGGTGGCAGCTCATCATAGAGGTGGTCGAACATTTCCAGCGGATTTCCGATGTTTTTCATCGTTTTTTCAGCATATTCCACAGATGATTGAATTTCTGTAAGAATTTCCTTTTCAATAGCCTTGCTACCCTCTTCTGAAAGTATGTTTTTGTCAATAAGATAACGGGTAAAGCGTGAAATCGGATCCTTCTTTTTCCATTTTTCAACATCCTCGTTCATTCTGTAACGACTGGGATCATCGGCAGTAGTGTGCATCATGATACGGTAAGTCACACATTCTATGAAAGTCGGGCCTTCTCCCCTGCGTGCCCTGTCCGCTGCCTCTCTGGCGGCAGAGTAGACGGCAAGAATGTCGTTGCCGTCAACCTGTATTCCCGGCATGCCATATGCTGCAGCTTTCTGGGCAATAGTCTTTGAGTGCATCTGTTTGTTGATAGGGAGAGAGATGGCCCACTGGTTGTTCTGGCAGACAAAAATAACGGGTGAGCGGAAGACGGAAGCACAGTTCAATGCTTCATGGAAATCACCTTCCGAGGTAGCACCGTCCCCAAATATACTCATAACGATTTCATCCGTTTTTCTGTATTTTGCAGCCATTCCGAGGCCGACAGCATGCAGGATCTGGGAGGCGACAGGGATCGACATGGGCAGGTCCCGTTGTTTCGGGTCTATTCGGGCTCCTTCGTTGAAACCGTTATAGTAGAGGAGTATGGATTCCAGACTTCTTCCCCTGTGTATCTCGGCCGGAGTTTCTCTGAAGGACGGGACAAACCAGTCTTTTTTTTCCAGTACAGCGCTGCAGCCAATCTGGGCGGCCTCCTGTCCTTTGGTTGGCGGGAAAGTGCCGATTCTTCCCTGGCGCTGAAGATCAAGCATGCGTTCATCAAATTTACGTCCTAAAACCATGGCGCGGTACAACTCAAGCAGCTTTTCATTGCTGAGTTCCGGTTCGAGTTCATGATCCAGGTTGCCATGTTCATCAAGGATGGAAAGAGAGTCAATATCCTGAGTCAGCGGGAGAGGGGTTCGGGGCATAGTTTAACCTTTTGCTGGAAATGGTTGACAGGTATGAAGTGGCGGACTGTTTAAATACTAAAAGTAAGGCACACTTAAATTATAGTGCAGAAAGGGTGAAGAATCAAATAGCCCGGATAATATATGGCGGATACAATTATGGACAGGACGGTAGGATTTTAAAATAAACCCGTGAGAATACTCAGCCGGTAATGAATGTAATTTTATTTGCTTTTTCAAGTTTTTTTGCATACTTTCGAGAATAGAGGTCTTTTCCGGAAGGAATCTTTCAGGAGTATTATGAGTATCAAACCGATTAAGCCAAAACGTATTGCAGACCAGGTCTTTGAACAGATCCGGGAATTGATTTATCGTGGGGATTTCAAACCGGGCCAACAGATTCCACCTGAGCGGGAGCTGGCTGTGTCCATGGCCGTCAGCCGCACTTCTGTCAGAAATGCCATTAACAGGTTGGTTACCCTGGGGTTACTCACCCAGAAGCAGGGACAGGGAACATTTGTCTCCTCTCCGGACAGCCGGAAGGGAAATCCCCTCGTGGCGGCCATGGGGACTGATGAGGCCACTCTTGATGATCTGCTGGAAGTGAGGATGGGGCTGGAGTGTAATGCTGCCCAGCTTGCAGCCCAGAGAGCGACGGACAAAGACCTGCTTGCCATGCTGAGAAGCCTGGAAGAAATGGAAGAAGACCTGAGCACCACTGACAGAATAGGTACTGAACCTGATGTGGCTTTTCATATGGCTGTGGCCTTCGCCACCAAAAATCCTGTTCTCATTTACCTCATGAGAAATTTTTATGATTTTCTCTTTGTCGGTATAAAAAAGAATTTATCCCACATGTTTACGGACAGGGACGCCCTGGTAGATGTACTGGAACATCATAAAATGGTGTATCAGGCAATAAAGGAGAGAAAACCCGAGAAGGCCTTTGGGGCAATGATGACCCATATTCACTATGTACAGGATTATTTTCGCAATCGATAGGCAGGTATGGATTTAAGTATGTGATTAAATATTATTCATATTGAATCGATGGCGAATATACGGTATACCAGTTTATTGTGTTTTTGATCAGATCGACGCTCGAAGTGTATATCCGGTCAAAAGGCACCTGTTGTTCGGCGTTATATGGCAAAATCCTCTGCCCGTTCAGAGGGTTGACATGTAAGCAATCATCCAAATGGAGGAGAATGCATGGATAGGAGAGCTTTTCTCAAAACTGCCTGTGCGGGAGCTGTCGTCGCGGGATCTGCGATAGCAGGCGCACCGTCGGTTCACGCTGCAAAAAAAATCCGCTGGAAAATGGTAACAACATGGCCCAAAAACTTTCCGGGTCTGGGCACCGGGGCCAATCATCTGGCTAAACTGATTACGGACATGTCCGGTGGCCGTCTGGAAGTCAAGGTGTATGGAGCAGGGGAGCTTGTGCCGCCGTTTGAATCATTTGATGCAGTTTCCAGGGGAACAGCTCAGATGGGACACGGTGCTGCCTATTACTGGAAAGGCAAGTCTGAAGCGGCCCAGTTTTTTGCAGCTGTACCTTTTGGACTCAATGCCCAGGAAATGGCCGGTTGGATCTATAAGGGAGGTGGCCAGGAATTATGGGATGAACTTTACTCCGCTTTTAATCTCAAGGCATTTGCCGCCGGAAACACCGGAGTACAGATGGGTGGCTGGTTTAACAAGGAAATCAAGAGTATTGACGATTTCAAGGGTCTCAAGATGCGGATGCCGGGACTTGGTGGCGAAGTGATCAAAAGGGCTGGGGCAACACCAGTGTCTCTACCAGGTGGAGAGATTTTCCCGTCTCTGCAATCAGGTGCCATTGATGCCACTGAGTGGGTAGGACCTTATAACGACCTGGCTTTTGGATTTTATAAGATTGCGAAATACTACTACTGGCCCGGATGGCATGAGCCGGGAACAGTTCTGGAATGTTTTGTCAATAAAGATGCATTCTACGGACTGCCGAAAGATCTGCAAGCTATTGTAACTGCTGCTATGAAAGAAGCGTATACCGATATGCTGGCGGAATTTACGACCAAGAACAATGCCAGCTTGGTCGAACTGGTCAAAAAACATAATGTGGTATTGAAACGTTTTCCTGATGCTGTACTCAAGAAGATGGGCGAATTGAGTAAGTCCGTGGTCGAGGAAGTGGCCAACAAGGATCCGATGTCCAAAAAAGTGTATGACTCTTTCAATAAGTACAGGGCCCAGTCGATTGAATGGGCAAATATTGGAGAAGTAGGATACAGCCTGGCACGTGCCTTGACCTTTAAAAGTTAATTGAATGGTTAACTGTTGGAAATGAAAAGGAAACTGACACGGGTTGCCGCGTCGGTTTCCTTTTCTTGTTTACTCTACATGGTAACTGTTCTCAACCCGGGTTAAATATGTTTACAAAGATAGCTGACCGGATCGATGCGGTGAATAATTTCATTGGCAGGGGTGTATCGTGGTTGACGCTCTTAATGGCTCTGGTGATGTTTGTCACTGTAATTTTAAGATATATTTTCAATATGGGCTGGATATGGATGCAGGAATCGGTGGTGTTCATGCATGGGTTTGTCTTCATGTTGGCCGGTGGTTATACTCTGCTGGCGGAGGAACATGTTCGCATAGATATTTTTTATCGGCCCATGAGCGAGAAAAAACAGGCGATTGTGAACATTATCGGTATTCTTTTCCTGCTCTTTCCCACGTGTTTTATTATTTTTTCCTACGGTTTTTCGTATGTGAGTGATTCGTGGAGTGTCCTTGAAGGATCCATGGAGGCCGGAGGATTACCCGGAGTGTTTATCCTGAAGACGTCAATCCTGGCTTTCCCGATTCTTGTGGGTTTGCAGGGGGTCGCGAAACTCATTCGCGCATTTAATACACTCACTGCTTCAGCGTAGTTTTTTAAAAGAAAATACTATTTTTTAAAGAAAAATACTTATGCCTTTTGAAATATATCCATTATTGATGTTCGGGGTGGCTGTTTTCATTCTTCTGATGGGCTATCCTGTTGCGTTCAGCCTGTCCGGCACTGCTATTCTGTTTGCCCTTTTCGGGGTGCAGATGGATGTGTTTGATCTCTCTTTTTTCGGGGCGTATCCCGAGCGTATCTTCGGCATCATGAGAAATCAGACCCTCATTGCAATCCCGCTCTTTATTTTCATGGGGGTAATGCTGGAGCGTTCCAAAATATCGGAAGAACTGCTTGAAACGATGGGCATGCTCTTTGGAAAGATCCGGGGTGGGCTTGGTATTTCCGTCTGTATTGTCGGGGCTCTGCTGGCAGCCTCCACAGGTATTGTCGGAGCTACTGTTGTCACCATGGGATTGATCTCACTGCCCTCCATGCTGCGGTTCAATTATTCCAATTCTCTTGCTTCCGGTATTGTTGCTGCTTCGGGAACCCTTGGACAGATTATTCCACCCAGTATTATTCTGATAATCCTCGGTGATGTAATCAGTTCGGCCCATCAGCAGGCTCAGTTGGCAATGGGAAATTTTTCCCCCACATCGGTTTCCGTCGGTGACCTGTTTGTCGGGGCCCTGCTGCCCGGCCTTGTCCTTGTGGGATTGTATATTTTCTATATAGCAATTATTGCCTTTCTGAAACCTGACGCTGCTCCCGCATTACCGAACGAAGTCCTTAAAAGTGTCACCGGGTATAAACTCTGGGTAAAGGTCGGCAAGGTCCTGATTCCGCCGTTGCTTCTTATCATGGGTGTTCTGGGATCCATTCTTGCGGGGCTGGCTACGCCAACAGAGGCGGCATCTGTGGGGTGTGTGGGTGGAATAGTACTGACCGCGTTTAAAGGACAGCTGAATCTGAAAATCTTAAGAGAGGTTATGATAACCACCACCCATGTCAATTGCATGGTGTTTGTTATTTTACTGGGAGCCAGTATGTTCTCTCTGGTTTTCCGCGGTTTCGAAGGGGATGTTGTTGTTCATCACATGCTGACCAGCCTGCCGGGAGGAGTTGCCAGTGCCTTTCTCGTCGTGATGCTCATCATGTTTATAATGGGCTTTTTTCTTGATTTCTTTGAAATCACCTTTGTAGTTGTACCCATTGTCGGCCCTATTCTTCTCATGATGGGACTCGACCCGATCTGGCTCGGAGTTATGATTGCCATAAATCTGCAGACTTCTTTTCTGACTCCTCCTTTCGGCTTTGCCCTGTTTTATCTGAGGGGTGTTGCACCGGATTCCGTTTCCACAATGGATATATATAAAGGTGTGGTTCCGTTTATTTTCCTTCAGCTTCTGATGTTGATTATTCTCTGGTTCTGGCCAAGTCTTGCCACCTGGCTGCCCGGGGTTGTATATGGGACAGGCTGAGCCGGAAAGCTCGGCTGTCAGTCAGATTATTTTCTTGCCGAAAAGAGAGGTAACCAGGTTGACTGCCATCTGGGCTGTTCTGTTCTGGATATCAAGGATGGGATTTATTTCCATGATATCTACAGAATGGAGTTTTCCCGTATCGGCGAGAATTTCCATGATGAGTTGCCCTTCACGGTAGGTGAGTCCCCCCTGTGAAGGAGTGCCAACGCCGGGTGCATCCAGTGGGTCCATAACATCCAGGTCAAGGCTGATATGGATTTTGTTGAGATTCTGGAATTTTTTGAGTGTCCGCATGAGTACGGCACGGATACCGATTTCATCCACATCACGCATGGTGAAAACAGTGCAGCCCGACTTGCGAATGAGTCCCTTTTCCTCTTGATCCAGGTCACGGAGGCCGATCAGGGCAACATTGTCCGCTTTGACCTTGGGTCCCTTTCTGCCAATATCGACCAGCTCCTCCGGTCCCAATCCCAGTAATACGGCCAGGGCCATGCCATGGACATTCTGGCTTGCCGAAGTCTCGGGAGTGTTGAAATCCCCATGGGCATCAATCCAGATCAGTCCCACGTCCTCTTCATGGGTGACGCCACCCACCGTACCGATTGAGGCAGAATGGTCGCCTCCCAGAAAGATGGGAGTTTCCCCCGTTTGATCGCTTTTTTCCCAAGTTCATAGGCTGTTCTGCAAGCATTGCCAATCAGGGGGAGACGTTCTTTCAGGCTGGTATTGGTAAGAGCATAATGACCGGGAATAGTGATATCACCACAGTCAGCCGTTTTGTAGCCAAGCGCATTGAGAGAGCCGGCCAGATCGGCGTAGCGGATGGCACTGGGGCCCATATCGACACCCCTGTGGTTCTGTCCAAGATCCATCGGTACACCGATTATGCGAATCGTTTTCTTTTTCATCCGTTTTTTGACAGGTGGTTCCAGAGATTAACTATAAAATCCTGGACATTGGTAAGAATGGCCTGGGCCTGGGCAGAACCCCTGTTGGCCAGTTTATCGGCACTGAATTCGGACATGTCAACCACGTAAAAACAGACAGGGCGAACGGTTCCGTCTTCAAGAATTTTGTAACCAGGTGTCATATTGCCAAAGGCTATGGAGTGGAGCTGAGTTGCCATGGTAATAACCGTGGTGGCCTTGCGGGCGTGGTAACGCATTCTATCCTGGGATTCATACACGTTGCCGATGGTTTCTGGTAATGGCCCGTCATCTCTGATGGAACCAGCCAGAATATATGGAATTTTACAGGTTTCACAGGCATACATGATACCGTTGTCGATTCCCATGGTTTCAATGGCTTTGCTGATGGAGCCGGCCTGGCGCACCCTGTTGAGAATATCCAGATGGTTGTAATGCCCCATCGGTTGAAGGATCTGGCTGTAGATATTCTGGCCGAGACCCGTGTCAAAAACGGCGGCCTCGATATCATGTGTGGCAAGGGCGTTACCCGCCATCAGTGCGTGACAGTAGCCGTTTTCAATGAGTCCCTGCATGGCAGAGCGGGAATCCTTGTCGAAGGCGACCGCAGGGCCAAGTACCCAGACGATGTGACCGTGATCCCTGTCATGTTTGAGGATTTCATAGAGGTTGTCGTAAGAATAAGAGAAAGGGGTTTCCCGGGTGCCCCGGGATCTGAAGGAAAATTTGTCTTCGTTGGCGGCAACTTCATCAAAGCCTTTTTCATGGACAAGAATACCCTCTTCACCGTTTTCAGTTCTACCGACTACAACCAGGTCACCTTTTTTCAGACGTCTGGCTTCCGTGACTTCAATAGTTCTGCTGTCAACAACGAAAACGGCATCCATCCTCCCCTCCGGGGCCAGGAGCCATTCACCCGAATCGATTTTTATATACTCAGGATGGTTGGACGTGGCATGATAGTTTTCCGGGGCTATGCCGTCCGCAGGGGCCGGTGCGAGTTTTGCAGGAGAGCTGCTGACCAGGGTAGTATCAGTAAAATCCGGTGGAGTATAGGTAAAATTCAGTTTCATGGTATGCCTCATACAAGATTGGTTTTAATTATTGTATACAATTTTGCGAAGTATACGAGGAAGAGACGGAAAAAGCAACTCCCGTAAAAACTTGACCATGGAAAAGAATCTGATAAGATACTGAATATTTCAAATTTGCAAGGACCTAACTCCTGCAATTACCAATCCCGCAGGGCGAGAGAATAATGAAAAACAATCTCACTCGGATAGTGAGTAGTGCAGCCCTTACTGCAATATGATAATTATCTGTTTATACGGCATAAATATTTTTTCTTTATTCCCGAAGTGCAGGATTTAGGAAGGAATTGTTCACCTGGGGTGTACCATGAATCGGTCTGCATATCTGACCACAGGTTTAGCCATCAAGGCGTTGTCCCGCCTTTCAAAGGCTAATATTGTTATCCATGGGGAGGAAAATATTCCTGCTCATCCGACTATTTTTGTAATCAATCATTTTACCCGCCTGGAAACCCTTCTTCTTCCCGCGTCCATTTATAACCTGACGGATGTGCCGGTCTGGTCTCTTGCTGATGCCTCACTCTTCAAAGGTGGTCTGGAGAAATTTTTTGACCTGGTGGGGGTTGTGTCCACGGCAGATCCAAAACGGGATGAGCTGATTGTAAAAAGTCTGCTGAACGGAGAGGCAAACTGGATAATTTTTCCTGAAGGTCGCATGGTCAAAACGAAAAAAATCATCAGCAAAGGGAAGTTCATGATTGATTCCCCCGGAGGTGTCCATGAACCTCATACCGGAGCTGCGGCACTGGCCCTGAGGGCTGAGTTGTACAGGAGATATCTGCTTTCGCTGGCGGAAGAGAACTCCCCGAAACTTCACCCGATTCTTGAGTATCTCGGTTTTGAAACTGCTGATGATATTGTTCGCAGGGCAACCAGAATTGTTCCCGTCAACCTGACTTATTATCCCATCAGGGCCATTGAGAATATTGCTTCAAGCATGGCCGAAAAACTGGTCAGGGATCTTTCGGAGAGGATGGTTGAAGAAATTATGACCGAGGGAACCATGCTGCTTTCAGGGGTTGATCTCGATATGCGATTTGGTCCTGCAATTGAAATTGAAAAGCTGTTGGATCCGGAATGGTTAAGAAAAGCCGGAGAAGAAAAGGCACTGCATGGCTATACTGTGTCAGGAGAGCTGAAGAAAAAAATGCGCGGGACGGCATATAATGTCATGCAGCAATACATGCGTGACATTTATGCCATGACAACTGTCAACCATGAACATCTTTTTGCTTCTTTTCTGAGGATATGTCCATTTGAGCGAATAAAAGAGAGGGATTTCAGGCGACGAGTTTTTTTTGCAGCCTCACTCATTCGTGACAGGGGAGTCGAAGATCATGATTTTTATCTCCATAAATCAATGGAAGAGAGCCAGATCCATCTCCTCACTGATGACAGATTTTCCAAATATGAGAACTTTATTCAACTGGCGGAGGAAAAAGGAGTTGTACAGAGAAAAAACGGTTGTCTTTTCCGGGACGGCACCAAACTCTCCATACCTTTGAATTACCACCAGGGGAGAATCGACAATCCAATCGAAATCATGGCCAATGAAGTTGAGCCCCTGGGGCGTTTGCAGAAACTGATCCGCTCTTTTGCCTGGCAGCCGGATTTTCTTTTGAAAATTCTACTTGTACGTTATCTGCTGGAAAAAGAGCGTCAGCGCTACAGGCGGGTATGTTCGAGTCGTGATCCCGGGGAGGGCAGGCGATTCGGCTGTCTGGGAAAACCCTTTCTTCTTCCCGCATTTCGCCGTCGAAAAGGTATTGTCCTTGTGCACAGTTATCTTTCTGTACCGGAGGAAGTAAAGGCGCTTGCGGTCTGGTTGAGGCGAAAAGGATATTGGGTGTATGCTCCCAGGCTCCCGGGTCATGGCACTTCTCCAGAGGATCTGGCAGCAAGAAAATACCAGGAATGGCTTGACAGCGTGGAGCGTGGATATGCCATTATGGACAGCGTCTGTGACCGTGTCATTGTCGGCGGTGTGGCCGTCGGCGGCAGTCTTGCCTTGAGCCTGGCTGTAAGAATAAAGGAAGTTGCCGGCGTTTTTGCGGTATGTCCTCCCCGGACCCTGAAGGACTACTCCACGAAATTCATGCCCTCTCTTGATGTCTGGGATCGCATGCTGAACAGACTGAAGGGGGAGGGTGAGCAGCAGTTCCTTGATTTCACTTATGGCAACAGCCATGTTAATTACGGTAAAAACCCGGTGGCCGGGGTACATCAAGTGGGCGAGTTTCTCGATTCCATGAAAAAAAAGTATGACGCCATCGCCCAGCCTGCACTGATTATCCAGGCCGATGAAAACCCTGTTGTTGATCCGGCAGGAGCAAGAACTCTCTATGATAAACTTGGCAGCAGAAAAAAGGAGTACTGTCTTCTCAGTTTTAACCGCCATGTGCTGGTAGAGGGAGAAGATTCCCACCGTGTTCATCGGAAAATATCTGATTTTATAGAGATGATATGACTAAGCGGGTGGATACAGCTGAGTTTGTCTTGTGGCGGGAGTACAGTGAGGCCTTCTGTCGAAACACACGGGATGAAATCAGGGAAGGTTGTGGTCCCGTCAAACTGGAACATACTCCGGGCAGTGGAAGGGCGATTATACTGGTCCATGGTTTAAGTGATTCTCCCTGGTTTCTCCGTGGTCTCGCCACATTTTTCCATTTACGACTAGGCTATGATGTTTACCTGCCGCTGCTTGCCGGACACGGCCTGAAAGATCCCGGGAAGAGTATGGATACGGTGAGTCTTGAGCAGTGGAAGGAAAATATGGAATTTGCCATAGATTTCGTCTCCCGTAAACACAAAGGCAGGCTGCTTTCCATTGGCGGGTTGTCCATGGGAGGCGCCCTCAGCTATTATTACGGCAGTGGTCATGCTGCCATTACTGGGGAACTGTTTCTTTTTTCTGCGGCTTTTGGTTTGAAAGACGGATTCCTGGGAATTGAGGGGAGAATGAAGGAGTTGTTGTTACGAACTCCCGTGACCCGTCTGTTTGAAAAGAAAAATAACCTGATCGGGAAAAATCCATATCGTTACGAGTATGTCAGCATCAACAGCGTGAGGGAACTGGTCAGGCTCATGGATGAAATCAGAAAATTGAACAGATTGTTCTCCGAGAGTAGGTCATTTCCAAAGTCTGTTTTCTCCGCTTTCAGTGAGTTCGATGACGTTGTGTCCCTCAGGGCTCTGAAAACACTCATTTCTGTTGTTGGCAAACAACAGCTGACAGAATTTCGTATTCCTGCGACAGAAAAAGTGGAGCATGCTTCCCTGGTTCTTGAGAACCCGATATGTGGAGACAATGCTGCAGTTCTTGAGCGGGAGAACCCTCTTTTTGAGTCGATGGTTGGGAAAATTGCGGCAATGGTCCGTTTATAAAATGGTGTAGGTTTTTTTTATTTGCTCTTTCAGTCTCTTTTCAATGATTTTACGTTTCAGTTTCAGGGTTGGTGTGAGCAGGCCGTTTTCAACTGTCCATGGGGAAAGGCTGAGTATGGCATGTTTGACGAAGGCGTAGCCCGGGAAATGGGCGAGCTGTATTTCCACTCGTTTTAAAACGGCGTCTTCCACTTCCGCGAGCATGAGTGAGGATTCATCATCGGGAACAGAGAGCTCTTCTGCCAGTTGTTTCCAGAGATGTTCATTTAAGACTGAAACCAGCGTAAGAAAGGGTCGAGCCTCTCCTATTATCATAGTGTGTTCGAACAGCGGATCCATGGCGATTGCCATTTCCATGTCCGCGGGGGCTACTTTTTCACCATTGCTGAGGACCAGGATTTCCTTGAGCCGGCCGGTTATGCGTATATGACCGTTTTTTTGAATTGTCGCCCTGTCGCCTGTATGCAACCAGCCATCGGGATCAATGGTTTCTGCAGTTGCCTGCTGATTTTTCCAGTATCCCTGCATGACACAGTGTCCTCTGACCAGAAGTTCATCCCCGGGCCCTGAACGTACTTCGATGCCCTGCAAGGGTGTGCCGACGCCGTTCGGGTCGTTGTCTTCCCTGGTGTTGACGCTTATTACCGGGCTTGTTTCTGTCAGTCCATAGCCCTGGTATAGGGGAAGGCCAAGCCCCAGGAAAAGCTTTGATATGTCACCTGATAATGGTGCGCCTCCAGTTATGATTATGCGCAGGTGGCCGCCGAATTTATCTCTGATTTTTGCGCCTATGAGACGGTCGAGAAAGGGTAGAATCAAAAATGATACAGACCAGGGGGCACGGCCTTGTGTGTATTCAAATTGATTCCACCCTACTGAAACCGCTTTTTCAAAAAGAGCGACTGCAATAGCCGGTTTCGCGGTAAGTTTTCGCTTGATTTCACTGTGTATGCGTTCAAAAATCCGGGGAACGGCAACAAGGACAGTCGGTTGCTCCGTGAGCATATCTTCGCCAAGATCGGGGATGGACCTGGCAAAAGCAACTGTCGATCCGGCCATCATGGGCAGGTAATATCCTGCCGTTCTCTCAAGCATGTGTGAGAGGGGAAGGAAGGATAAAAACTTGTCCTCGGGATAGACTGCCATACGCTGTAACCCGAAATAACAGTTGTCGAGAATATTCATATGGCTGAGCATGACCCCTTTTGGGGGGCCGGTTGTCCCTGAAGTATAGACAATAGTGGCTGTTTCGTGGGTCGTTGGAGTATATCCACCAGGGGAGTTGTCGGCCGGGGGCAGCCAGTCATCCAGGCAGACAAGGGAGTTGTTCTTGCCATCAGTCCAGCAGAGATCAATGGTGATGATTTTCTGCAGGCTGGTAATTCCCGTGAGAGCCGGAGCCAGGCGTCCCCAGTAGGCATTCCCTGGAAGAATCACTATTCTGCTTTTCGTGTCCTCCAGGATGTAGGCGATGGATTCCGGTCTGTCGTTGGCATACAGGGGGACGACAATCAACCCCAGTGAGAGGGCGGCCTGTTCAAAGAGTATCCATTCCGGACAGTTCGGCAGCATGATTGCCACCCTGTCACCAACTGAGAGATTTTCATTTTTCAGGCCATTGCGCCATCGTTTTGCCAGGGTGAGCATCTCTTGCCAGGTGAGGTCCAACCAGCCTTTTCGGCTGGAGCTGAAATGGCGGTATGCAACACTATCGGGGCTCCTGGAAACCCTTTCCAGAAACAGGTCAGGGAGTGAAAAACAGGATTCTGGAGAAATAAAGTCGGTGCTGTTGGCCATTATTATACCTCCTTTATGAATGGGTTACTGAAAATGTCTGTTTATTTATATAATAACCAGTTATGGCAGGAATGCTATTATGCCGGAGTTTCCTCCTGGCTTCAGCAGCAGCTTGAGGCTACCTTGATTTTTTTCGCCCGATCTCTGCGTCACAGGAAAGTGAAAAAAGCTCACATATTAACTTTTACTTAGTGCCTGTCCATAATGGCCCAAGAAAAGTCTCTCGATAAATAATGTCGATTCAGCTCTTTTAACTTGTCTGATAAGCAGATATCTGATAAGAAGATATCAGATGAGATGATGTGTTGTGGTTTAATAAGAGAGAAACAGAGATATTTTATGGATCCGATCAAAAAAATCAGACTGTCGGAAAGTGTTATTACAGTTATTAAACAGATGATTGCAGAAGAAAATTTCAAACCTGGGGATAAATTTTATTCCGAAAATGAATTAACCAGAAAGCTTCAGGTTTCCAGGTCATCAATCCGTGAAGCGATGAGGATGCTTGAGGTGACTGGTCAGGTGAGTGTCAAACAGGGAAAGGGAATTTTCATACTTGATGCCAATGGTGAACAGTTCAAAGCATTTTCAACCTGGTTGAAGAATAACGAGCAGTCTATCAAAGATAACTTTGAAGTTCGATTGATTATCGAGCCGAAGGCTGCAAGTCGTGCAGCGGAAAATGCGGAAGAAAAAGACATATTTGAAATGGAGGAAGTCTGTGCGAAATTTGCCCGTTTTGCAGCAGAAAAAAATATTGAAGAGGTTATCCAGTGTGATCGGCGTTTCCATTGCATCCTTGCGGGTGCCACTAAAAATGTGACACTGCATGTTCTGATGAAATCAATGACGACTACCTTGCCCAATGGATGGATATCCAGTCTGTACACTCCGGGACGAGTAGAAAAAACGGTAAATGAGCATGGTGACATTCTTGAAGCGATTAAAAAAAAGGATAAGACCGGAGCAGAAAATGCAATGACCCGTCACCTGGTGAACGCTCTGCACGATATAAATAAGGAAATAAAGAATCAGTCGAAAGAAAAATTGAGTTAACTGAGAAAACCCGGAGGAAAAATGACTGTACAGATTACAACATTGATAGAAAATCGGGCGGGAGAACACCATGGGTTGCAGCATGAGCACGGACTTTCCTTTTTTATTGAAAAGGATGGTTCTTCCATACTGTTTGATACGGGCCAGTCAGAGAAATTCATAAAAAATGCGGAACAGTTGAAAGTGGATTTATGCTCTCTGGATCATGTTGTTCTGAGTCATGGTCATTATGATCATTCAGGTGGTTTCAGGTCGCTGGTGGAGTTGACAGATTCTTTTACGTTGACCACGGGGAAAGGTTTTTTCAATGAAAAATATGGTTGCAAAGATAATTCCTGTGAATATCTCGGGAATAATTTCAACGAGGAATTCCTGAAAGATAAAGGAATCACCTTCCGCTATGTCGGGCAGCAGTGTACCGAGATTGTTCCTGGTGTATATGTCATCACTTCATTTCCCCGGATTCATGCGGATGAATCAGTCAATCCACGTTTCAAGGTGAGAAAGGAGGGGGCACTGCTTCCGGATTATTTTGATGACGAGGTGTTGCTGGCCATTGATACCGATCCCGGTCTGATTGTTCTTCTCGGTTGCTCCCATCCGGGGATGAAAAACATGCTGGACTGTGTGGTTAAACAGATCGGCCGGCCGCTTTACGGGGTGCTGGGAGGTACACATCTTGTTGAAGCGGATGAGCAGAGTCTCAAGCTCTCGCTTGACTATCTGAAAAATACGGAACTCAAGGTGATTGGTATTTCACATTGTTCGGGAGAAAATGCAATTGAAAACCTTTCCAGCAGCGAAAAGAGATATTTCCAGAACCATACTGGAAGTACTTTATTTGTAGATTGAAGAGGTTGTTTCATAACGATGCTACAGTTCACGCAGGAAAGAAGTCGGCTTGTCTGGCGAAATAGCATCTTATATTAAAAGAGGAGGTTTTATCATGAGTATCTTCTGGAAAAAACGGAGTGTTTTTACAGCTGGACTGGCAGTTTTTGCCTTGGTCCTCATCTCGGCTACAGGCAGTTTTGCCGGAAAGAGTGGAAAGATAATCTGGAAGTCTTCCGGGCACGGTCCTGCCTCAGATCCTTCACAGATTTTTCATGATAAACTCTGTAAGGCTATAACCAAGGCCACTGGAGGAAGGCTGACAGTAAAACCTTTCGTGGGTGGATCAATTGTTCCAGCCTATAAGGAAGTTGATGCTATTGACCAGGGAGTGTTGCAGATGGCTTATTCCTGTCCTATGTACAATCTGGACAAGTGGCCTGCTGCGGGTTTGATCAGCTCAAGACCTGGTGGTTTGCCTGGTGAAGCATTGCGCACCTGGTTTGATTATGGAGGAGGTGCTGATCTGTTGAATAAAATGATGGAAGGTTACAATGTCATGACTTTCCCGGGGGCCCTTGCTCCTTTACCTGAAGAGGTATTTTTCCATTCCAAGGTCAAACTTGAATCATTGGCTGACCTGAAAGGCCTGAAAGCCCGCTGTATGGGAGATGGGGGTGAGATACTGAAGAGAATGGGTGCTGCAACTGTAATTATTCCAGGTGGACAGCTTTATGAAGCAATGCAGAGAGGTACAATTGACGCATTTGAATATTCCACCCTCGCATCGAACTGGAAGATGCATTTCAACGAGGTGGCTAAATATGTGTATCTTTCACCAACAAGGGCGCCGAGTGATCCCCAGGTAATTTTTGTCAATAAGGAAGCATGGGCCAAGCTCCCCGATGATTTGAAGAAGATTGTTCAGTCTGTTGTGGCTGAATATACACAGAAACAGCATGAATACCTGGTTTTTGAATCAGTCAAGGCTGTTGATAAATTCAGAGCGGCCGGGAATGAAGTGTACAAAGTTCCGAGAGATATTGAGGTGGCACTGTCTGCTGAGGCAGATAAGTTTTATGCGGAAAAATCAAAAAGTGAAAAGCCTATTTTTGCTGAAATCTATAACTCAATGAAAGAATTTGGAGAAGCTTACAACGCAATAAAATAGAGACTGTCTTCAATGTTGCAGGAGAAGGAGTTCTTCGGGAAGTAAACGGAGAACTCCTTGGAAAAAAGAGAAAAGTCAGGTGTAAAACAAGGAGAGTAACATGACCGGTCTGTTAAAATTCCTGGCGGTGGTTGATTGGTTGAGTGAAAAATCAGGTCAAATAGGGAAGTGGTTTGCCTTGATCCTGGTCTTTGCGGGATCCTACGAGGCCATTGCCAGGCATTTCTTTGATGCCCCGACGATCTGGTCATATGATACCATGTGCATGGCTGGTGGTGTGATTTATATGCTTGGGGCATCTTATAATTATCTCCATAATGCCCACACCAGAGTTGATATTTTTTATATGCAGACTTCACGTCGCAAACAGGCTCTTATAGACGTTATCTGTTCCCTGGTACTGTTTTTTCCATTGATGATTATCATGTTCAAACTCGCAGTAACCTGGGCGGCAAAGGCCTGGAGAATTCATGAAGTAATGTTTACCAGTTTCTGGTACCCACCTGCTGCTCCTTATCGAACTGTTTTCGCCATTGGCCTGTTTCTCCTGATTCTCCAGGGAATAGCCAGGTTTATTAGGGATCTTTATTTTGTCATAAGAGGTGAAGAAATTGCTTGATTTGAGCGCAGAACTTGTTGCTTTCCTTATGCTGGGGGGAGTTTTTACGCTGGTCCTGACAGGATTCCCGATTGCCTTTGTCATCGGCAGTGTGTCTTTTATTGTTGGTATTCTCATTTTCGGACCCACCACAACCTATCATATCTTATACAGTCGCTTTTACTCTCTTTCCCTGAATTACCCTTATTTGGCTGTACCTCTGTTTACGTTTATGGGGGTTATTCTCCAGCATTCAGGGATTACAAAAGATCTGTATGAAAGCCTCTATGAAGTTCTCGGCAGATTGCGGGGAGGGCTGGCTATTGTCACCATTATTTTCGGTACAATTCTTGCTACTTGTCTGGGAGTGATCGCGGCCTCGGTAACCATTCTGACCCTTATAGCCCTGGGCCCGATGCTGAGTCGTGGGTATGATAAACCGTTGGCGGCGGGTTCCATTGTGGCTTCGGGAACTCTGGGCATATTAATTCCGCCGAGCATCATGCTGGTAGTTTACGGCCCCCAGGCCGGTATCTCCATTGGTCAGATGTTTATGGGTGCGGTTTTCCCGGGGTTGATTCTCGCTTTTTCCTATGTTGTTTATATCGTTGTTCGTTGTCATTTCAATTCGGAACTGGGCCCTCCCATACCTGCAGATCAGAT
This sequence comes from Desulfomarina profundi, assembly GCF_019703855.1. Classification (GTDB taxonomy): domain Bacteria; phylum Desulfobacterota; class Desulfobulbia; order Desulfobulbales; family Desulfocapsaceae; genus Desulfomarina; species Desulfomarina profundi. The sequence goes on along the minus strand of NZ_AP024086.1, from coordinate 3,287,113 downwards.
GACACCATTCTCCATGAAAAAACTCTGGCGTTTGCTGAAGTCATTGGTACCCCCTATTTTTCTGATTCTTGCGGTCCTTGGAACAATTTTCTCAGGAATAGCCCCTCCTACTGAAGCAGCGGCTGTCGGTTGTCTTGCTTCAATTCTGCTGGCTATTGCCTACGGAAAATTCAATTTTCAACTGCTCAGCCACGCTTCCCTGGAGACATTGCGGGTCAGCGCTTTTGTTGTCATGATCGCAGCACTCTGCTATGCTTTTGTCGGAGTCTTCATGAGTGCCGGTTCCGGTGATGTGGTGTCCAGTCTGATACTTGCTGTGCCAGGAGGTAAGTGGGCATCCTTTGCTATGATTATGTTGATTGTGTTTCTGCTGGGTCTCTTTATTGAGTGGATAGGTATTGTTTTTATTATTGTACCTATTTTTTCACCTATCCTCTCACATCTTGGTTTTAATCCTCTCTGGGCCGGAATGATGATTTGCATCAATCTACAGATGGCTTTTCAGACACCGCCTATGGCCATGTCGATCTTTGTTCTTAAAGGTACGGCTCCTCCGGAACTGGAATTGTCCATGTCGGATATAATTAAAGGGGTGATTCCTTTTGTTTTGATTATTATGGTGGTTCTGTTTCTCTGTACGGTTTTTCCGGGAATAATTACCTGGCTGCCTGAGAAGATAATGGGACCGGCTCATTGAAACAGTATGTGTTCCGCACGCTGGTGCTCCACGGCCATGTTAATTAACAAGGAGTAGTGTTCTCTGAAATTGATACTTTTAGTGATATAAAATAATGGAAGAACAACTGCCTGAGAGGTATCAGGATGTCATATCGATTTTTCAAGCCGGCCTTGCCGCTGTGGAGCCCGGAGCTGCGATCAACAGATTCTGTCGGCTTGATGGAAATGTTTTTTTTGTTGACGGGGCAGAGTATGATCTCCGTCAATATAAAAAAATTGTTGTCCTCGGAGCTGGAAAAGCGGGTGCTGCCATGGCGAAATCTGTGGAAGCTCTGTTGGGAGATCGTATTTCAGAAGGGTTGATAACGGTCAAAGATGGTCATCTTGAAAAGCTTAAACGAATAACGATACGGGAAGCCAGTCATCCTGTTCCCGACGCCAGAGGGCTGGCCGGAGCCCGGGAAATTTACCGGTTGGCAAGGCGGGTTGACCGGGAAACACTGGTCATATGTCTTCTTTCCGGAGGTGGTTCAGCTCTTCTTCCTCTTCCGGTTAACGGCGTCAGTCTCGGAGATAAGCAGGATACTACACGGGTTCTGCTTTCCTGCGGTGCCACTATCCATGAAATAAATAGTGTGCGAAAACACCTTTCCGTGATTAAAGGTGGCGGGCTTGTCAGGGCGGTTTATCCTGCGACTCTTGTCACCCTCATTCTTTCCGATGTGGTCGGAGACGATCTGGATGTTATCGCTTCAGGCCCCTGTGTTCCCGACCCTACTACGTTTGCTGACTGCATGGAAATTTTTGTGAAATACGATATTAAAAAAAAGATTCCCGTTTCAGTTTACGACCATATACGGGCAGGAGTGGCAGGAAAAGTCGTTGAAACTCCCAAGGCTGAACAGGAATTTTTTAAGAAAAACCGTAATATTATTATCGGTCGAAATATTGATGCCCTTGTTAAAGCAAAAGAAAAGGCAACGGCCCTGGGATATAATACATTGCTGCTCTCCTCCTTGATTGAAGGAGAAACTCGTGATATTGCGGCCTGTCACATGGCTGTGGCCAGAGAAATTGCCATCAGTGGTAATCCCGTTCGAAAACCCGCATGCCTGCTTTCTGGTGGAGAAACTACAGTAACGATACGGGGTGCTGGAAAAGGTGGTCGCAATCAGGAATTTGTCCTGGCCGCGGCACTGCATATGGATGGGCTGAAAAAAATCGAGGTTTTGAGTGGTGGCACTGACGGAACCGACGGACCCACCGATGCAGCCGGTGCCGTGGCGGACGAAACAACTATTGCCAGAGCCAGATCTCTTGGCATGGACGCTCAACAGTTCCTCGATAATAATGATTCATATCATTTTTTTGATAATCTTGAGAACCTGTACAAGACAGGACCGACAAAAACCAATGTAATGGATCTTCGCATAATCCTTGTCCAATCGTAGCCTGCCATATTGCTTCCTGCCTGTCGCAGGCAAAGTGATGGCAGAGTCCGAAAATTAAATCTCATCGTGAAGCAGTCCTTTAACACACAGTATCATAGAAATATACAGGGTACTTTGAAAAATTCTAATTTTTCAAGGCACCCTACAGTTTCGGGTTACTTTTCTTTGTGATCCAGAAGGTAATGACAACAACTGACGGAGGAGCATGGTAGTTTTTCTTCAGGTTGTGGGTTGCGTGTAAAGAGCCGGAAAAGAACAGCTGTAATTAAACCGGATAGTATCGAAATCAGTATTCCGGTGCCTGAAAGGAAGAATATGAGGCTGATTGATATCGACGGTAAAGCTGTTATTGCCAGAAGTTTTATTGTCATGTTTTTTTCCGTAATGAATTATCTGAAAATATCACCGTAGAGACGGACACGAGCTAATATCTGCCGACAGGGGCAAGGTAGATGGTAAACTGGTTTTCCCCGTCTACCTGAAGGAGTTCGTCCATGGCCTCCTGGTCATATGCCGCTATGGCACAGGTCCCAGCCTGAATTGCTTCACAGGCGAGATACAGGTTCTGACAGACATGACCGGCATCCAGCAGAATAACCCGGTGAGCTGCCTCAAGATAACGCCATTCCATGCGGTTTGGAACAGCTGTCCAGACAAAAGTCACCGCACTTCGAGCAACAAAATGCTGACCCAGCACAGCCCACGATAGTTGAGCCCTGTGATGCTCGTCCATGGGGTAGAGCATGACAAGTTCATTGGAAAGGGGGAGAAAACGATACAGTCCGGGAGGAATTTTTTTTACCCTGTGAATGAACAGGTAGGTTTCAAAGCTGTGTCTGGCCCCTGCAGAAGGAACTGTCCGAAAATGGGGTGTCCGGCCATCCTGATTCCTCTGACCCTGGGTCGCCCAGAGGAGAAAAGCGAGTTCTTCCACCTCAAGAAAGGCCTGGTTGAATGTTCGTCTGCTTCGCCGTTTACCTATCATTTGTACCAGGTTTGCTGCTGGAATGGTTGGTTCCCACGAACCTCTGTCGGGTAACTTGATGCGGGGAAGACTCTCATCAATCGGTTCCTGCAGAGGGGGAGTAGGGACGCCGCGGGATTGATCACTTGTGCGGAAGTCAATTGTTTTTCTGAGGCTGTCTTTTATAAAGTCACGATGCTGTTTGAATTTATTCATGAGTAACCGTTTGCTGAAAGTTTATGTCGGATAATTTCCTGCACAAAACATTCTTCTTTTTTATATATATACTGAAGAAGCCTTCTGATCATCTGATTTTTGCATGCGCGGGCGGAGAATTATAATGGTCGTTGAACAGGGCAGGATATGGAGGAGGAACTTGGCTTTCTCCCGGATCATTTTCGCTGTCTGCACAGCAGCATTAACCCGCATGAGAAATGCTGGTTAATGCTGGAAATAGTATAGCCTGGGGTTTGTCCGGCTCTATTTTATAAAATATTGCTTAAAAAAGGTTGACACTCAAAATCAAAGTATATATATTCGCTCCCACAATTCGGTATTTGAGCAACAGCAATACAGGAGTGGTTTTGTGCTGTCTGTACGATGGAATTTGACAATTCTGTCGGAAAATGCTCTTGCAGTATACTGTGTGATCCTCGGTAGCTCAGTTGGTAGAGCGGGTGGCTGTTAACCACCTTGTCGGCGGTTCGAGTCCGTCCCGAGGAGCCAGAATTTCCAGGCTCGAATTTATTTCGAGCCTTTTTTGACTGTAGCCGGGGCGTAGCGCAGCCTGGTTAGCGCGCCTGCCTTGGGAGCAGGAGGTCGTAGGTTCGAATCCTACCGCCCCGACCATTGACCCGCAAAAAAGCCGATCACTGATAACAGTGGTTGGCTTTTTTGCGTTTTATTTCATTAATCCATGGCAGTTCAATTTACACCTGATCCTGTTCTCCATGATCTTGAACTTGAATTGATGAGAAAAATGTTGATTAAGAATTTTTCCTGATAACTGAACTTTCTTTCCTGGTATCGGCACTAATAGTATAAGGTCGAGTCACCATGTAAATTCTTTGATCCGAAAATTATTTCTGAAGCCGGTGTGAGGGCGGGAATAATCAGGAACTTCAGAGAATGGCACGTGACTTGCTTTGCTCATGGAAAGGTCGAAAAATAAAGAATCGACCAAAACGTGTTTCTTGAATCAGGTCAGGGGAGGGAGTGAAATGAATGAAAAAACAGGTCGCAGGTGGCTGCAGATTGCAATATTGGGGGCGGCAGGTCTGTGTTTGTCAGTATCGGCCAACGCACTTATAATTGATACCACCATTCAGGGGAGTGACGCCATATGGCTTGCGGGCAGGACAGATTTGACAATTCCACCGGCAAGCGATCCCTGGCCCGGAGGTCTGGTTCGACATGGCGGACCGACCCCTGAGGAAATTCAGGAAACCATGCCGCCGGGGTTCGCCGTTTCCGGCGGGGATATTGTTCGAGTACTGGATCCGGCAATCGGTGGAATAAGCTTTTTTAATGGTTTTGGTGGTACTATGTATGGTCCTGATGGTAATGGTACTCCGGGCAGCAGTAATATCAGTTCTTTTGGCGGTATCAGTGGGTATATCGGTACCCAGGGGCACTGGTCGGACTGTTTCTGGACAACAATATTCCCAACGGTACTGCCCCGGGAACGCTTGATTTCTCAACCAGTGGGCTGGGAGTTGATTTCTTAAATCTTTCACCGGACCTCGGCCAGGTATTCTTTATTGGAAATGGCCTGACTTCCACCAATATTTTTCAGGAATTTTATGCTCCAACAGGGGCAACCCGGCTTTTCCTCGGGATAACAGATGGTTTTGGCTTCAACGGTCCGCCGGGTGCATTTGATGATAATGATGGTTCCTACCGTATCAGAATAGGAATTAATGAGGTTCCGACGGACCCGGTTCCGGAACCTGCAACCATGATCCTGTTTGGTTCAGGAATTGTGGGATTGGCGGGTTGGAAAAAGAGGAACGGGAAGAAGAAGTAAGTTCTCATTACTAAAAGATAAATAATAACAACAGACGGGGACAGAAAAGTCCCCGTTTTTTGTGTAGCAGTGAATGAAAAAGTGGAACAAGGTATCTTGACTTTTTAAAAGTCTCCTGTAGACTGATTTACTGCATCCATCAGAGAAACCTGATTGCATGCAGTAAATTGGGTGTATGAAACGTTTTTGTTTTTGGAAGAAGGTTCATACACATTCTATTCTCAGGGCGGGGTGGAATTCCCCACCGGCGGTAATTTCTGAAAGGGAAAAGCCCGCGAGCGCCTGTCATTCTGTTGACAGGGTCAAGCAGATCTGGTGAGAATCCAGAGCCGACGGTTACAGTCCGGATGGGAGAGGATAGTGTAATAGGTGATGGAGTAATCTGCCCTGTTACCGTGGTCGGGCGTTCGTCCGGTCGTTCTTGACTCCTTTTTTGCCCTGGTTCTGGTAAATGAAAGGAGGAATTACCATGAATCAGTCTCTGGAAGTACAGTTTGGAACTTGGCGTAATCGTGTTGAATCGGCATTGGCCGCACTTCGAACTGGTGACGGCGTGTTGCTGGTTGATGATGAGGACCGGGAAAATGAAGGGGATCTGATATATTCAACAGATCATTTGACACCGGAACAGATGGCATTGATGATACGTGAATGCAGTGGTATTGTCTGTCTCTGCCTGACAGATGAACGCGCCGATGCGCTGAAACTTCGTCCCATGGTGGAGAAAAACAACAGCCGTAACAAGACGGCCTATACAATCTCGATTGAGGCCCGGAACGGTGTGACCACCGGGGTCTCTGCGGCTGATCGTGTTACCACGATTAAAACCGCAGTCAACAGGAATGCAAAACCTGAAGATCTCTGTCATCCCGGTCATGTGTTCCCGCTGCGGGCACAATCCGGTGGTGTGTGCAGCAGAAGGGGACATACTGAAGGTACGGTTGATCTGATGAGGCTTGCCGGGCTTGATCCATCGGGAATACTCTGTGAGCTGACCAACAGTGATGGAACCATGGCCAGGCTTCCAGAAATCATGGCTTTCGCAGAAAACCATAAAATGGTTGTCCTGACTATTGATGATATAGTCAAGTATCGACTGCAGTAGAGAAAAATTTAAAAGCGCTCCTCTTTAGTGGAGAAAAGAGTGTATATTCCAGTAGAAGTCAGGAAATATATTCATAATCTGCAAAGGGAGCGCATATGACTGTGTTAAAGGGAACAGAAATCGGTTTTATCGGCATTGGAGTTATGGGAAAAGGCATGGTTCGCAACCTGTTGCGTGATGGCTGGAAGGTGCATGTTTACTCCCGAACAAAGGCAAAGGCAAAAGAGCTGCTCAAAGAGGGTGGTGTATGGGAAGAGAGTGTGGCGGTTCTGGCAGCCAGGTGTTCAGTTATTTTTTCCATGGTCGGTTTTCCAAAAGATGTGGAAGAGATTTATCTGGCCGATGATGGTATTCTCAATAATGCTGCTTCCGGAAGCTATGTCATTGACATGACAACTTCACAGCCGCAATTGGCTGAAAAAATAGCCGGAATGGCGGAAAAGAAAAATATTTTTTCTCTGGATGCACCCGTTTCAGGCGGGGATATCGGCGCAAGAAACGGTACACTTTCCATCATGGTTGGTGGCGACTGCAATGCGTATGAGCATATTCTGCCTCTTTTTCAATTGATGGGAAAAAATATTATCTACCAGGGAGGTGCGGGTGCCGGGCAGCATACAAAAATGTGTAATCAGATAGCCATTGCCGCAGGAATGCTTGGAGTTTGCGAGGCTCTTGCCTATGCTGAACGTTCAGGACTCGACCAGCGTACTGTTCTGGCAAGTATTGAGAGTGGTGCTGCCGGGAGCTGGTCCCTGTCTAATCTGGGACCCCGGATAATGAAAGGTGATTTTTCGCCCGGTTTTTATGTGAAGCATTTCATAAAAGACATGACTATTGCTCTTGAGTCTGCTGTCGCCATGGGGCTGGATATGCCGGGACTTGTCAAGGCAAAAGAGTTGTATGAAAAACTGGCGGCAATGGGGTGTGATGAAGACGGTACTCAGGCTCTCTATAAGATGTACAGAAGGGAGGATGACTGTTGATGGGAAAAAACGGTGTGATACGTGTTGGTGTCATCGGTACGGGCAAACATGGCAGCAGGTATGTAAATCATCTTCTCCATGATATTGACGGCCTTGAATTGACAGCAATCAGCAGGCGCTCGGAAGAAGGGCGGGTGCAGGGGGAGCGCTGGAACGTAGAATGGTTTCCACGCTGGGAGGATCTGGTCAGGGCGACATGTGTGGATGCTGTTATCTCCGTTGTTCCTCCTTTTCTGAATGTAAGGATTGCTGAAGAATGTGCAGAAAATCAAAAACCGCTGCTTCTTGAAAAACCGCTCGGAACAGGCGGAGTTGATGGCGCACGCATTGTGGAGGTAATGTCAGAAGCAAAAACTCCCCTCACGGCTGGTCAGACTCTTCGTTTTAACCCGGTGATACAGACCCTGAAAAAACAACTGCCACAACAGGGACGGTTGTTTTCCATTTATGCCAATCAGCGTCTTGAGCCTTCATCTCTTGGCTGGCATTCAGTTTCGGAGATTGCTGGAGCAGGAATTACCATTCATACTGCCGTACATATTTTTGATGCCCTGCATTATATAACCGGGAGAAAGATCAGAAGAGTCATGGCCGGGAGTTACCAATATCATAACGAACGGCTTGAGGATCTGGTGACGATCCTGGTGGAGATGGATGATAACGTGGTCGGTACGGTAGATGTCTCAAGAGTAGGGAAGGCTCGTTCCGGAAGATATGAGTTTGTCTGTGAGAATGGTCATCTTTACGGGGATCAGGTGCATGGCATAGTGGAGAGTGTAAGGGGCAGTGACAGGAAGGAACCGCTTGTCTTTTCGCCGGTTGGAACAATTGTTCCCCTGCTGGAGGAATGGTGTGAATTTCTTCAGGGAAAGAGAAAAAATCCCGTACCGGGGAAGGACGGACTGTATGCAGTTCGTGTCTGCGACAGTTGCCTACAGTCAGCCAGGGCGGGCACATGGGTGGAGATTTGAACCTGGCTGCGCTGTAATACCGGCACGGGATTCAGGTCGGCTTATTTCTGCTCCTTGAGCAGGTCTCTTATCTCTTCCAGAAGAACTTCCTGCTTCGGTGGATCAGCCGGTTTGGCTTCTTCTTTCTTTTTCATATTGTTGATTGCCTTTACGGCAATAAAGATGGCAAAGGCGATAATCGTAAAATCAACAACACTCTGGATGAATTTTCCGTAAGAGAGAAGAACGGCCGGTGTTTCTCCGGCAGCCTCTTTAAGGGTGATGGCAAGGTTTGAAAAATCGACACCTCCGAGAATCATGCCGATGGGTGGCATGATCACATCTTTTACAAAAGAGGAGACTATTTTGCCAAAGGCACCACCAATGATAATACCTACCGCCATGTCAACGACATTTCCCTTGACTGCAAACTCCTTAAATTCCTGCATCATGCCCATATGTTCTCCCCCGATGGTATAGTGGTTTCTACCTGGAGACAAAGTTTCTGATGACTTTGCTCTTTTGTCAGGATAAACAATAGTAAGGTTTATACCATGACGCCAGTAAACTTATGGTAAGTATTTCTCCAGCCGGGATCACGGCAGCTTAGTCAGTCCTCTTTCCAGGTCAAGAATGAGATCTTCCGGGGATTCCAGGCCAATATGCAGCCGGATGATTCGTTTTCCTGAGTAGCGTGAAGGCATTCTCCTTCTCTGGCGGGCTGCAGTCAGCAGGCTTTTGAAACCGCCCCAGCTGTAACCAAGGCCAAACAGTTTCAGGCTGTCGATGAATTCTGCAAGCTCCCTGTCATTATATTCCTGTTTCAGGGTAAAACCGAACAGGCCGGAAGAGCCTTGAAAATCACGTTTCCAGAGATGATGCTCAGGGTGACTCGGCAGTGCCGGATGGAAGAGGCAGTCGATTTTTCCATGCTGTTCAAGGTGTCTGGCCACCTGTATGGCAGATTGTTCATGCTGTCGCAGTCTGGTAGCCAGGGTTTGCAGGCCACGAAGGGCCATATAGCAGTCATTTTCCGGGGCGTAAAGCTCCATTCGTGAATAAAAATTCTTTAAGATATCAGCATATTTCTGATTGACCGTAAGGGCGCCCATCAGAACGTCAGAGTAGCCGGAGATATATTTTGTCACCGACTGGATGGAGATATCAATACCGAGGTCAAAAGGATTCAGGTAAAGGGGTGTTGCCCAGGTATTGTCCAGGGCGGTGATGATATTTTTTTCTTTTGCGATGGCTGTAATGGCGGGAATATCCTGAATCTCAAAAGTATTTGAACCGGGGGATTCAAGGAGTATCAGTACGGTTTCAGGTCGGATGAAATCAATGATATCCTTCCCTGCGGAGGGTGGAATACAGGTTGTTTCTATATTGAATTGTGTCAGGATTTTTCTGCAGAAACTGACACCCGGGCCGTAGGCATTGTCCACTACAAGTATGTGGTCACCACTCTTCGCAAAACACCAGAACATATTCTGGATAGCAGAAAGGCCTGATGGAAAAAGCCTGGTAACTGATCCTTTTTCAAGGTTGCACAGGGCTTTTTCAAAGGCCCGCTGAACCGGCATCCTGTCAGTACCATAGGTCGGGCCGTCCAATTGCCCTTTGCCGGCAAGGCGCATTTCTCTGTAGTTCCTGAACAGGACAGTGGATGCATGATAGACCGGAGGGTTTATGGTGGCCGGATGTTTTATGATTTCATCTTTCATATCTTTTCTTTGATCTTATAGTTGAAGGAACCTGTTTTTCGATAGAAGTATATTTGAACTTTCTTAACGGAACCTGAAAAAATATGAAAGAAAAACAATTTATTTTTGTTGGCTGGATGATTGACGGCAGTGGTGGGCCCATTCGGGATCATGTTCTGTTGGAGATAGAGAACGGTGTCATAACGGAGCTCCATGATGGGTGTGGTATAAAAAATATTACTACCGACCGGGTAACTGATCTTTCCCATTGTACAATACTCCCGCCCCTGGTGGACAGCCACCTGCACCTTTTTATGTCGGGTACTCTTGACCCGGAGATAAGAGAGCGTCAGCTGACTGCGGATTGCAATGAGCTGGAACCGGTCATCGCCCGTCATCTGAACTATCTGTTCAGTCATGGTGTTCTCGCTGTTCGTGATGGTGGGGATCGTGGTGGATGCGCCTTGGGGTACAGTAGACGGATGGAAGCTTCTTTCCCGGTTCAGATCAAGACAACCGGACGGGCCTGGAAACAAAAAAATCGTTATGGCAGCCTGATTGGCAGGAGTCCGCTGGAAGGTGAAAGTCTGGCCGAGGGTTTTATACGGGAGACGGATGAAGCGGACTGGGTGAAGCTTGTCAATTCCGGGTTAAACAGCCTGAAGAGATTTGGCCGTGAAACGGCGGGACAGTTTACTGTCGAGGAAATGACCCGTCTGGTTGAGGTTGCGGGTTTACAGGGAAAAAAAGTGATGGTCCATGCCAACGGTGTCCTCCCTGTGAAAGAGGCGCTGCAGGCCGGCTGCCACTCGATTGAGCATGGATTTTTCATGGGCAGGGAAAATATTGAGCTGATGGCGGAAAAAAATGTGGTATGGGTTCCCACGGCTTATACAATGAAAGCGTACGGGGAAAACAGTTCAGCTGCGGGGGGCAGTGTTGATTTGAAAGTGGTCAGGAAAAATCTGGAACACCAGCTCGATCAGATGGAATCAGCCAGGCAGGCGGGGGTAACCATTGCCTTGGGTACGGATTCAGGCAGCCTTGGAGTGCTTCACGGAGAATCCGTGGTGGAGGAAATGAAGTTGCTGAAAAAAGCGGGCTTTTCCCTGCCTGAAATCGTACAGTGTGCAACCTGCAACGGGGCCCGTCTTCTCGGTATTGAGGAGTTCGGTCTTTTGAAGAAAGGAAAACCGGCTACTTTCCTGGTATCCCGGGGAACTTCCGGACAGCTGCCCCGTAAACTGACCTACCTGGAAGATATCTATATTGCCGGAAATCCAAGTCCAATGTACCGGAAAAATCCTGTGAAAACAGTTTTAAGGTGACCTGACTCACATTTCTCATGAACTAAAGGTGCCGGACTGCTTTGACCTGTTCTGTTGGAGCACTGTGTCCTGTCGGAAAAAGAGGAAGGTTCTTTGTGAATTTCACAGTTTCTGTACATGTCCTTCGTAGCGCCGCAGATAGATGTCGGACAGGGTAAGGAACGCGGTGATGATCAGCGGGCCGTATATAATACCCAGAACTCCATAAACCTTAAGGCCGCCGATAATGGAGAGAAAAACGAGCAGGGTGTGCATTTTTACCTGGGTTCCCACCATTTTTGGTTTGACGAGGTACTCGATGGAAAACGAGAGAATGATGTAGAAAACGAAGAGAAAAACACCTTCTCCCATGCGGTGGTTTATTACCAGGATAATGGAGGTCGGGATCATTACCAGACCGATACCGAAAATGGGGAGAAAGGCGAGAATGGCCATGATCGCTCCCCACAGCAGGGGAGAGTTCAACCCCAGGATGGAGAAGATGGTACCGCCAAGGATACCCTGGACAAGGCCGCAGACACCGTTTCCCTTGAGGATGGCATTGGCGATTTCCTGAAATTTTTCGATGAGAATCCGGTTTTCATCTTCAGGCAGTGGTGAGAGTCTGATCATGTAGTCCACCAGTTTCGGCTGGTCGATCAGGAGAAAGAAGATAACCAGAATCATGATAAAGAAGAGAAAGAGAAACTGGAGAATATTGGCAGCCCATGCACTTGCCTGGTTATAAAGCATAAGACCGCCTTTTTTGGCCAGGTAGGAAAATGAGTCTGAAACCTGGGATGGGTTGAATTCAAATCCCACTTCCCTGAGCTGATCCTGCAGTTGCAGGATAAGCGGGCTTTCCTGGATAAACTGCTGGAGCTTGAGGCCCACCCTGCTATCCCGGCCCCAGTTGTACAGGTTCAGCGCCTCATCGGTGAGAGCAAGGATAAAGAGAACCAGCGGGATGAATACGATGGCGATGATCAGCAGGCAGGTGAGAACGGAAGCAATTGATTCCGGCATCTTTTTTTCAAGATAGGAGTACACCGGCCTGAAGAGATTGGTCAGCAGAAAGGAGAGGACAAGGATGGACCAGAAAGGCCAGAGGATTCTGCCGAAATAGAAAATGGAAATCAGGAAGACCAGAAGAAAGTATTTAATTCCCATGGCGCTTGGCGGTGTTTCCTGCGCTGGAAGTTGGTTTTTTGGGTTCTTCATGGTTTTCATCGGTTGTTGTGCAAAAGGTGTAAGCGATTGATCCCTCTGGACAGACACTGGTTTAGGTTGCAATTTCCAGGATGGCTGATGTATCCTGCCCGTTCCAGAAAAAAGCTATCTGATTTTCCATGACATGCAGTCTGTCTGAATATGTGGCAGTCACGGATTTAAGTCTAACGAAGAAAAGTATATATCCTCTTGTGGATTAAGAAAAGAAAAATAAGGAGTTGCAAGGAGATTTGTATTATGTGGGAAGATTTTGAGGTTGCATTGGAAAAAGTGGCAAGTGACCGGCGAAAAGAAAAACCGGATGAAGGTAATCTTGGTTTTGGCGTTCATTTCACGGATCATATGTTCTTGATGAAATGGGACCGGGAACATGGCTGGCATGATGCGAAAATCTGTCCTTTCGATGATTTCAGTCTTTCTCCTGCGGCCATGGTGCTCCATTACGGTCAGGCAATTTTCGAGGGAATGAAGGCTTACCGGGGGGAAGATGGTCAGATTTATCTGTTCAGGCCAGCTGAAAATTTCGAAAGGATGAACAACTCCGCTCTGCGGATGTGTATGCCACGGATTCCCGTGGAGAAGGTTGTGAAATCGTTAAAGGCACTGCTCTACCTGGACAGGGAGTGGATTCCGAAAAGTGAAGGTTCTACGCTCTATATCCGCCCTGCAATGATCGGTGCCGAAGCTGCCCTGGGATTGAGGCCTGCCGGGGAATACTGGTTCTATATAATAATGTCTCCTGTTGGAGCCTATTACAAGGAAGGGTGTAATCCGACGAAAATCTATGTCAGTGATGAACATGTGCGTGCCGTCAAGGGTGGTGTGGGCAACGTCAAGACAGCCGGGAATTACGCTGCTTCTCTGTTTACCGCCAGGCTTGCCGAAAAGGCGGGCTGCACCCAGGTGTTGTGGCTTGATGGGTGTGAACACAAATATGTGGAGGAGGTGGGGACCAGCAATATCTTTTTTAAAATTGATGACGAACTGGTAACTCCTCCCCTGGAAGGTTCTATTCTTCCGGGTTTGACCAGGGATTCGGTGATAAAGCTTGCAGAGTCCCGTGGTGTGAAGGTTGTTGAAAGAAAAATTGCCATCGATGAAGTTCTGGAAGCCATTGAGGATGGACGATTGAGGGAGGCATTTGGCACCGGAACCGCGGCTGTTATCTCCCCTGTTGGGGAACTTTTTTACCGGGGGAAAAATTACGTTATCGGTGATGGAAGGAGTGGAGAATTATCTGTCGAACTCTTTACTGATCTCCAGGCAATTCAAAGGGGAGAAAAAGATGATCCATTCAGATGGGTTGTCCGCTGTGGCTGAAATTATATTTTAACGTAAAAACAGCGAGATGTATAGTGGTAACCGTGTTGCGGAAGATGGTAGTATTTTTTTTGATTTTCACCCTTGATTTTTAAAAAAGCAATCATATAGTTTTGCGCAGTTTTAGGTATCGGCCCGAAAATCGGGCGGAAATTAACACGGGATTCCATGTATATACAAAAAATCGATGGACCCTTTAGGAAACAAACTATTTGTAATGTAGGAGGTAGTGATGAAGATTCGTCCATTGAACGATCGTCTCTTGGTAAAAAGGTTGGCAGAAGAAGAGAAAACTGCTGGTGGTATCATTATCCCGGATTCCGCCAAAGAGAAGCCGGCCGAGGGTGAAGTTGTGGCAGTAGGACCAGGAAAAATGGGTGACAACGGAGATAGAATAGCTCTTCAGGTAGCGGTCGGAGATAAGGTTCTGTTCTCGAAATATGGTGGAACCGACGTGAAACTCGATGGGGAAGACTATCTTATCATGCGTGAAGACGATATCCTCGGTGTTATCGAATAAAGCAGTCGGATTGGATCAGATTGAAACAAGAGAGTACCTGTCGGATGCCATGTTGGAGTTGGATACGGAAAAGGCATCAGACGGGTGCTGTGTTATAACGTGTAAATCATCTTGGTCTTTCTTAAATGAGACCATGTTGAGCAAAGGGAGAAAGTAATAATGGCTGGAAAAGACATTAAATATGGAGTTAAGGCCCGCGAGTCTATTCTCAATGGTGTAAATATCCTCGCTGACGCGGTGAAGGTGACCCTCGGCCCCAAGGGACGTAACGTGCTGATTGATAAATCTTTTGGTGCCCCTACTATCACCAAGGATGGTGTAACTGTTGCCAAGGAAATCGAACTTGCTGACAAGTTTGAGAACATGGGTGCACAGATGGTGAAAGAGGTTGCTTCCAAGACCTCTGATGTTGCCGGTGACGGTACCACCACTGCAACTGTTCTTGCCCAGGCGATCTATACTGAGGGTGCCAAGCTTGTGGCTGCGGGTGGTAATCCCATGGAAATCAAGCGTGGTATTGATAAAGGTGTTGACGTGATCGTGGAAGAGCTTACCAAGATCGCCACTCCAACCAAAGAGCAGAAGGAAATCGCCCAGGTCGGAACCATTTCTGCCAACAGTGACGAAACCATCGGTAACATTATTGCCGAGGCAATGGACAAGGTTGGAAAAGAAGGTGTCATCACCGTCGAAGAAGCCAAATCCATGGACACAAGCCTTGATGTCGTTGAAGGTATGCAGTTTGATCGCGGTTACCTCTCACCTTATTTTGTAACCGATCCGGATCGTATGGAAGTTGCCATGGAAGATCCTTACCTGCTCCTCGTGGAGAAGAAGGTTTCCAATATGAAAGATCTTCTTCCTGTACTCGAGTCTGTTGCCAAGATGGGTAAAGGACTGTTCATCATCGCAGAAGATGTTGACGGTGAAGCACTGGCTACCCTGGTTGTCAATAAACTGCGTGGAACCCTGAATGTAGCTGCCGTGAAGGCACCCGGTTTTGGTGATCGCAGAAAGGCAATGCTCGAAGATATCGCCATTCTTACCGGTGGACAGGTTATTTCAGAAGATCTCGGTATCAAGCTTGAGAATGTGACCATCAATGATCTCGGAACTTGTAAGCGTATCGTAACCGATAAAGACAATACAACCATCGTAGACGGCGGCGGCGACAAAGAGCAGCTGTCCGCACGTGTCAAGCAGATTCGTAACCAGATTGAAGACACCACTTCAGATTATGACCGTGAGAAGCTCCAGGAGCGTCTTGCCAAACTGATCGGTGGTGTTGCTGTCATCAATGTTGGTGCCGCAACCGAGATTGAAATGAAAGAGAAGAAAGCACGTGTTGAAGACGCACTTAATGCCACCCGCGCAGCAGTGGAAGAAGGTGTTGTTCCCGGTGGTGGAGTTTCCTATATCCGTTGCCTCAGTGCTCTTGAGAAACTCGAGCTTGATGGTGAACAGGATCTCGGACGGAAGATTCTTCTCCGCGCTCTTGAAGAGCCGGTACGTCAGATTGCAAACAACGCCGGTCGTGAAGGTTCCGTAATTGTTGATGCAGTCAAGAATCTTGAAGGTGCCAATGGTTTCAATGCCGCAACTGAAGAATATGAAGACCTCATTGCTGCGGGTGTCATTGATCCTGCAAAAGTAACCCGTACTGCACTGCAGAACGCAGCATCTGTTTCCGGTATGCTGCTGACCACAGAGTGTGTGATTGCTGATCTGCCGGAAGATGACAGTGCTGCCGGTGGAATGCCTGGTGGAATGCCTGGTGGCATGGGCGGTATGGGCGGTATGGGTGGCATGGGCGGAATGATGTAATTATTCCCCTGTCTCACAGGTACTGACCTGTATCAGGAAGTAAGTGAAGGGGAGGCCTTAAAAAAAGGCTTCCCCTTTTTTTTAATGGAAAAATAAATCTGACAGGCGAAAATTCATTGACACCCAATGGGTAATAGTGTAATTATTTTCGCCTTACCGCAAGGCGATGTAGCTCAGATGGTTAGAGCATACGGCTCATATCCGTAGTGTCCGGGGTTCGATTCCCTGCATCGCCACCAAAATGCATTCCGGTGAGTTCCGGTAAAGATAAAGACCCCGAGTCCAGGTAAGGATTTCGGGGTTTTCTTTTCCTGGGTGTTCCAATAAAAACTATTGACATCCCGTCATGCATGACGGTATTTTTGACGGTATATGGAAGATATTGATAATAGGTACCGTCAAAATCTTCCATGCTCTTTGTTTCTAGTGGGTTGAGTCCCCTATTCAATACCCTCGAAAGCAGTATTGAATACTACCTCCACCGAAAGTATGGAGATACCGTCATGCCTCTCACTGATACCGCCATCCGTAACGCAAAGCCTCGTTCTAAACAATTCAAACTGTCTGATGAAAAAGGTATGTATGTCTTGGTAAAAAAGGCCGGAAAATATTTTCGACTTGATTACCGTTTTGCAGGAAAGCGCAAGACCTTAGCTCTTGGAGTCTATCCTGATGTTAAGCTAGCTGAGGCCAGAGAAAAATGCGATGATGCAAAAAGAATGATAAGAAATGGTGTCGATCCTGCGCAGGTTCGTAAAGCAAATAAGGCTATGCAGGTAGAGCAGAGTGAAAATAGTTTTGAAGCTATAACACGGGAGTGGTTTATCAAACATTCTTCAAACTGGGCAGAAAGTCATGCCAAAAAAATTATCCGTCGCTTTGAACTCCATGTTTTCCCCTGGTTGGGAGGGCGGCCCATTGCTGAAATTACTCCGCCCGAACTTCTTTCAGTATTGAGAAGAATAGAAAACAAAGGGATTCATGAAACTGCTCATCGAGCTTTACAGAATTGTGGGCAGGTTTTTCGTTATGCTGTAGCCACTGGCCGGGCAGAACGTGATAACTCCGCTGATCTTCGTGGTGCTTTGACACCAGTTAAGCATGGCAGTATGGCAACCATTACAGAGCCCAAAAAGATTGGTGAACTGCTGCGAGCCATAGACGGCTATCAAGGAACTCCAGTTGTCCAATCTGCTTTAAAGCTTGCTCCCCTGGTTTTCCTGAGACCTGGAGAGCTTCGTCGAGCGGAGTGGACAGAAATAGATATTGATAATGCTGAGTGGCGTATTCCTGCTCAAAAAATGAAAATGAAGTTTCCACATATCATTCCATTGTCTGAACAAAGTCTAACTATACTGTGTGATATCCAACCCATTACTGGTCAAGGTCGATACGTTTTTCCAAGTATCAGATCAGATTCAAGGCCAATGAGTGATAATGCAATATTGGCGGCTTTGCGGCGTATGGGGTATGCCAAGGAAGACATGTCCGGGCATGGCTTTCGTGCAATGGCTTCAACTATTTTGCATGAGCAAGGTTGGCTTTCTGACATTATTGAGCGTCAACTTGCCCATGCCGAACGGAATAAAATAAAAGCGGCATATAATTATGCACAACACCTCCCAGAACGTAGAGGAATGATGCAAGCATGGGCGGATTATCTGGACTCATTAAAAAAGGGCGGCAAAGTTGTTTCTTTCGGGTAAATGTCCGGGTAGGGATTTTTCAGACTAAGGAGAATATTTCATGGCTAACCCATGGGAGTCAGATAATTGTGATGAAATTAGGGCATATTATTCCGCTTATTATATCCCACAGGCTGCGGCCTTGTGGTGTGGTGTCCCCGTGGAAGTACTTAAGCAGATATTGAGTCAGGCAACAGAGACAAGTCGCAATATTTATGCACACCCGAAAATCTCTTGCCTGGAACCGAGATGCCGGGCAATTCATGATGCCATTGATAATAATAAACTGGCCTGCGGCCGGGACGGTAAGAGCCCTGTTTTTGATTCAGAAGATCATGTGGCTCCAGAGAGGCGAACAGTTTCCCGCCAAGACCTCAAGGAATGGATCGTCAAAGAGTTTCCCTCTAACAAACCCGAATTTTTGTTTGATGAAGTTGAACGGAAAACGCATTCCGCCATCAATGCGGAATCTTTCAGGGCTCTTCAGGTAGATAGAGATGCTCTGCAGCGGCAACTGCAATCAGCTAAAGAAAGCATTAAAATGATGGAGCTGCAAAAATATGAAGTTGCTGCCAAACTAAAACAGTATGAAGAGCGGTTGAAGTGTTTAGATAATGCAATTAATCCACGCTCGGAAAAAACCTATCTCAATATTATTGGTGCCCTTCTGGAGGTTGTCACCGGCACTTTCAAAGGTGAAACATTTACAAGCGAAACACAGCTGCGGGATTTTATAGAAGAAAAATTTGACGATCTTCGTGGTGTTCGCTCCAGAACTACGGCTAGAATTTTCGCTGCAGCTAAACGAGCACTCAATGACGATATGGCCTGAACCCTTCAGCCGCCAACCTTCCTCGACTTCCCTGCCTCAAGTACCATTATTCCTACCATTGCAATTGCAACGGCCAGCGTTGCAACACGCGATGACCGTTTTAAATTAACTCATTATTAATAACGCCATAGTCCAACAACATCCAATTTAAGCATGTGAGGTGCAATTATGGCGAATACAAACCAAGAAAAACTATCCATTCTCCGACGTAAGCAGGTTGAGAAGCGGACAGGTTTGTCGCGGTCAACCATTTATCTCCGTATTCAGGAAGGTACTTTCCCAAGGCCGATTAATCTGGGAGCAAGGGCTGTCGGCTGGCTGGAAAATGAAATTGAAGAATGGCTGATGTCTCGCATGGAAATTCGCAATAACAGCTAATTTTCAATATTGACTGATAATGGCTAAAAAGATTTGGTTTGATAAAAATATTCTTCGGTCTCCAGCCTTCAGATCATTAAGCAGATGGTCGTTGCTTGTTTACCTGGATTTTCTCCGTAAACGACAGATGGAGCAGGTTAAGAGAGCAAAACGGTCGGATGATTGGATCATTAGGAATAATGGAGAAATAGTTTATCCATATTCCGAGGCTGAAAAAAAAGGAATTGGCCGCCGGGAGTTCAGGAACGCCATTGACGAGTTGATGGAGAAAGGTTTTCTCGATATCGCTCACCAGGGATCAGGTGGCCATTCAGGGGACATGACAAGGTACTTCATTGATGACCGCTGGAAAGATTACGGCACCCCTGCATTCCGTCCGCCCAAAAAACCAAGAAAGAAAGACCATCGGAAAGGAAGGGGCTGGTCAGCTTATCACGCCAACAAGAAAAAATATTCGGTAACAAAATTGATACCTAAAAAGGTTCTTTCGAGTAGCAACCCTGTTACTCCAGACGGAGAAACCACAATACTTTCGAGTAACGAAATGGATACTCCAAAAAACAGCAGCAATATAGCAACTGCACAAAATAATAGAAGAAAAGCCCACCCAAAACAACAGAGACTTTGGAGTAACAATAATGATACTATTCTATAGATACCACTCTACTGCATCCTTAATGCAAACCAGAGGGATGGTCTGAGCAATGGGAAAACGTTATCCAAACCACCGCCTGGTTAAAATTCACCGCAGTTATACTGTGGAAGAGGTGGCCGGGTTGTTCAGTATTCATAAAAACACGGTGCGTAACTGGATAAAATCAGGTCTTGCAACTATTGACAGAAAGCGGCCTGCCCTGATTCAAGGCAGTGTCCTGGTGGATTTTCTGCAAAAGCGACGGACAAAAAACAAGCAGACCTGCAAGCCAGGAGAACTATACTGTGTCCGGTGCCGTATGCCAAGACCAGCGGCGGGAGATATGGCGGATTATTCACCAGATAGTGAAAAGACCGGCAATCTTACGGCAATCTGCCCGGTTTGTGACACCATTATGAACCGGCGCGTCAACCTGGCCAAAATCAGTGAAGTAAGCGGCAATATTGACATCACGTTCCCGGAAGAACTACGACACATAGTTGATAGTGAAAAACCCTCCGTAAACTGTGATTTGAAATAAGGAGTAAAGAGCATGAAAAAACACAACCCGGCCAATGAGAGAATTAAGCGCAAATATTTTGCTTTTCTGAAAGAAGCGAAGAGGCACAGCGAGCCGACCATTGATGCGGCGGCCAAGGCTCTAAATCGTTTTGAGGTCTATTCCAAATTCCGCGATTTCAAGACTTTTCATTTTGAACAGGCTATAGCCTTCAAGAAACATCTTGCCAAGCAAAAGGGGCAGCGTTCCGGAAAAAAATTGAGCAAGGCAACCCTGCACGCCACCCTGAATCAACTGAAAAGGTTTTTTCAATGGCTTTCCATGCAACCGGGTTATAAGTCTCGTATTCAATATACCGATGCTGAATATTTCAACCTGTCAGACAAGGACACTCGGATCGCTACTGCCAGGCGGCACAAAGAACCGCCAACCATGGCACAGATCAAGCACGTTATCAACACCATGCCCATCAATACGGATGTTGAAAAGCGCAACCGTGCCCTGATCGCCTTCACCTTGCTGACCGGCGCACGGGACAGTGCCATTGCCTCAATGAAGCTGAAGCACACTGACCTCATTGCCGGATATGTCAAGCAAGATGCCCGCGAAGTGCAGACAAAATTCAGCAAGACCTTCACCACATACTTCTTCCCAGTGGGTGAGGAAATTCATGCTATTGTGGTGGAATGGGTAGCTTATCTCCGGGACGAAAAGCTCTGGGGTAACGATGATCCCCTGTTTCCTGCAACTCGTATCGAAGTGGGAACATCTCGAAAGTTTGAAGCTAATGGACTGAAAAAAGCCCACTGGGGTACAGCCAGTCCAATTCGTCAAATATTTCGTGACGCCTTTGTCAATGCCGGACTTCCCTATTTTAACCCCCATAGCTTTAGGAATACACTTGTCCAACTCGGTGAAAAAGTATGCAAAACCCCGGAGCAGTTCAAGGCGTGGAGCCAAAACCTTGGTCATGAAAAGGTGTTAACAACATTTTTGAATTACGGTGAGGTTGCCTGCCAGCGTCAGGGGGAGATTATCCACGATTTGGCCAGTAAATCTTCGCCATCGTTACAAACGGAGGCAGACAAAGTGGCTGACGCTGTTATCAGAAAGCTGGCTAAAGCGGGAGTTAGTGTTTGAAGAAACAGAACAATCTCTTTTGTTTTATAAAAAATATGTGTTAATTGTCTTGACTGAATATATATTCAGTCAATTGTAAAGTTTTCTACAGTAGCCTCCCCTGTCCCTGAAGTAAATACATAGAGAATCGGAGCACACCCCATGAAAGATGCCCAAAAACCTGATCATGTTAGCCTCAACACCCTGATCATGCGGCTCCGGGAAGGACAGTTCGTCATCCCCGATTTCCAGCGGGAATTTGAGTGGAAGCCCTGGGACATCAAAGAACTGATGCGCTCCATTTTTCTCGATTACTATATCGGCAGTCTCCTTCTGTGGAAAGGCAAACAGGAAAACTTCAATGCCCTGTCCTGCGAGCGTATCTACGGCTATCCGAAAGGCAATGGTAACCCTGTCCATATAGTCCTTGATGGCCAGCAGCGTCTCACAGCGATGTATTATGCTTTCCTCGCCCCTGATGTTAACTTGCCGAATCGTGCCAATCGGGCCCTCTACTTTGTCCATGTCGATAAGTTCATGGCTGAAGAGTATGATGATGCCTTCAACTATGACTGGCTGACGCGACGATGGTCGAAAATAATCGATAACCCAGAAGTTCAATATGAACAGCATATCTTTCCGCTGGCCATTATGGGGGCTGGTGGCTGGGAGCTCCCCAACTGGGTGCAGGGGTATGAACAGTTCTGGAAAAACAGGACGCAGGAAGCTGAAGAGGCGGGAGATGCTGATGCAATAGAAATGGCAGCAAAGAGCACGGAAAATGCCCATCTCTTTGGTGAACATTTAAAAGGGATCACAGAACAGTACCAAGTCGCCTATATCGAGCTTGATCAGGACCTGGCCGTTGACAAAGTCTGCGATATCTTCACCCAGATCAACAGTAAGGGCATCCGCCTCGATGCTTTTGACCTGATCAATGCCCTGCTCAAACCAAAGGGCTTGCAGTTAAAGCATATGTGGCGTGCAGCTGCCTCCCGCCTGGAGTTTGTCGAAACGGAGAAGATGAATGTCTATATTCTCCAGGTGATGTCGATTCTCCGTCAATCTTACTGCTCACCTAAATACCTTTATTTTCTCCTGCCAGGCCAGGAAAAGCCGGTACGTGATCCAGACGGGACAAGACGTAAAGAAGTTCTGATAACTGATGCCCAAGATTTTGAAGGTCGATGGCATAATGCTGTTGATGCCCTTCAGGCAGCTATCAAACTCCTGCAGCACCCTCATGAGTTCGCGGCAATCTCTTCAAAGTATCTCCCCTATGTTTCCATCCTTCCCGTTTTTGCGTCTATCCAGGCCCATATAAAAACCATCCAGGCATCGCAGCGCCTGGATGCACAGCGCAAGGCCCGGCATTGGTACTGGGCCTCCGTATTTACCAACCGTTATTCAGGGTCGGTGGAGTCAACCAGTGCCCGTGATTTTATGGATATGAAAGCCTGGCTCCAGGATGACAACGCAGAGCCTCCGCTTATCACCGAGTTTAAAACGCGGTTTAAGACGCTGGAATTTCGCAAGGAGACCAAGCGAGGAACTTCCGTCTATAACGGCCTTTTCAACCTGTTGGTTCTGATGGGGGCAAGGGACTGGATGTCTGGTAATGTAACCCTGGCTGACGATCTCGACGACCATCATATAGTCCCGAAAAAATGGGGAGCAGAACACCTTCAGGGGAAGGTGATAGACACCATATTGAACCGTACCCCCTTAAGTGCAGAAACAAACCGTCATGTCATCAGTGACAGGCTTCCCAACCAATACCTGCCGGACCTGATAGCAGAAAATGGTGAAGCAGCAGTTCGCTCCATACTGGAGTCGCATTGTATCTCACCTGCTGCCCTGGCCATCCTCCTCCGTGATCCCTTTACTGCTGAGGATTTTGAGGAATTTATTGCTGAACGGCAGCGGACTTTCCAGGAGGCCATTGAAACCCTGCTGGTCAAGGAGCGGCTTGATCTGCCGGTACAGCTCCGGGAGCTGGACGAACAGATTGAACAGATCGAGCTTGGCCTACGCAAAGTTATCGTCGCGGTGCTGCAAGCCGACAGCCAATATGAACTGCCATCCCATATCCTGCGAAATGTAAAAGAACGTATCCAGCGTGCTGCCAAGAAAAATGCAGCCCTGGATGGTGACTATTACGATACCCTGGAAGGAAAGATGGAGTTTTGCGACTTGCGGGAGTTACACGATGCTATAAAAACAAAGGCATTATGGCCCCAGTTTCAGCCGCGTTTTGTCAACAAGGAAACCTTGAATATCAAGTTTGGGCAGCTGGCAGAACTGCGCAATGCGATCCGGCACAGCCGGAGTGCCGATGAGATCACCCGCAAGGAAGGGGAAGCTGCAATCCTCTGGTTTGCCAAGGTCTTGAAATAGCCAATACTTGAGAACAACAAAATCAGAAAACAATTATGGCCAATAAAGAACAGAAATTTCTTGAAGCACTGGACAAAAAGCTGTGGACAGCGGCAAACAAATTGCTTCCGTCTCTGGATGCTTCGGTATACAAGCATGTGGTTTTAGGACTGTTATTTGTAAAATATGTTTCAGATTCTTTTGACAACCGCTGCCAGGAATTGAAAGATCAGTTCAATAATCCGGAGCATGACTATTTTCTTAACCCGGAAGATTATGATTCCGATGAAGAATACCAGGCCGAAATCGTGGATGAGCTGGAAATCCGCGACTATTATACGGAGAAAAATGTCTTCTGGGTGCCACAGCTGGCCCGCTGGCAGATCCTGCGTGATAATGCGACCCTGACTCCGGGTACGGAGATTGAAATCAAGAACGGTAAGACCCATACCTATACCTTCCGCAGTGTGGGCAGGCTTATTGACGATGCTCTGGACGCCATCGAAAAAGACAATCCCAAGCTCAAAGGAATTTTAAATAAGCAATATGCCCGCCTCCAGATCGACCAGGCAAAGCTTATCGAGCTGATCAATCTTCTCTCCGAGATCCCCTTCAGTCACGACACCCTGCAGTCCAAGGATATCCTTGGCCATGTCTATGAATATTTTCTCGGCCAGTTTGCCCTGGCAGAAGGCAAGAAGGGTGGCCAGTTCTATACTCCGAAATCCATTGTCTCCTTGATTGTTGAAATGCTCCAGCCCTTCCAGGGGCGGGTCTATGATCCGGCCATGGGTTCGGGCGGTTTCTTTGTTCAGAGCGAGCAGTTTGTCAAAAAGCATGGCGGCAGGATCGGCAATGTCTCCATCTATGGCCAGGAATATAACTATACCACCTGGCAGCTGGCAGCCATGAATATGGTAATTCGGGGGTTGGACTTTAATTTCGGCAAGGAACCGGCCAACACCTTTACCAATGACCAGCACCCGGACCTGCGGGCCGACTTTATCATGGCCAATCCGCCCTTTAATATGAAGGAGTGGGATACCGGCGTCAGTGACGATGATCCGCGCTGGCAGTACGGCAGGCCGCCCACGGGCAATGCCAACTTTGCCTGGCTCCAGCACATGCTCTATCATCTCGCTCCCAACGGTTCCATGGGGCTGCTGCTGGCCAACGGCTCCATGAGTTCCAATACTAAAAATGAAGGGGCCATCCGCAAGGCCCTGGTCGAAAATGATCTGGTGGAGTGCATGGTGGCCCTGCCTGGTCAGTTGTTTACCAATACCCAAATTCCGGCCTGTATCTGGTTTTTGACCCGCAACAAGAAAGAGCGCAATGGCTTCCGGGATCGCTCCGGCGAGGTGCTGTTTATTGATGCCCGTAACCTGGGCTATATGAAGGACCGGGTTTTGCGGGATTTCAAAAGGGAGGATATTGAAAAAATTTCTGGAACCTTTCATGCTTGGCAGACGGGTGAGGGCTACGAGGATGAGGCCGGTTTTTGCATGTCAGCCACCTTGGAAAAAATCAGCAAACATGACTTTGTGTTGACACCGGGGCGCTATGTGGGTGCCGCTGAGGAGGAGGATGACGGCGAGCCCTTCGGTGAAAAGATGGCTCGATTGACTACTCAGTTATCGGAGCAGTTTGGTGCGAATGCCCAACTGGAAAAACAGATCAAGCAGAATTTGGCAGGGTTGGGCTATGAATGTTGATTGGCAAATATCAACTCTGCAAGAGGTGTGCTTAAAAATAACAGATGGTGCCCACAATAGTCCCAAGTCAGTTGCTATTGGAAAGCCAATGGCATCTGTGAAGGATTTGACAAGGTTTGGCGTTGATTTGAGAGAGGCAAGGCATATATCAACTGAAGACTTTGAAATTCTTGTAAGGCAAGGTTGTCAGCCAATAGTAGGTGATGTGTTGATTGCCAAAGATGGAAACAGTGCGCTTGATACCGTATGTAATGTTAAAAAGCCACTTGATGCGGTTTTGCTTTCTTCCGTGGCGATACTTAGACCAGACCCCGAAAAAATTGATTCTGACTTTCTGAAATATTATTTCACTTCACAAGAGACTATTAGTTATCTGAAAAGTAACTTTATTTCCGGCGCTGCAATTCCAAGAGTTGTTTTAAAAGATTTTAAGAAGGCTCAAATCAAACTACCTCCCCTCCAAGATCAAAAAGAGATTTCTTCTGTTTTATCCTCGCTGGATAACAAAATCGAACTCAACCGCCAGATCAACCAAACCCTGGAGGAGATGGCCCAGGCCATTTTCAAGTCCTGGTTTGTGGATTTCGAGCCGGTCAAGGCCAAGGCCCTTGCCAGGGCCAAGGGCCAGAACCCGGAACGCGCCGCCATGTGCGCCATCAGTGGGAAGACCGAGAAAGGACTCGACCGGCTCTCTCCTGACCAACTTGCCCAACTCCGTGCCACCGCCGCCCTTTTCCCCGATAAACTGGTTGAGTCTGAGCTGGGGTTGATCCCTGAGGGGTGGGAGGTAAAACCACTCGATGAGATAGCTCAATATCAAAACGGTCTCGCCCTTCAAAAGTATCGCCCTGAAAGCGAAAATGATTTTTTACCTGTTGTAAAAATTGCTCAGCTAAAAACCGGAATATCCAACTCAGCTGAAAAAGCATCTCCTAATATTAAGCCAGCCTGTATCATAGATAATGGGGATGTTATTTTTTCATGGTCGGGATCATTAATAGTGGATTTATGGTGTGGGGGAAGGCTGCACTTAATCAGCACCTGTTTAAGGTAACATCCAAAGATTACCCCAAGTGGTTTTACTACTATTGGACAAAACATCACCTTGCAGTTTTCCAACAAATCGCAGCTGATAAAGCTGTTACTATGGGGCATATCAAGAGAAGTCATCTTAAAGAGGCATTGTGTGCTGTGCCAGATTTTAATCTTGAAACAGTAGACATCATTGCTGAACTGGTTGCCAAGCAGATTACCGCGCGATTGGAAAGTTCATCTCTCTCCCAACTCCGCGACACCCTCCTCCCCAAACTCCTCTCCGGCGAGATCAGCGTTAAAGCCGCCGAGTCCGCCATCCAGGAGGTGGCATGATCGAAATTCGGACCTTGGACGATATTGGTATTCTTTCAGAAACCGTTGACCTGGAGTGCAAGCTGGCAGCAGGGAAAGACGGCAGGGGACAATTGCCGGTCGACTTCTGGCCCACTTACAGCGCCTTTGCCAATACCCATGGTGGAGTTATCCTTTTAGGCATCAAGGAAAAACAGCGGCGATTTGCTCTCCATGGCATCAGTGAGCCACAGCGGATCATTACCGCTCTGTTCAACCACCTCAACAATCCGCAGAAGGTGAGTGTCAATCTGCTGACCGAGCAGGATGTCAAGGTGATCGTTATTGATAACCGCAACCTGATCCAGGTGCGGGTACCACCTGCCCTACGTCGACAGAAACCTGTCTTCTTGCGTGGCAACCCATTGAAGGGGAACACCTTTCGTCGTCTTCATGACGGAGACCGGCCCTGCAGTGAAGAAACAGTCAAAAGAATGCTGGCCGAGCAAGTGGAAGATGCACGGGACAGCCGTATTTTGCAAGGCTTTGGCATGGATGATATTGATCCAGACAGCCTTTTTGCCTACCGCCAGATGCTGCGGACGGAAAAACCGGGGCATATATGGCTGGACGAAGATGACGCCGGACTGCTTCGGCTTCTCAAGGGCTGGCGTCGTGACCGGCAGACCGGTGAAAAAGGGCTTACCCTGGCAGGACTTTTGATGTTTGGGAAGTGGGACGCTATTCAGGACGGTGCGCCGCATTATTTTGTGGACTATCAGGAACGACCCGAGGCGAAAACAGAATTGCGTTGGACTGACCGCCTTGTGCCGGATGGCAGCTGGTCCGGCAATCTTTTTGATTTTTACCGCCGGGTATATCGTAAGCTCATTGCTGACCTGAGGGTGCCTTTTTCATTGAAGGATGGGCAGCGCCAGGATGATACGCCCGTCCATGAAGCAATTCGGGAGGCTTTGGTGAACACCCTTGTTCATGCTGATTATAGTGGCAGGGTTTCGGTGTTGATCGTAAAGAGACCGGATTTATTCGGGTTTCGCAATCCAGGCAATATGCGGATACCTGCAGAACTGGCAATACAGGGAGGAGAAAGTGATTGCCGGAATCGGTTGATTCATCAGATGTTTCTAATGATCGGTCTTGGTGAACGGGCAGGCTCAGGAGTGCCCAAAATTTATAGTGGCTGGAAGAGTGGCAACTGGCGGCCACCCGCCCTTTATGAAAAGGACGAACCGGAACAGACGCTCCTTGAACTCCGGATGCTTGATCTTTTTCCTCGGGAAGTGCTTGAGATGCTGCGTATAAAGTTTGGTTCGGCGTTTGATGGGTTGGGTGATCTGGAGCGTCTTATCCTGTCATCGGCAACAATTGAAGGTTTTGTCTCCCACCCGCGTTTATTGGAAATGTCAACCGACCATCCCCATGATGTAACAATGTCCCTACAACGCCTTGTAAAAAAAGAACTTTTGTTTTCGAGTGGCCATGGACGGGGGACTGTCTACCATATTCAGGGTCTTAAAGCTGCAACACCTGATGAAGTTTTCAGTGATGGGACGGTGCTGGACAGTTTGAAAAATTCAGGCCAAAGTTCTGAGGGGTTAATTGCGGAAGGGCTGGATATGCCGATTATTCATAAGTTGGCAGACATCAAACCTGAACTGGTGGCTGAACTTGAAGGATTGGCAGAGAGCGCACGGAAGAGTCGTCGCTTGTCAAAGAATGAGATGACCCAAACAGTTATCGAATTATGTCATGGACGCTACCTGACTTTAAAGGTCCTTGGCGAATTACTCGGACGATCCGAAGACTATCTACGCCTCAAAGTTCTAAACCCATTAGTAGGAAAAAAGTTATTACGCCGGGCTTTTCCGGCTACGCCGAATGATCCAAGACAGGCATATACCAGCGTGTCGCAAATGTAAAACCATGGAGCTCAAGGTTCGGACCTCTGCGCCAAAGCTCCGAACCTTTGGTCCTGATAGGTTCGGAGCTGAAAAAGAAACTCCGAACCTTTTAGATTCCAAAATATACTGAAGAGGTCTGTTCCTAGTGAAGAAAGAGAAAAGATGTTGTGTTTAAAGACAATTTAAACGCAACAAAAAGCATGACACAATGAAGAAATGATGCAAATTCAATGTGTTGATGCATGTCATATTGTGTTGTGTTGACACAAGAGTTGCGTGGCTACTGCATATGGGGAAAGAATGATCAACGAAGACCAGCTTGAGCAAATCTGTCTGGATTGGTTTCGTGAGGGCGGGTATGAGTACGCCTTTGGTCCGGACATCGCCCATGACGGGGAGAGAGCGGAACGGGCAGATTACCGTCAGGTGACGCTGACTGGCCGTCTTCTTGCCGCAATGCAGGAGATTAATCCACATATTCCTCTGGCGGTTCTTGAAGAGGCAGTCCTCTCCGTCACAAATCCGGAATCGCCGGTGCTGATCCACAACAACCGTGCCTTTCATCGCATGCTTCTTGAGGGAATTGCGGTTGAATACCGTGACGGTGACGACACCCTCCACGATCACGCCCAGCTCATCGACTTTAATAATTTCAGCAATAACCAGTTCCTGGTGGTCAATCAGTTTACCATCCAGGGGAGCAAAATGAACCGCAGGCCCGATGTCGTAGTCTTTATCAACGGCCTGCCCATTGCGGTAATTGAGTTAAAGAACCCAAGTAATGAGCAGACCGATGTCTGGGACGCCTTCAACCAGCTGCAGACCTACAAGGATGATATTTCTGACCTCTTTATCTTTAACGAGGCCCTGGTAGTGAGTGATGGCTGGACAGCCAGGATCGGTTCACTGACCGCCAACAAGGAACGGTTCATGCCCTGGCGCACCATCAAGGATGAGAATGACCGGCCACTTCTTGAATATGAGCTGGAAAAAGTGGTGAGAGGTTTTTTTGATCCGGAACGGCTGCTGGATTATATCCGTTATTTTGTCATCTTTGAGCAGGAAGGTGATAGTGTTATTAAAAAGATTGCCGGATACCATCAATTCCATGCCGTGCGGGAGGCGGTACGAGCGACGATTATCGCCTCACAACAACCGGCCAGTCTGGAGACTGGTGAACCACGGGCCACTTACGGTCGAGAGGTTATACCAGGATCTCGTAAAGCGGGGGTAGTCTGGCATACACAGGGTTCCGGTAAAAGTATCTCCATGTGCTGTTATGCCGGGAAACTCCTGCAGCAGCCGGAGATGAACAACCCGACCATCGTGGTGGTTACGGATCGTAATGATTTGGATGGTCAACTCTTCAACACCTTCAGCAATGCTCGGGAGTTGCTCCGGCAGACCCCAGTGCAGGCTGGCAGCCGTGATGAACTGCGGGAGATGTTGGCGGCTCGGCAGGCTGGCGGCATCATTTTTACCACGGTGCAGAAGTTTTCTCTGTTGAATGATGAAGAAAACCACCCGAGTCTGAGTCAGCGTAGTAATATTGTAGTGATCAGTGACGAGGCTCACCGTAGCCAGTATGGCTTGAAGGCCCGGCTTGACACCAAGACCGGAAAATACATCTTCGGTTATGCCAAACACATGCGGGATGCCATCCCCAATGCTTCTTTCATCGGCTTTACCGGCACTCCGATTTCTCTTGAAGACAAAGATACCCGGGCGGTTTTTGGTGATTATGTCTCCATCTACGACATCCAGGACGCAGTGGATGACGGGGCAACAGTCCCCATTTACTATGAATCCCGGTTGGCCAAGCTCGACATCAACCGTGAGGCAATTGAAGAGC
The DNA here is from genome assembly GCF_019703855.1 of Desulfomarina profundi. Taxonomy (GTDB): domain Bacteria; phylum Desulfobacterota; class Desulfobulbia; order Desulfobulbales; family Desulfocapsaceae; genus Desulfomarina; species Desulfomarina profundi. Next base: position 3,256,690 of record NZ_AP024086.1, on the reverse strand, counting down.
TGAACGAAGAGGTGGAAGATGTCATTGAGGATGAGGAGGACATCAATCTCCGTGAACGGACTAAATCCAAATGGGCGGCTCTTGAAAAACTGGTTGGCTCGGAGCCACGTTTGCAAGAGGTAGCTCAAGACCTGGTGAATCATTTTGAGTCACGGACTGCGGTGATCCCCGGCAAGGCAATGATCGTCTGCATGAGCAGGGAAATATGCGCCTGGATGTATGATGCCATAACTGCCTTGCGACCGGAATGGCATAATCCTGATCCTGAGAAAGGGACAATCAAGGTTGTTATGACCGGCTCTGCTGCGGATAAACCGCTTCTGCAACCTCATATTTACAATCAGCAAACCAAGAAACGACTGGAAAAACGCTTTAAAGATGCCGATGATCCCTTGAGGTTGGTGATTGTTCGTGATATGTGGCTGACCGGATTTGACGCACCCTCTTGCCATACCATGTATGTTGACAAACCTATGCGGGGCCATAATCTGATGCAGGCCATTGCCAGGGTAAATCGGGTCTTTAAGGACAAACCCGGTGGTCTGGTGGTGGATTATATCGGGATTGGTAATGAGCTGAAACAGGCTTTGAAGATCTACACCGACTCCAAGGGCAAGGGGACTCCGACTCTGCTGGCCGAAGAGGCATTTTCTCTGCTCCTTGAAAAACTGGAAGTGGTGCGGGCTATGTTTCATGGGTTTGATTACAGCGACTATAAGACCAATGCCGCGATGCTACTGCCCATGGCCGCTAACCATATTCTTGGGATTGATGATGGCAAAAAACGTTTTCTTGATGCCATGGCTGCAATCACCAAGGCCTTTTCACTGTGCAGTACCCTGGATGAAGCCGGGCCGCTTAGGAAGGAGATTGCCTTCTTTTCTGCCATTAAGGCGGCAATCATTAAACATACCACGGTTGACAAGAAAAGGACTGAGGAGGAAAAAAACTCAGTCCTTAAACAGATTCTTGATAATGCAGTCATCTCAGAGGGGGTTGCCGACATTTTTGAGTTAGCAGGGTTGGACAAGCCCAATATCAGTCTGCTGTCTGACGAGTTTCTGGAAGATGTCCGACAGATGCCGAGCAGAAACCTGGCTGTGGAATTACTGGAAAAACTGTTGCGGGATGCGATAAAGGCTCGAAACCGAGATAATGTGGTCCAGGAAATGAAATATGGAGAGAGGTTACTGGAAACCCTGCGCAAGTATCATAACCGCGCCATTGAAACTGCCCAGGTTATCGAAGAACTGATCCAGATGGCCAGGGACTTCCAGGAGGCCATGAAGCGGGATGAAAAGCTGGGTTTGTCATCGGACGAGATTGCCTTTTATGATGCCCTGGCCAATAATGAGAGTGCGGTACGAGAATTGGGTGATGAGATACTTAAAAAAATTGCCCATGAGCTTACCGAAAAACTGCGGGCCAGCACCACGGTTGACTGGCAGGTGCGCGACAGTGTCCGGGCCAGGATACGCAACATGGTCAGACGGCTGCTGAAAAAGTATAAATATCCGCCAGACAAACGTGCTGATGCTATTGAGCTGGTCTTGAAGCAGGCAGAGAAATTGTCTTATGCCTGGACGGTTTGAGTTCTGTAGAACGAAGAGAAAGAGACGTTATAAATACGGCGTGGAATGATTAAGGATTGGGAAGAATTATTGGCATTTTTGCAAAACTAGGTTCCGTCAGGAAAAGTGACAACCGATTTCCAGCAAGAAAAAGTAGGGCGATTCGTAAGCAGCAAGAGAACTTGCCGGAAGGAGTAACTGAAATTTCTTGGAAAACTCAATGCCGACTTTGCACAAGATACCTTTATCTGATAGCCAAGGGTAAAAACGCAAATGTGACAAAAACGGCGGTTGCCAGGGAGATAGCTGGTTTTTCCTGGGCAATGGCTCAGGAATTATCAAAAGCAGCCTAAATTTCGAAAGCGGTAGCGATGATTGTTTGAGGTGTAAAGGCCAAGCCCTTTCAGTTCATTGCCAGGGGCGCGGTCACGGTCAGGAGAATCCTCGAGCACTTCTATTGGAATAAGCCTGCCAGCTGAAACTCCAGGTATTAGATAGAAGCAGCTCCACGACGAAGCCAATTCATTCGGTACCCAACCCGCGCATATCAGACTGATCAACCGTCGTTACATGATGCCCCCACCTCTGACCATGAACTGGAGGATACATTGTAGTAAACAGTCACTTTTTTCATCGAAAAACCGATGAAAAAAGTGGCAAGAGATAGTTGCTTTTTCTTGACAATGTTAACCATATCAGGAGTGGGGTTTATCTGATCCTCACCAACTTAACAGGTGTGAAGTGGGATTTTGTGTTATTTATCTCCTTTGGAAAATAGTCTTTGAGAGTTGGTTGCAGGCACAGCTTAGTGACGGTATTTTTGACGGTATATCTTGGATGTGCTTATTTGAAATCTAAATAAAAACAGCATGGTAGGCTAGTGTATCCGTTCCCTGCATCGCCACCAAAATGCTAAACCGAGTATTATCTATTTGATAATACTCGGTTTTTTTTGTTTTATCACTTCTCCGTATCGCCTGAAGTGATCCTGTAGTGATCCTATCACGATCTTTCTGGAATCATTCTACAAACGGATATAAGGCTCCTGCTCAATATGAGTTGGAGTGGTGGGACGATAGAAAAGCGGCTTAACCGTGACTCCACTTTTTTGTGGCAAGATCAAGATCACTTGGCAACCTTAAGCTAATTTGTCACCTGTATATTTTCTTTTTGGTCTCTGGTGGCCATATATCCCCCTGCCACTGCAGAAAGTAACAAGGGGAGCGACAGTTTGGCAAATTCTTCTTAAAAGCTGTAATTTATACCGGCGGTAATAAAAAATGCCGAGGCATTGGTAAATTCACCATATATTACATCATTCGGATTTACCTCTATTTTTCGAGTCTCTTTATAGGCATACAGAGCGGCAATTCCGAGCTCTATTTTCTCGTTTACTTTGTATTGCATGCCCAGAGAATAGATCCAGGCATCCGAATCGGGCAGTTCAAAACCTATCGTTTCTGCCGGGACCGGATTATTGTCATAGCCAAAACCACCCATTAGAGTAACAGTATCATTGATTCCATAAGTCAGGCCAATACGAAAGGTATCGGTATCATCCCAGTTCTTTGGTACAGGAGTTTCAAACGGATTGCCTGGAATTGTAGGTGTAAAATCGAAATCAAGGACTTCATACTCTGACCAGAAAGTCCTATCCCAGGTAAGTTCCACATTAAGATTATCCAGTACATCATAGGCAACTGACAGGGCAAACACTGCAGGTAAAGGCACATCAACTGTGGTATCGAGGGTCATATGATTACCCATCAGATTCAATTTTGCTTTATCATCAAATTCAAGATCAATATGAGAGCGATAGGTGAGAGTGGCCAAAATAAATGATGGAAAATAGAGTTAAAATGTGCAAGATAAGTGATGGAAAGGTAAGGAACCCCCTCACGTATCGCGCAAATACCCGAGAGGGTTCCTGCCTAAAACACTAAGGCAGGAAAATGATACCAGAATTACTTCAAAGCACCAACCTTTTTAAGCTTCTTCACCATATAGACATAGATTTGGCTGATCAGCAGCATAAAGCCGGTTGTCCCTATTGTGGTAGCCCTCAGCATTATTCCAATTACCAACGTCAGCCACGCGGTGGGCCTGATCTTCCTGAAGAGTACTCTGTACGGTTCAGTCTCTGTTGCAGTAAAGAGAATTGTCGTCGTAGAACCTTACCGAAATCGACTCTATTCATGGATCGGCGGGTGTATTTCAGAGTAGTTATATTGATTGTAACCACACTAAACCAAAGCAAACCACAGGAATACAGTAAAAACATGGTGTCAAAAATGCTTGGAGCAGACAGGAAAACAATCAGCAAGTGGTTGACGTATTTTCGTGAGATTTTCCCTAAAAGTCAACTCTGGCAAACAATACGTGGTTCTATTCATCCTGCTGTTACAAATCACACTTTGCCTGGATCTTTGGTGGGTCATTATCTCGAAACCAAAAAATCCTCCTCAAACGCAATTCTCAATTGTCTCGTACTGCTGGCGACAGGAACAGTGATGGAGCAGTAACTCCCCGCAAAAGTTGGGGACTTCTTCTTTTGTCCTCTCCCTGTAAATTGGTTTTTGTCCAAAAACGAGCAGACTATGCTCATAAACCAGACAGGAGCCATATCATGAACAAGAATAGCGAGTCCCGCCTGCATTCCTGGGCACAACTCCGTTTTTCCATCATAGGAGGACTGCTTGCCAGTCCTCCCGAGCCGGGAGAACTTGGCAGAAAACTTAAAATACTTGCGAGCCGACGGTATCAGCACCCATGCAAAGATGGGTTTGTTACCTTTGGTGCTTCCACCATTGAGCGTTGGTACTACAAAGCGTTGAACGGTAACGATCCTGTGGGAGATATGGAACGAAAACCCCGTTCAGATCTCGGGAAGAAAACAGCTCTTTCTGCGCAGATGCTGATCGAACTCGGGAAACAGTATTGCAGCTTTCCCCATTGGAGTTATCGGCTCCATACCGACAATCTTCTGGCATTAATTGAAGAAAAGCCAGAGCTGGGTAAACCTCCATCTTATGCCAGTGTTCGCCGACGCATGAAAGAAAGAGGGTGGTACAAGAAGCGGTCACCCCGTAACAAAACCAAAGGACAATACAAGGCAGAAGAACATCTTGAACAGATGGAAGTAAGAAGTTACGAGGCGTCCCATGTCCACGGACTTTGGCATCTGGATTTCCATAAGGGCAAACTACGGGTAGCTGATAGTAACGGAGAATGGCATACTCCGATAGCACTCTGCATACTTGATGACTGTTCCCGATTATGTTGCCATATCCAGTGGTATTATCAGGAAACAGCGGAAGTGTTGCATCATGGTATGTTGCAGGCCTTTATGAAACGGGGATTACCCCGCAGTTTAATGACGGATAATGGTGCGGCAATGATCGCCCGCGAAACAACAAATGGCCTACTGGGCTTGAGCATAAAACACGACCGGACATTGCCGTATAGTCCTTATCAAAATGGCAAACAGGAATCCTTCTGGGGACAGTTGGAAGGACGGCTGATGTCCATGCTGTCACGGGTAGAACCCTTGACGCTTGAGACGTTGAATTATGCCACACAGGCCTGGTCGGAGATGGAGTATAACCGAAAACGCCACCAGGAGATCAACTGTTCCCCTGTGGAGAAAATGCTGGCGGGACCAGATGGTGCACGCCCTGCTCCTGAGCGTGAAAAGATGGTTTTTTCTTTTACTGTTCAGGAAAATCGTGCCCAGCGAAAAAGTGACTCTACTTTACAGATCAAAGGTGTTCGATTTGAAGTTCCATCCAGGTTCCGCCACTTTGACCGACTATATGTACGATATCAAAGCTGGAATCTTTGCCACGCCTGGCTGGTAGACGAGAGAGATTCAACTTTGCTTGCGAAAATTTACCCTCAGGACAAGATCAAAAACAGTGACGGATTGCGAAGAACACTGGCTCCTCTTGTGGCCTTGCCTGAAGCTGATATCGACACAGACCCCTATCCACCGCTATTGCGTAAATTACTGGCTGATTATGCAGCCACCGGACTCCCTCCTGCCTTTATTCCAATGGAGGCAGACCATGAATAATAAGCGTCTTCTTGCACTGTTCGGTCTGAAATGGAATCCGTTTCTTCCCAACATTCCAGTACACTCTTTATGGCCGGCACCGGGAATAGATACCTTCCTCTTTCAAATTGAAAATCTGGTCATGGATGGCGGATTCGCACTCATGGCCGGAGAACCCGGGCTTGGTAAATCAAAAAATCTTCAATATCTTTCCCATAAACTTGAACGGTTGGAAAACGTCGTGGTTGGTGTTATGGAAAGACCTCAATCAAGTATTGCAGACTTTTACCGTGAGATGGGGGATCTCTTTGGTGTCAATCTTACCCCATCCAACAGATACGGTGGATTTAAAGCTCTCCGGGAAAGGTGGCGACAGCATATTACATCAACTTTGTTCAGACCAATACTCCTGATTGACGAGGCTCAGGAAATGGTGACCTGTAACCTCAATGAATTGCGGTTGATGGGGAGTGCTCAGTTTGATTCAGAATGTTTACTGACTGTTATTCTTTGCGGGGATCTCACTCTTCCTGAACGTTTTCGGAGCAATAATCTTCTTGCTCTGGGAAGTCGTATCAGGTTTAGAAGAATACTTTCACCATATGACAAAAAAGAACTGAGAAATTATCTGGAGTATTGTCTGAAACAAGCCGGAGCACCTCAGTTAATGACAAAACCACTTATGTCGGCACTTGTGGAACATAGTGCCGGCAATTTGAGACTACTCAATGTCATGGCAGCAGAACTGCTTACCACCGCAGCGCAACGTGAGCTTACTCAGCTTGATGAACAACTCTTTCTGGAAATGTATTCCCCCACACCACAAAAAAAAAGATCACGTTAAATTAACAAAAGTCACTCCTGCTTTTGGCAGGTACAAAGGTCTGGCGAAACGGAGGCGGGCTCTGCTGAGGAGCAACCCGCCAAGGGATAGCCAGATGGGAGCGACGGATTAGAAAAAACCGTCCGGGGAGTCTTCGGGCTCCCCACCTTTTTTTCTAAGCTCGAGCTTCCCCCATGCCTTAAAAAACCTACGAACCAGAGGCGCAGCCGAGGGGTTGTATATCTACTACGGCACCAAACATCAAATAACTCGAAAAACGTTCCATCATTAATCGTGCTTCGGCTCATTGGGGCAACAGACATGCGCAAATCGATCAACGGGCTGTCACTTCTTGTTGAAGAGGAATTCGAGCTTGATCTGTTCTCCGGCAGTCTTTTTGCTATTTTGCAATAGAAAACGAAACATCGTCAAAGTGTTGTATTGGTCGAACAATGGATTCGCTGTCTGGATGAAAAGACTTGAAGTCGATACCTTCTGTTGGCCGGAATCTGAAGCTGAGGTCATGGAGGTGACCCAGACAGCACTTTCCTGGTTATTAAACGGTCTTGATCTGACCCAGGCACACCGCCAGCTTGAGTATTGCTCCGTTGTCTAAAAAGTGTAGTAATTTATTGATTTAATAGAATTTAATATAACAAGTTGAGTTGTTTTGTGGTGGAGTTTTACCATGAATTCAAAGACTTCTACTCTCCCTGACGACCCTGTCGAACTGAAGAAAATCATTGCTCAGATAAGTGCTGAAAAGAGTCACTGCGTGACCAGCGACAATTAAATGACCAGCGACAATTATAATTCCTTTTGACGACAATTAAATTTCCCGGAAAATTGTGATCAGATTATTCATATTTCTCAAAGGAGGAATATAGATGGTCACAGACATTCAGGTGAGGAAATTGAAGAAATACTTAAGTCAAGGGAAGACGTTAGAAGTGGCAGCTGCCAGAGCAGGCATGGATGACAAGACCGGTCATAAGTATTGAGATAATGGTATGTTACCCAGCGAGATCAGTGCGGAGCGAGTGAGGGAGTGGCGAACTCGTAAAGATCCTTTTGAAGGCATATGGCCGGAGGTTTTGCCATTCTTGGAAACCAATGAAGGCTTGGAGGCTAAAACTCTTTTTGCCCATTTTCAAAGGATATATCCTGGTTCTTTCGAAGATGGCCAGCTTCGCACGTTTCAATGTCGAGTAAAAACCTGGCGTGGTACAGAAGGCCCTGGTCGTGAAGTTTATTTTCCCCAGGTGCATGTGCCAGGGCGGTTGAGTCAGTCTGATTTTACAGATATGTCCAAATTACAGATCAGCATTGGTGGTCAGTCTTTTGATCATCTCATCTACCATTTTGTTCTGACATATTCGAACTGGGAAACTGGTACGGTCTGTTTTTCTGAGAGTTTCGAGAGTCTGAGTGCTGGATTGCAGAAGAGTCTATGGAAACTTGGCGGAGTGCCAGAACAACATCAAACAGACAGGTTGTCAGCTGCGGTGAATAAACCGGGTTGCCCGGTAAAGTTCGTTTAATTGCTTACAAGCTTGCATTCCTCCAAATCTTTCATAGCCCACAAGTTTGTCAGGGTTCCGGAGAACGATTTATTTTTTCGATCTTTATTTACTTTTGTCATCCCATGTTCTCCACCCGAGCAGTCATCTTTTGTTTGAATATTGCTCCATCAGCTTTGGGGTACCCCGAAAAACAGGTGTTTCGTCCAAAATAAGTGTTTTTCGCATGACTTCAGATAGTAAGCATGTTTGCCAGTATCGACTGATTCTCTATTTCACTCTCCTGTAAAAAGCATTGTGCCGTGCATGGGGAGTAAACATTTCTGTAATCTGTGCTTTTTCCGCTTCAGTTAAATGTGGTGGTAAAGATGCCTTTGAGAGCTCACGAACCTCTTTCGGGGATGAGCAGCCAACTATTACCAGCGTAACTCCGCAGGAGAGGGCGTAGCGAATGAGTACATCAGCCGTGAGACCGAGTGAGGGGTTTATATAATGACCTGCTCCAAGTACTTTCATTCCGATGGTTGCCACCCCTTTGTCCCGGGCGGTTTCCAGGGTATGGGTAAGGAATCCGCCGATTGCCTGTTCTGCCGGGTTCACAGGCAGCAGAACAGTATCAACCGGCCACTGTTCCACTGCTTTTGTGAGTATTCGAGGATCGTGATGTCCTGTGACACCAATGTTTTTTACTATCCCGTTTTCCCTTGCTGCAATGAAGGCGTCCAGTGCACCGCCGGGACCGGAGATGGCCGCCAGGTCTTCTTCTGTCCGTACATCATGGATTTGCCAGAGATCCAGATAATCTGTCTTGAGTCGTTGCAGTGATGCGGATAAGTCTGCCATGGCACCTTTCCTGTCACGGGAGGCTGATTTGGAGGTCTGGAATATGTTTTGACGAAGTTCTGGATTGTTTTCCCAGGTGGCTCCATAATATATTTCACTGTCAGAGTATACTCTGGCACAGTCGAAGTAGGTGATGTTCTGTCGCAACGCCTCTTCAATCACCAGTTTTGCCGCATTCAGTTTGCCGTAGGTTCGCAGGACACCTTCTCCACCCAACCCGATGGTGTAACCTGTTTTTTCTCTCTGCCCAGAGGGACGGATTGCATTTTGATCCTCCTCAATTGTACTACGATCATAAAAATCTGATAACGTACGAAATTCAGCCTGTTTGGAGATGTGTTTCCGTTATCAGGAAATAAAATAACAATGACTGGGAAAAAGGCTACTTTCCTCGAACTACAATGCATAATCTTCAGGTATTGTATATAATCGGTAGATTATGAACAATTTAACAAGTCTGAAACAAAAATTACGAACTTTCTCTGAAGATCGTGACTGGGATCAGTTCCATTCACCCAAAAACCTGTCCATGGCACTTATTGTTGAAGTGGCCGAGCTGGTGGAACATTTTCAATGGCTCACGGAAGAACAGAGCAGAACACTGTCAGAGGAGAAACTCGGTGAAGTAAAAGAGGAACTGGCTGATATTCTGATCTATCTTGTCCGTCTTGCCGATACGCTGGACGTTGACATCCTGCGGGCAGCTGGAGAAAAAATCGAGAAAAACCGAACCAGGTATCCAATAGAAAAAGCAAAAGGTAACGCTGATAAATATACAAAGTTCGATTAAGTTCTGTTTTATAATTCGCCTTCCTGCTCCAGTATTTCAGAGCATAATTCACGCCATTGTTCAATGTTGTCACTCAGTCCGATTGCCTCGAGGTGGGGAATATTAACTGCATGTGGAGCTGTGGTAATTGTATCCGGGTATTTTTCATAATAAAAGGCATTGGCAAGGTGTACAGCGATTGCCGGACTGAACTTATTGTCAGGGTAATTGTCCAGCCTGTGGTGAAATCCTATGGCTTCAATGACCGGTCCGGGCATTCCCCACAACCCCATGAGGTAGGCGCCAAAGTCGTCATGTACAGCGTTAAAGATACGTTTTTCCGCAGAGCGGAGGCTGATACCTTCCTCTCCGGCCAGCAGGGTGGTTTTTTCATACAGTTTGTCCATCTTTGCCAGCATGACAAGCTTTCCTATGTCATGAAGCAGGCCCGCGATAAAACTGTTGTCAATCAGATCATTATCTTCTGACTGGGTCATGGCAATTTTTTTTGCGCAATTGCCGACTATCAGGCTGTGGGACCAGAGTTCTTTTACAGGGAATACTTTTGAAGATGCTTTTATTTCGGTAAAGGCGCCAACTCCGAGAACCAGGTTTTTAACCGTATCAATACCAAGAAGATTTACCGCCCTGGCCGGGCTTTCCACCTTCTGGAAAAGACCGAAAAAAGCTGAGTTGACCAGTTGCAGTACTTTTGCAGACATGGCCATGTCTTCTTCGATGATTGCAGCGATTTCAGAGACCGGGACATCCGGGTTGGCAATTGCCTGTCGAAGTTTTGCATAGACTTTCGGAAGGCTGGGGAGGGTATCCAGCTGTGAGACCATTTCCTTGAGACTGGGATGGGCCATAAGGTCGTGCAGGGCGCAGACCCGCAGCAGGACGGCTTTCAGGTATTCCGGATCACACGGTTTGGCGAGAAACTGATGGACAACCCCCACGGTTCTCATTATTGACTCTTCATTGGCCTGGCCGGACAGCATAATTCTTATGGAATATGGATACCGTTTCTGTATTTCCGCGAGCAGCGTTGCACCATCCATTCCGGGCATGCGCATATCTGATACTACTACATCAAAATCATGCTTTTCCATGATTTCGAGAGCTTTTTTGCCACTTTCGGTAAATTCAAGATGGAATTCTTTCCGAATGGAGCGGAGCATTCGCTTTAATCCGGATAGGATATTGGGTTCGTCGTCGATAAAGAGAATTTTTTTCTTCGTCATGATTCACCTGTTTTCTGGGAATAGTATTATTCCATCTCTGTTATTGTATAACAAAAGGTATCTTTCAGTCAAAATGTGGTCAAAGATAAAGCCAATCTGGTGGCTTGTATTATTTTTTGGTGGACTGGGGGAAGAAGGAAGAAATACTTGCTTTGTTGAAGATGATCATGCTACCCTCGTTGGGTAACTGATTTCAATTGGAAAGCTGAAATAATTCAAGTTGGCGGGTAAGCAGGTATGCGCGGAATTCAATATCAAAACGGGATATACAGGACACCGGCAAAACAATTATCCTTTTTCGGTAAAATGTTGCCGTCACTTTCTTTTTACAGCCGGTTTCTCCTGATTGTCGCCAGTGCCGGCTGGAAGGCAAAACAGGGGAAATATGACAGCGGCTCGTGGATCGACAGCAGTCTCGATGTGTTGCTCAGGTTGGAAAATGCAGGTATCCGTGTGGAGATCAGTGGTATTGAAAATCTGCTGGAGTTGAATGAGCCTGTTGTTATCATAGGAAACCACATGAGTATGATGGAAACGTTACTGCTTCCTGGAATTATTCAACCGCTGATGGAGGTGACTTTTGTCGTCAAGCAGAGCCTTCTGGACTATCCGGTGTTTAAATATGTCATGCGCTCCAGAAATCCAATTGCGGTCAGCAGAACGAATCCACGAAGTGATTTAAAGGTTGTAATGACAGATGGGGTTGAGAGGCTGAAAAACGGAATCTCCGTAATTGTTTTCCCTCAGACTACAAGATCACAGGACTTTGACGCAAAACAGATGAGTTCTATTGGCGTGAAGCTTGCCAAAAAAGCCTGCGTAAACGTTGTCCCTCTGGCATTGAAAACTGATGCATGGCAGAATGGGCGCATGGTGAAAGATTTCGGTAGACTTGACGTGAAAAAAACAGCGTATTTTTCTTTTGGTAAATCGTTGCGGGTTGAAGGAAAAGGCAATGAAGAGCAGGCTGCCATTAATAATTTTATAGCAGAAAAACTCCGGGGCTGGCAAAAATAAAGCGGCGCCGACTTCTTCTTTTTCACACGTCCGGTGCACTCAATATATCCGGATCGTCAGCCAGGTTGAGATTTTCCTCGTCAATTTCGGTTTCAGTGGTTTCTTCCTCTTCGGTAGTTGTTTCCTCGACCACCACTACAGGTGCCTCCACCTTTTCATTTTTCTGGCGGATTGCTTTCGGGATTTTGGATTCTGGAAGAACAAGTTCTGTTATTTTGGCAATTTCAGCTTTGATATCGGGGTCCTGAAGGCAGATATCGCATGATTCCACATGTTGTTCCATGAATGAGACCATTCGGGCTGGTGCCATGGTTTCGTCACGAACATGGGTGTACCACAATTTAATCATTTTGATTAATCTTTCGCACTGCATGTTTTTATTTGAATGAAGTAAGAGGAATTTTAAAATTAACTGGAAGTTGAAAAACTCATTTCCGGACTGTGATAATAAAACGACGTAGTATAATAAAAAGTTGTTTTCAAGGTCAACACTTATTAGTATAGTAGTTACCTTTTTATGGATATATGTCCATTTGACGGAAGTGGATAGGGCACTGGTGGCCCTCCCGGACTTCAAATCCGGTGTAAGGGGTTAATAGCTTCTTAGGTGGGTTCGATTCCCATGCACTTCCGCCATTCTCAATTGTGTCTTCCCTTTCAGGTTTTCTGCATCAGCGGATGTCCCATTTCTTCCCGCTGGACCACGTAAGCTTCGGCAACCTTTCTTGCTATATTTCTTATACGGCCGATATATCTTGTCCGTTCATTGACACTTATTGCTTTTCGGGCATCAAGAAGATTAAAGGTGTGTGAACATTTCAGGCAGTAATCATATGCCGGCAGAAGCAGTTTTTTATCAACGAGTTTAAGTGCTTCTTCCTCGTAGGCATTAAAAAACATCAACAGTTTTTCCACATCAGCTTTTTCAAAGTTAAAGGTTGAGAACTCGATTTCCGCCTGATGAAAAATTTGACCGTAGGTTATTTCATCATTCCAGGCAATATCATAGACGCTTTCAACTCCCTGGAGGTACATGGCAATGCGTTCCAGGCCATAGGTGATCTCCACGGTGGTTGGAAATAGTTCGATGGATCCGGCCTGTTGAAAATAAGTGAACTGGGTAATTTCCATGCCGTCCAGCCAGACCTCCCAGCCCAGGCCTGATGCTCCCAGGGTAGGTGACTCCCAGTCGTCCTCAACAAAACGAATATCGTGATCCAGCAGGTTCAGACCAAATCGTTCCAGGCTTTTCAGATACAGCTCCTGTACATCAATGGGTGATGGCTTGATAACGACCTGGTACTGGTAGTAATGTTGAAGGCGATTGGGGTTTTCCCCGTATCTGCCGTCGGTGGGGCGACGTGATGGTTGAGGATATGCTGATTTCCATGGTTCCGGGCCAAGAGCTCGAAGAAGCGTTGCAGGGTGAAAGGTACCTGCTCCGACTTCCATGTCATATGGTTGTTGAATAACACATCCCTGTTCCGCCCAGTATGTGCTGAGCTCAAAAATGATATCCTGAAAATTCATGGAATTTCCTCACGCTGATATATGTGCATTTATTATTCTTCTGAATCCGTGAGCGAACGCCCCGCAGGGTGCCAGGTCCTTTGTACTTTGTTTTCTGCATATTACTTAGTGTCTGTCCATAAATGGCCTTTTTGCCAGATCTCTGCGTCACAGGAAAATGAAAAATGCTCACATATGCCTAATATGCTGCGCTTTTTATTTCCCTATGCTCCTTGAACTCGAACAAAAAAATCTCATTTCTGGAAAGGCACTACTTAATAAAAAACCACAAAACTGCCACGGATTCAGGATTCTGACTGTGTACAAGATGCCTTATTGATTGGCAGGCATCGGTCAACAGTGTTTCTCTCTCATGGACAAGTTCTGTTTTTTGATTATTGGTTCTACTATATAATTGCTATCTTGACTTTTGTCCATGGGCTCCTCATTATATTTGAATTAAGTATCTGCTGAATTCCACGCTCAGTTGAACCGTTTTTATTTTATATTTTCTGGAGCACTATGATATGCAGAATTTAGGATCTCTTCAAGACCTGTCGGAAATTGAACGGGTATTGAAAAAAGTTCATTCCATTGCTGTGGTCGGCTTATCTCCCAAGGAAAACAGGCCAAGTAATATGGTCGCCCGCTATCTTATTGATAAAGGATACGCCATATATCCCGTCAATCCCGGACAGACCGAAATTCTCGGAAGAAAATGTTATCCTGATCTGGAAGCAATTCCCGATCATATTGATCTTGTGGATATTTTCAGAAGGTCCGAGGATATTCCGCCGGTGGTTGAACAGGCAATAAAAATCGGCGCTGAAGCTGTGTGGATGCAGCAGGGGATAGTCAATGAAGAGGCGGCAGCTCTTGCCCGCGAGAAAGGTCTTTTTGTAGTAATGGATCGCTGCATCAAAGTCGACCATTCTTCTCTCAATATCTGATCGATTTCTTTTTACGTCACTGGTGAATTCCGGACAGGCAGGAGTGTGTCTGTTTATTCAGGCGATAATTCATGGAACCAAAGCTCTTAAGTGTCCGTGGTGCACGGATGCATAATTTGAAAAATATTGATGTTGATCTGCCTCGTAATCAGCTGGTGGTATTTACCGGTCTTTCCGGGTCAGGGAAATCCACCCTGGCATTTGACACCCTGTATGCTGAAGGCCAGCGTCGCTATGTGGAATCACTGTCCACTTATGCCCGCCAGTTTCTCGGTCAGATGGACAAACCTGATGTTGATGCCCTGGAAGGATTGTCTCCCGCTGTTTCCATTGAACAGAAGACAACAAGCAAGAATCCCAGGTCTACGGTGGGAACCGTAACGGAAATTTATGACCACCTCCGTCTTCTTTTTGCCCGATGTGGTCACCCCCATTGTCATGTCTGTGGTGATCCCATCGAGGCTCAGTCTGTCGAAGATATGGTTGATGCCCTGATGCGCCTTGAAGAAGGAACAAAACTGATTCTGCTGGCACCATTGGTCAGTGCAAGAAAAGGGCGGCATGAACAGCTGCTTGCCAGAATACGCAGGGAGGGATTTGTTCGGGTTCGTATTGATGGTGATATTTTACATGCTGATGATCTGACCAGTCTCGATAAAAATAAAAAACACACTATTGAGGTAGTGGTTGATCGTCTGGTTATTAAGGATTCCGTGCGCAGGCGGTTGTCAGATTCAGTGGAGACAGCTGTAAAATTAACGGAAGGGCTGCTTTTGGTACTGTTTCCTGAAGATAATTCCGTAAGGCTCTTCAGTGAACTGGCTGCCTGCCATAACTGTTCCATCTCTGTACCCCCCATGAGTACTCGACTTTTTTCGTTTAACAATCCCGAAGGGGCCTGTGCTGAGTGCAGTGGTCTTGGGGTAAAACAGTTTTTCGACCCTGTCCTTGTTGTTCCGGATCCTGACAAGTCAATAGCCCGTGGTGCCTTGGCTCCATGGGGCTGGAGGAGTGAAAACACCTATACAGGTCAGATGCTTTCCGGGGTTGCGAGTCATTATAAAGTGTCACTGGAGACTCCCTTCAGGAAATTGCCGGAGGAGGTTCAGAAGGTCTTTCTTTATGGTTCAAAGGGGGAGGAAATATCCTTTCACTACCAGAAGGGAAGGCGGGTTATGACCACGGTGAAACGTTTTGAAGGCATTATCCCCCAGCTTGACCGGCGTTTTCATGAAACTCAGTCGGGAATGATCAGGGAAGAACTGTCAAAATATATGAATGAACAGATCTGCCCTGATTGCAAGGGGGCAAGGCTCAAACCGGAGGCACTGGCTGTCAGGATAGGAAAATGGTCAATTGATGAGTTGACGCGATTATCTATAGACAGGCTGCTGGTGGAGATACCGCTTCTACCGATGAACACAAGAGAACGACAGATCGGTGAGCCGATTATGAAGGAAATTGTCGACAGGCTATCGTTTCTTGAAGATGTTGGGTTGGGGTATCTCTCTCTGGAGAGACGTGCCGGGACTCTTTCCGGTGGCGAGGCCCAGCGGATAAGACTTGCCTCACAGATTGGTTCAAGGCTGGCCGGAGTGTTGTATATTCTTGACGAGCCAAGTATTGGTCTGCATCAGAGGGATAATCAGAAACTGATCAATACACTGCTGGAATTGCGTGATCTCGGCAACAGTGTTATCGTCGTTGAACATGATACAGATACAATATTGTCAGCTGACCATGTACTGGACATGGGACCCGGTGCCGGGGTCCATGGGGGAGAAATTGTTTTCAGCGGTGCGGTTGAGGAGTTACTGAAGAATGATAAGTCGGTAACCGGTGCGTATCTTTCCGGAAGAAAGAGCATTAAAATACCCGAAAAGCGACGAAAGGTCGGCAGGCGGAGCAGGAAGGTTCTTCGTCTGAAAAATTGTACAGTCAATAATCTGAAAAAGGTTGAAGTGCGTTTTCCTCTGGGGGTAATGACCTGTGTGACGGGGGTTTCCGGATCCGGTAAAAGCTCACTTGTTATCGAGACTCTTTTCCGGTATGCCAAAAGCGGGTTGAAGACCAGGGAGAAGACATTTTCTCTCGATGGAACAGTTCTGTATGGTCTTGACCATATAGATAAAATTGTTGATATTGATCAAAGTCCCATTGGCAGAACACCCCGCTCCAACCCCGCCACCTATACAGGGGTGTTTACCCCTATCCGGGATCTCTTTTCCAGGCTTCCTGAATCCAGGGCCAGGGCATATAAACCTGGGAGATTCTCTTTCAATATCAAGGGTGGGCGCTGTGAGGCTTGTGATGGTGAGGGAATGAACAAAATCGCCATGCATTTTCTTCCTGATATTTACGTGGTTTGTGAAAGGTGTAAGGGGAAACGGTATAATGCTGAAACCCTGGAGATCCAATATCGGAGCAAAAATATACATGAAGTGCTGGCCATGACGGTGGAGGAGGCGTTGGAGTTTTTTCAGAATATCCCTCCAATAAAGAACAGGTTGCAGACACTTTTTGATGTGGGCTTGTCCTATATTTCCCTTGGACAGTCCTCTGTTACCCTTTCGGGGGTGAGGCCCAGCGGGTCAAGCTGGCCAAGGAACTGTCGACCCGGAGCAGTGGCAGGACTCTCTATATTCTTGATGAACCGACAACAGGGCTGCATCCTGCGGATATTCAACATTTATTGAATGTTCTTAATCGGTTGGTTGACCAGGGAAATACAGTTGTAGTTATAGAACATAACCTGGATGTGGTAAAAACCGCAGACTGGATCATTGATGTTGGGCCGGATGGTGGAGATGGTGGCGGTGAAATTGTGGGAACTGGCACACCCGAGGAAATTGCAGGGATGGAGAATTCTTATACAGGGCAGTTTCTTGGGGAGGTTCTTGGATAAAGATGACTGATTTTGCAATTCTACAGTTGTTTCTTGCTCAATGATAATAAGTGAGTTCTAATAGCCGGCAGAGAATATGCGGTCAAAACTATTTCCGGGTACCCATGAAACTCAGTCAGATTGGAGATGTGCTTGCTGTATCAGGTTGAGTTTTGAATGCCTACCTTTTGCGGTGGGATTTTCAGAAAAAATAATTGAATCAGAGGAAAACCATGGTGGAAAACAAAGAAGAGAAAGCTGCAACACCCATTTTTCGTATGCAGAAGATGTATACTAAGGATCTGTCGTTTGAGAATCCCAACGCGCCCGCAGTATATATTACCCCAC
The DNA here is from genome assembly GCF_019703855.1 of Desulfomarina profundi. Classification (GTDB taxonomy): domain Bacteria; phylum Desulfobacterota; class Desulfobulbia; order Desulfobulbales; family Desulfocapsaceae; genus Desulfomarina; species Desulfomarina profundi. Next base: position 3,239,161 of record NZ_AP024086.1, on the reverse strand, counting down.
AGAAACAGGAACCGGCTGTAGAGGTGAACCTGCAATTGAAAAATACCAAAATGGATGATGATCACTGGGAAGTGGCCATCCAGATTACGGCCAAAATAACTTCAAAAGAAGATGATAAGACAATGTTCATTCTTGAGGTTGAGCATGCCGGAGTTTTTCTGTTAAAAAATATTCCAGAAGAGCATATTCAAATGGTTTTGGGGGTTGATTGCCCAACCCTGCTTTTTCCTTTTACCCGACAGATTGTAAGCCAGGTTTCGACAGATGGAGGATTCGCGCCGTTCCTCATGGAGCCGGTAAATTTCATGGCACTTTTTCAGAACTCCCAGAAAAAGGAAGGCGCAGATAATTGATCAGCCTGTTTCTGTAACTGTTCAGCCCCAGCCGCTGGACAGTTACAGGAAAAGGGAAGCCTTACCTGAGAACGAGATGTGGTATAATCATTTTTGCTCCCAGAACTGATGTGTAGTCATAGGTGCCGATAATAATACCTGTCATGAATCTGGTGTTGTTTAGAGCCGTTCCTTTTTCTGAGCGGTCTTCAACCAGAACTGTTCCGCTTCCTCCGCGATAACTCCAGGTAACCAGAGCTTTTCTTGCATCCATGTATTGAATTGGAGTGACGTTTTTTATTTTCACGCATTTACCGATCAATCCGTAAGGATTTGTTCCCGTGCTGTATTTATAACCGAGTGTAATAAGGCCATCCGGAGGGCAATCTTTTTCAGGATCCGGAAGATTCAATGATTCCTCGGTCAGGACGATTGTTTTTTTCCGGTTTTTCACTATCAGATAGGTACTGTTTGCCTGTTTTATTAATTGAAGATTATTTTCATCAAGAATATCCTTCAGAACCTGATCCCACCTTTTATTCTGAACTGACTTCGTTATTTTTTTCTTTATGTCCTTGTCGATGATTATTTTAGCCGATGAACCGGCAAGCCTGAGAATTGTCGTAACACATGTTGACAGATCAACATTTTTGAAATGTACGGTAATTCTTGGAATATTGCTTTTGGCATGAGGTGTTGAATATATAAAGAAAAAGAAAACAGAAGCCAGGCAGAGAAACATTAACCAGTTTCTTTTTTGCATGAAGATGTCTCCTCTTTCATTGAAATAAAAAAAGCCTCCAGTTGCAGGAAACAACAGGAGGCCAGTTAAATGATATAAAAAGAAAAAGAACTAAAGACCGTAAGTCACAAAATGGTTGACCAAAGTTGTAACACCTTTTTCAATAGCTTTATTGAAAAGAGTGTCATATTGGTGGTCTGCCATAAATGTTTCCGGAGAAACCTGTACCCTGACTCTGTTGGTCCAGACAACATTTCCTGTTGTTGCTTCCTGTACCCAGATACGCATCTGGACAGTTGCCTGGTCGATCTGGCCACTTCTATGTGATACTTTTCCAAGACCATATCCGGCTCCAGCCCATAGGACTGTATTGGCATCCTGACCCGTCCTGCCGAAAACACTTTCACCCTTTTCCCAGGGCCAGCTCACGGAGGAATATCCAAATCGGCCTCCAAGCAGGGCACCCATCAGTTGTTCATTTTCTTCATCATAGGCATCTGATGAGGCAAAGCCGAACATGATTCTGCTTGCACCACCGTTAATAAAAGGGAGAATCCCTTTTTTCCAAGGAGCCCATGTTGCTTCCTGGCGTGTCTTATATTCAAGAATGCGGCCTCTCATGATATAGTCAGCTTTAAAATGACGACCTATTTTGGCAAGTTTTTTAGTAGTTAACCCATGGGTACCGGCACTTGAAAGAGCCTTTGATGAATGCTTCTCATCTTCTGCCTGGATATAGATCTTTAATTGCTGTTTCATGGCATCAGACCATTCATTGGACAGTTCAGCCACAAGAGAGCTGTTTTTTACCTTTTCATAAGCTGATAGATCTATAATATCCTGATTGACAAGGTATTCAAAGACATCCTCCTGGACCGGGAGACCAAACCCATTTTTGACAAGCTGATCCGTCAGGGTTTCGGTGATGGTCATGTTCCTCCTGTGGGCAGACTCAAGATTTCCCTGTGAATAGTCCGCAAAAGGAAGAATTACTATGCTTTTTCCAGTACCCGGCTCATTGTAACCTGGTCCATCAGTCACTTTCAAAGTTTCTATCACAGTCTGGCCACAACCGGTCAGACTCAATGCGAAAATACCAATGATTAGATATTTCAGCCTGTTCATGTTGATCTCCAAGCAAAAGTTAAAAATTATTCCAGGTATAACTAGAAAATTCTGGGTTTCAGAAGGATGATGAGCTCACGTTTCACATGAGTTTTTGTCTCAGATCCAAAAAGATATTTTACAAGAGGTACATCGCCCAGTAGCGGTGCAAATTCCCCTGAGTTTTCCTTGGTATCACTGATAAGTCCACCGATAACAAGCATTTCTCCATCTGCTACTTTAACGGTTGTACTCATTTCCCTGATATTGACGATGGGAAGGCCGACAGTGCCACCGAGGTTGCCTACATCACGGTATTCAATTGGTTCCTGGAGGTTGGAAACCACTGGAACAAGATTCATGACCACGTGACTACCATCGAGAACTGTTGCGGTAAGTGCCATTCCAATACCGGAGAGAATACGGTCTGTATTGACTGTATAAGTTACAATTCCGGTATCAGAATCAAGGTCTGACTCAATATTGTCAATATATGTGACATTTCTTCCCACTGTAATAAAAGCGGGCTGACCATTCATTACACTGATTTTCGGATTTGAGAGAACTTTAGCATCACCCTGTTCATTGAGTGCATTAAGAAACACATCGAACGTTCTGGAAGCAAAAGAGATATTTGAAATAAACTGACCTGGATTTATTGTCTTGAAATAAGCTGTTTTATTAGCATTTGTATAAGTAACAGGACCCTGAACTGCATCATTGTTGAAAACAAAGGGATATACCTGGCCGTTATCGCCAAATGTTACAGTCCCGGATAAACCGAATTTTTTCAATACTTTTGACCAGTTTATACCGATATTGGATTCCTTGGTCAGTTGTACCTCAATAATTTTCGCTTCAATAGTGATCTGTTTATACAGTGAGTCTTTCAGGCTGTTGATGTATTTGGCGATTCTTTCATGCATCGCCTTGGTTGTTGTTACAGTTATGATGCCAACTGGTTTGTCAATCAGGAAGTAGGAGCCGTCTTTTGATGTCTGCCGGCTTGTCTTTATCTTTTGACTTTTATTGGCACTTGTACCCTGGGTTTTTAAGTTGTCTTTATATGAACCACTCGCATCGCTGCCACTTTTTTTATCTCTTTCAGAAACCCGTGCACGACCTTGCTGCTCAGCACCGAATTGTTTTTCGTAGTCTGAAATTGCAACCTCGCTTGTTTCGAGAATATTGAGTATGACTTTGAGGTTGGATTCAATATTATTCCAGATATCAAATTCGGTTTTTGTATCACTGTCTTTAGAAAAGACGCTTGTACCGACAGGGCTGCCCTGGGCTTCCAGTTTAATAAGTGCTTTAAATCCTTTTTCTGCCCCACCTGCCCCAATAATATCACCACCTGTTTCGGTAGAATATTTCTGGGTAATGAACGGCATGGCAATTCGATATTGTTTGGTGATTTTGTTGCGGACAAAAATTGTAGTATCTTTGAATTCGGCAAAATAACCTATCTGGGCAAGAAGATTGTTGACCGCGTCGAAAAAATCATCGTTTGGATTAATGTCAACATCAACCAGCGCATTTTGATCCACATCAGTTTGCCAGGAGACATTCATTCTTTTAAGGGCTGCCAGTCGCTTGAGTATATCCCAGAGGGGTTGCGGGCCTTTTGTTGAAGTAATTCGTGCTCCTACCTTGAGAACACTTTCCTCGGATTTGGCGATATCCTCAGATTCATCTTTATTAACGACATAAGATGCCGTCTGGTATTGCACTGGAAGACTTGTGGGATATTTGGGTTGCACCTGCACAGTCTTCTCTGACTTTGCCTGATCTTCCATGGCTGTTGATGCCGTGGAAAGTGAATTGTCTTTATGCTGAGAACTCTGGATGCACGATGACAACAGAATGGCGAGTAGCAAGAGGCTACCTGGAAAAATTAATTGTGTTATGGACTTCATAAAAACCTCTTGGGACGAAATAGTTCAAAAATAGCAGCTGTTTTAATGGTGCTGAAACTTATTGTATCATAAGTCGACCCTGAATATATTTTTTCAGGTCGGGTCTTATCTGGTAGCCGGATGCAAGGATGGCTTTGTATTCCTTGACCGCTTCAGATTTCAAGCCGAGTTTATCGAGAATTCGTGCTTTTGAGATCATGGTATCTATGGATTCTCCATAAGTAGTATGGTACTTGTCAATGAGTTTCAGGGCAGCGTCATTCTGGCCGTTATTTTCACTGAATGCCGCATAACTGAGTAAAGCCTCCTTCATTGGCGGTGTCGAGCTGATACTTTGAGCGAAATAGTCGGCAGCTTCAGAAATTCTCTGCATATTTGCAAGGCCGATCGCAGCATACAGAGCAGCATAGTTATCCTTGGGATGACGCTTAAGGTTTTCTTTTGCGTAATAGACAGCTTTGGCATTCATACCCAGGTTGACGAGATAAAGGGTCGTCAACCTGTTGGCCAGCTTAGCGTTATCAGGCCATAATTCCATTGCCTTTGTATAGAGCTGAGCAGCTGTTTCAAAGTCTTCGTTTTTTTCAAACTGCTGCGCTTGGCCAATAAGTTTTTTTGCTTCGATAATTTTGGGAGACACACGCTCAGCCTGTTCAATGACCAGAGCTTCCTGTTGGATCAGGTCTGTATCAGCAGTAAATGCCAGGTTGTCATCGGCCCTGGTTGGCCAGACAAACTCTTTCGATTTCGGATAAATAACAATAGTGTTGAATTTTTCTTCCTTGGTAAGGTCCATAAGGTTGAGGATGATATCAAGTGCAAAATCCCAGGGGACATCGGACAGAGCAAGAGTCAGGGAACCAGAGACATCCTCGTCGACAATTATATTAAGATCGGTTATTTGCCTGAACAGACGAAAAACATTGTGAATATCAATTTTGTAGAAATCTACACTGATACGCTGCTTTTTATATCCTGAAAAAGAGAAGTCATCCGACAGTTGTTTTGGAGAATTTTTTTGGGCGGCTTCCTTGACAAGCTGATCAGGATCCTGTTTGAGAAGTTCTTCGGAAGATCCAATTAATGCATCAAGTGTAGAGTCACTGTTCGATACAGCAGAAGCTTTTTTGCTTTCAGGCACCGGCGAACCCGCAGTTGCAGTTGTTGATTCATCAATAACAACAGCAAGTCCTTCTTGAGTAGGAGCAACACTGTATTTGAACATCGCAGGAGAAGCCGAATCAAAAACTATTCTGGCCCCCTTACCTCTCGGGGCGACTCGAATTTTTTCGACGGAAGTACCAATTGTTTTCTCACGAACAAGTTCGTTGATGTTAACATTGTCAATGTCTATATACATCCTTGGTGGACGGTTTTCACTTCCGCCTATTGTATCTACCCGATAATCCTGAATAGCAGCATTGGAGACAAGAGTTATCGTTGTTGTGTTGGGTGTGGAGGTGATTTTAAAATCAGTAAGAGAATTGGCCAGGGGTTCCGTTTTTACAGTCTGTTTGCCGGTTGCCGGAAAAACTGAAACGGTAAGACTGTTTCCATCGTTGGTGACAGTGTAATCATGGCTGTCAGCCAGGGAAAACTCAAAACGAAGAACAGGTGGTTCCTGTTTTTTCAGGTCCAGTATTTTCAGGGAGACAAAATTATTGTCGGGTACCTGGGCGGTACTGTTTGAAACATTTGCTGCAAACACTCCTCCTGCGATATCAACTACAGCCCTGAATGGAGAAAAACGTTCCGAGACCGTATAGGCTGGAGGTGAAGAACCTGAAATAATGTATGTAAGCGTATTGTCGGAAAGTTGAGTCTGAACGGCAGAAATCTGGTACGTGACACTGTCTGCAGCTTTAGCTGAACTATAAAATATTATTGACAATACGCAACATGCGAAGAAAACAACCGAAGAAGATCTGGCTAACCCTTTATACATTTTTTACTCTTCTCCCTCTTTCTTTAAGGTCATCACTACTTCAGTGATGATTTTTTTTCCTGCCCGTGTTTCTGCAGTTTCTTCTATAATTACATTTTGGGAGGTGATGTCTTTGACAACACCTCTTCTCCCTATTTTAATCCCTTCCTTAATGACATATCCTTTTCCTGTGAAATCCTGCACCATGGCGATATCTTCTGTTCCTTTTCGGAGAAGAGCAACGAGGGTGAGCTGACCCGGTTCAAAAAGCTGCATTCCGGTAAGTGTTTCAGCTTTTTCTACTATTTCATTCATATCAACCGCAGGAGCCGTTGCTTTTTCAGAAATGAAGGGTACGAATGGATCTGGACGATCTTCCAGGGCATATTCGAATGGAGTGTCATTTTCTGCTTTTAGAACAGGTGCAGTTTTTTTACTCTGACCAGCCAGAGTCCAGTGTATATTCAGGAAAAGACACAGGAGCAGACTTTGCAGGAAAATCAGCCTTGTGGAGAAAAAAACTGCTTTGAATAAAGTGAACAATCGATTCATGAGTTTATTTTGTTTTCGGTTTTGCCAGCGGTCTGTTGGTGAAACGATAAGTTACCAGCCTGCAGCTTGACTTGAGTAGCATCTCACCCCCTTCCTTTTTGGGGGAACCCATCCTTACATTTGAAACTGTAACAATTCTTTTGAGTTTACTCACCTGGTCAAAAAAGAAGCCCATGTTGTGATAAGGGCCTCTGACATCAATTGTGACCGGTATTTCGGCATAAAAATCTTTCGGAATATCAGCAAGAGGTCTGAATGTAAGAAAATCAAGACCGGCTGCCCGGCCGAGTGAAGAAATATCTTTCAAAAGTTGCGGGATTTCCTTTTCATCTGGTAGTAACGTTGCTGTTGCCTCAAATGTTCTTTCTGCTTCCTCCAGTTCTTTTTCAAATTTTGCAAGGTCTGCGGCTTTTCTTTTGACATTCTGAATCTGTGTCTGCAGGGTAGCTATCCGGTTTTCAAGATTTTTTATTTTTTTTGTATTGGGTTGATAGAGAAAATAATAAAACAGTGCTATCGGCAGAAGGATAAGAAAAATCATGATTATCACTTTGGCCTTTGGCTTCAGTGACATGAATTTTTCGTCTAAAAAAGTTGTAAAGAATGTGTTGCTCATTTCATTATATTGGCAAAGTTTAGTGCCTTACTCCTGAATGTCTCTGTCATAAAAAACAAGAAATCAGGGGAAGGTGTTTTAAAATTAAATGGTTAAGTTCATTTCCAAGGCACTTATACCCCCTTGTGGGGTGTTAGAATCATTTCGTTTTTTGCTTTGTTTCCTTTTCAGAGTCTTTTTTGCTTGGCTGTGCTACGGTGCAGTTGAGGGCAAAAGACTTCAGGTTTCTTCCGGATATTGTCTTCAGGGAGGAATTTGTCAGAGAGACTCCCTGAACAAATGGAGAAGCCTTGAGGCTATCCATGAACTGGGCGATAGTCTGATTGTCTAGTGCTACACCTTTCAGGTTGAGAGATGAATTTTGCTGATTCAGTGATTCGAGCCAGAGTCTACTGTTGTCCACACTGTTGGCTACTTCATCCAGGACCCTGACGGTAAGTGATGAATCAGATTTCAGTTTTTTGATTACATTTGTTTTCCGCTCAAGTTCTTCCCGTGTTTTTTTGAGTTTGGCTATTTTTTGAAGGATGGGAGTATATTTGGCTTTTTCTGCGCTGAGAGTGTTTACTTTTGCCGTGAGGGTTTTAATGTTCTGGACCTGCGAGTAACCCACCAATGCCAGTGATGCCAAAACAAGGAGAAAAAGGAAAAGCATGCCGAAAAACTGTTTCTTCGCTTTAGCTCTTTTTTGCAGCTGTCTGATGGGGAGCAGGTTGATTTTGAGCATTGTTAGGTCTGTTGCGGTAAACTGATAAAAGTTAAATGGATGATGACCTGAGAGCAATTCCTGTTGCAATGGCCATTTCCGGGGCGATATTTTCGAGGTAGTTCCGGTCTATTTTCTTCTTATTATAAGAAATTTTCGTGAACGGATTAAACAGTTCCACGGGAAGTTCTGTCTCTTTTGCGAGAAAATCGGTTAACCCGTTAACTTTAGATCCGCCACCACTCAATATGAGTTTAGTTAACAGTTGATCAGGGTGGTTGGAATGGTAGAGATCAATAGCTTTTTTTATTTCCAGTACCCACTGGGTACAGGTAGAAGTAAATATTTCTTCAATTTCCTGCTGTTTTTCATCAGCGGCGATATATCCTATTTTGAGAGCTTCAGCTTCATCAAAATCGAGATCAAACACGTTCTGGATCTGTTCCGTCAACTGTCTGCTACCGACAATGATATCCCTTGCGACGACTGATATCCCATTTGACAGAATGTTTATGTTCATTTTGGATGCCCCTATGTCTACAAGAGCAATGTTTTCACTGGACTGGTAATTGAATTCGTAAGTATTTTCCAGAGCAAAACCGTCAACATCAACAATAACCGGTTTCAGCTTGAGTCCCTGCAGCATTTCAAGATAATCATCGACGATTTCTTTCTTGGCTGCGACCAGCATCACATCCGTTCTGTCGTTATCACCAGTATTGGTTTTCAGATCCTGGAAATCCAGGTATACATCTTCAATGTCGAAAGGAATATACTGTTCCGCTTCCTCCATTATATGTTCTTCCAGTTCAGACTCCTCCATGACAGCAAGGTTGACCTTTTTTACGATTACCGAATATCCGGAGATGGAAAAACCAACTTTTCTGTTTTTTATCTTCAGGTTCTTAAACAGGTTTGCAATAGCCTCTCCAACGATTTCCGGCTCATTGAGTGTTCCGTCATCCACGGCACCCTCAGGTAGAACAACGCTGCCCAGGGCCAGAATGGAGTAACCTTTGCCTGATCGTTTAAACTGGCAAACCTTGATCGCATGGGAGCCAATATCAACCCCGACAATCAGGTCATTTTTGGAAAAGAACGGCATTTTTAGTGGTAAATGTTAGAATTGATAATTATCCAACTGCTGAATTGCGATGGTGCAAAGAATCGCAAAATGCTGATTTTTCGCATATATTTAATATATTAGTGCACAAAATAAATGCTTTGTCAAGAAAAACAAGAATTCATATCCAGATAATTTGCTTATTTTACAAGGTGTTAAACTTGTTAGTATCCTTGTCAGGATTGAATTGATACTACATGTTGTTGTATCAGACAGATGCAGCTCTTCATATTGTGTGAGAGTGTTTGGTTTTCCGGAAAAAACCATGAGTGACGGGTGATATGTAAACTTTCTTGTAATTGTAGTCTTTTTCAGGTAGTTTTGGCGTGTTCATTATCTGCCTGTGATTGTCGTGAGTTTGGAGATACTGAAAGGTTCCATCAGGGGAACAAAACAAACTTTCTGTCCGGCACCCTGAAATCGGGAGGACAGAACAAAATTGTAATTTAAATGTATGAGGGGTAGGAGCTTGTCTGGAAAAAACAGTAGTAAATCTGTTTTCAGAGAATATTTTGAGGCAATAGTTATTGCAGTACTGCTTGCCTTATTTATCAGAACTTTTGTTGTTCAGGCCTTTAAGATACCATCCGGTTCCATGTTGCCGACGTTGCAGATAGGTGATCATCTTTTGGTGAACAAATTTATATATGGTATAAAAGTACCATTTTCCGGGAAAATGATTGTTCCTTTTAAAAAGATTTCCCGGGGTGATGTTGTTGTATTCCGGTTCCCGAAAGATCGTTCTGTGGACTATATAAAAAGAGTAATTGGTACTCCGGGAGATACCGTAGAAATAAAAAACAAACAGGTTTTTGTAAATGGTGAACCCATAGATGACCCCCATGCCCATATATCGTCATCGGCAATACTTGATAAAAAGGTGAGTCCAAGGGATAATTTCGGGCCGATCCTTGTTCCTGAAGATCGTATTTTTGTTATGGGAGACAACAGGGACAACAGTTATGACAGCAGGTTCTGGGGATTTGTTGATCAGAAAGATGTGCTCGGCAAGGCGTTTATACTTTACTGGTCCTGGGATATAAAAGAACCGTTGTTCTCCTTTGATCGTTTTGCCTCAATACGCTGGGGCCGGATTGCCAATCTCATAGATTAAATAAAAGCTGAGTCCGTGACTGCTTTGTGTTTTTTAATACCTCACAATCCTGCACTTCGATGCCTCGTATCTTCGGCAAGATTGTCAATTACAGGATTGAGATAATATATTGAAACCAGGCGGTTAAAAGCCTTATGATCAGTTGCGCGGCACATTATTCAATGTGACCTGAAATCTTGTTCCTGAAATTGGCAGAGAATTCAAGGTGTTACACTGATTCTGCTTTCAGAGACCCCGGATTTATTGAGATCAACCTTAAGTCCGGGCAATACAAAATACTCAGGATGGTGAGCGATTTGAATCCGGATGAGAATTTTCAGCATTCACACATTTTTGGTATAGAACAGTTTTCCGTACAGGATATAAACCATATTCTTGCCACTGCTCGTTCCTTTAAGGAAATTGCCGACAGGCCGATTAAAAAAGTTCCTACCCTTCGCGGCAAAACAGTCATTAATCTTTTTTTTGAGCCATCAACAAGGACTCGCCTTTCATTCGAAATTGCCGCAAAGCGGATGAGTGCCGACACCTTTAATATTTCCGCATCAACAAGTTCGGCCACTAAAGGGGAAACCCTGACAGATACTGCGAAAAACCTTGAAGCCATGAGTCCTGATGCCATTATTATCCGCCACTCCAGCTCCGGAGCCCCACAGTTACTGGCAAAACATATTAATGCATCGGTGCTCAATGCAGGTGATGGAACCCACGAACATCCCAGCCAGGGATTACTCGACATGATGACTGTCCTGGAGCACAAGGGGCAGATCGAGGGACTGAAGATTGCCATAATTGGGGATATCAGTCACAGTCGTGTCGCCATGTCTGATATAATCGGTTTTACCAGAATGGGTGGGCATGTTCATATTGCGGGACCCAGGACATTTATGCCACCCCATATTGAAAAAATGGGCGCGACAGTCTGTGAATCAGTCAGGGAAGCTGTGGAGGATGCCGATGTGGTGATGGCCCTGCGTATTCAACATGAGCGGCAAAATGACTCTCTCATCCCGTCCCTTCGTGAATACGCCCGGTTTTATGGTATCAATAATCAGGTACTGCAGGCGGCCCGTCCTGACGCAATAGTTATGCATCCTGGTCCGGTCAATCGCGGTGTTGAGATGAATCCGGATGTTGTCGATGGCAAAAGATCAGTCATTCTCGATCAGGTGAGCAATGGCGTTGCTGTTCGAATGGCACTTTTATATCTGGTTATTGGTGGCAGCCGGAGTGAGCAGGGAGGGGCACAATGAAAGAAATACTTATTTTGCGAAATGGTCGTGTTCTTGATCCCGGAGCTTCACTGGATGCAGTAAAGGATATCTGGATTCGGGATGGAATTATCGTCAATCCTGGAAAAGGGATGCCTGAGTCTGCCGAAATTGTTGATGTTTCCGGCTGCTGGGTCGTACCCGGTCTGATTGATATGCATGTTCATCTACGGGATCCGGGGGAGGAGTACAAGGAAACTATTGAAAGCGGCTGCCGGGCTGCTGCCGCTGGCGGATTTACAGGTGTTGCCTGCATGCCCAATACCAACCCTGTAAATGACAACGGTTCGGTTACACGTTACATCTGCGAAGAAGCGCAGAAAGCCGGGTTTGCCCATGTCTATCCGGTTGGTGCGATCAGCCAGGGCAGCAGGGGTGATAAACTTGCCGAATACGGAGAGATGAAGGCGGCGGGGGCGGTTGCCTTTACGGACGACGGTCTTCCTGTGCATGACAGTCAGTTGATGAGAAGGGCCATGGAGTACAGCCTCTCCCATGGCTCATTGATCATGTCTCACGCCGAAGAAAGTTCCCTGTCGCGTGGTGGGTGTATGAATGAAGGGGAGACAGCTACCAGGCTGGGGCTGCAGGGTATCCCCAATGCCGCTGAAAGTATCATGGTTTACCGGGATATCGTCCTGGCTGAACTTACCGGGGCACGGGTGCATATCTCCCATGTTTCTACGGCTGAGTCGATTGAGCTTATTCGGCAGGGCAAGGCAAGGGGGGTCGGGGTTACAGCGGAAAGTGCTCCGCATTATTTCATGCTGACCGAAGAGGCTGTGACTGGCTATGATACACATGCCAAGATGAACCCGCCCCTTCGTTCACAAAAGGATCTGGAGGCGGTTCGCCATGCACTGACGGATGGTACCCTGGATGCCATTGCCACTGACCATGCGCCCCACTCAGTGCTGGAAAAGGATGTGGAGTTCAATTATGCGGCCAACGGTATTGTCGGTCTTGAAACGGCACTGTCCCTGGGACTTTCCCTGGTCAGGGAAGAGGTGATATCCCCTTTGCGTCTTGTTGAACTGATGAGTACCAGTCCGGCCCGGATTCTTGCAGTTTCCGGCGGAAGCCTGGCGGTCGGATCTCCGGCTGACATAACTGTGATTGATCCGGATAAAAAATTTGTGTTTGATGCGCAAAAGAGCTTTTCCAAAAGTGCCAATTCCCCTTTTTCCGGCTGGAAGCTTCAGGGCAGGGCAGTTCTTACTCTGCTCGGTGGAAAAGTCACTCACAGGGAACTCTCGGCTCCATGATCGTTTGGTGATGATTCTACTGATTATCGTCACAGGCCCGGGTCAAAATAAAAAGTTTTCAGGCAACGTCATGGGGGAGGTTTCGTACGACGGTAATTTCTTCGGGCGTTACTTCTGCCTGGTAGACAAGAATCTGTACACCTTCCCGGTTTGCCTTCATTAATGTTTCCCCGTAAACCGGATCAATATGTGATGCGGGAGAAAATCTGTCGGCATCCATTCTCTGCACAAGAAAAAATATACAGGTCTGGTGACCCTCATTTTTCAGTCTGATCAATTCATTCAGATGCTTTGTGCCCCTCACTGTTTTCGCATCGGGAAACATGGCACAACCATTTTCAGCCAGAGAGCAGTTTTTTATTTCCACATAAGTTCTTTTTTCACCTCTGCTGACCATGAGGTCAAGGCGGCTGCCGGCCGAGGTTTTAACTTCTGCTCTGATGGCATCAAAGGGAGAGAGTTCCGGGACGAGTCCCCGTTGTATTGCTTCGATAACGAGTTTATTGGTGCGGGAGGTGTTGACTCCGACCCAGGTCCCATTGTCCCGGACCATTTCAAGGGTGTGGGGATATTTTCTTTTCGGGTTGTCCGATATGGATAGGCGTACCGGGCTGCCCGGCGTGGAACAGGAAAGCATGGTACCTGTGTTGGGGCAGTGGACTGTAAGGGTCTCGCCATTTTCCAGGCGTACATCTGCCAGAAAACGTTTGTATCTTCTGATGAGTGTCGCCGGGAGGAGGGGGGCATCAAATTGCATGGGAAAAGAAGTTGTTTTCGCAATCTTTGTATTGCGGTTCAATGGAGTAAGTGCTACATAGTTTGTTACCGGGAGGATGAGTCATGGCATGGTTTCTGCTGTGATAAATCTCCTGGTACCGGTTGAAGCCGGGAGTGTAAATCTTTGTCTCCGTAGTAAAACATGAAAACTGTGTCGATCTGTTATAAAGCTGGGTTCAACAGTCGATGAAGCATGCCATTCTACAAGGAAAGGAGAAGCATTGCTATGAAATTAGGTATCAATGGTCTGGGACGAATAGGAAAACTTTCCCTCTGGCATCATGTCGCGAGAAAACATTTCTCGGGAATTGTTGTCAATATTGGCCGCGAGGTCGGATGCAGGTTGGATGACCTGGCATCGATGCTGGAAAGAGACTCTACTTACGGACGGTTAGGGACCTATCTTTACGGACATAAATGCCCCCGGGTTATTGAAGAGCTGAATGAGGAGAAGGGAACCATGGTCATTGATGGTATTCCCGTTACTATTCTGCGTTCTTCGAGAAATCCGAAAGATATTTCCTGGCAGGAGAATGGCGTCAGTTTGGTCGTAGATACGACTGGAGTTTTTACAGATCCGACAGCAGATCCGGATGTTGAGCGAGGTGCCCTGCGTGGTCATATGCAAGCCGGTGCTGAGAAAGTTGTTCTTTCCGCACCTTTTAAGATTAAATCAAAAGGGTTGGAAATGCCGGAAGATGCCATTACTACTGTAATGGGGATTAATGACGAAATGTATGATTCTGGGCAGCACTCTCTCATTTCGGCCGCTTCCTGTACAACTACCTGCCTCTCTTATATGATTAAACCGATCATGGAAAGGGTTGGTGCTGATAAGATACTCAGTGCGTCCATGGTGACGGTCCATGCGGCAACAGGCAGTCAGCAGGTGCTTGACAGACTGCCCAAGGCGGGTGCAGTTGATCTCAGAAAGAATCGTTCCATACTGAACAATATTATCCTTACAACCACTGGAGCTGCCAAGGCTCTTGCTCTGGTTATTCCGGAAATGGGTTCCATCGGTTTCATGGCGGAGTCAGTCAGGATTCCCACGTCCACCGGCTCCCTGATAGTCCTTGTTTTAAACCTTCAGGATGATTTGGACAGTCCCGTAAAAAGAGGAGACATTAACTCTATTTATCGGGAATTTTCCCAGAATAATTCCTATCTGATGTTTACCGAAAAACACAATGTTTCCTCGGATATCTTGGGTGCTCCGGCAGCTGCCGCTATAATAGAAGGTTCTGAAACCCATACCCGGACGGCGGCAATACAGGTGAACCTTTCTCAGATCAAGGGATGCCTTGCTCCGGGAGCCGATCCCATTTTAAACGTTCCTGTCACTCAGGCCGTTGTTTATGGCTGGTATGATAACGAACTTGGCAGTTACACTAATATGCTTGGTGACCTGGTGGTGAAGGTCGCGGGAGAAATGCTGTAACCTGTGATTATCCGTGCTGCTTTACCGGCAGACCTTGAAAAAATCATTGCAATTGAAGATGATTGTCCCTTTGGCTGGTCCCTGGAAATGGTGGCCCGGGAGTTAGGAAGTCATACCGGTATCCAACTGGTCGCGGAAAAAATGCCGGCTTTGTCCGGCTGGTGTTGTGGTATTCAGGTGGCGGATGAAGCGGAATTGTACAGAATTGCAGTTTCCAGCCTGGAAAGAAAACAGGGAGTTGCATTTCAGCTTCTGCAGGAATTCGAACACCAATGTGCCTGTAGAAATGTGTCTACAGTATTTCTTGAAGTAGCCGAAAAAAACATTCCCGGTCGTGGATTATATGAAAAATCGGGTTATGTTCAGGTGGGCAGGCGGAAAAATTATTACAGTCGACTATCTGAAGATGCCTTGGTCTTGAAAAAGAATATTCTTTAAATACAGCCCTTTCGGGGAGTGCAATGGGAGTTGTCGTATGAAAACGATCAAGGACTTGGAGCTGGCAGGAAAAAGGGTTCTGGTGCGGGTTGATTTTAATGTACCCATGAATGACCGTTTTGAAATTACTGATGATATCCGCATGCGCATGGCGTTGCCAACCATAAATTATATCCTTGAAAGAGATGGTAGGCTCATCCTCTGTTCCCATCTTGGCCGTCCGAAAGGAAAACGGGTTGAAGCCTTGAGTCTCGCACCTGTAGCAGAGCATTTGAGGGAGTTGACCGGACGCAACGTTGTTCTTGCCCCTGACTGTATTGGTGAAGAGACGGAGGAGATTGCAGGGTCCCTGAAAGAAGGAGAAATTCTCCTCCTTGAAAATCTTCGATTCCATAAGGGGGAAACTGCCGGAGACAACCGGTTTGCGGAGCAACTTTCACATCTGGCCGATGTTTATGTCAATGATGCTTTCGCCGTTTCCCATCGGGCCCATGCATCCGTTGTCGGGGTGGCCGGGTTTGTAAATGAGAGAGGTGCAGGATTTTTGCTGCAGACGGAAATGGACTATTTTCATAAGGCAATGGATAAACCGATTCATCCGCTTGTGGCTCTGGTCGGTGGAGCCAAGGTCTCTTCGAAACTCGGAGCGCTTGAAAATCTTCTGGACAGGGTGGACCGGATGATAATCGGCGGGGCTATGGCCAATACCTTTTTAAAGAGTATGGGAGTTGATATGGGAGCGTCTCTTGTGGAGGAGGATCTCCTGGATACAGCCAGACAGTTGATTGAAACAGCTGAACAGAAAGGGGTGAAACTCTATTTTCCGGTCGATTTTGTTGTGGCTGACAGGTTTGCCGCTGATGCGGTTGTGAAAAATGTAACGTATAGAGATATTCCCGCAGACTGGCTGGCACTGGATATAGGGCCTGCTTCGACTCTTCTTTTTAAAGAGGCATTGGATGACGCAAGGACAATTGTGTGGAATGGTCCCATGGGTGCCTTTGAGATTGACGCGTTTTCGCGCGGGACCATGGCTCTCTGCCAGGCTGTTGCAGAATCCCATGCCCTTTCCATAACCGGTGGGGGAGATTCCAATGCGGCAGTAAAGAAGGCTGGGGAGACGGAAAATATTTCTTATATGTCAACGGGGGAGGAGCCTTTCTCCGGCTTATGGAAGGAAAGACACTCCCCGGAGTCGAGGTTTTGAAAACATGAGGCTGGTACAGCTTTTTGAAAATATGCCGCAGGAAAGAAGAGGAGAAGAATGATGAGGAAACCACTGATTGCAGGAAACTGGAAGATGCATATGACCTCGGCAGAGGGATGCGGGCTGGCGGCCAGGGTGGCTGAAAGCTGCGTGGGTCTGACTGATCGGGAGGTACTTCTAGCTCCGCCATATACAATGATGGCTGAGGTTGCCCGTGTTCTTGAAAAGAGCTCTGTCATAATCAGTTCTCAGAATATCTGCTGGGAAGAAAAAGGCGCGTTTACCGGAGAAATTTCTCCTGTAATGGTAAAAGATGCCGGTGGAAGTGGTGCGATTGTCGGTCATTCCGAGCGTCGTCAGATTTTCATGGAAACTGATAACCTGGTGAATCAAAGAGTAAAAGGAGCACTTCGTTTTGATTTATTGACCATTCTCTGTATTGGTGAAACACTTGAGCAGCGTGAAGGAGGAGAAACCAATGCAGTCCTGGAAGCTCAGCTTCGTCGGGGACTTGAAGGGGTGAGCAGCTCGGATATGATAAATGTTGTAATTGCCTATGAACCGGTCTGGGCCATAGGTACAGGCAAGACTGCCTCAAAAGAGCAGGCGCAGGAGGTTCATCTCTTTCTTCGTAAACTTATTGCGGAAATATATGAAAAAAATATTGCCGAGCAAACAAGAATATTGTATGGTGGCTCGGTCAAACCCACGAACGTTGATGAATTGATGGCCCAGCCCGATATAGACGGGGCCCTTGTTGGTGGTGCTGCTCTGGATGCTGAGTCATTCGGAAGAATAATTAATTTTGAATCTTAAATTTTTCGTTTACGGGGTGTATGGATACTCTACTTACAATTGTACACGTTGTTGTCTGTATCTTCCTGGTTGGGATTGTGCTGCTGCAGCATGGTAAGGGTGCGGATATTGGTGCTACATTTGGTGGATCCAGTCAATCTCTTTTTGGAACAGAAGGTCCTCTGCCTCTACTGAATAAGATTACAACAGCAGCGGCGATAATTTTTATGTTGACTTCTGTTACTTTAGCGTATATTTCATCTCAGTCCGGTAATTCATCTGTGATGAGTGCAGTGACCGTAGAAAAACCGGTTCAGGTGGCAAAGCCCCTTGCAGGCGAAGATAAGGTGATGGAAGTTCCGGCAGTGAAGGAACAAGCCGAAGGGAGGCAGCAAAGCAATAAAATTATGTGTGCCGAAGTGGTGGAATTGGTAGACGCGCACGCTTGAGGGCGTGTGGGGCAACCCGTGCCGGTTCGACTCCGGCCTTCGGCACCATGTAGTAATCCAAAGACTTCCGCTAAAGTCTTTTAAACCCGCATCCTGAAAAGGTTTGCGGGTTTTTTTTCTTCTTTATCTCCAAGTGTTGAATAATAGTAGTCCGGCTGGACTCTGATGTTTTGATTTTCCTTTTGTATTTTGCGGCAGATTTCTTTTACATTACTGGTGGTTGTGAGGATAACCAGTTCATGGTTCAGTCGCGACAATTTTTTCCTGGAGGTGAGGATGAGATTATACCTGAGGATGATTCTGTTCAGGATGGTGCTGTTTTTCTTTTCATTTCCTGCAGTAAGCAATATCAGAACACGACCGGGAGCATTATTGTTTTTTTCAGGGGTAGATTTTTTTTTATGGAATGCCGTCCGCATCATTGAGAGATGCCCAGGTTTTTCCATGGTTTGATTGAATGAAAAGGCTGTGGATGTAACTGCAAAAACGGGTGATGCAGACAGGATAAGACAGACCAGAAGCAAAAAGGTACAATATGAAAGTCGTATAGTGCTTCTCATAACACTTTCCCGGTCTGAAGGCTGATTGTATGAGATTTTCAGTTCAAAAGAGAAACAGTCGAGAGTTTTTGCTCGCCTGGATTCGAACGAAAATTCTCATTTTCCGGCAGGTGTGCTTTCAATAAGCTTGTTCAATAAAACTGACCAGTGGAGACTGTTTCAATATTTTCAGGCGGGTTTCAATCTTGTCTGTCTGTTTCTTTTTCAATCTCATGGTGTAGATGCCTCGTTTTCCGGGACCATTGATTATCATAGCTCCTGTCTGCTGTAAAAGGGATTCAATTTCAACCATCCGGGCGCTGTCGTTGAATATTACGTGAAAAGAAGGTCCGGAGGAAGCTGTCTCAATTCGGTTTGCAGACAATACCTCATAGGTTTGCTGTTTTTGAGGTGAGTAGACCAGAAAGAGACAAAGAACAATTGTCTGCATGGCCGCAAAACCCCAGGCTAATTGGGGTTGGACGAAAAAATCGCGTAACCGGTCCATAAATGACCAACGATTTTTCTCAGTTTTTTCAGGAAGTCCGACTGATTTGCTTATCCTTGAAAAAACAGCGGGACCTGCAGGTGTCACGTCTTCTGCTGTTTCTTTGAGAATGCGCCGCATGGTGTCATCATCAAAGACATCTCTGTTTTTTTCTGTTTCGGGTCTGTGTTGTCTGTTCTGCATATTTCTTTCATGCCAACCGGTGTTGTCCGATTGTGCTCCTTTCAGATGACGTCTCGGGTTACGCCCATTTTTTCAAATATTTTTTTTAAGTCTGCTTTCGCGTAAAAAATTCTGCTCTTGACTGTACTTTCCGGAATAGACAACAATTGCGCTATTTCCAAATAGGGAAGTTCCTGGTAAAAGGCAAGATCAAGGACCTCCCTGTGTTTGGGGAGAGGCAGTTGAGCGCCCTGGTGAGAATTTCTTTACGGTTTGTGTTGTCAAAATCTACTTCTTTACCTGCAATTTCCAGATGCGTGTCTATATCGTCATGGTATTTTTGTTTTCTTGATTCTTTCAGTGCCAGATTTCGAGCTATTCCAATCATCCAGGTCAGTACTTTCGACTGCTGCCTGAACCTGGCGCTGTTTTTCCATACTTCCGTGTAAACTTCCACCAGGATATCCTCAACACTGTTTTGGTCCTGAACAAACCTGTAAAGATAGACCAGTATCTGCCTGTTTGTTCCTTCGTACAGGGCCTGGAACGCATCTCGATCCTTTTTGGCAGTCTTTTTCAGGAGAATCAAGAATGGATCCTGTACTTTCTTTCTGTTCATGAGTGACCCGCAGCAGCAAAAAGGTTCAAATATTCTTTGATAGTTGTCATATGATTTTACTATTGATGGAAAGGTATCTGGGTGTTATTTTCACGGTCGATTACATAGTTACGGTTTTTTCGGGAAAATGAAACAATATTTTCAGGAAAAATGAAGTACTTCCGGTTTCTGCCATTGTGCAGGTAATCTTTTTTCCGCAAGGATCTGTATACCTGTTTCCATAAAATTACCGACAGAACGGATACTGTGGGAATCATCTCCGGGAATAACAGGGATTTTGAGTCTGCAGGCCGCATCCAGAATGGCTGTGGAGGGATATGGTTCACAGGCACCTTTTGCCAGGCTGCGTAGATTAAGATCCAATATCAGGCCAAGTTTTTTTATCAATTGAAGATTGCGCCGAATTCTCTTTTGTATCGCCGGCTTACTGAGCCTTTTCCTGTAGTTATCGTCGAAAAGCCGGATGAGATCAAAATGTCCAACAACAGCTGGTTTCAGCAGGGAGATCATTTCAAACTGCAGATCAAAATAGCGGCAGTACAGTGCATCCGGGTTTCCCGTTTTCTCAATTGCCTTGATATATTCATTCTTTGAATAATCAAAACCGACATCTTCAACAAAATGAACTGAACCGACAATGTAATCGGGTTGTACTTTGTTGATCAGCCAGGGGACAAATTTTTCATATCCGGTGCAGGTTTCGATTTCCATACCCACGAAAATCCGGATTTCCCGGCTGTATTTTTTTTGCAGCCGCCTGCATTCTTTTATATACTCTTTAAATCGTAGCAGAAGTTTTTCCGATGTCAGTCCTTCCTGTTTTTCTTCCGGGTATATCAGTTTATCGTTGCCGGGGGACAGTGTTCAGTAATACCCACCCAGGGGAATTGCAGTTCAATATAGCGTCGGATTATATCTTCCAGGGAGTCGGAAGCGTGGCTGCAAAACTGACCGCTGTGGCCACCATGGATGGAAACCGGAGGGAGGGTTTCAGTCATTTTCTGCTTGTATGAAGCAGTCATTATGAACCCATGAAGCTGAACAGGTGGGAAGTGGATATTGCAAGTTTGCGGCAGGAGCACTCATGCCAGGGGTAATTTAATAAAGAACGTTGTTCCCCGGCCTCTCTCTGAGATGAAGTCAAGCTCGCCATTGTGTTTTCCGTTAATGATTGTTCTTGAGATTGCCAGACCCTGACCTGAACCTCGCCCGACTTCCTTGGTGGAAAAGAACGGATCAAAAATGCGACCCTGGATATTTTCCGGAATACCGCCACCAGTATCTGTGATACTGATTATAATCATACCGTTTTTCTGAAAGCTTTCAATGGTGATTTTGCCCAGCTCATCGTTCTCTTTCCTTTTGTCGTCAATGGCATGGGCTGCATTGACGATGATATTGACCAGCACCTGGGCAATATCTCCGGGGTAAACCGGAACAGGAGGAAGTTGCTCCAGTTTCGTCTCCAGTTCGGCAACATACTTGTACGCGTTTTTGCAGACAATAAGAGTATCCAAAACGATCTTATTGAGATCAGCATCCTGTTTGGTGGCATTGGAGCCGGCGTGGGCAAATCCTTTCAACCCCTGTACAAGTTGTGTCACTCTGTTCACGCCATCAAGGGTCTGTTCAAAAGCTTTGGGCGCTTCTTCCTGGAGATATTCAATATCTGCCATGTCTTCCAGATCGGCGATTTCTTCCATGAGACCATGGAAGCGGTGTTCATTTTCTGCCATTTCAGCCAGTTTTCGATATTTTTCCAGGAGCTGTAACATGTCTTCAAAACTTTCTTTCAGAAAGGAAACATTGTTTCCAATAAACTGAATGGGAGTGTTGATTTCATGGGCAATGCCTGCTGACAGTTCACCAATGGATTCCAACTTCATACTGTGAATACGTTTTCCCTCCTTCATCCTCTGTTCCGTAATATTACGGAAAGTGAGGATGGCTCCAACAATCTCATTCCTGTCATTTCTCGTAGGACAGACAATATAATCTGCTGAAAAACTGCTCCCGTCTTTATTCCAGAAGACATCGCCGTCCACATGGTGGGATGAACCATCTTCTATGGCTGCGAAAAGAGGGCAGAAATCCCAGGGATATTCACTACCATCATCCTGGCTGTGATGTATGGTTTCATGGATCTGACGTCCTGAAAAATCTTCGGCACTCCACCTGAGTGTTTCCAGAGCAACCGTGTTTGCATGGATGATCAGGCCTTCCCGGTCAACGGAAATAACGGCACCGTTGACCCATCGAAGCATCATCTCATTCTGATAACCCACCTGTTTCAGGGTCTCTTTCAGACCTTCAATTTGCTGAAGCAGTTTTTTCCCGTTTTCATCGCTCAAAACTGTCTTTCCAGGAGGAAATGAAGTGGTATTGCAGGAACCAGTACTGTTCCTGCAATGGTTTCAGGTAATACTTTGTTAATTATGGATGTTGTGAAAGCAAAGGTCAAATGATTTCACAACCTGAGGGTGGAGGGTGGGGCAGAAAAATCTAATGGAGAGATTTGCCGGTGCTGCTCATGGCAAGGTGACCGTCCCTGACTCCTTTAAGGGCAATAAGCTTATTTGCCAGATCCTGTACATCCTTGGCCCTGCCCTTCACTACAATGACTTCGAGGCAGTTATCATGATCCATGTGGACATGGGTCGTTGAAACGATATGGTGGTGGTAGTCATGCTGGACTACCGTGATTTTTTCCTGCAGATTCGGCCGGTGGTGATCATAAACCAGACTGATAACTCCCATAACCTGTTTGTCGGCCTGCCATTCCTTTTTCACAAAGGCTTTGCGGATCAAGTCCCTGATCGCTTCTGAACGATTATTGTAGCTGTGGGCCTGGATATGTTCATCAAAAATTTCAAGAAGGTTTTCCTCCAGGGAGATTGAAAATCGTTTTAACATGGGGAATCACCGTATATCAAAAGTTTGCAGTCGGACATCTTTTTGTCAATTTATACCTAAAGCAGGCAATTGGCAACCTCGGGTTATTTTTTTCCCTTCAGCCTGTATCCACAGTAAAAAATGATCAATGAGAGCACGACTATGGTATACCAGGGAAACCAGTTGATTGCATTTTTAAAGGCCAGGTTTTTGATATTGTCGGCAATCCACAGGGGATGGGCGTTATGAAATGTTCTTCTCTGGTACTGGATCAGCATGGCGAAGAAAACTCCGATCAGTCCATAGGCAAGATTGAAGGCCAGTCCCTTGAAGCTGAGTACAGTGGCCCGCTGGTAAGATTCAGTGACCTGGTTCAGGTAGTGGCTTGTAAAAAAGGAAACCAGCATCAGGCCGATAAAGATACAGGCCATGGGCAGGATACCGAAATAGGGGAAAAAACCTGTGAGACCGAAAAGGCCGGTAAGGGTTACGGCTGCAACCCACAGCATATTCTGGGTGGCCGAAAACCTGCCCACCATATATTCAGCCACCTTCGGTGTAACAAGACCAAGCAGGGCCATGGCGGAGCTGATGAAACCGAAACTGGCCTCCGGCAGGTTGATCAACCTGAAATATTGACTGGTCATGGTGACTATCATGCGAAGGACATGATCATAGCACATTCCCAGGAGAATAACTGCCAGGGCAAAAGGTGTCCTTCCGATCCATTTCCCTGCCT
The DNA here is from genome assembly GCF_019703855.1 of Desulfomarina profundi. Taxonomy (GTDB): domain Bacteria; phylum Desulfobacterota; class Desulfobulbia; order Desulfobulbales; family Desulfocapsaceae; genus Desulfomarina; species Desulfomarina profundi. Next base: position 3,215,927 of record NZ_AP024086.1, on the reverse strand, counting down.
GCCAGGTCATTTCCAGGGCCTTTACCATGGAGTATTTCTCTTTGTTATTTTCTGTATCCTTCTGGTTTTCCTGCATCATAAGGGCTGTGATACAGGCAAGAACCGCCAGAACAAGGGTCAGATAGACGGGAAAACGCATGGTGATCTGCTGGTTGACCGAGGCAGATGAACCGGCCCAGTTGAGGATACGGTTGACGATGGCCGGGTCATAGAGCAGGGCGCCGCTGGTGGCCGTGATGATGGTGGCAATTGAGCGCAGACGCATCTGTACACTGAGGACTTTGGGCCAGTCTTTCACATCTCCTTCCACAACAAGGGAATCGTAGGCGATGGCCTCATCTGCACCGCTGGCCATGGCTTCTGCCAGACCGCTCAGAACCCTGTTGATGAGAAATCCCCAGAATATAAGGGTGGAATTTCCCAGGGGTAGAATGGCTATGACAAGCATTTCAATGACCATTAGAAAAGAGGTGATGACGATCAGAGTTTTTCTGCCGAAGACGTCGGCCAGGGCGCCGGAAGGTACTTCCGCCAGAACGATGGTTATTGCCCAGATGGTGTTCAGCAGGGCAAACTGTTCTATTGTCAGGCCGTAATCAAGAAAAAGAATGGTGAATACTGGATAATAGAAGCGGCAGTTGAAAAAGACCCGAAAGGCAATAAAAAGGCGGATATTGGCAATGCCAAAAGGTGATTGTGATGCTGTCATATTAATTTCCTTCAGCCGCGCCTGTCTGGAAAAACGAATCAAAACGTGAGAGTCGTCTCTCTATTTTTGCGACAATTACAGAGAGTGTAAGGCAGAGAAGCAGGTATATCACTGAAATGGTGATCCACAGTTCAATGGTTGCATGGGTAGAGGCCATGACCTGCAGTCCCTGGAAAGTAAGTTCCTGAATGGAGATGATGGAAACAATTGAAGACCATTTGACGGTATTGATAAATTCATTACCCAGGGGCGGGAGCATGATACGGATCGCCTCCGGCAGAATGATCAGGCGCATGACCTGCCATTTATTGAGGCCCAGGGACCAGGCGGATTCCCATTGTTCCTGCTTGATGGATTGGATTCCTGCCCGGACAATTTCCGCGATGTAGGCACCCTGGAAAAGAGCAAGGGTAAGAACACCGGAAAGAAAGGGGTTAAGAGAGGGGGGATCGGCGAAAAAAATCGAGATGAACTTCTGCAGCCAGGCGGGACTGCTCAGTATTTTTTCGTCAATGGCGAAGGAAACCAGGATCTGATCGGTGATGAAATAATAAAAAATAAAGACCAGTACCAGCGGGGGGGTGTTTCGAATCAGTTCAATATACGTTCGACCGGCGAGGCGGAAAAAAAGCCTGGTTGAAACCCGCATCAAACCGAACAAAAAACCGATCAGAATGGCCAGAACCATCCCCCAGAAACTGAGTCGCAGGGTCGTAAAAAGTCCCTCCAGCAGGATATTGGGTTCCCATTTGCCTGTGTTTTCGTTTAGGCGAAACATGTAGGTGGGAATGACTGACCAGTTCCACCTGTAGTTCAGGGAGTAAAAGAGCCTGTAACAGATAAAACCTGCAAAAAGAAAAAGGGCGAGGAGAACCACGCAGTCAAGGGGGGTGATACGTTTTAATTTATAGTGCATTACTGTATCACCCCGGGATTTTCCGGTTCCATTGTGAACCTGGATGAACGAAATGGATCCAGGCCGGGAAACGACACTGCATTATTATTTGATGAGATTGGCCCAGTCCTTGGTCATGAACCAGTAATCATGCCTCTCCTGCAGCCATCCTTCCATGTCCACCACGGTGATCCAGCTGTTGAAATAGGCGAGAGTGTCAGGATCGCCTTTTCTCACTGCAAACCCGATGGGCTCCCTTGTAAAGGTGGTATCAAGTGGCAGAAAAAGCGTATCACTGTAGTCGGCTGCCTCCTGGGCTGGTTTGGGGGCTGAACCGATGACAGCGTGAACATTACCGTTGCGGAGTTCCTGGTACGCCTGAGGTTCCGTGTCAAACATACGCAGTTTTGCTTTTGGTACGAACTTCCTGGCTGCTGCAACAGCTGTTGTGCCGAGTTTGACAGCTATCTGTACATCTGGACTGTTAAAGCTTTCAAGGGAATTAAAACCTGCAGCCTTGGCCTTGTTTGCGACGATTGACATGCCGGTATAATCATAGGGGATAGAGAAGTTGACCGAAAGGGCCCGTTTGGGAGTGATGGACATTCCACCTATGATAACATCAAATTTCCCGGTAAGAAGAGCAGGGATTATTCCAGACCAGGCAGTGGGGACGAACTGCACCTTTACCCCCATATCCCTTGCCAGACGGGTAGCCACATCGATTTCAAAGCCGATGAATTTACCGTTCTTGTCCCGCATGGCCCAGGGTTGGAAAACGTCCATGCCAACCCGCAGCACACCTCTTTTTTTGATTTTCTCTATGGTGCTGTTTTTTGCAATATCCTGTTGAATATTCGCGCCGTATGAAAGGGTTGCAAGAGAGAAAAACAGGAGTGAAAAAAGTGTAATGTACAGCCGAGACAGATGACTTTTCATAGTGATCTCCATTGATAGAATATGTTGAAAGGGAGTTTTTTTAAAATAATACGTATTCGGGGACGTGCCAGTGCTCTTTTTGTAAAATAAAGGAACATTGTAGCAGGTGTGGAGTGGATTTCAATGGGAAGATGACTGTGGAAAGGCAGAAGTGAGTATTTTCCAGCTGGGAACAGATGCAATATATTACAGTCTGTATGTTTTTCCCGCTTTTACCTGGGGAAGAGGGCCGTTATCCAGGACAGCTGAATGATAGCAGAGAATTCGGGCAGCAACGGCCTGTTGCAGTTTTTCCACCTGTTTCCAATGGGTATGAACGCTGCCCGGACTGTCAAAATCCACCTCATGAAACAGCAGGTCGCACCGCGCAAACCATTGGGGAAGGAGTTTTTTTCTGCCGAGAATGCGATTGATCTTTTCATCCAGTTTGGTGTCTCCTGAAAAACCAAAAACCTTTCCACCTCCGGAGAATTTCAACCCCAGGGTGCCGTAGGGCAGAAAATGGTGGTTCCAGCGACAGTCAAGTTGCAGTTTCCCCAGTTTCAGGGGATGATTCGCCGGAGACAGTGGTATGAAACGCACCAGCCTGTCAAATTGAGGACAAAGTGGGCTGAACTGTTTTCTGAGGATATTCAAAATGGCCCGCCCGGTGATGAGCTGTATCGGGATACCGGTATGTTCTGCTTTTTTCAGGCAGGCAGAAAATCCCTGGATATGATCTTCGTGGTTATGGGTAATGAGAATATGGGTGATATCATCCCAGTGAATACCGTGCTCTGCAAGATTCCAGGCTGGATATCCACAGGGATCAATCCAGATAACGGAAGTTCCGAAACGGACCACTGCACTGGATACCGTTCCCGTAAAGCCGTTGCCGGTGCCGACTGCCGTGACTTCCAGGTCATCCCTCCTGAGGTTGTCCCTTGTCACTGTAGCAAGTATTTCTTCCACCGCTTCATTCACATCCACTGGTGGTAACGATTCTTTTCTACTGTAAATGTTCTGTCCCTGGTCCCTTACCGTGATGTTTCCCCCCTCGCAGTGAATTTCCAGGGAATTGTTTCTGTACAGAGGGGCAGCCGGTTCTTTTTTGAACCAGTTGTCCAGCCAGCTTTTTCTGACAATTCCAATCCGTTCGGGATCAAAGAAAAAAGGAAATATTTTTTCCAGATTGCCGTACATTCTTTTCAGATTGTCAGGAGAACCCACATATTTTTTGCCCATATCTGTTTTGAGCTGGGAACGCCAGAGAACAAATTCTTCCCCCGTGCGGTTGTCGCCACACATGGAACCTTCCCAGTCCGGTACTATTACGGTTTCTTCTCTGAATCCATAGTGTTCCAGGTATTTTGATACATCGGGCATGCTGCCTACCCGTATCGTTCCCCTGGAAGTTTTTATAAGATCAACGAAAAGACCACAGTTTTCAATACGTTGTACTTTTTCTGTGAGACGGAGTAACCGGTGACCTGTCATGTCTTGCGCTCCTTATGAATGTAAGTGTTTACATTTTCTGTTTATAATATGAATCCCTGATTTATTTCAAGAGATAAAAGTATGCTGTTAATGAGTAATGTTAAAATAATGTTAAATTTCAAATAGATAAAAATTAAAAAGATAAAAGGTGTTTCTCCGTCGAAATAAAAAGATTGACAGATTCTTTTTGTTGCGGGTATATAAATGTAAACACTTACATTGGATATCATGAGTACAATTCTCGATGTTGCAAAACTGGCTGGAGTGTCCACGGCCACCGTTTCCAGGGTAATAAACTCCCCGGAGGCCGTGCGGGAAGAGACCCGTGACAAGGTCACGGAGGCCATGAAGCTGTGCAAATACAAATACAATGCCCTGGCCCGTGGTTTTGTCACCAAGCAATCCAATACCATCGGTCTGATTATTCCGACAATTAATAATCCTGTTTTTGCTGAATCAACCAGGGGTGTACAGGACTATGCGGATCGCAACAATATCCAGGTGCTGCTGGGAAACACCTATTATCAGTATAAGCAGGAGGAGAAGCTGGTTGAGACCTTCAGGGAAAAACAGGTGGATGGTCTTATTATTACCACCACCAACCCCAGGGGAGCCGTCCTGAAAACACTGGTGGACGAGGAAATACCCTTTGTTCTGCTGTACAGCACAGTAAAAAAAGGCCCCATGACCGTGGTCGGGGTTGACAATTTCCGGGGTGGCTACCGGGCAACCGAGCACCTGGTGAAATTGGGACACAGACGTATCGGTATGGTTGCAGGTCGCTTTTCCATTTCCGACAGAAGCTTTCATCGTTGGCACGGGTACAGGCAGTGCCTGAAAAATAATAAAATTTCCTACGATAAAGCTCTTCTCATTCAGACCGACTATTCTCTGACGGGTGGAAGAGACGCGGTAAAAAAACTGCTTTCTCTTAAAGATCCGCCAACCGCTTTTTTCTGCTCAAACGATTTTCTTGCCCTGGGGGCCATGAAGGGTGCGAGGGAGCTGGGGCTGCAACTGCCCCGGGACCTGTCCATCGTCGGTTTTGATGATATCCGTATAGCGTCCTATGTCATTCCCGAGTTGACAACAATCAGGCAGCCGGCATATGACATTGGAAAACTCGGGGCGGATCTCCTGTTTCAACGGATAGGAGGATGTATGAAGCCTGTTCACAGAATGCTTGATCTCTCCCTGATAGTCAGAGAGTCCACTGCCGGTCCTGTCGGGTAGTGTTCGCGTGCAATGTTAAAACCTTAATTGAACAAGGAGGAGAAGTATGAACAAAGTAAGGTCGAAGACTCGATCAGTGGCAATGGTTTTCCTGGGCCTGTTTCTGCTTTCCCTGTCAACCCTGGCAGTTGCGACGGAACTGACGATGTTTTACCCGGTTGCGGTCGGCGGAGCGCTGACGAAACTGGTGGATAAGCTTGTCCAGGATTTTGAAGCTGAAAATCCTGGCATTACCGTCAAGGCCATTTATTCAGGTAATTATTCAGATACCATGACAAAGGCGATGACGGCGCTCAAGGGTGGTAACCCTCCCCATCTTTCCGTTATTCTCTCAACCGAGATATTTACTCTTATTGATAATGACGCCATTCTACCATTTGATGACCTTATTTCCACACCGGAGGAAAAAAAGTGGTTGGACAGCTTCTATCCGGCTCTGATGGAAAATGCCCGCACCGGTGGCAAGACCTGGTCTGTACCGTTCCAGCGTTCGACCATCGTCATGTATTACAATAAGGATGCTTTCAGAGAAGCGGGACTTGATCCGGATGCACCGCCGGCAACCTGGGATGAACTGGTGGCCATGGGCAAAAAACTGGTTGTGAAAAATAATGCGGGAAAGGTTACCCGCTGGGGCCTGGAAATTCCTTCCACCGGCTACCCCTACTGGATGTTTGGTGCTCTTGCCAGGCAGAACAGTGAAGTGCTGATGAACGGCGACGGTACCAAAACCTATTTTGACAAGCCCGGTGTGGTTCAGGCGCTTGAGTTCTGGAAAAGCCTCGGTAAAGACCATTCAATAATGCCATCAGGCACAATTGAATGGGGAACCCTGCGCACTGATTTTCTGGAGCAGAAAACGGCCATCATGTGGCATTCAACGGGTAACCTGACTGCGGTTAAGAAAAACGCCACGTTTGATTTCGGTGTGGCCATGCTGCCCGCTAAAAAGGAAAGGGGAACTCCCACCGGCGGTGGAAATTTTTATATCTTTAAGAAAACGACTCCGGAAGAGAGGGCGGCAGCCCTGAAGTTCATCAAGTGGATGACTCAGCCGGTACGTACCGCACAGTGGAGCATAGGTACAGGTTACATGGGAACCCGTCCCGATGCTTATGAAACCGCGGAATTGAAGGCCTATGTCAAATCGTTTCCACCTGCAGCCGTGGCAAGAGACCAGTTGAAATATGCAACGGCCGAGCTGTCTGTCCATGAAAATGGCCGGGTTTATAAAATACTCAATGATGCGATTCAATCGGCCCTTACCGATGCAAAATCACCCGAGAAGGCATTGAAGGATGCCCAGAAACAGGCAGAGCGTATTCTGAGAAGATATCGTTGATGGACTCGCAAAAACTCCGATCTACTGCGTTGTGGGGTGATCGTGTAATGCTCGACGTACCATATGTACGCCTGCGCTTACACGACACCGCCACGCCTTGTATATCGAAGTTTTTACAGAGTCCATCTGAGAACGTTGAACGACTTTTTACGAGATCATCATCGTTAATTCGAGATCCGGGGAACTTTGAGTTCATATGGCAACGATACTTGCCCGGCTCAGTTTGTGAATGTCTACAACCACCTGGATCCCGCAGGGCAAGGAAATAAAGAAAAAACAATCTCACTCGGATAGTGAGCAGTACAGCCCGAACTGCGACATGATAATTATCTGTTTATACAGTATAAATATTTTTTCTTTATTCCCGAAGTGCAGGATTTAGAAACCAGATTAAAATGAACACACTGTTCATAAGAAATACGGGCTAGTTTTTTCCGACCGGAAGGGAGCTGTTCCCTTCCGGTCCGGGCAGGAGGGAAAATTATGAGACAGGGGATGCCGGCCATGGCAAAAGGAGTGGAAGCTTTTGGTGCCTGGATGCTGGGGGCTCTGTGGCTCCTTCCTGTTGTTTTTGCTTTCTGGAGTGCTTTTCATCCTGCCGAATATTCAACGAGTTTTCAATTGTCTGCCCCTCTGACCCTGGAAAATTTCACCAGGGCCTGGTCATATGCACCCTTCCCCCGTTATCTACTGAATACTTTTGTGCTTGTGACCCTGATCCTGGCGGCCCAGTTTGTACTCTGCACCCTTGCCGCTTATGGATTCGCCCGGTTTGATTTTTTTGGAAAAAATGTGATTTTTGCCCTGGTTCTGTTGCAGCTGATGATCATGCCGGAAGTGCTTCTTGTTGAAAACTATCGTACCATCAGTTCCCTTGGGCTCCTTGATACCATTCCGGCCATTGGGCTGCCCTATATGGCCAGTGCTTTCGGTATTTTTCTTCTTCGCCAGTCATTTAAGACAATCCCTGATGAACTGGTGGAGGCAGCCCAGGTGGAAGGTGTCTCGTCGGTGGGTATACTACTGAAAGTCTATGTTCCTCTGGCAAAATCGACCTATATCGCTTACGGGCTTGTATCGGTGAGTTATCACTGGAATAATTTCTTATGGCCGCTGGTTATCACCAGTTCGGTCAACAGCCGCCCCCTCACCGTGGGACTGGCAATCTTCGGGGCACCGGAATCGGGTGTTGACTGGTCAATCATCACTGCGGCAACAGTTATGACCATGGCTCCGCTGCTGGTGGCATTTATTCTGTTTCAGCGCCAGTTTGTTCAGTCGTTTATGCATTCGGGAATAAAGTAACCTGGTGAGTTTGCCACGTTACACGAACGAGTAAAAAACATGTCTACAATTGTTCTAAAAAATATTTGTAAAAGCTGGGGAGATACGGAAGCTCTGCGCGATATTAACCTGAGCTGCGGTAAAGGTGAACTGCTTGTTCTTCTCGGACCTTCCGGTTGCGGAAAATCGACAACCCTGAGGCTTATCGCAGGTCTTGAAACGCCCACCTCGGGAACCATCGAAATCGAGGGGCGGGATGTTTCCAACCTGCCGCCGGTGAAGCGCAATATCTCCATGGTTTTTCAGAATTATGCCCTTTTTCCGCATCTGAATGTGGCGGAGAATATCCTTTTTGGCCTCAAGGCCCGCAAGGTGCCGAAAAAAGAGCGCAGGAAGCGTCTTGACGAGGCTGTTTCCCTGCTTGGTCTTTCCGGATTTCTTGAGCGCAGGCCGGCTCAACTCTCCGGAGGACAGCGGCAGAGAATTGCCCTGGGCAGGGCTATAGTGGCCCAGGTTCCAGTCTGTCTGATGGACGAACCCCTGTCGAATCTTGATGCCAAACTGCGTCAGGAAATGCGCCAGGAGATCCGTCTGCTCCAGCAACGACTGAAGATGTCTATGGTCTATGTTACCCATGACCAGGTGGAGGCTATGACCATCGCCGATAAAATCATCCTCATGAAGGACGGGCATATTGAGCAGTACGGTACCCCGGAAGATCTCTACAATCTGCCGGCAACCGCTTTTACCGGAGGATTTATCGGCAATCCCCCCATGAATATACTGACGCCTGATGCTGCTATTTTTGCCGAATTTTCTACCGCACTTTTTCCCGCAGGGGACACAAAACCGATTCTAATCGGTGTAAGGCCGGAAAAAATAGAGCTGTCTGCAAATTCAAATATCCAGGGAACAGTCGAAACTGTTGAATATCTGGGAGCGGACAGCCTGCTGCTCTGTCGTACCGGGGATCATTCCATTACTGTTTCTGTAAAAGGAAAGGCAGAGGTTTTTCCAGGAGATAAAGTGGGACTTATCTGGAAGGAAGAGGATATTCACCTGTTTGATGCACAGACGGGCAGACGGATTGGAATTACCGCCGGAGTACGTCCATGAAAACAACGGTGCAGCGCAGGTACTGGAATCATATCAACGGCTGGCTGCTGGTCCTGCCGGCGGTATTCATGATCAGCCTTTTTACCCATTATCCTATTGTTTCCAATATATTTCACAGTCTTTTTTCCATGGGAACGGCAACCCGGCCTGAGGTGTTTATCGGTTTGGATAATTACCGCTATCTTCTTGATGATGACATTTTCTGGAAGGTGTTGAAGAATAATGTTGTCTACTCCATGTGCACCGTACCGTTCAGTATAAGCATTGCCCTGGGCATGGCCCTTCTCGTCAACCGAAATATCAGGGGGCGATCTTTTGTGCGCATGTCCTTTTTTACCCCAACTGTTCTTCCCATGATTGCTGTTGCCAATATCTGGCTGTTTTTCTACACTCCGGAATATGGCCTGTTTGACCAGGTTTTTTCCCTGTTCGGGGGGAGAGCCATAACTGGCTTGGTAATCCGGATAGTGCACTTTTCTGTCTTATCGTCATGGTGATCTGGAAGGAATCCGGGTTCTTCATGGTTTTTTACCTGGCGGCTCTGCAACAGCTTTCTCCGGAATTACGTGAGGCAGGCCTTGTTGAAGGCGCGGGAGGATGGTATTATTTCAGACGGGTAACCTTTCCGCTGCTTATGCCCACCACGCTGTTTGTCACGGTCAATGCCGTTGTCAATTCCTTCAAACTGGTGGACCACCTGGTTATCATGACAAAGGGGGGGCCGGATAACGCCAGTTCTCTGCTGCTCTACTATATTTATGAAAATGCATTCAGCTTCTGGGATACCAGTTACGCCGCAACCCTCACGGTTGTTCTGGTGCTGATTCTTGCCATCATTACCATCTTCCAGTTTGCGGTGGTGGAGAAAAGGATTCACTATCAATAAAGGCATTTTTCCATGTTCAGTTTTCTTTTTAAGAAGGACACGCGGGTCGAGGAGCTGATTTACAGCTATCTTGATACATTTCGCCAGATTCTGGAGAATTTTGACAAGGCCCTGGCCTGCTGTATTGCCCGCCCCCGATGTGAGGAATTTGATTTCCTCATGGAACGGACCCATAAGTACGAGTCCATGGCTGACGATATCCTGGACAAGGTCAATAACCTGATGTTCGGAAAGGCGCTTATCCCTGATTTTCGCAGTGATATCATGAATCTTCTTATTTCCCTGGATAAGATCCCCAATCATTTGGAGAGAACACTGTTCATGATCCGCTACCAACGTCTGGAAATTCCGGGTGAATTTGTCAATGACGTGGAGGATATCATCCGCATCAGCCTTGAATCGTGTGAGCTGCTGGCTCAGCAGGTTGAGCTGTTCCTGAAAGACAAGAGCGGCAGACGCTCCCTGATGAGTACCATTGACCGCAATGAGAGCCATTGCGACCATATTGAAAGGCGGATCATTGCAGGTATTTTTGAATCCGGGGAGCTGGAACCGTTTTTTAAACTGCAGTTCAAGGAACTGATTGTCAATATCGGTGATATTACCGACCAGGCCGACAGGGTTTCCAAACTTATTAACATTCTTACCTTGAAACGGCGGGTGTAATGTTATCTCTTCTCGGTGGCGTTTTTCTCGGTTGGTCCCTTGGAGCCAATGACGCGTCCAATATTATCGGTACTGCGGTTTCCTCCAAGATGATGCGCTTCTGGCCCGCGGCTCTGCTGGCCTCTTTCTTCGTTATTGTCGGTGCTGTCATCTCCGGACAGGCAGGGATTGAAACTTTGAAAGGCCTGACCACACTTTCAGTTCACCAGGCGGTGATCACTTCTATTGCCGCAGCCGTTACCGTCACCATCATGACTGTGATGGCCCTGCCGGTTTCGACATCTCAGTCGGTGGTGGGAGCCATTCTCGGCATGGGTATTCTCAATAATCAGCTCAATTTTTCCGGTTTAGGCAAGGTCGTTCTCTGCTGGGTGGGTACTCCGGTGGGTGCGGCAATCATCGCCGTACTGCTCTACAGGATTATGGGTTTTTTTTATAACCGTATTCCAATGACGCTGTTCAACAGCGACCATATTCTGCGGCTCGGTTTAATTCTTTCCGCGAGTTACGGTGCTTATGCCCTTGGGGCCAACAATGTTGCCAACGTGACCGGGGTCTTTGTCGGTGCCGGCATGATCAGTGTGCTGACCGCGGCCATTATTGGCGGGATATCCATCGCTTTCGGTATCCTGACATTCAGCCGTCCGGTCATGGAGACCGTGGGTAAGAAAATCGTCACCCTGGAGCCGTTTTCCGCCTTGGTGGTCTCCCTGGCCCTGGCCATGACCATTCATCTGTACACCCTGGTCGGAGTACCAGTATCGAGCTCTCAGGCTGTTATAGGCGGGGTAATGGGCATCGGCATTGTCAAAGGGGTCAATACCGTGGATATCAGCGTACTCAAACGCATTTTTCTTGCCTGGATTTTTACCCCGGTGGTCGCCTGCTCCGTGGCCTTGTTGATCAGCTATGCTTCACGACTTCGCTATATTCCCCTGTAATTATTTTCGGTCCGACTTTTCCTGATTTTAAAAGGATGTATCAATGTGTATGTTGAATAAAGATGTTTTTTGTGAGCGGTTAAAAAGAGTGAAATGTATCCTTCTCGATCTTGACGGGACCCTCTATGAAGAGGACCGGCTTTTTGACTGTACATTGGAATTTCTGGAGGGCCTGGACAGGGCGGGAATACAAATAATCTATCTTACCAATAATTCCTCTAAGGGCAGGAGTGACTATTTCAGTAAGCTGCGCTCCCTGGGGATATCTCTTCGGGAGGATGAGATTTATTCCTCCGGGGACGCCACCCTGGATTACCTGCGGCGATGTACTGATTTTTCACGTGTTTTTCTGCTGGGAACTCCTTCTCTGGAAGCGGCCTTTGTGAAGGCCGGATTTGAACTGACCCCGGATGGCCAATGTGTGGTCATGGGGTTCGACAGAACCCTGACCTATGATAAACTCAACCAGGCTTATCAGTTACTGGTTTCCGGCGTGCCGTTCATCGTCACCCACCCTGATACCCTGTGTCCCATGAAAGACGGCAGATTTGATATCGATCTCGGGGCCCTGATGCAGCCGCTCATCCATGCAACCGGAGTAAAGCCGCTTATTATCGGCAAACCCCATGCACCCCTGATAGACGGGCTTCTGGCAAAATTTTCATTTGATCTTGATTCTCTGGCAATTATGGGTGACAGGCTCTATACCGATATCCGTACGGGACGGGACAATAATTTTCTTTCCATCCTTGTTCTTACAGGAGAGGCCAGCCGTGACGATGTGGCAGCATCATCGGTGGTGCCTGATTTTATCCTGGAGAGAAATGTGGATCTGCTCCGCTACCTCCCGTGACAGGGAGGGGATGAGGGAAAACAATTTTCAACATGAAACGAAAAATTTCGGATATACACCCCGCTCGAACCCTCTGGGAGAGTGATGGAGGCCTTGGGTTTTGATTTATTATGGCGGGTGGAGTTGTATGATTTGACGTCGATATTTCCGATGAAGGGGAAATCCCTGGCTTATAATTGGTCATCTGTTTTGATAATGGCCGACAGTTCATTGTACAGGTCGGTAAGGTCAATAAACTGCTGAGGGTCGCCTCCATGGTCCGGGTGCAGCTCTTTGGCTTTACTGCGAAACAGGCGGGACAGCTCGTTTTTATTCAGTTTTCGTAATTCCTCAAAAGACCTGCCGAACAGTGCTTCTGCCTGCTGTTGTTTTTCCTTTGTCCGCTTCGGCCAGTGAAACCGGCGATGATCTCCCATGAACCGCCGGGCAAAATCAGCCCCGAAACCGCGAACCCGCGGTTGATGATCAAAAAACATGATAAGATAGCGAATCAGGTGCGGGTGGAGACTGTCTGCTATGGGTGCTTCACTCTTATGCTGCCAGAATGTTTTATCTCCGTTCAGGATGCAGAGCTGTTCAACAAAATGATCGCAGAGGGTTGCCCGGTCAAGGGCCTCGGGAAAAGAGGGAGCAAATGATTCGTCAAAAAAACGGTGGAGCTGCAGGGTGGCGTGCAGGTAGCGCAGGTATTCACCGGGGCTGACAGCCTGTTCCTCTGCGGCAAAAAACTGTTCCCGTTCATCCCGTGACTGCCCGAGCAGGGGGCGGATGCATTTTTCATGCAGCCTGGAGAGCCTAGCCTGATCTACTGCGCCATAACGGATAAAGTAGAGCCGACGGCGGTCAAATTCGTGAACCTGTTCTTCGATGGCCATTCTCTCGTCATCGCTCAAGGGGGTACTGGTTTTCCGGTATCTTCTGTTGTAAAACGGTCGGTTTCTGAAAAGCAGTTCACGGGGGAAAAAGGGGCGAAGCAGTTCCTCCAGCAGGTTTTCCGACTGGTGCGGACAGTGCCTTTCCACAGCCTCCAGAAGATCGTCGTGAAAGAGTACTGCCCGCTCTTCAAAGATATCGAAATGGCTGGACGGGTCCCGACCGAGATCAAAGACCAGGACAGATCGGAATCCCGCCCCCTTTTCAGCAACAGAATGTCTGAGCTGGTAACTGGTGGATGGGAGGTGATTTGTGGCAAGATACATATCAGATTTTTTTCCTCGCACAGAATAACTGTAATGCCCGGCCTCCCCCGACAAGGAGGTATTTACTTCAATCCCGCAAGATGAAGCCTGCGGTTTCTTAGGATTTTCTCGGTCAGCTTTTTTATTTTCCTATGCTCCTCGGAGTCTACGCTTACCTGAACTCGAACAAAAAATCTCATTTTTGGACTCTACATATTTTTATTTAATTTACGGTAACCTGAGCTTTTTTTCCAGAACTGAAACAAGAAATGAAAGGGAGATAGTGATTACCAGGTACATGGCTGCCACGGTGAACCAGATTTCAAAGGTAAGGTAGGTTTCGGCGATAAGGGCCTGGGCCTGCATGGTCAGGTCATAGATGGCGATGGTGGAGACGAGCGCGGAATCTTTGATAAGGGAAATGGCCTGGCTGGTGAGCGGGGGCAGTACGGTGTGGATGGCCTGGGGCAGGATGATAAAACGGTAGGTGTGGTATGGTTTCAGGCCGATGGCGGAGGCGGCCTCGTGCTGACCTTTGGCCACAGAGAGGATACCTGAGCGGAAAATCTCCGAGGTGTAGGCCCCTTCAAAGAGGCTGAGAGCCAGGATTGCCGCCGGAATCCTGCCCAGGCCGAGGACCGGGCCAAGGACGAAATAGATAAAAAAAATCTGGATAAGAAGAGGAGTGTTACGGCTCACTTCCAGGTAGAAGGTGGCCACGCCGCGGGCAATGGGAGAATTGGAGATTCGCAGTAATGCAGTGACAAGGCCGATGAGCATGGCAAAGATCAGGCTGACAGCGGAGATGAAGAGGGTGAATTTCAGCCCTTCCAGGAGTGGTCCCGCCCTGAATCCTTCTTCTGTCATGGTGAAGATGAATTTTGGAATCCTGTACCACTGCCATGAGTAACCCAGGTTTTCCACACTGTGCACGGTAAACCAGCAGATGGCTGCCATCAGCAGCAGGAACTGGCTGATATCAAAAAGGGGTGAACGAAAAAATTTCGGCATTGATCCCTACGCCAGTTTACTGCGGGTAAGCTGTTCCCTTGCCATTTCCGAGATGCTTCTGAAATCGATCTTGCCGCTGCCCATTTTGGGCAGGGTTTCCCAGACAAGGAAGATTTTGGGCAGGGCAATGGCCGGGAGCTGTTTTGCCATCTGTTTGAGGATCTTTTTCTCCTCCAGTTCGGTTGTCACCACCGCAACAATTTTTGCGCCTTTGATGGCATCGGGGATTTCCACCACGCAGCAGTGGGCATCTTCCGGCAGCAGTTTTTCCAGGACATCTTCAATCTTCACCAGAGAGACCATTTCCCCACCTATCTTGACAAATCGCTTCAGTCGGCCAACGTGCCAGAGATAGCCGTCTTCGTCGATATTGCCCATGTCACCTGTATCATACCAGCCGTTTCTGATATGAAGAGAGGTCTGCTCAAAATCGTTGAAATATCCTTTCATTACGCTGTCGCCCTTGACCAGGATACGGCCATCCTCTCCGGGAGCTGCCTCTTCTCCTGTTTCATAATTCTCTATGCGCACTGATATTCCGGGAATCGGTTGTCCGACACTGCCGGGTCGATTGGCGTGCCGGCAGTTGGCTGAGATAACCGGGGAGCATTCGGTGGCGCCATATCCTTCATAGACGGTGATGCCGTGTTTACTCATAAAACCATCCCGCAGGGAGTCAGGGCACTTGTCTGCCCCGGCCATTACGATGCGCAGGGAATCAAAATCCCCTTTTTCAGATTTGCGCAGATAGCCCCAGAAAAAACTGGGAGTTCCCACCAGGAAGGTTGCCTTGTGATCCCGGATGATGGAGCAGATCTTTTTATAGTCCAACGGGTTGGCGTAGGCCAGCATCTTCATGCCATGGCAAAGGGGCAGCCACATGGTGACGGTAAGCCCGAACACGTGGAAATAGGGGAGAATGCAGAGAAAGATATCCTCGGAGCGAAAGTCGAAAACGGGAGTGACCGCGTTGATGTTGGCCAGGATATTCTTATGGGTCAGCTGCACCGCTTTCGGATCTTTTTCCGAGCCGCTGGTGAAGAGGATGACGGCGGTATCGTTCTCACTTCCCCCGTGAACCATTTTCTTAATCATGGATGCAGGCAGGGCGGCGATGAGTGCGGCCTTCAGTTTCTGACTGGCAGTGACGGACGCCATAATGTCTTCGATATAGATCATGCCGTCCACATAGGGGCATTCTATTTTTTCCAGCAGGGCTTTTGAGGTGATGATGGTCCTGAAATCACATTTCTGCTGGGCATATTTCGCGTTTTTTTCGGCCCCGGTGGAGTAGTTGATCATGACCGGAATCCTGCCGGACATGAGAAGGCCGATTTTGGTGAGAATGCAACCGGCGGAGGTGGGGATCATGATGCCTGTGAACCCCTTGTCCAGTTTTGAAAAAATCCTCGAGAGCAGAAGGGAGGCGATAAGCGCCTTCTGGTAGGTGAGCTCCCTTTTGGTGGCGAAATCATGGATTGCCGACTTCCTGCTGAATTGCTTGGCAATGTCTATGAATTTGTGATGCAGAAGCACGTTGTCCTCCATGGTGTTGTCGGTTTTTTCCGGCATATGCCGGTTTATCAGGGCGTCTGTTTCAACTACCATTTTTTGCTTGAATTGGCAACCGCGAGACTCTACGTCACCGGTAGAGATCATGTTCTGGATATTTATCCGTTACCTTTTTACTTTTCCGGGGTTTGTAAAGGGTAGAGGTATGGAAAAATTGAAAAGAGAAAGATCTTGTCTGCAATCTTAATAGAAATGGAGGGTAATATGAAACGGATTCTCATGACACTGATAATGGCGGGTCTGCTTACTGTACTGTGTTTCCAGCAGGTGCGTGCTGGAAATGTACAGTCGGGCGTTGATACCTATAATGAAACCTACTATGGAGCCGGAGCTTTTACCCGACTGGCTGGGGATGACGGTCTTTTGACCGAGGATGACTGGATAAACAACCGCTCGGCCATTGAAGCGAAGTACGGGGCCGATTTCAGGTGGGACAGGGCCATGGCCTTTGATGAGGATGGTGATGGGGCGTTAAGCAGATCGGAGGCAAGAAACTACAGGGATGCGGAGGCAAAAAGATTAAAGGCCGAATGGAGAAAAAGAGGCGACAGGCTTACAGTACAGGATAAGAGATGGTTGAAAAATCATCCGATAGTTGCAGAAACCCTGGCGGCGAACAGCCGTTATCTTGAAGATCATCCCAAGGTGGCAAAGGCCATTTATTCTGACAGAAAATGGTTGAACGGTCATCCGGAGGTTGCAAAGAAACTGTATGGAAACCGGAAATGGCTGGATAGTCATCCGGAGGTTGCAAAGAATCTGTACGGGAACCGGAAATGGCTGAACAATCACCCGGATGTGGCACAGGCCGCGTACAACAACAGGCAGTTTCTTAATAAACATCCCCAGGTACGAAAGAATTTGAAAAATCACGAGACGCAGTTGCGAAAACACCCCCGTGCGGCTGAAAAAGGTTATAGAAAAGTAAAAAACCATCCAGTGAAGTCAAAACAAATCTATAAGGCTTCCAGCAATCACAGGGGTGGCAGAAGTAAGAACCGGCATGGTCGGGCAGGAAGGCACGGTCGCAACAGGCAATGAAAAACCGATTGCGGCAAGAGGAGTCCCGGTGGTGGGATTATTCCTGTTGTGGCCCCGGCTGCCTCCTGGTATCCTGCTGGAGAAATTCAACTGTAATGTTCCTGAAACTGTTTTCCGGAGTCATTCTACTTCATACTTGGTCGTGGTGAAATAATTATCGGCGGTCTGATACACATAGATGATGATGCGCGGTTGATGCTCAGGGTAAAAAAAGGTGATCTTGGCGCCTTTGACCGCCTGATTACCCGGCATAGAAACCCGGTGATCAACACGCTTTCAAGGATTATCGGAACAACGGATGGTGCGGAAGACCTTGCCCAGGAAGTGTTTCTCCGGGTGTACCGCGGCAGAAAATCATACAGGCCAAAGGCCCGCTTTACCACCTGGTTGTATCGTATTGTCAGAAATATTGCTGTCAATGCCGTTCGTGACCGGAACCGGCAGGCCGGGCTTATCTCCTTTACTGATAATGCCGGAGATGGTTCAGGTGAAATCCTGCCGGTAAAAGGGCAGCCGGGGCCGGAAGAGTTTGCGGAGGCAAACGATCTGCAGGAGGCCTTGAAGAAGGCTCTGGCGGCTCTTACCTTTGACCAGCGCACGGCCCTTGTTCTCTCCAGGCTGGAAGGAATGACCCACGCAGAAACAGCGAAAATCATGGGGAGCAGCGAGGGTGCGGTAAAGATGCTGGTGAGCAGGGCAAAAAAGAGACTGGCAGACGAATTGAGAGAGTATCTTCAAGAGAGCTGAGTAAAAGCCATGACAGACAATGAAAAAGACCTGGACAGGGTACTCAAACTGCTGGATGAGACGGAACAGATCGATCTTGATGATGATTTTAACAGGGCGGTTCTGGCCCGTGTACGGGAAGAGAAGACAGATGTTCGGGTCACCTGGTATAAACCGGCTGTGGCATTTGCCGTATCAGTGGCAGTTGTTCTGGCTGTACGGCAGTTCGGGCCTCTTTTAAAAAAAACGCAGATGGATGATGTGGCAGTTTCTGATCGTATGGTGATAGAACACCTTGAGCTTCTGGAAAAGATGGATGTCCTGGAGCATCTGGATGTCTACCTTGATACGGCCACATCAAATCTGTTCCTGCAACTTCTGGAGAAACAGTAGTGACTATGCTGCCTGCTGATATCCCCAAAAGAAAGGGTTTATTTCTCCTGTTCATATTTCTTTTTTTTGTTGTCTTTTTGGGCATACCGAAATTGTCTGTCGCACAGGGGAAAGCAGGTATCCAATCTTCTGAACAGGAAAAGATGGCCCAATGGAGGAAAATGTCCCAGGCCGACAGGGAGCATTTTCGCACGCTGTACAGGAAATACAGTTTTCTGTCGAAAAAAGAGCAGCATCTGCTGGAGAAAAAACTCCGGCAGTTCAAGGAACTGCCGCTGAAAGTACAGAAAATTATTCTAAAGAACAGCAGGTTGCTGTCAATACTGTCCGAGGAGGACAGGCAGAGTTTTTACAGGCTGATAAAAAAATACCGTAACCTGCCACCCGCCGGAAGAGAACAGGTTCATAATGCGTTTCGAAAAATAAAAAAGCTGCCGAAGGCCAAACAGCTCCAGCTCTTTCATCTCCTGCTGGCGGAAAACAGAAAAACCAGGCCACGAATCAAAAAGGTCATCAGGGATTTTTTGGTTTCTGTTCGCAATGGTCAGTCTGAGGATCGCTTTTCTCCTCATAAATAATATCGGCGTGGTCGCGAATTGAGTCGGGAATTTCTTTTTTTACCCGGACACCCATGTTTCTGAGCTGTTCGGCATGGGAGATGAGATTGCCCCGTCCCTGGCTCAGTTTGCCCATGGCCGAGTCGTAAGTGGTTCTGCAGGTGGCAAGCTGCCTGCCTATTTTTTCCATCTCCTCCACAACTCCCCGGAATTTATCATACATGAGGCCTGCTTTTCTGGCTATCTCGATGGAGTTTCTGCTCTGGCGCTCCGACTGCCAGATATTTTCGATGGTACGCAGGGTTGCCAGCAGGGTGGTGGGGCTGACGATAATGATCTTCTGCGTCAGTGCATCGGAAAACAGGTGCTCACTGTGCTGGTAGGCGGTGGTGAAGGCCGCCTCTATGGGCATGAACATCAAGACAAAATCCAGGGAGTTGATGCCTTCAAGTCTGCTGTAATCCTTGCTTCCCAGGAGAGTGATATGGTCGTGGATCGCCTTTGCCAGTGCTTTCAGGTGGGTGGCTTCGGCAGTTTTATCATCTGCGTTGATATATTTTTCCCAGGCAGTAAGGGAGACTTTCGAGTCTACGATAATCTGCTTACCTCCAGGCAGGTGGATGATGACATCCGGTTTCAGCAGCCTGTTTTCATGGTCTCGAAAGCCGCCCTGGATCGCGTATTCGTGTCCTCTGCGTAGGCCTGACTGTTCCAGAACCCGTTCAAGGACAAGTTCGCCCCACGTGCCCTGTACCCTGGTATCGCCCTTGAGGGCACGGGTCAGGTTGATCGCCTCCCGATTGATCTGTTGATTCAGTTCCCGCAGCTGGAGGATTTCGTTTTTCAGGGAGGAGCGCTCCCTGGTGTCATTAAGATGGATATCATTGATTTCCCGTTTGAACGATTCCAGTTGTCTGTTGAATGGCTGAAGCACTGTCTCCAGTTGTTCCCTGTTCAGTTCCCTGAGTTGGGTGCTTCGTTCTTCCAGAATCTGCCGGGTCAGGGAGGAAAAATGGCTGTCGAGCTTTTCGGCATTGTGTTTTCGCTCGTTTTTCAGGAGGGTGATCAGTCTGGCCAGTTTGATCTGCTGGCGGACCTTTTCTTCTTCCGCTTCCTGCAGTTTTTTCTCTGTCTGTTCGGAGTGCTGCCTTGTCCTGACAAGTTCCTTTTTCAGGCCTGCCCGGCTGGCCAGGGAAAGGAGGAGAAAGAAGAGGAGGACAAGGCTGAGCAGACTGCAGAGCAGTACCATATCCGGGAGTTCACGGAAAGCCTGCAGTGCTCCCCCGGCAATAGAAAAAAAACGATCCATAGATGATACGGCTACAGCGGCCAGGGGCGCTCCCTGCCACCCATCACATGCATATGGATATGGAATACTACCTGGCCGGCCTTGGCGCCGTTGTTGAAGATCAGTCTGAAGCCGTCTCCGACTCCCTGTTCCTTCGCCAGTTGGCTGCCGATGCGCATCAGTTTCCCAAAGATCCTGTCATCTTCCTCTTCGATATCCACGGGGGCGGCGATATGTTTTTTGGGGATCACCAGGAAGTGTTTCGGAGCCTGGGGGGCAATATCCCAGAAAGCGAGGATTTCATCGTCTTCATACAGTTTGTCGGAAGGGATGTCACCTGCAACAATTTTACAGAACAGGCAGTCAGTCATGGTGTTGTCTCCTTGGAAATTATTTCAAGATTCCCTCATATTAACCGGATATATGTATATATATACAAGATCAGAACCTTTTCGTAAACGGTCGACAGGTTTTCATGGAAAATGGAGCTGCCGGACAAAACTGCTCTGAAAACTGACATCGGTTGCCAGGTCAATGATCCGTATCAGGCGGGCCAGTTCTTTTGTCCTGTTAAAATAGTAATCATCGCAGAGTGCCATAATAGCGCCGGTACCTGCGGCATTGCCCGCCATTTTTATCCGGTCGGGTGAAATTGCGGGAATCATTCCCAGGGTGAGCATATCATCTTTTCTGAGAAAGGAGCCAAAGGCACCGGCAATAATAATTTTGCTGGGCGATTCCATGCCGGCGGCCCGCAGCAGGAAATCAATTCCGGTGATCAGGGCACCCTTGCCCAGCTGGACTGCCCGGATATCTTTTTGGTTGATGGCGATCTGTTTCCTGTTTGAACCAAGGATGATCCTGTTTGTTCCATCCGTTGTTTTGACTGCGGGTGCGTCTTTCAGGTCGGCGATGCGGCCGTTTTTTTCTATAAGGCCGGTTCTACTGAAAGCGGCAATTGCACTGATAATACCAGAGCCACAGATACCTTTTGGTTCAGTTTGTTTGCCTTTTTTTGTAATAACTGTGTATTCAGGCAGTTCTGTGTGAGAGCGAAGTCTGACAGCATTGATGGCTCCGGGGATGGCCTGCATACCGCAGGAGATGGCAGCCCCTTCAAATGCGGGTCCGGTGGCGCATGAGGTGGCATAAAAGCCATCCCTGCCCTTGAGGACCAGTTCGCCGTTGGTGCCGAGGTCGATGAGCAGAGTGCCGGGCGATTCGTTTTCCAGGTTCACGGCGATCATTGCAGCGAGGGTATCACCACCGATAAATCCGGCGATAAGCGGCAGGGTGTTTATGGTGAGATTCGGAAAACTCATGCCGATTTCTGCTGCCAGGACCTGTTTTGCCCCGGTGAAGGCGGGGGTGTATGGCGCGGTCCCTATTGGTGCAGGATTAAAACCCAGCAGGATATGAATCATTGTCGGATTACCGGCAACAACCATTTTTTTCAGGTCGGATGGTTGTTGTCCATGCCGATCAAGCAGCCTGTCAACTCCCCATTTGACAGCTGTGACTGCCAGCCGTTGCAGGCCTCCCAGTTTGTCCTTATTTCCCCGACAGCACCAATTCTGCTCATGACATCGTCGCCGTAAAGAGCCTGGGGGTTTTTGACTGCAACGGAGGAGATAACCGTGCCTGTGGCCAGGTCGCAAAGATAGACTGCAATGGTTGTTGTGCCCAGGTCAACGGCTGTTCCGTACCCCTGAGTCCGGGGACGGGTTTTGCCTGGTTTGAAATGATCAGTAAAAAAATCCGGCAGTTCCGTAGGGGCTTTGTCGATAATATGGGCGGACATCAATGAGCTGTCGGGAATCCGGACAGTCATGTCTCCGGTGACCCTGTAGGTACAGCTGGGAACCTGGTGAAAATCTCTGTTCTCATCGGCCAGCTCGACCCGACATTTTTTACAGACACCTTTGCCGCCACAATCGGAACGCAGGAAAATTGAGTTGGCTGTTAGAACTTCCATGAGTTTTTCCCCCTTTCCCGTGACAATCTTTCGGCCATGGGGAAGGAGTTTTATTTCACAGGTGTGTTTTTTCATCGACTGATTATTGTTGAATAGAAGCTGTTTTTTTTGGAAATTTTTTCAGTTCCTGCTTACCAGCAGAAATGAAAAAAAACCATTGTTTTCTGGTGAATGTGATTGTTCCACTTCCTGGTTCACTTTGTGAATGTATAAAATCATATCAAACCTGCATCCTGCAATTGGTAATTTTGCCGAAGATACGGGGCACCAAAGTGCAGGGTTCAGGTCAAAATTGACACAATGTTCATGAGAAATGTGGGGTAGGTTTTATACCTACACAGTCTGAAGGCTGGAGACCATGGAGTTTGTCTCTTTGTGCAGTTACAAGAATCAGTCTACCGCCGATTTACAATTTTCCGGCTGTCAGATATCTTCAATGTTCATGGATGTAAAAGCAGATGTTCTGTGGGAGGTAAGTGGATTTTGCTGTTCTGTGCAATTGTTCCCTGCATGCTCTCTGATTTCAGTCTGATCCATTTTCATCAATTTCTCCTTTTCCGTTCGGAGTGATCTTTCCCTGCTGACAGTTCTTCTGCCGTGTGAGTCATCTTTATGTATGAAGTTCATTGTCGGTCCGATTTTTCCGTTACTTTTTTACAGCTGTGATGTACTTTTCCGTCCCCGTTATCGACGAGAGGAACTGTTGTTTAATTGCCGGAGGTTTAATTCCAGAAACTGCTCCTCTGCTGCTTTTGGATGTATTTGAAATTCTGTATATAATAAAGAGGTGAAACAATTGCAAAAAAACGCTGAAATGTACTGGACCGGGCTGTCCCCTGATGAGGCCAGGGAACTTCTTGTCAAAAAAGACAAGTCGATGCGAGACAAGCGAATGACCCTGAAGGAGGCGGTGGATACTTTTATCAGGGATGGTGACAACGTGGGTATAGGCGGTTTTGTGAATATTCGTCAGCCGATTGCCATTACCCATGAGATGGTTCGTCACGGTTTCAGGGATTTGACGCTCTCCTGGCAATCGGCCGGTATGGCTCCCGACTATCTTGCCGGTGCCATGATGATTGATGACAGTCATTTCTCTATCAGACGTATAGAACACGCCTACTGGGCTCATGAGGCTTACGGATTGTCCCCGGTCTTCAGGTATCTGGCGGAAAAAGGACTGTTGGAAATAGAGGACTGGAGCAATTATAACATGTCGGCCAGGTTCAAGGCCGGTGCCATGGGATTGCCCTTCATTCCCACCCGCGGCCCCCTGGGCAGTGATATTGTAAAAACAAGCCGTACGAAGGTGATTGACTGTCCTTTCACCAATCGGCCCATTGCTCTGCTGCCGGCCAGCAACCCGGATGTAGCCATTATCCATGTTCAAGCCGCTGATAAATACGGAAACTGTATTATCCGGGGGACCGACTGTACCTGCGCAGAGATTGCCATGGCTTCAGCCCATACGATTCTGACCTGTGAGCAGCTTGTCTCCCATGAGCTGGTTGTCCGAAACCCGAAAGATGTCATGATTCCATTTCTTGCGGTGGATGCTGTCATTGAAGTGCCTTTCGGTGCATA
This sequence comes from Desulfomarina profundi, assembly GCF_019703855.1. Classification (GTDB taxonomy): domain Bacteria; phylum Desulfobacterota; class Desulfobulbia; order Desulfobulbales; family Desulfocapsaceae; genus Desulfomarina; species Desulfomarina profundi. The sequence goes on along the minus strand of NZ_AP024086.1, from coordinate 3,192,262 downwards.
TCCCGGCGCGTGCAGGAGACATTACTATTTTAACGGTGAGCATATTGCTGAATTCCACGCAGCGGTAAACAGTATGCGAAAAGATGGATCTCCTGACAAGTTAAAGGCGTATTATGATGAAAATATTTTCGGTGTGGAGAGTTTCGAGGACTTTATCGCGAGTTTCGGAGTAAAGAGGTTACTGGCGGATCAGGCGGCGGAGTCATTGAACTGTGAAAGACTCAGATGATCAAACCTAAATCCTGCAATTGGCCAGTTCGGAGTCTTCGCTACCTGCCGAAGTGCAGGATTTAGGTCAAACAATATTATATCGGAATGACAGGGAGTTAACATGACAGCTTCAACTGACTATACCGCCCAGGAAATAATTGTTGTGGCGGGAGCAAAAATACTGGAAGACAATAAAGTGGTCTTTGTGGGGACCGGCCTGCCGATGGTCGCATCCCTTCTGGCAAAACTGACCCATGCCCCGGGACTGATACCGGTTTTTGAAGCAGGTGCCGTCGGGCCTCCCCTGGGAGTCGGGCTGCCTCTTTCCGTTGGTGACTCCAAGACGTTTACCGGTTCTTCCTATGTAAAAGGATTGAACGCAGCTTTTGAGATGACCCAGCGCGGCTATGCCGATTTCGGTTTCATCGGCGGTGCCGAAGTGGATATGTACGGCAATCTAAATTCCACCATGATCGGAGATTTTCCCGACGGTTACCAGATCCCGAAAGTGCGCCTGCCCGGAAGTGGTGGTGCAAGTGATATGGCCGCGTCATGCGAGCGTACCATCCTTATAGTTCCTCACGACAAACGCAAATTTAATGAAAAGCTGCAGTATGTGACGAGCCCGGGGCATCTCGAGGGCAGTCCCAACGCGCGTTTCAAGGCGGGACTGCAGGGGAAGGGGCCGTACCGGGTCATTACCACCAAGGCAATTCTCGATTTTGATGAAGAAACAAAGCGCATGCGTATTCTCCGGACCTTCCCGGGGGAGACGGTAGAGAGTGTGCAGGAGGCAACGGGTTTTGAGTTGCTGGTGGCACCGGATGTCTCTACGTTTGAACCACCGACCATGGAAGAGGTTCGCATGATCCGTGAAGATATTGATCCACATCAGGCCTTTGTCAAACGAGGCTGAAATAATGGGTCCGAATCAATGGGAACTATTTTATCAACTTATTATGGAAGAGAGACAGATGGCGGATGAAAAAACTGTTGGAAATCCAGCGGGAGCCAGCCTGGCAGGTTTTGCAATAACAACAGCACTTCTGCTTCTTTATTTCGGGATCCGAAATAAATCAGGTGTCACCGGAGGTTTTACGAATGGTGCATCTGTCTCTTTCCGTGCAGACCCGGCATGTTGAACCCACTGTTTTCTCATCGTAGTCCGGTCCCAGGCCGATAATGAATGAAACGGAATGAAAGGGGGTCAGAACTGCATTGTCCGTAACTGTTACCCCGATTTTGTGGAGGGGCAGAATGGAGCAGAGACTTTTCTGCTCCGCAAGGTCCCAGCCATGAACGGAGCCGGGGCTGAGAAACGGGCCGACACCCCAGCTTTTTTCCGCTGCGGTTTTTTCAATAATACGGTTTACAGCCTTGCCCGTCTGCTCAAGAACGGCGAGGCCGATCAGATCGTATAGGTAGCTGTCCAGGTGACGGTGTCGGGAGGCCGCTCTTATTCCCGCCTGACGCAGCTCATCTCCGATACTGTACACACCCACCATGACCTGGTGTGCTTCTTTGAGAAAACGGCTGGAAAACCCCATTGCAAGGGTCAACCTGTTCTTTTCCCGTGAACCGATACACACCTTTTCCCCCTCGACATCGTCAGCTGAGAGCCGCCTGAGAACACCCTGTGGGCGCCAAATTTTCCGCGCATGCTCAAAGATTTTTTCTGCAGGATCAAGGAATCTGTCCACCCTGCCGGAGGTGGCAACTCTTTTTAAAAAATCTTCAAAAAGGATCTCTGGCAGGTCTGTCGGATTGAAGGTGATAAGATCAGGCATCGGTTTTTTGGGATTCATTTTCCGGTGTTGATACGGCAAGCATTTTTATAGAAAAAACTGTATGTTTTTCATGTTCCCCGGTTCAGTATTCGTAAACAGCAAAAAGGATGCCATTATGGAATTCTCATACGGTGACATGAATGGAGACAGCTTTGATATCCGTGAAATCGATTTTATTTCCGTAATGGACAGCATGGATGAAGGTGTCATTATAACAGATAATCGTGGAGTCATTCAGTACTATAATGAAACCCAGGCAAAGATCGATGGTCTGGACTGTCAGTTTGTTGTCGGTAAGAAAGTAACGGATATTTATCAGTTGAGCGGGGACACAAGCCTTATCATGCTCTGCATCCGCCTGGGAAAGCCTATTCGCAACCGGACGTTTTTTTATAAGACAAAATTCGGTAAAATTGCCAACACCATCCATTCCATTTTTCCTGTTTACCGGGGTGCCGTGGTTTACGGTACCATCTGTTTTGTAAAAGATTACAAAATTCTCAGGAATACAACCCCGGTCGTCTCCATCCCGGAAGTCAAACCAACCAGGGAAAACGGGACATCTTATACTTTTGCCGATATTATCGGCCATAATCATGAGCTGGTGCGGTCGGTTAATACGTCCAGAGTCGCAGCCGATTCGGTTTCTCCGATCATGCTTATTGGGGAAACAGGAACGGGAAAGGAGTTGTTTGCCCAGTCGATTCATAACCAGAGTGCGCGGAGCAGGAAACCGTATGTTGCCGTAAACTGCGCGGCCATTCCTGAAAATCTGCTGGAAGGCCTGCTCTTTGGCACAACCAGAGGGGCCTTTACCGGGGCCATGGATAAACCGGGGCTGCTGGAACAGGCCAATGGTTCCACCCTTTTTCTGGATGAACTGCTTTCCATGCCGCTTTCTCTGCAGGCCAAAATGTTGCGGGTTCTCCAGGAAAAAAAGGTTCGTCGCATTGGTTCCTCTCAGGAAATCAATCTTAATGTGAAGATCATCACTTCGGTTAACAAGGCACCCCGGGATGCCATTCAGGACGGAGAGCTGCGTATTGATCTGTTCTACAGGGTGGGAGTTGTCATGGTGAAAATTCCGCCCCTGCGGGATCGTTCTGATGACCTGGAGGAGCTGATCAACCACTTTATCCTGACCCTTAATAAAGCCCTGGGAACCAATGTCCGCTCCATCTCCAGTGAGGTTATGAATCTTTTCAGGGGATATAACTGGCCCGGTAATATCAGGGAACTGGAGCATCTGCTGGAGGGGGCACTCAATATTATCGGTTATGATGAAGAGCTTTCAATGAAGCATTTTTCCGCAGTTTTTGAATCCATGGAAAACATGAATCCGCCAGGTGTTGATACTGCTGCTGCGCCTGTTGCCTCCCGCAGGAAAAGCCGGTTCCCGGAACAGGTTCCTGTTGTGACTCCCGGTTCGGGAAAAACTCTGGTCGAATACCAGGCAGAGCAGGAAAAAAAGGCCGTGTCCGAGGTTCTACTGGCAACCGAAGGAAACATAACCCGGGCCGCGGTACTTCTGGGGATTTCCAGACAGCTTCTCCATTATAAGATGAAAAAGCATGGTTTGAAGAGATCTGCTTTTACAGTGGAATAATTAAAACCTGGTTTCGTACAAACTCAGCCTGATTAAATTGTACACCTTCAGGTTGGCTGAGGTTCATGGGTAACCTGTGCTTGCTACTGAAAAAATTTTTTCATTTAAGCGTAAATTCATAAAAATATTTTTTCACTGAAAAAATTTTTTCACGTATGTGATATACGTTTCAACCTGATTTTCAAAAAAATCGGCTATTTTTCCGACATATTAGCCAGATTGCAGCAGCCTGCCTCTCTCCTGGCATGCACTTTGCTGTTCTACCGGTGGCGAGGATAAAACCGGAAGGCAACATGCATTCAGAATCATGAACCAGATGATACTGGTGCAATATTGAAAAGTTCTGCTAGAAAAGGAGAGAGAAATATGTCAGTCAGCAATTCCACAACCCGGCCGTTTGATCCGATTATTTTCTGGGTTTCGGCTACGGTCACAGTCCTGTTTATCCTCTGGTCAATTATTTTTCCTGAGAATATGAGTACCACCATTAACGGCGTGTTCTCCTGGACCACAAAAACGTGGGGATGGCTTTATCTGTTAACAGCTTTTCTTCTTGTGGGTGGCTGCTTTGTGCTCATGGGAGGGAAATATGGCGGTATAAAACTGGGTCTTGCGAAAGATAAGCCGGAATTCAATAATTTCTCCTGGTTTGCCATGCTCTTTGGTTCAGCCATTGCGGCAGGGATTGTTTTCTGGGGACCGGCAGAGCCCGCGTATCATTACATGACCCCGCCACCGTTTTTCGGAGGTGAGGCAAAGACGGCGGAGACTGCGGCCAATGCCATGACCTACTCTTTTTTCCACTGGGGATTCAGTGCCTGGGCTATCTACGCCATGCTGACCATTGCCATTGGTCACGCCAGTTTTACTAAAGGCCTGCCTTTGAAGTTTTCCACCGCCTTTTACTACGTCATTGGTGACAGGATTCATGGTATATGGGGAAAAGTTCTCGATATTTTTGCTGTATTCGCAACACTTGGCGGGTTGGCAACAACCACCGGCCTGGTCGCCCTGCAGCTTTCCAGCGGTCTGAAGTACCAGTATGGTCTGGAGATGGGAAATGGCTCCATGTACCTTATTATCGGCGTGCTTACCCTGATTTTTACGGCAACAGTCTACATCGGTCTTGAAAAGGGAGTCAAATTTATCGGTGATGTCAATATGTGGATTTTCGGGGGGTATGGTTCTTTATTCTGGTCTTTGGTCCCACGATTTTTCTCATTAACCTGACCGCCAATTCCATCGGTCAGTACCTGCTCTATTTTCTGCCCATGAGTCTTTACACGGCACCTGGTGTTGAGGGCAACTGGATCGGCAGCTGGACAGTCTTTTACTGGGCATGGTGGATGAGCTGGGCTCCTTTTGTGGCCGTTTTTATTGCCAGGATATCCAAGGGAAGAACAATTCGCGAAACCGTTGCCGCAACCCTGCTGCTGCCCACCCTCGGTGATTTTCTCTGGTACGGCGTTGTGGGTGGAGCCGGTATCAGTTTTGATGTTACGGCAACTCTCAAAGAGCACGGGGTGGAGAGTGCCATTTTCGCCATTGCCCAGCACCTGCCGCTCACCGGGATTCTTGCTGTGTTTCTTATCTTTCTCATTGCCACCTTTTTTCTCACCAGTGCCAATTCTGCGGCAATTTCCCTGGCCATGTTTGTATCGGGTCATGAAAACCCCGGGAAAAACCTGCGGGCCTTCTGGGGAATAGCTCTTGGCGGAGTTGCGGCCGTACTGGCGGGAACGGGACAGCTCAAGGCTATCCAGACGGCTTCCATTGCCACGGCATTTCCCCTGATGTTCCTTTTACTGTTCATTCTTTATGGTGTGTTCAAGGGGCTGAACGAGAGTCTTGAGCGGACCGATAATTAACTGTGATAATATATGAAATATGGTGTGGTATACCTCCTGGTCGGTTTTTCCTTGTGGATCGGTCGACCATGGTGGTTCATCGGTAATCTGAAAAAATTATGGTTCACTTTTATAATGGGTGTTTTTCCTGCGGTTTGAGATACCGGGGATCAGCACCGGGGAGGAAGTATGTATGATAGAATGCAGGAGTTGAATCTGGCGCAGATGACAAAGATCCATGATGCGTCAATGGAACTCCTGAAAACAACCGGTATTGTAGTTAATGAGGACGAAGGTCTAGAGATTTTCAAAAAGCACGGGTACAGGGTCGAGGGAAAAACGGTTTTCCCGACGGAGGAACAGATCCGAAAGGCGATAGCGTCTGTCCCGCCCAAATTTACCATTGAAGCACGGGATCCCGCAAAAAACGTCATTATCGGCGAAGATGACTTCGCCTTTTTTCCGGGATATGGCGCCCCTTATATCATTTCACCCGAGGGTGAACAGCGGGAAGCGACAATGGAGGATTATGATACCTTCTGTAAGCTGATCCAGACCTCAAAATACCTTGACATGAACGGCTGGATGATGGTGGAGCCTGCGGATATGCCACCTTCTACAGTCCATATGGATATGATGCTTTCCAATATGTTGCTCTGCGATAAACCCTTCATGGGAAGTCCTGCTTCCAGGGAAGGGGCACTGGACGGGATAGAGATGGCGTCTATTCTCTGGGGAGGAAGGGACAGTATAGCTGATAAAACTGTGTCCATATCCCTGATCAATTCTCTCTCTCCCCTGCAGTTTGCCGAGGAGATGGTGGGATCTCTTATTGAGCTTGCCAGGAACAATCAGGCCTGTATCGTGGCCTCCCTTATCATGGCCGGTGCTTCCGGACCTGTTACCCTGGCGGGGGTCCTCGCCCTGCAGAACGCGGAAATTCTTACGGGAATTGCCTTGGCGCAGCTCGTGAGAGAAGGGGCTCCGGTAGTGTATGGCTCCACCTCATCTGCCATGGACATGAAAACCGGTGCCCTTTCCATCGGTGCCCCTGAACTGTCGAAAAATGTTAACTACACTGCACAGATGGCACGGTTCTACAACATGCCAAGCAGATCAGGAGGTGGTTTGACCGATGCCCTCTATCCGGATGCCCAGGCCGGGGCCGAATCCGCCCTGGCCCTGTATACTGCAGCCCGGAATGGCGTCAATGTTATTCTCCATGCCTGCGGTATTCTTGGTTCTTATATCGCCATGAGTTTTGAAAAATTCCTTATCGACGAGGAGGTCTGCGGCATGGTGCGGCAGATGCTGAAGCCCATAGATATAACCGATGAAAGTATAGATATAGATATGATCAGTACCGTGGGTCCCGGAGGGCAGTATCTGACCCATCCGAAGACCTTCAAGCTCTGCCGGACAGAATTCTTTCTCCCGGACCTGATGGCCAGAACCAACTATGACGCATGGAGTGCCGGAGGAAAGAAAAAGGTTCATGAGATTGCCGACGACCAGTTGAGCAGTCGCCTGGCAAAATATGAAAAGCCCGATATCGATCCTGGAATTGAGAAAGAATTGACTGAATACGTGAATAAGCGAAAGAACGGTTAATTGTTCTGCGGTCAGGAGAAGGCTCACTGGAAAAACGAAGGGGAAGCAGGATGAATACAGGGACAAGTGGCATCGAAAAGGGAATTTCGGGTTTGTTGGACGCAGACATCGACAAAGTGGTTTTTTTCGGTTCCACAGCCCTTATTCTGCCGTTTATCCTTTTGGGAGCATTTTTCCCGGAGCTACTTGGGGAAATGGCCAAAGCATCCCTTGCCTGGATTACTTCCACCTGGGGGTGGCTTTATCTCTCCAGCGTGAACGGTTTTGTCCTGGTGGGTTTACTGATTGCTCTTTCTCCCCTTGGTTCAATCCGCCTCGGCCACGATGATGAAAGGCCGGAATTCAGTCGGTTGAGTTGGTTCGCCATGCTTTTTTCCGCCGGAATGGGAATCGGTCTCGTTTTCTGGTCCATAGCCGAACCGATGTATCACCTTGCCGGCCCACCGGTGGGACAGCCGGAAACCGCAGAATCGGCCCGGTTGGCCTTCTCTATTTTTTTCCACCATTGGGGTTTACATGCCTGGGGAACCTATGTGGCTGTTGGTCTGCCAATTGCCTATTTTCGTTTCCGTAAAAAAAAGCCGGCTACGATTTCCGCCTGTCTGGAGCCGTTTTACAAGGGCGAAAAGGGAAAAGGAAAACTTGTTGGAAATATTGTGGATATACTTGCGGTTTGGGCAACCGTCATGGGTGTCGTAACCTCGCTGGGGCTTGGGGCTCTGCAGATTTCAAGCGGGCTTTCAATCTCCTTCGGCATCCAGGACGGTTCCTTTACCACAGGAGCAGTGATTATTGCAGTTACCTTTCTCTTTGTGCTTTCCGCTCTCAGCGGAGTGAAACGAGGGATAAAATACCTTTCTCTGTTTAATGTCCTTCTCATGGTTCTGCTTCTTTTCTTTTTCCTTGTTTTCGGTCCTTTTGCTTACCTGCTGAAAACGTTTTTCATCGCCCTGGCGGATTATCTTAAAAATATTATCCCCTCTCAACTACTCTGGTGCTTTTTAATAACGAGAGCTGGACGAGAAGCTGGACCGTTTTTTACTGGGCCTGGTGGATTGCCTGGGCGCCCTTTGTCGGTGCATTTATCGCTGGTATTTCGCGGGGAAGAACGGTGAGGGAATTTATTCTGATGGTTATGTTCGTGCCGGCGCTTTTTTCCTTTATGTTTTCCGCGGCCCTGGGCGGAACAGCTGTACATATGCAGCTTTTTGAACATATTCCTCTTCTGGAGACAGTTGCAGAAAGTGTGGAGGCGGCTCTTTTCAAGACCCTGCATCATCTGCCGTTTCCAGGATTTATCGGGCTCCTCGCCAATCTGCTGATCGCCTCGTTTTTTGTAACTTCGGCTGATTCGGCCACTTTTGTGATCTGTCAGTTTTCAACCGGCGGAAAGGCGGGAAAAGACGGAAGGTCCGGCAAGGTGCTGATAATTTTCTGGGGTTTGGTTCTTGGCGGGCTGGCCCTGGTTCTTATTTTTTCAGGCGGGCTGAAGGCATTGCAGACTGCTTCCATAGCAGGGGCTCTCCCCTTTGTTTTTGTGATGTATGTGATATTGGCGGCAACTGTTTACTCAATGGTTGCTGAACGGAAAGGATTCAAATAAGAGACAACCCAATTTTAGAGTATAAAAGGAGTAATGATATGTCAGATTTACAAAATATTACCCAAACCCTTATTTCCGGTGATGGAGCGGCCCTGCGCGGCCTGGTTGAAGAGGCTCTTGGTGCTGGTGTTTCAGCTGGTGAAATTCTTCAGGATGGGCTTATTGCGGGAATGGATATTGTCGGTGAGAGAATGGAGAGTGGTGAAATGTTCATTCCCGAGGTTCTCATGGCGGCCCAGGCCATGGGGGAATCGGTTGAAATTTTAAAACCCCTTCTGGCCGAAGGAGAGTCCTCCACAGCCGGGAAGGTGATACTTGGAACGGTAAAAGGTGATCTGCATGATATCGGTAAAAACCTGGTGGTCATGATGATGGAGAGTGCAGGTTTTGACGTTATTGATCTTGGTGTTGATGTTGATCCGGAGAAATTTGTTGAGGCTATCAAAGAGAACAAGCCCGATATTGTCGGAATTTCAGCACTGCTGACCACAACCATGCCCATGATGAAAAAATCCATCGATTCCATTGAGGAGTCCGGTTTAAGGAACAATCTGAAGATCATAGTCGGTGGTGCCCCAGTGAATCAAGCCTTTGCCGACGAGATTGGCGCCGACGGGTATGCACCGGATGCCGGTGCTGCATCTAAAATGGCCAAGGCAATGTATGCCTGAGTTGATGCATCACCAAAACATTTTGAATTTACAGGATAAAACCATGTTTACAGTCATTGGAGAACGTATCAATACGACCCTGAAAAAAGTGAAGGCTGCTGTGGAGGTTCGGGACGACGGTTATATCAGGGAAGATGTGAGGAAGCAGACCGAGGCGGGAGCGACATATATTGATGTCAATGGCGGTGCCCGTATCGGTCATGAAGAAGAAGATATGAGGTGGTTGCTGGAGGTTGTTCAGGAAGCAACGGAACTGCCTCTTTGTCTGGACAGCCCCGATCCGGCTGTCCTGGAAATGGCCTATGGCCTGGTTAAAAAGAAACCGATGATCAATTCCATCAGCCTGGAAAAGGATCGTTTTGAGCCGATGATCAACTACCTGCAGGGAAAAGAGTGTAGAATTATTGCCCTCTGTATGGATGACTCAGGAATGCCGAAAACAGTTGATGATATAGTGTCCAGGGCAGTGTCCCTTGTGGCGGAACTGGAAAAAATCGGCTTTGCCCGGGATGATATTTTTATCGATCCCCTTATCCAGCCCATGAGTGTTGATGTGACCAATGGTCAGACCGCAATGGAAGCCATCAAAAGAATCATGACCGAGCTGGAAGGAGTGCATACAACAGGAGGGTTGTCCAATATCTCCTATGGCCTGCCCCAGAGACGGATTATTAACCGCTGCTTTCTTGCCATGATGATCAGTCATGGTTTTGATTCTGCAATCATGGATCCCCTGGACAGGGATATCATGGCCATGACGGTTACAGCTGACATGCTGGCCGGTAATGATCAGTTCTGTATGAATTATATCAAGGCAGTCAGGGCGGAGAAGATTGTTGCCTGAATGGCTGGGTATACCTGAGAGCAAAGAAACCCGGGTCGATTTATATCGGCCCGGGTTTCTCCGTTTGGCAAAATTCGGCTCAGGGTTTATTTTTTATTTTTTATATTTGAAAAGCAGCTCTTCCTTTCGTACACCAATGGTGGCTTCACCGCCTTTGACCAGTTCGCCAAAGAGAATTTCCTCCGTGAGAGTATCTCCAATTTCCCTGAGGATCAGGCGGCGCAGTGGTCTCGCGCCAAAATCCGGATCGTAACCCTTTTTCGCCAGGTATTTGCGGGCTTCACTGGTGAGCGTGATGGATACGCGTTTTTCGGCTAGCTGGGCTTCCAGTTCTTTGATCAGTTTGTCGACAATTTTTTCCGTCGCCTCCTGATTGAGAGCTGCAAAGGAAATAATACCATCCAGCCTGTTGCGGAATTCCGGGGCAAAGAGCTTGTTGATTGCCGTCTGGTCCTTGCCCTTTTTGCTGGTGACAAAACCGATGGAGTTGGCTGTCAGTTCCCTGGCGCCCGCATTGGAGGTCATGATAATAATGACATTTCTGAAATCCGCCTTGCGGCCGGAATTGTCAGTCAGGGTTGAGTGGTCCATGATCTGGAGCAGGATGGAGAAGACATCCGGATGGGCCTTTTCAATTTCATCCAGCAGCAGGACGGAGTGGGGGTGCTTGCGGATTGCCTCTGTCAGCAGTCCTCCCTGGTCAAACCCCACGTACCCTGGCGGAGAACCGATAAGTCTTGCCACCGCATGTTTTTCCATATATTCGCTCATGTCAAAGCGCTCAAAATGGATGTTGAGGGTTGCGGCCAGTTGCTTGGCCACCTCTGTTTTGCCCACACCTGTGGGGCCGGCAAAGATAAAACTGCCGGTAGGGGATTCCGGGTTGCCCAGTCCCGCACGGGATCTTTTTACTGCCCTTGATACTGCATCGATGGCCTCGTCCTGGCCGAAAACCTGCATTTTGAGTCGGTTTTCCAGCTCCTTCAGTTCACTGACCTCCGAGGTGGAGCTGCTCTTGGCTGGAATCCGGGCAATACGGGAGACAACCTTTTCCACATCACCGATTTTCACAAGAGATCCCTGTCTGCCCTCCAGTCGGAAAAAGGAGCCCACCTCGTCCATTATGTCAATGGCTTTATCCGGGAGAAAACGTTCATTGATGTAGCGATCAGAGAGTTCCGCCATGGCCTTGACGGCATTTTGTGAATACTTGACATTATGGTGTTTTTCGTAGCGGGGCTGGAGACCTTTGAGGATTTTCCCCGTGTCCTGAACGGATGGTTCCTCGATATCAATCTTCTGGAATCTCCGGGAGAGTGCCCGGTCTTTTTCGATCTGGTTTTTATACTCTTCGTAGGTTGTTGAACCGATGCATCTCAGGATACCGGCCTGGAGGGCGGGTTTAAGCAGGTTGGAGGCATCCATGGAGCCGCCGCTTGTCGCACCCGCGCCAACGATGGTGTGCATTTCGTCGATGAAGAGAATGGCGTTCTCCTTTTTCTCAATGGCGGAAACAACCCCTTTGAGCCGTTTTTCAAAATCCCCCCGGTACTTTGTACCGGCGACAAGACTGCCCATGTCCAGCAGGTGGATTTCCACATCCTGGAGCAGGTCGGGCACAACAGGTTTTCTGCTTTCCGCCCGGGCCACCTTATCCTCGTGGATCCTGAGAGCCAGACCTTCGGCCATTGCAGTCTTGCCCACTCCGGGTTCTCCAACCAGGAGGGGATTGTTTTTCTTTCGTCTGCAGAGTACCTGCATGATCCTGTCGAGTTCTTCCTTGCGTCCGATGAGTGGATCGAGTTTGCCGTCTGCCGCATATTCGGCCAGGTTGATGGTAAACTCTTCAAGAATTTTGGCATCCTTGGTGCCCGGTTCAACGATGGGATCCTTGGGTGGCGAGGGAAGGGGTTCCTTCTGCAGCCCGTCCGCAGGAAGCTCGTGGGAGATGAAATTCACCACCGCTACCCTGCCGATACCGACGGAAGTCAGAAAATAGACAGCATGGGATTCATTTTCAGAGAGGATGGAAACGAGAACGTCACCACTGTCCACCTGCTGTTTACCGCAGCTCTGTACGTGGGAAACGGCGCGCTGGAGTACCCGGTTAAAGGCAATTGTCTGGGCAGGTTCCCCACCTGTTCCTGAAGAAAATTTTGGGATTTCCCGGATAAAAAATTTCTCGAGCTGTTCTTTGAGCACTTCGGTTGACCCACCACATTCCGTGATAATATAGCTGGTAAGGTCATCGTGCAGCAGGCCGTAGAGCATGTGCTCAACGGTGACATACTCGTGATTGTGATTTTTTGCTTCCCGTATGGCCCGGATCAGGGCTTTTTCCAGTGTTTTGCTCAGCATAGTCAGTCAATGGTGTTTATTCAATTTCCCTTTTAATAATCTTATACCTAAAATCCGCAATTGGCAAGTTTGGTGGGGAAGTGATGTGTGTTGGGGTAACACTTTGAAATTATATCAGATAACATATTTTTACCTTTCGTGGTGCAGGATTCAGGCTATATCATTTCCATGGAACAACGAAGGGGAAATTCATTCTTTTTAGCCAGTTCATGGACAACGGCAATCTTTGTTTCGCTGATTTCTCTGGTGTAAATCCCCGCTACTCCAACGCCTTCGTTATGAACATTAAGCATTATTCTGGTGGCGTCAGGGGTTGATTTATGAAAAACTGTTTCCAGGATGGAGATAACGAATTCCATGGTTGTGTAATCGTCATTGTGAAGAAGCACCTTGTAGAGGCGTGGTTCCTTTATCTCCAGAATCTCTTCAGTTGCCACCGAGCCCTGATGATCGTAACTGTTCTCTGCCATTTTTCGTTGATGTTAAGTTGTTGAGGTGAATCTTTGAGTCTGTTGCGGTTTTGTCTGTTTCAGCCGTACCTGTGAATTGCGGGATTCAGGTTGACCGATAAAAAAATAACACTCAAAAAATGAATTTCAATGGGGTGAAGTGGTAATATATGCTCCATCAAGATGGACTCGTAAAAACTCAGTCCGCATTTCTCATGAGCTCAGGCGGCGTTAGCTTCAAAGTTTTGAGCGATTATTACGGGATCATCAATGATCATTTTGTTTTTTCAACATTGAGAGAAAGAGTTCTTCCAGAATCAGACGGGTCGGCAATGGGGAACCCTTCAGTTGGTATTCCGCTTCCAGGAGAAGTTCCATGCGATGTTTCAGCCCTTCCAAGCTATACCTGGCCGCACTGGAAAAACTCATGAAAAGAGCATAGGGATGTCCTTTGAGCTGGTCCTTCCATTTTTCCGTGCTCCGCAGTTGGGGCAGGTAGGAATTCTGGAATTCACTGGCGTTCATATTGGCCCGCCAGGAGGGATGACCCTGGAGTTGCAGATATCTGAATATCAACAGTTTCTTAAAAAAATTACGCATGGTAGCCAGGATTGCCAGGCCGTGAATTCCCTGTTCCTGCAGGCGGTTCAGGACCAGCATGACCCGTGCAGTCTGTCGTTTGTTAAAGGCATCGGTCAGCTCAAAAAGGGCGTTTTCCCGACAGGGACTGACCATTTCTTCCAGGTCGCTGCAGCTGATCAACTCACGGTCTCCAGCGAAAAGTGCCAGTTTTTCCGTCTCCATAACCACCGCCACAGGATGGAAACCAACCCGTTCAAAAAAGAGTTCCAGGGCCCTGGGTTCAATTTTCTTGTTAAAATCGGCAAGTGTCCTGAGCATCATTTCCCGCAGAACTTCCTTCTGTTCTTTCTGGGCGGCAGCCCCTGCTCCGGCGGCAACGGAACAGTCAACAACAATACAATTTTTTTTCAGCCAGGTGAAAAGACGCTGGCGTTTATCCACTGTTTCGGCGGTGAGGACAAGTATGTTTCCTTTCGGTAGTCCTTTTTCCAGGGCTGCAATACACTGATCCACAAGGTTTGCTGAATGAGTTTTTTTTGCATCAGAGGGGAGGCCAGCCAGCAGTTCGTCTGCCCATTTTACGGAATCTGCCGGTTTTGCAAAACCGAAAAGCTTTTTCCATGCGCCTGTACCGGTGTCACCAAGAGGTTCGGAGGAGCCCGAATCGAGACCGGCGGCTCCAGCAAAGGCTCTGAGGTGCTTTGCGGCCAGGTTGCTTTTTCCTGCTTTGTTTGCCTGCATTGCTTTTTCCCAGAGGGAGGGCAGGATATTTTTCGTATGAAAAATGGTGGAGTCAGAAACCCGGTAAATCTGGAGTCCAGGTAGGAGACTGAAGCTGAGCAGACGCCCAAGAGTCTGGCCGAAATCTTCCTGTTCACCATCCACGGAATGCACAGTTCCATTATATTTTTCCAGAAGTATTTCCTGCAGCCTGTCCGCCGATTTTTTACAGAGATATCGTTCTCCGAAAAACAGATAGGCCTGGTTGTTCAGGTCAATACTGCCGGTTTTAATCTGCTTTTCCAGGTCGTTTCGTTTTATCAGTGTCATGATTCCTGAGATAGAGCATTTTATGCAGGATGGCGGGCAGGGAACCGGGTTGGAGGTATTCCTCTCCCCTGTTCTTCTGAAAAATAGGCGCAGTTTTCCGGCCGATATCCTCCCAGCTGGTCTTCGGGCCGTTTTGGGCCACTGTCTCAAAAAGAGCAAGAGAATATGGATTATTGATGGCCGCCTTTCCCGTCCCTACAGTTGCCAGTATATCCACTTCATTGTAAAAAAGATCATTGAGTTTTCTGTAAATCCTGATTCCCCCGCAGGATCCGATACTGAGGAACCGTTTTTTGGTCAGCAGTGTGTCTTTGGTGATGGCCCCTCTTTTCAAGAGAGTTTCAAAGGGTTCGAAAAGCTGTTCATACCGCCAGTAGCTGTGACCTCTCTGGACAAACATCTCCGAGAGGTTTTCCAGAAATTGTTTCAAAACTTTTCGCTGCAGGAGTTTACCCTGGTAAAAAAAGACATCGTGGCAGATTTCAGTTCCCGCCAGGGTCTTGTGCCAGGAAAGTACTATAGGATTTTTCAGGGCAAGATGAAAGAGCTGATTGAGAACTGTGCCGGGTTTCTTTTTCGCGATGCCAAGAATTCTGTTCAGATTCGTGCTTGTTTTTTCGGAGAGCTGATCCAGGTTGTACCTTTTATCAATTCCCGGCCTGTAGCCTTTTTTCAGGAGGAGTTGGCAGTAGGTGAGAAATGAGCTCCTGCCGTCATCGTCACGTTGGAATACAGAAAGGCTTTCCAGTCTGTGATCATTCAACCATTCCTGAAAGGGCGTGCGTGTAAAGGGTACCGGGTCAATTTCTCCCCGTTCTTGCAGCATGGCAGAGATTCTGTTACGGGTTTTTTCGGACAGCAGACGTTTGTTGTGCCGGTGGTAATGCTGGAGTATCATCTGGAGCTGGGAGGAGAGGAGTGTCCTGTTCTTCGATATTTTTGCCAGCATCCCGTCCACCAGGCGGGAACGGGCAGCCTGTTCAATTGTCTGCAGGAGTCGGGGAAAGGTGGCCGCAAAGAGAATCAGACTGTCCGCATCCTGAAAGGCGGAGTCGGCAATGAGATCAATAATTTTCTTCTGTTTATCGGTTGACCTGGGAAAGAAAGGGACCAGTTTGCCTTTCTGGGCAAGATTTGTGATAAAATTTGATGTGTGGCTGTTGTCCGGATCGATTTGAAGCAGGAAGGTGAGCAGGTCATTATCAAATTCGTTTTCTATGCGTTTTTTCAGGACCGGAACAACAATATCCCTGAAGGAAGAGTCATAAAAATCACTTCCATAGGCCAGTATTATATAGAGATTCGCGGCGGTCAGCTCCCTGGCAGTTTCCCTGCGGGCCCGTTTTGTTGCCATGGCCAGAACAGCCACAGCCTCTTTTTTTTTCCCTTCTATCAGGGCTCGGTTGAAGCTTTTCTGGTATGCAATACGGGCCCGGTTGTGCAGTGAATCGAAGAGGTCCCGTAATTTGCGGGGGGATGTTCGGCTTAATCTGCCTATGCCGATTTCCTGACCGAAATTGTCTGTAATGCCATGCAGGTTGTTTATTCGCCAGATGATTTTTTCCGAGCTGTTGGAGTATGCCCGGAGCAGTAACGATTTTTTTGCTTCGGAAAAGGAGTTGAAACGGAGTTCTCTGGTATCTGCCGGTAGGATAAAATAATCCGTCAGCCATGCCAGAGCGGCCTGTGGTGTCAAGCCCGGCGTCTTGAATACGGCCCTGCTGTTCCAGCTTGCAGTAAAGGAAAGCAAACTTATTTTCTCTAACCCTTTGCGGGCTGTGGCCGGGTCCATTCCCGGAATTCTACAGAGTTGTTCAGCTGTGCGTTTCTGGCTGTCGGTAAGAGAATTGAGCAGGGAGATGGTTGTGGTCAGCATGCCCTGGGAAACACCGGGCAGCTGCAGAAAGGCGTCCGCCGCCCATTGGGCGGCCTCATCAAGTTCGAGAATCCGGTCAGTGAGGGGAAAGAGAAGCCCTGCATCTGTCACTTTTATTTTAAGAAGGCTTGCCAGGGCCCGGTTGGTGACAAAATAGTGATTTTTGATTTTCTGTAAAAATCTCCAGGTCAGATTCATGTCTGCACCGGGTTGTCTTGTAAAGGAGGCTAAAAGACTGGTAGTGGCAAAGGAGATATTTTCGGTCTGCAACCGGAAAAGCGTGTTGTCCAGGTCCTTTTTTCCGGCGGATGGCAGGGTGCAGAACGTTCGGAAAATAACCAGGTTGGTGTAGGAGAGATTGCGGATTTTCTGTTCAATGTCTTTTTTTACCACTGTTTTTTCGCCCACGGCTGTTTTGTACATTGCCACAGCTTTATTGTATGGTGTATCTTCAATGGAGCAGATAGCTGTCCTGGCAGTTGTGAGGGATAGAAGGAACGGTATAATAAGAAGATATAAGAACAGTGTGGGGTGTTTCATTATTTGCTGTATTTCGGGAACCAGAAGGTTGCGTAATTATTATTTTCGCATAGATATTCACTATACCTTTTCAGCACTATAAAACGAAGTGAATTCTCGGCAACCAAAGAACAGAATATTTGCTTGCTTATAAATCTTAAACTCATGAAAACAGGTGGTTAGCGTCTATCCAGCAATATGGACAGGCACTTGTTAAAAACCTCGTAGTCAGTTATTGGATGAGAGTGGTTATGGGCGTTCCAAAGAGAAACGAACCGTGCTGGTGCAACAGCGGCAGAAAATACAAGAAATGTCATTTGCGTTCGGACCAGGACGGCATCACCAGTCCTCCGGGACAGAGAAAGATAAGCCGAGCCACGGTTTTTGCGGGAACGGTCAGCCCCAGGCGCAGTGTCCCGGAAAACATTTTATTTCCTGAATATGCCATCAGCGGTATCCCGGAGGGCCAGAGACGTTTTTGTAAAAAAGAGACGGAAGAGGAAATAGCCAAAATGCGTCGGGCGGGTAGAGCTGCAAGGGAGGTGCTTGATGTGGTTCTGGCTGCGGTAAGGCCCGGTATCACGACTGACGCTCTTGATGAGATTGCCCATATGGAAGCCATTGCCAGAGGGGCGTATCCCAGCCCTCTCAATTACATGGGGTTTCCAAAGTCACTCTGCACTTCAGTCAATGAGGTTGTGGTGCATGGTATTCCCGACAGCCGGGAACTGCAGAAAGGAGATATTGTCAACTGTGATGTGACAGTCTATCTCGATGGAATGCATGGGGACTGTTCTGAAACGGTTTTCGTGGGAGAAGTGAGTAAAGATGCCGCAGATCTGGTAAAAGTGACCTGGGAATGCCTGGTCAAAGGTATTGAAGCAGTCTGTCCGGGCAGACCCCTGAATGAAATCGGCAGGGTTATTGAAAAACACGCGGTTCGGCACGGTTACAGTGTTGTCCGGGAGTTTACCGGCCATGGTATTGGCAAGACCTTTCATATGGCCCCGTACGTGGCCCATTTCTATGATGAAACCAACGATGAGATCATGGTGGAGGGAATGACGTTTACCATTGAGCCGATGATCAACAGGGGAAGTCCAAATTGCAGGATGTGGGCCGATAACTGGACAGCAGTCACTGCCGATCTTGAACTCAGTGCCCAGTTTGAGCATACCATTCTGGTAACCGGCGGTGGTGCGGAAATTCTTACCGGTAATCTTGAACCGTGGTTTTTAAAACCTTGAATTCGTGATCATTACAGAAACAGCCGGTACGCCCTGTTGTCTGTTTCTTCCTGGTAGCGATAGCCCAGTGTATCCAGTCGTCTGTTCAGCCCGTCACCTGAACCATCGGGACATTCAAGTCCGATCAATACCCTGCCGAAGTCGCCACCCTGGGCCCTGTAGTGGAAGAGGGAAATATTGTGATGTCCCCTTGTTGTTTCCAGAAAGCGGGTCAATGCTCCGGGCGTTTCCGGGAACCAGAATCTGAACAGTCTTTCATTTTCCACGATATCACTGTGCCCGCCCACCATGTAACGGATGTGAGTCTTGGCGAGGTCATTGTCGGTCAGATCAAGATTCTTGTAACCGGCCCCGTCGAGCTGGTTCGCAAAAGCTGTCCGTTCTTCTTCCTCCTGTATGGAAATACCAACAAAAATATGGGCCTGTTTTCTCGATGAGAGGCGGTAGTTGAACTCGGTTATATTGCGGCTGGCAATTATATCACGGCAGAAGGCCTTGAGGCTGCCCGGTTTTTCAGGGATGGTGACGGCAAAAAGGGCTTCCTGTTTTTCTCCGACAAGAGTGCGTTCCGCCACGTAGCGCAGTCTTTCAAAGTTCATATTGGCACCGGAATTAATGGCAAGAAGAGTTTTTTCGCTGCAGCCGGTTTCGCCGATATATTTCAGAAGACCGGTAAGCCCCAGTGCTCCGGCAGGCTCGACAATTGAGCGTGTTGCCTGGTAAACGGCTTTGATGCCGCTGCAGAGTTCATCCGTGCTGACCCTGATTATTCTGTCCACGTATTGCCGACAGAGTTCATAAGTAAGATCTCCCACTTCCCGAACCGCAACACCATCGGCAAAAATGCCGACATTGTCAAGAGCGGTTTTTCTCCCCTTTGAAAGCGAGCGAAACATGGCGTCGCTGTCAATGGGTTCCACTCCAATCAATTCTATTTCCGGTCGCAGGTTCTTGATATAGGCGCCAATTCCACTGATCAGTCCTCCTCCGCCAATCGGGACGAAAACAGCGTCGAGTCGACCCGGATTTTGACGAAGTATTTCATTGCCGATGGTTCCCTGCCCGGCGATGACAAGTTCATCATTGAAAGGATGAATAAAAATCATTCCCTTCTGCGCCATAAGGGCCGCCATGTAATCGGCCGCTTCAGAGTAATTATTTCCGTGGAGAACAACTTCGGCACCAAAACTTCGAACTGCATCCACTTTTATCCGGGGAGTCGTTTCGGGCATTACAATGAGAGCTCGAATACCGAGTTTTCTGGCACCAAAGGCCACCCCTTGGGCGTGGTTTCCCGCGGAAGCGGTGATGACACCCTTTTTTCGTTCAGCAGGAGTAAGATGGGCTATCCGGTTATAGGCTCCGCGGATTTTAAAGGAGAAAACCGGCTGTTTATCTTCCCGTTTTAAAAGAATCCGATTGCCGGTGGTAAAAGATAAAGTGGTTGCCTCTTCCAGGGGTGTTTCCACTGCGGCTTCATAAACACGGGATGTGAGGATTTTTTTTATCAGTGTTTGCAAGGTAATTCTGTTTTGTTGGACGGAGCTTTCTGGCCCAGCCATACTGGTCAGGTGGGGTGTATAAAGCAGGGTTTCGTCTCCGTCATCATGAGTGCACTACTGGAATGTCAAGTTCACAAAAACGACAAGACCCCGGTTAAATTGGCTTTCAAGGTCCAATGTGCTTCCGGTTGACAGCATAAGATGCGGATTTACAGTAAGCTGAATTTCATTGGTCAATATCGGTTTTGCCCCATAATTCGAAGAAAGTTGTACATTATAAGCTGTGGCAGGTGACATTTTGTACGCACCGTCAATCCGATAAGTGTCAAGATGATTCGAGCTGCCGTATTGTTGTCGCTCGTAGTCTATACCAACAGTAAACCCCGTGTCTGTAATCAGATCCAGTCCAAGTCCAAATCGCCCGATTGAAGAAGAATCATCATCTATCGATATTTGATAGGTTGTGCCTGGTGCTGAGGCATAAAACATGGATGCACTGTCAGATGAAGAAATATCAGTGCCATATTCTATTCGTGCATACGGTTTGAATAAAACAGTCTTGATTTCCACGGGACGTTCCACTTTCAAACCTGCAGAGATGATCGCCAGAGATACATTGAGGTCATCATAAACAAGTTCGGGTGCAGATGCCGATGTTGACCCGCTTTCCGTGTAGTCAGACAACACTGTATAACCAAAATCACCTCGCAGATACGTTGAAGTGATCACCGTCTGAATTTCCATATTTTTACTCAAGGCTATCGACCCAAATACCTGGCTGCCAGTTCTTTCTCCAGATAGTATACTGCCATTTTTTATTCGTATTAATTCGTAGTTTTGGCGTCCAATCCCAATTACGCCATCCAGAAAGGTTGACTCAGTAAGAGCATAGGAACCGTACAATGACAAACTCAGTGCATCCATATCAACGCCAGAACCACCGTCATGAATATTTGAATCATTTTGACCGATAAATAATGAAGTTCCAACCAGTTTCGTTTCATCCAGACGCTTATCAATACCAATTGTGACCCCGTAACCGTCTGTGTCGCGGCCGGTACTGGTAGAAGATCCATCCGTACTGCCATCTGAGACCATTCCCTGTATCCAGATTGCATAGCTGTTTGGGAGAACATTACCAGTTACTTCATTTAGCCACGTGGACACGGGTAGCAGGTTGAAGATCTGTCCGTATTTACTGCCAGCCAGATTAAGTTCGAATTGTTGTTGGGGAGATCCGGCATTTGCCTTCCTGCTGTGCATCTGTTCCATCCTGTCCATAACCGGCAAAAGGGAATTTTTAATGAATTGTCTTGAGAGTTCCGCTTGAGCAGAAACCAGGCTGACATTGGCTGGATCATCTGCCGGGTTTGACAAATCAAGATAAGTAAACAGACCTGTGCCAGTACCTGTACCTGACCCGGTTGTAACAGAAATATTTTTGACACCTGGTGTATTGGCAGGAGTTGTTGCTGTGATTGTTGTAGAATTTGCAACGCTGAAATTCGTAGCGGCGACACCTCCAATTGTCACTTTAGTTGCGCCGGAAAAAGCTTTTCCCGTGATGACAATTTTTGTGCCACCCGCAAATGATCCAGACTCCGGCCTAACTGATAATACAGTTGGACGGGGTGCTGTAGTTGAAGATTGCCCAGGTTGAGTACTGTCAGTTGTCTCAGACTGGGCATTAGGTGTCACGGCCGCTGATTCGGACGAAGCCGGGCCGGTCCCATAGGCATTTGTAGCAGTCACGTTAAACGTGTAATCCGTCCCATTGGTGAGTCCGGTAACAGTGCAACTTGTGCCTGAGGTTGAGCAGGTTGCCCCGCCGGGTGAAGCAGTGACATCGTAACTTGTAATGGGGCCATCTCCAATATCGGCAGGCGCTGTCCATGACACAGTTGCCTGTGTGTTTCCAGCCACGGCATTGACTCCGGTTGGATTATTTGGAGCGAAACGATAGGAAAACCCTGAAATGTTCAAGCTGCTGACTCCAACTCCGCTGCTCTTGCTTATAGCAAACTTAATTTGTTCACCAGGCTGAATAGCGATAGTAGCTGATCCCGATACCGGCGCACTGTTTGTGATGGTTGTAGTTGCCCCCCGGAAATGCCGTAGAGTGCTGTATATGAGTGAGATTGTGTTTCAGTAACACTATATGAAAAGGAGGCAGTTCCCGCTCGTGATGCACCACCACCGCTATTGGTGTGAGTATAGTTGGCACCGATTGAAGCGCAATTGTTGGCTGTCTCTATGGTGATGTTTGTTGAATTTTCGGTGACACTTGAGGAGCCGCAACCAAATACTTGAACTCCTGCTGTCCAATTTGCATTGGCAAATTCACCGGTGAAATCATTGACAGCGGCATGAGCATTTAATGATACCAATAAGAGGCAGGTAGTAAAGAAAAGAAACCATCCATCCAAACATCTTCGGTGGGTTGATTTATATATTTTTTTTGATTGTATCCACAGCATGATTGTCTCCAATATACTTATAATTAAGGGATTATTGAAATATTCTTGCAAATTTATAGAGTAATGTCAAATTAAAATTTCTTAGGTAGTGCCTGTCCATGAGGAGTTAACCAGTTGATTTAATGAGGTGAAATCGCCTTTTAAGGGTGACGTTTTTAGCGATTTATGGTAAGGGCGAATCGTGTAACATACCAAAATTACGTGATTAACCATTTTCCGGAGCCGCAAAAACGATGCGAAGAGCACGCATTCAGCAGTTACCCCTGGCAGAGGCAACCCCTGACCACCCCAAGGCGAAGGAGTTTGCAAAGATCAGCGAGATTCTTGACCGCAACAGTAGCATATACGACTTGGTGTTACAAGATCTCGGTTGGGCCGGCAACGAAACCGGTGCCAGAGGTATGACTGGTGAGCAGGTACTCCGGGCCGCAATCATCAAGCAGATGGAAGGGTTCAGTTACCGCGAACTCGCCTTCCACCTCATGGATTCTCGGGTGTACAGCTGGTTTTGCAGAATAGGTGTTGGCAGAGCATTCAAGAAATCTGCTTTGCAGCGCGGAATCAAATCTATTTCAGCCGACACCTGGGAGCAGCTCAACAGGGTTCTCCTTGGGTATGCTGAAAACGATGGTATTGAACAGGGGCGTAAAATCAGAGTTGACTGTACGGTTGTGGAATCCAATATCCATGCCCCTATGATTCAGAGTTGCTGGTTGATTGCGTCCGCGTACTGGCCAGAGTGCTGACAACGGTTACAACAGAGTTGCCTGATCTTGTGTTTTCGTTTTCCGACCATCGACGCCGCGCCAAACGCAGGAACCTGGCGATCATGAACGCCAAAAACGCAGCAGGTCGAAAAAAGATGTATAGGGACCTTCTCTTGGTTACGGAAAAGACTATTGGGTATGCAGAGCGCTGCCTGAAGGCACTCAGGTCGTATCGCCCTTCCACTCTGGAGGCGTGGGGAGTGAGGGGCATGGCCAAAGAGCAGCTGGAACATTTTTCACCGTTGACCCGACAGGTTGTCTGTCAGACCCGTCGGCGGGTATTTGAGGGGAATCCGTACCGGCATCGGAGAAAATTTTTTCTATCTTCGAACCCCATACGGATATAATCCGCAAAGACCGACGTGATACCTATTACGGTCATAAGATATGCCTGACCGGCGGGGCGTCCAATTTGATTCTTGACTGCGTGGTTCTTGAAGGGAATCCGTCCGACTCTGAATTGACGGAAATGATGCTGGACAGACAGAATGTGGTTTATGGTAGTTACCCGCTTAAAGCCGCCTTTGATGGAGGATTTTCTTCGCAGGAGAACCTGAAGAAAGCCATGGCAAAAGAGGGATTGAAGGACGTCTGTTTTTCAAAAGGTCGTGGCCTGCGTGTGAAGGATATGTGCCGCAGCAACTGGGTGTATAAGCAGTTGCGTAATTTCCGCGCAGGTATTGAATCCGGTATATCCTGGCTGAAACGGAGCCTCGGTCTTGACCGGTGTCTCTGGAAAGGATTTGAATCGTTCAAAAGCTATGTGTGGGCGTCCATAGTGTCGGCCAACCTGCTGACCATGGCCCGACATCAATTGGCCTGAGAGATCCTTTCCATGAAGAGATGTGAAAGTTTGCGGGATAGGTGTGCCCTGATGCCTGACCATTGGCCAGAAATTGGAGCATGTTGAAAAAAAAATCTGCTTTGAACCGGAAGGCAGCCGGAGAGGAAGCTGTTAAAGAGAATTATTCCTGCTTGCCTCTGTCAAAAACAGCTGTTTATGGACAGGCACTAGGTAGAGTCTCCTCAGAAAATCACGCCCCAATCGGTAGTCATCGGCTTTGAGTTGTATATCTGACAGTAAATTCTAATATTCGGGTAGAGATCCTCTCAGCTAGCTTGCAAAAAGTAAATTGAGACGATTTTTTCAACGTCTCGTACAACTCCCTGAACAGAACCATCAGGTTCATCACAAGGAAGATACAATTGATCCAGGTCTCAGATGTATTCTGAAGTTTCACCCTGATATAGTTGAGGCGGTAGCCGTTCTTGGCCTGACCAAATTTCCCTTCAATCGGTATCCTCTCTCTGCTGTCAGTGATTCGTTGGTTGAATGATCCAGTATTGCCGTTGCAGCTTGTGCGGGAGAGGGAACGGACTGCTACCAAGATAATCCAGCAATGATGAGATATGCTTGAGGTTCCTTCGTAAATATTGAAGCTACTCGCGGAGGCCTCGGCGACGAACCTTCAAACTCGGCCTTTTGTTCTTGGCAAGACTCAGGTACTGCTTTCTTGCCTTTCGGCGATAGGTTCTCGGTTTTTTCGTGTAATCGCTGAGAGCATACAGTTCATCAATCAGGTTTTCGGAAATCTCTCTGGCTTCACCCAGCAAACTCAGATCCATTGGGTACTTGATCGATTGCTCTGCAACCGTCGCATCAACAAGCAGTTTCCCTCTATTGTCAACTGGCTCAGAAGAGGCTTTTCCGAGTTTGCCAATCTTTGCCAGAATCACCTTCTCAAATGAGGCAAAAACATCTTCACCCATCTATTCTTCGGGTTTAGCCCGGATTTCTCATCAAATCCAAAGCTGACCAACATTTTAAGATCAGGCCAGCTTTGGACCAGTGTCACCCTCTGAAAATACCTTCCGGCTATCTGATATTGATAATTTCTAGCTCAAAAACCTTACTCATTCGGCAAAATAAGCCAAAACCTGTGTTTCTAGACACAGCTCCGCCATGGTTTTTCACGGAGCCGGTTTTTTAGCCTTGCACGGGTATTCCAGCTAATCGGTAGAGGATTGTATCCCAAAGTTCTTTATACGGATAGCCAGTTGCCAGGCTTATCCATACTTTCCGTACCGTGATTTTGACTTTGGCCCCAATTTTTAATATTTTCAGTCTGATAGTATCGCATTGAGCCCTTGCCATTTCTGTCCCTGTCAGACAGAGCTGTCGCAGTGTTTGCAACAGAATGTATGCGATTGATGAGAAATAGAGCCGTATTTGATTGCTCCTCATTTTACTGGTACTGGTTCGCGCGGAAAAGAGCACTAACTGCTGCTCTTTGATTCGATTCTCCATGTCTCCCAGAGCACAGTATATCTGCTCATATAAAACCTTCGCGTCGTACTGTGCCTCTGGCAACGATGTAACAATAAACCGAGGATTTTCGCCTTTTGGCAAATACTCAGCTTTACCAATAACTCTCCGATACCAGCGCCAGGTATTCAAGGTCCTGCAACAAAAATCCTTGAAGACACGCGATGAATTACCACTGCATTGGAACAGAGCTTTGACCAAGGCCATTTCTTCTTCTATCTCGGCCTTCAATCGGCTGTTTTTTTTGCGACACCAAGAACGAAATCGACATCATTGTCTTCGCACCAGCTCATCAGTTCTTCACGGCAAAAACCACTATCACCTCGAACAACTATTTGGGTATTCGGCCACCTGTTACGAATACGTTCAACAATCGGTGCCAACTCTTCCACTGTCCTGGAAGCTGCATCATTATCTGCCGTGCGCAGTCGGGCACAGAGCAAGTGCTCACCACAGAAAATGTAGAGAGGTAAATAGCAGTATGCCTTGTAGTAACCATGGAAAAAACGCCCCTCCTGGTTGCCGTGCAATGGATCGTCAGTTGCATCGACATCAAGGATGATCTGCGGTGGCGCTATTGGCGTTGACTCGAGAAAAATATCAACCAACAGATTGTCTACTTTCTCTTCATCAAGCCCTATCTTCTTGTACATGCTACCTGAAAGATCACCCTGAGCTGATAGCTCAAGACGATTGAGAGTACTCTTTCCGGCGAGTGGTTTCCCTTTATCTTTTAATGACTTACGATCATTGCCTGTGGGATCACTTTTGCCAACAGCTACCGCCAGCATTTGATCTTTTGACAGCTCGTCATGATCATTAAGATCCTCATACCCCAGAGCAAGACCAAACACCCGTTGAGATACCAGCGAAACAACATCATGTTCTATTCGCCTTGGATCACGGAAATCTGTAAAACACTCTGCAAATCGCCTGACAATTGCTGTACGGTTTTCAACCTCGCGAAGAAGCAGAGCCCCTCCATCGGAACTGATTGAACCCCAATCGAAATCTGCTCTGATTTCTCGTTTACCCAGCGCTTGAAATCTGCTTTTAATTTGAGTACATTCTGTTTTCATAGGCTATTTTTGTTGTTTGGGTTATCGTCTTAGAATTACGATAATATTACAACATTTATAGCCTATTTTCTTTGTTTTAATGAGAAATCCGGGTTAGATGTCCGACGAAGGGCAGGCTGAAACCTTCCAGGCTCAGCTGTTTTCTGCCTGTTTTAATTCACACAATATACTTTACACTACCAACAATGCTGTTCGTCTCATAGAAACCACCTCCGTGGCTCCCACTCAAACTGGAAATCTCTATTTTACTGCGGTACTAAACTGGGGAAGGTTACAACTGTATATCACTACAACTTTGACATCCTCTATTTTTCTAACCTATAATAAAGATGACAGATAAAAAAGTGTAGTACGGGAAAAATTCAAAGAGAGCATAAAGGGGCGGGGGTTTGGCTGACATATTGATTATTGATGATGATTTGGTGCTTTCCGAGATGCTTGTTGATCAAATGATGCGTTTAGGGCATAAAGCCGAAATGGTCAATACGCTGGCTGAAGGTTTGGAGAAAAGTAAAGAGTGCTTTTATGATGTGGTCCTGCTCGATGTGCAGTTGCCCGATGGAAATGGTCTGGAGTCTCTTGGTCATTTTAAAAACACGTCGTCATGCCCGGAGGTTATTATCATAACCGGGCAGGGGGAGGCGGATGGAGCTGAAAAGGCAGTTCTGAGTGGTGCCTGGGGGTATATTGAAAAACCGCATGTGATCAGAGAGCTGAACCTGCAGCTGACAAGGGCGCTACAGTACAGGCAGGAAAAAATGAGGGTAAATAAAATCCCGGTTGCCCTGAAACGAAAAAATATCATAGGTTCGAGCCCGGCAATAAATAAATGTCTTGATCAGGTAGCGCAGGCTGCTGCCAGTGATGTTTCGGTCCTTGTTGCCGGGGCAACAGGCACCGGCAAAGAGCTTTTTGCAAAAGCCATTCATGAAAACAGTTCCCGCTGTCATAAAAATTTTGTAGTAGTCGATTGTGCCGCATTACCTGAGAATCTAATTGAGAGCACACTTTTTGGTCATGTAAAAGGGGCTTTTACCGGAGCGGACAGAGAACAGAACGGACTGGTCAAACAGGCCGATGGCGGGACTCTTTTTCTAGATGAAGTCGGGGAATTACCCTTAAATACCCAGAAGAAATTTTTGCGTCTTTTACAGGAACATGAGTATCGACCGGTAGGATCTTCCAGTCAGCAGTACAGTGATTTTCGGTTGGTTGCTGCAACAAATCGAAATTTAGAAGAATGCGTTTCCAGGGATGAGTTCAGGGATGATCTTCTCTTCAGATTACAAGCTGTGACTATTAAGCTTCCCCCCTGAAGGAGAGACTTGAAGATATCAAACTGCTTTCCACACATTTTATTAATATACTCTGTGAACGTTATGGTCTTGATACTAAAGGAATCGCACCGGAATTTTTTGAGTCTCTGCTGGGGTATGATTGGCCTGGAAATGTTCGGGAACTGTACCAAACCATGGAGCAGGTGTTCACAGCTTCTTTTCTTGGCTCCACCTGTTTTGCTATTCATTTACCAGAGAAAATTCGTGTTCGACAGGCTCGCGCGGGATTTGAATCCCAGCAACTGTCTGAAGAAAAATCTCGGGAGCTGTCTTCCTGGCGAAAGCACAAGGAAATGTGCGAAAAAAGCTATGTTCAAAAGCTTAAGTTGGCATCTGAAAATAATATTTCAAAAGCATGCAGAATCTCCGGTTTGTCCAGAACCCGCCTTTATCAGCTTATTCAAAAATATGATGTAAAATTTTCATGAGAAATCCGATTTAGGATACGCTCGATTTCAGCTATTTCTTCCGCTTTATCCCCTCCTTTTTTATACAACAAAATCACAGATATTAATTATCGTGTGAGGACTGCAGGTTGACTGTACACTTTATCTGTCCACAAAATTTGCAGGTGTACCCTTTTGTGGACAGATAAAATTGTACATCAGGAGAGGGGCGATTATGTATTGAGCGAATCTTTTTTTTTAACAGCAGGTTAACGGTTTGTGCAGAAAAAATATTTCTTGGCATGGATAGTGCTTTACACGTTTTAACTTGAAAGTGGAAAGTATTTTAACCGTACATCTTTTGGGTATATTGCCGAGTGCGTATGAACATCTACTTTTATCCAGTGAAAGATTCTAAATGTGATGGCCATTGTCATTATATGACCTGTGCTAAAAGATGTCTGTCAAAATTCAGACCAATCATTGGTCTGCAGAAATTGATCATTTTACCTGGGGGGTCGAGGTTGAAAACCAGAGAAAGCCTGCACTTGCGGAGTGGTGATCTGGTGATTGTATATGTGGGGAACTGGCTTGACTTTAAAGAGCTTATTGAAATCAGGGAAATATTTGAGACGTTTAGGGTAATCCTGATAATGGGTGATGACAGCTTGGTTGACAATGCGAAATGCCATTTGCTCAAGCCACGATATATAACGGCTATCGATCAGGATACTGCTGAACTGGCATCCATTGTAAACAAGATGTGCAATGTAACATATTAATGAACAAGAAGATTATAAAGACAAATTAAATACGTTTGAAACTCAGCCTGACACTTTTAAAGCTGGAGATGTGACTGTTTTATCGGGCGTATTTTAAAAATCACTTTTGCAGATTCAAAAAGAATCTGAATGAGCATTATCCCATTGAAAAACTGTATTAATTTTGTTGAGTTTCATGGGTAACTCGAAATACAAAAGGTTAGGTACAGTAAGGGAGGAGTGTTGATTATGGCGGAACAACTTTTTGCATCATTTCTTCTTGACCGGGAGCTGGGGTTGGAAATAGCCATTGCTGCTGAAAGTGTAACAGAGGCAACACCTTTGACGGAAAGAATACAACCTCTGCCCGCAAGTGTCTCTTTTCTCGAAGGTATTATGCATCTTCGTGATGCCGTTATTCCTGTACTCAATCTGAAAAAGCGAATGGGTCTCGAAGGGGCTGGGGAATATGATAAAGATGCCAGGATTGCGGTGGTTATACTCGCAAATCAAAAATTCGGCCTGCTTTTTGATGATATTAAGGAAGTCATTAGAGTAGATGAGGCCCATATTCTTCCGATTCAGCCGGCATTACAATCTGAAAATTACATCATCTCTGATCTGATCACTTTGCACAATCAACACCGTACTCTGGAAGTTCTTGATCTGAACAGACTGTTCCAGAATTCAAATTTGCTGACAGATTCGATTATTACCTCCGGGTCTTCGCTGCAGACAACAGAAAAGTGGACGTATTCCAGATATACTATTTTTTCTTCTGGAGGAAGAGAATATGGTGTTCCCGTAGAGAATGCCAGGGAACTGACTTTTATCACCGATATTGATGATATGTTTAAAACCGGTTCTCTTGAAGGTGCTTTGCAATTACGTGGTCGCACGATTCCAGTAATGAATGCTGCCGCTCTTCTTAATGGTGATGATTCTGAAAAGGGGCTTACAGAATCAAGTCGTATTCTTGTAATAGCCACAAGCGCCTTAATTTTTGGCATGATCATAGATGAAATTCAGGAAATACTCACGGTAACCAATGAAAAAATTCTTTCAATGCCATCTGATGGAGATCGGTCGATTTCTGGTATATACGAACCCGTTCCAGGGCGCAATATCATGCTTCTTGATGTTGAAAACCTCGTGGCCTCCCAGATGGAATTACTGGAATCAATGGCAAGAATGAAGAGTGACGGTGACGAGCAGGAGGAAGCTCTAGTGGTAGAAGCCAGGCATTTGATAACAGAAAATTGCTATCTTATTTTTTCCATCGGGAAATATTTTGCAATTGAACTTAAAGATGTCCAGGAAATCATAGAGCAGGATACTTTATTACCTGTTCCGGGAGCCAATGGTTTTGATGCCTCGGTTTTTAATTTACGCGGTCAGGTAATCCCCGTGATTAATCTACGCAAATTTTACGGTTATCCGGATCAGAGTGGGAATGAAAACAACAGTAAATTGATTATATGTCGTGATGGTAAGCGTGTCATCGGGTTGCAGGTAGATGCAATTATAACCATCTATAAACAGGAACAGTTTCATGCAACACCATCACTCAATCCTCAATTGCAGCCCAAAAAAGACACCTTGGATCGTCTCATTGAGTTTATTGGTGACAAGAAGATAAAGGAACATCTTCTGATACTCAATATCCACAATCTGATCAACAACCATTTGCGGCATGATCCTGCTACCGCATCTCACTCGTCGACAGACTATCAAAATATTGAAGAAGAAAAAAATCTGTTATCCAACACAGTAAAAAGGAGGTAGTTCTATGGTCACTGCTGCAGCACAACACATTCTAGCTGGTGAGTCTTATTTGTCTCTATTAATGGATCCGAGTTATATCGTGAATGATGATATGATTATTACCTGGACTAATGATGCTTTTTTAGAAGAATTCCATCTTAAAAAATCTCAGGTTATCGGTAAGCTTACGTGTGAAGAGACGTGTCCCTCACAACTTTGTGGCACGAAAAATTGTCCGGCCAATAGAGCTAAACGTTTGAAGAAAGGTGTGGAAACAGAGGTGTTGCATGCAAATAATGGCAGTGACGTAAGCTGGTTTACTTCCCGGGCAAATCCATTACCGGAAAACAGCGGAACTTTGGTGAGCTTAAACGATATCACAAAGGAAAAAGTCCTGCATTCCAGGTTGCAGCAGATGGAAACAGATCTGAATGTAATTCCTACACCTATCATGGAAATTGATGATAAATTTACTGTCACTTTCATGAATCCTGCCGGAGCTGCAGTGGTGGGGAAAAATCCGGATGAGGTTATAGGTACAAAATGTTACGATCTTTTTAAAACACCCCATTGTAAAACAGAAAAGTGTGCCTGTAACAGGGCCATGAAAACTGATTCAGTTATTTCGGATCAGACAATTGCCAGGCCTGCTGACGGGATCATTATTCCTATAAAATATACCGGTGCACCAATAAAAGATGCCAAAGGAAATATAAAAGGAGCTCTTGAATATATTCTCGATGTTACGGAAGAGGCCCAGCAGAAGCAGGCAGCAGAAGAGAAGATAAACAACCTCAATACAATCCCGACCCCTATCATGTCGATTGACATTGACTACAATGTGACGTTTATGAATCCGGCAGGAGCAGCAGTTGTCGGCATGACGCCGGATGAGGTGGTGGGTAAAAAGTGTTTTGATCTTTTTAAGACACCCCATTGTAAGACGGAAAAATGTGCCTGTGCCAGGGCCATGAAGACGGATGCGGTTGTTACTGACAATACTATTGCCCGACCGGCAGAAGGCGTGATAATACCGATAAAATATACCGGTTCACCCATTAAGGATGCCAAGGGAAATATAAAAGGTGCTCTGGAATATATTCTTGATGTTACGGAAGAGGCCCAGCAGAAGCAGGCAGCAGAAGAGAAGATAAACAACCTCAATACAATCCCGACTCCTATCATGTCGATTGACATTGACTACAATGTGACGTTTATGAATCCGGCAGGAGCAGCAGTTGTCGGCATGACGCCGGATGAGGTGGTGGGTAAAAAGTGTTTTGATCTTTTTAAGACACCCCATTGTAAGACGGAAAAATGTGCCTGTGCCAGGGCCATGAAGACAGATGCGGTTGTTACTGACAATACTATTGCCCGACCGGCAGAAGGCGTGATAATACCGATAAAATATACCGGTTCACCCATTAAGGATGCCAAGGGAAATATAAAAGGTGCTCTGGAATATATCCTGGATATTACAGAAGAGGCAAAACAGAAACAGGATGCTGATGAAAAAATTGAAAATCTGAACGCTATTCCAACTCCCATTATGTCGGTTGATACTGGATTTAATGTAACTTTCATGAATCCAGCCGGGGCAGGTCTGGTCGGGCTTACTCCTGATGAAGCTATAGGTAAAAAATGCTACGAGCTTTTCAAAACTGCACATTGTCAGACAGAAAAATGTGCAGTTGGGCGTGCCATGCGTGAAGATCAAATCGTCAATGAAGAAACTATTGCCCGTCCGCAGGATGGTGTAATCGTACCCATTAAATATACTGGTGCTCCTATCAGAGATGCCAAGGGTAATATTAAGGGAGGTCTGGAATTTATTCTTGATATTACCGAAGAAGCAAAACAGAGGCAGGAAGCCAATGAAAAAATTGAAAACCTCAACGTTATTCCCAATCCCATCCATTCGGTAAATTTGGACTATAAAATTACTTATATCAATCCTGCCGGCGCCGCTATTGCGGGAATGACCGTGGAAGAGGCCATGGGGAAAAGGTGTTCTGATCTTTTTGGTACTGATATCTGCAATACTGAACATTGTTTGGTTCAACGGGCAATCAGTGGCAACACGACAATCACGGAACAGACTACTGCTCATATTGGTGGCAGGGATATTCCGGTTAATGTTACCAGTGTTTCCATAAAGGATGCAAAAGGTAATATTAAAGGAGGTCTGGAATATATGGTTGATGTGACCTCGGAGGCAAAGGTGGCGCAACTGATTAATACGGCATCTTCTGAGGTGGAGACTCTTGTTTCTGATTCTCTTGCGAAAATGGATGAGGCAACCAACAACATGGAAGCCATGAGTAAACTGATTGACAAAGAAGTCAGGTTGCTTGACGATTCCTCTATTACTTTGGACAATATGCTTGGATTTACAAAAGAAATGGTAGACCTTACAACCAAATCCAGTGAAATGGCTGCCGGTGTTGCAAAAGATGCGGAACAGGGTAAAAAGGCCGGTGCGGATGCGGAGAAGAAGATGGTGGCAATTAATACATCAATGGAAGGATCCAATAAGATGGTGGGTAATCTAGTGAATCAACTCGAAAAAATAGGTGGATTTGTTGATATCATAAAGGAAATAGCCTCCCAGACTAACCTTTTGGCATTCAATGCGGCTATTGAAGCAGCCCGGGCTGGTGATGCAGGGCGCGGATTTGCAGTGGTTGCCGATGAGATTCGTAAATTGGCAGAAAATTCATCAAAATCGGCAGTGGATATTGCCAATATTGTCAAAAAAGTTGAACATGAGTCCAAAGAAACCATCGTGGCAATGAAGGATGGAATGAAAATGCTTGGGGATGGCAGCGAGGTGATTGAGACTGCTCTTGAGGCTATGGAAAAAATCTCAACCGGTATTGTTACCATTTCAAATTCTGTTGAAGAGCTGGATAAAAAAGCAGATATTCTCAGTGATAATGGGCAAAATGTTAAGGAGCAACTCAGCAGCGTGGTGAATTCCTCCCAGGAAAATCAAGAATCTACCAAAATGGTTAACTTGTCCATTGATGGAACAATTGAGGCGCTGAATAAGCTTGCTTCCTCCAGCAAGGAATTGAATATAGCAGTCAGCTCAATGTAGATAAGATGATATGAGTTTATTTGGAGACAGACTTTTTACCCGCAGGCTGATTTTGTCAAAAATCAGGGAAGATGATCTTCAGACTATAGTTACCTGGAGTCGGTCAAAAATTGCCTGCGGGTCGTATTTGAACCCTGAAAACTATGATATTGAACAAATGCGGACGCAGATTAACTCTGGTGGTTTTTGGGGTGAGTTGGAAAAAATGTTTTTAGTTTCTATAAAAGACAGAGAATTGCCAATTGGAACAGTTCATTATTGGCGCCAGCCTGCGGCCGGGAAAAATTCCATCACTATGGCTTTAAAAGTAGCTCTACCTGAAGAGCGTGGTAAGGGGTATGGTACCGAAATACAAAAATTCCTTATTATGCATCTTTTTGATCGACTTTCGGTGGAAGTTATTGAAATGTATACTGATATAGACAATATAGCCCAGCAGCGCTGTCTTCAAAAACTGGGATTCGAGCTTGTCGAATCCCTGGTTTATGATGATCAGCAGGAAAAAAGGACGGGCCATCTCTTCAGATTGACTTCAGACCAGTATCATTCGCAGCCCATCTACCAATATCACTATGAATAAGCTTGGCCTGGTTTTTGACAACAGATATTTACACCATTCGATTTCCGCCTCCTCTGCTGAAAATCCTGACCGGGTTCGCAGTCTTTATCTGCAATTGCAGCACAATACCAATACATCCATTGTTCATATTCAACCACGGGAAGCAACCAGTGGTGAAATAGGTATGCTGCATTCACCGTTTTATATGGAACAATTACGGGAACATGCTGTAAAAAACGATCCTTTTACCTATGACCGTGATACCTATCTCATGGAGGAATCCGTACCTACCGCTCAACTAGCCGCGGGAGGGTGTTTCAGTCTTGCTGATCAAATCATGGCGGGAAATATTGATTACGGTTTCGCTCTGGTTCGTCCTCCTGGCCACCATGCTATGGGAGGAAGAGGGATGGGCTTCTGTATTTTTAATAATGTTGCCCTGACAGCAGAATATCTCCGCAGGCAGTATGGTCTTAAACGTATTCTTATTCTCGATTTTGATATTCACCACGCCAACGGTACTCAGGAAATATTCTATGACACAAATGAAGTTCTGCTCTGCTCAATTCACCAGAGGGGTATATTCCCTTTCACTGGTCCTTCAACGGAAACAGGGAGTGAGGAAGGGGTGGGATATACCATAAATATCCCGATTCATCCTCAATTTGGTGATCAGGAATATACTTGCCTGCTCGGACAGTTGCTTCAAGGGGTGGCGGAACAGTATCTTCCTCAATTTATATTGGTTTCAGCCGGTTTTGATGCCCACGTTGACGATAATATCAGTGGTACGTTTTTGAGTACGGAGTGGTATGGTTTGATTACCCATATCCTGCGACGTCATGCTGCTGAAAATTGCGAAAATCGTCTCCTCTATGTTCTAGAGGGTGGGTATAATCCTGTTTCTTTGAAAGATTCGGTACTTGCAACTATTGATGCCATGACAAGAAGTGAAATTATCAGGCCTGGGATTCTTTCTGTCCCGCGGGCGGAAATGATTCTTGATGGTCATCCTCTCCATCGTCACTGGACAATTTAATACTTTCTTCGCAAGAACTGTAACCCCTTTTTATTCGTGTAACATTTTTACTCTGATATTACAACTAATTATGGGAAAGATAGAGCTTGATGACGTGGTGCTCAAAACCATTTTGCAGGATTGTCGACAATGTGGTACCTGCTGTAAAAAATATAAAAAAGTCCTGCTTCAAGGAGATGAGGTGGCATATATTAAAAAAATGGGAGGACATGTTGGTGTTGATGCTACTTTAAAAGAACTTCGGGAGAAACCGCTGGCGCAACTCATAGAAGAAAACAAGGAAAAAGGCAGGGTTTATATGATTCATCCCGATGATAAGGGTTGTGTTTTTCTGGAGCAACGGAACGATCTGTATTTTTGTAAAATTTACCATTATCGACCTCTTTCCTGTCAGGGATTTCGCTGCAATCTGGCAGATGAGAGTTTTCTTACACTTTTTGGAGATAATGCTATCAGTCTGTTAGGGTAGATCAAGACATAAATCTTAGCGAAGATATCATTGAACAATAAGCGATCAGGTCGTGTTATTATCTGATAATTAACTCTGCAAGATTCAATGAACTGGAAAATTGGATTCTCATTAATTGGTGGTAAAATATGGATAGAAAGCAAACAGTTTCCAAACTTGCGGGAAAACAGTTAACAGATTGTCTGCCCAGGAAGAAAAATAAAGATTTTTTTCAATCAATAGCATTGTCGGCACCTGTGGGTATAGGTTTTGTTGTGGATGGTGTTATTCATTGGACTAATGAGAAGGTAACCGGAATTACCGGATATACAAGAGACGAACTGGAAGGGAAAAACGCCTGTATGCTCTTTCCAGATAAAGAAGAGTTTGACCGGGTCAGTTTAGAAAAAGATCAGCAGCTAAAAGCGAGAGGCGCAGGTGCCGTTGACACGCAATTCAAACGGAAAGATGGTGCTGTTATCGATATTCATCTGAGTTTTACTCCCTTTGATCAAGAGAATTGGTCTGCAGGAGAAACGTTTATAGCCCAGGATATAACTGAGCGTAAAAAGATGAAACAGGAACTGATAAAAAGCAAAAAAGAATGGGAACGAACCTTTGATGCAATGCCGGATATTGTGACTATTCAAGATAGAAATCTTACCATAATCCGGGCAAATCAGGCAGCTTCAAGCACTTTGGGGAAGTCCTGGAATGAGATTGTCGGCCACCATTGTTTTTCACTGTTTCGCAATGATGATACTGTTTGTAGGGATTGCCCGCTTATCGATACAAAAAAACATTTTTTTCCCTGCAGTGGAGAAATATACCATGAAAAACTAGACAAAACGTTTCTAGTTTCAGCTGCACCAATTTTAGATGACCAGAGCAAGCTCGAGTATATTATTCATGTAGCCAAAGATATAAGTGATTTGAAAAAATCAGAAATTGGACGGTTGCGGCTGGCAGCGGCTATTGATCAGGTCTCTGAGATTATAATGATCAGTGATAGTCAAGGAAATATCCAGTATGTCAATCCTGCGTTTGAAAAAACAACTGGTTTTACCTGTGAGGAAGCTATTGGGCAAAATTGCTGTTTTTTAAGCCATGGTGATCAAAATACGAAAAGCTTTGAAAAAATGTGTAGTGCACTTCATGGAGGGCAAACATGGAGTGGTTCTCTTATTAACGTAAAAAAAGACGGTTCTTCCTATGAAGAAGAAGCTACTTTTACACCTGTTAAGGATAATGAGGGCAGGATTACTAATTTTGTAGCGGTAAAGCGTGATGTGAGTCGCGAAAAATCACTTGAAAAGCAGCTGAGGCAGGCAGTGAAGATGGAGGCAATTGGTACTCTTGCCGGTGGTATTGCTCATGATTTTAATAATATTCTTTCGGCCATTCTCGGATATAGTGAAATGGCAAGAGCTCAATTATCTGCAGATGATCCTGTGGGTAAAGATCTGGATCGGGTTATCCAGTCGGGCTACAGGGCAACGGATCTTGTAAAACAGATTTTGACGTTCAGTCGTCAGGAAGAGGGTGATTTTAAACCGTTTAAGGCTCATTTAATCATTAAAGAAGTTCTCAAGTTGTTGCGATCGACTTTGCCTGCAACTATCGAGCTCCAGGAAAACGTTGCAACAGATTGCCGACCGATTTTAGTGGATTCCACCCAACTGCATCAGGTATTAATGAACCTCTGTACTAACGCCAAGCATGCAATCGGTCATCATACAGGAAAATTGCAAGTTGCACTATCTGAAATTGAAGTTACCGGAGACAATGATATTGTTGATTGTCCGCAATTAAAAGCAGGAGTGTATCTGGATCTTGAAGTCAGTGATACTGGATGTGGAATGGATGAAGTGACTCTGTCAAAGGTCTTTGATCCGTTTTTCACTACCAAAAAAAAAGGAGAGGGAACTGGTTTGGGCCTGGCTGTGGTTCATGGAATTATTAAACAGCATAAAGGGGAAATCACTGTTTCGAGTGAGCTGGACCAGGGAACCACTTTCCATATATATCTTCCCATAATTGACGAAGAGTGTTTTCAAGCTGTACATCTGGTATCTGAGGATATTCCAAAGGGGAATGAGCGGTTGTTGATTGTTGATGATGAACAGGTTCTCGGCCAATTGATGCAGCGTATGCTGAAGAGCCTTGGTTACTCAGTATCTTTTTTTTCCAGCAGTGTTGAAGCGTGGGAGGTCTTTAAGAGCAATCCTGAGATGTTCGATCTAGTTATTACTGATATGACTATGCCGGAAATGACGGGAATCGATCTGGCCGGGAAACTGCTCGATCTGCAACCTGGCTTACCGGTTATTTTGTGTACAGGTTTCAGTGAAGCAATTAATGAGATGACGGTCAGATCGTTCGGCATCTGTGAATATGTCACGAAACCTGTTGATAAATATACCCTGGCTAAAGTTATCCGGAAGGCGTTGGGAAAAAGTTTAAAATAATCTGCCGCAGATCGGACCGCCTGTTCAGGCAAAAGGCAGCATCATAGATTATATTGAGATATTCTATAACAGCCAAAGGCGCCATTCGTATTTGAAGTACTTGACTCCGATGGAATTTGAGAAAAAACTGACTTTACAAAAAGTCGCTTTAAAAAATTTCCACGTTTACTTGACCAGCTCAAACCAACCAGTGAATATCAGCGTAAACAACCGTCGCTAAACTGATTCCGTCTCTGATAATATCCAGGGATAGTGAATTTCCTGGAAAGCTTTACTGCTCCTGATAGGAATGTTGTTTTTTCTTGACACTGTCAAGCATATCACACCTAGTAGCGTATTGACTCCATGTTCACGTTTTCTGTTTTTTTGTCAGGGGTGAATGTGGATATTCGCATGAACTGTTTTGTGTCTATGGTGTGAAAATTTGCCG
This sequence comes from Desulfomarina profundi, assembly GCF_019703855.1. Taxonomy (GTDB): domain Bacteria; phylum Desulfobacterota; class Desulfobulbia; order Desulfobulbales; family Desulfocapsaceae; genus Desulfomarina; species Desulfomarina profundi. Next base: position 3,153,559 of record NZ_AP024086.1, on the reverse strand, counting down.
GAAAGAATCACTGGTTGATGGTTAACGAGTTGAAATCCTGTCAAACATTTGCCGGATAAGCGGAAAATATTCCCCAATTGCGGAAAAACAGGTGTTGGCGGTAACGGTAATTACTTAAAAAGGAACGGGGGAGAATAACACCTACTTGAAAACTCTGTTGCTGCGGCACATATCTTTTGCTGACAGGCCTCGACCTTTTGAAAAATAGATCTTATTCACGCCTTCTTTCCTTTTAGCATTTTTGCCTCTTGCCGGTAGCAAAAAGTTCTTCAGCGTTCAACAGCAGTTGTTTATCCAGGATGAGATTTGGTTTGGATGAACTTTATATTCTGTTGCAAGTTGTGATATTGTCTTGATACCTTTGATAGTCTCAATGGCAACCTTAGCTTTAAACATCTCCGAAAACGATCTTCTTTTTCTCTTCATCCGCATCCCTTTTTAATACCGTTTTTCGCATACAGATGCCCACTTAAGGGGGTATCGAAAATTGGGGTTAACCGCAGTTGGTTCAGGTTTTCGGAAACACAGAGCCGGTCATCATGGAGACACGAGAGGTCGAGCGATTGGCTTATGATGAAAAATATCTTGTGAATTCATGATGATATGGACATGGTCATTTTTTTTGCATTTTTATTTCGCAATTGGACCATAGTTTGCATATTAAGGGAGAATGAAAATGTATGTTGTGTAGAGAAAATCAAAAAGAGATCGAAACAAGATCAAGAAAAGGGGGATGGAATGAAGAAAAAATTGTTGGTTGGTTTGGTTACAGGGTTGTTTTTGGCGGGTATGGTCGGGGTTGCGAGTGCGGATGTTATAGCTTCATTTGAAATGGGTGGAGGAAACCCATTTTATGATGATTACGATATTTTTATTGGCGTAGGAGATATTTCTTCCCCGGACTGGATAGTTCAGTTGGCGTGGGATCATACTGGGGGAGGTAGCACGGACCCAGAAGGACATTTCGGTTCAGTGGATATTACCTCTCAGTTTTTAATGACAGGTGGACAAACGTGGTGGGTGCATGCCGATGATAATTGGGGAATTAATTCTTCTTATATTCAAAGTTTCACCATTGATACCGGATCGATAGTGTATTCTTCTCCTGATACTCCCGTTTACGTACCTGATTATCAAGATCGTTACGCTTATATTAATGTTCCTACCCAGAATCCCGTCCCGGAACCGGCCACCATGCTGCTGTTCGGTGCCGGCCTGGCCGGTCTTGTTGGTCTGCGCAGGCAGCAGGGCAAGAAATAATTTTTTCATTACCAGTTTTCCGTATCAAAGGCGGCCCCACTTCAGGTGAGGCCGCCTTTTTCAATTGTAGGCTACCCTGAAAAATTGCCTTTTCGCCCGATCTCTGCGTCACAAGAAAATGAAAAATGCTCACATGTGGCTAATATGTTGCGCTTTTTAATTTTCCTGTTCCTTGACCTCAAACGAAAATCCTAATTTTTCAAGGCACCCTGTAGCCAGCGAGTTTTGATATAGTTTTTTCTTTTTAAAATAAAAGGGACTGCGGTTATGGACCCTACCGCAGGGAAGCGTTGATCTCTTCCAGGGCCGCGCTGCCGGGGCAGAGGTCTTCTTCTGTCAGACTGTTCAGGGGACGGAGAGTGGAATTGATGATATCATGGGTTTCCTTGATGTCCGGATTTATATAGAGAATACCGGTGAGGAGCCTGCCCTTTTCCTTTTCTCTTTCCAGGTTGTTGACAGATTTCAGCCGGTTGGTCACATCCTTGCTGGAATCGGCTTTATGGAGGTGGATGATGGAGCCGTCATGCATGACGACTTCCTGGCTTGTTCCTTCCTCGTAATGGGTGAGGATTTCCTGCTGAAGGGGGACGAAGTCAAAGGTGTTTGTGGCTTCGATATGCTCGCGAACATACTGGTAGCTTTTGGTTGAACTGCTGGTGTTGTTGAAGGTGACACAGGGGGAGATCACGTCGACAAAGGCAAGACCGGAGTGAGCCATGGCGGCCTTCAGTAAAGGGACAAGCTGGCGTTTGTCACCGGAAAAACCACGGGCCACAAAACTGGCCCCCAGCTCGATGGCCAGTTCGCAGAGATCAATGGATTCATAAGGGTTGGGAACGCCCCGTTTTCCGGATGATCCCCGGTCAGCCGTGGCGGAATCCTGACCCTTGGTCAGTCCGTAGCAGCCGTTATTCATACAGATATAGTTCAGGTTCAGGTTTCGGCGCAGGGCATGGGCGAACTGACCCATACCGATGGAGGCGGTGTCGCCGTCTCCGGAGATGCCGATATAGAGCAGATCCCTGTTGGCCATATTGGCACCGGTTGCGATGGACGGCATTCTGCCATGGACGGAATTGAATCCGTGTGAGCGACCAAGAAAATAGGCGGGTGTTTTGGAGGAACAACCGATGCCTGAGATTTTTACGACCCGGTGAGGTTCGATATTGAGCTCAAAGCAGGCCTGGATAATGGCGTTTGTTGTAGAGTCATGACCGCAGCCGGCGCACAGGGTTGAAATGGCACCCTCGTAATCGGCACGGGTATATCCTGCGTCATTTTTTGGTTGTTTCGGATGGCGAAAACCCGGGCGTCTGTAACTCATGATTTTTCTCCGGTACTGTACTGCTTCGGGAATGGTTCTACCGTATTATGCAGAGAAGCATTGCGGATGCATTCTGTTATGAAATTTGCTGTTATCGGCAGACCGTCAATATTGAGAATGGACTGCAGTTTATCCCTGCAGGTTCCGCATTCGTTGATGAGCAGAGTGCGCATCTGTGCATCCCTGTTCTGTTCGATGACAAAAAGTATTTCATGGCGTTCAATAAACTCAAGAACTTCTTCATGGAAGGGAAAAGCGCGGATGCGCAGGCTGTTGCATACCCTTCCTTCTTTCGCGAGCCTGCTGATGGCCTCATAGGTGGAGTGGGTGGATGTGCCGAAAAAGATAAGGCCTGTCTTGCAGGCGGGGTCATTGATCTTTGTCCGGGGAGCCGGGACAAGACCCCGGGCCGTTTCCCATTTGACCAACAGGCGTTTCATATTGGCTTCGTAATCGCTACTCTCTTCGGTATAGGCCGAATATTCATTATGTGATGTTCCCCTGGTGAAATAGGCACCTTTGGTGGGATGGGTTCCAGGAAAGGTACGGTAGCAGATACCGTCTCCATCAACATCCAGGTAGCGGCCCCATTTCTCCTGCATGTTTTCCAGATCTTCAGCGGTGAGAACCTTGCCCCTGTCATATTTTCGTCCCTCTTTCCATTCCATGGGGGCGCTGACGTGGTCATTCATACCGAGATCAAGATCACTCATGATTATGACCGGTGTCTGCAACCGTTCTGCCAGATCAAAAGCGTCGGCCCCCAGCTCAAAACATTCCTTGGGATCACAGGGGAAGAGCAGCACATTTTTGGTGTCACCGTGGGAGGCGTAGGCACAAGCCAGCAGGTCCGATTGCTGGGTCCTGGTTGGCATGCCGGTGGAGGGGCCGGTTCGTTGAACGTCGATGAGGACTACCGGGATTTCGGCAAAATAGGCAAGGCCGAGAAATTCGCTCATCAGGGAAATCCCGGGACCGGAGGTGGCGGTAAAGGCCCTGGCCCCGTTCCAGGAGGCACCGATGACGATACCTATGGCCGCCAGCTCATCCTCTGCCTGGATTATGGCAACCTTGTGCCTGCCTGTGTCTTCTTCAACCCTGAACCGGTTAGCATAACGTTCAAAGGCTTCCACAACCGAGGTGGACGGTGTAATGGGATACCAGCCGACAACGGTTGCACCTGCGTAAACCGCTCCCAAGCCAAAGGCGGAGTTGCCGCTCATCATTATATCACCGTTGAGTTTATTGCTTCTGCGAACGGAAAGCTCACAACTGTTTCTGTAATGTTTTTCGGCGTAAGCAAAGCCGATTTCCAGGGCAAGAATATTGGGGTCAGCCAGTTTCGGTTTTTTTTGGAACTGTTTTTTTATTGAATCCGTCAGAACATCAAATTCGATATCCAGCAGGTAGGAGAGTGAACCCACGTAGATGATGTTTTTCAGCAGCTGCCGAAGCTTTGGATTGCTGAAGGCTTCGTTGCACAGGGAGGTGAGGGGGATGCCGATGGGGGTTATATCAGTGCGGGTAAAGTTTTCCGGCAGCTCCCGGGTGGAGTCGTAGAGGAAATAACCACCGGGCAGCAGTTCCTGGTAATCTTTGAAGAGGGTCTGGCCGTTGACGGCCACAGCCATGTCTATTCCTCCCCGTCGTCCTAAAAATCCGTCTTCGTTGACCCGGACTTCGTACCAGGTGGGCAGTCCCTGGATGTTCGACGGAAAGATGTTTTTCGGGCTGACCGGTATGCCGAGGCGAAAGATGGCCCTGGCAAAAAGATTATTCGCACTGGCGGAACCGGAACCGTTGACATTGCAGAACCGGATAACAAAATCGTTTATTTTGCTTATTTTTTTGACTGTTTTCATTTCTGACCGGCCATAGGTGAAGTATAGGTGTATTTTTTCATTTCCCATGAAGCGGTGGGACATCTTTCGGCACAGAGTCCACAGTGCAGGCAGACGTTTTCATCCTTGACCATTACCCTGCCCGTGGGGAGTTCCTTCGAGACATAAAGTGGTTGGTCAAGATTGTCTGCTGGAGCCAGAAGGCGGCCTCTCAAGTTTTCCTCTTCTCCGTTTTCCGTGAAATTGATACATGAGACGGGGCATACATCCACACAACCGTCACACTCAATACAGGTTGAATGGTCGAAAACGGTCTGCACATCACAGTTCAGACAGCGCATGGCTTCCTTGTGGCCTTTTTTTCGATCATAGCCCAGTTCCACTTCCAGCAGCCTGTCCTGCAATGATTTAACCCTGTCCACAGTTGGCACGGTAAATCTCCTGTCTTCAGATACCTGGCTGTCGTATAGCCAGTCGTGCATGTCCATTTTCTGTTCAATCAAGGCCGTTTTCGGACCCGGTCTGTCGTATAGATCTCTGCCCCGGCAGAACAGGTCGATGGAGATGGCCGCCGCATGACCGTGGGCCACGGCGGTGATGACATTTCTGGGGCCAAAAGCTGCGTCTCCACCAAAAAAAACATGGGGAACAGTAGACTGGTGGGTCATTTTATCCACAACAGGCAGCCCCCTGTCATTCATTTTGATGCCGGTTGAGTCTTCTATCCAGGGAAAGGCGTTCTGTTGACCCACGGCCAGGAGGACAAGGTCGCACTCAACGAATACAGGCGGTTCTCCCGTGGAGAAAAGTTTTCTTTTACCGTTGTCATCATAAGTTGCCTTTACTCTGTCAAAAAGCATTCCGGCAAGTTTTCCGTTTTTGACAACAAATTCGAGGGGAGAGTGATTGTCGATGATGGGAATGGATTCCGCTTCGGCATCTTCAATTTCCCAGGGTGAGGCCTTCATGTCTTTACGCGGGCTTCTGACAAATACCTTGACATCCATGCCACCCATTCGCCTTGCCGTTCTGCAGCAATCCATGGCTGTATTGCCGCCCCCAGGACTATTACTTTTTCGGGAACCCGGGTGATATGCCGATAGAGCACTCCGGCAAGCCAGTCAATGCCTATAAAGATTGACTCGTCTCCCTCCTTTCTCCCCGGGATATCAGGGAGATCCCTGCCCCTGGGAGCACCCGTTCCGATAAAAACAGCATCGTAATTTTTGTCCAGAATTGCCTGCAGACTGTCCACGTAAGTATTGAGAATTGTGTTGACCCCCATGTCCAGAATGCGACCCACTTCCTCGTTGAGCACTTTTTCGGGCAATCTGAAGGAGGGGACTTGGGTGCGGACGAAACCACCTGCCTTTGACTGATCGTCATAAAGATCGACACTGTAGCCGAGCTGCAGGAGATCCCGGGCAACCGTCAGAGAAGCCGGACCACCTCCGATAAGCCCTATTTTTTTGCCGTTTTTTACTGCAGGAATTTTCGGGGTGAAGCTGGTTTCTGGATTTTTATGGTCAGCGGCAACCCTTTTCAGGCGGCAGATGGCAACTGGAGTTTCTTCAACCCGGGAACGCCGGCATGCCGGTTCACAGGGACGATCGCAGATTCTTCCAAGGATGCCGGGGAAGACATTGGACTGCCAGTTGATGGCAAAGGCTTCGTCATATTTACCATGGCTGATAAGACGGATATATTCAGGAACCGGAGTATGGGCCGGGCAGGCAAACTGGCAGTCAATGACCTTGTGGAAGTACTCGGGGTGAGAGATGTCTGTCGGTTTCAAAATGACTCCTCTAACAGTAATTGCGGGTCGCTGAAGAGATCGGCCCGATCGAAATAAACCTGTCTTTTTTAGTATATCATGAATCCATGAGTGTTCGATGGAAATGTATTCTCTGTCTCTTTTGAACACTTTGACAAGAGATTAACTTTATACTTTTCCAGGGAGTATACGTACAGCCCCCTTGTCAGCCGATGAGGCAAACAGGGCATAAGCTTTGAGAGCGGTTGATATTACCCTGTCCCGATCCACCGGAGTATAAGCGTTTGTCCCCTTTGCCTCTTCTCTGGCCCGTCGTTTTTTCAATTCTTCTTCTGATATGGCCAGGTTGATTGTCCTGGCGGGAATATCAATTTCTATGGTATCGCCGTTTTCAATCAGGGCGATAGCTCCTCCAGCCGCCGCCTCCGGGGATACATGGCCGATGGAAAGACCGGAGGTGCCTCCCGAAAAACGGCCGTCGGTGATCAGGGCGCACTGGGCACCCAGGTGAATTGATTTGAGATAGGATGTCGGGTAAAGCATTTCCTGCATACCAGGCCCCCCCCTGGGGCCTTCATAGCGGATGACAATGACATCTCCGGCTTTGATCTTGTCTCCGAGAATGGCTTCGCATGCCGCTTCCTGGGAAGAATAGACCCTGGCAGTTCCTTTGAAAGCAAAAATTGAGGGATCTACTCCTGCGGTTTTGACAATACACCCATCCTCGGCAATGTTGCCGAAGAGAACAGCAAGGCCGCCATCTTTACTGTAGCAATGATCAATGTCCCGAATAGACCCTGTACTTCTGTCCAGGTCCGCTTTTTCATATGCACGTTCCTGGGAGCCGAGAACCAGGTTTTTGCCCTGGTTTCCGGGACCGCTGAGACAAAGATTATCCGCCATGGGATCGTGGTTTTCCCGCATGATATCCCACCTGTCCAGGGTTGCCTTCAGGGTGGGGCTGTCCACCCGGCAGACAGTTGTATCCAGCAAATTCCCTCGATCCAGTTCGCCAAGGATTCCCATGATTCCCCCCGCCCGGTTAACATCCTCAATATGGTAATGGGAGGAGGGGGAGACCTTGCAGAGATTGGGGACTGTCTTTGAGAGGGAGTCAATATCGGACATGGTGAAGTCGACTCCTGCTTCATGGGCTATGGCCAGCAAGTGGAGAACGGTGTTTGTGGATCCCCCCATGGCAATATCCAGAGACATGGAGTTCATGAAGGCGGCACGTGAGGCGATTGATCTCGGCAATACCGAGCGGTCTTCTTCGTTGTACCAGGCATGTGTCATCTCCACGATGCGTTTTGCAGCCCGTTCAAAAAGCAGTTTACGGTTTTTATGGGTGGCGACAACGGTACCGTTACCGGGCAGGGCAAGGCCCAGGGCTTCATTGAGGCAGTTCATGGAGTTGGCGGTAAACATTCCCGAACAGGAACCGCAGGTGGGGCAGGCGCACTGCTCCACAACTTTCACTTCTTCATCACTTATTTCCCTGTCGGCGGCCATGACCATGGCGTCCACCAGGTCATACTTTTTTTCGCCGTCACTTCCCGCTTCCATGGGACCGCCGGAGACAAAGATTGTCGGAATATTCAGACGCATGGCAGCCATCAGCATCCCGGGAGTTATTTTGTCACAGTTGCTGATGCAGATCATGGCATCCACCGTATGGGCGTTGCACATGTATTCAACACTGTCGGCAATCAGATCCCGGGAGGGCAGGGAATAGAGCATGCCGGAATGGCCCATGGCAATACCGTCATCAATGGCGATGGTGTTGAACTCGGCCGCAAAACAGCCTTTTTCTTCAATAATTTTTTTTAGATGCTGACCGATTTTGTGGAGGTGAACATGGCCGGGAACAAACTGTGTAAAAGAGTTGACAATGGCTATGACGGGTTTGCCGAAATGCTCTTCCTTCATACCGTTTGCCCGCCAGAGACTTCGTGCTCCGGCCATTCTTCTGCCTGTTGTGGTTGTTGCGCTGCGCAGTTGGATTGTCATGAAAATACCCCGGATGAACATTTCCGGTTCTCAAATATGGGAGAACCGGAGACGAGAAATGTGTGGATAAAATAAAAAAAAACTTGTAACTCTTGAGAGATTATAGACAATATACTATGAAAGTGTAGTGGAGTGTACCTAAATTATTGCCATTGCCTGAATCTATGATTGTTTGCAGGTGATGTGTGATCCTGACTCTCCGGTTCCGGGGGGTTCTGATTTTTCTGGAAATAATTGTATCGAATTCCGTGTGGTCTTTGGGATAAGAGCTCACAGGGATAAAAGATACAGGGATTTATTGGGGATTTGCATGAAAAAAACGGAGATTGATTACTGGATAACGGCAATGCTTGAGTCCCACAGTCACGTTTCCGACCTGAACATTACTGTCGGAAAAGAATTGCAGGTTGAGTCAGCCGGCCAGCTTGTACCTGTCGACGTCGTTCCGCCTGTTCGTGAGCTTACACCCTTTCAGACGGAAACTTTTGCGCTGAATCTGATCGGTAACAATACACGGTTACTGAGGGATCTCGTGGAAACCGGTTCATGCGACCTTTCCTATTCCCTGACGGACAAGGCCCGTTTCAGGGTAAATATCTTTACCCAGAAAGGGTATTTTACCACAGTCCTGAGAAAACTTGAGACCGAAGTGCCGTCCATTGAGTCCATGCAGTTTCCTGATGCTTTTGGCAAGATGGCAGCCGAACTGAACGGCTTGATTCTTTTTACCGGTGCAACCGGAACCGGTAAGACAACTTCACTTGCTGCTCTTCTCGACAGGATAAATCATGAGCGTTCCGTTCATGTGGTTACCTTGGAGGATCCCATCGAATATGTCCACGAACAGCATAAGGCAACCTTTAACCAGCGGGAACTTGGTAATGACTTCAGCACGTTTGCAGTTGGAATGAGGGCTGCCCTGCGCCAGGCTCCCAAGGTTATTCTTGTGGGTGAGATGCGGGACAGGGACACGATGGAAATCGGTCTGACCGCGGCGGAAACAGGTCATCTTGTTCTTTCAACCCTCCATACTATTGATGCCGGGCAGACTATTAACAGAATCCTTGGCATGTTTGAACAGGAAGAGCAGCCCCAGGTGCGTAACCGGCTGGTGGATACAATCAGGTGGATTGTGGGCCAGCGCCTGCTTCCAAGGGTCGGGGGAGGGCGGATTGCCGCCATGGAAATTCTCCGGACCAGTCTCCGGGTGAAGGATCTCATACTCAACGGAGAGACGGAAGACAAGACATTTTACAATATTATACGTGAAGGTTCGGCGCTGGATATGCGTACATTTGACCAGCATATTCTCGAACTGTTCAGCCGTGGTCTGATTACTGAAGAAAGTGCGATTACCTACTGTTCCCAGCGTAATGAGATGACAAGGGGTATCGACCGGTTGAAAGCGGAAAGGGGGGAGGCAACCTCCTCGCTTTCGGATTTGATGATGGAGGATGAAGAAGAGGATGAATTCGGATTTTCCAGGCGGTGAGAATGGAGGGTAAAATGATTGTTGATTGTCCCCATTGCGGGAAGCGGCTCAAAATGAGCGGCAAATTTCAGGAAAGTATCAGGAAACTGGGGCCGGGAAAGAAGATCAGGATCAAATGTGTTCAATGTTCAAATTCTTTTAGTCTGGAAACGGATCGTCTGAAGTCCGAAGAAAGGGAAGCAGGGCGGGAAAAACAGGACAATTCGGCAGAAAATGCTGTCCAACCTCCGGATGCTCCTGATCTTTCATGGTTGAAAGACGGAATTTTTGAAGACACGGATGTGGTGGAGGATATTCCACAAACCCTTGTCCTTATGCCTGATGTTCCTGAAAGGAAGGTTGTGATCGAGGCTGCAGAGAAATTCGGGTACAGGGTGGAAATGGCTGACACGCCTGACCAGGCCATTTCCAAGATGCAGTTTGTCAATTTTGCTTCTGTTTTTCTCCATAGTGGATTTGAGCCTGGAGAGATAGAATCAGGTCTTTTTCATCAGTACATGCGAAATCTCAAGATGGCCCGGCGCCGATTTATTTTCTATGTACTGATTGGCCCGGAATTCAAGACACTTTATAATTTGCAGGCTCTGGCCAGTTCCGCGAATCTTGTTGTCAATGACAATGAGATTCCCTATATAGAGACCGTGTTGAGAAAAACAATACCGGAATACGAGGCGCTGTTTGGTCCCCTGATGGAAGAATTGCGTATTGCCGGTAAAGAATAGTAGGGTTTGCAGGATTTAGGTCATATTTGAAGATGGAGGGAAAAGACCATTTTTATATGGGCTCACAGGTGCCCGAGGTGGTAAATAATAGATGATAAAACAAGATATTCTGTCTGCCGGAAGTAAAATAAAGCAGTTGGCACGTACTGGAAAATTGAAGCTGGGCAGAATGCTGGGTGGAAAGAAGAAACGTGTTGAAGATGAGCCGCAAAAGGTTGCTGCAGGTGCGGAAGATCAGAAAAAAAAGAGACCTCAAAAGAAACAACAGCCGGAAGGCACCCGTGTTTCTGCCCCAGAAAACGGCGAAAGAAAAAACCGTGGAGCCTGGATAAATTTCCGGTTGAGCCGGTTCCCGGAAAAAGTCGTTTCCATGATTTTGATATTCCTCTGCAGGTGATGAGGGCAATAGCCGATCAGGGCTTTAAATATTGCACTGCCATTCAGGAAAAGGCTCTTGCCGATGTTCTGGCGGGCAAGGATCTTGTTGGCAAGGCAAATACCGGGACAGGGAAAAGTGCTGTGTTTCTTATCGCAATTCTGGCCAGGCTGCTGCAGGAAGAGAAGGAAAGAGGCAAAGCTGTAAAAGGGGTCCGGGCCCTGGTGCTGGCCCCTACCAGGGAGCTGGTCATGCAGATTGCAAAGGACGCGGAAGGGTTGGCCAAGTACTGCAATCTTGCAGTGAGACCGGTTTACGGTGGTGTCGACTATCGTAAACAGATGGACAGCCTGCGCAATAAGAGATGTGACTTGGTAGTGGCTACCCCCGGACGTTTGATTGATTTTCTAGGAAAAAATGTCCTCTCTTTGGCTCAATGCTCCATTCTCGTCCTGGATGAGGCGGATCGCATGCTTGATATGGGTTTTATTCCTGATGTCCGGAGAATTGTCGGACGTACGCCACATAGGGAAAAGCGGCAGACCATGCTGTTTTCTGCAACGGTACCGGAGGATGTCAAACGACTGGCCATGCAGTGGTGTGTTGAACCGAAAATGGTTGAAGCTGAGCCGGAACAGGTGGCGGTCGAAACGGTAGAGCAGGTAGTTTACCTTGCAACTTCTGAAGACAAATATTCAATTCTCTATAATCTTATCAAACAGAACGAGCAGGAGAGAATAATTGTCTTTGCCAATATGAAGAATGAGACAAAAAGGCTGGCAGACAGGCTGAAACGAAATGGTATTGACTGCGTTCTCCTTTCCGGGGATGTTCAGCAGAATAAACGGATGACGAGGCTTGAGCAGTTCCGCTCCGGCAAGGTGAAAGTCCTTGTGGCAACGGATGTTGCCGGAAGAGGCATACATATAGAAGGAATCACCTTTGTTGTCAATTATACACTGCCATATGAGCCCGAAGATTATGTTCATCGTATCGGGCGGACAGGCCGGGCCGGTGCGGCGGGACGGGCTGTAAGTTTTGCCTGCGAGGAAGGGTCGTTTTATCTTCCTGATATTGAAGAATATATCGGCAGAAAACTTGACTGTGTCCAACCTGATGAATCTCTTCTCGCCACTCCGCCAAAACTCCGCAAAGCTGCACCCGCTAAAAAGGGTGGTTCCTACCGGAGACGGGGTGGAAAAAAGAGGAACTCCACACGAAAAACCAGGAATGAGGTAAAAAAATAATTTTTTCCCTGAACTGATGAAAAATGCGGGATAGAGGTATTCACAAAAAAACAGATATTTTTCACCAAGTATCTTGTTCTTTCGTATAAAAGTTGATATAAAGTAATGTTCAAATCGGCGAAGGTTGCTTTCCTGCCCGGAAGGTGGCCTTGTTTTCTTTTGGCACTCCCCATGTGAAGGGAGATGCTGTAATCTTAACCCGTTGGCCTCTGGTCTGCAAAAAGAGAAAATCCATGACAGAAGAATTGAAACAATCAACCCCGGGCGGTAATGAAGACCTGAGCTTTGCAGAGCTCTTTGAAATGGAAGAAAATAACAAAGTGGTCGCTGTTGGTGATGTGGCCATGGGCACTATAATCGGTGCCGTTGATGATTATTTTCTTGTTGATGTGGGCGATAAGGCTGAAAGCTATATCGCTAAATCCGAGTTTCGCCAGGAAGATGAGACCGAAATAAAAGTCGGTGATGTTTTTGAGGTGTTTGTAGAACGCCGTAAAGAGGAAGGCGGACTGCTTCTGTCACGGGAGAAGGCCATTGCGATCAAGGTCTGGGAGAAGATTGCCGAGATCCAGGAAGCCGATGGTATTATAGAAGGTCGTATTGAAAGTCGTGTGAAAGGAGGAATGTCCGTGGATATCGGAGTTCCCGCCTTCCTTCCCTATTCTCAGATCGATCTCCGTCCCGTCAAGGACCTTGACGCTCTGATTGGACAGGTTTTTGAGTTCAAGATTCTGAAATTCAATCGTAAGCGGAACAATGTTGTTATTTCCCGCCGGGCCATTCTTGAAGAAGAACGTCAGAAGTTGCGTGAACAAATGCGTTCCAAGCTGGAAGAAGGCCAGATCATCAAGGGTGCCATCACCAATATCACCGATTACGGTCTCTTTATCGATATGGGTGGAATGGACGGTCTCTGCCATATCACCGATCTTTCCTGGGGTCGGGTTTCCCATCCTGCCAAGCTGTACAAGGTTGGCGAGGAACTGGAAGTAAAGGTACTGAAATACGACAAGGAAAAAGATCGTGTTTCTCTCGGCGTCAAGCAGCTTCGCGATGATCCGTGGGAGACCGTGGTGGAAAAATATCCCGTTGGCGAGAAGACCACTGGAAAGGTTGTGTCCATAACGGATTACGGTGTATTTGTAGAACTTGAAGAGGGAGTTGAGGGTCTTATTCATGTTTCTGAAATGACCTGGTCGAAGAAACCGCGCCATCCTTCCAAGATGGTTGCCGTGGGCGATGAGCTTGAGATAATGGTGCTCAATATCGAAACGGAAACCAAGCGGATTTCTCTTGGTATGAAGCAGTTGCAGCCCAATCCGTGGGATCTCGTCACCGAGAACTACCCTGTTGGTTCAATTATTGAAGGAAAAATTAAAAATATTACCGACTTCGGTGTCTTTATCGGCATTGAGGAAGGTATTGACGGGCTTATCCATGTTTCTGATCTTTCCTGGACCGAGCGAATCAAGCATCCTTCCGAGAAGTACACCAAGGGTGAGACAATTCAGGCGGTTGTTCTGAAAATCGACAAGGAGAACGAACGATTCTCCCTCGGTATCAAGCAACTTGTACCGGATCCATGGCAGGCTGCTTACAATAACTATCCCTCCGGAACCGTGGTTGAGGGAGAAATCACCAATGTCACCGATTTTGGTGTTTTCGTGAAACTTGAAGAAGGTATTGAAGGTCTTGTTCATGTATCTGAAATCAGCAAGGATAAGGTAAAGACACCCATCGGCATGTATCAGGTCGGTGATACCCTGAAGGCCATCGTTATCAATGTATCAGCGAAAGACCGCAAAATCGGGCTCTCCGTGAAGACACTGGAAGGTGAAGATGAAGAGGCTGCTGTCGAGAAATTCAAGAAGGCGGAGAAAGCACCTGAAAAAACGGCACCTTCAACCTTTGGTGATCTGTTGAAAGCGGCTGCTGAAGGTGGAGATTCTTCAGACGAGGGTTAAGTTTTCGGATTTGACTGAAAATTTCAGGTTGTCTTGCCCTCCGGGCAGGACAACCTTTTTTTATAGGCTACCTTGTAACTCTTGATTTGTCAGGGAAGTCTGGTTGCTGAATAATTTTTAAAAAGTGCTGATATGTTAAAAAAAGAACTTGTAGACAGGGTAAGTAACGAACTTGCCATGCAGAAACAGGATATAGGGTTGGCGGTGGATATCTTACTGGAAACAATGGCTGGGGCCCTGGAGGATAACAGGAGAATAGAACTGCGCGGATATGGCAGCTTTTCGGTGAGAAGCAGAAAGCCCAGGTCAACCAAAAACCCGCGGACCGGGAAAATCATGAACATTCCGGAGCGGAAAACGCTCCATTTTACCATGAGCAAATCCCTGAAAGAGGCCCTGATCAGCGAAACGGAGTAATATCCCCCTTGCCCTCACGGAGAATTTCCGGATAATCACCGGTCAGGTCGATTACAGAAGAGGGATCAGGATAAACAGGGCCGCCGTCAATGATCAGGTCGACCCTGTTTTTCAGGTATTCCTCGATTTCAAAAGGTTCAGAAAGCAGGTTTTCTTCATCCTGCAGTTGGACACTGGTGTTGATGATGGGATTGCCGAGGGTTGCCAGCAGGAGTTGACAGATCGGATGACCCGGAACCCTGATACCGACGGTTTTCTGTTTTGTGGCCATCATTTTCGGCACCAGTTTTGTTCCGGGGAGAACAAAGGTATACGGTCCGGGCAGATTTTTTTTCAACAGCCTGTAGGCACTGTTTGAAACATGGGCGTACTGGCTGATATGTTTCAGATCGGAACACATAAAGGAAAAAGGTTTCTGTCTGGATCTGTTTTTCAGTTTTATGATGCGTTTGATTGCTTTCTGGTTTTTCAGGTCACAACCGATTCCGTAACCTGTGTCTGTTGGATAGCAGATTACCTGGCCATTTTTCAGTCGTTTAACGACCTGGTCAACAAGTCGCTGCTGTGGATTGTGCGGATTGATGGAGAGAAGCATGGTTCCAGGGGCAGTACAGGTTAGAATCCGTACAACCCTTCTTGAGTTATTATATTATTCTTGAACCCGATTTTTCCTTTTCGCAAGTGCTGAATTCAGGTATTAAGCAGAAAAAGGGATTATACATCAAATTTTTATTTTGGCTGTTAAAATTATACCTAAATCCTGCAATTGGCAATTTTGCCGAAGATACGAGGTATCGAAGTGCAGGGTTCAGGTTATAAAAAATCCTCACAACGAGGATTGATATTGAGACACCAGTGAATATAACGATACGTATTAAAATGATTTTTTTAAAAGAGGACGGTGAGGGAGGTCTTCACTGCACCCGTGTCCTGATGAGGAGGGACCATGTTACCGGATCATATTGAAACAGCGCTTACTTTTGACGATTTGCTCCTTGTGCCTTCTGCCTCAGAGGTTTTGCCAAACGAGGTGAGTCTGAGGACCAGGCTGACGGACACCATCTTTCTCAACACTCCGCTAGTCAGTTCGGCCATGGATACGGTCACGGAACATCGTACTGCAATAGCCATGGCCAGGGAAGGCGGCATGGGGATCATCCATAAGAACATGACCATTGAACAACAGGTTCTGGAGGTTGAGAGGGTAAAAAAGTCGGAATCAGGAATGATAATCGATCCGATTACCGTCACCCAGAACCAGTCGGTGGCTGATGTTCAGAAAATTATGAGTATGTATAAGATTTCAGGTCTACCGGTTCTCCATGAAGGCAAGCTTGTGGGTATTGTTACCAACCGGGATCTGCGTTTTGTTTCCGATGACGGTCTGCGGGTTTCAGATGTCATGACCAGTAAAAATCTGGTCACCGCCAAGGTAGGTATAGATCTGGAACACTCCAAGGCCCTCCTCCATGAACATCGGATCGAAAAACTGCTCGTAGTGGACGATGATGGTTCGCTGAAGGGGTTGATTACCATCAAGGACCTGGAAAAAATCAAAAAATATCCTCTGGCAGCAAAGGATCAGTTTGGCCGCCTGCTGGTGGGGGCTGCCATGGGAGTAGGCCCCCAACTTGAAGAAAACGCCGGAAAATTGATCGAAGTCGGCGTTGATGTGGTAGTTATTGACTCTGCCCACGGTCATTCAAAAGGAGTTATTGACGCCGTGGCGAGAGTGAAGAAGGAATACCCGGAACTCTCGGTTATTGCGGGAAATGTTGCGACAGCAGAGGGTACAGCGGATCTGATCAGCGCCGGTGCAAATGCGGTGAAAGTTGGGATCGGGCCCGGTTCGATCTGCACGACACGGATAGTAGCCGGTGTCGGCGTGCCCCAGATGACGGCTATCAGAAACTGTGTCAAAGTGGCAAACGAGCAGAATATACCAATTATAGCCGATGGCGGTATCAAGCATTCCGGCGATCTTGCCAAGGCCATTGGTGCCGGGGCGTCCACTGTCATGCTGGGCAGCATGTTTGCCGGAACCGATGAAACTCCGGGAGACACCTTTTTGTACCAGGGCAGAACATATAAAGGCTATCGTGGTATGGGATCTTTAGGGGCCATGAGCCAGACCGAAGGTTCCGCGGACCGCTATTTTCAGGCTGAGGTAAATGCATCTTCCAAACTTGTTCCCGAAGGAATTGAGGGTAAGGTACCTTATCGGGTCCTATTTCCACAGTGATTTACCAGATGCTTGGCGGTTTGAGGTCGGGGATGGGGTATGTGGGTGCCTCCACCATCGAGGAATTACAGAAACGGGCGAAGTTTGTACGTATTTCTGCAGCTGGTCTGCGGGAGTCCCATGTCCATGATGTTATTATTACCAAGGAAGCCCCCAATTACCGGACCGCGTAAGACAGGAGCGATACAGACACTCTCTAATTGAAAGTGAGCAATTATGACTATGCATGATGAAAAGATTCTCATCCTCGATTTTGGTTCCCAGACGACTCAGCTTATAGCAAGGCGAATCCGTGAGCAGAAGGTCTACAGCGAAATACATCCTTTTTCAATTACCCTCGAGAAAATTCGGGAGCTGGCTCCTGCCGGGATCGTACTGTCCGGAGGACCCTGTTCTGTTTATGATGATGATGCTCCCCATTGTGACCCGGCGATTCTGGAACTTGGTATTCCTGTTCTCGGTATATGTTATGGTGCCCAGCTGATGATTCAGCAGTTGGGAGGCAGGGTGGAAAAGGCAGAGAAAAGAGAGTTCGGCAAGGCGTATCTGTCCGCAAGTTTCAGCGAAGGGCTTTTTGCCGGACTTGAACTGGGAGAGGCAAAACACCAGGTGTGGATGAGCCATGGGGATCGGATCGAAGTTATCCCCGACCACTTTGAGGTTACAGCTGTCAGTGAAAACTCCCCATATGCTGCCCTGAGACACAGGGAAAAACCCTTTGTTGCTGTCCAGTTTCACCCTGAGGTTGCCCATACCCTCATCGGTACTGATGTCCTGAGGAATTTTATATTCGGCATCTGTAACTGCAGTCCCAGCTGGACCATGCAGTCGTTTATTGAGAAACATATGGCCGAGATCCGTGAAAAAGTGGGGGATGACAAGGTTATCTGTGCTCTTTCCGGCGGGGTGGACAGTTCTGTGGTGGCGGCTATTGTCCATCGGGCAATAGGGGATAAACTGACCTGTATTTATGTGAACAACGGTTTGATGCGGGAAGGGGAATCCCAGTCCATTCTGCGGTTTTTCAAGGAGAAGAGCAAACTCAATGTCGTTGATGTGGATGCAACCGATTTTTTTCTCGGTGAGCTGACCGGGGTCAAGGATCCGGAGGTGAAACGTAAACGTATCGGGTTGGGATTTATCAAAATATTTGAAGAAGAAGCAAAAAAAATCGGTGGTGTAAAATATCTGGCCCAGGGCACATTATATCCGGACGTGATTGAATCGGTCTCCTTTCGGGGAGAGGCGCCCATCAAGTCCCACCATAATGTGGGTGGCTTGCCGGAGATCATGCAGCTTGAATTGATAGAACCCCTTCGAGAGCTCTTCAAGGATGAGGTACGGGAGCTTGGGCTGGAGCTGGGACTGCCGGAGGAGGCCATTTACCGTCAACCGTTTCCCGGGCCGGGACTCGGTATCAGAATCATGGGGGAGGTCACCGATGAGAGGTTGCGCATTCTCAGGCAGTCCGATGTTATTGTTCTGGATGAAATGAGAAAAGCAGGCTGGTACAGAAAAGTCTGGCAGTCCTTTGCGGTCCTGCTGCCCATTCAGACTGTGGGGGTAATGGGGGATGGGCGGACCTATGAACATGTCATTGCCATTCGCTGTGTCGATTCACGGGATGCCATGACCGCCGACTGGTCCAGGTTGCCATATGATATTCTCGGGGAGATTTCATCTCGGATCATCAATGAGGTTCGGGGGTTAACCGGGTGGTCTATGACATCTCCTCAAAGCCGCCGGCGACTATTGAGTGGGAATAGGTCATGCTTAAATCTGGAATTTATGTGGATGCGGAAAATATCCGTATGTGCGGTGGATACGGAATGCGTTACGATGTACTGGTTGAACTTGCCGGTGCTGGCAATTCCACCCTGCTTCGGGCCAATTCCTACCTGGCCGAGGACCGGGAACGGACGAAAATTGATCCGGAATATCGGCAGAAATTGTACAGGTATCATGATGTTATCCGCCAGTGTGGTTTCAAGGTCATTAAAAAATATGTGAAACATTTCATAGATGATGAGGGTATCCTGACCACCAAGGCCAATGCGGACATGGACCTGGCCATTGACGCCCTGCTTCAGGCCAGGAACCTGGATCGTATTATTCTGCTTACGGGGACGGTGATTTTATCCGTCTGGTTCTGGCCCTGCAGAATATGGGGTGCCGGGTTGAAGTGATCGGTTTCAAACATGTGAGCAATGAGCTGAAGGAGGCTGCAGACAGTTTTCTGTCGGGATATCTGGTGCCGGGGCTGCTGCCGATTACCACCGCGAACGGAGAAAACCGTCAGAGGGGGATTCCAATCAATTACAATCCTGAGCGTGGTTTTGGATTTATGCGTTATTATACGCTTACAGGGAAAGGGTTGGAGGCAAAGACAGTTTTTTTCCACTGCTCCAAGGCAGTGGATATCAATGATTCCCTCTTCCTTGATTCTTCCAATATTTTTGAGTTCACAATTATTGCCAATCCGGACAACAACAGCAGAACCGAGGCTTGGGATATCCAGCTTCTGGATGAATGAGTTTTCTGACTGCCAACGAAATTCAGCTTGACAAACAGGGATATCGCAAGTCCGGCTGAATTTCATGGGAAATGTGGGTTGGAACAAGTTTTACCGAGGAGGGCTCGGGAAAAATGGATATGGGCATTCTACTGGTTGCTGATGTGGGTGGTACTAAAAGCGAGGTGGCACTCTATGAAATCACTTCCAGGACGTTCACCTTTCTTGTCGGTAAACGTTATGTCAGCAGCAGGTTTTCATCCATTACGGAGGTTATCTCCTCTTTTCTGACCGATGTGGAAGCAACGCCGCAATTTGCAGTCCTTGGAGTTGCAGGAGTGGTGAGTGGTGAAACGGCGATACTGACAAACCTGGAATGGGAAAAAATAGACTGTACTGTTCTGGAAAAACGATTTGGTTTTACCGAGACAGTCCTTGTCAATGATTTGACCGCACTGGCCGGTGCGCTTCCATTGCTGACTGATGATGACCTGGTTGAGTTGAAGCCAGGGATAGAGTTTGACAATGAAATCAAAGGTGTTATCGCCCCAGGTACAGGCCTGGGACAGGGATTTCTCCTGGAGAATGACGGACACTTCTTTGCAAGGGGGTCGGAAGGCGGACATGTGGATTTCGGGCCGGTGACGGAAATGGAAATGGCCCTTCTTACCTGGATGCGTTGGAAAAAGCAGCCGGTCAGCTATGAAATGCTTCTTTCCGGCCCTGGTATTTCAGTTCTGTACGATTTCTGCCGGGAATATTATCATTTTGAAGGGACTGGAGATGATGTTGCTCTTTTGGGCAATGATGTGGACCGCACACCTGCAATTGTGGAGCGGGGACTTCAGGCATCATGTCCCTGGTGCCACAAAAGCCTGGAGCTTTTTCTGGCAATACTTGGCAGCGAAGCGGGAAATCTCGCCCTGAAACTGTTTGCACGGGGAGGTATCTATATCGGCGGGGGTATTGTCCCCCGTTTATCTGGCAGGATATCGTTTGACACTTTTAGAAATAGATTTGTCGACAAGGGGCCAATGGCAAAGCTGTTGCAGCAAATTCCTGTAAGGCTGATAGTACGTAAGGAAGCGGCTCTTCTCGGAGCTGTCAGGATTGGTCAACTCTTTCTGCGACCATGAAATGGGAAAAGGAAAATCCGCAACTTCTGCAGGCGGTCGAGCAGTTCTGTCCCCGTTATCCCCGTTGTTCTGTTGAGGTTATCAGAAAGGGTAATATTAATACTACCTGCCTGGTTCAGTCCGGGTCTCAGAAAATTATTCTCCAACGCATTTCTGACAATGTCTTCCCTGAACCACTCCATGTCATAGAAAATTTTTTTTCACTTACTGCCCATTTAGAAAAAAAATGCAAGACTATGAGGGACCAGTGGCTGTTTGCCAGGCCCGTGTTGACCACCGGTGGCGAACAGTATTTCAGGGATGACCATGGAGGTTTCTGGAGAGCCCAGACGTACCTGGAGTATCAACCTCTGATGTTGCCTCTCTCTGTCTCCCAGGCAAAACGGATTGGCAGTACCCTGGCAGTTTTTCATGGGCTTGTTGCTGATCTGACTTTGTCGGAACTGCATGATCCCCTGCCAGGATTTCATAACCTTTCCCGTTATCTCAGCCAGTTTAATACTGCCAGTGCAGAAGAGCAATCAATGGATGGGGACTACCTGTTCTGTCTTCATACAGTGGAAAGGTACCGTAGCCGTGCAGTTTTTTTTGACCGGGCAAAAGAGAAGGGGATACTCTCGGTTCAACCGGTGCATGGTGATCCAAAGATTGATAATTTTATTTTTCACACCGATTCGGCTGGAAGTGGTCTGATTGATCTCGATACGGTTTCAGCGGGGCTTGTCCATTTTGATCTTGGAGATTGTCTTCGTTCCTGTTGTAACAGAGCAGGTGAAGGGCATTCTGAAAGGGCTGGCGTATTGTTTGACATGGAGATCTGCCGGGGAATTCTGGCTGGATATTTTGAATCCGGTCATAGTTACATTACCCGGGTGGAGCGCAGTTATATCTACGATGCGATTTTCCTGTTGACCTTTGAGCTGGGTGTACGTTTTTTTACCGATCATCTCACTGGTGATACATATTTCAAGGTGGACAGGCGGGGAGAAAATCTGCGGCGGGCTGTTGTACAGTTCATGCTTGCTGAAGAAATAAAGAACCACGAAAAAGAGATCCGGGAAGCCGCAGAGGTGTGAGGCGTAAAACAGCCCCGTTATTCCGGGGAGTTTTCAACGGCATAAATATAATTGCTGATTATTTCATGGAGATGGGGTTGTAGATTTTCGAATTCGACACCTATTCTGGTGGCATGTTTTTCTTTTTTCAGGTTACGTATGATACCGTGTATTTTCTGCTCTTCAGTTGTGCCGGGAAGCAGGCATCGCAGGTGAACCCGGTCGTGTATGTTCAGCTCAGGTAATTTCCGGTTCCTGACATTTTTTACACGGCAGAGACAACCGGAAATGCTCAGGTCCGTCAGGGCCCCATAGCATTCCGAATGGGACACCGGGTGGAAGGTACAGGGAACGAAAATGATGGTTCTTTTTGTTTTTCTCAGTTCATGGTAATGGATGGTAGCCGGGTACTCGAGAAAGAGCAGGGGGAAGGGTTGTTCAGGCTTTTCAGCAGTCTTGATTTGAACATCCATATCCGGCCGTTTTCAATGTATTTGACGATTATTCTTTTTTCCGATGAAAGCATTTTTTCCGTCATTGAAAACGTTGGAGGAGTGGTCACTATCAGATACTGTTTCTCAAAAGAGCCTATCATGGTGCTCTTCTGGATGCTTTCAATATGGGGGAATTCCATCTTGATCTCAGTTCCTGTTCTCAGCGACACCGGGTGTTCCTGGGTGGAGAGATGGACAAGGGGGAGCTGATGTTCTTTTTTGGGCAGCTCTCTTTTCTCCAGTTTCTCCCGTTCGCTTTTCAGACGGAATGCCTCCATCACAATGGAGATAAGGGGCTTGTTGATCGGAGGTCTGTGTTGACAGTTATAATATTTTATCTCAAGAACGCTCTCTTCCCAGGAGAGGATAAGGTGAGCGGCTTCTTCACCGATGAAACTCCTGGTTTCTGCTCCAACCAGCTGTCCCTGTTTGATATAGAGCATTCCCCGGTCTTTTTTGTGTGTCACCTGCAGGGTGCAGGTTTTTTCTTCATTGGCCAGCATCTGCAGAAAACTGTGGATCGGAATCCCTCTTACCCTGCCGCTGGTCCCGATATTCAACAGCTCCCTGGCCCTGTGGAGGAGATCATCTTTGTTCACCGGTTTTTCCAGGCAATGACTTGCTCCCCGTTCTATAGCTTTCTCTTTCTGTTGTGACCCGCGTTTATCTGAGAGTGCAATACAGGGAACGGAAGGAAAGGAGCGGGTGAGGTTGGCAAAACTTTCCAGGTTGGCATTCCCTGGAATGGCCAGGTCACAGACAACAAGATCGACCTGCTGCCGGGACATGATGCTTATGGCTGCCTGCCCTTCGTAGGCTGTAACAATATTGATTTCTTTCTGCATCTGCTGAAACAGCTTGACCAGGATTTCCAGTTCCACAGTTTCATTTTCGATGATGACGATAGTTTTCATAGGACAGGACCGGCTGTTACAAGACCTTTATGCTTTTTGATGAAAAACGAATAAAGTATGGTTTTCTTTCAGTATGGGGAATAAAAGGATAAAAGGCAAAGAAAATAGAAAAATCATCCGGTCAAAATGGTGATAATTTTTTTCAGAAGTGCATAATACAGGTTGTAGTAATTATAGCCCGCACTTCTTCTCAGCTCAGGCGGCGTCAGCTTTAAAGTTTTTGATAGTGAAATACAGTGACCTGTACTACCTCTGGTGAATATTGTGTAAATTTTCCAGCATCATTTGAGGCTGGCTAATTGTTTGTATCATGCAGTTATTTTTTAAAGTTATACAATGTTCATGAGAAATGCCGGATAGAAAAAACTTTGTATATCACAGTAGGATCGGCACTGAAACCGTGACGGGCCCAGAGCCCTGATCAACTCATACCACAGGGAGATAATGAAAAAAGAGAGCATATTTACCCTTCACAACCGGGCAAGCGATTGCAGGGCCAGAAGAGGGGAAGTGAAAACCGGTCATGGTGTTGTTCAGACACCCGTGTTTATGCCGGTGGGGACTCAGGGTACGGTAAAGGCCATAACCCCTGAGAACCTGCAGGAAATGTCAGCCGGGATCATTCTTGGCAATACCTATCACCTTTATATTCGGCCCGGGCATGAATTAATTGAGCGTTTTGGGGGCCTCCATAAATTCATGAACTGGAAGGGGGCCATTTTAACCGATAGTGGCGGCTTTCAGATCTTCAGTCTCAAGGAGCTGGCAAAAATCACGGAGGAGGGCGCTGCTTTTCGTTCACATCTGGACGGAGCAAAACTGTTCCTGAGCCCTGAGGATGCGGTGGAGGTTCAACAAGCCCTTGGTTCGGACATTATGATGTGTCTGGATACGTGTATTCCCTTTCCGGCAACAGAACAGGAAACAATAGAATCCACGAACCTGACAACGCGCTGGGCGAAACGGTGTCGCAAGGCCCATACCAGGCGGGAACAGCTTCTTTTCGGTATTGTCCAGGGTGGGATGTTTCCTGAGCTGAGGAAAAAACATGCTGAAGAACTGATTGATATCGGATTTGATGGTTATGCGATCGGTGGCCTCAGTGTCGGTGAGGACAAGGAACTGATGCGTGAGATGGTGGAAGCAACCACACCCCACCTGCCGGAAGATTATCCGCGTTATCTGATGGGAGTCGGTACTCCTTCAGATCTTGTTGAAGGTGTCCGGCGGGGTGTTGACATGTTTGACTGTGTGATGCCCACACGGAATGCCAGAAACGGGACACTTTTTACCTCCACGGGCAGGGTTGTGATTAAAAACGCCCGTCACCGGGATGACCAGGGCCCACTTGATGAATCGTGTTCGTGTTATACCTGCAGAAATTATTCGAGAGGCTATCTGCATCATCTCTTTAAAAGCCGTGAGATACTGAGTTATCATCTTAATACGATACACAATCTGCACTACTATCTTCACCTGATGGAAACTATACGTGCTGCAATCGAGAGGGACGATTTTGCGCAGTTCAGGCAAGATTTTTATAGCAAGCTTGAGTCGGAATGATTACCATGCATTCAATTTATTCTTGAGATGCTTCGGGGAAAATTTGTTTTTTTGTGAACAAGGCATTTTGAAATGTATCGCCGGATGCAAATATTAATTATTTTGGAGGAATTATCATGGTAGGAATTGCCCATGCAGCAGGACCGGCAGCAGGTGCCGGCGCCGCTGGTGGATTTGCTTCGTTTATCCCGCTTATATTGATCTTTGTTGTCTTTTATTTTCTGCTGATCAGGCCTCAGCAGAAGCAGGCCAAGCAGCACCAGGCTTTTTTGAATGACCTGAAAAAGGGAAACAAGGTTATGACCAAAGGTGGCATCCATGGTGAGATTACCGGATTGTCGGATACTGTGATCAGGCTTGAGATTGCAAAAGATGTGGTCATCAAGGTTTCCCGGGATGCCATTGCCGGTCCTCTTGTTAAAAATACAGGTGCTCCCGCCAAAAAAGCGAAAAAGCCAGCGGGAGGGTGAGGCATCGGAGGGTGCTGAAGTCTGCAGGTCTGTAGATGGAATTAAAAAGCTGGGTCATCTGTATAGATGGCGCAGCTTTTTTTATCACTGGAATAAAAAGACACCTGATGACGTATGGAACCCACCCTGATAAATCAGGTCGGTCTTCAGTCCCGCTTGTTTCGTGGGTAATTTTAAAGAAAATATGGCGAAGAAAAAGTTTTACGCTGTGGCCACGGGGAGAAAGTGTGGAATTTTCACTGACTGGCCTATGGCTCAAAAGCAGGTGAAGGGGTTTGCCGGTGCAAAATTCAAAAGTTTTCCGACACGTGCCGAGGCGGAAGAATGGCTGAAAAATCCGGTATATGTGAAAAAAACCGCGAACAGTTTCCGCACGAAAAAGAAGAACAGATGTGAGGGGATTGAAAAGAGAGAATCCGATATCACGATTTTTACTGATGGCGGTTGTATCAATAATCCCGGTCCGGGTGGATACGGTGCAGTGATTGTCAATAAGGGAGAAGAAAAAGAGTTGAGTGGTGGTTTTCGGCTGACCACCAATAACAGAATGGAGATGATGGCAGCAATAATGGCCCTCCGTCATTGTGTCGGGCGGATGGAAAGCATCAGTCTGTTTTCAGATTCAAGCTATCTGGTAAATGCCATCAATAAGGGATGGTTGAAAAAATGGCAGGCTAACGGCTGGAAGAAAGCGGATGGAGGCGATGTTCTTAATGTGGATCTCTGGCGTGAGCTGCTGCAGTTGCTGGAAAATACCAGGGTCCACTTCCACTGGGTCAAAGGACATGCGGGAAATCCTTTAAACGAGCGGTGTGACCGGCTGGCAGTCACCTCAGCCCGAAAAAAGAATCTCCCGGTGGATGAAGGGTATGAAGGGGCTACAAACTGAAACTATGGGCCTGGGCAACCTCAATAGCCAGTTGTGATCGTGCCTCCGCGTCAAGTCTGCAACCTCTTTTTTTGCACCACTCAGGGAAGGTTTCAGGATCGATAAATACCTTGATGACCCTGTCTCCTCCCGCCTCTATTTCCTTTCTTTTTGATTCAGCCAGCTTAAACCATTTTTGATAGGATCCGGGAAGGAGGTGGCTGTCATCAAAGAGTTTCAGCAGGGGCTGGTAATGGTCTTCTTTGTACCATACCATGGCCTGCAGCATGGGTGATTTTTTCTTTTTTGTCATATTAAAGTACCCTGTTTGCTTCGTTACAGATACAAAAATCTGCTTAATAATAAACATATTGGCAGGTAACTGCAATCACGAGGGGCCAGCGTGTTGCTGAACCCTTATTTCCTGAACTTTTCAGCACTAATGGCATAGCGGCGCATTATTTTTTGCAGCGCAGCCCTGGTAAGGAATGACAGTCGTGCCGCCTCGGAGATATTACCATTGCTTTTTTTCAGCAGGGTATGGACATATTGCCTGGTGAAGGAGTCAATGCACGTCTCTTTGGCTTCTTTATAGGGTATGATATCCATTTCAGGTTCACGGTTTATCTCGGAACCTGGAGAAGTTATTGGCGAATCTATCATCAAGTGGTCGCCATTTATAACAGGGCCTGGAAAAAAAAGAGCTGCCCTGCGGATAACATTCTGCAGTTCCCTGATATTGCCTGGCCAATGATGGTCACAGAGTTTTTTAAGTGCAGACCCGGAAAATCGTTTTTCATTGATGCCCAGTTCTATCTGGACCTTTTTTAGAAAGTGGTCGGCAAGCAGGGGTATATCTTCAGGAATCTCATGCAGAGAAGGCATACGCAAAGTGAGTACCTCAAGCCGGTAAAAAAGATCTTCCCGGAATGCTCCCTCGCTGATCTTGCTTTCCAGGTCAGCATTTGTTGAGGCAATGATTCGAACATCTATCTTGGTTGATGTATCTGCGCCGAGCTGTTTGATCTCCTGCTCCTGCAGGACTCGCAGCAATTTTGTCTGAACGTTGACTGGAATATCACCGATTTCATCCAGACAGATGGTGCCACCATTTGCCTTGAAAAAAAGACCATCATGATCCCTGTCCGCACCGGTGAAGGCACCTTTCCGGTACCCAAACAGTTCCGATTCCAGCAACTCTCCGGGAATTGTCGGGCAATTGACCATGACAAATGGTCCTTTCGATCGCCTGCTCAAGGTGTGGACAGCCCGTGCGCAAAGCTCCTTTCCTGTACCGGAAGCGCCACGAATCAGGACGGTATACTCGCTATTGGCGGATGTTTTGATGGCCTTGTACAGTTTCTGCATTAAGGTGCCCTGGCCTACAAAATCGGCCAGGATACCGTCTGGATAGATTCTGCTTCGTAATTTTTTGTTTTCATTGAGCAGTTTACTGCGCTCCAATCCCTTGTGAAGTATCCTGGTCAGGTTGTCCAACTCCAGGGGTTTGGTCACAAAGTCCCAGGCTCCACGGCGGATGGCATCGACCGCCAGCTCTATTGTTCCGTATCCAGTCATCAGGATGACGGTCTGATCAGGGTCATTGCTGTGAATATGATCAAGTACCTCAAGGCCATCCATCTCGCCCATCATGATATCCATGAGAACCAGATCAACCTCCTGCTGCACCAGAATATCCAGGGCTTCTCTGCCGCCTGTGGCAGTTAAGACCTCCATATCAGGCAATCGCTTGGCAAAGCTGCGTTTCAAGCCGCTGAGAAGGTCCGGTTCATCGTCAACAAGCAGGATCTTGCTACGGGGAGGGGATTGTCTTTTCATTGATCATGCCCTTTCCAAATGGTGGAAGATAACAGTTGAATATGGTGTGCTGTTCTAAAGAAAATATATTGCTGATTCATGGAGCATTTTTACACCAAGCGTGCTTTACTTATTAGTCAGGTACTCCTGCACTGCGGGTAAAACAACAGTAAAGCATGTCCCCTGGCCCGGAGCTGACCGGACCATAATTTCTCCGTCATGTTCATGAATGATACCGTAGCTGACCGACAGGCCGAGTCCGGATCCCTCGCCAGGCTCTTTGGTACTGAAAAAGGGATCAAAAATCTTATCCTGGATATCTTTACTGATTCCCGGCCCGTCATCCTCAACTTCTATGAATAGACCGGCGTTTTCCGACCAGCTTCGAATAGTGATATTCCCTGTATTGCCTATTGCCTGTCCGGCATTCATAATCAGGTTGAGCAAGACCTGCTTCATGCGTCGGCTATCCATAGGAAAGAGCGGAGTCGCTGTATCCAGTTCTGAAACCAGGTTAATACGCTTTTTGATAAACTGCTGCTGTACCATGGACAGAACATTTCCGATAATCTCGTTGATTGATTCCGGCTGTCTGTTGATTTCTAATTTTTTACTGCGGGAAAAATCCAGCAGATCAGCCACAATACGGCGACAGTTTTCCGTATGACGCTCAATGACCTCGATGTCAGCCATGATCTCTTCATTATCCAAGCTGTTCTCTTTAATAATATCTGTGTAACAGAGAATAACACCAAGTGGATTGTTGATTTCGTGAGCCACTCCGGCTGCCAGCTGGCCCACGGCAACAAGTTTCTCGGTCTGCCGATTTCGCCGTTCAATCTCTTTTTTTTCTGTGATATTTTTGGAATAGCAAACCACATTATGTACATCGCCCTGTTCGGAAAATTGAGGATAAAAAGTAACCTCATAGATATTGTTATCCTGATTCTGGACCTGTTCTACAACAGGAGATGTTGGCAGGGCGGTAAGAGGAGTTTTGCAGGCCTTGAGGGGACAGGAATTTGGTGTAGGCAGGTCTGCAAGGGAGCGGTTGAGGACTTCCTCAAGCACCATATCATGTTGATCAAGAAAGGCCTTGTTCACCATCTTTATCCGGTACTTGGAATCAAGCAGGATGACCACATCGCTGATACCATCAAAAACAGATTGCAGCAGCTCCTTACTGTTCATTAGTCGGGAAATATTCTGTAGGCTTTCAATGGTAACACCAATTTGATGACCAATGGAAAACAGCAGTTCCTGCTGTTGGGCATCTACTTTCTCCAGTTTATCGCCCACAAAGGTCATGACCCCCAATACCTGCCCACGGCAGCAGAGTGGTACATTAAAATTGTTAACCAATACCGCCTCCTCACTGGCCAAACTTATCTGGCTGCAGGCGGCCTCCTGGATAAAGCCGTCAAAATCAAGCATCTTCTCGTCGAGAAACGGCAGGCAGACTGACGGATCAAATGGAATGGTTTCATCGAGAACATCAGCGTTTTCACGACACTGGAGAACAAGCATAGCTTTTTTTCGGTCAAGGAGGTAGATGCCGGCACCTGAAGCTGGAATCACCTTTAAAGCCTGTTGCAGTACACTGGGGAGTATATCGACAAGATGAACAGAGCGGGTAATCAATTCGCTGATTGTATTTAAGGTACGAAGTTCCTGTCCGCGGGTGCTGACTTTTTCGCGTAGAATATTTTCTGAACGTTGTAGGGCAATGGTTCGGTCTTCCACTTTTTTTTCAAGATTTTCCGCGTAATCCTCAAGCTGTTTTCTGGTCTTCTGCAGGTGCCTGGCGACTACATGTATTGAGGTTGCCAGTTCCCCGAATTCATCCTTGGTTCTGGCCTGTTCATAAAGCTGTTCACCATGCTCGTCACGCAAGTTATCACGAAATATCTCCAGCAGGTCATGAAGATCACTGATAATTAACCTGTTGAAAAAAAACCAGATAATCCCGTAAAGGGAAAAGACTGATATAAAGGTAATAAAAAAGACTTTCCAGGCAACTTCCAAAATTGGCATCAGGCCTACATTGATCGGTACGCCGACACTGACCACTCCACTCACGACATCAGGCTTGTGATTAAAACCATGCTGATCGCCATAGAGGTGGATGACCGTCTGTGGAGCAGCGGAAGGATCTCCATGACAGCGAAAACAAGAGGTAGAGTACTGGACAGGGAGAAAACGCATGTATAGATGCTGATTGCCGGATTTTACAATCCCGTGCCAGTCACTGGCCGTGGGATTTTCGTTAAAAAATTTTATTTTTTCCTTTTCCAGGGCATTGGCTTCAAAATTTGGATTGGTGGCATTAATAGCCACTCGGCGATACTCAAAAGAGGGGAGTGTATCTTGAAATCGATCCATAACCACACGGCTGATATAGGATGTGGACATTGCTTCGAGAATAAAGGTCTTGTCATCAAGCACTTCATACATTTTCGGTCGAAGTACTTCCCGGACATAGCCTCTTGTCGATTCCACTGCGGCCATGATGAGTTCAGTTTTTTGGAAGACATCTTCTTCCAGCATTTTCTTTTCATGCAGGTACAACAAGGTTGTTGCAACAATACAGAAACATAAAAAAATACAGGCAAGCCCCAGAAGAAATTTCGACTGCAGTCCAATTGTTCCTCTACGGCTTTCTGCGGAAACATCATCTGCTTTTAACATGCTGCATGTACCCCCTGGCATAGATTCAATCACAGATATTGTGTGTGCCTGCATTCTATAGTTAGCACTGCATCCAAGAGAATGCAATGGCTATTTTAGCCGGCAAATATAAGACAGAGCCCATCCTGCATCCAGAAGAATGCACCACAATGTGCTTTTTACCCTGTAAACTTCATTTTATATAAAATAAGAGCAATCATATAACCGGCGATAATTATATAACCACATGATAATAAAGAAAATATTCAATGAAGATTTTCTTGGGCACTGATATTGCTAAGTAGAAAAATTAAATAAGCGAAGTCAGATATGTTCCCTGTTTTGTTTGCATGCATAGAGGAAGAAATATGAAAAATCCGAATCGGTTGACAATCTTTTTACTCCTTATCTCCATGATGACTGCTCTTGTACTCATTGCAAAAACAGACCTCATGGCACCCGTAATGCAATTTGTTCTGGCAACCGATCGGGGAACACCGCTTCAGCTTTTAGGATGTGCCTTTGCCGCTATCCTGGCTTTTCGTTTTGTCTATGTTCTTCTGAATATGGTCGGCAAATACTATTCAGCTGAACTTGATGCCATTGAAAAAGAAAAATTGTCAATGCGAGGAGGTGAACAACCCAAATAATTCAGTTATCGAGAGGTCATCAAATAATGTCTGTTTATAAATGGACAAGCTCCTGGCTCTTCGTTGTTCTCACAATTTAATCTTCGGAATATCGTTTTTTATGTCTGTGGTTAAATTCAACAAGCGCCTCGATTGAATGTGAAATGGCTCATTTATAGGCAGAAACCAACTACAACATTTCTTTTAAACCGCAAAAGGAGGCTAATTATGGCCCAAGCACAGGACAACAAGCCGTTGTTTATTCTCAGCGGCCTTCTGATTATTTATGCATTGATAGCCAGCAGCGGCGTCTTGCATCCTTTGATGAAATACCTTCACACAGCCAAAACAGCAGATCTTCAAGTAAGTATGGGCCTTATTGTCGGAGGTGTGGGCATAGTTGGCGCTATCATTAATTCTGTTCGAAAACCCGGCGATACAATTATTGACCGTTTTATTCTGCAGCCCCTGCCCGGCATTTTGTTCATTCTGATTATGGCAATGGCCATTCGCTGGTACGTTGAGCCAGTGGTTAAGCTGATAAGCCACAGCCTGCAACCGGTACTCGGTTTTAAAATATACAAGGTCCTGAATCTCAACTATGTTATCCTTGGCCTGCTCGCCGGTGTTGTTATTACCAATACCTACGGTATTCCTAAATTTGCCGCTGCCGGCGTCAAATGCGCCCGGTTTGTCCTCAAAATGGGCGTTATCATGCTCGGCGCACGATACAGTTTTGCCGAACTGGCCAAACTTGGTTCTTACAGTGTTGTGCTGGTCGGCACCTTTGTCCTGGGAACGGTATTTTTTGTCCTCTGGCTCGGCAAAATGTTTAAACAGCCCAAAACCATGACCGGTGTTCTGTCCGCTGGTATGGGTGTCTGCGGTGTTTCTGCCACCGTGGCCGTTGCCCCTGTTGTTAAAGCCAAGAGTGAAGAGATGGCCTATACCATCGGCACCATTCTCTCTTTTGGTATTATCTGTATGTTCATTTTTCCCACCGTCGGTCATTGGGCAGGCATGAACCCTGTCCAGTTTGGTGCCTGGGCAGGAACTGGTATCCTTAACTCTGCCCAGGTTGCAGCAGCAGCCCTGGCCTTTAACGCCGTTGATATCAAGACCTTGAAGGTCGCGGAGATTTTCAACATTACCCGCGTCCTTTTTCTGCCGATCATCGTGCTGGTGCTGGCAACCTGGTTCGGTAAAGAATCCGGGAAAAAATTAACCTTTAAAGAAGTTGTCATTGACAAATTCCCCATTTTTATCATCGGTTTCCTGCTGCTCTTTGCCATGTCTTCCATGGGCCTTTTTTCACCACCAACCCATTACAAGGGAAAATTCATTGATTACAGTTATAATGAACGAAGCCAGATTACTGAACAGGAGTGGGAGAATTTAAATAGTGCAGTGCAGGCCGGTTCAATCAAGGGCCTCACTGGTGAGCAGATGGCCGCAGTGAAAGACATTATTGCCCAGCGTCAGCTGGCCGGTAATTTTGAGAGCCGTGCCGACAAAAAGGTTTTCAACAAGCAGGCTGAAGCGCGGATGTTCCAGTTGGAATCAATCCTGGCGGCTGCGAAGGCAAAGGAAATCACCCTGGACAAAGAGGTTAAGGGAGCGATCCACCATGCCATCAAACAGGTGCATAAAAAGTCCAAGACTGTCACCACCCTGACCGACTGCATGATCTGGTTCTTTGCCTTTGGTCTGATCGGGCTTGGTATGCAGATCACCAAGAAGGCGATTTTTCAGGCAGGCGGATGGCCGCTGGTCATTGGCTGTATCTCAGGCGTCACAAAAGCCACACTTTCTTTCGTAGTCGTATTGTGGCTGGTAAAAGATGTGGTGTTAAAATAACATTTCCGGAGGATTTGAAAATGAGTGATGATAAAATTACCATTGAAACAGGTGATGCCGGTAAGGGAGAGTCTGAAATTGCCAAGAATGCGAATACGGAAGAGCTTGAAGAACGTGCACTTTCCGTATTTGCCAGTGAACGTAATGAGGATATGACAGCCCTTATCCTATCCTTGGTAACAACCTTTATTGTGTTGGTTTTTACAAAGTGGATGTAAAAATCACCCAATAAAAACAGCTTGTTTTATGACCCTTCCTGATAGTGAAATATTGGGAAGGGCTCTTGTTTTCTCTCGCCTTCCAGCGAGGGTAATTTTTTGCTATCCTTAAACTATGTTTACTTCTATTCTTCTCTGTACCCACGGAACTGCAGGTGCCAGACAGGCAGAACGGCTTGTTTTTGACGAACTATGCGTTAAAAAGCCTGATTTGCAGGTCACTGTTCTGACTATCATTGACCAGGACTGGCAGGCCATGACCGGTGATGACTGGCTTAACTCGAGCAAAACACATACCACCTTCCTTGACCACGTGGAAAAACAGATGCAGGAAGAAAATGAAGAGGACTGGCAGCGGATAAAAGAAAAATATCCGGCAGCAGCACAGGCAACCTTTGTGGGGGAAGTAGGTTTCATTGAGGCAACTATTGCCGCTGAGGCCGAAAAACGGAAAAGTGATCTTATTGTTATCGGCCCCTACCGTGAAAGCCGGAGGCTGTTTAACCTGAAGATGGAAAAAGGGCTCAGGGCACGTATTGATCAGGCAAAGCTGCATCCTGTTCTGCCCTGCCCCCTGCTTATAGCACCTTCTTCACACCCTGTGGATTGATATGGAACAGTGTTATGACCTGTATCTGACTCCTGCAGCAACAACACTTGCCACCTCCACCATTCTTGATGCAGAAAGACTGCTCAGGCTTCATCCCCATTGGTTCCTCGAAGATACAGAGCAGCGGCATACCGCTCTTTTTGCAAACCTTCGTGATTACGCTACGGAACAGACCTTTTCTCTAGGCCTGCAACTGGATAGCACTTCGGCCCCAGATGATCCGTTTCAGGCTGAAATAATCATGCGGATTACTCTCTTTGATTATGGTGTACAGGAGCTGCTTTTTTTTGCAGACCAAGAGAAAACGCAGGTACGGGTTCGTTATGAAGAGGAAGCTTTTAATGATGAGCTGGAACAGGATATCCTGCTCTGGGTTCGCGGGATTCAGGAATATCTCAGACTTTATGTTTCCACCACACCCCGCACGGTTTTTTTTCGTTTGCTCATGAACCGGATGATCCTGCAAATGAACCCGTCACAGCGAAAAATATGTCTGATGCTGACCAAAATTACTGTTGTGGAGCTGGTGGTAATTTTCATAATCGTGATTGGTTATGTATTTCTTGGCCAGTGATACACCGGGGCCGTCGATAACAGCATCTTTAAATTGAATGCACAAACCGCTTTATCCCCTGTAGCCGTTGCAGAATATGGAGAGATTTTAGCATGACTTTTCCTGAAGTCGGCGATAATATCGATATTTTTGTACTTAGTTCACGGCTTCATAAAAGCCCGCTTGCCAGCATTTTTCTGGCAGAGGATCTGTTTTCCAGACAGCATGTTGTTCTGAAAATACCCGACAGCAACATTCTCAATCATCCTCTCCTTCTCTATCATTATCAAAATGAAGACCGTATCAGTCGGCTGCTCGATCACCCCGGAGTTATACGTTTTATCCACCGCCAGAAAAGTCGGCAGTATATTATCATGGAGCATGTGGAGGGGGAAGATCTACGCTCCCGTATCGGCAAAAACCGCATCCTTGATTTGCGTGAAGCTTTGATCCTGATGAAACAACTTGCGCGCGTGGTTTCTTATCTCCACAGGCAGGGCATTGTCCATCTGGACCTGAAGCCCGAAAATATTATCTGTTGCAATAACTCCTCCATCAAAGTGATAGATTTTGGTCTGGCCAGTTGCCGACATCTTCCTGATCTGCTGGAGCTTGACTTGCAAAACCCCCTGGGCACTCCCTGGTATATTTCGCCGGAGCAGTTGCTGGGTGAAAGGTCTGATCCCCGTTGCGATATCTATACCATGGGTATGCTCCTTTACGAGATGCTTACCGGAAGGTTACCCTGGCCCCGCACCAGTAAGAAACGTGTCGCCAGGCGGCGCCTGCATTATGATCCGACCCCGCCACGTTATCACAATGACAAAATTCCTCCTCAGATCCAATCCATAATTCTCTGCGCCATTGCCCGCCACGCTGCAGATCGTTATAAAGATGTCATGGATCTTCTGCATGATCTTAATCACTGGCAGCAACTCCCGGTCACTGAGGCAGGCAGCAGAAACAAATCGTCATCATTGTGGCGACGCATATTTCCCGGTAAACCGATCCGGTTACAGCGTAGACAACCACAAAAAACAACTATTACATATGATAAACCACAGATTATTGGTGCTTTAATAGATTCTCCCGGTAGCGACAATATGCTGGCCGAAGTCAAAAAAGAGGCACTTATCCGATCTGCAGAAATAACGCTGGTGCATGTTATTGAAGAGGAGGACGACTCCCATTTCAGACGCTACGGCATCGCTGTCGAAGGGGAGAAGCTGATGGGACGTCTCGAACAGGCTGTACAGCTTCTTCGCCGCTGCAGTATTGATCCCAGTATTCGCCTTGTTCGGGGTGAGGTGGTTGATGTGCTGCGCAAACTCTGTACAGATCTGGGCGCGGAACTGCTGGTACTGGCCGAATCCCGTAAAAAGCAAGGGATGCTAGGCACTGTTTCCGTACGCAGACATCTGGAAAATAATAGCCCCTGCCCAATTGTGGTTGCTGATAATGTGGTGTTTTCACCTGCCACAGGTCTGGCGGCTCAGCAACCTGCCCAGTTGACAGCCGGGCAGGTGCTTGCCTGTGATATCTTTCTCGTTGATCTTTGGTATGAGCATCTCCATTATCATACAGATTTTATCTACCGCAGGCTCCTGAATCCTCAGCAGGATGTTGATCTCAGCGAAAACAACTGTCTGTTTGGCCGCTTTCTGGCCTTTTTTGAAAAAAAGGATGAATGGCTGCAGGTAACCTCAGCACTGGTGCCAATTCATTCCCGCTTTCACCGGCTTGCCTCCAGGATGTCTGAACTTTGCGACCATGATCCTGAAGGTCTGCAAGACCTCTATACCCGTGAATTTCTGCCACTCTCTTGCAGGTTGAAACATGAACTGAGCCGGGTTTCTCTATTTCTTCGTACCCATCTCGATTCGCCCCCTCCCCAGGTTCCTTTTCTGACGGACAACACCTGCCCGGTCAGCAAACCGGATCTGGCCTGTTACGGCCCATTGTTGAAAGCCCTCAACCTGGATCAGGATCTCTGTTCCCTGGTCCAGGAAAAGAGGAAAAGAGTATCAGGTTGCCGGTCAGGGGAGGGTAAATAAATGCGGTTGATGATCTTTTCTGATATTCATGGCAACCTGGAGGCACTGCAGAGTGTGCTTGATGATGCCGCAAAACGAAATGTACACAGAAGTATCTGCCTGGGAGATCTGGTGGGGTACGGCCCTTATCCCAATGAGTGCATTCGCTTGGTACGTGGCCTGAAAAACTGCCGTGTCCTTGCCGGTAATCACGACCTGGCCGCCCTTTGGGAGACTTCTCCCTACGGTATGTCCTCAGTTGCCAAAGAGGTGATTCTGTGGACCATGGAGCAACTGAGCGAAGAAAATAAAAAATATCTGGCAGCACTGCCGGACCGGCTCGATCTGGCTGACATGACCTTTGTCCATGCTAACCCATATAATCCCAGAGGCTGGCGTTATGTTATGGACCGCAAATACGCCCTGCGCAGCTTTGGTGCCACCAGTTGCCGTCTTCTTTATATCGGCCACAGCCACCAACCATTGGTGATAACCAGAAAACACCTGCTGGCTGTGACTCTGCAGACCGTCCCGGGCAATATGCAGTTTGAGCTGGCCGACAGCAGGCGTTGCATCATCAATTGCGGTAGCGTAGGGCAACCCCGGGATGGGGATCCCCGCTCCTGTTACCTTATTTATGACAGTCGTGAGGAAAAACTGGAGTTTTATCGGGTAGCCTATGATGTGGAAAAAACAGTGCAGGCAGATCTGGATGCCGGTCTACCGTCTGTTCTCGGCAGACGCCTGTGTAAAGGAACCTGATTTCTGCGGAGAATTATTATGAAAATCAAGAGATATGGACAAGGGGTAACCACCAATCTCAGAAAACGCTTTTTTCTCTGGTCAGCCCTTATACTTATTGGAGGTGGTCTGTTGCTGTCAGCGCTTTCTTTTTGGAATACAAGGCGACTGGTCATGGCTGAGGCCATGACCAAATCCGAGGTCATCCTCCGGGAAGCTGAGGCTATCCGTGCCTACGTCAGAGAAGAACTCCGTCCCAAAATGTTTGAGCTGCACGGCCAGAATGCCTTTATTATTGAGGCAATGTCAACCACCTACGTCAGTACCTCCATCATGGAACGTTTTGCCGGATCGATGCCCAATTACATCTACCGAAGGGCTTCGGTGAATCCACATAATATGCGTAATCTGGCCGACCCCTTTGAAGAGGAGATGCTGGATTGGTTTGAAATGGATCCTGAACGGTTGTTCTGGCAGGGTATAGTGCAGAAAAACGGAGAGTCCTTCTTCATCTCCATGGTTCCCGATTATTTTTCTTCTCCCTGTATCCGCTGTCATGGCAAAGTGGAAGATGCCCCGCAGTCTCTTATAGATCGATACGGTAAGAAGGGAGGGTTTCGTTTTCAGGCTGGTGATCTGGCAGGTATCGATTCGGTGGCTATCCCTGTTTCCGCGTCATTTCGGGAAGCATGGCAAGGTAGCCTGGTTATTTTTTTTATCACTCTGCTTACAACACTGGTCTGGCTCTGGCTCTTAAACCTGCTCTTCCAGAAATTAGTCATTGAACGTCTTGGTGCAATGGTATCAATTGTGGATGAAAAAAGGAAAAAAAACAGTGCCCCCGGTCCGGGAGACGAGCTTGATGTGTTGCATGCTTCTCTGGGTTCCCTGCGACGTTATGTTCGTTCTGCCCGCAAAGGCGCCTCTCTACAGCCCAATTTTATCGGTGACTATGTTGTTACTCAGCCGGTTGCTGCTGGCGCCATGTCATGGCTGTACGAAGGCCATGCGACTGCATCGTCGGATAAGGTGGCTCTCAAAATCGGTTTTGACGAAGTGTTGCAGAATCCATTGTACAGATGCTGTTTTGAAACAGAGCTCCAATTATTTGAAACAGTATCACACCCATGCCTGCCGGGGGTCAAAGACCGCGTAGGTGACGTGCTGATCCTGGAAGAAATCCGGGGAAAGAGTCTTATCTCGCTGCAGGATAAAGAACGGATGGAAGATCGGCTGTTGCTGCCTGTTTTTTCACAGCTCTGTGATCTGGTCGCATCCTTCCATGCTGCGGGTATTGTTCACCACGACCTGCGGCCACACATCCTGATGCTGGACGAAAGACAGAAATTACGTCTTATTGATATGGGGCTGGCCGCAAGTGATCAGTTGCAGGATCCCATTGTTGCAGCCGGTCTTGGACCACAGGGGGATTTGTTGTATATGGCACCGGAACAAATCCAGGGCAAACGAGGGGATTCTCGTAGTGATATCTATGCCATTGGTATCCTGCTTTACCTGGCAACAACAGGAAATGTACCCTTTGGCGAGAAACGAATATCACTCCAGAAGTGGCTACAACTTAAGAAACAGATTCCGGCTCCCGGAAATTGTAGTGCAAATCTGTCCGTTGCCTTGGAGAAGATTATTGTGAAGGCCATGGCCTACGACGTTTATAAACGATATCAATGGGTGGAGGATTTATGGGAGGATCTGGAAAAGGCTTGTTGATCTCCATCCTTTTTGGGTTATGATGAATTGGGTTGCGTTAGGTCGAACATAGTCGGTAAATATTATGCACCAGGCGGGGAGGATCCTTGACCAATCTGGATGAAATCCGCTACGGATTCATCCAGATTGAGCTTACCAGCCGTTGTACTTTACGGTGTGTCACATGCCTGCGCTTTTCCCATGCCGGCTTGTGGCAGGAGCGCGACCTCTCCATTGCAACATTTTCATCCCTGAAAAATATATTCAAAAATACAGAGGGTGTTCACCTGTCCATGATCCTCCTCCAGGGCCATGCGTCGGTTGCAGCAAATTATTTGGGTACTAAATTTCGTAGTGAAAAAAGTGCAGGGCTGTAAGCAGTCCTGGATTGTTTAAGGTTTAATCCTGATGCTGGGGTACATCCCTTCCATTGTGCCGAACTGGAAAGGCTGAATGGTATTCAGAGACAGGTTCTGGTTTCTCTGGGCATGTCCTGCGTTTTCACCGTTATCAAAAAAAGCGCCGTTTAAATCAAGAATGTGGTGAATACGGTCCTGAAAAGCTTTTACAAAGAGAGCCCCTTTCCTTCAAAATGCATACGTCCCCTGGAAAAAGAAGTCTCAATTTTTTCCAGTTCATTCAGGGAAACGCTGTTTTCCATCAGTTCTCTGCTGTTTCTGATTAGCCCCCACACAAGATAGTTATCTGGTATCTCCAGTGGTTCATCAATATCGATAATGGTGTGCGGCATGATTATTGATCCCTTACCCACAGAAACAGGCGCATCCTCTTTCCCATAGATAAAACTGTTAAAACCGGTAAATACACCTGACCCGAGATGAGTGCAGATCAACTTTGCACCATGGGCGGTTACATTGAAACCGCTGAGGTGGGAATTAATAATGAAACAGTTTTCCTGGGCATTAGATCCTTTGCCGAGGAAGGAGTTTTCCAGGTAAGCTCTCTGGGCAATAAGGACATTGTCTTCAATTTTTGTAGTTGGCAGAACCACCGCGTACCTGTCCAGGGAGGCAGTCGCCGGAATGGATTCGATGGCTTCGAGATTGACCACGTCAAAAACTCTCTGGAACGCTTCTTTGTGGTTGTCAATGAAATCAAAAAGTGTACCCCATGGGATATGTTCAGGAGAAAGGGAAACATACTGCGAAAGCTGTTTTACTGGGTAGGTGTACAGGAAATTAAAATTATGGGGACTGTTGACCCAGACTGTTCCGGGATCAATATCCAGATGGTATATCTCTCCGGCCTGAATATAGGAATAGGCCCCGATGGCGCAGTCCCTCATGGTGGTCAGATCGACGGTGGCAAAAGGTCCGAGAAAACAACCGTCACTCGGAGCACCATGGATATTTGAGTAGTCCATGGCCAGAGTGTCTTTAATAAAAAAGGTCTCCGGAGTTTCAGGGTCGTGTGAGAAGTTGTGTACCAGGGTTTTGACCAGGGCACTGTCGTCGATAATAATTGCCTCGTCTCGTGTGAGCGGTATGTCAAAACGGTCATATTTAAAGACATGGCCCTTGCGTTTTAGTTCATCTCCCCTGATATCACTCTTATAGAGCACAGAGTTTGTAATACGGCATTTTCCGAGGAAATAGCTACCTGCAAGGGCCGAGTGCTGGAAGTCAAGGTCCAGGGGATGGTCGGGTGTTATACCGTAAAAGGCGTAGAATTTATTCATATTGTCGGGTTGAATCAGTTCCTGTGCAAAGGGAGTGATGTCAAAATTGAGTTCCCGCAGATTGATATTTACTCTCTGGACAATTCTGTTGTAGAGTTTCAGTAATTCATGCATGATCTGTGTTTCCTTCTTTATGTAAGTGTACCCTTAATAAGAGTATTCCGGAGTTTCAGGGCAAATCAGTTTTCAAGAACCCGTGTTTCGTGGAAGACGGCTGCAAAGACATCGGACAGCCTGAGTATGCCAATAATATTATCTTCACGGGTAACAAGCAGGGATTGGAGTCTGCCGGCAATAAGTTTGTGAATTGCTGTGTCCAGACTTGCCTCTTCATTCACAAATTCACCAATTTTCGGTTTCTGCATGAATTCTGAGACTTTTTTTGTCGCCAGTATTTTCAAGGAATTCCTGATGATGATTGGATCAGCTGAACGATATTTGTCACGCAATCCGGCCAGATATTCTTCACTGAATTTGAACTTTCTCATTTTTTCGATTTTGACCTTGAAATCATCCGGTTCAAGGGCCTGCAGAGCCCTGAGTTGATCAATTTTTCCGACAACATCACTCTTTTTATCGAGCACCAGAATCGCCTTGTGCTGGTATTTGCTGGTGTACGCTTCCTGGGCTTCTTCCAGGGCAACGATGGCATCAGCCAGAGTCGTGTCTATTGACACCGTTGCATACTCGTCAATAGGGATTGTCAGATCTTTTACTGAATAATTTTTCATTGTTCACCTCATTAAACTTAATATATAAATCTCAAGGCCTTGTAATGGTTGTGAGATTGAATGCATGGTTTTATACATTCACAAATTCAGCCAGGTAAGGGAAGATTCCGTAAACTTTGAACCTGACGCTGCCTGAACTGATAAGAAATGCGTGATAGAGTCATTAAGCGAGTTTGTCAAAAGATTTGATCTAAATCAAGGTATCTTTCTATCAGGCCATGTAATATTGAGCAAGTCTGATTTCAGGACACCTTGAATAATTGCTATTTTTCCCGATTTCATCGTCGCTACGAAAATAAAAATGCTCACATATAATTAATATGCTGCGCTTTTTATTTTCTATGCTCCCCAAACTCGAACAAAATATCTAATTATTCAAGGCACCCTTCAAACAAAAGGAGGAATTCCGGATGTGTGACAGTTATCCAATACAATGCAGTTGTGGGAAGAACAGCACAGAGCTTTTTTTCGGCAAGATGGTTCTGAATGAAAGTTCTGTTCTGAATCTTTTCTGTCCTTCCTGCAGTGGAAAAATAGATAAAAAAGAGAGTCGGTATGTCTGGGACAACGGATGGGTTCTTGAGCTGGATATGGATATTATCCGCTCCCATTCATCCACCTTCGGTCTGCCGGCTGATGAATTGACGGCGGCCTGGGTTTTTGACCGTGGGTATGTAACCTGGGTCGGGATTACTCCCGATGATGCAAAGACTAGAAATCGTGAAAGGGAGGAAATTCGGAAGTTGGCCGGAACGGATTTTCTCGGTTATCTTCATGCCATGAAAACGTGGGGCATTGGACGTGAGCAGCGTTTCAGTGAAGAAGGTTGGCGGAAGATGCGGTAATAAGTAGTCCTTTTTCTTTTTAAAAAGCGGCAGTCCCATGAAGGGACTGCCGCTGGTTTTTCAACCAATTCGTTGTTTACCCTGCCATTCTTTTTCCCGGAGTTTGAATTTCTGGATTTTGCCTGTGGCTGTCTTGGGTAACTCATCAAATTCTACATATTTCGGGGCCTTGAACCGTGCCAGATGTTCCTTGGTAAAAGCGATAATTTCCTCTGCTGTGGGGTTTGATCCCGGTTTGGCTACTATAAAGGCCTTGGGAACTTCACCCCATTTTTCATCAGGTACGGGGATAACGGCTACCTCCAGTACATCGGGGTGCTGGTAAATGACGCTTTCAACTTCAACGGTCGAAATATTTTCTCCTCCGCTGATGATGATATCCTTTTTTCTGTCCATAATCTGGATATAACCGTCGGGATGTATGACAGCGAGGTCGCCACTGTGGAACCAGCCGCCTTCGAATGCTTCTGCGGTTGCTTCAGGATCTTTGTAATAGCCGGTCATGACGTTATTGCCGCGCATGACCACTTCCCCCATGGTTTTACCGTCCCTGGCCACGGGCTCCATTGTTTTGGGATTCACAACATCCATGAAATGGGTGACAATGAAGGGTACTCCCTGGCGTGATTTCATGGTGGCCTTTTCTTCGGCGGACATTGTTTCCCAGCTCGGTTGCCATGCACAGACACTGTGGGGACCAAAGACCTCCGTCAGGCCATAGGTATGGGTGATATCTGCACCGATGGCTTCCATGTTACGGATAATTGTCGGTGCAGGCGGGGCTCCCGCGGTCATGATTTTAAGGGGCTGCTTCATTTTGACATCTCCGGCTCCCGGCCAGGTACTCATGGTGATAAGGATTGTCGGGGCCGCACAGAGATGGGTTACACCTTCCTGCTCGATCAGCCTGTAGATTTCTTCGGCAACTACGGCACGGAGGCAGACATGGGTTGCCCCGGCAGCAGTTACTCCCCAGGTGAAGCACCAGCCATTGCAATGGAACATGGGCAGGGTCCAGAGATAGACGGAAGAGGCGGTCAGCCCCGATTCCAGAATCTCACCGATTGCATTGAGATAAGCTCCCCTGTGATGGTACATGACCCCTTTGGGACGGCCGGTTGTACCGCTGGTGTAATTCAGGGAGAGCAGCTGGTCCTCTGAGTCAATATCTGCTGGGATCGGTTCCGGGGAGCCTGTCTGCAGGAACTCCTCATATTCCATACCATCAAAAAACACCGTATCATTGACATCACAGACCGTTACGTAGTTTTCCACATTCGGTAGCTGTTCCGGTTTTACTATGTTCGCGAATTCACTGTCGACAACAACAAATTTTGCATCGGAATGGTCTATGATATAAGATACCTCTCCTGCAGAAAGGCGGATATTGATACTGACCAGGACTGCTCCAATCAGGGGCACCGCATAGTGTGCCTCAAGCATGGCCGGGATATTCGGACAGACAAAAGCCACCTTGTCTCCTTTACCAACGCCTTTGTTCTTGAGAGCATTTCCCAGTCGATATATCCTTTCGGCAAATTCCCTGTAATTATAACGGTTTTCTCCGTAAACAACAGCCGTCTTGTCAGGGTAGACAAGGGTGC
This sequence comes from Desulfomarina profundi, assembly GCF_019703855.1. GTDB lineage: Bacteria > Desulfobacterota > Desulfobulbia > Desulfobulbales > Desulfocapsaceae > Desulfomarina > Desulfomarina profundi. Next base: position 3,110,163 of record NZ_AP024086.1, on the reverse strand, counting down.
TTCGTGTGAGAAATTCAACGGGAGTCAGGATACTTTTATTTACACTCGGTAACTGCATCGGTTCTCTCCTCTGTAACAGGTTTCTGGTTTGCAACTGAGCGCTCGGTCAATCTTTAAGAAAACAGTATTAGGCCATATGAGCGGGATATGCAAGAAGAAATACAGGTTTCTGGTTATATTTCCGTGGAAAATAGCGTGTAGAGTGTATATGTAAGATTGAGACAGGATTGAAAATCGCCGGTTACGGTGAATCGATCGATAATTATTTGATCGGGTCTGGAAATTCTTACAGGTTAATAAATGTCATGAGGTTATACCTAAATCCTGCACTTCGGGAATAAAGAAAAAATATTTATACTTTATAAACAGATAGTTATCGTATCGCAGTAGGGGCTGTACTACTCACTATCAGAGTGAGATTGTTTTTTCTTTATTCCCTTGCCCTGGGGGATTGGCAATTTTATCGAATCTGCTTCGTTATCAAGTGCTTGAAGTATGTTAATACGTCTGCGCCCTTGATGCCTCGCATCTCCGAAAACTTGCCAATTGCAGGATTTAGGTTATACGAAAATAATAGATATTAGCTCTGGACTGATCGTGAGAGGTTTCGGTGTACAAGGCATTACCTGATTTTCAATTGAGGAGGGAACAATGTTTCAAAAAATGGTTTCGGTTTTTTTCCTGTTGTTTGTCGGTTGCGGTTTAAATTTACCGCAGGCAGAGGCAAAAAAGAGTGCGGCAGGTACAACTGTTTCAATTATTCCGGTTGCAGAACATATTTTCATGTTACAGGGGAAGGGGGGCAATATCGGTCTTTTTATCGGGGAAGACGGTACATTTATGATTGATGATCAGTTTGCCCCATTGACAGAAGAAATTATGGAGGCAGTCAGGTCTGTTGGTGGCGGGCATCCCCGTTTTCTGATAAATACCCATTATCATCCTGACCATACCGGTGGCAACGAGAATCTTGGCGAGGGAAACACCTTGATTTTTGCTCACCACAATGTCCGGGAGCGTTTGAGCACTGGATATTATCTGAAGGAATTTGAGATGAAACAGGCAGGACTCAGCCAAAAGGGATTGCCTGTTATTACCTTTTCCCATGATATCAGTTTTCACCTTAACGGTGATACGGTTCAGGCGGTGCATGTGGACCATGCCCATACCGATGGTGACAGTTTTATTCATTTTTTAAAAGCCGATGTTATCCATACAGGCGATGTGTTTTTTAATGGTTTTTATCCATTTATTGATGTTGATCATGGTGGTTCATTGAAGGGAATGATTGCAGCTGTGACAAAAATTCTTTCCATTGCAGACGATAATACAAAGATTATTCCCGGCCATGGTCCCCTTTCGGACAGGAGGCAGCTTGAAAATTATCGTCGGATGCTGGTGACTGTTTATGAGCGTTTGAGAAAGTTGAAGGCGGCCAGTGTCACTGCCGAAGAGGCGGCAGAGGAAAAACCTTTAGCCGATCTTGAGGATGAGTGGGGTGATGGTCGTTTTGACAGTGAGAGCTGGATTGAAATAATATATCCGGGAGTCTGATTCACTCCTGTCCATTTTTCAGGGACTCGGATAAAAAACGTATTCTTGTTATCCACAAAATTCATTGCCGAAAGGAAAAGATCAAAGATCAGATTCTGTCAGGCCATTGCTTACGGCCCAGTTAACCAGCGCTGCACTGTTTTTCTGCTTGCTTTTTCGCAGTAAATTGGCCCGGTGATGTTCAATGGTCCGTATGCTCAAATGGAAATGATCTGCAATCCTGCCGCTTGTATATCCTTTTACAAGAAGGTGGAGGACTTCAAGTTCCCGTTTGGTGAGATGGCTGAAAGGATCCGATCCAGCACCGTCGACACTGTCAATAAGGTCACCGGCAAACTCTGACGCCAGAAGTGGTGGAATATATTTTTTTCCTGTGCGGATTCGTTCAATGGCTGTAAAAACTTCCTTGTCCGATTCCAGTTTGCCGAGGAAACCATCTGCACCGGCGATCATAGCTTTGACGAAATCTTTTTTCTTTTCCTTGGCACTACAGATAAGAACCTTTACCTGGGGAAACCTTTTTTTCACCATGTTCAATGCCTCAAGACCGGTTACGGTCGGCATCCACAAGTCCAGGATAATCATATCAATAGGTTTTTTTTCCAGGAAAGGAATCAGTTCATTTCCGTCAGCTACTTCTCCCTCAACACTCAATTCCGGGTTTTTTGAGATGTGGCTTTTAATACCTTTTCGAAAGAAGGTATGATCATCGGCGAGTAATATTCGAAATTGAGTTGAATCCTGCATGGTGTAAGACTCCTGTTTTCGTAATCTCGTATGGGAAAAGTGGTCAGTATAAAATGAATGCCACCTGATCGCATCACTTTGCTGTTGCTTATGATTGAGAATAGCATTCATTTCTTACAAAAATCTTAACAGAAGACAGAATTGAAGAAAAAATTATCATTTCCTCATCTTTTTATGGAGTTTTGGTAAAAAACTGCAGAAGAGCGTGGAGGGTGGAGAGAGGATGGGGTGGGCAGCCCGGAATGTAGAGATCTACCGGCAGGATTTTTTCAAGACCTCCTGTTATTTCAGTGCTGTCAAAGAACGGACCTCCGGAAATTGAACAGGCACCACTGGCAATAACAATCTTGGGCGTGGGAATAGCTTCATAGGTTGCCAGTAGAGCTGTCTTCATGTTTCTCGAGACTGGACCGGTGACATGGAGGCCATCAGCATGGCGGGGGGAGGCAACAAAATCGATACCGAACCGGGAAAGATCAAAAAAAGGAGTATTGAGAACATTGGTATCGGCCTCACATGCGTTGCAGCCTCCAGCGGAGACTTGACGCAACTGCAGAGATCTGCCGAACAGTTTTTTAAAATGTTGTTTTGAATGTTCAGCAAGTTTGGGGAGAAAACCGTCACAGATTAGAGCTTCGCGGCTTTCTGTCCCCATGGCAAAATCCTGGCTGAAGGTTACAAAGGCACCATCAGCGATCTCTTCACACCTGCCGCAGAAAGTACATTTTCCCAGATCAATCTTATATTCTGCCGATAAAATTGCATCTTGAGGACAGATTTCGGCGCATTGTTTTACGATTGCCGGATCACAGGTATGATGAATTATGGGCAGTCCCCGGTAACGATGATAAAGATCGATGGGTTCCTTGGGATAACTGCTGGTCCTGTAGCCCTGTTCAATTCTGTTCCTGATTATTTTTAACATCTGGTTTTGTCCTTCTCGTTTTTTGGGAACTGTTGCAGAGATGGTATTGCTCTACAGGTCAAAACCGCAGTAAGAGAGATTAAAACTCTTATTGCAGAGGGGAAAATCTGATATTTCCTGGTTTCGGAGTGACATGGCCAGCCCTGTCCAGTTATGGAAGGAGGGGTCTTTGATTTTATATCGCTCTATTTTCCTGGAATTATCTGTAAGCAGGCAGTGGGATATTTCACCCCGCCAGCCTTCATTGATTGTGACAATGCATGCATCGGGTTCCAGGGAGATTTTGGTCATAGTTGTCTTTGGGCAGAGTTCTTCTGATCTTTTGAGCAGGGTATTTATCAGATGTATTGAGTGCATGATTTCTTCCCTGCGAACCCAGGCACGGCTGTTGACATCACCGTTAGTAATTTCATTTCTGTATCCCTCCAGGGAAAAGTAACTCTCTGTGGGGAAAAAGACACGTGCGTCGTAGTCAAGGCCGGATGCCTTGCCACTGTATCCAACAAGGCCGAGTCTGGCAGCAATTTCTCTCGATACGGTTCCGGTCTGTTCAAATCTGGCCTGGACAGTATGGGCTGAGAAAAGAAGGTCACAGACATGTCTGATTTCCGGTTCCAGTTCTCTCAGCTTGTTTTTAATTATTCCTGACTGTTCCCGGTTCATACTTTTTGAAATTCCGCCGGGAAGGATCAGGCTTTTTCCGAACCTGTTGCCACAAAGGATCAGCAACAGGTTCAGAAATTCTCCCCTGATACGACCAAAATAGGCTGCCGGTGGATTAAAGGCCACATCTCCGCTGAGGGCTCCGAGGTCACCGATGTGATTGGCTATTCTTTCCAGTTCCAGGGCCATGGTCCGTACGATAGTTGCCTCCGGGGAAACGGACAGGTTGCCCAGGGCTTCCAGCGCCTGACAGCAGCAGAGGTTGTGACCGATACTGGTATCTCCAGCGATACCTTCACAAATGATGGGTAACCGTTTCAGGGGAACCCTGGTCAGCAGTTTCTCAATTCCCCGGTGCTGGTAACCGTGCTGGATTTCCAGGGAGAAGACTTCTTCACCTGCACACTGGAAACGGAAGTGGCCGGGTTCTATAATGCCGGCGTGGACCGGACCTACTGCGACTTCGTGAATACCGTCTCCTTCCACCTCGTAGTAGGGATATTCACCTGGAATATCTACTGCATAATCATTGCCGAACACATCGGGAACATTTCGATAATTGGCGTGGTAGCGGACCATTTTCAGCCAGGGATGGTTTTTGGGTGTAATACCGTACTGTTCGGCTATTTCCCGCTCAAACATGTGAAATTTTTCACTGGCTGAGGCTGTAAGAGAATCAAAAGACTCTTTTACCGTACAACTGGTGATATAAAGTTGTTTATTCCGTAATACTGCAAGCAGACGGTTCTCTCTGTTTTGAGGATAGGCGAAAAATTGAACAATAAAACCGTTTCTATTGATAAAATCAGTCAGCACTTCGGCAAACTCTGGAAAAGACAGCAGGGGAATTGCTGATCGTTTGACAACTTCTCCGTTGTGGATCTGCAGGAGATTAGCCATTTATTGTTCCTCCGATGATTTGGATAGTGTTGGCAATCGTTGTATACAGCCTGTCCGGCATCCAGATACAGAGAACAAGGGACGCAAGAAGCAGGACATAAGGAGGAAATGTTCGCATGAATGTTTCATTTCTCTGTTGTGGCTGAGTCATTGGGTTCTGCCATGCCGGTTTATCTGAAAAGGACATCTTCATGACAATTTTTGCTGCTCCTGCGATGACCAGGAGGAGGCTGAAGCCGAAGAGAAATGCAGCAACAGGTTTGTGTGCCTGAAAGGTTCCGATAAGAATGAACAGTTCGCTGAGAAAAAGACCAAAAGGTGGCAGCCCGGCAATCCCTATAAAACCGGCAAAAAATGAGAGAAATGTTTTGGGCAGGTATTTGATGAGACCACCCACTTCCTTTACTGCTTTGCTTCCGAACCCACGCATGATGTTACCGGCAGATAAGAAAAGAGATGATTTTATAAGAGAATGGTGGATCATGTGGAGAATTGCCCCATACAGAGCAAAACCGCCTATTCCCACACCAAAAGCAATCACACCCATGTTTTCGATGGACGAGTAGGCGAGCATTCTTTTGTAGTCAGATTGTCTCATGATAAAAATACCGGCAACCAACATGGAAATAAGACCGAAGCCCACAAGCAGTTTTCCTGAAAAGTCACCGAGTCCTGCCAGTACCATTAATGTGTGGGTCTTGTAGATGCCGAGAAATGCACAATTTAAAAGGGCTCCGGAGAGCAGGGCGGAGGCGGAACTGGGGGCCTGACTGTGTGCGTCAGGAAGCCAGGTGTGTAGAGGGGCCAGGCCCATTTTTGTGCCGAATCCTATCAGAATAAAAATAAAACCAGCTTTCAGCCATATGGGGTCAAGTTGACCTGCGACCTGGTTGAGTGAGGCAAAAGTAAGGGGAATATCTACATCGGCAATATCGATGGAAAGAGTGATGAAAAAACAGCCCAGAAGGGCAAGGGCAATGCCGACGGAGCAGATGAGAACATATTTCCAGGTCGCTTCAAGGGCTTCTTTGGAACGGTGCAGGAATATAAGAGGGGCACTTACCAGGGTTGTTGCCTCAATGGCTATCCACAGGACAATTGGATGATCCGCAAGGGTCACCATACTCATGGTGCCAAGGAAAAGCAGCATGCACCCGAGGAATACCGGCTTGTTTTCCATTCCGGTTTCTTTTATGTACCGTACGGTATAGAGCGAGATCCAGAAGAAAATAAAGGAAGTTACAAGCAACACCAGCATACCCGCCGGTTGCGGAGAAAAGAAATCGGCGTTGTAAACCGGCAGTTTTCCAAGCCAGCCCATTATGCTCAGTTGTACATGGAGCAGGGCAACAATGAGCAGCATGGGACGACCGATGTTCAGAGGGAGAAAAAGGGAAATTATCCCGGTCAGTAAGGGCAGCAAAAATATAAGTTCCAGCATGGGTGTCAATCCTTCAGGCGGTTGAGAAGATCGGTATCAATATCATCATAGGCATGATTGATATCATGGAGGATGATTCCCATGATCATCACACCAACCAGCAGATCAAGGAGTACACCGAATTCGACAACGTATATCGTGTGGGAGTGCCTGGTGAGCGCGGTTCCCACAAGATAGATACCGTTTTCCAGCATCAGGTAGCCGATGACCTGGGTAATGGCTTTTCTTCGGCTCATCATCAGGAAAAACCCTGCGGACATGGTCGCAATGGCTGTTGTAAGAATGAGTTCATGTCCCCGGGGAATGGAAGATTGCAGTTTGTCTGTGATAAAAACGGAGAGCAGAATAATGAGTAATCCGGCAAGAAGTGATGCGTGATAACCGATTATAGGTTCGATTTCCCTTTTGATGGAAATTCGTTTCAGGGCAACAAAAAGAAGACCGGGAATCAGGATGCCTTTGATCAAAAGCATGATCTGGAAAAAAATCACTCCACCGCTCCCCATGTTGGAGTGGTGATCCAGAAGGAGAGGTTGCAGGGAGACTAAAATGCCCTGGAGTGCCATAACCTTTACCAGTGTGATCAGTCTGTTCGAAGCCAGGGAGAGCAAGACGGAAAGAAGAATCAGGACCAGAATTATGTCATTGATATTTGTCATTGTACAAATCCCATTGTCAGAATTGCGGCAAAGAAAACAAGAGTACAGGAGGTGAGGATGAATTTTGGAACACGGTTCATTTTGTATCTTGCCATTATTGATTCCATAAGGCCGATTGCCGCATATATAACGGTGAGAACAGTGTAAAAAAGCGGCAGGTTGAAAAGGCCCTCAGCGGGATTGAATGGAATAATAATAAGGGTGATAAATGCGGCATAGAAAAAGAGTTTATAAAATGAACCGAGCTCAATAAGGGCCAGGTCAGGTCCGCTGTGATCAAGAATCATGACCTCATGAATCATTGTCAGTTCCAGGTGGGTTGCCGGATCATCTACCGGTACTCGGGAGTTTTCAGTGAGCAGAATCATGAACAGAGAAACAATTACAAGCAGCAGAAGAGAACCGGTGGGGCTGGTCAGGCTTATCACCATTGTCCCCGTAAAATACTCAGAGAATGCCAGGCCTCCATTCATTCGGTAAAAGAGGATGAGAATCGCAAAAATGGAGGCTTCCGCAAGTGTGCCGAAAAAGGCTTCCCGGGCTGCACCCATTCCCTGGAATGGAGAAGCTGTGTCGAGGGCGGCGGCAATGGTAAAAAAGCGACCCGTCGCCATAACGTAAAAGAGAGCAATGACATCTCCGTGAAAGGAGAAAACCGGCTTGATGGCAGCTATCGGAAAGAAGAGGAGAACCATGAGTGCTCCGGCAAGGGAGACCAGGGGACCAAGTTTGAAAACAAAACTGGTACTGCTACTGTACACCGAGCCCTTTCTCAACAGTTTTATAAGAGTGTAGTATTTGATCAGGAGAGGTGGTCCTTTTTTCCCGGCAAAAAAGGCTTTAACCTTGAGGATCACCCCCGGAAAAAGAGGGGCTGACAGCAGGGCCAGGATGAGTGAAAGTATCGATTCCATACGTATTCCTTTTTTCAGCAACTATGTGAACAGGATCAGGAGCAGGACAAGAACGGTGGAGATGATATAGCCGATATAGAGCTGAACATTGCCGTGCTGAATCCAGCGGAGTTTTTTCAGGAGAGCAAGAAGAGGTTCTGAAAATCCTTTGGTAAGACCGACTTCTGCGATATCTTCCGTATGATTTTTATAGTGGATTCGACCGGGAAATATCTTATCCAGCAGGACGGCAGTCTCATGAACAAGGACAAAGGGGCGAAAAAAATCGATTACGCTTCTGGCATAGGATGTACCTGTGTACTGGATTCTGGTAGAAGGTCTTGTAAAGCCACATCCCCAGGTGGAGCTCTGAGTGATTTCTTTTTTCCTGTACAGGAGCTTTCTACAGAGCATCACTGTGGTAAAAAGGAACAGAAAGAGTCGGGAAGCAAGGGCAAGATCTGCTCCCACTGTGTCCACCAGTTTCGGGTTGACTGCGGTAATTCCCGGTAAATCCGCAAGAGCGGCGAAGGCAGCATTGATAAAGATTTGTGGAAAAATCCCTATCATCAGACAGCAGATCGCCGGAATAATCATGGGCAAGGTCATGGCCCTGCTTTTTTCCATGGCTACTGCGGCACCATTTGTCCGTGGTTCTCCCAGAAAGACAATGCCGACCACCTTAGTGAAACAGAATGAGGCCAGACCACCCGTGACTGCCAGGGATATAATGGCGAGAATAGAGGACAGCAGTGAACTGTGCCCGTACTGTAACCCCTGGAAGGCGGCAAAATAGATGAGAAACTCGCTGATAAAGCCGTTGAACGGTGGCAGGCCGGAGATGGAAACTGAACCTGTTAGAAATGATTTACCGGTTATGGTCATTTTTTTCATCAGGCCACCCATTTCATCAATATGGGCGGTTCCCGTTTCTTTGATGACGTTCCCGGCCCCAAAAAAGAGAAGAGATTTGAAAAGAGAATGATTGAGAACGTGCAGAAGAGCTCCGCCGAAACCGAAACCCGCCATTATTGCGTTTTGGTGGCCCATGCCGATCATACCAAGTCCCATGCCCATGAGAATAATGCCGATATTTTCCACACTATGGTAGGCCAGGAGTCTTTTGAGATTATGTTTTCCAAGGGCATACACTACGCCTAGAATAGCTGAAATCATACCGAAAAAAAGGATTGTCTGTCCTTGGAGAAGATCAGTGCTTCCCAGGGCAAAGTACATTCTGAAAATACCGTAAATACCCATTTTGATCATCACTCCAGACATGATGGCCGATATGTGGCTGGGAGCAGCCGGGTGGGCATGGGGGAGCCAGACATGAAAAGGGAAGACCCCGGCTTTTGAGGCGAATCCAATAAATGCAAGAAAGAACACGAGTTGTTTTGCCTGATCCGGCAGTGCTGCAGCGCCGCTAAACAGCAGGTGCCCTGTATGGCTGAAAATGATACCGAAGGAAGCGAAAATGAAGAGGGCCCCAGTCTGGGCAAAGATAAAATAGAGGTAACCGGCTTTTCTTGTATTCTCCTTTGAATAATCATACATTACCAGGAAATAAGATGACAGGGACATGAGTTCCCAGGACAGGGCAAACGTGATCAGGTTGCCGGCAGTGATTACCAGTGTCATGGAAAGAATGAGAATATTTGTAAAGAAGAAACTGACGCTGTTTCGCAGGCCCTTTTCCTGTTGATCGAAATAGCCGAAGCTGTAAATGGCAGCCAGGGGACAAACCAGGAAAACCGGTAGCAGAAAATAGCTGCTGAGGGAATCAAGGGAGAATGTCAGAGTAAGGGAATGGAGCCATATCCATGACCATTCAGTCTGAGCAGACCCGGCAGTGGAGTTGATGAGAGACCAGAGCCCGGCTATACAGCCAATCGTGGTCAGTCCTGAATAAATATATCTGCTTGCAGAAAACCATCGTAAGGTCAGGAAGGGCATTATACCTGCTGCAAAAATAATAATAAAAGAGAGGGAAAAAGCGTTCATTTGCACAGGTTCCATTTTGGTATGTGATTCGTTGTATCTGTTTCAGTTGTCATGGTCGATTAATCGGCAAGAAGTATAGTTATCTGGAAAAAAGAATAATTTGTCGAAAATACGGCAAAAGCTGCAATGTGACAAGGAAAAACGATTTCGGGATAAAAAACCAGTTCAGCACCCGTGCTGAGTCTCGAAAGGAGAGCAGTACAAAACCTTGCATCAGCAATAACCACATTGTAGCAAGCCATTTTTTTAAAAATGGTGTATAGTGGCGGTAACAGGTACGTAATTGAGTGCTGGATTTTCTTTTCATGCCGATCAGGCAGTCCAAAAGCCATGGTGAATTGAAAATGACTCAAAGATATCTCGTTCTCCCTTATTGTTTCATTTCGCTATCTGAAAATTCCGCTGTCGAAGATCGTTTTGTCGCAGTTGGATTTTTAATTCGTTTTTTTGCGGTTGAGCCATTTGGCCCAGCCATGCTTTCGTCTTCCCAGTCTGCCGTTTATATACGAAACCTGTGCGTGGGGTACAGGTTTGTTCGAAAACCAGAAAAGGAGGCCATTATGTCAGAAAAATTAAATGATAATACTTCCGGTTCCCTGTCCGGAGAAGAGCTGGATACATCCAGTGTTCTTGAAGGGGCTGAACCATGGGAGCCCATTGAAACCAAGCTGGTTCTCGGTTCTCTTGCCTGCGCATTTGTTGCACTGATTATCGGATTGATCCTGGTGCCGACATCAATTTTTCACTGATGGAGGGTGGGACGATGGCTTTTTCATTCTTTCATAACAACGGGAAAGATCAGAAAGAAGTAATTGAAATGATTCTTCATCATGATGGCAGAAACTGGACGGTTTCCAACAGCTCCATCAGCCTGAGCGCGCCGTCATTAAATGAACTTGATCGCAAGCTTGACAGTATTCTGGGAAAAGATCTCAAACATGGACAGTCACTGGATGTGTTTATGAGTTTTGACAACGAGGTGATTCCCATGTGGATGCGGCCCTATATGAATCATTATTTCAACCGTATCCTTGAGATCCCCTTCGCTATCAGGCATAGAGGAGGAAAGATATGGCTAAAACGCAACGATACTGGTATTCCGGCATGGCCACAACAGAGGACTGGTGGGCAGTCTGGCTGGGTCTTGCCTTTTTTATTCTCGGTCTTCTGACGCTTTCGGGTGTCGACCTGGTTGGATGGATATCCTATCCGAAAATCTGGGTCGCCTCCATGCCCGATGGCGCAATTGCAAAGAAAATAGTCACGATTGACAAATCGTTTTACGCCCTTGGCGGGAAATACAGTCTCACCGCCAAGGCAGCTTACAAGTCACTTGGGCCGATCGGCTCCATTTTTGTTACTTATATTGTTTTTACTATTGCCACTACTATTGGAGCTTATTTCCAGAAGTGGGATATAAAGCGTTTTGTGGTTGGCTGGACAATCATTTTCTTTTTGACCTATGCAGTCTGGTTTATCGGTCATAATGCCTTTTTCGCTGCATCGGCTGTTGACCTGAAAAAAAGCCATTTTCCGGCGGGTACCTTCACCCTTTCCCTCGGCGGCGGTGCTTCCTTTATTCTGGCTCTTGTGGTGGGACTCCTTATAGGTAATTTTTTTAAACCTCTTGCACGTTATCTCAGTGAAGCGGCCAAACCAGAATGGTATATCAAGACCGCCATTGTTTTTCTTGGGGTCAAGGTTGGTTATCTGCCCATCAAGGCTGTTCTGACCGGTTCGAAGCTGGGGGCGAAGGGGGCGGAGATTGGCCAGCAGATGGCCCATCTTACCTTTGAACTTTTTGTGGCCGGTGCAGCCGCAACGGTTGTGGCTTACCTGATTTTCTGGCCGGGTGTCTATACGATTTCCCGGCTCATCTTCAAATTGCCACGTAAAACAGCGGCAGTGCTTGGCTCGGCCATCTCCATCTGCGGTGTTTCAGCAGCTGTAGCGACGGGTGGCGCCGTGCGGGCCAGGCCCATAGTTTCCATTATGGTTTCTGCCCTTGTCGTTGTCTATGCTGTTATTGAACTGGTTATTTTACCGGGAGTCTTTACCCATGTGTGGCCGGGAACCAGTGATCCCATTGTCGCCGGGTCAGCAATGGGTATGGCTGTGAAAACCGACGGCGCCGATGCTGCAGCCGGTGAACTGCTTGATGAGTTCATGCGTGCAAAGGTTGAAAAGGAGAGTGGTGGCAAAATTGTCTGGATGCCCGGGGTTATTACCACCAGTGCAGTCATGACTAAAATCTGGATCGATATGTTTATCGGACTCTGGGCGTTTGTCCTTGCTCTGTTCTGGGTCTACAAGATTGAGAAACATGAGGGAGATCGGGTACCGTTCTCGGAAGTCTGGTTCCGGTTTCCCAAGTTTGTATTGGGCTATTTTGCTGCCTGGTGGATCTATCTCGGTATCTTTTTTGGCCCCGGACAGTCAGGCTCCACCCCCGAAGGACTGGCAGTTCTCAAAAATGCCAAGGTGGGTGCTGTTGCCGTTGAAAAAGGTATGAGAAAACTCTTTTTCATGCTGACTTTCATGAGCCTCGGCATAATAACCGATTTCAAAAAACTGGCGGAAGCACAGTTCGGCAAAATGGTCTGGGTCTATTTTGTCTCCCTCTTTCTTTTTATCATTCCAGTTGCGGTCATTATTGCCTATCTGTTCCATCATGGAATGCAGATTCCGAACATGGCAGGGGTTATTGTCAACTGAGATGAACCGGTATAGCTGGGCCCAAAGGTGCTGTCTTTTACGCCTTTTGGGTACAACAGAGTAACGAAGGATGTTCTTCCACCTGGGCGGAATCCCGACTGGAAGGACATCCTTTCAGGGTTTAATGGATGCTTATGTCTGCTGATATACTGACGGCTCTTCTCTATTTTCTGACCGGAGCTTCAATCATGTATCTCTTTCGGGTTCGACGAAGAACTCTTTCTCTCCTGGATCATTCCCGCCTTCCGGAACTGACTGAGGAGGATTTTGCCACATTAAGATTATTGTTGAAAACGGCTTATGAGAGGATGCTGTATATGGGAGTGCTTTTCATTCCCCTCGCTTTTTCAACACTGTGGGGTGACGGTACCTTCAGTACTCTTTTTTTTCTTCTTCTGATAGGTTTGCTCTTTCTCTCAAATATCGGCCCTCGACAGAAAATAATGCACCTGCTTGAGAATAATGATCTTTCCATGAGTGACCTGAGAAAAAGAGGTTTTACTCTGTAATCGGTTATGTGTTTTTGAGTGACATTTTTCATGTAAAAAAATACGGTTTCTGATAAAAGTCAAAAACTTTCGTGATTTTCTGCTGTTGTGCTGTTGTCAGATCAACGAATTCGGCTCCGTACAGGTAATCTTTTTCTTCCCGGGTCTTGTGGAGAAGCCTGATCTTAACCTGCACTATCTCTTCTTTGCCATTGTCTGTTGTCGGGAGAAACAGGTTTGTCGGTATTATCGTGTTTAAGGCAAGCAGGCGCCTGCATCTCAGCTTCATGCCGGAGAGGCTGAGATTCTGTGTAACTCCTTCAATATCCTGCCCTTCCTGTTGTACTGTTATTCTAATTGAATTATCGATTCTTGGGAAATTCCGTTTTTCTCCTGCCTGTCTGGGGGGGCAGACTCTCTGTTGGTTGAAAAATTCTGCAATGTCTTCTGCAGTCTGTCTGCCGCTGAAGACAGTTCGGCTGCCACCAGGGTTGTTGTGTCGGCCTTCAGATTATTATCTTTCAATACTTCAAAGAGGTTTGAGAAGCGATTTTCCAGTTCTGCAAGCTGATTTTGCTGTTTTTCGTTATATTCATTGATTTTCCGGGTTCTTGAGAGGGTGTCGTTAATGCTTTCATTGACGGTTTCAAAGGCCTCAATTGTCTGCCTTGACTGTTCCCTTGAGTGGTTGACCTGGTTGACCACCTGCTCCATACTCTGTCCGGCTTCACCCACCTGGTCCCTAAAAGCATTAAGCAGGGTTGTTATTTCCGTGGTACTTTCAGCAGTCTGTTTAGCAAGATCCTTGATTTCATTGGCCACTACAGCAAATCCTTTGCCCGCTTCTCCGGCACGTGCTGCCTCAATGGTAGCGTTGAGAGCAAGGAGATTGGTTTGATCAGCTATATTTTCAATGGATTCGATAATATTGTAGATCTGTCCCGTGGCGTTACTCAGTTGCTCCATCTGTCTGGATGTGGCGTTGACACTTTCAACCGTGTCAATAAGGTCCTGGATATTCTGTCGGATGACCTCACTCCCGTTCCTGGCATGAGTCTCCGTTTCTTCCACACTGTCCACAGTCTGGTTGACGATATTATTGACCAGGGTGGAAATGTGCTGTAAATCCTCGGTGGCCTTCCGAATCTGATCTGTACTTTGTTCTTCTTTGGCTACAGAGTGGGAAATCTCTTTTGATACCCGGGCAATCTGGGTGGAGGAATGGGTCATCTGTCTTCCATTCTGCTGCATTGTATTGATAATTGTACTGAGTTTTTCCCTCATCAGGTTGATATTTTCACTCAGGGTACCAAGTTCATCCCGGCTGTGGTGAACGATATCGTAGGCCTGAAGATCGCCGTCCGATATCCTTCTGGTAGTGGCCAGCATTTCGTTGATTGGTGACGTTATTGCCTGGAGAATAAGGCGGGCAAGGGGAATTGATAGAGTGATTGCCAGCAACCACATGACAATCTGGGCGACCTGGAGGACAAAAACTTTCCTGTCAGCAGCAGATGCGATCATACCCACGCCTCTGTTCATCTCCACCAGAACCTTAACGCTGAGTTTATTCAGTGCATTCAATTGTTTTATATCAACTGTTTTCGTATGTATGGCTTCCACCCGGCTCACCAGATTTTTCCATAATCCTTCCACTTCCTTCAGTTTGACCCTGATCGTTTTTGAAGATGTTCCCGGAAGGGTAATTTCTCTGGTCATTTTGGGGTCACTGTAGGTTTTTCCTCCATGAATAAGAGCACTGAGGGAAAGTTCGAACAATCGCTGTGAAGCGGCGGCGTTACTGAGGTCCAATGGCTTCTGTTCCTGTATGGCCCCATGGAGTGCCAGAAAGATTTCCTTGGTGTATTTCTGACTGAGCATTCTCTGACGTCCGGCGATATTGATTACCAGTCCGTCATTCTTCTGCTGAAAAAGGGTGACGGAAGTGTACAGTACAATGAGGGAAATGATAGCCAGGAAAATAACTATAATGCGACGAAGTTTCTTTTCGAGATCAAGTCTGTCCAGTTTCAATAGCCGTGCAAAAAAAATTGTCGTCATGATATTATCAGTAATGTTGTTTTTAACAGTGGAAAGAGAAAAAATCCGGTGCATTGCAGCTTCAGCACATACTTAATTGTATGGAAATGGGGGTGATAGTCAAGGTATTTGTATGACAGGGCACGAACCCGCATTTCTCATAAGATCAGGCGAACTCGTCCTGTTGACAGATTTTCACAGTGGTTTCAATGGGCCGGTTTGGGTTACTTATTAAAATAACAGGAAAAAAGAAGTTATCTGTTATCCAGAATTTCTCTGATGAGCCTGGTAATGGTTTGCTGAGTGATGGGTTTCATTATGTATTTCCTGATGCCGATGGCGTTAGCCTTGTCTTCTGAAATTATGGAGCTGTAGCCGGAGCAGAGGATGACAGGTATGTCTGGTCTGATTGCGAGAATTTCCCGTGAGAGGTTTAATCCTGTCATGCCCGGCATGGTTTGGTCGGTAATGACGATGTCAAATTGATCGGGATGCTTTCTAAATGCCTCCAGGGCCTGCCTGCCGTCTTGTTTTACAGTGACAGAGTACCCCAGTCTTTCAAGCATGTCTTTTCCCATGTTGACCAGCATTTCCTCATCATCAACCAGCAGTATTTTTTCATGGCCCGCAAAGCTCCTGCTTGTAACAGGGTTTTCTGAAACGGCTTTTTCCTGGAAAACCGGCAGGTATATATGGAAAGCTGCACCACCTTCGGAGGGACTTTCCACTTCAATGAGTCCTTCCAGGCTTTTGACAATACCGTGAACTATCGCAAGGCCCATCCCGGTTCCCTGACCGATGTTTTTTGTGGTAAAATAAGGCTCAAAAATCTTTTCTTTCAGTTCCCTGGGGATTCCCGGGCCGGTATCCTGCACTGTCAGCTGGATAAACTGTCCGCTCTTGATTTCAAAACCATGATAGGGACCTTTCGCCTCAAGAGTCA
The DNA here is from genome assembly GCF_019703855.1 of Desulfomarina profundi. Lineage (GTDB taxonomy): Bacteria > Desulfobacterota > Desulfobulbia > Desulfobulbales > Desulfocapsaceae > Desulfomarina > Desulfomarina profundi. The sequence continues at coordinate 3,094,191 of NZ_AP024086.1, read as the reverse complement.
TTCTTTTAAGAGATATTGTCAGTATCCCGCCATCTTTCTCCATAACATGGTAGGCGTTTGTACAGAGATTCATAAGGATCTGGTTGAACTGGGTGGGGTCGGCGTGGATGGAGCCGATATCCGGTTCAATATCCTGGTGAATATCAATAGTTGTTGGAATTGAAGGTCGAAGAATTTTTATGGCCTCTTTCACAATTGCTTCCGGGGAAAAGAGGATACGTTCTGTGTCTGTCTGACGACTGAAAGCCAGAATCTGCTGCACCAGATCACGGGCCCGATGACCGGCTGTAAGTACTTTGTCCAGGTCATCGGCGATGGTTGAATCAGGCGGACAATCTTCTCTGGCCATTTCAGCATAACCGAGGATAGCTGCCAGAATGTTGTTGAAATCATGGGCAATACCGCCGGCAAGAGTACCGATAGCTTCCATTTTTTGAGTTTGTCGCAGCTGTTTTTCCAGCCTGAGTTGTTCGGTAACATCCCTCTTTACAGCAACAAAAGCAGTAATGTTTCCATCGGAATTGAATATTGGAGAAATAGTTGCCTCTTCTTCGTAGAGACTGTTGTCTTTTTTCCTGTTGATAAAATGACCTTTCCACACCTTGCCCTCAAACAGGGTTTTCCACATATCTCTGTAGAATTCCCGGTTATGTCTGCCACTTCTGAGAACACGTGGGTTTTTGCCGATGGCCTCTTTTCTCGAGTAACCGGTGATCTTTTCAAATCTTGGATTAACATATTGAATTGTACCGTTTTTATCTGTTATGACAATGCTTTCTGCCGTGTGCTCGATGGCTGTCTGCAGTCGAATTCGCAGTGTTTCCTCTTCTTTGCGGGCAGTGATATCCTGGACAGTACCTCGTATACAGACGGGAGTACCGGTGTCATCGTGCTTTGTGCGGAAAATTGCCTGGATGAATTTGATCCGTCCATTGGAGAGAAGAAGACGGTGGCTTATCTCACGGGGGGCTTTAGCGGGTTCAAGATTTGAATAGGCTTTGAAAACATTTTTCCTGTCTTCCGGATGGACCCTTTTGAGAAATGGTCTGAAAGAATTTTTAAACTGCTCCGGTTTCATTTCAAAAATGTTGAATATTTCTTCAGAGCAGATAAGCTCTTTTGTTCTCAGGTCGAATTCCCAGTGGCCGACATGGGCAAGCTTCTGGGCATCTTTGAATCGTTCTTCGTTTATCTGCAGGGCTTCCTTGGCCTGTTTCTGAGTGGAAATATCGTTCAGGGTAATTACTGACATATCCGTCAGGGGAACCAGGCTGAATTCGATGGTGAGAGTATCCCCGTTTTTCCTGGTCGTTGTCCATGCACTTGTTTCCACTGTCTTCTCATCATTTCGCGAGCTGACAACACTTTCGGACCACCACTTTTTTACTTTATTTCGGTATTCCTGTTCCGGAAAGAGTTTCTCCCACCACTCCGTCATGGACCTGATATCGTTTTTTCCAAAACCAAACAGTATGGAAAAACGATGGTTGAAGGAAAGCATTTCCCCGTTATTGTCCATGATTACCATTGCCATGGGAGAGTTGTTGAAAATCGAACGAAAATCGTTTTCACTTTTCAACAGCGCTTCTCTTGAATGGATTCGCTCAACAATCCTGCGTCTTCCCCAGAAGAATGCTGCCAGTATGAAGGCGACACCAACTATCCAGAAAGAAAAATGCAGGAGAAAGAGAAATTTGATATTTTCTCGCTCCTTCTCGAGGAATGGCTGTAACGGTACAGTGATTGATACAATACTTTTTGTATCTCCTTCTTTGTATCCGTCCGGGCCGTGGCAACGCAGACAGTTTTTTCGGAGCCTGATTGGTTTTATTAATCGCAATACAGGATTGTTTCGGGATAATGCAGTTTGGAACACCTCCTGACTGCCTGCGGACAGCTGTGCTGTGGCCTTTTTTTCCCATCCGTCAGTCGCCGTGTTGCGGTTAAAGATTTTCAAGCTTGGAAGCTGGTCATTTTTCCTGTTAAGCTTATTGAAATTTTCAGAGACCTGTTGAAGAATGGATGCGGGATTGACGAGGATCAGTTTCTTGCCGGAAGGGGTGAGGAATTCTCGCTCCGGGGTGGTCTTCAGATGGGCATGAGGAGAGTTTGTGTCATTCTGAAAAATATATACACCGCCATGTTCCGCAGCCCATGAGCGAAAGGCCAGGTCTTTTTTGTAAACAGTCAATGCTCTATTACGTGCCACCTCCATGGTGTTTTTTTTTTCCTGAACGGTATCGAAATAAAAGCACAGTCCAATGAAAAATGAATAGAGGCAGCAGGCAAGAATGCTGATGATGGCTATTTTGTTTTTGATTGTATATGCCTGCATATCTTTTTGGAAATTCAGTAAAAAAGGATTGCACGTGCTGTCGGTTGCAATGATGCCCGGGGAGCGTCGCCAGGGAAATTCTTTATTGTATAATGTCCTGGTAAGATGACGCCGCCTGAATTGATGAGAAATACAGGTTATACAATGAAGAATTATATTATTTTCGGTGAAAGGGAAATGAAAGTCAAGGCCAATGATTTTTATTGTTTTTCACTCGATTTCAATATGTTCCCTGGAGAATTGTTTCTCCAGGGAACATATTGAAAAAATGTGAGAATATTCCGTTTTTACAGTCGATTAAGGACTGAAACTGTTTTCTGCAGAAGCCAGGTCAGGCAGATGATACCCACTGCCAGGGTGACAAAGAAGAAGTACATTGATGAGTATTGTGGTGCAAGTTGCAGTTGGTCCAGGGTGAACCAGTCTGATAGAAAACCGGAACGGACCCATGAGCGGATAAAGGTCATCAGTATGACCAGGATAACAGCCCCGGACAGTGTCGGCATCAGTTTTTCCTTTACTGCACCATAAATGACTCCTGAAACCAGAAGCAGGCAGAGAATAAAAACAACTGTCGGGCCTGTCTGTCCGCCAAGAAAGAGGCGCATGACATCCACTGGAAGAGAGAAAAGGTACCAGGTTCCTGCCAGGGTATTGATAATGGTGCAGATGAGAAAACTTCGCATGCCATAATGCAGGGCATGACTGGCCAGCTCCGGATTCTGGTCAGCTTTGAACCGACCGAGCAGGGCAACGAACAATCCCCGATGGCAATGCTTCCCAGCATCATATGGAGATATCTCGGGAGGAAATTCACATAGCCTGTTGCCAGAAGGGTGCCGTTCATATGATCAAAGTAGCCTGCATATGTCCCGGGAAGAAGCATGAGAAGCATATTGTTGGAAAAAGCCCATCCGATAGCCAGTAAAAGAAAGGAGACAAGCGTACCGATCCATATTCCAGCCCGGCCAAGCTGCACAAAGCGGAAATCGTACAGGTATGCTCCATAGTAGGCGACAATGAGTACCGGGATAACGAGTATCCATACGAAACCCATGAGAACAGAGCTGGTATAGAGAAATTGACCGTAGAGAACCTGGGCAAAGAGAAAGGGAGCAACCCCGAGATTGACTGTTGTAGCGATAATCAGCGGCAGTACAATGGCTATCCGATGGGCAAGACGCAATCGGATTTCACCTCCTTTGAAATGCTGTATTACTCCCAGAATCAGCCCCCCAGCATAGCATTCATAGTGAGAAGGTGCAGCGGAAAGGTAAGGAGCAGCAGGAACTGGAACCAGCCCCAGGCTGCCGGTATTGTATCTGTATGTGGGATAAGCAGGTTTTCCATTATTGACCTCCTTGGAGACTGTCCAGATATTCAGCAAGTTCGGATCGTTCTTTTTCCGTACCGTCAAATGGTGTCATTTCATCAGAGATTTCATCAAGGTTGAGAAGAAGGGAGGCAAGCGAGTTGACATCTTCCTCTTCAAAGGCGGAGGCCAGATCATCGGGTTCATGGCAGGCGGAACAGTTATCTTCAAAGAGCAGCCTGCCTCTGGCTAGAGGACTGTCTGCAACCTGGATGGTATTGGAAATATCTTTGCCGTGAAGTTCCCCTGCGATAAAGGCTGCCAGGGCCTGTTGTTCCTCCTGTGTACCTGCAAACGGAGGCATGAAATAGCGCAGCTTATGGATTTTTCCAAGATACTTGGTAAGGGCCGAATAACTCATGTTTTCGGTCAGTTTGATAAGATCGTTATTACTTCCCCCAGGGTGTGGCATGGATAGCACTGGTGGATATAAAGTTCCCTGCCCGCCTCAACTCTGTTGCTGTCTGACAGTTCTCTGTTGCGTATCCATAGAGCGGATTTCAGATAACCGTCACTGTTAAGTCTATCCATATCTTTTTTGAGGATGGAATTGGAGTACATCACCTCGTTGATGACATAGGGACGACGGGCAGCCTCTCTTGTCCATTCAAAAGAGCCGATTATCAGTAGACCGCAGACCATGGAGACCATGGAGACGGCTTTCAGGTTCCAGGCGGGGCGAAGGATGCCGGCGACAAGAGTGATTATCAGGAGGAGAATGACAGCCACCAGGCCCCACTGCAATACCCAGGCAATGGTCGGTGATTTTCCCATGACCAGATCTTTTGCCGGGACCGGCAGCACCGAAAGATACCAGATGCCACTGGGGACAGCGCCGATCAGGGCGGCCAGGGCCCATTTACCGGAAAAGCGGGTCATGGCCGCATGTACCTCCCTGTCACTGGTGAACGCACTGGACAGGTAACCGTAACAGCCGGCGATCAGGATGGCAATAAATGTACGGAAAAAGAGAGAAGGCCAGAAAGAAGGGTTGAAAAAACCTGTCCAGAAATTATGGTTTTCCGCCCAGGCACCGGGTGTGAGCATGACACCGATTATGCCGTTGATGAGCAGAAGGGATATCCATGCGCTGATAAAATATAACCATCCCACCTGCAGGTGGGTTTTAGAATCCATTTTTTCAAACATGTAGTAGTAAACGAAGGCGGCGGCAATCTCCACAGTGAAGAACACCCACTCCGCTGCCCAGCCGAACACGAAATTGTGAACCAGGAGTGAGGCGCCCGCTGGACTGACAAGGGCAATAATAAACCAGATACCAACCCCTGTGATTGAGCCGAAAACCATGGTTACCAGCAGGAAAAAACGGGCATGTCGTTTGGTGAAATCAAGAATTTTCTGACTGTTTTCAGCCAGTCCTTTTTTTTCGCAGTAAATGAGATAAAGACCGCCTCCAACGGCAAAATGCGACACAAAAACATGCAGGATGGCAATCAGGGCTATGAGAAACCCTCCGCCGGTTTCCGGTAGATACCAGATCGGATAATTCATATTTCCTCCTTGTTTTCAACCAGTTTGTTACTTTATTCGTGGGATCTGAAAGTACCAGGAAAATGATACCTTAAATTTGTTATGATTTGCAAATGTTGAAGAAGTTTTTGTTAATTTGACATTTTTTCATTCTTTGTGATAATGTTTGAAAAGGTCCAAAGAAAAGGGACCACTTCTGCCCCACATTCTGTCAAGAAAAGGTCTACCGTCAGCATTCGATTGATGATAGCTTAGCTTACAATTACTTCAAGTACACCTTTGTTAGTACCACAGGGAAGAACTTCAAGAAGCTGATGATATTTATTGAGATGTTTTAACACAATTTTTTTAGGAGGATTCGTATTCAAATTATATTCCAGGTCAAAATGAAGGTTATGGATCGCAACTTGAAATAGTTTTTTAAATTAACTAAGTTACAATATTGGCATTTCACAAAAATATTCCGATATGTTATCTGGCAGTAATAGGGAGTTAATTGTGTATCCTGATATTGTTGTGCAACTATTTTCTGGAGTAAATCAGATGCAAAATTTGAAACTTGTATATAAGCTTAGCACTGGCTTTATTTTAATTATTGCCGTGATGATAATTCTTGCCTTGTCAAATGGTTTTGCCAATTCGAGGATCGAAGATAATGCGTTGGATCAAAGTGAAATTTTCATCCCCGTAGTATCAAATCTAAATCAACTTACCAATAACTTTACCACAGTTCGGACTCGTTTCTTACTTTATGGTACCGAGGAAAAAATGCAGTACATGCAGGATGGTTTAAATCATCTGAAGATTGTAAAAAAAAATCTTGCCACTTTAATAAACTTGATTGGTAACCATCCAGAACTTAAAAAACAACAAGACCCAATCGAGAGATTTGTCCAACTGTTGGACAATTATGAAACGACCTATCGCAACTTACGTAAAAAACAAGATAAAACTGTGCTGACTCAAGCGGAAGAAACCGGAGATGAAATCATAAAACTCTGCAATGTAATGACCGAGAAGGCAACCAAACGGCTCAATGAAATGGCGGTGAGCAGTGTGCAGATTACAAAATCTGCACAAACATCTAATATTGTCGGTGTAGGTTTAGGAGTGTTTCTAAGCATGATCATCAGCTTTTTTCTCACTTCTTCCGTAAAAAAGCCCATTATCCAATGTGCATCCTTTGCTGATAAGTTGGCTGAGGGTGACTTTACAATTAAGATCGGTATGGATAGAAAAGATGAGGCTGGGCAGCTTGCTGCTTCGATGGATAGGATCGTTGAAAATGTTGGAAGTATGATCGGTGACATCACGACTGGGGTTGAAACTCTGGCTTCCTCAGCTACCGAGTTGACGACGATTTCTGAGCAGATGGCATCTGGTGCAGAGCAAACTACGGCTAGAGCTGAAACTGTAGCTACTGCTGCAGAGGAAATGAGTGCAAATATGAACACAGTTGCAGCTGCTACTGAGGAAGCCGTAACTAATGTCAGTATCGTTGCTACTTCTACCGATGAGTTGACAAGTGCTATTAGCGAGATCGCTCAAAATACTGCCAAAGCTAACCAAATAACCTCTACTGCAGTGGGTGATGTGGAAGATGCCTCCGAAAAGGTTGGAAAATTAGGGGATGCGGCTACTGAAGTAGGTAAGGTAACGGAAACTATAACAGAAATATCTGATCAGACTAATTTGCTGGCACTTAATGCAACTATTGAAGCCGCCCGTGCTGGTGAGGCTGGAAAAGGATTTGCTGTTGTAGCTAACGAAATAAAGGATCTCGCCAAACAGACAGCAGAGGCAACTGGAGAAATTCGATACAGAATCAATAGTATACAGGAGTCAACCCAGGGAACAGTGGATCAGATTAGTCAAATTTCCTCGGTCATTAAGGAGATCAATGGTATCGTCTCCACGATTGCTGCTGCAGTGGAAGAACAGTCGGCAACAACTGAGGAGATTTCTAATAACATGAACCAGGCAACTTTGGGATTGCAGGAGGTAACTGAAAATGTTGCTCAGAGTTCCAGTGTGTCCGGTGAAATTGCTCAGGATATCCTGAAAGTAAATAGTGAAGCGGGTGAAATGACTGAGGCCAGCGGGCAAGTTCGATTGAGTATCCAGGAATTGTCAAAATTGGCCGAGGAATTGAGAGCAATAAGTACAAACTTCCGTGTCGACGATAAAAGATGAAGATGGTTCATTTTTTACGGAGGTAAATATTTTACAATACCGTAAAAATACATGTAGCATTACGAATTTTATTTAAACAAATGAAATACAGTTCAATTGAATTAACCGAGAGCAACGAGAATCAGTCCGCCGAAAACAATTGAAATTCCGGTGAGTTTTGGAATCTGGGCTGGTTCTTTAAATGCAAAAATGGCAATTACGGCTCCCAGGGGAATAGAGAGCTGACGGAAGGCAGCTACATAACTGACATTGGACACATAGGCCATTGAAGCAAGGACCAGGCCGTACGCGGAGGTGATAATTATCCCCGACATTACAGCCTGTCTTCTGGCCTGGAACCAGACCTTCTGCAGTTGTCGACGTTCAGTTTTACTGACCGAGACAAAGAGCAGCAGGGCTATCCATGTACTGAACGTCTGCAGGAGAATATAAAAAAGGGTTATTTGCGTGGTGCTGAAAGCGTGTTGCAGTGTATGTCTGAGCTGTCGAAGGGCTTCGTCATCAACCAGGGTGTATCCACAGGTACCAATGGCCGCAAAAACAGAGAAAAGGTAGCATTTTGACAGGTAGTTTCGTATGCTGAGACTGTTGAATTCCTGCATGGGTAAAATAAGGCAGCCGAAAGCCACTATCAGGATACCTGCAAGGCCTGCTTCTCCGATCTGTTCACCTCTTCCGAAGATAAAATTGCAGATTGTTATTAATAAAACGGGGATTGCACGTACCAATGGATAGGCCAGTGACATATCACCTTGTCGATAAGCCGCTGCCAGACCAATATAATAAATAGCCTGGAACAAGCCGGTAATAAAGACAAAAAACCATACCAGGGGAGATATCTGAATAAAGCCTTCCCGGAAAATCCAAAATCCCGGGAGAAGACACAGCACGGCTGCGGTTGTAGCCAGAAGAAAAAAAGCACCGGTAGGGTTTTGCTGTTTACTCAGAAGATTCCACAGGACATGGGCAAAAACAGAGATTGAGATTAAGAGAATGGAGATAAAAGTCATTTATCTCTGTTTGCGTATTCCTGGTCGATTTCTTCTCCACGCATGGCGTGAAACCGGATAATATACTCTTCCTGGGCATCGTAAGACCAGTGAACATCACGGAGAACCGAGGCTGCACCATTCCTGTCTCCTTCCTTGATACAATCAATAAGTTGTTGATGTTCCGCGCAGTTTCGTTCTTCCCATTCGCTTATATAAATTTTTGTTGGAAATTCATAGAGGCGTTTTTTGGCAGGAAGGATTGTTTTTTTTATCAGTTCATTGTCGGACAGATCTATGAAAACATTGTGAAAAGCGAGATTAGATTTGAAATAGCACTCAAAATTATTTGCCTTGATCAGTTCCAGCATTTTTGCATTGAGTTCTTCCAGTCGGGAAATGTGTTCTGCAGTGAACTCCTCAAAACACTGGTATACAATTGCAGATTCAAGAGCTCCAATCAGAGCGTAAGCGTTTTTTACATCTTTGAGTGTCAACTGGTTGACCTGGACACCTCGACGTGGAAGAATTGTGACAAAACCTTCAAATTCCAAATGGATGAGTGCGTCACGGAGAGGTGTTTTACTTATACCCAGTTGTTTGGCAAATTTGGCAATATTGATAGTTGATCCGGGCAGAACTGCTCCTTTGTTCATCTGTTCGTGGAGATAGTCATAAACCTGTTTGCTTAAAGATGTTACATTGAGTTTCTGATCCATTTGAAGGTTTTCCTCTATATTGTTCCACGACAAGACAATTTGTCTGGCCGGTTGTTGAAATTTAATTGTCGCAGTTTGAAAAACAGAAGGTAAACCATTAATAATCAGTGGTATCCGGGCCGTCAATATTTTCCTTGAGTCGATTACAGCTTTTTCCGAGTTTTTTATCTGATTATCCATGAAACTCAGCCAGATTGGAGATGTGCCTGCTTTATGAAGTTAACCTGCGGTCAAAATCGATGAAAATTGTGCATTCAAATTCTTTTTGAACCGGCAAGTGTTTTTTGAATCAACTTTATTAAATATATTCACCGTGTTTTCAGCAGAGTGCTTAATATAAAAACACAAAACCATCACGGATTCAGGAATCAATCAAAATTATATCCGGTCAAAATGGGTTCTCTGGGCAAGGTTTCATCCATAAAATATTCGAAAAAAGAAATACCCATAAAACCTCCACAGAGATTAAACACATTATCATAACCCATGTGTTGCAGGGTGAGAACAACATTGTAACTGTCCTGTCCTGTTCGGCACTGGATGTATACAGGCCGGTCTTTGGGAAATTCTGAAAGCCTTTGGCGGATTTCGCTGAAAGGTATATTGATGGCTGTTTTGAGATGACCTTTGGTAAATATCTCTTTTTCTCTGATATCTACAATGAAGGCATCTTGTTTAATAAGTTCCCTGATCTGGTAATCGTGTACCTGCTTGAAGATACCAGCCTGGAGGTTTGTTGCAACCAACCCTGCAAAATTGACCACGTCCCTGGCGGTACCAAAAGGCGGTGCATAACAGAGTTCCAGATCTTTAAGATCAACAATTGTACCACCTGTTTTGATAAGCGTGGCGATGATGTCAATCCGTTTGTCCACATTGCCTGCCCCGATTGCCTGTGCCCCGAGAATTTTGCCCGTTTGTCTGTCAAAAAGGAGTTTGAAATGGAGCATTGCACTGTCGGGCATAAGGCCGACCTTGTCCCTGGGAATGACTTTCACAACTTCGTAGTCTCTATTTATACCTGCAGCCTGGATAAATCCTTCCGACAATCCGGTTGATGCTGCGTTCATACCGAATACCTTGATAACAGATGAGCCGATAAATCCACCAGGGACCGGTCGCAGTCCATGTATATGGTCAGCAACATGGCGGGCCTGTTTTTGTGCAGGTCCGGCCAGAGAGAGTCTGAAAAAATCGCTGAACAGCGGGTTGTAGACTTCCACTGCATCACCGATGGCATAGATTGAGTCATCGTTGGTTTTGAAATTCTGGTCAACCTTTATGGCGCCGGTTTTTCCCAGGTCGAGTCCAGCTTCCCGGGCAAGCAGCGTTTCCGGGCTTACTCCAATGGCGAGTATTACAATGGGGGAATCAACAATCTGTCCAGATTCAAGGATAACACTGTTCTCTGTAAAAGAGGTAACCTTGTCTCCCAGAATAAGGTGAATGCCGTTGTCAAATAATTCCTTGTGGAGAATCTGCACCATATCAAAATCAAATTGTCGCAGAATTTGGGGCATTGCTTCAATCAGGGTAACTGAAAGACCTTTTTCCCGAAGATTTTCAGCCGTTTCAATGCCTATGAATCCGCCGCCAATCACCGTGACATTATGTGGCTTCAAATCAGTTATGGCATGATTGAGCCGCTCAATGTCCGGGACTGATCGTACAGTAAAAATTTTTGCTTTTTCAATGCCTTCAATGGGTGGAACAATGGGTGCTGCTCCTGGAGACAGGATGAGTTTGTCGTATGTTTCCTCATACAGTTCACCGGTTTCAAGATTCTTGACAGATACGGTTTTATTTCCCCGGTCTATGGAAACTACCTCATGTCGGATTCGTGCATCTATATTGTACTGGCTGGAAAAATTCCAGGGGTGAAGAAGTACAAGTTCTTTAGAATTTTCTATCATTCCACTTAGATGGTAGGGTAGGCTGCAGTTGGAAAATGAGACGTGGGGGCCTCTTTCAAAGATGATTATCTGACTGTCTTCTGAAAGTCTCCTTAACCTTGCTGCAGCAGAGGCTCCGCCGGCAACACCACCTATAATTACAGCTTTATATGACATGTCTATTCTCCTGGAGTATTCATGATTCTGAATCTGTGACGGTTTTGTGATTCTGTGTTTGGTGTAGAAAAGCACTTACCGCCCTGCGGCGCACCAGCCCACAGATTCAGGATATTTTTCAAAATATAGTCAGTTGCTCTGACGTATTAAATGATTCAATGTTTTCGGGAGATCAGTCGAAAGTACTTACTCAGTACCGGGGAAGGAAAACTGTACTCCTTCCCGGATTTTGGAAGACGGCCATCGTTGAGTAATGGTCTTACGTCTGGTATAAAAACGAATACCATCCGGGCCATAAATCGACAGATCACCAAAAAGAGATCGTTTCCAGCCACCGAAACTGTGGTATGCAACAGGGACAGGCAGAGGAATGTTTACTCCTACCATGCCGACTTTAATATTATCGGTGAAATATCTGGCAGCTTCTCCGTCTCTTGTAAAAATACATGTTCCGTTCCCGTATTCATGGTTATCGATCAGGTCCATTGCTTCTTTCTGGGTTTCAACTCGTACTACGCCGAGTACGGGGCCAAAAATTTCATCTTTATATATTTCCAATTCAGGTGTTACATTGTCAAAAAGACAGCCTCCGAGGAAGAAGCCGTTTTCAAAACCTTCGACAACATGATTCCGTCCATCAACCACCAAGTCTGCACCCTCTTCAATGCCAAGATCAACATAACTTTTTACCTTCTCATAATGTTCCCTTGTAATGAGAGGTCCCATGTCATTGTCGTTGTCCAGTCCAGACCCGATTTTCATCTTTTCCAGCCGGGCTTTTATTTTTGCGACAACCCTGTCTCCTGTTTCCCGGCCGACAGCCACCAGGATCGGTAGCGCCATGCAACGCTCACCGCATGAGCCGTAAGCCGCACCCATTAAGGCGCTTACCCCATTGTCAATGTCGGCATCCGGCATCATTATGGCGTGATTTTTTGCTCCCCCAGTGCCTGAACCCGCTTTCCATTTGCACTTCCAGTGGCATAAATGTATTCGGCAACTGGAGTCGAGCCTACAAAGCTTACGGCTTGAACACAGGGGTCATGGAGGAGGGTATCCACAGCCTCCTTGTCGCCATTGACCAGGTTCAAAACCCCTGGTGGTAAACCGGCCTCCTGGGCCAATTGTGTCATGTATAATGCTGCAGAAGGAGTTCGTTCAGAAGGTTTTAATATAAAGGTGTTTCCGGCAACGACCGCCAGGGGCCACATCCAGAAAGGCACCATTGCAGGGAAATTGAATGGTGTAATACCGGCTGTAACTCCCAGGGGCTGGAATTCGCTCCAGGAATCAACGGAAGTACCAACGTTTTTAGTATATTCACCTTTGAGGAGGTCTGGTGCAGCACAGGCATATTCAATGTTTTCGATCGCTCTGCCAAGCTCTCCTCTGGAATCATGCAAGACTTTGCCGTGTTCTTCAGTAATTAACCTGCAAATCTTGTCAGCATTTTTTTCAAGGAGAGTTTTTAGGCGGTACATTACCTGAGCCCGTTTGCCTGGTGGAGTATTTCGCCAGGCTGGAAATGCAGCCTCTGCTGCCTTTATGGCTTTTTTTACTGTAGACTTGGAAGCCAGCGCCACCTGCTTGGTGATTTTTCCCGTTGAAGGGTCGAAAACATCTCCCAAACGGTCCCGTGTCCCTTCAAAATTTTGGCCATTTATCAGATGTCCAATGATCATGGTATTTATCCTGTCCAGAAAATTTTCAAGCTGCTGCAGAAACAGGTAAGGCGAGCCTCCCCTCCTCTCATTTGCTGAAAATGAGAGGGGCTGGCCCGCCTTACAGAGTATCTCAAAAGTTATTTACAGGCCTACAGGACTTCTTATAACTGGCCTTTATCTTTCATGAACTGTTTCCACAGTTTGATACCTTCCGCATTGGCTTTGGATTTTGCAGCAATTTGAGGCCATACTTTTTCGATGGTACGTGCACGAATTTTGTCAACCTCTTTCGGAGGCAGGGTTATTACTTCTCCTCCGGCTTTCTTGAGAATTTCCAGAGCTTCTTCAACGCCATCAGCATGCAATTTACTGGTCTCAAAATAGGTGGACTTGAAGACACTCATGATTTTATCTCTCTGCCACTGGTTCAGTGCTTTCCATTTGTCGAGATTAACATAAGTTTCCTGATGCTGAGCCTGACACCAGCCCGGCATGATTGCATATTTAATAACTTCCTGGAAGGCCATATCATCAATTCCGCCGGTATCCCAATATGTTCCGTCAATAGTGCCAAGTTTAATGGCTGTGTAGATATCACCACCACCCATGGAAACAGGTGCGCCACCCATGGCTTTGTGGAAGAGAGCCTGGGGGCCGCCTGCTCTCATCTTGAGACCAGCAAAATCTTCCATCTTGCGAATGGGCTTTTTAGTGAAAGCTGCATTGGGTCCCTGGCAGGTCCAGCCAATCCATTGCAGATTACGTGCATTGGCTGCTTTCTGGACGAGATCCCCGACCCTATATTTAGGGTCACCCCACATGACTTCCCAGGCATCATGGTAGTTTTTTACTCCCATCGGCAGGCCAAATGCCAGCATACCTTCAGGCATATCACCGCCATAGATGGAACCCCATCCGGCGTATACATCAATCATGCCTGCTGCAGCTGCACCAAAAGCCTCCGAACCACTTGTAATGGCACCAGCCGGTTCAAGTTTTATTTTTACTGTGCCTTCCGTTGCTTTTTCTACAGCTTTAATCCATGGGACAATACCACTGTTCCAGCCGGCGTCGGATGAGTCAAAACAGGGTTGAAAAACCCACTTTGTCACCTTGTCCGGTTTGCCATATTTTTCTTTCGCAATGGCAGCTCCTTGCAGTAAAGTCATCGTGATCAGTACAGCAAACAGCTGAATAGAGATTTTTTTCATTACACACTCCTCCTGTTCCTTCAGTTGGTGTTTTGTGAAATAAGAATCAGCTTCAGCAGACTCAGTAAGTCACATTTTCATACAACTTATTTGTATAGTCTTTATCGCAACCCACACGATAAAGACGTTGAGCTACCTGTTTTATCAATGCAATCTGATGTGAAAGTGCAGATACCTGCCGTGAATTCTGCACCGGGTGCTTTGATCTTTTGAAAAAGAGAGTTCTCTATAAATCTGTCTGTTGGCTTGAAAATATGGTTATCAGGTCATTGACGAGTTTTTTAATGACCACCAGCAAAAAGACAACAGCAGCTATGGGGATAAAAATTTTCAGAGGATAAATGGGAATCGGAACACTTGTTGGTGTTACCTGGTGCATCATCAGGGACATTTTTGCCGCAGAGATACCTTTCCATATCAGTACCGATATGAACAGGAAGGTATATACCACAGTGATAACATCGCAAACTGCCTTTTTTTTCGCTGAAAAATTGGCATAAAACAAGTCAAGTTTTACAAAGGCATCATCATTTAATGCATATACGCCACCAACGCATGCCAGAAGGACCATGGCAAACTGCACTGTTGTAGAAATCCAGAGCGAAGGTGCATTGAGGACATACCGTAAGAATACATCCGTGACTCCCAGAAACATACAGTAGAGGATAATTAGCCAGCCGATTTTTCCAAAAGCATCTGATATAAAATCAATGGGCTTTTCTATTTTTTTCCACAATTTCATCTGTTCCTCCCACAGCGGTTATACATAATAACAGTGAACTGTTATATGGATTATTCAGAGTTGTTGGATATCTTTTAATTCAGCATACTTGGTAACCATAGTGCAATCTGCGGAAATATGAAAACAAGGGTTAAGCCTAATAATTGTAAGAGAATGAATGGACCAACTGATTTATACACATCTCCCATACTCACATCTGAAGGCAACACACTTTTCAGCCAGAAAAGGACAAAACCAAATGGCGGTGTGAGGTAGGCAATTTGAATATTGACGATAAAGAGAACGCCGAACCATAGTTTGTCGATACCGAGTTCATTGATTATTGGAATGTATAGCGGGGTGCACAGCATGATGATTGCCCAGTCATCCATGACCATGCCAAGCAGTAAAATGATGAACATCATCATTAACAGGATACCGTTACTTCCCCGGGCATACTGAGAACCAATGTTGTAACTAACTCCTGACAACCCAGTGAGTTGAAAACATTGAGGTATACATTGGCACCAATTAAAATCCATAAACCCATTCCAGTCAGTTTAACGGTTGTGTCTAGGGAGTCCCTCAGAACCTTCCATGTTAATTTTCCGTAAATCATATTAATAATAAACGCACCGGTCGCACCAAAAGCTGCAGCTTCAGAAGGAGTGGCAATGCCGCCCCATATGGCCCCCAGCACCATGATGACAAGAACTACGAAGGGCCATATGTTGAGTAATGCCTGTACTTTTTCCTTAATGGAGAATTTTTGATCGGCTGGAATACTTGGGCCCATGTGCGGTTGGATTTTGCAGCGAATACCAATATAAATGATATAAAAGGAAGCAAGCATCAGGCCGGGCAGCAGGCCGCCCAGAAAAAGCCCTCCTATGGACACTTTAGCAAGAAGTCCATAAAAAATAAAAGGCACACTTGGAGGAATAAGAGCCCCAGTGCGCCTCCTGCTCCAATAGACCCGATGGCGATGGCTTTGTGATACTTGTATTTAATCATGGATGGATAAGCTATCTGTCCCATGGTTATTGTCGCTGGAGGGGTAATACCTGTGATTGCCGCAAATATGGTACAAACCTGAACCGTCCCCATGGCAAGACCGCCGGGAATATGACCAATGAGTTTGTAAACGGCATCATATGCTGATTCGGCAATACCGGAAAAGCGAATAAGACTTCCCATGAAAAGAAATAGCGGGACAGTCACCAGAACCGCATTCCAGGGTGTGTAATAGAAGGCACTTGGAATAGCCAGGAGAGATCTTGGCTCAAAAATTGCCGCAAAAACTACAGCAGTTCCTCCCAGGCCAAGAGCGACAGGTAAACCTAAGAACAATCCAATAAACAGGCATGAGAAATACAATAAAGTGATAAGCTCGATACTCACGTTCTCTCCTTTTTGGGTGGTATTATTTTAAAAGAAATCCATTTTCCTGATTCGTATAGATATTCATGCAGGTTCTGAGCCCCTGATCAAAAAAAGAGGTTGAGTACAACAATGTTTGAAAGATTAATTTGAAAATCTTCCGCGCAGAATGTTGTTTCGCCGCAGTCAGATTTTCATTGCTTTGTTGCACCCGCAGGGCATTAATGGTTGAGTCTTAAGTCCAGCCATGCCAGTTTATCCGAAAATATTTTTCGATAATCTGTGATTGTGATTTCTAATATATCAGATACCAGTAAGCTGTCAAGATTTTTTTCCTGGACCATGTACTTCTCTTAAAGTTCCAGGGAAAGCAGGGGGAGACGCCGGAAACGAATGGAAATCGAGTAGGTTTATACTGTCAGCGGGTGTGATATTTCGTTTTCAGGAATATGGGGGAGGGATTTCAGGTTCGGGTTACCGTCAAACAATTATATTTGTCCGGGGTCATCCAGATCCTGGTAAAGCTTATGGATGAAATCTTTCTGATAGTCGAAAGACCAATGGATATCTTTCAATACTTTTGCAGCAGCAACCGCATCTCCCTTTCGCAGGTGTTCAATAAATTCGCTGTGCTCTTCACAGTTTCTCAATTCCCACTCCTTGATATAATTCTGTCGGGGAAAATCATAGAGTCGATGTTTTATCGGTCGAATAAACTTTTTGAGAGGTTCATTTTCGGAAATATCCAGATAAACATCATGAAACCGCAGATTGGTTTGAAAAAGCTTTGAGAAATCATTTTTCTCTATGTTGCTAATCATTTTTTTATTCAGTTCTTCCAGCTTTTTAACCTGCAATTGCCCGATTCTATCAATACACTCTGTTACAATGAATGATTCTATCAGGCCTACAGAATCATAGGCGTTTTTGATATCCTGAAAACTTAACCTGTTCACGCAGACGCCTCTTCGAGGCAGAATTGTCACAAATCCTTCAAGTTCCAGATGGATCAGGGCATCCCTGAGTGGTGTTTTACTGATACCCAGTTGTCGGGCAATTTCCCCGATGTTGATTGATGAACCGGGAAGCAGATCTCCCCGGTTCATCTGTTGGCGTAAATATTTGTAAACCTGTTCTCTCAAAGACGCATATTTTAACCCACTGCTCATTCCTGTTTCCTGTTCTGTGCCGAAACTACTTTTGAATGGAGGATCCCATTGAATAAAACTTTCTAATCCGCATTTCTCATCAGTTCAGGCGGAGGCAGGTTCGAAGTTTTTGACAATAAATTATAGTGACCTATGTTTACTGTAAAATACTGTAGAAGATGGTGCCGCCTGGGTTGACAATGCGGGCTAAAAACCTCTGTACTTATTGTTGTCCGGAGTATAAGCAATGTCAAAAGCTGAGGCAATCGCTTTATTGCCGGATTCCCATGAATTTGACTCTTCAGAACAGAATAAACATGCACGTCGGGTTATGGCCAAGAGCAAGGAACAGGAGGTTTCATGCACTATTTTTGAGAGCGCATATCGGCTTTGTCAATTCCCGCAACAACAACTGGTGCCTTCATAGCATCACGCCGGAAAGGTTCTCCAAGCTCCTGATTGACCATGACCTCGATGAATGTGGTCTTTCCTTCTTCCATCTGGGCTTTTACTGCTTTTTTCAGTGTCTCGGTCAATTCAGAGGCTGTGGTTACCTTGATACCTTCTAATCCACATGCTCTCGCAATCTCGGCATATGATACATTCTGGTCTAATTCAGTACCGACAAAATTGTCAGCATACCAAAGCGTAGTGTTGCGTTTTTCAGCTCCCCACTGGTAGTTTCTATAAACAATCATAGTGATGGCAGGCCAGGTTTCACGTCCGCATGACACCATTTCATTCATGGAGATGCCAAAAGCACCATCACCAGCCATTCCGATTACAGGTACCTCTGGTTGTGCTATTTTGGCACCGCATATTGCCGGGAAACCGTATCCGCAGGGTCCGAAAAGGCCGGGGGCCAGATATTTTCGTCCCTCTTTGAAGGTGGGATAGGCATTGCCGATAGCACAGTTATTGCCGATATCAGATGAAAGGATGACATTTTCCGGGAGAGCCTCTCTGATTGCGTTCCATGCCTGCCGGGGAGACATTTTTTCCGGTTCACGTTTGCGGGCCCGTTCGTTCCAGGTGGTTCCCGGGTCGTCATTTTCATGGATCAGAGTAGCAAGTTCTTTTTCCCAATTCGCTTTTAATTGAGCGATGGTTGCCTTACGTTCTTCCCTGTCCGTATCGCCGGCAGTTTCAGAAAGACGAGCAAGAAGACTATTGGCAACCTTTTTGGCATCACCGGCGATTCCGACAGTTATCTTTTTTGTCAGGCCGATGCGGTCGGGGTTGATGTCAACTTGTATGATTGCGGCGTCTGTGGGCCAGTAATCAATTCCATATCCCGGAAGGGTGGAAAATGGATTGAGGCGGGTGCCGAGAGCAAGCACTACATCTGCTTTGGCAATCAGTTCCATTCCGGCCTTGGATCCGTTGTAGCCAAGTGGTCCCGCAAAAAGAGGATGATTGCCAGGAAAGGCATCATTGTGCTGATAGCCACAGCAGACCGGAGCATCCAGACGCTCGGCCAGTGCCATTGAATCCTCAATGGCGTCTCCAATGACAACACCGGCACCATTAAGAATAACAGGGAATTTGGCCTTTGATAAAAGTTCTGCAGCTCTGGCCAGAGCCTCGTCTCCACCTGCGGGGCGTTCAAATTCGACAATTGCAGGGAGTTCAATCTCGATAACCTGGGTCCAGAAATCACGTGGTACGTTGATTTGTGCAGGAGCGGACGCTCGTTTTGCCTGCATGATCACACGATTCAGAACTTCTGCCATGCGGCGAGGATCACGAACTTCTTCCTGATAGGCTACCATATCTCTGAATACCGCCATCTGCTCAACCTCTTGAAAACCTCCCTGGCCTATGGTTGCATTTGCTGCCTGCGGTGTGACAAGAAGCAATGGAGTGTGGTTCCAGTAGGCGGTTTTTACCGGAGTGACAAAATTGGTAATGCCCGGTCCATTCTGGGCAACCAGCATGGACATTTTACCGGAAATACGAGTATAACCATCCGACATCATGCCTGCATTGCCTTCATGGGCACAATCCCAGAAAGTAATACCCGCCTTGGGAAAGAGGTCGGAGATTGGCATCATTGCTGAACCGATAATACCAAAAGCATGTTTTATTCCGTGCATCTGGAGAACTTTAATAAATGCTTCTTCCGTCGTCATTTTCATTGCAGTCATTTTGACCTCCTGATTGAGTATTGTGTTTTATTCCAGTTGATTACAATAAATCCCAAGTTTTATTGGGGCGAAAACTTTAGCAACCTACTGATGTGTGATACATCACACATCAGTAGGTTGTCAAGATAATTATGCGATTAGCGGAATTGGTATCGGAGAATTAGTACTTGACACTGACTTCTGATATGTGATATTTTAGATTCCAGATTCATTAAGATCCAAATTATAATCAGGGGAAACTTGTCATGGTAACGAAAACAGATTGGCTTGAATACGATGTTGAGGAGATGGTTGCAGGAGATAAAAATGATTTATGGCACCATTTAAAGCCCCATAAATGTTTTGAAAATCAGGAACAGATGATCATTGTGGAAGGCAAGGGTCTTAATGTTACTGATATTCGGGGACGGAAGTACCTGGACGCAACCTCTGGTGGCGTCTGGAGTGTCATGGTTGGCTATGGCCGCGATTCCATTGCCGAGGCTGTGTGTGAGCAGATGAAAAAAATGCCGTATTTTGCAGGTGTTTTTGGAAATGTTCCTGCAATAAAATTTGCAGGAAAACTGCTGGAAAAGCTACCTCGACTGCAAAAAGTATACTTTTCCAATTCCGGTTCAGAAGCCAATGAAAAGGCGTATAAGATTGTCAGGCAAGCCTCCAGGATTGATCCCGCGCGCAAGGGGAAGTATAAAATTCTTTTCAGAGACCGGGATTATCATGGAACCACTCTGGGTGCTTTGAGCTCCACCGGTCAGTTTGAACGGAAAAATGACTTTGGGCCCTTCGTGGAAGGGTTTATGGAAGTTCCTCAGTGCCTTTGCTACCGTTGTAATTTCAACCAGACTTATCCCGGATGCAATATGGAGTGTGCCAGGGCTGTGGAAGATGTCATTCTCAGGGAGGGGCCGGATACCGTTGGTGCAATCATTTTTGAGCCTATTACTGCTGGTGGAGGTATTCTGCCACCGGTCAAGGAGTATTATCCCCTCGTTCAGGAAATATGTAGGAAATATGGCGTATGGATAATTATGGATGAGGTTGTCTGTGGCTTTGGTCGAACCGGAAAATTCTGGGGACACGAGCATTATGATGTCGATCCTGACATTATCACCATGGCTAAAGGATTGGCTAGTTCCTATGAGGCCCTGTCAGCCACGGTTGTTAAACAGGAAATTTATGATATTTTTCTCAACGATCCTGCCAATGATGACGAAAGAATGAATTTTTTCAGAGATATCAGCACTTATGGCGGCTGTACTGCCCCAATGGTTGCCGCGCTGGAAAGTACAAGGATAATTGAGGAAGAAAACCTGGTGGAAAACAGCCGTGAGGTTGGTGCGTATCTCCTTGAAAAATTGTCAACCCTGAAAGATCTTCCCAATGTGGGGGATGTGCGGGGAGTGGGGCTTTTTTGCGGTGTTGAGTTTGTCGTGGATCAGGAAAGCAAAGTTCCTATAACTGAAAGTCAGATGGCTGTTCTGATGGGCAATATAATTGGAGAAGGTGTTATCGTTGGCAGAACCAATAACAGTCTTCCCGGGATGAATACAATTATTAATTTTGCACCTTGTCTGATTATCACCAGGGAGCAGGTCGATACAATTGTAGCCGCTGTTCGAGCTGGTATAGAAAAAACCTTTTAATGCAAAATGTCTGCTGCGAATTGTTTTTCGCAGGGAATCCTGTAAAGAATTTGGAAAGGAGATAAAATGCTAGTTGGTATCCTGAAAGAGATAAAAGTAAAGGAAAACAGAGTCAGTATGACCCCCGCAGGTGTTGCGACGATGATCGATCACGGTCATCAGATTCTTGTTGAGAAGAATGCAGGTAATGGTTCCGGTTTCAGTGATGAACAGTATGTTTCCGCAGGTGCGGTCATTACCGAGACCCCGGCCGAGATATATGAAAAGTGTGAAATGGTAATGCATGTCAAAGAACCTCAGCCTTCCGAATACGGTATGCTGCGGAAAGGACAAACTCTTTTTACCTATCTTCATCTTGCAGCCGACGAGCGTCAAACTAAGGCACTTCTTGACTCCGGTGCTACCTGTATTGCTTATGAGACGATTCAGAAAAAAGATAAATCCCTTCCTCTCCTGACGCCCATGTCGGAGGTTGCAGGTCGTATGGCAGTGCAGCGTGGTGCGGTTGCCCTTGAGGCTACCAATGGCGGGCTTGGCCGTCTTCTTGGAGGTGTCCCCGGAACCGATCCTTCCCGGGTCCTGGTCATTGGTGGAGGTGTTGTTGGTACGCAGGCCGCTAAAATGGCATGCGGTCTTGGTGCCCAGGTTTATATGATGGATCTCAATCTTGAGAGGATAAGATATTTAAGTGATATTATGCCTGGGAACTGTTTTATAAAAATGTCATCCCGTCAGGCGATCCTGGATGTTTTACCGGAAGTTGATATGGTGATTGGAGCTGTCCTTATTCCCGGAACCAAAGCCCCTTTTGTTATTCGTCGGGAAGATCTCTCCCTGATGAAAGAAGGTTCTGTTCTTGTTGATGTTTCAATTGATCAGGGTGGTTGTTTTGAAACTTCAAAACCGACTACACACGAAGATCCAACGTATGTCGTTGACGGAGTCATTCACTATTGTGTAGCTAATATTCCCGGTGCTGTCCCCCTTACTTCCACCATGGCCCTGACCAATGCCACTCTTGCCTATGCAGTACAGCTGGCTGATAAAGGCTGGCATAAAGCCTGTGTGGAGAATGAGGAATTGAAACTTGGTCTTAATGTTCATGACGGCAAGTTAGTGTACAAAGCTGTCTCTGATGCCTTTAATCTTCCGTACACTCCAGTGGAGGAAGTATTGTAAAGTGGTATTTTACGCACAGGTCATCCCGAACTAACCCGCATTTCTCATCAGTTCAGGCGGTGTCAGCTTTAAAATTTTCAACAGTAAATAATAGTGACCTATATTTACTGTTGAAATATTGCAGAGGATGGCGTCGCCTGGGCTGACCTTGGGTGAACCTTGTGTGAATTTTGTTCGATTACCGATAGTTGGCTAATTATTTGTATTCTACAACTATTCTCAAAATTGACACAATGTTCATGAGAAATGTGGGCTAATAGAGATAATCAGCAATAATAGAAGCTGTTTGAGGAGGAAAAAAATATATGGATTTTACAAGAATTAAAAATTTCATTCACGGTGAGTGGGTGGAAGAAAGCGGTGTGGAATATGTACCTCTCTACAATCCTTCAACCGGTGAAGCCATCGGCGAGGTGCCTCTTTCGTCCGAAAAGACATCTTTTGAGGCCGTTGATTCATCCTATGCAGCTTATGATTCATGGAGAAAGCTTTCCGTCAGTAAAAGGATGCGTTTTCTCTTTGATATGCGTCAGGCAATGGTGGAGAACAAGGAAAATCTTGCTGTTTCCATAGCAGTGGATCAGGCGAAGCATATCAGTGAGGCCAGAGGGGAAATAGGTCGGGTAATTGAAATCCTGGAGACATCCTGTTCCATTCCGACTTTGCTTCAGGGAGAGCATCTGGACGGCATTGCCGGAAATATCAATGGGAGGGTGGTAAAACAACCTCTTGGTGTATTTGGCGGTGTTGCTCCATTTAATTTTCCAGCCCTGGTGTTTGGTTGGTTTATTCCTTATGCCATTGGAGTCGGTAACACCTTTATTTACAAACCTTCCACCCAATCTCCTCTGTTTATGCAGGAAATGGGCAATATTTTCAACCAGATCGGTCTTCCTCCAGGGGTTGTGAATATAATCCATGGAAATCGTTCCATTCCTGGTACCTGGTATGAGCACCCCAAAATGAGTGGCGTTTGTCTTGTGGGTTCAACGCCGACCGCCAAGAAAATGGCTGAAGCCTGTGGCAGGGGCGGGAAGCGTTCAATGCTGCTTGGTGGTGCAAAGAATTTCCTGGTTGTCATGGAAGATGTTAACTGGGATGTTTTCATCGATAATTTCATCCATTCCTGTTATGGCTCTGCCGGCCAGCGTTGTCTTGCCGGTTCGATTGTGGCGGCGGTTCCCGAAGTTTATGACGAATTGATTGAACGGGTACTGGAGGCATCCAAAAAGGTCACCTATGGTGATGCCATGGATCCCGATGTCTATATGGGGCCGGTTATTTCAGCCAAGGCCAAGGCCAGTATAGAGGAATATATAAAGATCGGAATTGAGCAGGGATCAAATCTGATTCTTGATGGACGTAATCCTGATCTTCCTGAGAAGAATCAAAATGGTTATTTTGTAGCACCAACAATTTTTACTGATGTTACTCCCTGCAGGAGAATCGCCAAAGAGGAGATTTTTGGCCCTGTTGTATCCGTTATGAAGATTAAAGATCTTGACGATGTTCTACAACTTATCAGGGAACAAAAATTTGGTAACGGTGCATGTATTTTCACCCAAAACCAGTATTATACTGAAAAATTCATTGCTGAAGCCGATGTGGGTATGGTGGGAGTTAATGTGGGTGTGTGCGCACCGCATCCTTACTTGCCTTTTGGTGGCATTAAAGATTCACACCTTGGTACCAACAAAGTGCAGGGAAAAGACGGGATTGACTTTTTCACTCAGAATAAAGTTGCGACTATTCGAGTCACACCACCAGCTGGTGTCAGTGAAGAGGGCAAAAAAACTGATGGTGACAAGTCTGTTCGAAGTTGCGTCGCTCAGTAGAGACACAATCAAAAAATAGAATAATAAAAAAAGCCCGCCGAAAAGCGGGCTTTTTTTATTATTAAAATAATTGCGTTTTCTTCCTTAACAGATCTTTGTGTTACAGTCAAAAAAAGGGGTTGTAAAACATTTACGTTTTACAACCCCTTGACATTTTGGTAGCGGGGGCGGATTTGAACCACCGACCTTCGGGTTATGAGCCCGACGAGCTACCAGACTGCTCCACCCCGCGTTGAGATTTGCCAATATACACCAATTGCAGATATTGTAAATAGTTATTTTTACATATTCGGCAGATCAGAAGCAAATAACTGGTTAATTTTAAAAACAGAACATGAATCCGCGGTATTACGACATCATGTTTTCGTCTGCAGTGCTTCTATCCTGCGGATAATTTCATCCGGCAACCGTGTCAGTTTGCCTTCCCTGGTAATTGCGGCATGGACCGTAAACCCCTTGACCAGCAACCTGGGTCGTTTGCCGTCTTGTTCATTTCGCAGAATCCTGTAGCTGAATTTACACTTTATTCTGGTTACTTCGGCAACAATCGTTTCAATGATGAGCAAGTCATCATAAAAAGCAGGGGCCTTGTAACGGGCCCAGCATTCTGTCACGGGGAGAACAAAGCCACGCTCTTCAATTTCCCTGTAGGAACAGACATGATCTCTCATCAGTTCGGTTCTTCCCATTTCGAAATAACGGAGATAATTAGCGTTATAGACGACCCCCCCTGCGTCGGTGTCGCCATAGAGCACTCTGACTTTAGTCGTAAAAATATTCTCGGACATCAATTCTGTTCCAGGAGTTTATTGATAAGGGTATACCCATCGTTAATGGAATTGTTCTTTTCGGCATCATGGGCGAGACAGTTTTTTTCACAGAATGTTTTTCCTGAGCCGGCTTCCTTCTCCCTGGAGTCATAGAGCAGAGTCGGGACAGGATCGGAAACATGGGTTCGCAGGGAAAGCGGTGTGAAATGATCCATGGTGACTATGACGCGAAAGTCTTCTTTCCGGCTGCGCAGTTCGTTTGTAATAGGACTGACAATGCGGGCATCAAAATCTTCGATTGCCTGAATTTTAGCACTGAGAGAGCCCTGGTGGCCCGCTTCGTCGGGAGCCTCAAGATGGACAAAAACAAAATCCTGTTCCTTGAGAGATTGTGTT
Organism: Desulfomarina profundi; assembly: GCF_019703855.1. GTDB lineage: Bacteria > Desulfobacterota > Desulfobulbia > Desulfobulbales > Desulfocapsaceae > Desulfomarina > Desulfomarina profundi. The sequence continues at coordinate 3,068,929 of NZ_AP024086.1, read as the reverse complement.
GCCGCCTCTGCTTTGCCTTCATAGTTTGTATCAATATAACCGGTTGCTCCGGGTACATTGATGACATCAAGATCGCCGATGACGCCCAACCCTTTCAGCAGGTCGACGGCGCTGATCATGGAGCCGCTGATGCAAAATCGTTCTGTCAGCGGGGGAGCATCAATCATTTTTCCTTCCCCCCACAACCAGATATGAGTGGCCGGGTTTTTCCCCTGTTTGATACGTTCCAGGTTTACGGGATGGTTTTTGAGAATATCACCGCATCTGGTGACAAGTTCAGACCAGCCGGGACTGTCGAGATAGCGCTGCCAGTATTCCGTGACATCTTTTTCGATATAGTCATGGGGCGGGACGGTAATAAAACCTGGGTGTTTTCCTTTGAAAACCAGGAGATGCCGATAGCTTATCCCCGGTTTAAAATGAAAGCGATCACCGGAGCAAACGGCTTCCAGGCTGGCTATCAGTTCACGGGCTTCTTCATTGCTGATATGGCCAGCGGAAAAATCGCGCATCGTAACCTGATCGTTAACCAGGTCCAGGGTTACGAGATTGCAGCGGAAGACAATCTCATCCTCTGCCAGTTTTATACCCATGGATGCAGCTTCAAGGGGGGCTCTTCCCGTGTAGAAACGAGCTGGATCATAACCCATAAGGGTCATGTTGGCCACATCACTGCCAGGAGGAAAACCTTCCGGAACCGTATTGGTCAGGAAAAACTCACCTTTTCGGCAGAGTTCATCCATGGCAGGTGTTCGGGCCGCTTCCAGCACTGTTTTTCCATCAAGTTCGCTGATGGGATAGTCTCCCATTCCGTCACCGACAAGGATAAGGTATTTCATTGTTAACCTATTCGGAGATAAGAAGTCTGATTTTTACCGTGGGTGAAGTGCATACATCAAGTTCATCAATTTCCCTGATCGCCCTTTTGACATTTCCCTCCGTGGCGCTGTGGGTCATGAAGACAATATAGACCGGTTCGTTGGCATCATGTTCCTGCTGGACCATGGATTTGATGGAAATACCGTGGTCGCCGAAAATTGAGGTGATACGGGCAAGAACCCCCGGTTTGTCCAGGGCAGTTACACGGAAGTAGTAGGGGCAGACCAGCTCATCCATGGGTGTGATGATCGGCTCTGCCATATTGTTCGGGAGGTAGGAGAGGGCCGGAACCCGGTTGACACTGTTCTGCAGAATATTTCTTCCGATGTCGACAACATCAGCAGCCACAGCACTTCCTGTTGGCATCATGCCCGCTCCCTGTCCATACAGGAGAACGTCACCAACGGTATCTCCATTAAACTGGATGGCGTTGAATGCACCGCTGATTGTGGACAGCATATGGGTTTCAGGTACCATTGTGGGATGGACCCTGGCTTCTACGTGCTTTCCATGGTTTCGGCTGATAGCCAGCAGCTTGATACGATGTCCCAGGGTTCCGGCAAACTCAATATCTGTAGGTTCGATCTCGCTGATTCCTTCCACGTGAATATCATCAAGATGGACATGGAGCCCGAAGGCAATGGTCATGAGGATTGCCAGCTTGTGAGCTGTATCAATACCTTCCACATCGTAGGTGGGATCCGCTTCAGCAAAACCGAGCTCCTGGGCCTCCTTCAGAACTTCGTTAAAAGCCATACCGTCATCGGTCATTTTAGTCAGGATATAGTTCGCGGTGCCGTTCATTATCCCTTTTATATAATTGATCTTGTTAGCGACCAGGCCTTCTTTTAATGCTTTTATGACGGGAATTCCACCTCCCACGCTGGCCTCGAATCCGACCTCGACATTGTTCAGAGCAGCTGCTGTGAATATTTCCCGGCCATGGACCGAGAGCAGGGCCTTGTTGGCGGTGACCACATGCTTGCCTTTGTTGATGGCTTCGAGCAGAAAAGATTTTGCCGGCTCCATGCCGCCGATGAGTTCGACGACTATATCTATTGACGGGTCATTAAAGATATCCTTTGCGTCCCGGGTAAGGGTTACATTACTGAATTCGTCCGGAAGGGAATCTACTGCAATGTCAACCACCGTCGTCAGGGTGAAGGCGATACCTGATCGTTGAATGAGTCTTTCCCGCTGGGAAAACAGGGCCTGAGCGAGCCCTTTTCCCACCGTCCCGAAGCCAATGAGACCAATGCGTATTTCTTTCATAGCTGGTGTAGTGTAATGATTTGTGGTTGTATGGAGGGCCCCTTGTAAAGCTGCCTGTAATCCGAATCCCTGAATAAACGAGAGTTCCAGTTTGTCTGTTATAAATTCAGGAAAAAACCTGTAATGACCCTGAAAGTAATCGCTTTAGCGGTGAAAGTCAAAATCTATGGGGAGATATTTTTATGGCCCGTCAGTACCTTTTCGGCTATAATACCTGCCCTGAACCCTGCTTTTTGTGTCTGGGAACTACCGGAAAGGGTGTCGATGAATGTTTTCACCGGCGGGAATAATTTGCCCTGCTGTCTGAAATTTACATGATATGAGTTAAGTGGCGGCGGGATTGCATCTGGCCGGAAATCCGGAGTTATGGTTTCTGAAATCGTGTGAGTTGTTGTTCTGTTGCCGTCGTTTTTATAGAGTTTTTTAATTATTTGTTATTTGTTTTTAAAGGAGAAAATTATGGGTAAGAACATCCTGTTTTTTGGGCCGAACGGCAGTGGCAAGGGTACCCAGGGTGCAATCGTTCAGAAGAAATTCAATATTCCCCATATTGAATCGGGTGCAATCTTTCGTGAGCATATCGGTGGTGGAACCGAGCTTGGGAAAAAGGCAAAAGAGTATATCGACAGGGGCGACCTCGTGCCGGATGATATCACCATTCCCATGATGATTTCCCGATTGCAGCAGGACGATTGTAAAGACGGCTGGATTCTTGACGGTTTTCCCCGTTCAAAAGATCAGGCGATAACTCTTGCCGAAACGTTGCAAAAAGAGGGTCTTGCCCTGGATTACGTGATTGAGATTGTTCTTGACCGCGAAATTGCCAAAGAGCGAATCATGGGGCGTCGGCTCTGTGTGAATGATAATAATCATCCCAATCATATAGCCTTTGAAGCCATCAAGCCTGTGGAAAAAGATGGAAAACTGGTTTGTCGTGTATGCGGTGGAGAACTGAAGACCCGTGCGGATGATCAGGATGAGGATGCTATCAACAAACGTCATGGCATTTATTATGATGAAGAGACAGGAACAATGGCCGCTGTGAATTATTTCAAGCAGGCCGGTGGCCCGAAAGTCATCTCCGTTGATGGTTCTGTTTCCATTCAGGAAGTAACCGAGGCCATAATGAAAGAGCTGTAATCATATTGTTAATTCTGTCCTCTCTCGCTGTTACTGTTAACGGGAGTGGCGGTTAACCGGCATAAAGGGCTGTCCCGAACTTCGGGGAAGCCCTTTTTTGCCTTTGTCGAGAGAGCATTATCCATGAACCCTGAGTCAGTCAGGAATGTATCGATTATGAAAAAGAAGCCAAATACAACCAGGCCCGGTAAGGTCTATCTGGTTGGTGCAGGACCGGGGATCCCGGCCTTATAACCGTACGTGGAAAGAGACTGCTGGAGCGGGCTGAGGTCGTTTTTTACGATTACCTCGCCAGCAAGAAACTGTTGAATCATGTTCCGGTATCGGCTGAACGTATTTACGTTGGGAAAAAGGGCGGAGTGAAACATACTCACACCCAGGACGAAATCAACCAGATGCTGGTGGATCATGCACAGGCGGGAAAATTTGTTGTCAGGCTGAAGGGTGGAGATCCCTTTATCTTTGGTCGGGGGGAGAGGAACTCGAAGTCCTGCATGAGGCGGGAGTCGCTTTCGAGGTCGTACCCGGGGTTACATCGGCCACAGCGGCTGCCACCTATGCCGGGATTCCCATAACCCATCGGGGGTATACCGCCTCGGTTGCTTTCCTGACCGGACATGAGGATCCCACCAAGGAAACATCAAATATTGACTGGGCAAAACTGGCAACAGGGGTGGGAACCCTGGTTGTATATATGGGGATTAAAAACCTTCCGGTTATCATGGATAACCTCATTCGACACGGACGGGATCCCAAGACTCCGGTGGCCGTTGTCAGGTGGGCTTCCACTCCTGAGCAGCGATCTGTTGTCGGCACACTGGATACGATTACCGACATCGTCAGGGACAGTGGGATAAAGCCACCTTCCCTTATTATTGTTGGTGAAGTGGTTAAACTCCGTGAAAGTATCGACTGGTTCGAGAAACGACCTCTTTTCGGCAAAAAAATCATCGTTACCAGGACAAGGGAGCAGGCCAGTGAGCTTGTTGCCGGACTTGAAGAGTTTGGTGCAGACTGCATTGAGTATTCAACCATTAACATAAAACCGGTGGAATCCTATGAGATACTCGATGATGAGCTGGAACGGCTTGATGAATATCACTGGATTCTCTTTACATCTTTGAACGGGGTCAAGTATTTCTTTGAGCATCTGTATTCAAAGGGTATGGATGCCAGGGATCTGAAAGGTCCTGATATTGCCGCAGTGGGAAAAAGTACAGCCGATCTTCTTCTGCAATATGGTATAAACGCCGATCTTATTCCCAATACGTTTACAGGAGAGGGGTTGGCTGAAAGTCTACTTGATCAGGGTGTTGAAGGGCGGAATATCCTCATTCCCCGTGCCCTGAAAGCCCGAGAAATACTGCCGGAAACATTACGGGGAGCAGGTGCCCAGGTCACAGTTGCCCCTGTATACCAGAATTGTCCTGCTATCCAGCCAAAAAAGAGCCTGCGGGCTGATCTGGAGATGGGGCGGATCGATATGGTCACCTTCACCAGTTCTTCTACCGTTAGAAATTTTCTTTCCATGGTGGATGCCGAAAGCCAGGATGAACTTGAACGGCTTATGGAAGGGGTTGATATTGCGGCCATAGGGCCGATAACCGCGAAAACTATTACGGATAATGGACTGCAAGTTACTGTTCAAGCAGAAGAATATACCATTTCGGAGCTGGTTTGGTCCATTGTGGAGTATTATACAAAAGCGTAAGAATCGCTATGGAAAGTTGCCATCTATTGTACGAATTTCGTGGAAAGACTCTCCCTGAAAATGCACTTGATTCTCTAATCGATGGAGAGAATGAAACAGGGGAACGGAAGGAAAAAGCTCTTTTCTGCAGACCATGCGGATATGGTATCACCGGAAAGGAACAGGCAATAGAAGTCAATGGAGCCCATGAACACACTTTTTTTAATCCTGCCGGGGTGGTTTTCCATCTCGGTTGTTTTCGTAATGCCGGGGGATGTGTACAGGCGGGACCGGCAACCAGTGAATTCACATGGTTTAAGGGGTATGTATGGCGTTTCTCCCTCTGCAGGAATTGTGGGGTTCACCTGGGCTGGCAGTATCAACAGAATGAAACAGGGTTTTTCGGTCTGATTCTGGCTCTCCTGAGGGAGTGAGACAGGCTGAAAAGAAAAAAGTGTTCTTGTTTAGCTGAAAATCAAGCAGTTAACCCGCATTCCTCATGAACATTGTGTCAATTTTGAGAATAATTATAGAACACAAACAATAAGACAATTATCAGTGACCCAGAAAAATTTACACAATGTTCACCAGAGGTCAGTCCAGGCGACGCCATCTTCTGCAGTATTTCGGCAGTAAATATAGATCACTATAATTCGCTGCCAGGTAAGCGAAGACTCCGGGAACTTTGAACCTGGCGCAGCCTGAACTCATGAGAAATCCGGGTTGAAGATCATTTCGCCACGGTTGTGATTTTTATTTGCTTTGTTGTACCCAAGGGGCATAAATACCCAACGGGCATAAATACCCAAGGGGCATAAATGGCCGAGCCATTTGGTCCGGCCATGCTGTTAAAGTAACAGGACGGGGGGCTGTTTCTTGCGGTGGTTATTCTGATAAGGAAAATTCTTACCGGTTAAAAAGTGTATAACAAACCCTGTTGTCCACCTTGCATGCCCGGGCAAGTTCCATGTGCCTGAGGGGGGTAAAGTTTAATCGAAATTCGCTTTCAGTTATCCCCAGTTCTGCACAAATTTCTTCTGCCGTACCTGGTTTTTCCTCAACCAGGGACAGGATTTTTTCTTGTATCGGTGTTAAAACCGGTTTTTCCTTGGTTAGACTTTTTGCCGTGTAGACCGCCCAGGGGTCACAAGTCTTGGGTGTTGCCACAATATCCAGATAGCAGTCCTCGCAAAGACTCTGATCTCCATGTTTATATGCATCAGTTTCATCAGCAATTAAAGTTCCACATTTTTGGCATTTCATAGTACACCTCTCTCCCGTGTTAGTCCGTTTAAAAAAAGATCTACCATTGTTCCTGTTATATTGAGGAATTCATCCCTGTTCCGTATGGTTTTCAATACGGAAGTTTCTAATAAAAGCTGGGTAATCATGGAAGAAAAAGCAAGAGCTACATAAAATGGGTCAACGCTCTTGAACACATTGTCTTTAATTCTGTTAGAAACATATTCTTCCAGCACTTCAATCCCTTTGATTTTCCTCTTTTGGAAATGTTTTGTATATAAATCCGGTTTTTCAAGCATACTGAACATGACCAATTTCAAGGGGGATTCAGTTTGTTCTGCCACCATGTGATCATAGGCATGTTCGCAATATGCCATAAAAACACCACGATCATCTTTCCGCTCAGCATAGGCTTTGATTGCTGGGTCTTTTTCCATGGGATGATCGCAGAAGAGATAATCTATCAGCGCTTCATAAAGATTCTCTTTGCTTCCAAAGTGTTGGACGATGAGTGCGCGGCTCACATTTGCAGCGTTTGCAATTTCATCCAGTGTTGTGCCTGCAAACCCTTTGTTCGTACATAGCTCTTTTACTTTGCGCAGGATCTGTTCACGTCTTTGCTCTGCCGTCAGCCTTTTATTTCTCATATTGTTGTCCCTGTTTATTACTAACCTGTTAGTTATGTAATCATAACACTCCTTCCTGTAAAGAGGGAAAGCAATGTATATCTGCGATTAACCCATGTATTTTATAAGGGATGAGGAAACTGAGAATGGGGGAAAACGTCCACTGATTCAGGTGTATTCTCAGCCGCCTGGACCATTTGATAACGACTCCTTATCTCCTCGGAGTTCCTGGTAAATTATTTTACCAAGCAGTTCCAGCTTATACGGTTTTTTTATATACCGTCCCGCGCCAAGACGTTGTGCCTGTTTTACCCGGTCCGTTTCTGAAAACCCACTGGCTATTATTGCCTTCTGGCGGGGATTGTATTTGATGATGTTTTCGTATGTTTCGAGACCGTCCATACCATTGTCCATGATCATATCCAGCATGACAAGATCTGCTCTATCCTGTTTCAGATAGGAAATTGCTTCTTCACCACTGGCAACTGAAATAACCTTATAATTTAACCGTTTCAAAATGGCGCAGGCAATTCTTCGCTGGTAATCAATGTCGTCAACCACAAGAATTTTTTCCCCACTCCCTCGGAAATCTGCAACTTCTTCAGAGGTGCCATTCTTTTCTATAAGCTCTCTGCAGATGGGAATATACACATCAATAGTTGTTCCTTTGTTTTTATCGCTGCTGATGTCTATGTATCCCTTGTGGTCCTCGATAGTTCCCCAGACAACCGTAAGCCCGAGTCCGGTTCCGCTTCTGCCCATGACTTTTTTCGTATAGAATGGCTCAAAAATTCTTCTCAGATCTTCCGGATCAATTCCTTCTCCCCTGTCAATAACGCTGAGAACCGAGTATTCTCCATGGGCAATTGATTGGTATCCTTCCAGCGTTTTGTCCAGATAGCGACTTGATGTCTTGACTAAAATTTCCCCACCCCTGACCTGTGCTTCAGCAGCGTTGGAGACAAGATTCATAATGACTTTTTTCAGGGGAGTGGGGGAGCCTTTGATATTGGGCAGATTTTCTTCAAGGCGAAGTTTTACTTCTATTTCAGGATGATAGCTGATCATCTTCCTGTATTCTGGGAGGAAATATACTCTTTTACCAGGGTGTTGAGATTTAAAACCTGGGTGGAAAAAACACCGCGTCGTGTCAAAGTCAGCAGGTCATTTACGATTTCCGCTGCCTTTATCCCTGAGTCTCGAATGGTTTCAATTCGTTCACGCAGGGGAGAGTCCTGGTTAATATCAAGCAGGATAAGATCGGGGTAGCTGACAATCCCCGAGAGCACGTTGTTAAGATCATGAGCCACTCCTCCGGCAAGGAGACCAAGGGATTCCATTTTTTTGGAACGTTCCAGCTTTTCCTGCAGTTCCTCTCTTTCCCGTTGGGCAATACGCCGTTCCGTGATGTTCCTGGCCACCCACATGGTCCCGGTAAACCCGGATATATCGTCAAAGAGAAAAGAGATTGTTACTTCACACCAGATTGTGGAACCGTTCTTATGTTTAATTTCAAGTTCTAAAATGGCAGGTTGTGGAGGATTGAAATCATTTTTTTCAAAAACGTTGATCTCTTTCAAAAACTGCCTGAAGACAGTGCAGGATGTCGGTACAAGAATCTTGTCCATTTCCGATCCTACCAGTTCTTTCGGCTTCCAACCGTACATTTTTTCGGCCACCGGACTGACATATGAATATTGGAAATCCGTGTTCAAGGTCCAGATTACATCCTCAATATTTTCAGCTAGAAATCGATATTTTTCCTCACTTTTTCTCAAGGCCTCCTCGGCGTGGATGCGCTCTTCAATCTGCTTTTTCAGGATTGAGTTGGAACGGGTCAGTTCATTGGTCCGTTCATTGACCATATGTTCAAGTTTGACCTTTTCTCCGACTATTCTGCTGTATAACAGAACCGCCAGAAGAATCATCTGGAAAAAGATGAATACAAACAGGTGGGTATATAATGTTTCAGGGATCCAGACGGCTTCTATCCAGCCGATAATATTGTTGTTATATACTATCTGCGAAACCAGGATAACCCTGGATGTGAGATGGATTCTGATGAGAATCGACTCAAGCGGAGTTGGAAAAGAGGTAGAAATTTCTTGAAAAAGTTCACCGTTATGGCTGATTACTGCGAGTTTTTCATAGTGATTGGAGTCAGCGGCAAGTTTTAGATATTCAATAGCCCCATTAAAATTGAAATTCCATAGGTCATCGGCAATTATGCGGGCGTGCTGGTCAAGTTTTTCCTGGGCCTGTTCTGACACGTATTTTTCATATGACAGGGTAAAGACGCAGAACAGTATTGTCAGCAGTCCCATGGCCCATATTGGAAGTTTTGTGTGGTGTTCGGCAATATTCATGGCGAATTGCCCTGGATGTTGACAAAATGCCGAATCGCGTTGTTCAATTGTCTGATGGTGTCGTCCTTGACCTGTTTTGAGCACAGGAGATAAAAAGAATTTCCCGGCGGATTGTCACTGAGGCTGATCAATCTGAATTTTTCACTGTTCAGCCCGGAGAACAGGAGGAGATCCTGGGCCTCTTCCTGGGACATAAAACAATAGTCTGCCCGGTGTGTCTCGATCATTTTCAGCATACTGCGGTTATCTGCAGTCGTATAAACCGTCCAGGGAGTGAGATCTTCCATGAGCCTTGTTATCTTTCGCCCGTAAGGATGTCCGACCTTGATGAGCAGGCGGAGTTTTGACTCGGAGAGAAGACTGTCAACCGTTTCCACATCTTTAAGATACGGAATGTCGGCCCGTGCTATGGCTACAAACGGTTTGTTCTTGTATATGGGCAGTGTGTATTTGCCGAATATCTCACCCTCGGCAGTTTTGATCCAGCCCGCCCCGCATGCGCGGATCGTGTTTTTTTTGATGAGAATCATCTGTTGTTTGAGGGGCATTCTTTCCCAGATGAAGTTCATACCGATTTTTTCAAACAACATGGTCACAGGAGTAGCTATCAGTCCACGCATACCATCCTTGGAGGTAATGGTGTATGGTCGTTTTTCCTGAAAAAAAACGACCATTTTTCCTGCTGCCTGTGGATTGGAATCACTGTTTTCCTGTTCTTCCACGAAAGGTGCGGTAACTTCATGAACAGCAGAGCGAAAGAACAGTGTCATGAGGACCGCACTGGTGCAGAGGAGGATAAAGAAAAATTCCCTGTGGTTGTTGTTTCTCACTGCAATAGTATCCGGGTTTGCTGGATCAGGGGAAATAAAACAGATACCTCATTCGAGAGGTATTCTGTGTAATCATCAGTTGGAAATCCATTTCCTGTTACTATTATACGTAACAAAAAAAAAATGACCAACTTCCATTTGTTTTTCAGCAAAGAGTTTACAGAAAAATGAGGGAAACCTGAATCTGTGAGCGAAAAACCCGCAGGGTGGGGGATCCAGAGGCAAGTAGATAAAAACACAGAGTTACAAATCCTGTGACCAGTTACAAAAAATCAGCTTGCCTTGATCAGGTCGAGGAGATCATCCGATTTCATTTTGGCACTGATATCACTGCCTTCAAGGAGGCTTCCGGCCAGATCCCGTTTTTCCTGGTGAAGTTTGACGATTTTTTCTTCAATGGAATCTTTACAGACCAGTCTGTAAATAGTGACGGGACGGGTCTGTCCTATTCTGTGGGCCCGGTCAGAAGCCTGGTCTTCGACCGCGGGATTCCACCACGGATCCATATGGATGACATAGTCGGCGGCGGTGAGATTGAGCCCGAGGCCTCCAGCTTTCAGGCTGATGAGAAAAAGATCACCCTGGCCGGACTGAAAGGCTTCCACCCGTTCTTTACGTTTTTTTGAGCTGGTACTGCCGTCGAGATACTGGTAATAGATTCCTTGTTCATCTAGATATTCCCTGATGATCCGGAGATGGCCAATAAACTGGCTGAAAACCAGGGCCTTGTGGTTTCCGCCGATAAGCTCCTCCACCAGCGAAGCGAAAACTTTCAGTTTTGAACTTTCTATGCTGGTGTCATTGTCCAGAAGACGGGGATTGCAGCATGCCTGCCTCAGTTTCATGATTTCGGTGAGAATCTGGATATGGCGTCCTTTTCTGTTCTTGCTGTTTTCCAGCAGGTCAATGGCATTCTGTCGCAGTGCCTCGTAAAAATGAGCTTCTTCGGGAGTCATTTTCACATCAAGGGTGATTTCTGTTCTCGATGGCAGTTCCTCCAGTACCTGAGATTTTATCCGGCGAAGGATAAAGGGGCGGATCAGTTTTTTCAGTTTCAGTTTGGCATCCCTGTCCTGATAGCGTTCTATGGGAATTGCAAAACGTTCGTTGAAACTGTTCAGACTTCCCAGGAGGCCGGGATTGATAAAATGAAAGAGGTTCCAAAGTTCCCCGAGATGGTTTTCGATGGGGGTTCCTGTTGTAATAATTTTGAATTCTGCCTGCAGGGACATGGCAGCTTTGGACCGTTTTGTTGCAGCATTTTTTATGGCCTGGGCTTCATCCAGGATGACAGTCTGCCATTTAACCGAAGAGAGCAGTTCACTCTCCTGCTGCAGCAAAGTGTATGTGGTGATCAGCATATCAAATTTACCGAGATTTTTGACCGTCTTCTCACGATCTTTTCCGGTAAACAGTTTTATATTGATGGTAGGGGTGAACCGGGTGACCTCCGACTGCCAATTGGTGGAAACAGATGTGGGGGCAACAACCAGTGACGGCCCGTTCGCGGCAAGTTTCAGAATAATTGCCAGCGACTGCAGAGTCTTTCCCAAGCCCATATCGTCTGCAAGACAGCCGCCGACTCCCCAGTGGGCCAATCGGGCCAGCCAGTTATAGCCTTCGCGCTGGTAATCTCGCAGTTCCGCCTGGAGGGTTGAAGGCAGTTCCGGAGTGAAATTTTGTGCAGCCTGTATTCTTTCAATCTGTTTTTTCCAGCCATCATCCGCATCGGTTACTGCCTGTGCTGCAAGTTTCTCCAGGGGCATGGCCGCCAGAGGGTGGATGAGAATTTCATTGGAATCATCATCCATACTGTCTGCAAAGATATTCATATCTTCCAGACGTTTCTTGAATTCCTGGGTCAGGGCGATGAACTGTCCCGGTGCTATTTCCACAAATCTTCCTGAGGCATTCTTTACCTTTGCCAGCAGCTCTTTGAGTTCGATGACCTGGCCTTGGTCAAGAGTCAGGTTCCCGCTCATGGCAAACCAGTTTTGTCGGTTTGTGCGGATTTTCAGATTGAGATTCTCCAGGGATGCCTTATGGGTGATTGTGAGTTTTTCTCCCTCGGGCCACTCGATAACAACCTTGTCCCGGATGGCCTGCAGCTCAGTCAGGGCCTGGAGACAGTCATCCGGATCCTGGAGGTGCCATTCCCGGTCATTTTCCTGCTCCATGTCAATGGCCAGATCAAGAATGGGACAAAGTTCTTCAACATCTCTGGCTCTTTCCTCTTCCTGGGCCAGGTTTCTTTTGGTCTGCAGCCGTTTTCCCTTGACCTCGGCCATGATATTTTCCACACCCTGTCCCGGTTTGAGGTAGTGGCCTCCTTCGGCAAACGGTTTGACGAACATTTCCAGGCGAAATCCGGTGCCATATGGAATGAGATGCATATAGATAGTAGAATCGGCCTCCACATAGGTGATGTTGGAAGCACGGTTGCTTGCCTTGTCGGCGGCGATGGCTGAATGAACGGTCATGAAGGAAGAAATATTGCCGATGGCGGTAAGTACCTGCTCACTGGCCGACAGGGGAACGGTCATGCCGTCTTTTCCCGTTATCTGAGCGATTCGGCGATGGTTCTCGTTGATAGTGATGATTTTTACCCGTGTGGGTGTCTCACGGAAATAGCTGATATTGTCGGTGGAGATGGGTTGGGAAAAACGGATATGGAGAAATTCTCCCCGTTCTTCCACGAGCAGTTCCGGTTCTCCTGCAACGAATTCCACGGGTGTTGACGGGGATTCAGCCAGAAAAAGCAAGGGATGACCGATCATGGCAACCAGGGCTCTGTCCATATCAAAATAATAACTGGTGCTGTGGGTTTCATTATTATGAACCTTTTTGATTGCAGCACATATTTTTCTGTCCTGGGTAGAGAGATAAGTCAGCTTGCTGGTCTGGTAGAGTCTGGAGAGGGAAATGGGTCTTCCCTTGGTCCATTCTCCGTCTGGTGCCAGTTTCTGTTCCCGCGGGCCAATGGTGATCCGTGTCCCTTTGAAGGTGATGGTCCAGACCAGGCGTATGGATTGTTGTGGGCTGTCTTTCTCCTGTGATGTCGCGTAAATGAGAGCCTGAAGGCTGCGTTTCCACGGTTCTTCCGGCTCCAAAATGGACAGGAGCGAAAGGATGCCTGATTTTTCGCGCAGGGAGGACGTTATGGCAATATATTCACTGTTGTCATGGCTGACGGTGGCCAGAATGTCACCCAGGATGATGGTGAAGAAATCATAGTTCCCCGTTCTGGCACGGTTGAAGAAAGTGAGAATTTCTCTTTCCAGTTCCGGAGAGAGGGAGCTGTTCAGCCAGTATTGGCAGAGACCGGCAAAAACGACAGTCAGTGCGTTTCTGTCTTTCTCTTCAGGCAGTATTATTTCGGTGCCCTGCATACCTTTCGAGATTTGGGAATTGACAACGGTTGCCAGGTAATTGTAGGCATCGTTTTCCTTTGCCGTTCGAAACAGAGAGAGGGCAATACCTATCTGATTGGCGATGGCCGGAAAATCCTTTTCCTGTTCAGAAAGCAGTGCCAGGATATAAAAGAGGCCGGTGGGGCCGAAAAATGCCACGTTTTCGTCATTACTGTATTTTCCCAGGAAGCGTAAATCTTCCTGATAAGCTGCGATGGCCTCTGTGTTACTGCCTGTGAGGAAATGGAGGGAGCCAAGGGCGCCGGTTCCCTGGAATGAATTTCTGTTGGAGAGTACGAGTTCTTTTGCCTCGGAAAAACACCCTCTGAAAAGAAGTTCGATAAAAAGTAATCTTTTAAACGGAAGGAATTCATCAACACCCAGTGATGAAAATTCTGTTTCATCCGACAGAAATGCGAGTATCTCCGGATAGTCGGAGAGTGTTTCCTGGCCGTATTGCAGGACATTGCTGAGCAGGTAGAATTGAAAGGAGGTGGGGAGCCCGCGGAACCAGTCAGCATCGAAGGGATCTGTCATAACCTGGACAGTTGGTGGGGGAGTATCAACCAGCTCTCGACACTGGTTTTCCAGAAATTCCTGGGCATCATCTATCAGGTTGAACTGTTGAGTATAGATGCCAATACGCATTTCACGCATGGCCCGCCAGCATCGGGTTGTCCATTTGCCGTAATAATAGGAAACAGGTGCTTCATCTTGAATTGCTTTCGCGTAGAGAGGAAATGTACCTTCTTTTACTGCAAGTTTACTCAGGATTTCAACAATTTCGGGAGAACACTGGCGTTTTGGGGTGAGGAGGCCCAGCTGTTCAAATTTTGTCAGATAGTGGTTGAGATTGGCAACTGTCGGTCTGTTCCCCCTGGGATTTTTCAATTCGAGCTTTCGCAGGCAGTTGACAATAAGTGTTGAATGTGCAGGTTCATAGACAATGGAGAGAAACTGCATCAGGGCCTGTTCGAATGGAGAAAGTTTTTTATATTGCTCCAGAGAGCCTGTGATTTGCATGGTTGCTGTAATAGTTGCAGAAGAAAAATTCTATGGTGCGTATCCCTGGGGTTTCAGACCACCCACGAAAGACAGCCTTTCATGGTGTTCGGAATCCATAGTGGATTCCGAACAATTGGCAGGGCGAAATATCGACCTGCCATTATATCATTCTCCGGCCTGTAAGAGAACTAAAAACTGGGAAAAACCGACATCAATGTTGATTCGGAAAATTGACAATTGAATTGAACGTGGTAGCCTGAACAAAAAAGAGTTTTGCTGGCATTATTGAGGTTTTTGGATATCAGTCGTCAGGTAATTCCATGGAGGAGGATAATGACTGTTTTCGGATATGTGTTCCTTGCTGCTGACAGACAGGAGCTGGTGTCTTTGGAGCAACAGCGGAAGCAGCTGAAAAAGTGCGGAGAAAGGCTGGGGGTGGAACTTGATGACCTGTATGTTGAGGAAGGTGCATCTTTAAAGTCCCCGTTCAAGGGAAGAGTTGCGGGTAAAGCGCTTTTTCAGCATGTCCAGGCCGGTGATACTATTCTGGTCCTGCAATGCCAATGGGTGCTTGGGGGAGGTGCGAAAGAGGCGGCAAAACTCGTCCGTATGTTGAAAAAAGCAGGTGTCTCTCTTTACTGTGCCGATCTTGAAACAAGTATTACCCTTGATGAAAAACGCAGACTGGCTGTTTACCAGGGTGGGGCTGCATTGCTGGGGAAGATCATTCAGGCCATGGCTTCTTGTGAGGCCAGTGAGCATGGAAAAGCGATTCGGGCAACGAAACAACTCAGAAAAGAGCAGGGGAAATATCTCGGGGGCCGGTACCCTTCGGTTGGAAGGTGAGCAGCAGGGGATTTTTGGTCAAGAACCCGGAACAGCAGAAAATTATTCGAGTTATTCAGACCATGCGAAAAAACCGGTGGTCCTACAGGGAGATTTCAAAAGAACTTAAAATAAAGTTTGATGTCAAACTTTCACATGAGGGCGTTCGCAGGGTGCTGAAGTCAAGTGAAAAAACTCAACGACCACCCACTTGAAATGGGTGGTCGTTGAGCTTTTCATGCTCCCTGGCCCGAACAAAAATACTCATTTCTCCAAGGACACCAACTGATCATAGGGGCCTTTGATGCCTCCTGAATCCTGCGCCGCAGTTTTGTTGGTTACAAACTTTTATGTTTGGTGATTTTGGCTGTTTTCTCCTGATGCATGAGCCAGGCAGACAGGAGTTGTTGCTGCTTGAAACGAAGAAGATCATTTTTCAGTTTCGCTACTTCCTCTGATGCTTCCGTCATTTCCGGGACTTTGCTGTCAAGATAGCGGAAGACGTACAACTCATTGTTCACCTTTTCCGGTTTTTCAGGCAGTGGTGAAGACGGGGACAGCAGAAATACCTTGGCAAGAAGCTCTCCGGGAAAATCACTTTTTCCATTTTTTTCCCTTTTGCTGAGAAATCCTGTTTGTAGAAGTTCAAACCCGTGTTCTGGGGCAACAACTGCGAAATCTTTTCCTGCACGGAGCTGAGCCAGGATTTCTGCGGCGCTTTTTTCGGCCAGTTCCATGCTTTTTTCCTTTTTATAGTCCGCAAGCACGCGTTCCCTGACTTTCTCAAGAGATGGAATTTCCGGATTTTTCAAATCTTCCGCGAAAAAGATTCCATAACCGGACTGTCCCTTGATGAGAGAACTCAGTTCCCCCCTGTTCAATTCAAAGCACTTGGAGAGGAATTGAGGGTCATCGGCAAGAATCTGAGGCGGATCTGACCGGGTGAAAAAATCCGTTTCAATGACTTTCGTGTCGGGATATTTTTCTGTGTATTTCTTCAGACTGCCGGCACTGATTATTCCTTCATAGGCGGTGTTGGCAACCTGAAACGCGATTTCTTCCGCTTTTTTCCGCTGCAGGATTTGAACTATTTTTTCTTTTACCTCTGTAAGCGGTTTGACACTTGCCGGTTTGACTTCTTCAAGCTTGATAATATGATACCCGTATCGGGTTTTTATAACATCACTGATGTCTCCGGGCTGCATGGCAAATACCGCAGTATCAAAAGGAATAACCATGCTGCCCTTTTCAAAGAATCCGAGGTCTCCGCCACTTTCTCTGCTCGGTCCTTCGGAATACTCCTTTGCCAGCTCGACAAAATCTCTACCGCCCCTGGCCAGTTTCAGAACCTCGGCGGCCGTTGTTTCCTTTTCTTTCCGGATCGCTTCCGGAGCATCTTTTTCGGCTTTGAAAAGAATATGTCTGGCGTGGCGTTGCTCTTTTACAGTAAACAGTTTTTTGTTGCTGTTATAGTATGATTCAATTTCCGCGGGATCAATTTCAATCTTTTTCCCGACAGCATCATAAGTAAATGCAAGGTATTTGAGTTTGAGTTGTGGTTCTGTCTTATAATTATCCTTTACCTTCTGAAACCAGTCGGCCAGAATTGAATCATTGATTTCGACCTTATCTGAAAACCGTGACGGTGAAATTTTTACGTAATCAAGGGCGATTTTTTCATTGATCTGGTTGAAAAGGTCTCTGATTTCGTAATCTGTAGCCACAGTTGCAAAATTGCTGATTTTTCGGCTGGCAGTCTCCGCCAGCCGGTCATGCTGCATGGAAGCTTCAAATTTGGTGGGATTCAGTCTATTCTGCGCCAGGATTGCCTTATAGCGTTCAAGGCTGAAAACTCCATTTTCCTGAAACTGAACCATGTTCTGGATTACTTTCCGGATCTCCTCTCTGCTGACAACTATTCCCATTTTCTCTGCGCCCTGCCTGAGGAGAGTAGCCTGAACCAGTTGATTTATCGCCTGTTGTTTTATGCCAAGGGTTTCCACCAGTCCTTTTGGAACATTGCCTCCAAACTGGTCGCTTAATCTCTGGTAGACACGGTCGTAGGTCTGTTGAAACTGTTCGAAGGAAATTTCCTCTCCATTAACTACAAGGGCGGCCTGCCGGCTTCCCATCATATTCGTTCCCACTCCCCAGAAGATAAAAACCAAAGCAATAATGACAACGATAATCTGAATAAATGTGGATTGTGCTTTATCTCGAAGTAATTGCAGCATAAATAGACTCTGTTAATTTATAATATTAGTATGGTGTTTCTGTTGACAGATGGAATCTTCCTTTACGGTGATCAATACTTGTTCGATTTACTCTTTCTTGGTATCCTGTGCAAGTAATTTCCTGTAATACCGGTTTCAGGCTATCTTGAAAATTTGCCTTTTCGTCCGATCTCTGCGTCACAGGAAAATCAAAAATGCTCACATATGATTAATATGTTGCGTTTTTAAATTTTCCTTTTCCCTGATCACTTACAGGTTTAATGTGGATGAAAACAGAGAGTTACAAATTCTGTGACCAGTTACATACATTCAGGTATGCGGAATTATTTTTACCTTGAAAAAGAGAGAGCAGGAAATGAATTTTGTCTGTCTTTCTATTCATTTTCATCCATTCAATTCTTTTTCAATTGTCTTTTATCTTCTTGAAATGAATGATTAAAAGTGTTTCGTGGCTGTTTTGTTTCATGGGAAAAAATGATTAGTCATTCACTTGACAAAATGATTTGCCTATAGTAATAAGCTCTAGTTAGTTTTTAGTGTGATCATAAAACGGCGCAAGCTATCAAATAAAATTTCGGAGGAGGTTGCAATGCCAACAATCGAACACAACGGATCAAGTTTTGAGGTTGATGAGGACGGTTTTCTGCTCAATGGTGATGACTTTAACGCGGATTGGGTAGATTATGTAAAAGGTGTTGAAGGAATCAGTGAAATGACCGATGAGCATCAGAAAGTTATCGACGCTCTGCAGGAATACTACAAGAAGAACGGTATTGCTCCCATGGTACGTATTCTTTCTAAAACTACCGGTTTTCCACTGAAGAGAATCTATGAGCTCTTCCCTTCAGGACCTGGCAAGGGAGCCTGTAAAATGGCTGGTCTTCCCAAGCCCACAGGTTGTGTATAACGTACAATCTGATTAGAAGCGCAAAAGGGAAGAGATGCCTGCGACGGCATCTCTTCCCTTTTTTTATTTTGAGTCGAATTTTATTTGCTGAGTCGTCGTAAATCCTGGTTATATTTTTTCGACTGCTTCCCTGAGCAGTCTCTCATGGATTTCCTGGATTTTTTCTCTGTAGTCTTCCAGTGTTATTTCTGCCCCTCTTAATCCTCCACGAAGGTTTATTTCGCTGAGCCGACAGGTATTGTTTTCCGAAAGGAGAAGGTCTATATGGCCATAGGGAAACTTCCCTCTTTTCATTACACGTTTGCAGAAAGAAAGCTGTCTGTTACTGAGGGGGAATGGTGTGGATTTCCCACCGCAGTGAAGATTATTACGAAAATTATAGCTGTTTTTTCGTTCATAAGCCTCGTGATAATCGTCAAGCATAATGACCCGCACGTCTCTGCTGTTGGGTTGGAATGGCTGAATGACAAAAGGATAGTGAAATCCTCCACCCGCCGTCATGTTGAAGATGTCTTCAACATTTGAAAAGAGGTGGATTCCCAGACCGCCATTCTTTCGTTCGCGTTTGAGAACGACCTTGCTGATGTTCTGTTTCCGGTATAAGGAAATGCAGTGCAGGAGTGAGTGGTTGTCGTATATGGCCCTGGTGAAAGGGAGGAGATACTCTTTGAAAATCCTTGTCTGAAACACTTTGGACCGGCTTGCCAGCTGGGAAGTGGCCGAAGGGATGAGTGTAATTCTTCGTTCCGCCAGATCAGTCAGCAGCTGTTCTTCTCCCGGCTTCATCCGGATGCGGGTGCAGACAATGCTGCGGCTCGTAAGGTTTTGATATTGATGGTAAAAAGTGTCACTGTCCCGTATGATATGTGGGGACTCCTTCAAAAAATCATCTCCGAAAAACGTTGATGCAGCGTTGACAGGTCTTCTTCGCAGCTGGCGCAGAACAGTTTGACATCGCCCAGGGCCTGGGAACTCTTTTCCGAGATGGTAAAACTTCCGTCCCGATTCTGAATATAGTGGGTGGTGGTGATGACATCATCTGTGATTTCAAAGAATTCACTGTCATTTCCACAGTATGGGCATTTGAGCAGATTGGCTACGTTGGGTTCTGGGTATGACATGGTTTTCTCCCCACCATCCATCCAGGAGACTGTCCGGGAATGGTCTTTCGCCCAAACTGATTGAAACTGGGCTGTTTTGTTTGAAATATCACCACGGATGGTTGTGCCGCTGTTGGATTATCATCAGTTTTTAGAGGGACAAGCCGTTTGATCCAGCCATGCCCGGTATGTCGACAATCAGGTTTTTTTGTCAGGTGTTGACGGGGCCGGTTTGGTATTTTGCACCGGTGAACCTTTTGCGTCAGCAGTTGCGGCTTTTATTTCTCCATCAATTGTCGCCCCAGGTTCAACTGTCAGGCTTCCCGCCGTCAACTTGCCTATGATCGAACAGTTCTTCCTGGCAGTGAGGATCTTCGCCGTAACGTTGCCCTCCAGTTTTCCGTAGCAGTTGAATGAGGAAACAGTGATGTCACCATTGACCTTGCCTGTTTCACTGAGAACGAGATGCTCACCTTCAATATTGCCATTGATTTCGCCGTCGATTCTGGCCTTGCCTTTGAATGAAATCTCTCCGGTGACGCTCATGCTTTTGTCGATAATTGACGAAATAGCTTCATTTTCCACCTTTTGCATCTCCTGCTCAACGTTGTCCGATTTTCCAAACATACCCATGTTATTTTTTCTCCGATGGTGCAGAACTGGATTTTTTTAATAGACTGGCAATTTTCATAAACTTATAAGGATTGATCGGCTTTTTGTTAAGGCAGACTTCATAGTGAAGGTGAGGTCCGGTTGACCTTCCTGTATTGCCGACAAGACCGATGAGCTGTCCTCTCGTCACCCGTTCGCCTCTTTTTACCAGTATCGTCTGGAGGTGGGCAAAGGCGGTTGTGTATCCATTACCATGGTCAATGAGGATATATCTGCCATACCCTCCATTTTTAAAAGCTTTTTTGACAATACCGTCTGCCGTCGCATATACCTTGTCTCCCCGTCGCCCCCGAAAGTCGATCCCGGTATGAAAGGCTTTTTTATGATTAACCGGGTCTTTTCGTTTTCCGAAAAGTGAGGTAATAGTTCCCTGTATCGGTTTACCCAAAGGGATGGCGCGAATTGTTTTCAGATATTTGTCAGCCCTGAAAAGGAGGTCGTCTCTGGCTTCATCCTGACTGGCTATGAACGGACCACCACTGTTTCCCGTTTCAGAATCCTTTTTTTTCTCAAGGTGGATTCCAATTGTGCCCATGATTTTTTCGATCAGTTCACTGCGCTCATTGAGTTCACTGACCGCGGTGGACATCAGCATTTCCTTCTCTTCCTTGAATGCCATTGCCTGTTTTACATTGTTCAGCTCCAGGTTGGCAACTTGAAGATTGAGCTTTAACCGTTGTGTTTCATTTATTTTCTCATGCTTCGCTATGGTTTCTTCACTGAGTTTGAGCTGGTGTTTCAATTCGGAAATCCGGGAACTGTAGTCCCTGTTTTTTGTAAAAAGTGAAATTGAAAAAATGCTGGTAATAATGAGAAAAAGTAAGAAAAGAATTGAAGCGGAAAGAAGCAGTCGGAGCTTCTTTCGGGAACAGGGAATGCGAAAGATTTTTCCCCTGTCTCCGGTGATGATAATATGCAGCTGCTCATTCATCATTGGTTCAAAATAGTTGTGAATACCATAAACAGAAAGTATTATGCCCGCAGAATGGCAGGGCGGCTGAAAAACACGAAGAGCTGGAGCAAAATTTATATAGCTTATACTATTGCAGGGGAAAATAATCAACAATAAAAGTCGTCCGATTTGTTGCTCTTTTTTTGCTGAACGACTTGTATCTGTTGTGTTTTTTATGACAGAAACTCAGGAGTAAGGCACTAAACCATGTCAAATCTAGTAAATTGCCAATCCCTTTCCAAATCCTTCGGGGCTCAGGTTCTTTTCAATGATATCAATCTGGTTGTTTCAGAGGGGGATAGAATAGGTATTGTCGGACCAAACGGGTCCGGTAAGTCGACCCTTCTGAAAATTATCTGCGGACTTGAAGAGCAGGACAGCGGGGAAGTGCTGCTGAAAAAACACGCACGTTTGAGTTACCTTGCCCAGGCGGATCTGTTTGATGACAGCAGGAGTATCAGTGAAAATCTGCTTGCATCTCTACATGCTGAAGAACTGGAAGAGAGTGAGAAATTCAACCTGGTTCTTACGATACTTTCACGGGCGGAGTTTGAAGATCCTGAAACTCCGGTTGGACGTCTTTCCGGAGGCTGGCGAAAGCGACTTGCCATCTGTCGGGCTCTTCTTGTTGCCCCTGATGTTCTTGTCATGGATGAGCCGACCAACCATCTTGATATTGAAGGTATTCTCTGGCTTGAAAAAATGCTGTCGGGGAGAAGTGGTGGACTGGAAACGTTTCTGCTTGTCAGTCACGACCGGCATTTTCTGGAAAACTGCACGAACAGGGTGGTGGAGCTGTCGAGTGTTTACCCGGAAGGATTGTTTCAGGTAAAAGGCAATTACTCCCGTTTCCTTCAGGAAAGAGATCATTTTCTTGCGGGACAACTCAGGGAGGAGGAGCGCCTGTCGAACCGGATGCGACGCGAGACGGAATGGCTCCGCCGCGGCCCCAAGGCCAGAGCAACAAAGGCAAGATACCGTATTGATGAAGCCGGCAGATTGCAGGAGAAGCTGGCAGATGTTCGTTCCCGTAACCGAGCGTCATCGCAGGTTCAGATACAGTTTGAAACTACTGGACGAAAAACCAGAAAACTGCTGGTTGCCACCGCTATTTGCAAAAGTTTTCCTGAAAAAAAATTATTCTCGGGTGTCGATATTACCCTCTCTCCCGGAACACGGATCGGTCTGCTGGGCAGGAACGGGTGCGGCAAATCGACTCTGATGCAGATTCTTGCCGGGGCGGCAGGACGGGGACAAGCAGCTGTCGACTCGGGTGAGATAAAGGTTGCTGATAATGTTCAGCTTGTCAGTTTTGAACAGGACAGGAGGGGAATAGATCCGGGAATCAGTCTGCGTCGTGCCCTTGCACCGGACGGAGATTCCATTGTCTATCGTGGCAGGTCGCTGCATGTGGTGTCATGGGCCGGCAAATTCCTCTTTCGTACGGATCAGCTTGAAACTCCGGTCGGTCAGCTCTCGGGCGGCGAACAGGCGCGTATCCTCATTGCCGATATCATGAGGCGGCCTGCGGATATTCTGCTGCTGGATGAGCCGACCAATGATCTGGATATAGCCTCCCTGGACGTACTGGAAAGCAGTCTGCTTGATTTCCCAGGTGCCCTGGTCCTGGTAACCCATGACCGTTTTCTGCTGGACAGGGTCTGTGACAGCATTCTCGGGTTTACCGGGAACGGCAGGGTGGCCTGGTACGCGGATTACAGTCAGTGGCTGGCGGAGATGTCGTCCTGTAAAAAAACACCTGAAAAGAAACAGGGGAGCGGAACAGGTAGAGGGCAGAGTACTGGTCGAAAAAAGGGACGTCTTTCGTATCTCCATGAAAGAGAATATGACCAGATGGAGGACAGAATAACAAAACTTGAAGAACGGGTGGAGGTGCTGGAGCAGAAAATGACCCTGCCCGACATCGTTTCCGATGCCGTGCAGCTTGCAGAGTGCTGGCAGGAACTGGAGACGACCAGGGATGAGGTGGAAAAACTGTATAATCGCTGGGACGAGTTGGAGGCGTTGAAGAATTCGGGATAAATTATTTTTGATGGACTCGTAAAAACTCCGATCTACTGCGTTGTGGGGTGATCGTGTAATGCTCGACGTACCATATGTACGCCTGCGCTTACACGACACCGCCACGCCTTGTATATCGAAGTTTTTCCAGAGTCCATCTGGGAACGTTGAACGACTTTTTACGAGATCATCATTCTTTACAGCCTGAAAAACTCAACCATCTTCTCCAGTACAAAACTGATATCTTCTCTTGTGATATCCAGGTGAGTGACCAGCCTTGTGGTGTCACCCGGAGTGATGAGAATATTGTATTTTTTCAGAAACCGTGCCAGCTCTCTTGCCCGTGATTCTGAAAGAGAAAAAAAGACCATGTTGGTCTGGGCCGTGTGGCGGTAGACCTCAGGTTCGGCCAGTTTGTCCAGGCTGTCTGCCAGTTTCCTGGCGTTTTCATGGTCATCGCGGAGGCGGTCAATATTGTTTTTGAGGGCATAAATACCTGCAGCAGCCAGGATTCCCGCCTGGCGCATACCGCCACCTACCATTTTTCTCCATCTTCTGGCCTTGGAAATATGATGTTTTTCCCCGCACAGCAGGGAGCCGACGGGGGTGCCCAACCCTTTGGAGAGACAGACGGAGACGGAGTCAAAATGGGCGCAGATTGATTGTGCTTCCACTTCCATGGCCACTGCTGCGTTAAACAGCCTAGCGCCGTCCAGGTGGAGTTTGAGATTGTTCCTGCGGGTAAAATCGGCGGCCTTTTTCAGATAATCCGGAGGCAGGACTTTACCATTCTGGGTGTTTTCCAGACAGAGCAGGCGGCTTTTGGCAAAATGAAAATCATCGGGTTTGATCTTTTTTGCCACCTTTTCAAGATCCAGGGTAGAGTCTTCCTCGAATTCGATGGGTTGAGGCTGGATGGAACCGAGAACAGCGGCACCTCCAGCTTCGTACCGATAAGTATGGGCCTGCTGGCCGACTATATATTCATCGCCGCGATTGCAGTGGGCCATGATGCCGACAAGGTTGGCTTGAGTGCCGGAGGTGGTGAAGAGGGCCTCTTCAAAACCGAGAAGATCTGCGGCCATCTCTTCGAGCCTGTTTACCGTGGGGTCGTCGCCGTAAACATCGTCCCCCACTTCGGCGTTT
Organism: Desulfomarina profundi; assembly: GCF_019703855.1. Classification (GTDB taxonomy): domain Bacteria; phylum Desulfobacterota; class Desulfobulbia; order Desulfobulbales; family Desulfocapsaceae; genus Desulfomarina; species Desulfomarina profundi. The sequence continues at coordinate 3,044,611 of NZ_AP024086.1, read as the reverse complement.
GCCATTACTTCCCGCATTTCGGGGCTGGGCCGGGTAACAGTGTCGCTTCTGAGATCAATAATTTTCATTGAATTGTTCCTTTTTTTGCGTTTTGTTGAAGCACTCAGTTTACACCGGACAGCACAATAAATTCATCTGAAAACGTCAAAATGAACCAATTAAACAGGGAACAGCTGCAATTGCTTGAAAAGGCAGGTTTTGCGTTTCAAAAAATAACTCAAGAGCAGGTCCTGGCAATTGTCCGGGGAGAAGTCCCGGTGGAGGATCTGGATGATACGAGCCTTGTCGAATGCCTTACCGTCGCTAACCTGCTGTACAGGGGCGGCTTTCCTCTGGTCAGTGATTATGTTTACGATTTTATCTTTCTGGCTGAACTGAAAAAACGTCGGCCCGACCACCCTTTTCTACAGAAGGTTGAACCGGAGCCCGTCGCACTTGCCAAAACAGTCCCCCTGCCGGTACGGATGCTGTCCACTGAAAAGGCCTATGAATTTAAAAGTGTGCAACGATGGGCAGAGAGAATACGCAAGGCGGCGGATGGTATCGGTGTTGATTTTCCCAGCCTGTTGTTCAGGGCAACCCCGAAACTCGACGGTTTTGCAGCCTATGATGACGGCGAAAGGCTGTATACCAGAGGGGATGGACGGCGCGGTACCGATATCAGCCGGGTCTTTGCCAGGGGGCTTCAGGTGGCGGAAGGTGGGAAACGGGGGCTGGGACCTGGAGAGATTGTTGTGCGGCGCAGCTATTTTCAAAAACACCTGGCCCGGGTTTACGATAATTCCCGTAATTTTCAGGCAAGCCTGATACGGGAAAAGGATCTGGATCCACTGGCAGCCGAGGCGATCAGGCAAAAAGGCGCCGTTTTTTTTCCGTTTGTCCTGTTGCCGGACTGGCGCGGTGTCTGGCGGGAATTGTCCGAAAACTTTGAAACTGTTATTGGTGATCTGTGGAATCGACTCGATTTTGATATTGACGGAATTGTTTTGGAAATTCTTGATGAACGGTTGAAGGAATCCATGGGGGCGACCCGGCATCATCATCGCTGGCAGATTGCCTATAAAAAAAATACAGAGACCGCCAGAGTCAAAGTCATTGCGGTTACACCCCAGACTTCCCGCTCAGGCCGTGTGAATCCGGTGGCGGAGGTGGAGCCCACAAGGTTGAGTGGAGCTCTTATCAGGCGTGTCACTGTCCATCATTATGGCATGGTTCGGGAAAAAGGAGTAGGGCCGGGGAGTGTGATCGAGCTGTCCAGGAGCGGTGAGGTTATTCCGAAAATTGAAAAAGTGCTGGTGACGGCAGAGCCGCAGCTTCCTGAAAGCTGTCCCAGCTGCAATTCCAACCTGATCTGGGATAGCGATTATCTGCGCTGTATTGATAATATGAACTGTCCGGCCCAGATAACCCATTCCATCGGTCATTTTTTTAAGACCTTGGGGAATATTGACGGCTTTGGTCCCGCTTCCATAAACAGGCTCTATCAGCATGGAGTTCGTTCCGTGTATTCGATCTACACCCTCTCCGCGGGTGAATATGAGAAGATGGGATTTGGCCCCAGGCAGTCGGAAAATATGGTTGCCCAGCTGCAGAGAAGCAGAACTGAAAAAATTGAGGACTGGCGCTTTTTGGCCGCATTCGGTGTATACAGGATGGGACCGGGGAACTGTGAAAAACTCCTTTCCATGTTTCCATTGGAGAAAATCTTCAGTCTTACCAGGGAAGATGTGGCATCGATCAAAGGCTTTAAGGAAAAAACTGCAGATGCAGTGGTGGAAGGTATGCAGGCAATTTTCCCTCTCTTTACCCAGCTTTACGAGCTTGGTTTCAACCTGGCAAAAACCCCTGTTGCAGGTTATGAAGAAAACAAATTTCTACCGCTCCAGGGGAAGATCATTGTTTTCACGGGAGCGATGCAGCAAGGTAGTCGGCAGGAAATGGAAAAACAGGCAAAACTGCTCGGGGCAAAACCGGGTAAAAGCGTCACAGGAAAGACCGATATTCTTGTGACTGGGCAACGGGTGGGTCCGGCAAAACTCAATAAGGCGAAAGATGCCGGAATTAAGATAATGAATGAGCAGGAGTATCTGGAAATGATAAGGAATATGGAATAGGGCGGAACATGTTCAGGTTCTGCCCTATGGGGTGAAGACACTACTTGGGAGGTGTGAGCAACTCGCCGTTTTTAGCAATATTTTCATGGGGCACTTCGTCAATAAAAATTATGATTGATTCGGGTGGTTTGTTCGCCTCTCTGGCAATGACGTCGGTAACTCCCCTGCTGATTTTGGCTTTCTGGACTTTGTCGAGTGTGCCGGCGACCCTGATATTTACATATGGCATATTTGCTCCTTTTTGTTAGAATACAGGTTCTGATGTGAATAAAACAGGATAACCTGTTTTCAGAAACACATAAAGTCTATTTTAATAAAACACCAGGAATTGCCACGGTTTCAGGGGATTATTCTGATAAACAAATAAATACGGAAAATACAAAGCATGCATATTTTGATAACAGGTGGAGCCGGTTATATAGGCAGCCACACCTGTCTTGAGTTGTTGGAAAAAGGAAACAAGGTCAGTGTTGTCGACAATCTCTCCAATTCCAGTCGGGAGTCGTTGCGTCGAGTGGAGGCGTTGACAGGGAGAAAAATTGATTTTTTTGAGGTAGATATTCTGGACAGGGACGCGCTTGATGATGTCTTTTCCCGTCTGGTGCCGAAAGTTGATGGTGTTATTCATTTTGCTGGAAAAAAAGCAGTTGGGGAGTCAGTGGAAAAACCGTTGCTTTATTACCATAATAATATTTCCGGTACCCTGATACTGTGTGAGGTGATGGCTGATCATGGTATAAAAAAAATTATTTTCAGTTCTTCAGCCACCGTTTATGGTGACCCTGCAACTGTTCCCATTACCGAGGATTTCCCTCTGTCCTGTGCCAATCCATACGGGCGGACCAAGCTCATGGTGGAAGAAATTCTGCGAGATATTTACACTGCGGATGGTGAGTGGAGTGTCTGCCTGCTGCGCTATTTTAATCCGGTTGGTGCTCATAAGTCGGGGCGGATCGGAGAAGACCCGGAAGGAATACCCAATAATTTGATGCCTTATATCTCCCAGGTGGCCGTGGGTAAGCTGTCGCAGCTCCAGGTCTTCGGCAATGACTACCCTACTCCGGATGGCACAGGTGTCAGGGATTATATCCATGTTGTTGATCTTGCCTGCGGCCATGTTGCAGCATTAAAGAAGCTCCTTGAATCTCCAGGGGTTCACGTGTACAACCTCGGGACAGGAAAGGGATACAGTGTGCTGGAGATGGTTTCCGCCTTTGCCGAAGTCAGTGGACGGGAGGTCCCTTACAAAGTGGTTGGTAGAAGAGCGGGTGATATTGCTTCCTGCTATGCGAATCCGGCAAAGGCTGCTGAAGAGCTGGGGTGGGAGGCCCGTTTCAATCTGGTGGAAATGTGTGAGGACACCTGGCGCTGGCAGAAGAATAATCCCCGGGGATACTGAATTCTGCACTTCTCAAGAACATTATGTTGTTTTTGATATGGTGTTTTAAAATTCAAAAATCAGCCAGGTATGCACCGTTGTCATTTTAACATAATGTTCCCTCTGGACTGACACCAGTTAACCCGCATTTCTTCCATGAGAAGGCTTGTCAAGATATAAGTTCGACGTGGCGAACCATTTTTTAAATAATCCCTGAAACGTCATGCTTCCATTCGCACTCATTTATGAACCTCTGCCAAAAAGTTCGGTGCATTGTAGGGTCCGTCCTGGAGCTGCCACCTCATCATCGGTCTTAAAAATTGTCATTGGCATATGACAGACCAGAGAAATTCACGCAGTCTTCCGGACGGGACGTTCTTTATTCAGGGCTTTATTTTCAAAATGACTTGAAAGTCTCCACTCATTTTACGTTGCTGATAAAAAGGGAAAATCATTTTTCCCTTTTCACAGTTACCGGTTGTACATAACGAACAAAACTGTCAAGGAGAATGTTCCTCTATAAATATACTCACCAAGTTCATTTTAAGTGTCACAGTATGTATTACCGGGTACTTACGGTTCCTGGGGAACATTGTCCTTGACAGGTGCAGTGAGACTATGTAACTCATGCTGCCTTTCTTCTTGATAAAACGTTACGTTTGTAAACCGGGTCATATATTTCTCCATATTTCCACAGACGATGTAGGAGTATTGCTAATTTCCTTCCCACTGCCACTACAGCTTTACGTCTTGCATTTTTCCCGCCTCTAGATGCCAGACGTAAACCAAAACGTTGCAGGTTACAGTCCTCTCCAAATGGGCCAAGAATATATTGCGCCGAATTTATCAATAGCTTTCGTAAAAACGGACTGCCAGCTTTGGTTATTCGAAGCTGTTTATCTGTCTCTCCAGATTGATCGCGACGAGGTGTCAGCCCGAGATATGGGCCAATCTGTCTGCTTTTTCCAAATCTACCAGGATCTTCAACCGTCAATACAAATGCCAGAGCTGTTAATGGACCGACTCCTTTCACTCGCCTGAGCAACTCTGTCTCAGGATACCGCTCGCTGCTGATACTCTCGATTTCTTTATCCAAAGCTTTAATTTGTTCGTTAAGCTGTGCAATGAGTATCAGTACAGGTCCAAGGCCAAGCTGCAACTGTTGAGGAATATGGGATATAGCCTTTTTATGAAAACATTCTGTGCTACAACTTGGTAACCGCTCACCAAAGGATTTTACAATGCCACGAACATGATTAATCTGACTAGAGCGGGTTCTCACCAATAAATCTCTTGAGTGCAATAGTGCAAGATCCGCTTGTACCTGTTCACCTTTATGTTGTATCGGATAAAGCAAATTGGGATCGAATCGTGCTATCCTTGCAAGCATTTCAGCATCTCGCTGATCTGTCTTACAATCACTCTCCCATATTGCACGTAGTTTTCTTGGGTTCCCCACTAAAACATTACAGCCCATGGAGCTCAGGAGTCTACTCATCCATGGGGAATGAGTTCCCGCTTCAATAGCGACCGTAGTTCTTTTATATTTCCTAAAAAATTTTCTTATGGATTCTACATTGTTGTCTATAGATTTACTCAGCAGGATGGTACCTCTGTCACCCACAATACAAACAAAATTTGTTTTATCGCCTAAATCCATTCCAATTGTTATACTGTTCATGGCTGGTTCTCCTTTTTTTGCAGCATCATGACTGCGTTTTATAGTTGAGCATGTTCTATAACATAGCTCGGGAGAACCAGCCTTCTCATTTTACCTCATCAGTTCAGACTCCGAAAACTTTGAACCTGGCGCTACCTGAACTGATGAGAAATGTGAGTTGGGTGGCTGTATGTGCATATTGCTTGTGCATCTTTTTCTCTTTTTGGGTTATTGTTGAGTTTGTGTTGTGCGACATTGTGGCGTTTTTCTTCAATATTCACACCGAGTTGAAAAAATATTGTGCATATATTGCTAATATTTTCAGTGGACTGTCGGTTTTGTGTCGTTTGTGTTGAAATTTGAGTTGATATTCCATCTATCTGATGGTATTTTCATTAAAACTCAAACAAAAGGCACTGTTTGCACAATGCGACCAAATGATAAAAAAACCATGATTTTTGGATGCGGCAATGTCATCATGGGGGATGATGGCTATGGACCCGCTGTTGTGGATGAGCTGCATGCTCACTACGATCTTCCGGAGAATACAGAGGCTGTTGATGTGGGCACCTGTGTTCGGGAATATCTGTTTGACTATCTCCTCACTGAAGAGGGCCGGCCCGACAGGATTATCATTCTGGATGCGGTCGATTTTCCCGACCGGCACCCGGGAGAGGTGTTTCAGATTCGGCCCGATTCCATTCCTGCCAAAAAAATACACGACTTCTCTCTTCACCAGTTTCCCACGGTTAATTTATTGCAGGAGCTTGAGGAAAACACAGGGATCAAAATCCTGATCCTTGCGGCCCAGGTTGATTTTATTCCAAAGGAAATTCAGCCTGGACTTTCCCCCGCCATGTCTACCGCCGTGAAAAAAGCATGTGAGAAAATAGTACAGGTAACAGTCCCGGTGGAGGAGAAATAACCGGGGCTTTTCACTATCCCTTTTCGAGGGTGCCAAACGAAAAAGTAAATTGAGGTGACCTTTTTATGATGTACGAATTTAAAGTCAGCGAGATGGCGGAAGAGTTCGGGGTGCATCGAAATACCATAAGGAACTGGATCAACGCCGGTACCCTTCCCGCCAAGGAAGGTCCCGGGCGTAAGTATCTTATGGAATTTCATGACTACCAGCTCCTCTGTGAAAAGTTCGGACGTGAACCCCATGTCCACCCGGGGAATCATGTCAGCCCTAAAGCTCTGGGAGAGCTGGAAAAAACAGATGTGAAACCCCTCGAGCTCAGCGGAGAGAAGAGTCGTTTTATTACGGATCCCTCATTAGCTGATGCCTGTCTGACCTGTGGAACCTGCGCCAGTGCCTGTCCCATTGCTGGTGTTGATGGGCTTGATCCAAGAAAAATAGTTCGTATGGCTGTGCTTGGTATGGACGAAGATCTGATCGAATCAAGTTGGCCATGGAAATGCACAATGTGTGCAAAATGTGAAGAGGCGTGCCCCTCCAACATTCAGATCATCGCGCTTATCAGAAAAATCAGAGGTGCACGGGAGCGTGAACTGGTACCCGGTCCGATTCACAAGGGAGTCACCATGTGTCTGGAGCGCGGTAATAATCTGGGCATTCCCAAGGATGATTTTGTTTTTCTCTGTGAGGACCTGGGGGAAGAGCTGGCGGCTGATGAATGTCCCGGCTTCAAGACACCTGTTGATGTCCATGGAGCGCGGGTGCTTGTCACCGTTAACTCAAAAGAGCCGTTCGGGGAACCGGACGATATGAAGTGGTGGTGGAAAATATTCTATGCTGCCGGGGAGTCCTGGACGATTTCTTCCGAGTATTGGGAAGGGGTCAACTGGGGGTTGTTTTCAGGCGATGATGAAGCAATGAAGACGGTTGTCGGCAGGATTGTCGATAATATGCGGAGGTTAAGCTGTGAAGTTCTCCTCCTGCCCGAGTGAGGCCATGCTTATTTTGCAACCCGGTCCGGGTTGAACAAATGGTATCCGGAAGCACTCAAGGAATTCAGAATCGTCACCGTTTTTGACCTTTTGCTGGAATATGTTAACGAGGGAAGGATTCAGCTTGATAAATCAGTACATGATATGGCCACGGCGTATCATGATCCCTGCAATTACGGGAGAAAGTCACTGAAAACATTCGGTAAGACCTATTTTGAAGAAGGACGGGCGGTGACAAAGGCATGTTGCGAAGATGTGCGGGAGTTGAATCCGAACAGAAACGGTGCCTACTGCTGTGGTGCGGGGGGTGGCGCATGGGCCATGCCCTATGCCGAAGAGCGGGTGTTTTACGGAAGAATAAAGGCCCGTCAAATCAGTGAGTCCGGGGCAAAGCTGGTTGTGGCTCCCTGTCATAACTGCCGTGATCAAATCATGAAGTCTCTCAATAAGGAATATGACCTCGGTATTGAGGTGAAATACCTGTGGGAGCTTGTGGCCGATTCCCTGGTTATGCCTGAGCGGAATAAATAAAAAGAACTCACAACTGGATCCCGGCAGGTCCGTTTCTATGGGCGTGGGTAATAAAAGTCAAACAAAAACCTAATGGAAGTGCAGGGTTCAGGGCACATAAAATTGAGAGGAAACAGATGCTGGAGACAAAAAAAGTTGGTTCGGTAATGATCGTAGGAGGCGGTGTTACAGGAATGCAGGCCGCTCTGGATCTCGCCGATTCAGGCTATTATGTATACCTGGTCGAAAGGTCCGGAGCCATAGGCGGTGCCATGGCCCAGCTGGACAAGACCTTTCCCACCAATGATTGCTCGATGTGAATTATCGCGCCAAAATTGGTTGAGTGCGGTCGGCACTTGAATATAAAGTTGATGACGCTCAGTGAAGTGACCGGTATTGCAGGCAGTGCCGGAGATTTTACTGTCACTGTCAAGGAATCCCCACGTTACGTGGATATGGATAAATGTATTGCCTGCGGGGCCTGTACTGAAAAATGTCCCAAGAAAGTGGACAGTGAGTATGACGCAGAAACGGGTAAACGTAAGGCAATTTACGTCAAATACGCCCAGGCTGTCCCCCTGAAATACCAGATTGATCCGGACAGTTGTATTCGTTTGAAAAAGCCTGGTGCCTGCGGATTCTGTGAAAAGGTCTGTGATGCCGGGGCCATTACTTTTGATGATACGGAAAAAATTCATGAAATAGAAGTCGGAGCAGTGGTTCTTGCTCCTGGTTTTGAGGCCTTTGACCCGACTGATTCAGAGGTATGGGGATACGGGGTATATCCCAATGTCATAACCTCTCTCCAGCTGGAGCGGTATCTTTCCGCTTCCGGTCCCACCGAGGGACATCTTGTCAGGCCATCTGACGGAAAACCTGTAAACAAGGTGGCTTTTCTCCAGTGCATCGGTTCCCGGGATGAAAATCTCTGCGGCAATGGATACTGTTCTTCGGTCTGTTGCATGTATGCCATCAAGGAAGCGGTTATCGCCAAAGATCACGCACCGGGACTGCAGACATCCATTTTTTATATGGATATGCGAACCCATGGTAAGGAATTTGACCAGTACCTGGAACGGGCAAAAAATGATTCCGGCGTACGGTTTGTCCGTTGCCGGGTCAACGGCGTGGAAACGGATGGCGTAAGCGGGGACCTGAGGCTCAGTTATGTCAACGAGGAAGGACGACAGATTGAAGAATTTTACGATATGGTTGTTCTCTCCGTCGGTCTGCAGACACCGAGACATGTCCTTGAGCTGGCTCGCAGTTCCGATATTAAACTGACGGCCGATAACTTTGCGGCAACTTCTGACTTTGCCCCCGTACAGACATCAAGAGAAGGGATTTTCACCTGCGGTGCCTTTGCGGGGCCTAAGGATATTCCCCAGTCAGTGGTAGAAGGATCCGCTGCAGCAGCAGCTGTTTCTGATCTGCTGGCGCCGGCCCGTTTCGAGTTGTCAACCGAAGCCAGTTTCCCCGAGGAAAAGGATATCTCCCTGGAAACGCCGAGGATCGGTGTCTTTGTCTGCCATTGTGGTTCCAATATTGCGGGCATTGTTGACGTGGAGGCGGTTGAGCAGTATGCCGAGACTCTTCCCGATGTGGTATACGTGGAACGCAACCTTTTTTCATGCTCCCAGGATACCCAGGATATGATAGCCAAAAGGATCCGAGAGCAGAATCTGAATCGGATCGTTATTGCAGCATGTACGCCGAGAACCCATGAGCCCCTGTTCCGGGAAACACTCAAGGCGGCAGGACTGAATGAATACCTGGTAGAGATGGCCAATATCAGAAACCATGATTCATGGGTGCACAGCGGAGATCCCAAGGCGGCAACATCAAAGGCCAAGGATCTTGTGCGGATGGCGGTTGCCAAGGTGGTCTACTCCTCTTCTCTCAAACCGATCTCCGTTCCCATTACACAGAAAGGGCTGGTGATAGGAGGTGGAGTTGCCGGAATGACCGCAGCCCTCAACATGGCCGAGCAGGGATTTGAAGTCCATCTGGTTGAACGTACTGATACCCTGGGTGGCAATGCCCTGAACCTGAAACATACCTGGTCGGGAGAACATGTACCGACGGAAGTCTCCAAACTCATTGATCGTGTAACTGCCAGCAAAAATATAGTTATTCACCGCAGGTCGGAGGTGATAGACGCTGAGGGTTTTGTCGGAAACTTTAAAACCACATTAAAGGCCAAAAACGGGGCAAAGACAGTTATTGAACATGGGGCGGGAATTGTTGCCACCGGTGCGGAACTCTATATCCCGACAGAATATAACTACAATTCCATTACCCGGGTTGTTACTTCGGTTCAGTTTGACAAGCTGTATGAGCTGAAGGAAATTCATGTGAAAAAGGCCCGTAATTTTGTCTTTATCCAGTGCGTCGGTTCCCGTGAGGAAGGGCATATGTATTGCTCAAAGGTGTGCTGCACCCATTCCGTGCAGTCGGCCATTGCCCTGAAAAAGGAGAATGCGGAGCGGAATGTCTATATTCTCTATCGTGATATGCGCACCTATGGCCAGCGGGAGGCCCTCTACAAAGAGGCGAGAAAACTTGGCATTATCTTTATAAATTATGAGCTTCATGGAAAGCCCAATGTCACCGAAAACGGTCAGGTGATTGATGTGGAGGTCTGGGACCATGTTCTCCATCGGCCAATGAAAATTAAGGCTGATATGGTTATCCTTGCAACCGCAATTCGACCAAAGCCGGATGCTGCAAAACTTGGTCAGCTCTATAAGGTTCCCGTGGACGGTGACGGGTTCTTCCAGGAGGCCCATGCCAAACTGCGGCCTGTGGATTTTTCCACGGATGGAATGTTTGTTGCCGGTCTGGCCCATTACCCCAAGCCCGTTGACGAGTCAGTTGCCCAGGCTCTGGCTGCGTCAGCCCGGGCTGTGACCCTGCTCTCGAAAATGGAAGTTTCTCTTGATGCCGTCAAGGCGACTGTGGATGAGGATTATTGTGACGGATGCGCACTCTGCGTTGATGTCTGCCCCTATAATGCTATTACCCTTGTTGATAGAAAGGTGGAAGGTGGCAGCGGGGAGAGCAAGATTATCAGGATCAATAAGGCCCAGTGCAAAGGGTGTGGACTCTGCCAGGGCACCTGTCCGAAGCGGGGTGTTTCCGTTGCCGGTTTTACCATGGAGCAGGTCAGTGCGCAGATAAGGGCGGCACTGGCCACGTGAATTGCATGAAAATCCGCAAATCCTTCTTTTCGGAGTTCTTCTGCCATCCGGGAAGAAGGATTTGTTGGAGATAAATTAAAATCTAAATCCTGCAATTGGCAAGTTCGGAGTATTCGCTACCTGTCGGAGATGCGAGGCATCAAGGGCGCCGAAGTGCAGGATTTAGGTGAAATAGATAAAGGAGTAGATCAAATGAGTTTTGAGCCAAAAATTGTTGCATTCTGTTGCAACTGGTGCTCCTACGCCGCAGCTGATCTCGCAGGGACTGCCAGAATGCAGTATCCGCATAATGTGCGGATTATACGGGTGATGTGCTCGGGTATGGTTCATCCGGAGTTTGTCATGGATGCGCTTGCCCAGGGTGCGGACGGGGTGATGGTCCTTGGCTGACACCTCGGTGAATGTCATTACCTGGATGGTAATTATAAGGCAATGGATCGTTCAGATATGGTAGCCGAACTGATGGAGGATTTCGGTTATGAGTCAGAGCGTTTTAATTTAACATGGGTATCATCTGCCGAACCGGACAAGTTCGTTGAAGCGGTAACGGAGATGACCACTCGCATAAAAAAACTGGGTCCTGTGAATGGTGAGCAGACCCCGGTTGTGTAAGGGGAGGGAGATATGGGAGTAACTACCGCTTTGGAGTGGTTGGGGTCCTGTTCGGGGTGTGAGATTGCCATCCTGAATATCGGAGAAGATCTTGTTCCGCTTATAACTGAAACCCTGGATATCGTCCATGCGCCAGTCCTGATGGACCATAAATATTTCGGCCAGTGCGGGGAAGGTGTGACGTTGACCATTCCCGATGCAGTGGTGGGAATTGTCACAGGTGGTGTGAGTAACCATGAGCATGTGGAGGTACTTGAGGAGATGCGGGAAAAATGCAAGGTACTTATTGCTCTAGGTACCTGTGCTACTCATGGAGGTATTCCTGCCCTGATGAATGGCTGGAATCAGCAGGAAGGGTGGCAGGATATTTTCAGGACAGCATCGACGGACCCTGGCGCTGAGATACCTGACGTTGAGGTTCCGGCACCACTTGATCGGGTATATGCCTGTGACGAGAAAGTTAAAATTGATATGCAGCTGCCCGGCTGTCCGCCCAATCCGGAACTGATCGCAGAGGTTATTATATCCCTGGTGGAAGGACGGGATCCCGTATTGCCTGGTAAAAGTGTCTGTGATACCTGTCCCACCAAGCGGGAAGGCAAAGGCGCGGTCAACAAGGTGAAACGGTTTATAGCCAATGCAGATTTCAAACCGGGTGGACCTATTGACGAAATGCGCTGTCTGCTGGAGCAGGGATATATGTGCATGGGGCCTGTGACGGCCGCCGGGTGCGCCAAACGGGGAGCACCAAGTTGTATCAGTGCAAGGGTACCTTGTCGCGGTTGTTTCGGTCCTGTGCGTAAGGGAGGCAATCAACTGTTGGACATGATGAATGCCTTGGCCAGCAATGGTATTGACTATAAATCTGTTGTCGATCGCCGTTCGATTTTACGATTTTCTGGAGCCCATGGAAGACTGCGCCCCGTGAAAAAGCGTGTTGAAAGGGAGGAAAAATAAAATGGGAAAAGTTTTGAATATAGCCCCGGTTTCCCGCATTGAAGGGCACGCGAAAATTGCCATTCATCTCGGGACGACGGTAATGTGGAGGATGCGTTTCTCCATATTCAGTCGCTGCGCGGTTTTGAGAAATTTATTGAAGGCAGGCCTGCGGAAGAGGTCCCGCGAATTGTTAACCGTATCTGCGGCATTTGCCCGTGGATGCACCATCTTGCCTCCAATAAGGCGGTGGATGGTGCCTTCGGTGTGACCCCGACGGAGACCGGCTACAAGTTGCGGGAAATGTGCCAGGTAATGGCTCATATAAATGATAAAATTCTTCATTTTTTCTTTCTGGCTGCACCCGATTTTGTCCTGGGGCCTGATGCTGATTATTCGGTGCGCAATGTCATCGGAGTTGTCAAGGCTGCTCCTGAGCTGGCAACCCAGGTAGTGAAAATGCGGCAACTCGGGCAGATGATGCTCGATAAATTTGCCGGGAAGGCCATTCATCCCATAGCCGGTGTCGTGGGCGGGTTTGCCAAGCCCATGGTGGAGGAGGAGCGGCTGGAATTACTGGAAGGCACCAGAGTGCTGCTTGATTTTGCAACCTTTGCCCTTGATTATGCCATTGAGAATGTGTTTGCCAGATATATGGACGTCATCAGTGATCTGGGGGTTATCAACACCGGATTCCTGGGCACGGTGGATCGGGAAGATGGTTCACTTAGACTGTATGACGGGAAACTGCGGCTGATGAAAAATGATGGTACCTGTACCGATTTTGAAGGTGAAAATTATCTTGATTATCTCGGTGAACATGTGGAACCCTGGGGTACTCAAAGATGCCCTATGCCAAATCATGGGATGAAGGATTTGATATGAGCCTTGCTTCTCCCAAAGGCATTTACCGGGCCAATACCCTGGCGAGAATTAATGTCTGCGACAGGATCTCCACGCCAAAAGCCCAGGCCGCTCTGGAGCGGTTCAGAGAATCATTCGGTCGTCCGGCCCAGCAGACCCTGCTGTACCATTATGCAAGACTGATTGAGTTGGTTTACGCCTGTGAGCGGACCATCGAACTGCTTGAATGGGAGGGTATTACCGATCCCCGGGTTCGGGCCAGAGTCAAGCCCGGGGCAGGACGGGGGGTCGGTATTGTCGAAGCCCCGAGGGGTACCCTTATCCATGATTATACTACCGATGAAAACGGGTGTATCGTCAAGGCCAATCTCATTGTCGGTACAACCCACAATATTGCGCCGATGAACATGAGCGTCAAGCAGGCAGCGACTTCCCTTATCGTGGATGGTGTCTATAACGAGGGATTGTTGAATCAGGTTGAAATGGCCGTCAGGGCCTATGACCCCTGAATGTCCTGCGCAACTCATCGCCTGGATGGCGGTATTCCTGTTTCCGTTTCCATCGTTGACAAAAAGGGAAAGGAAATTGACCGAATAGTCAGCTGATTGCAAAGGGATAATGGCGGGAAGAGATGGTGTTCTTCCCGCCATTATTGATTTCATTCAATGAGCAAATAGTGTATATTGTAAAGCGGTTTTTCAAATTTATGGAAAAACCGCATGATGTGAGGAAGGAGTTATGGCTGGAAGAAAACGAGCAGTCGTGCGTGCGGAAAATCCCAGTGGTGCCTGTGGTAAGCTTGAACATATGACAGTTGATGAACTCAAGGCCCGGGCCGTGGGAGATGAATTTGACGGGACATGTCCCGCCTGCGGGCAGTTTCATCTGACCCGTGAGGAAATCGAGAAGATAGAACAGGAAAAAGTAGTTGAATCTGAGAGCTACAAGACCATGAAAAGTGAGGCCGAAGCAGAGAAATAGTCCCTGCTTTCGGCTTTTAAAATCCGGGAATGGGTAGTCTGATCTTTTTCTGAGTGTCAGAGAACTTGTTTTTCTCCCGGAATACGCAAAATAGCCGGGTGAATACCGTATATACACCCGGGTGTAAGGATAGGTCGAATGAATAGCGGGAAAGTGACAACGGACGAGGAGCGTCAACGGGAACTGTTTGATGAGCTCCATGAAATTGTGGATCGGCCCATACGGCTGATGGTAGCCTGCGGTACACAGAACCGGGCTATTCTACGTTATGGGATTCGGGAAAAACTTCCCCGCTATCTGGACCTTGTGGCCGGTCCCGGCTGCAGTGTCTGTGTTATGCCGGCCGGTCATATCGATGCCTTTATCAAAGTGGCTTTGCAGCCCGATGTCATTACCGCTGCCTGCGATGATCTCATCAGGGTTCCGGGCAGTACCGAATCTCTTGAATCCATAATGGAGAAGGGAGCCCATGTTGAGATTATTTCCGCTCCCATGGATGCCCTGGAAATTGCGGTTAACGAACCGGATAAAATTGTTGTTTATCCTGCGGTGGGGTTTGAGGCTACTGCCCCTTCCGTTGCTGAGACGATTCTTGAAGCAGCCCGAATCGGCCTTGATAATTTTTGTGTTATACCTTCCATCAGACTGCTGCCGCCAACGATTGATCTGTTAATGCATGATCCGGAACTCAACATCCAGGGGTTGCTCTGTTCCGATCATATCAATACCATTTCCGATACGGAAGCCTATACGGTCCTGGCCAAAAAACATAACCTTTCCTGTTTTATTGCCGGTTTTGAAGCGGTTGATATTCTTGAAGGTCTTGTCAGCCTGGTGAAACAGATAAGAAACGGAGAGTCTGTTTTCGATGACACCTCCGCCTTTATCTATTCATCGGAGGAAAAAAAGAACGCTCGAAAAATGGTTGCAGAGGTCTTTTTTGCCGTGGATACCCATTGGCGGGGACTGGGGTCGATAGAGCAGAGCGGATTTGTTATCCGTGATGAGCTTTCTCTTTACGATGCGGTCAAGCGGTTTAATATCAGGTTTTCCCAGGGACATGAACAGTGTCTCTGCCAATGTAATGCCATTATTTCCGGCCGTGGTCTTCCGCCGGACTGTCCGGCTTTCGGAATGGCCTGTACTCCCCATAATCCCATCGGTCCCTGTATGATTTCCGACGAGGGTATCTGTTCATCCTATTTTAAATATAATGTAGATTCCCGGCCAAATGGCTGAACGTAACAGGTCACAGGGGTACCGAATCTTTCCGCGATCAGCCCGGCTTACGTATGACCAATACGCTGCGCCGGGCTGCTTGCGAAAATCTCCGGCACCCTGTAATCTGTTACAAATACAATGATTGATACAACGAGGTTGTCTGCCTTGTGATCAGTTACGGCTGAACGGTTTATTTATGCATGAGTTTTCTCTAGCCCAGGGGTTGTATGATCAGTTACTTGATCTTCTTGATGAGCATGGGGCCGACAAAATAATCATGGCCGAAGTCGGTGTCGGCAGAGATGCCGGTATTGTAGTGGATTCCTTCACTTTTGGTTTTGATGTGCTTGCACGTGGCAGTGAAAAGAGTCGGGATATGAAACTTGCTGTTGTGGAAGAGGCCGGATCCGATCTGATGCTGCTGCGGGTGGAGCTGGAGTAGGTTGGGTCAGAGTTGTTGTGATTACTTATATCAGCGGGGATAAAGAAAAGCTGAGAGGGCGAGAAACAGGGTGATTACTGCACAGATATCCAGGAGATTGCCGAGACCGCATGTCTTGCGTTTCCTGTAGAACTGTGGTTTCTGCGTTCCTTTTACTGTTTCAGGTGTAATCAGCCTTCTCCTTGGATGATTCAGGAATTCACCAAGGCCGAAAAATGCCAGGGCCAGCGCCAGCAGGAGCAGTGCCTTGCAGATATGGCCGGGCAACCTGAGGTTCAGCACAAAAATGGATAATGCTGTTCCCATGGTAAATGCCACGGAAGCCGCAACGAGAAGGGGTTGTACCTGGCGCGATTGTGTGGTTCGTGTCATGTTTATTCTTGTCCGGTTTATTTCCTCACTTTATTTTAGCAGTTTTGTGAGGCAATGATCAAATTGAATTTTGATTACCCATGAAACTCAATCATATCTCACTCGTCACGGATACAGGAAAATGAAACGTAACTGGTCACAGGATTTGTAACTCTGTGTTTTCATCCACATTAAACCTGCAAGTGATCTGGGGTGCAGCAGATTCGTGCAGGCGTGACTGGCCGCTATAGCCCCTCTATGGGGCAGTCGCGACCGTGCGAATATGCAGTGCCCCTGATTACTTACAAATGAAATAGGCATGAACAGGACCCAGCGCTCAACTCTGACCGTCTCCACCATCAGTTCTTTTATTACACCTTTTATGATCTCGTCCGTCAATGTGGCCCTGCCGGCCATTGAGGCGGGCTTTCGCGGACAGGGAATCAGTGCAGTACTTCTCAGCTGGGTGGCGACTGCTTACCTGCTGGCCGCCGGGGTATCCCTGGTACCCATGGGAAGACTTGCCGATATTGTCGGCCGGAAAAGAATCATGGGTTTCGGTCTTGCGCTTTCTTCACTCAGCTCCCTTGCCTGCGCTGTTTCTCCAAATATTGTTTTTCTGCTCGTTTTCAGAACGCTGCAGGGACTCGGAGGTGGAATGATCTTCGGGACATCCATGGCGATTCTTACCTCGGTTTTTCCACCTCAACAACGTGGCAAAGTTATAGGAATAGCCGTTACAGCAGTCTATATAGGCCTAATGAGCGGTCCATTTCTCGGAGGACTCCTTACCGATTATCTTGGCTGGCGTTCTCTTTTTATTGCCATTTTCTGCATGGGGGCGGTGCCTCTTTTTTTCCTGCTTTTCTTCCTGGATGGCGAATGGGCCGATGCCGCGGGAGAAGGCTATGATTTTGTCGGCCTTTTTCTCTATATCCCCTCTCTGATTGCAATTATTTATGGCATCTCCACCTTGCAACAGGTCTCCGGGCTGTTGTTGTTTGCAGGTGGTTGCTGTGGCCTGTCGGCCTTTGTCTGGTGGCAGGGGAGGGTTACGGATCCTCTTTTTCAGGTCGATCTGTTCCTGAAAAACAGACCATTTGCACTTTCCAATGTCGCCGCTTTGATTCATTACAGCGCGACCTTCGGCCTTGTTTTTCTTTTCAGTTTTTATCTCCAATATATCAAGGGGATGGATGCTAAAACCACCGGTATGATTCTTATTGCCCAACCCCTGGTGATGGCCCTTTTCTCAGCCTGGGCGGGACGTCTTTCCGATCGTGTCGAACCGCGGATTCCAGCTTCCATTGGCATGGGAATAACTATTCTTATGCTGTTTTTTTTCAGCTTTCTGGATGGCGAAACCCCCGTTTTTCTCATAGTGACCGGTCTTGCAGTTCTTGGATCAGGGTTTGCTTTATTCTCCTCTCCTAATATGAACGCCATCATGGGTTCGGTGGAACCACGTCATCTAGGTATTGCTGCGGGATCTTCAGGGACCATGCGAGTTCTGGGCCAGGTTGTATCTATGGGAATTGCCACACTTTTCTTTTCGCTCCATGTGGGCAGTCATACAATCACTCCTGATCTTTATCCTCTGCTGCAACTCAGTATCAGCAGAACATTTCTTCTCTTCAGCGTGCTGTGTATCTTTGGGCTTTTTGCGTCACTGTCCCGGGGCGAAATTCACAGGTAAATTCTGTTTTTCAAAATCTGAAAAAAGAAATTATTGACAGATAAATAGAAACTCGATACGGTTGTTCTGAGTTATGGAATAATCTATTCCATAATGTGGAATATTGTCACTTTGTATTCCTGCTCTGAATTTGAATAAGGTTCAGTCTGTTGGTTCATATGAAAATCCTGCTTCCGGAGGACTCACCGCCGCAGTCGGATTTTCATTTGCTTGTTGCACCCAAAAGGTAAAAATGGCGGTGCAATTGAGACTGGGCATGCCGATTTATCTGTTGAAATTCTGGACGAGTGGAGAAAATGGCTTCAAAAGAGCTTGGAAAAAAAGCAAAGGAATCTCAAAAGCGACAGGGCGGAGCACAATCCATCCGTCGAACGATTGCCATTCTTCGATCAGTTTCCAGATTCAATCAAAATGGTGCCAGGCTTTCTCGCATTGCAAAGGATGTCGACCTGCCTCCCCCGACTGTTCATCGAATTCTTATGGTTCTGCTGGAGGAAGATTTCCTCTCATTCGATCCGACAACAAAACTGTACAATCTTGGGATGGAGTTGTATTCACTTGGGGCGGCGACTCAGCAGTTATCAGTAAGGAATCGTTACCGTATTGCTCTGGAGCGGATCTGTGAGCAGACAAATGATGTCATTCATCTGGTTGTCCGCTCAGGCTATGATGGAGTGTGTATTGACCGGGTAACGGGCAATGCGCGAGTTCAGGTCCTGGGGTTTGACATTGGTGAACACAGGCTTCTGGGAATTGGTGCGGCTGGTCAGGCTCTGCTTGCTTTTCTTCCTGAAAAACAGCGTGAAGATATTCTCAAGGCGAACAGTCCCCGGTATTTAAAATATTACGGGATTGGAACGGATGAAGTCAGAAAATGGCTGAAAAACACAAGAGAAAAAAGGTACGCAAACAGTATCCAGATTGTTTCTCCGGAATCCATAGGTGTGGGTGTACCTGTTTTTAATAAAAAAAATGAGGTTATTGCAGCCATCAGTATGGCCAATATTGGTGGACGTATGACACCTGAAAGGTGTCAGATGATTGCCGAAATAATGTTGTCGGAGATTGCAGCAATTGACCCGCCATCAGATTGACGGAGCATGTAATTTTGGAAAATGAAATGAAGAAATGGCTTGTCTCGCTCAGGAATGATTTTCACCGTCATCCTGAACTGTCAATGGAGGAAACGAGAACTACCGGGCGAATCTGTGAAGTACTGAAAAATTATGATGTGGAAATAAGCACTTTCGATGATATGACCGGTGTTGTTGGAATCGTTTGCGGTAAAAAGACGGAAGGCAGGGGAAGGACACTTGCTTTACGTGCTGATATTGATGCTCTCCCGGTACAGGAGTATGGAGACAGGAAGTACAGATCGGTTGTTGATGGTGTTATGCACGCCTGCGGTCATGACGCAAATACGGTAATCATGCTGGGTGTTGTCAGGAAGATCCATGAATCCGGATTGATAGAAAAAATTAATGGTACGGTAAAATTTATTTTTCAGCCTGCGGAAGAAAAACTGGCTGGGGCAAAGGCCATGATTGCAAAGGGAGTTCTGGAAAACCCTCACGTGGACTGGATTGTTGCCGGACATATGGATCCGAATCTTCCAGTGGGTACTGTCGGTGTTTTTTCCCATATCGGTCATGCTTCCTCTGATCCCTTTGAGCTGGTTATTACCGGCAGAGGAACTCATGGTGCCAGTCCCCAGAAGGGGATAAATCCGATTTCAGCCGGAGGGTATTTTATCACTGCACTGGAGACAATCCTGTCGCGGTGCATTAATCCTGCGGATTCTGCTGTAATCAGTATCGGGACCTTTCATGCCGGTAACGCCGGCAATGTAATCCCTGATCACGCTGTTCTGAAAGGATCTATTCGAACCCATGACGAGAGCGTAAGAAAAAAATTACTTGCAGCAGTCGAAGACCTGGTAAAGGGCGTAGATACAATCTTCGGCACAACCAGCAAGCTGGAGGTCAAACCTGGTGCACCCCTGGGAGTGAATGACAGGGGTGTCTGTAAATTTCTCCATGATGCTTCAGTTTCCGTCTTATCGGAAGAGAAGGTCAGAACCCTGCCTTTTCACATGGGAAGTGAAGATTTTTACTATTTTACTGAAATTATTCCCGGCGCCATAATGCGCCTTGGCTGTGCCGACATGGAAAGTGGAATTATCGCTCCACTGCATTCCCCCCGTTTTGATATTCATGGGGATGTTTTACAGATCGGGACGGATATTTTCTTTAAGGCCGTGGAAAATTTCTTTGATGTTCGTTGAGTTCAATCCTGATAACCGGGGGTGTGGTGTCAGGGTAAACAGCAGCAAAACAACTACAATCTGGAGGGGATGTGAAATGAAAAAGAGTACCAAGTTGTTGTCTCTCTTACTGGTGGTGTTCATCAGTTGTTTCTGTTATTTTCAACCGGCTTTTGCCGATAAGAAAAATGATACCCTGAACATCGCTTTTAGCAAAGAACTTGAAACCCTTGACCGGTATTTTAATACCGCCAGGGAAGGGATTGTTGTAGCCAGACATGTTTTTGACAATCTTCTTTATCGTGACCCTGTCACCTATGAATATAAAGGTCTTCTGGCAAAATCATTCAAGTGGAACAGTAACACCGAAATGGAAATTATTCTCAGGGAGGGGGTGAGGTTTCACAACGGTCAGGAAATGACTGCTGATGATGTTGTGTACACACTGAACTTTGCTGCCAATCCCGATAACAAGGTCAAAACCCAGCGGTATTCAAGCTGGATTGATCATGTGGAGAAAACAGGTCCGTATGGAGTGAAAATCATCCTGAAAAAACCCTTTCCTGCTGCTTTTGAATTTCTGTCAGGTGCAAATCCAATCTATCCGAAAGATTATTACAAAAAGGTGGGTACCAAAGGATTTGGAATGAAACCCATCGGTACAGGACCTTACAGAATTACCGACGTGATTCCAGGCAAAAAAATAGTCATGGAAATCAATAAGGAATATTTCAAAGACAGTCCAAAAGGACAGCCTTCAATCGGTAAGATAGTCTGGCGAACCCTGCCGGAAATCAATACCCAAATGGCGGAATTGATGACGGGTGGTCTGGACTGGATCTATCTTGTCCCGCCCGATCAGGCAGCAAAGCTTGCTAAAACTCCAGGAATTACCGTAACTCCCGCGGAAACCATGCGAATCGGTTATCTCACTTTTGATGCGGCAAATCGTTCCGGCAAGGAACATGGTATGGAGAACCCTTTTGTCAAATTGAAGGTGCGTCAGGCTGTGAATCATGCAATAAACAAAACATCCATTGCTCGAAACCTGATTGGTGGCCAGTCTCGTGCCGTCTACTCTGCCTGTTTCCCATCACAGTTCGGATGTGAACAGGATGTGAAGAAGTATGAATATGATCCGCAGAAAGCCAAGCAGCTTCTGGCAGAGGCCGGTTATCCTGACGGATTTGAGACAACACTCTACGGTTATAGAAACAGACCTTTTGCCGAAGCGATGATCGGTGATCTGGCCGCCGTCGGAATCAAAGCGAAACTGATGATGATGAAATACTCTGCACTGAGGGAAAAAGCCCGTGCCGGAAAGGCGCAGATGCAGTTCCTCACCTGGGGCTCTTATTCCATCAATGACGTTTCAGCTATTACCAGCCATTTTTTTGAATTTGAGGCGGATGATCTGGCAAGAGATGAAATTGTCCGGGATCTGCTCATTGAGGCGGATACGTCAATTGACCAGGCAAAAAGAAAAGAACTGTATTCCAAGGCGCTAAAGCGGATCGCCGAACAGGCGTACTGGTGTCCGATGTTTACCTATGTTTCCAATAACTGTTATTCGGACAGCCTGGATTTTACTCCCTATCCTGACGCTGTCCCCAGGTTCTTCCAGGCCCGCTGGAAATAAAGAGTAATATCATGCTGATTTATACTCTAAAACGTCTGGGCCTTGCCCTGGTTGTGATGGTGACGGTCTCCCTTATCAGTTTTATGTTGTTGCGGGTGTCGGGAGACCCTGCCATCTCCCTGGCAGGAGAAGGCGCGAGCAGTGAGGAGATTGAATTTGTCAGGGTGCAGTACGGGTTTGATCGACCTCTGCTTGTGCAGTATTTCGAATGGGCCGAAAGGGCTCTTCATGGTGATCTCGGGAATTCACCTTATTTGAATCAGCCGGTGGCGCAGATGTTGAAGGAG
Organism: Desulfomarina profundi; assembly: GCF_019703855.1. Taxonomy (GTDB): domain Bacteria; phylum Desulfobacterota; class Desulfobulbia; order Desulfobulbales; family Desulfocapsaceae; genus Desulfomarina; species Desulfomarina profundi. Next base: position 3,022,543 of record NZ_AP024086.1, on the reverse strand, counting down.
AGGATGGGTGTAACTATCATCCTGGGTATTTCCGCTCTTTCCTTTGCCATGCTTCTTTCCATCCCTCTGGGAATGCTGGCGGCCATTCGTCCCAACACCTGGATAGACAGAATAGCCCTCTCTATTTCTGTTATGGGGCAGGCCATGCCGTCATTCTGGTTCGGCCTGATCCTGATAATATTCTTTGGCGTTCATCTGCGGTGGCTGCCTATTTCAGGCAGTGACAGCTGGCGTCACTTTGTTATGCCAACCATTGCTCTCGGTTATTATGCGACTCCGGCAATCATGCGACTGGTGCGTTCGGGTATGATCGAGGTACTGGCTTCCGACCATATCAGGACTGCCCGGGCCAAGGGGTTGAGGTGGCCGAAGATTCTTTTCAAACATACCCTCAGAAACGCCATAATCCCGGTGGTGGCTGTTGCCGCTGTTCAACTGGGATTTATGTTAGGAGGGTCTATTGTCATTGAATCCATTTTTGCATTGAACGGCCTGGGTAATCTGGCCTGGGTTTCCATTTCCAGATCCGACCTGCCCGTTGTGCAGGCAATTGTGCTGTTTCTTTCCACAACCTATATCATTCTTACTTTTCTTGCGGATCTTCTCAACGCCTTTCTGGATCCAAGAATCAGGAGCATTTGAGTTATGGCGGCAACGGAACTGCAAAATGAATTTAATTCGGGAATGGGACTGGATGTAGTTTTTCCAACACCCGGCCAGATTATGCGCAGACGGATGGCAACCCATAAAGGGTTTCTTGTCGGTGGCATAATGATCTGTATTGTATTTCTGGTGGCTCTGCTGGCACCATACCTGACAAATTACGACCCTTATCAGCAGGATCTGGGCAGTCGTATGATTGCTCCTGTCTGGAGCGACCACGGCACATGGACTCATCCTCTGGGAACTGACAATATGGGAAGAGATTATCTGGCACGTCTGGTTTTCGGAGCCCGTATTTCTCTTTTGATTGGCTTTTCATGCATGTCGATTGCTGCGGTTATCGGTATTTCCCTTGGACTTATAGCGGGATATTTCGGCGGAGTTATTGATATGGTGGTCAGTTTTATCATTACCGTGAGACTGGCCCTGCCTGCGGTCCTTGTGGCTATTGCCGTAGTGGCACTGATAGGTGGTTCCATGCAGGTGGTGATCATAGTGCTCGGGTGTCTGATCTGGGACAGGTTTGCTGTTATTCTGCGGGCGACAACCCAGCAGATACGCAGTATGGATTACGTGCAGGCAGCACGGGCGGCGGGCTGCTCTGTTCCCTGGCTGATGGTACGGGAGATTATGCCGAATCTGTTTAACTCCATTGTGATTGTTGCGACTCTGGAGATAGGCAGAGCGATCCTCCTTGAAGCAGCACTTTCGTTTCTCGGGATGGGGGTGCAGCCGCCTACTCCGTCATGGGGATTGATGATTTCGGAAGGAAAAGATCTGATGCTTTTTGATCCTTATCTTGTGACTATTCCTGGTGTGGCTCTCTTTTTCCTCGTTCTCGGGATGAACCTTTTCGGCGATGGTCTCAGGGACGTTACTTCACCTGAGGGAAGATCATGACAATTTTACTTGAGGTGGAACACCTGTTTGTGGATCTGGCCCTTCCTGCCGGTACACTCCATGCTGTAAGGGATGTGAGTTTCAAGGTGGAGAAGGGTAAAACCCTGAGTCTCGTGGGGGAGTCGGGCTGCGGGAAATCCATGACGGCTATGGCTGTTATGGGACTTCTTCCGCCTTCTGCCAGTTGTCGTGCAGCAAAGATAGAGCTTGAAGGGGAAAATCTCCAGGGACTCAGTGAGAACAGAATGGCGACTTATCGGGGAGCCAGAATGGCTATGATATTTCAGGAACCCATGACTTCTCTTGACCCCTGTTATTCTATTGGCAACCAGCTTGTTGAAGCATTGACTGAGCATCAGAATGTATCAGTTACTGAGGCTGAGGAAAGAGCCGTTTATCTGCTTGAAAAAGTGGGAATAACTGGTGCAGGATCAAGACTTAAGCAATATCCCCATCAGCTTTCAGGAGGATTGCGGCAGAGGATAATGATTGCAATGGGACTGATGTGCGGGCCTTCTCTAATCATTGCAGATGAGCCCACAACGGCCCTTGACGTGACTATTCAGGCGCAGATCCTGAAGTTGCTTTCCTCCATCCAGAAGGAATTCAACATGGGGATGATTCTCATTACTCACGATCTGGGTGTGGTGGCCAGAGTCGCCGATGATGTGGTAGTCATGTATTGTGGAGAAGTGGTTGAAACAGGTAATATCGATGAGATTTTCACCAATCCTATTCATCCCTACACTAAAGGGTTGCTGGAGTGCATTCCGGTGCCCGGCAAAACAGAGCCGGGTAAAAAACTGGGATCAATTCCGGGTATCGTACCCACTCCCATCGGTGAATTGTGGGGATGTTCTTTCCGGAACCGGTGCAGGTCTGCCGTACCGGAATGTGCTGACAAAGGGTTGAAATTGACACAAATATCAGACAAGCGGTCATTCAGGTGCGTACGACCCGGTTTTTCAGGGGATATAAAGGTTGGAGCGTCGGGTGGCACAGGGGCAGGCTGATGGATGAATATGCATTACAAATTGAAAACCTTGCAAAAGAATATAAGGTCAGTGGAGGGATGTTTCGCTCCAGAAAAACCCTGAAGGCTGTAAACGGGGTTAGTCTGGCTATACCCAAAGGTTCAATTCTTGGTCTTGTGGGGAATCCGGCTGTGGTAAAACGACTATTGCCAAGATGATTCTCGGGCTTGAGAAAAAAACCGGAGGAAATATTCATATCGGGGGCGGGAAATTTCCGTAATGGCCCACAAGGAAATTGCCAGGGTTATCCAACCCGTTTTCCAGGATCCCTATTCTTCGTTGAATCCAAGAAAATCAATTTTCAAAATAATTTCCCTGCCGCTCAGGGCTCAGGGACTTGCCGGGGGAAATGGCAGACTTGAACAGAAGGTGGATCAGATCATGGAGATAGTCGGTTTGCCGCCCCGGTTAAAGCATAATTATCCCAATCAGCTTTCCGGGGGACAGCGTCAGCGTGTGGCCGTGGCAAGGGCTTTGATTATGCGGCCCGAGGTTGTACTCTGTGACGAGCCCACATCTGCCCTTGATGTCTCAGTACAGGCACAAATTCTTAATATGTTACTGGATCTGCGTGCGGAATTCAATTTAACCTACCTGTTTATCAGTCATGATCTGGCGGTGGTTGAACATATTGCCACCCATGTGGCTGTAATGTATCTCGGCAGGATTGTTGAAGAGGGACGGGCGCGGGATCTGTTTGAACACCCGAGTCATCCTTACACCAGGGCATTGCTGGATTCTGTTCTGACACCTGAACCTCAATTGGGACTGCCTGAAGTCCGGTTGGGTATCGAATATCCGAATCCCATTGATCCGCCGAGCGGTTGTGCTTTCCACCCCAGGTGTGCCAGATGTCAGGCTCGATGCAGAAAAGAGGCTCCTCAGCCGAAAGTCCGGGCAGGTAAACTTGTGGAGTGCCATTATCCAGGTGATTGTTGAGTGTCGGCAGGTTTAATGAAACATGTATATCATCGATGATGGACTCGTAAAAACTCCGATCTACTGCGTTGTGGGGTGATCGTGTAATGCTCGACGTACCATATGTACGCCTGCGCTTACACGACACCGCCACGCCTTGTATATCGAAGTTTTTCCAGAGTCCATCTGGGAACGTTGAACGACTTTTTACGAGATCATCATCGATAAGTACTGGTTTTCTTTTGGATTAATTGTATTTTAAAACGAAAGATGGAGTTGCCGGTTATGGAAAAAAATAGCGCCATTGCACGGGCACTAAACTTTTTTGATGACGGTTCCTTTTTTGCGCTGCTTGCTGACTGGGTTGCCCTTGATACCGGCAATCCTGTAGACAATGGAACGACGCAGATGCACCAGTATCTCAAGGAGAAAATAACCCCATTTCTTGAAGATATGGATTTTGACTGCCGCATGGTGGAAAATCCGCTGGAACCGTTCGCCCCTTTTCTTATCGGCAGGAGGATTGAGGATGAATCCCTGCCCTCAATTCTGATATATGGTCACGGAGATACCGTTCCTCCCATGGACGGCGGTTGGCAGGAGGGCCTTGTTCCTCTTGTATTGACAAGGAGAGGAAATCGCTGGTATGGACGGGGATGTGCTGACAACAAGGGACAGCATGCCATCAACCTGGTGGCACTGAATTGTGCGATCAGTGAGCGGAAAAAACTTGGTTATAATGTCATAATTCTCATTGAAATGGGAGAAGAAAGCGGGTCACCAGGTTTGCACGAGTTGTGCAAGCGGGAAAAAAAATATCTTGAAGCAGATTTACTGATTGCTTCGGACGGCCCAAGAATAGATCCTGATGTGATAACGATTTTCGGGGGCAGCAGAGCTGTTTTTAATTTTGACTGTTCCATCACTTTGAGGAAAGGGGGCCATCATTCCGGTAATTGGGGAGGATTGCTCGCCAACCCCGGAATTATTCTTTCCCATGCCCTTGCCTCCATGGTGGATAAAAACGGTAAAATACTCATTGATGGGCTGCGTCCTGAAAGCATTCCTTTTTCCATAAGAAAGGCAATTGAGAAACTGACGGTCAGGGGAGAAAAAGGTCCGGCAATCGATTCCTGGTGGGGGGAGCCCGGTTTGAGTGCGGCTATGAAGGTCTATGGTTGGAATACTTTGGAGGTCCTGGCATTCACCTGCGGCACTCCCGACAGACCTGTCAATGCCATTCCTCCAAAAGCATGGGCAAGGTGCCATATCAGGTTTACTGCTGATTCAAATCCGAAAAAATTTCTACCGGCAATCAGAGCTCACCTCGACCACCATGGTTTTTCCATGGTGGAGATTACTGAAGTGCCCAACAATTATGGTCTTGCCACCCGCATGGAACCGGACAATCCTTTTGTACGGTTGGCCACAACTTCTTTTGAGGAAACCCTTGGAGAAAAAGTGGTGTTTCTGCCAAACCTTGGTGGAACTTTGCCAAATGATGTTTTTGCCAATATCCTGGGCATGCCAACGCTCTGGGTACCCCACTCCTACAGTGGGTGCAATCAGCATGCGGTAAACGAGCATATCCTCGAGAGCGTCACCAGGGAGGGTCTGCAGCTTATGACCGGACTTTTTTGGGATCTTGCTGAAAAAATACCGGTTAGGGCATAATTCTTTTCTGTTCATTCCCCAATAGGGTGCATGGTATAGGAACTGAGCTGACCTCCACAACAGCGATTCTCTGTTGAAAACTTTTTTTCTCGGAAAGGCGGCGTGCGTTCTTCGATATCAGCCGTAGCCCGCTTTTCTCATCAGTTCAGGCGGCGTCAGGTTCAAAGTTTCGGAGTCTTCGCTTACCTGGCAGTGAATTATAGTGATCTATATTTACTGCCGAAATACTGTAGAAGATGGCGTCGCTTTGGCTGACCTTGGGTGAACATTGTGTAAATTTTGGTCTATTACTGATAGTTGTCCAATTATTTGTAATCTACAGTTATTCTCAAAATTGACACAATGTTCATGAGAAATGCGGGGTAGTCATTGTCCAGTCGTGTTTGCCAAGGTATCCAGGAGATTTTCTTTGCTTGTTGGAGAGATTTATTGCTGGGTCTATGGTTTTTTAATAATTGTTTATTTGAAGATTTCGGCAGAAAAAGTGTGTTGGTTGACAGGGTAAGAAGTTACAGAGATATTTACCCCTGTGCTGAATTGTGGTATCATGCACAAAGTGGTATTTAATGTCATCGTTAAATTCATACCCTGCATGAACAATGCGGGATAGCTGCCTATCAGGAATTATATGGTTCCAGTTGTTCTAACTACGGAAATGATTATAGTCTTTGTCCTTCTTGGCCTGGCCATGATCCTTTTTGTTTTTGATCTGCTCCGGGTTGATCTTGTCGGGCTTCTCATGATGGTTTTGCTGCCGCTTTCCGGTGTGGTTACTCCTGAAGAAGCTGTGGCGGGACTAAGTTCCGATGCCGTAGTCTCCATCATTGCCATAATGATAATAGGAGCCGGATTGAAAAAAACCGGTGTTATGAATACGGTTGCCACGCAGATTATTAAAATTGCCGGAACCGGAGAAAAACGTATAATGCTGATTGTTTCAGCAACTGTTGCCGTTATTTCAAGCCTTATGCAGAATATCGGTGCTGCCGCTGTTTTTCTCCCGGCAACCATGCGTATCAGCAGGCAGCTCAAGATTTCTGCGGCAAGGATCCTGATGCCCATGGGATTTTGTGCCATTACAGGTGGCTGCCTGACGCTGATTGGATCAAGTCCGCTCATAATGTTGAATGACCTGATGGCAGGTTGGTGGGAGTCCAATGGCACCCCCTTGACCCAGGATCCTTTTGTACCGCTGAAACTGTTTGCCATTACTCCAATCGGGATAGCACTGCTTATCTCCATGTTGCTCTATTTTTATTTTTTTGGTGTGAAACTGCTGCCTTCGGAGACCTGTGTTCATGAAGATATCGGTCCTGAAAAACGGCTTCAGGATATTTATGGCGATGTGGTGGGGCATGGTTATGAACTGGAGGTGCCAGTATATTTCCCGGCCCAGACTCTTGGGGAGCTGGAGCTCAGACCCAAATATGAAATCACCGTCGTCGGTATTGCAAAAAGTGAAAGTTTTGTGAAAAACCTTGCTCCGAAAAAGCACTCCCTCGTGGAGCCTGGAGATGTACTCTGGATTATCAGCTCGGAAGAGCGGATCAAGCGTGTTGCCGAAGACCATGGCTGGCGCATCAAGCCGGAGTTTGAAGTCTTTGAGAAGGAAAACTCTCCTGAGGAAACCGGGGTTATGGAAGGTGTGGTCATTCCCCATTCCAATTTGAGCCAGCATACCATGGAAGAACTCAGGTTCCGTGCTCTTTACCGGGTGAACCCGCTTGCCATTGTTCGTGGTGAGCACATAATTCTTAAAGACATCAATGTCACCAAGCTCAGGCAGGGGGATACTATCCTCCTCCAGGGTCCATGGCAGCAGTTTGAGCTTCTGCGGCAGAAAATGGATATTGCCCTGATTGGTGATATTTACGGGGAAAGATTGAAGCCGGAGCGCTCAAGGTGTGCGGTTTTTTTCCTCTTTCTGTCCATGATCCTGGCATTGAGTTTTGAGATCAAACTGTCGATAGCTCTTCTGACTGGAGCTCTCGGGGTGATCATCACCAGGATTATCAGGGCGGATCGAGCCTATGAGGCCGTTGACTGGCGAACGGTTTTTTTGCTGGCCGGGCTTATCCCTCTCGGGACCGCTTTTGAGAAAACCGGAGCGGCAGCTTATATTGCCAATCAGGTCCTTACCTTTACAGGAGTGCCGTCTCCCATGGTGGTGATGGGGGTTGTGGCGATTCTCACTTCCTTTTTTTCTCTTGTAGCCTCAAACGTCGGGGGAACAGTCCTCATGATACCACTGGCCATGAACCTGGCTGCTGATGCCGGAACGAACCCGATTGCTGCAGCTGTCGTTGTCGCTATCTCCGCTTCCAACACATTTATTCTGCCAACGCACCAGGTCAATGCTCTTATTATGCGCCCGGGAGGGTATCGAACAAAAGACTATATCAGAGCGGGCTTCGGGGCCACTGTCCTGTTTACTGTTGTTTTATTGGTTTGTCTGCCGTTTTTATTTGAGCTCTAACCCGCATTTTTCATGAATTCAGTTGTTCCAGAGATGCAGCGGCTATTTCCCTTGTATCGTATTTCCCTTCCAGGAAGGCATTGGCCAGCAGGTGTGGACTGTTGTCGTCTGTCATGATTCCATCGAGAAAACGACTGAACCCGAAGAGCCGACCCAGCATGATCAATTGCTCATAGACAGTCTGTTTGGAGGCACCGGTCAGGGAGGCTGTTACGAGATCACCCACTACCGTGGTATAAAAACCATTATGCTCCAGGATAATCTGCAGAAAGAGGGCCCGCCGATGACTTCTTTCCATGCCGGCACCGCCTCCTTTGAAACGGAAACGGATGTAATTTGCATGGGTGTCCCTGCCACAGATGGCATCCAGCATTGCAAAGTGAAATTCGACCCTGGCGTTAAGATTGAGGTAGTCACGGGCGGCTAGAGCATAATTGAATGACCCCAGTGGACGGGCCCCACGTTTATCAAACATACCACGGGAAAAAACATCAGCCATGGCTCCGGCATCCGGTTCTGTATGCCAGGAAAGTCCTGGGGTTGTGAGTCCTTCGCAGAGGGCGAGCAGGGGAACGGAGAGGACATCGTCTGTGCTCAGCGGTTTATGAATAGCCAGTTGCTTCAGGAGGGAACTCTTCTTGTCTCTTCTGATACCGCCGCCCACATCGATGACCAGAAACGAAAAGGGAACCCCTATTTCAAGGGGGTGCAGCATACCGCCGGCATAGTCCATAATCATGTCCCCGGTGTTGAACATGGAAAGAACTGCCATTTCATGGGTGAACCTGATCATATCATGGAATGAGCGGCACTCAAGATGGGAGAATGTGGCGCCGTATGTATCCGTCAGGTTCAGGGGTACAATCATGTTCCGTAGTTTTTCCCGTTCCGGAGATATGGTTTTTTTCGTGTTTTCATCAGCTTGTCCTCCAGTTCCCGGGCGACGTCCCGGTCGCTTCCCGTGACGTTTGATGTGGGCTTTGATTGCGGCATCCTGGAGAGAAGGACCAGCTTCTCTTACCACACCTGAATCGGCATCAAGAATTATCCACTGGCCGTTTTTCAGGGTTGATGAGCCCTTTTCCGCTCCGGTAATCATGGGAACACCCTGTTCTCTGGCGATACAGGAAAGATGGTCTGTGGGGTTCCCTATGTCGACAATTGTTCCGGCACATTTCGGGATCAGGCTGGCCGCATCAACAATGGACTGGGAAAGGACAAGAATGCAGGGAACCTTATCCAGATCGTTGTTGCTGCCATAGGTAAGTTTGGCCAGGTCTACGGAAGAATTGATCAACTGGACCTGGCCTGTGGTTTTCCCGGAAGAGGCACAGATTCCTGTCAAAAGAGGTTCAGATTCGTCCTGCTGTCTGCGTTTGCGGCTCCCTTTCGCAGTCAGGCGTAAAGGACGCGCCTGGAGAATGGAAATCCCGGTTTTTTCGGAGCACGCCCATTCAATATCCTGCCCCCTTCCCTCGAGGCTTTCTATCAGCTCCCCGTAGTCAACCAGTTTTCCCAGTTCCTGAAGAGTCAGAAGGGATGCCTGTGCTTCCTCTTCCGACAGGGTTTCCTGATGGATCCCACCCGAGGGCGTTGCTACTTCCCGTATTGTTTTAGTGTTTATCTGTGCACCATCCATCAGTTGAGCGGCGCGGTCTTCACTGATAATTCCGGAAGGAAATGGTTTGATCTCCTCTTCTAAATCAGATCGAAATTGAGCCGGACGTAGCGGTCTGTACAGATCAGCGGGGGCAGAGCCTTCCACGGCCAGTGTTCCCAGTCCCGGGACTGCGCTGATGAGCATTCTGTTGCTGGAAGGGTCCGACGGGTCTACGGTGAACATGACTCCCGCACATTTGGCGGGAACCATGACCTGGCAGAGGACCGCCAGGTTGAAATCAACTGGAGAAAGACCTGCATTCATCCGGTAGGAGATGGCTCTTTCACTGAAGCCGCTGGCAATCACCTGTTTGTAGGCATCGTAAAGAGACTGGTGCCCAATGACGTTGAGAATGGAAGCGAACTGTCCGGCAAACGAGTGTTCAATACTGTCTTCACTGACACCACTGGAGCGGACCGATATGGCGAAAGTATTGTCACTGTTACTTGTCTCACGTTCACTTTCTTTCAGCAGATCATAGGAATCGGCCAGGGCTGAGGCGATTTCTTCGGGTAGGGCGGTTTGCCGGATCTGCTGCCTGATCTTGTTTGAGGCCGTGGCCACATCCATTTGTCCCTGTTCGACTCCCCTGAGAAGATGGCGGATTTCAGATGCGAGATCATTAGTACCCAGAAAATCCTTGCAGGCATGGGTTGTGCAAACATAACCGTTGGGTACCGGCAGGGCAATTTTTCGTAACTGTGCCAGATTTGCCGCTTTTCTGCCAGTATAGAGATAGGATTCCGTTTCGAGTTCGTCCAGGGGGATACAGTAGTTTCGATCACCCGGAAGATCTGCGAGTTCCTTAAGAGCAGCAAACAGTTTTTCACTCAACTGTCCATGCATGGGATAGAGATATGTGTACGATGAATCTGAAAGGAGGTTTAAGCCGTCTATCAGTTCAGAAATAATCCCCAGGAGCTCATCGGTGGCCTTGCGGATGTCCCGTTCTTCTCCACGGATCAGGTTGGCATCAATTCCGGTAATCAGTTCCAGGGCCCTGCCGTTGTTTTCAAGAAAAATCCGGAAGGTGTGATAACGGGCCTTGAGTTCTTCCAGGGCAATTCGCTCCCTGTTCTGTTTTCGGTCTGTATAGTATTGTAAAAGTCGTTTGAACATATTGATCTCCGCTGTGGGCAAGGTGTTTCCTGTTATTAAACTTCTCTGGGTGGTGCGATTGCCCGTCGTCCTTCCTTCGCTGTTTCATGAAAATGGCTTAAAAAGGTTTTATCAAAAAACTCATAGAGGATATTTGTTTCATTGTCGGAATAGAGACTGGTATCGCGCTGACGGGAGAAGGTTGTAAGTGCACCCAGAACGTAAAGAGATGACTTCAGCAGGAGTGTCTCCTCAAATTTCAGTCTTCCCACCACAAGATCGCTCTTGAGGGAGACCTTGAAGTTCATGTCACGCAACACATTGCAGATAAACTGTGCTCTGCGGGCGCGCCTGTCCGGATTTGCCAGTCCGCCCGAGAAACGGAAATAGACATAATTACGATGCATGTCATCGCCGATATGAGCATCAATGACACTGAAATGATAACCAAGACGGAGGCTGAGGTTCATATAATCGTGGTCTACTATTGCCAGGTTCTCACCAAAATTTTCGGCGGCTGTGGGCGACATGATATTCATTGTACGGGGCATGCTGGAGATGATATCGCGCAGGCCGAGGGAAGGGAGGTCGTTTTCCCAGGCATCCGGGTTGAGGAGACCTTCCAGAAATACGGCAAATGGTCCTTGCCTGATATTTTCAACCACAGGATCTTTTTCAAACTGCTCATTCACTCCCTCTCCGATATCCAGGACACGAATATCCATGGGAATGTCAAGACGCATTCTCTTGGTGCGGATAGAGCCGAGACCGGGATGGCGCTCCTGGAAGTGGGCCAGTTCATCAACTGATTTTTCATGGCAGAAGTGGATGATATCATGGAAACTCTTGCATCCTTCCACACAGAAGTTCGGGGTTTCCGGGTTGGTGAGGTGCAGGGGCATTATAAAACGTAAAAGACGGCGAAGGATCCTGTATTCGGGATCTGCGGGGGAAAGGTTCATCTTTCTGCTGCCGACCCGTAAAAGGGTGTTGAGGGTTCCTTTATAGATTTTGAGCTGACCCGCATCCACCGTGATTTCCTCACCTTCCGGGAGCATGGTAAGGACATCGGGGATACCGAAAACCGCCGGGAGACTGATTTCTCTCGCCACGGTGGCCAGATGCCCGGTGACATTACCGTACTCAGTTAAAATTGCTGATGCACGTTGGAGAATAGGGGTCAGTTCGGGCGTTGCGGTTCGGGCCACAGCTACGGCCCCTGGTGGAAAATCTTCCAGTGCGGTCTCGTTGGTAACATGGAAGACATGACCGGCAGCAACACCCTCCTGGACAATCTGTGTTCCCAGGCAGAGAAGTTCAGCACTCTGCTGTTCCTCCTGAAGTTCCAGGGCTGTCGGTTCTTCCGAGGTTTCCAGGTAGGGAAAGAGGCGGGTAAAGATAAATGTGCCATCAGCAAGACATTCCCAGTGGAGCCGAATGGGCACACCCATTATTCTCTCAAGGGTCATGGCCGTTTCGGCAAACATCTTCAGATCGCTGTTGCCGATTATGGCTGATCCCCGGCGAAAATTACCGTTGTCGGCCGAATGATCGGTAGCACTATTTCCGTCGGGAAAACTGGAAGACTGGTATTTTGTCACTATTTCCGAGCGGACGGGATTAAAAGGAAAGGTCCGGCTTAAAAGATAGGAATCCCCCGATTCCGGTTGACCTTTCAGATGCGAGGTTATTGAAAGCGCAGGGATTGTGGTTTCTGAACTGCTTGCTCTGGTTTTCAGAGTTCCATGCATGGTAAAGGGCGGCGAAGGCCTGATAAACACTGCAAAGGGAACAGGTGCCTCATCCGTATCACAGTGTCCTGGGTCGACGGTCTGTACGATCCATTGGAGACAGTCTATATAATTTTGAATTGGGATCGGTTCGGCATATTCTGCAATTGTTGTTTTGTCCATTTTTCCCTGGGTCACCGGTTGGGCAAAGAGCTCTTTCTTTTCCAGGGAGGAGGAGCTGTTGTCAAGTACCAGCAGTTGGCTGTGGTCCGGGGACGGTTCAATAAAAAAGGAGCCCAGGTCTTTTGTCAGACCTATGTCATCATTGATCTGTGTTGCGGTGACGGATATACGTCGGCTGCTTTCTTCCAGAAAAAGCCTGCCGAACTGTTCTTCAATACCGAAATTGACGTCTGATCTGGAAATATGATTTGCTGATTTTTCATCTGAAATAAGTGCCTGGGTGCCTTCTGCCGTGATTATGAATCCGATTCCCGCCTGAATACCCGGGTGAAGCCGCAGCTCAGCCAGGCAGACCAGGTCTATGCCCACGAGCGGCTCCATTTCCCAGCCGATCTCCTGGAGTTGAAGCACGGGGGGGCAGGCCAGGGCCCTGGTGTTTCCGGAGAGGATGTCATCCAGAATCATCCGGATCTCCTGGTACCTGTCATAAAGGGGGACATAGGCATTTTCGGTCAGGGCATTGAGATTGTAGGTTACGTGATGCACATCAGAGGCGATGACCCGAACCGTTTTTTCCAGAAATGATTTTTCAAAGATATATTCACCGCCGAGGGATTGTTCCATCCGTGCCATATTCTCGAGAATACGGTTGTTCAGATGCAATATCTTCCTGAAATTATTAAAGAGCGATTTCAGGTGCCAGATATTTATTTCCGCCGGTGTTGTTTCGGTGGAACGTTGTTTTTTAAACAGGTGTTGCAGCCACATTAGTTTTTTCCTTTGTTCCGGTTGTCTTCAATGCGTTTCACGCATTCCAGAATTTCATTGATCTTGAACGGTTTGGCGACAAAATCAAAAGCCCCTTTTCTAAATGATTCTTTGGCGGTCTCCAGGGTGGCAAATCCGGAAATGATGATAACCTGGGTGTCCGGATGAGCAGCCTTAACCTTTTCAAGGACATGCATACCGTCAATTGTCCCCATTTTCAGGTCTGTAATGACTATGTCAAATACCCGTTCTTCCAGTCGGGCAAGAGCCTCGGGACCGTCGGAAAATGTTTCGACTTCGTATCCCTTGCGTTGCAGTGTGGGTTTCAGTCTCTTGCAGACAATGGGTTCATCGTCGAGGATAATAATGCTCAAGCTGGTGCCCGCTCCTGTTTGCCGGTTGGTCATTTTCCCTCTCCAGATTCCATACGTTCTATGGTTTCAATAAAATATCGGGTATGGTGCAGCACATCATCGTCTGAATTCATAAGGGCGTCCAGTTGGCGAGTATAGCCGACAAGGCCCCAAGAATCATCATACGGCGGGACATGCGGTCAATGGACAGTTTTTTGACCCTCCCGGCCACGAGATCCCCCTGGATTTCCACCATAAAATCATAGTGTCTCAGTACATTGGTGATAAAAAGCGTCCGTCTTGCCCGGCGAATGAATTCCGTGGCACCACCGAAGAATTTGAAATAGATGGTATTGTCATTTATGTTCTCAGCCATAAAGGCTTCAATGGATGTTGAATGATACCCGAGCTGAATACTGAGGTTCATGTAGTTGTCCAGGATTACGGCAAGATTTCTGCCTACTTTTTCTGATGCCGAAAGAGACGTGGTTCTGGTCATACTGGACATGAAGCTTCCCATGTCAACGGAAACGGGATCATTCCTCCACATTCCGGATTCTTCCAGACCCTGCCAGAAATCCCGGAGAGGTCGTGAGACGATCTGTTCGAGCGTGATATACCTGTCCGTCAATGAGCAGGTTGTACCTTTTCCGGCGTCAATGATCATAAGACCCAGGGGAATTGTCGTTTTCATCTGTTTTGGCGGCGGAAAGCTCTGGGTAGCGTGTTTTTCACTGAGGTGGACTATTTCTTCAATAGCCAGCTTATGCGTTACGGTTATGATATCGTGGTATGTCTTACATGAAGCTGATGTTATTTTGTCGAGCTGTGGCTCAAGAATGGTAATGGGATAAATGTGATTGAGCAGACGGCGCAGCAGACGATATTCCGATGAGTCTTCAAATACATCTTCAACCGTCAGTTCAAATCGATCAAGCTCAGTAATCTTTCCACGGTAGACAATGTTCTGGGTGGCGTCCAGGGTGATTTCATCCCCATGTTTCAACTGTTGAGTGGCTATTTTTGTGTCGACAACCGTGGGTACGCGAAATTCATGGGCGAGGGTGGACATATGTCCGGAAGCAGAGCCGATGTCAGTGATGATCCCTCTCGTTTTATGCATAATGGCGGCAAAGCGCGGAGATGCATGCCGGGTCAGCAGAATTGCTCCATGGGGGAAATCGTTGAGGTCATTTTTTTCGTCGATGACGAAAATTTTACCAATGGCAATGCCACGCTGGACAGTGACCCCCTGGCCGGAGAAGATTATTTCCGCATCACGCGTTATATTGACAGGAAAAGGCTGTTCCCCTGCCGGAGTTTCCTCGACAGGAGAATCACGGGTCTGGAGAATTGACAGTTGGCCGTTATGCTCGAATGTCCATTCGATTTCCTGGGGCCGTTTGTAGTATCTCTCGATGCTTTTGGCGGTCTGGGCGAGAGTTGTCTGCTGTTCCTCCGTCAGGCTGAGGATGTTATGTTGTTTTCCGGAAAGGGGTTGCCAGGCCATTTTTCCCTTTGTATCGGGTTTCAGTTGCTGCTGCTTGTCGGCAATTTTCTGGAAAAGAACGGGGTAGGGTGGCTCCCGGTCAAGAATAATGGTGTCCGCCGGCTGGCTGCCTTCCATGATACCGGAGCAGTAGCCCCACATGGAGTTGATATGTATTGCTCCCCTTGACTTGTGAGAAATATAGGTGTGCAGTACGCCACTTGCCGTACTGTCGGTCATGACCTGGCAGGCGACAGCCATGGCCACCTCCTGTTCTCCGTATCCTTTGCTGAATCTGTACTGCAGTGCCTTGAAAGAATAGGCACTGGCTATGATCTGCAGATAGCCGTCGATGAGCTGATCCCGGGTCAGGTTCAGTTGTGTGTCGTAGAGCCCCGCAAAACTTGCCTTGCCACCCTCCCCCAGGCACTGCTTCTCATGGCGACACGCAGATTGTTCCGGTTTGTTCGTTCCATGAGAGCGTCGTATTCCTGGTGGATCCTGGTGACGAGTTTTCTGGGAAGAGGGGTGTCGGTAATCTGTTTTCTCATTGTTCTGGCAAGCCTGCGCCAGCCGTCTTCGTCATTTTTATCCAGGCGATATTTTGCTTCCTCAATCACATTCTCCAGATCGCTGTGCTGCAGGTGTTGAAAAAAGGCCTGGGTGGTGATGACAAAGCCGTCAGGAATCCGCAGACCGAGATGGTTTGAAAGGCCGGCAAGTCTTTCCATTTTGCCGCCGACCAGGTCCCTCTGCCAGTCGGTTACCTCGTGGAGAGGGAGAACCATTGCCTCGGAGGTCAGGACGTGTTTTCCCGCAAGTTCTTCCTGGATGGTATGTTGAATACGTTCAAATGCGGGGAAAAGATCAAGGGTGTGATGATGTGTGATAATTTTTATTTCAGAGATGATTTTCAGCAGTAGATCGTCAAGCTTTTCAGCTGATTCTTCAATATAGTGCAGATCAAAAACATACTCTCCCCCCAGTTTGTCATTCATGTCGGACATCAGGTGCAGCGTTTCATTGCTTTTTTCCAGAATGACCTGAAATTTCTCAAGGAAACGTGCGACGGGTAACTCCCTGTTTCTTTTCAGGCAGGCGACGAGTATGTTTTTGAGGCTGCGGTACATATGTAGTCCCTGTGGTTGTTAATGTGCCCCCTTGCTCTGAAAGATAAGCCCGATAACAAGGCCACTGAAAATGGCGATTACTACCGCCAGGATTCCATAGAGGAGGCTGTTGTTAAATGCCATATTGCTGAGCCAGAGCGGAAAACCGTCCAGCCTGGCTTCCATGTCGACCCTGCTGTCTGCAACGAGTTTGCCATCCCGGAATGCAGTAGCCTCCACCTGGTACTCACCGGGAGCCAGTGCGGAAGGGAGTTTCAGTGTGGCTGTGAATGTTCGTGTTGGTCCTGAATCAGGACCCAGAACGATTCCTCCGATCTTTTCACTATACAGGGATTCCTCCTTTTTTAAGAGTAAAAGTTCATGAACAAGATCAATATCCTCAGAACTCGCCGGTTTTGTAACTTCCACAGTATTATGGAGAGAGTCCAGTTGGAGAGTTTTTGCTTCCGGGCCAAGTTCCTCAAACGGGCGGGATGTTTCAATGAGCAATACTTTCGGTACATTGTCAAATGTAACCGTGCCCACGTTCATCCAGAGGAGGTTAAAGGCCTTGCCCTTTTCCCTGAGGTGTAATTCTTCGGGTTCCCCCGTAAAGCGGATAACCACATCACTGCCGGCCGGGATGGTGCCTTTTACCGTCAGGTCAGCTCCGTTGTATTGTGCCCCTATCAGGAGAGGAGAGGGGGAGACGGAGATGGTGATATTCTCGTCGGCCATGGCGGAAAGTTGTGTCAACGGGAGTGCTGCAAGTATTAAGAGAAGTATAAGCTTGAAAGAGTAGGTCCGCATTTTAATGTCCTCCCATGTAGGCAAGAAGGATATCCGGTTGTACCAGCAGCTGGTAAAGCATTTTGAACATCACCAGGAGTACCAGTGAAGCCAGCAGGATTTTGAGTTGCTCACCGTCCAGTTTTTTCCCTATTTTTGTACCCACCTGGGCGCCGACCGATGATCCGATGAGCAGCAGGAGGGCAAGAATGAAATCAACCGTATGATTTTGCGAAGCCTGCATGATTGTAACATTAATACAGGTAAACAGGATCTGGAAAAGACTGGTTCCTACAACGACATGCATCGGCATGCGAAGTAGGTAAACCATAACGGGAACCATGATAAATCCACCCCCGACACCCATGATGGCAGCCAGGATTCCGACGAATGTGCCCAGAACCAGGGGAAGAATTGCGGAAATTCGCACACCGGAGCGAACAAAGTCCATCTGGAACGGCAGGCTGTTGACTATTCTCGCGTAGGTGGATTCTTTTTTCCGTGACGCATCTGGAGTGGTCTGTGCAGCCGGTTGTGAGGTTTTTCGCATGGCCTGGAGACTCTCAAGAAACATGTATCCGCCGACAAAACCCAGCATCAGAACGTAGGTGATACTGATTAGAAAGTCCGCATTTCCCAGGGCTCTCAAAACCTTGATAACCTGAACTCCAAGGGTGCCACCGACAATTCCTCCGATCAGCAGAAGAAAACCCATCTTGAAATCCACATTTCCCAGGCGAAAGTGGGCGAGGGTGCCTGATGTGGAGGCAGCCACAATCTGATTGGAATCAGAAGCAGCCGCAACAGTCGGGGGAAGCCCCATCATGATTAACAGGGGGGTCATGAGAAAACCGCCACCCACTCCAAATATCCCTGAAAGCAGGCCGACAAATCCCCCGAGACCGACAATGACCAGTAAGTTCACTGCATTTCCGGCGATAGGAAGATAAAGATGCATTGATAAGCCCATATAATCCTCTCAAAATAATTAATTTTCTTATGAAAGCCATCGAAACGGCTGGTCTTTCAGCCGCCGCTGTTACTTTCATAACAGTAAAACAGTGTTGTCGCTGTAGCAAAAGTGCAGCAATGACTGAGGGAATAAAGGCAGGAGCCTCTATTTGTCCAGTCAAATCGGTTTTGTTTTTGGAACAACAATTTCCACTGCGCAGGACAATTGAGATCGAAGACAGCGTAAAAAACGGGTGTCCCGGATCCTCGCGTCCTTGTCTTTCTCGTTTGCCTCGTGTGTCAGTAAGGTGATTTTGTTATGCTCAATAAAAGTCATAATTTCCTGTTCATAGTTTCCCTCCACCAGATAAAAATTAATTATAATATTTTCGCTTTTTGCTTTTTCTATAATCAGTTCAAGTCGTTTTTTTATTTCAGTCTCAATATCGGCAAGTGCGCGATCTTTGTGTCCAGGGGAGAGCACCAGCAGGACATAGAGTTCGGCATCGATACGTTTTACCAGTGAACAGGCGTGGGAAAGTGCCTCCCACGCCCTGTGTCTGTTGTCTATGGCCACAAGTATTTTTTCCATACATTTTCTCCCTGGTGCAGTTGTAGCAAAATCAGTACCAGGAAAGTGTTTAATGAAATTATTTATTACCTGAAATCCAGAAGTTAGCAATTTAATTTTTGTTGTCTGTTGAGGCTTGTCAGGTTGTCAGTCTCTTTGTCAGTATGGAAATGGTCTGCTGAAGTGTTTCGAAGTCTATTAAATTTTATTGTAAAGCAAAAGAAATATAACTGAACAGCGACAAAAAAGAAGTAGAAAAAATGCCTGTCGGTTGCAATAAATAAATGAAGCCTCATTCATTTGACTATTTCAAATTGAAACGCATTCTGGTAGAGTCTGTTGAAATTGTTTCAAAATGAAATTCTGTATATTCGAAAAAGGGGGCTTGGATGGGCCGTCGACCTATACCGTTTTTTTCAACTCTCGGGCAATCTGCAGCTGGAAAACTGAGATGGAATTCCATCAAGGGAAAAATCTTTGTGGGATTTGCTTTTACTTTTCTTTCAATAGGTGTTCTGGCTGTCTTGAATTTCTACAATCTTTCTGTGATAAAGGCCCGTCTCTACCTGGGTGAATCATATGATGACCTGGTGGATGATATTCTTGAATTGCGGCGGTTTGAAAAAAACTTTCAGATTGATGGTGATGAAAAAAACCTGGTGATCAGCAGGGTTTATCTCGGACGTATCGATAAAGTATTTCACTTGTTGTCCGATGATCTCAGTGTTCTTGAGGGAGAGGAGCAGGTAATCGTTTTTCGGCAGTCATTGCAGAACTATAAAAAACTTGTCTCGTTGCTGGAAAAGGGGCGGCGGGATGTGATGGACAGGCTGCGGGATGAAGGAAAAGCTCTCACGGAGGATGCGGTCAGGTTCAGGGAACTGAAACGGAAACATATCCATGTCGCCATTGTCCGCACTCTGGTTCTTCCCTTTGTTTTCATGGTTATTCTCCTCTCGGTGATGATTCTAGGGTTCAGGATGGTCTCCAACGGTCTGCTTAAACCACTTGATATTGTCAGGCGAACCACTGAACTTGTCGGGCATGGTGATTTTTCGCCGATTCGCTACAAGGGTGAAAGCCTGGAAGAAATATCGGGATTGATTGATGCCTTCAACCGTATGGCCCGCGAGCTGAAGGAGCATCAGGAAGATCTGCTGCAGGCAAGAAAACTTGCGGCCATTGGAACATTTACTGCGGGTATTGCGCACGAATTAAATAATCCCATCAATAATATTGCCCTGACTGCTGAAAGCTTTCATGAGGAGTTTGCGGAAACCCTTGATGATTATGGTATGGAGTTGCTGCAGGATATTATTGAGCAGACGGAGCGGGTGGCCGATATTGTAAGAAATCTCCTTGACTTTTCCCATGCAGGAAAATCTGTTTTTAAGGAGTTGTCCCGGAGGAAATCATTCACAGTACGGTTAATCTTATAAAAAACCAGGTTAAGTTATCCGGTATTGATCTCAAGATTTCTGTTCCGGCAAATCTTCCCATGGTAAAGGGGAGTTTAAGAAAGCTGCAGCAGGTGTTTTTTAATCTATTGATGAATGCTGTCCAGGCAACTTCCAAGGGGGAGAGGTTCGGCTGTCCGTTAATTTTTCTACAATGTCAGGTTTTCTGGCATTTGTAGTCGAAGATAATGGGGAAGGGATTGCAAAAGAGGTGCAGCACAAACTGTTTGAGCCTTTTTATACAACGAAGGTGACAGGGGAGGGAACCGGTCTCGGTCTTGCCGTCTGCTACTCCATAGTCAAACAGCACGGGGGCGTGTTGAGGTGGAGAGTGAACAGGGCCAGGGAGCAAGGTTCACGGTGCTTCTTCCCACCATTCCGAAAGATTTTGTCAATTGGAGTGCCGCGTGAAATACAAACTCGCCATTGTTGATGATGAGGAAATTGTCTGCAGGCGTCTTGCCAAGGCCCTGGGAAAAGACGAGTTTTCGGTGGAGGCTTTTGTGACCGGTCGTTCGTTTCTTGAGCGAATGAAACAGAAACGGTTTGATATCGTCTTTCTTGATATGAACCTGCCGGACCAGGACGGACTGGAGATTCTTGTAAGAATAAAACAGTATTGCAGCGAAACAGAAGTCATTATCATCACCGGATATAAGAGTGTGGAAACAGCGGTTGAGGCTATCAGGAAAGGTGCGTATCACTATATCGCCAAACCTGTCAACCTTTCGGATATTCGTCTCTGGGCACAGAATGCCAGGGATAAGATCAGTATGCGTGCCGAAAATCGCAGGCTTCGTGAGGCACTCAAAAGCGGGTCGGGGCTCACTTCCATCGTGGGTAACAGCCCGGCCATTCAGGAACTCTTTTCGATGATTAACAAGGTCGCCAATGTGGACTGTAATGTCCTGGTCCAGGGTGGCAGTGGTACGGGTAAAGCCCTGGTGGCCAAGGCGATACATCAGTTAAGCTCAAGAAAAGACAGGGCTTTTGTTTCCTTTAACTGTGGCGGGTTCACAGATGAACTGATCAGCAGTGAACTGTTTGGTCATGAACGGGGGGCATTTACCGGGGCAACCGCTGTCAAGATCGGCCTGCTTGAATCGGCATCAGGCGGTACCGTATTCCTGGATGAAATAGGTGAAATGCCTCTGTCCATGCAGGTCAAATTGCTTCATGTGATTCAGGAGAGAAAGATATTCAGGGTGGGAGGAACGGATCTTATAGATCTGGATATCAGGATTATTGCCGCAACCAATAAAGATCTGAAGAAAGAAGTGGAAGAGGGGCTTTTCCGGGAAGATCTTTTTTTCCGTCTCAACGTTGTTTCCCTGAATGTCCCGCAGCTGGCGGAAAGGCGGGAAGATATTCCTCTTCTGGTAAACCATTTTATTCAGAAATACTGTCTGGCCTTTCACAAGCAGGTTTCCAGTGTGGAAAAAGAGGCATTGCATATCCTGACTCACTACAGTTATCCCGGAAATGTCCGTGAGCTGGAAAACATAATAGAGCGCGCCGTGGCCTTAACCGGAGGTGAAGAGATTACCATCAACGACCTTCCCCGGGACCTGCAGAAGTTTGACTTTGATACCCTGGAGGGTGATGGCCTGACCTCTCTTGCTGAAATGGAGCGGCGTTATATCAAGACAGTGCTGGAAAGTACCGGTTACAACAGGAGTCGGGCAGCCGAAATACTTGATATCCCAAGGACAACTCTCTGGAGAAAGATAAAGATGTATGGACTCGGGTAATCCCTGAAGTCCCGGACAAGCTCCTGGGAAGCCTC
Organism: Desulfomarina profundi; assembly: GCF_019703855.1. Lineage (GTDB taxonomy): Bacteria > Desulfobacterota > Desulfobulbia > Desulfobulbales > Desulfocapsaceae > Desulfomarina > Desulfomarina profundi. Next base: position 3,000,934 of record NZ_AP024086.1, on the reverse strand, counting down.
CAGGTCAGGCATGGTGAAAACACATGGTTGGCAGTTCCAGCGCGGTCAGAACGTTTCCGTAGACAGCCCCCGTATCTATTCCTATCCGGTCGGGAGTGACCAGGGGAAGTTCGAAAGGAATATGGCCGAAAACAATTACCCTGTCCAGGTTGGTTGGTTGTTTTTCTATCAGGCGTCTGCTTGAGAGCAGCCGGGCCTCCATATTGTAGCAGTAGGCTGCTGTGTCAGTGGTTTTCTGAGGCGGAATAAGCAGTTCCTCATGGAAATCCGCATGGGTAAAAATATAGTTGTCGGTAATATGGCAGAATTGCAGATTCAGTAGAAACTGCTGATGTTCCGGAGGAAAACAGGCAAGCCCCTGCAACCTGCGGGCGGATACATTGTAGCTTTCGGTTGTGGCATCAACTCCTATTTTGCGCAGTAGCCGTAATGTTTCCACGTCCCCGGTTTCACTGTAGCTGAGCAGTTCCTGTTCATGGTTTCCCCGCAGAAATATGATGTTTCTGCACTCTTTTTCAAGCTCGAGAAGGGTGTCAATAACCTTTCGGCTCTCTCTTCCACGATTGAGGTAGTCCCGAGAAAGATAATGGTATCTCTTGTTTTGTCGAACGGAAGTCGTTTCAGGAGCGTGACGAGTTTATCATTGCATCCGTGAATATCGCCGATGGCAAATATTTTTGAACCTGTTGAATTTTTCATAAGAGTGGGCATAGTGTAAAAATGTTCCGCTTTGGGGAACAAGGAAAGTACAGAATACCAGTTTTTAAGTAACTGGTCACAGGATTTGTAACTCTGTGTTTTTTCATCCACACAAAAATAAAAACCTGTAAGTGATCTGGGGTGCTGCAGATTCGTGCAGGCGTGACTGGTTGCTATAGCCCCTCTATGCGGCCAGTCGCGACCGTGCGAATATGCTGTGCCCCTGATCACTTACGTTTTTACCAGCTATTTGGAAATAATAAAGGGGATTGCGACAGTTTTTCGCAATCCCCTCTGTATGAAAATGGTCGGGAAGAGAGGATTTGAACCTCCGACCCCATCGTCCCGAACGATGTGCTCTACCAGACTGAGCCACTCCCCGACGCTGTATTTCAAGACTGATTTCTCTGCATTTTTGCACTCTGAGCGCAACGTTGTTATTCTTTATCACAGTGTGAGAATCAAGTCCAGTATTAATGATATGATGAAATATTTTTTTATTTCTCCAGTAAAGGAACAGTATGACTGTGAAGCAAAATAGAGACGAAGATTACAGGGGATTTGAGCAGGGCCCGATCAGGCCTCCCAGCGAAGCGGGCAGCCTCCTTATCCGCATCACCCGGAACTGCCCCTGGAACCGATGCACATTCTGTCCTGTGTACAAAGGGGCGGAATTTTCATTGCGGCCGGTAAAACATGTCCTTGAGGATATTGAAAGAGTATATCGGTGTGTACAGTTTATCAGGGAGCGGAGCGCCAGGACGGGTAAAATACTTCCCGCGGATATCCGACAGGTAATGGAAAGGGAGGAAGGGGTTGACCGGACAGCGCTGAACGCAGGCCTGCACTGGGCCATGAACGGCATGCGCTCCATTTTTCTCCAGGATGCAAACAGCCTGATCATCAAACCGCATCGTCTCATTACCATTCTCAACCGGCTGAAAGACTGTTTCCCCCATGTGGAACGGATAACTTCCTATGCCAGGTCCCATACCATTGCCAGGATCAGCGATGAAGATCTTGCCGGTATCAGGAGAGCAGGCCTTGACCGCATCCATATCGGCATGGAGTCCGGCAGTGACCGGGTACTTGCCCTGGTAAAAAAAGGTGTGGATAAAAAGACCCATATTAAGGCGGGTTTGAAAGTGAAGAAGGCGGGTATGGAACTTTCAGAATATGTCATGCCGGGACTTGGCGGACGGCAGCTTTCAAAAGAGCATGCCACGGAGACGGCGGATGTCCTGAACCGGATTAACCCCGACTTTATCCGTCTGCGTACCCTTGCCCTGCCTGAACATATTGAGCTGTACAAAGAGTACAGAGAGGGGAGGTTTGAAAAATTAAACGGCCTTGAGATTGCAAAAGAACTGCATCTTTTCCTGAAAAAGCTTGATGGCATCAGTTCTGTAGTAAAAAGCGACCACATCCTGAATCTCTTTGAAGATCTTGAAGGACAGTTCCCGGAGGACAAGGAAAAAATGGTGGGGATGGTAGCGGATTTTCTGGCCATGGACGAAGAAGATCAGATTATCTACCAGGTGGGCCGTCGCATGGGTATGTTCAGGGGAGTCAGTGATATGGTGGACAGTCAGTTGCGGGGGCAGGTGGCAGCCATCTGTTCCCGCAATGCTGTTAATCCTGAGAATATTGATATGGTAATTGACGAACTGATGCAGCGCTTTATCTGACAGGTTCCGCCCAAATCATTCTGATCAGTCAGGTATGTCTCTAATCATGCCGGGCAATCAGATAGTGCCTGTTCATAAATGGTCTTTTTACCCGATTTCTGCGTCGCTACGAAAAATAAAAATACTCACATATGCTTAATATGCTGGGCATTTTATTGTTCTATGCTCCTTGATCTCGAACAAAAAATCTCATTTCTGGACAGACACCAGATAATACATAGACAAAAACCGAATTCTGGAGGAAATGAATGGCGCTTTTTGATCCGCATCTGGTGAAGGATAACTGTGGTTTCGGTCTCATGGCCCAGATGGATGGCAGGCCGAGCCATAAGCTGGTCCGTACAGCCATCACGGCCCTTGCCCGCATGACCCATCGCGGTGGAGTCGCGGCTGACGGAAGGACCGGGGACGGCTGCGGTCTGCTGCTGCAGAAACCGGATGGTTTTTTCCAGGCCATTGCCGGTGAAGAGGGCTGGAGTCTTGGCGGGCGCTACGGTGTCGGTATGGTTTTTCTCAGCCGCGAGGTGGATGCGGCCGAAAGAGCAAAGACCGTGGTCAACGAAGAGCTGGGCCGTGAGACTCTGGCTCTTGTCGGCTGGCGCGAGGTTCCACTCAATCCGGAAGTGCTTGGAACAGTGGCGGCGGCCAATATGCCCCGCATTGTCCAGGTGGTTTTTAATGCACCTTTCGGCTGGGGATCAAAAGATTTTGAGCGGCGTCTCTATATGGTGCGGCGGCGGATAGAAAAGAGAATAAAGGATGATCCTGACTTTTATATTGCCAGCCTGTCAAATCTGGTCATCGTCTATAAAGGGCTCTGTCGACCAGAAGATCTGCCGTTTTTTTACCCCGATCTGGCCGACCTGAGAATGGAGTCGGCCATCTGTCTTTTCCATCAGCGGTTTTCCACTAATACCCTGCCCCGCTGGGCGCTGGCCCAGCCGTTTCGTTACCTTGCCCATAACGGCGAGATCAATACCATCAGCGGTAACCGGCACTGGGTCCGGGCCAGGTCCTATAAATTTCGCTCTCCCCTGCTTCCCGATATGGCTGAAGCTGCTCCGTTTGTAAATGAGAGCGGTTCTGATTCTTCGGCCCTCGACAATATGCTGGAACTGTTCCTGGCCGGGGGGATGGATCTTTTCCGTGCCTTCAGGCTGCTCATTCCTCCTGCCTGGCAGAATCATCCGGATATGGATGACGATCTGCGCGCTTTTTATGATTTCAATTCCATGCACATGGAACCCTGGGATGGGCCTGCCGGGATTGTTATGAGTGACGGGCGTTTTGCTGCCTGCGGTCTTGATCGTAATGGCCTGCGACCGGCCCGTTACGTGGTGACCAGGGACGGTTTGATTGTCCTGGCTTCCGAAGTGGGTATTCTTGATTTTGCGCCGGATGAGCTGGTGGAAAAAGGGCGGGTCGGCCCCGGTGAACTGCTGGTGGTGGACACCCTGACCGGCAAGCGCTGGAGTTCCTGGGCTATTGACAGGGAGCTTCGATCCCGCCAGCCCTACAGGGAGTGGATGGAAAAATGCTGTCTGCGTCTCAGAAAATTTGATTCAGACAGGGTGGGCAGTGGCAGGAGGACTCTTGATAATGATCAGCTCCTGCTTTCCCAGAAGATATTCGGCCTGACCAATGAAGAGCTGGAGCAGGTGGTTCGGGTCCTGGCGGAAACGGCACAGGAACCCATTGCCTCCATGGGGGATGATGTACCCATGGCTGTTCTGTCGAAAAAAGAGCGGTCTATTTATGATTATTTTCGACAGATGTTTGCCCAGGTGACCAACCCGCCCATTGACCCTCTGCGTGAGAAACATGTCATGTCCCTGGCTACCTGTGTCGGTCGGGAGCAGAATGTTTTTGACGAGGCAAGGGGACATGCCTACCGGGTGTTGTTTGACTCGCCGGTTCTCGTCTACAGTGATATGTGCCAGCTCCTTGAGCTGGACGGGGATCATTACGGCCATGTGGTACTTGACCTCAATTATAATCGTGAAAGAACTCTTGAAGAGGTTGTGGCGGAAACAGGAGAGAAGGCAGTTGCCGGAGTGAAAAACGGGGCTGTTCTTCTGGTCCTTTCTGACAGAAATATCGGGGAAAAAACTCTGCCCCTGCCCGCTGTCCTGGCCGTTGGAGTCGTACAGAAACGGCTGGTGGAAGAGAATCTGCGCTGTGACGCCAATATCATTGTTGAAACGGCCACGGCCCGTGACCCGCACCATTTTGCCGTTTTGATCGGTATGGGTGCCACGGCCGTTTATCCCTGGCTTGTTTATGAATCCCTGGCACAGCTTGTGGATCAGGGCTCTCCGGGGATGGCTCTTGCTGAGGCAGTCAAAAATTATCGTCTGGGTATTGAGAAAGGACTGTTTAAGATCCTGTCAAAAATGGGTATCTCCACTATTTCCTCCTACAGATGCTCCCGCCTTTTTGAAGCGGTTGGCCTGTCGGAAAAAATTGTCGATACCTGTTTCCCTGGATTGTGCAGTCGGATCAGCGGGGATTGTTTTGACGATTTCCACAAGAGACAGCAGCAGATTTCCGAGCGGGCCTGGCGAGGGCGGTACAGACCGCTACCGAGGGGGGGACTGTTCAAATATATCCATGGCGGAGAATACCATATGTATAACCCCGATGTGGTACAGTCCCTGCAAAAGGCTGTGCGCAGCGGTGAATACAGCGATTATCTGGTCTATTCCGGCATAGTGACCGACAGGCCACCTTCATGCCTGCGGGATTTGTTCCAGTTGCAATGTACCGCCGAGCCTGTCCCGCTTGAAGATGTGGAACCGGCGGAGAATTTTTATCCCCGTTTTGATTCCGCCGCTATGTCCATAGGGGCTCTGGGCCGGAGGCCCATGAAGCGCTGGCCATAGGAATGAACAGGCTGGGGGCGTTTTCCAACAGCGGTGAAGGAGGGGAAGATCCGGGCAGAAACGGTACGGAGCGACGTTCAAGGATTAAACAGGTCGCATCGGGGCGTTTTGGAGTGACCCCGCAATATCTGGTGAACGCTGACGTGATCCAGGTAAAAATGGCCCAGGGAGCCAAACCGGGCGAAGGGGGCCAGTTGCCCGGTCATAAGGTAACACCACGGATTGCAGCACTTCGCTACGCTATTCCGGGGTAACACTGATTTCTCCTCCTCCCCATCATGATATTTATTCCATTGAGGATCTGGCCCAGCTTATTTTTGATCTGAAACAGGTGAACCCAAAGGCGATGATCAGCGTCAAACTTGTCTCCGAGCCGGGGGTGGGTACAATTGCCACCGGTGTGGTCAAGGCCTATGCGGATATGATTACTGTTTCCGGATACGACGGCGGCACCGGCGCCAGCCCGCTGACATCGGTTAAATATGCGGGCAGTCCATGGGAGCTGGGTCTGGCCGAGACCCAGCAGGCCCTGGTTGCAAATGGTCTCAGACATCGGGTTCGCCTCCAGGTCGATGGCGGGCTGAAAACCGGAACAGACATTGTCAAAGCGGCCATTCTCGGGGCGGAAAGTTTTGGTTTCGGTACAGGACCTCTTATTTCCCTGGGTTGCAAATTCCTGCGAATCTGTCATCTCAATAACTGCGCAACGGGAATAGCCACCCAGGACGAAACCCTGCGCAGGGAATATTTTGCAGGTGTGCCGGAGATGGTGATGAATTATTTTCGGTTCCTGGTGGAAGAAACCAGGACAATCATGGCGCAACTGGGTGTGACCAGGTTTATTGACTTGATTGGCAGGGTCGATCTGCTGCGGGAAGTTGATCTGGCGGGAAAAGACGGTAGCGGACTGAAGCTTGGCCGTATCCTGTCCCCTGTCAATGGGAGAGGGGAGCAGGTCTGTCATGGGCAATTGAACAGCCATGTTGATCCGGGTCAGTTAAATTTGAAATTGGTTGAACAGTTTACTCAAGTCGTAAAAGAAAAAAGTGGCGGTAATGCCGATTTTTCCGTGCGTAACACGGATAGGGCCGTGGGGGCCTCGCTTTCAGGTCTGATTGCGGCCCTGCACGGGAATAAGGGCATGGAGGATGCACCTGTCACCCTCTCTCTCTCCGGTAGTTGCGGGCAGAGTTTCGGTGCCTGGAATGCCGGCGGGTTGCACATGAAGCTCACCGGTGATGCCAATGATTATGTGGGTAAGGGAATGGCCGGGGGCAAACTGGTTATCCGTCCGCCAGCGGGTGTTTCCTACAGGAGCCATGAGGCGGTAATTATGGGTAATACCTGTCTCTACGGGGCAACCGGTGGATGGCTGTATGGTGCGGGACGTGCCGGGGAGCGGTTCTGCGTAAGGAATTCCGGAGCCGGGGCAGTGATTGAGGGAATCGGTGATAACGGCTGTGAATATATGACGGGTGGCAGTGTTACCATCCTTGGAGAAACCGGTGTCAATTTTGGAGCCGGTATGACCGGAGGTTTCTGTTATGTCCTGGATGAGTTCGACGCTTTCAGTTCCAGAGTGAACGGGGAATTGATTGAAATTCTTCCCTTGAAAGGGATGGAGCAGCTGCAGGAACATCTTCGGGGAATAATCACCCGTCATCTGGAGGAGACGGGTTCCGGCAGGGCCGAACAGATTCTGGAACGTTTTGAAGAACAGTACTGTGAACTTTTTAAACTGGTGAAACCGAAAACCACGGAGCTTTCGTCTCTGCTGGGGCGCAGGACACATTCGCCCGGGGAAACATTGCAGGTTGTACAATAGAGGAGAGTGGGAATGAACCGGAACCTGTTTCAGTTTCTTGAGGTGGATCGCGTTGATCCCCGTAAGAAGAAGATGGCCAGGAGGCGTCATGAATTTGTGGAAATTTATGATCCTTTTAAAAAACACCAGGTAAAGATGCAGTCGGATCGGTGTCTTGATTGCGGCAATCCCTATTGCGAGTGGAAATGTCCTGTCCATAACTATATTCCGGACTGGCTGAAACTGGCAGCAGACGGGAAAATTTTTGAAGCCGCCGAACTCTGTCACCAGACAAACAGTCTGCCGGAAGTTTGCGGTCGGGTCTGTCCCCAGGATCGTCTCTGCGAAGGAGCCTGCACCATTAACGGCTTTGGGGCAGTGACAATCGGCAATATAGAAAAATATATTGTTGACAATGCTTTTGCCAGGGGCTGGCGACCCGATCTTTCCCGGGTGACAAAGACGGGGAAGAAAGTTGCGGTAATTGGTGCGGGACCGGCGGGGCTCAGCTGTGCCGATGTTCTGGTCAGAAACGGGGTGGAGCCGGTTGTGTTTGATGCCAACCCGGAAATCGGCGGATTGCTGACCTTCGGTATTCCGGCCTTTAAGCTGGAAAAAAACGTCATGAGCCTGCGGCGCAGGATCTTTTCCGACATGGGAATCAACTTCAGGTTGGAGTGCGAAGTGGGCGACGATATTGAGTTGCGACAGCTGCTGGATGATTTTGATGCCGTCTTCGTGGGACTTGGCTGTTCTGCGCCGATTTCCGCCTTCCTTGAAAATGATGATTTGCTCGGAAAGCATGATGCTCTCTCCTATCTTATCGCCAACACGGACAGGCTGATGGGGTTGTCCAGGTTGCGCTATCCCTATATTGATCTGGGCGGGAAAAGAGTCATCGTTCTCGGGGGTGGGGATACTGCCATGGATTGTCTGCGAACCGCTATTCGTCAGGGAGCAGCAGAGGTAAGCTGTGTTTATCGGCGCGACCGGGCCAATATGCCGGGATCTGTGAGAGAAACAAAGAATGCTGAGGACGAGGGAGTTCGTTTCCTCTGGAACCTGCAGCCGCTTGGCCTTGTGGGTAATAACCGGAAAGAAGTTGCCGGGGTAAGGGTTGTCTCTACCCGGCTGGGTGAACCGGATGAGCGGGGAAGGCGGCGACCGGAAGTTGTGACCGGTACGGAAAAAATTCTCCCAGCCGATGCTGTACTGACGGCTTTTGGCTTCAGACCCGATCCTCCAGCATGGCTGCTAGATGCGGGCGTGAAAACAGACGCGGGCAACAGAATTATTACAGGCGCAAAAGGAAGAATTTCCTGCCAGACCGCCCATGAAAAAATCTTTGCCGGCGGTGATATGGTTCAGGGTTCAGACCTGGTGGTTACCGCCATTGCCGGAGGGAGGAAGGCTGCTGAAGATATCCTTGAATACCTGTCAGTGGTTATGTAGGCCTGTCTTCTCCCTGTTTCCCTGTTACTCTTCTTCCGGTTCGTCCGGCAGGGGGCAGGTATTGAGAAAGTCTCTTATCCCCTCGATGTCCTTGAGGCGGCCGTAAACGGTAATAACATCACCCTCCTTGAGTTCCGTATCCCCGCGGGGGATAATAATTTGTCCGCCCCGTTTGATGGAGACCATATTGATGGTATCCGGCAGTGAAAGATCTTTCACCTTGGCATCATTACAGGCATCGTCTTTCTGTAGAACAAATTCCACGAAACCGTTTTCACTGGCCTGCCTGAGGGAAACCTGGTGTTCAACAAGCTTACCTCGCTGTTTGCGGACGACTCCCACATCATAAGCACGCAGGATATCGCTTCTGCTGATGAGTCCACAAAGTCTTCCTGATCCATCCCGTGAAATAACCGGCAGTCGTGCCAGGTCACGGGGGACATTTTCTGGATAGCCAGCCATATCGGTTCATCCGGGTAGACGGTTATCGGATCTTCTACGGCAAAATCGGCAACCTTGAGATCCCTGGTACTGACGTCCGTATTCGCCTGAACGCGGTGCATGTCCTGCAGGGTCAGTATTCCCCAGAGTTTGCCATCATCACCAAGTACAGGAAAACCGAGCAGGTTCTCTTCCTGGAAGAGGGCCATGGCTTCGGAAAAAGACTGGTCCTTATGGATGGTTACCGGGTGGCTTTTCATCACTTCGCTCACCTTGACGCCCTGCATGATATCCATGTCTCGGCCATCAACGAAGCGTATGCCGCGCTTGGCCAGTTTCATGGTATAGATCGATTCGGGGTGCAGCCACTGGGAAAAATAACTGGCTGTAATTCCAGCAACCATGAGAGGCAGGATCATCATGTAATCGTTGCTCATCTCGAAGACAATGAGCATGGCAGTCAGCGGTGCCCTTGCTGTGGCCGCGAAAACAGCTGCCATCCCCACCAGGGCGAAGGCACCGGTGTTGCCGGCAATTGATGGAAACCAGAGGCCGAAAAGATGCCCCATGGCACCGCCAAGTACAGCTCCTGTAAAGAGAGAGGGAGCAAAAACACCACCGGAGTTTCCCGAGCCCAGGGTGAATGAAGTTGCAATGGGTTTGAGGAAAATAAGAAGGATCATGATCCACAGGCTTGCTCTTCCCTGGATTGCTGCTTCAATAAAGGGGAAACCCGCACCAAACATATGGGGAATATGGGTAGTTCCGGAACCATGAGCAACTGAAGATGGAGGAAATTCCAGGCCCGAGAGGTGCATATAGGCAAAGCCCAGGAGACCGAGGAGTAAACCGCCTATGGCCGGTTTGAAGACCTGGGGAAATTTCCAGTCATCGAAGACATCTTCAAGATAGTCAAGCATTTTCATGAACATGATCCCAACCAGGGCGGCAACCAGGCCGAGGATCAGGTAAAGAACAATTTCCGAGGGGTGACTCATGTGGTAGGCTGGAACCTCGAAGGCAAACTTGTTGCCGATAATTGATCTTGAGACAACCGATGCGGCAACAGAAGCTATGACCACGTTGCTGAAGGAGCGCATTTGAAGACCACACATCAGTACTTCAATGGCAAAGGCCACACCGGCGATCGGCGCATTGAAGGTTGCCGCGATTCCTGCCGCCGCACCACAGGCGACAAGATTTCGAATCCGCTCATCAGAGAGATGCAGCACCTGGCCGAGGGAAGAGCCAAGGGCAGAGCCGACCTGGATAATCGGGCCTTCACGCCCGGCAGACCCGCCTGTTCCAATGCACAGAGCCGAAGCAACAATTTTAGCAGCCGCGACACGGGCACGGATACGTCCACCATTGAGAATGAGTGCCTGCATGACCTCCGGTACTCCGTGGCCTTTAGCTTCTTTTGCAAAGAGAATCAAGGGGCCGACAAGGAGACCTCCCACAACCGGAACAAGGACATAAATCCATTTGTCAATGGATGAGATGTATGAAAATACGGTTGTGTAGGAAAAATCCTGGATGGCAAAAATAAGTTTAACAAAGACGACGGAAGCCAGTCCGGAAATTGCTCCCACGATGATTGAAAGAATGATGAGCAGGATACTTTCAGGTGGAGAAAATCTATCGAGATACCAGCTTATTGTTGGACGTTTCGGGGTCATTTGAATTCCGTTTGAATAACTGTCAGAAGAGCATGTCAACACATGCAGTTCTCTTTCTATCCCGCATTTCTCATCAGTTCAGGCGGCGTCAGGTTCAAAGTTCTCTGCAGTGAATTATAGTGATCTATATTTATTGCAGAAATACTGAAGAAGATGGCGTCGCCTGGGCTGACCTTGGGTGAACATTGTGTAAATTTTGTTCTATTACTGACAGTTGTTTAATTATTTGTATTCTACAGTTATTCTCAAAATTGAACAATGTTCATGAGAAATGCGGGCTATAACCGGCAAACGAAAAAAATATGAACCGCCATGAACAGGCGGACATATTCTTCCCTGAACATCGTTTATTACCGCTTTCCCCTGAGTTATTCAAGGATTTTCTGAAGTGCAGAGCCGGGGATTAATTAAATTCCAGAGCTTTCCTTGCCTCCTGGCGCAAGGCCATGTCCAGAATGACGAGTGCAGTCATCGCCTCCACAATGGGGACAGCCCTGGGTACAACACAGGGGTCATGCCTGCCTTTTGCTTCGAGAGTACATTCTTCCCCCGAGAAGTCCACACTGGCCTGGGGCAGGGAAATGGTTGCCGGGGGTTTGAAGGCGACACGAAAAAGGATGGGTTCCCCGTTGGAGATACCCCCTGGATGCCGCCGGAATTATTGGTGAGTGTGCCGATTCTTCCCTCTTTTTTAACAAAGGGATCGTTATGTTCCGAGCCTTTCATGCGGGTTCCTGCAAAACCGGAGCCGATCTCGAAACCCTTGGTTGCCGGAATGGCCAGCATCCCCTGGGCCAGTTTTGCCTCCAGTTTTTCATAGGTCGGTTCTCCCAGGCCCACCGGAACATGACGGATAACACAGGAGACCAAACCACCGATAGAATCACCCTGGTCCTTGAGTTTTTTTACCAGGGAGACCATTTTTTCCGTGGTAGTCTTGCAGGGGCAGCGAAGAACGCTTTTGTCAACTTCTGCCCTGGTGATGGTGTCTGTATCGATCTCTTTTAGCTGTAGTTCACCAATTCCTGACACCCAGGCGACAATCTCAATACCATATTTTTCATGCAGTACCTTGGCGGCAACAGCCCCGGCAGCAACAGTCCCGATAGTTTCCCGGGCACTGGAACGCCCCCCTCCGGAGGACGCCTTGATACCGTATTTCATCTGGTAGGTGAAGTCGGCATGGGAGGGACGGGGAATGTCCTTCATGTTGGAATAGTCATGAGGTCGCTGGTCTTTGTTGGCTACATGGAGGGCAATGGGTGTTCCCAGGGTTTTTCCCCGTTCCGTGCCTGACAGGATAGTGACTTGGTCCGCCTCCTGCCTGTCCGTTGTCAGTTTACTCTGTCCCGGTCGTCTCCGGTCGAGCTGTACCTGAATATTTTTTTCCGTCAGCTCAAGCCCCGGAGGACAGCCGTCAATAACAACTCCCACCGCCCTGCAATGGGATTCTCCAAATGTACTGACACGAAAAAGCGTTCCAAAACTGCTTGACATGATTGTTTCTCCATAAATCAGAAGTGACTTTACATTGTTTTTGTATAACCGGAAAAAAGTGTGTTCCGGCAGAAGATATGAAACTTCTATAATGCACATCAATACAGATTTTGTAAAGCTCGGGGTTGGCCATGTTTTTGATGAAATGCGGGAGCGGCAGCTGATTTCCCTGTGGGTGCACTTTTTCTGGAATTGGCAAATTCTTCTTTGAGTTCTCTAAACAATGGATGTAGTATAAGTATGCAAGGTCTTTGTTATGATTTGTTTTTTTACAACTACAATATATCATAATCTGGTTTTGTTTTCTCCTGTAACATGCTGCTTTGTCAATAAAAAATATAATTTCCCCTAAAAGCTGATTTAGGAATAATTTATGATTTCAGGCAGGTATAAATGAAAAAATCACTGCTTCGCCGGGATTGGTCTATATTCACCACGCGCAGTATTGAGTAATTTTTGAATTCGTTCCAGTTCGGTCTGTAAAAAAAACGGGAAACTTCAGATTCGATTTGAAAAAAATAAAAAACACAAGGGGGCTCACTATATGAGACTGCGGGTGTGGTAGGATGGGAAGCGTCAAGAGAAGCAGACAGAAGAAATATGTGTAGATCCTGCTGGCACGACCACATCTTGGAGGAAAATGGGCATGACCGGAGAAAAACTGCTATTACGGCCGTATCTCGAGAAGGTGGAAAAGATATGCGGCGGCTTGAAGAAAAAGGAGCTGATAGCTCTGATTGTTGCCATGGCAAGTGAGGAGGATTCGGACAAACGGCAAAATTATCTGTCCAGGCTCATGCGCTGCTTGCCTGACAGGAAATCGGTCAATGACCAGAATCAGCCGGAGCAAATGGAGCTGCTTCTCGGAAAGGTTCAGGAGCTTGAAAAAAATATTCTGGCGAAGATTACCTCCATAGAAGATGGCTCCTACTGGGATGATCCTGATGATGTGGATGACGGCTATTGGGATGATGAACCAGAGTGCCTGAGCGATGACCAGATGGTTGAACTTGCAGAATTATTTGCAGAGGCTGGAGAGTATTTTTGTCAGGGAATGCTGATAGAGGCAAAGCAGGTTTATGCTGCCCTTTTTTCATTGGTCGGCAAAGTAGAGGAGTATGACTTTTTGCCTGATATCGGAGTGGATATCAGGGAGGCCCATGCCAGGTATTGTCGTTCCGTATACGAAACATCCCGGCCCGGTGACCGGGCACAGGAAATGGCGATGGCCATGAAAATCAAAGAGCCTGTTGGTGATTTTGAGAACTTCAGGGAGATGGACATGGCCCTGCTCCGGGATGTCATTGATGCCCAGGTCGGTGAATTGCCGGGTATGGCGGATTTTCTGACACAATGGCAAAAGGTTCTGGCAGCAAATGGGCGCATGCCGGATCGACTTGCCCGGTTGCGCGTTGAGGCGTCGTTCCTGCAGGACGGCATTGCCGGGGTGCGCGAACTTGCCCGCGACTGGAAGAAAGAACAACCTGTGGGCTATCTTGCCTGGCTGGAACATCTTGCGGCAGACGAGGAGTGGCGCCAACTGGCCGATGCAGCCCGGGAGGCCCTTGCCATCCTGTCCGTCGGATCTGCCCGCCGCCGGGTTGCGGGGTACCTTGTCGAAGCAGGCAGGCGGGGCGGTGATGAGGATCTTGTCCTGCCGGGCAGGCGTGAGGCCTTTGTATCCTCGCTCAATGTCCTGGATCTGCTTCACCTCGTGGCTGAAGCCGAGCGCCGAAATGTTCGCAATGAGGAGATCGCGCGCGCCATCGACACTATTCGAACAGGGTGCATTCGGGATCATGTTCGGTCATTGCTGGCAAGAGCTTTTCTCATGATCGGAGATCTGCAGTCCCTTGCCGTCCTCTGCAAAGAAGAGAAGGTCTATGGCTGGTCGGGCGGATCGCCCGGAGCCCTTATGTTCTGTGCGGTTTTGTATTGCAACGCCAAGGGAGATAGCCGCTGCGTCCTGAATAACGAAATGCTCGCCGACTATGCTGACAGCGTGCTGTGGTGCGATACTGATCCTGATGGCGAAGAACCTGCCACCTCATTTTATGAACAGATTGTCAAGGGTCTGGCTGAAATTGACATCACGAGGGAGGATTTTATCCGCCACCAGGCATCGACCATGGAGAACGGACGGAAGAGGGTGGAGTATATTGTCTCGAACAAATACCGCAACGCCTATAATCGGGCCGCCTGCACCCTGGGAGCCATGGCCGAGATGCTTGTGGCGCAGGGAGCGAAGCAGGAGGCAAAGGAACTGCTGCATAAATACTATTACCAGGTTTTCAGTCGGTATTCGGCCTTTCGGCGCGAGGTCCGTGAGGCTGTTGCTGCTTCACCGCTGCTGACAGGAATGGGGGTTTGAAAGATGAAATATTATGCTCACAGTCTGGAAGGCAGGCCGCCCGAGGAGTGGCAGGAGTTGGAAGAGCATCTGAAAAATGTGGCTGAGATGGCGGCAAAGTTCGCGCGGCCCTTTGGTGGTGAGAATTTTGCTGCTCCTGCCGGAGAGAATCATGACGTGGGCAAGGGAACGAATACTTGGCAGGCATATCTGCGGCGGATGAACGGTATTGAAGATGAATTTAGCGTCTATTACGAGGGGCACCCTGGTCATGCGATTGAAGGGGCAAAGTGGCTATTTAAGCATTCAAAACAGGCAGGAAAACTTCTATCCTATTGTGTTGCTGGCCATCATGGCGGCTTGCCAAACTGGGATGACAGGAGGGCAGCGGCATTGCGGGAGAAACTTGCTGCTCCTCCCGGAGAAATCGCATTCCCTCACCAGCTATCGGAATTGGTGGAAGAACTCCCATGTGTCATTGAGCCGGAACGATTCGGGTTTCAGCTTCAGTTTTTTACCCGGATGATCTTTTCCTGCCTGGTGGATGCCGATTTTCTGGATACGGAGCGCTTTCTTGATCCGAAGCGTTCAGGCTGGCGGGGTGTTTATCCCGCCAGCGGGGAACTCCATGAGCATTTTTGGCGCAATTTTAATAAGTTGCGGGTTATGGCCGAGCCTGGATTAAAGGTCAATCAGCAGCGGGAAAAAGTCCTGGCCGACTGTTTGCTTGCCGCAGAAGAGGAGCCAGGGATATTCTCTCTCACCGTGCCCACCGGTGGTGGCAAGACCTTGGCATCGCTGGCCTTTGCCTTGAATCACGCCAAGAAACACGGCAAGAGGAGGATCATCTACGTCATCCCTTTTACCAGTATCATTGAGCAGAACGCCGGCGTCTTCCGGGAGATGCTGGGCGAGGAGGCTGTGCTTGAACATCATTGTAATTTTCTGGTTGACGAAAAGGATTGGCGGGCGAGATTGGCGGCGGAGAACTGGGACGCGCCAGTGGTGGTCACCACCAATGTCCAGTTTTTTGACTCCTTTTACGGCAACCGGACCTCAAAATGCCGCAAGCTTCATAATATCGCCGATAGTGTAGTGATTTTCGATGAGGTTCAGGCCATACCGGTTGAGAGATTAAAACCCTGCCTCGAAGTAATTAAAGAGCTGTCAAAAAATTACGGAGTAACAACCGTGCTCTGCACCGCCACCCAACCGGCCATTGAGCAGAGCGAGCAGTTCCCTGCCGGTCTGAAGATTGATCGGGAGATTATCCGGGATGTGGGGGATTATTTGAGGCCTTGAAGCGTACGGAGGAGGTCTTTGTCGGCAAGTTGAGCGAGGGTGAAGTAGCAGCCCGTCTGTTGGAACATGAACAGGTTCTGTGCGTGGTAAACACCAGGCAGCAGGCCCTGGATATCTTTAAAGCCCTGCCGGAGTCGGATGCAAACATCCATCTGAGCGCTCTTATGCATCCCGCTCATCGTTATGAAAAACTGACGGAGATACGAAAAAGGCTCCAGCCGGGGAGCGGGCGTCCCTGCCGGGTGATAAGCACCCAGTTGATCGAGGCCGGAGTGGATGTGGACTTCCCCTGTGTCTTTCGGGCCGTGGCCGGGATAGACTCCATCGCCCAGGCGGCCGGTCGTTGTAACAGAAACGGCCGCAACGAGGTTCCGGGCAAGGTGTTTGTCTTTGCCTTTCCGGAGGACGGCGGCTGTTCGTTTTTCCGCCAGGCGGCCCAGTCGGCGGCCAAGCTCTTTGGTGAATATGAAGGGCGGTTGACCGCCCCTGAATGTGTGCGGGCCTATTTTGCCGATTTTTTCTGGAATAACGAACAACGGATGGACGGGGACGGGATACTCACGATCTGTTTGCCCGCCCAGTCCGGTGATATCCAGTTTCGGGAGCTGGCAAAATTCAGGATGATCCAATCGGCGTCGGTGCCGGTGATTATTGCCGGGGATGAAAAGGCGCAGAACCTGGTGCGTGCCTTGGAGGCGGCCGAGCATAAGGGCGGCATTTTACGGAAACTGCAGCAGTTCACGGTGCAGATTTATCCGTATCAACTTGATGAAATCAGGGACTGGCTGGAAGAGCCGATCCCGGAAATATGGGTACTTCGTTCATCCGAGCTGTATTCGGACACAACGGGGCTAAAATGCAAACCGCCGCAAGGCAACGCGTTTTTCGGCTAAGGAGGTGTAGAGGATATGAGCTATGGCATCAAGTTGCGGGTCTGGGGTGATTACGCCCTATTTACCCGCCCGGAGATGAAGGTCGAGCGGGTCAGTTACGATGTCATGACCCCGTCCGCAGCCAGGGGGATACTGGAAGCGATCTATTGGAAGCCAGCTATCCGTTGGGTGATTGATCGTATTCATGTCTTGAAGCCGGTGCGTTTCGACAATATCAGGCGCAATGAACTGGCCAGCCGGGTCTCGGTCAACCGGCGGGACATGGACGAGGGACGGCCTGTCTGTCGTTACATCGAGAATGATCGTCAGCAGCGGGCCTCAATGGTGCTTCGTAATGTTGAATATGTCATTGAGGCCCATTTTGAATTGACCGGCAGTGAAGACTCCGATCCCGGCAAACATCTGGCAATCTTTGAGCGGCGGGTGAAGAAGGGGCAGTGTTTCCACCGCCCTTATTTCGGTTGCCGGGAGTTTCCGGTTGATTTTGCCTGGTGTGACGACGTCCCGGGTCCGGTGTTTCATGGCCGGCGGGATTTTGGTTTTATTCTCCACGATCTTGATTTTTCCGACAACATGAGTCCCAGTTTCTTCCGGGCGGTCATGGAGGACGGGGTTATAGACTGCCGCGGGGAGGTCGTGTCATGATATTTCAATCGTTAATCTCCCTTTATGACCGGCTCGGGGAAGAAGCACCGCCCTATGGTTTCAGTGTTGAGGATATCGGTTTTGCCGTCACCATCGACCGGCAGGGCAATATAGTCGGAGAACCAGAGGACCTGAGGAATAAGATTAATGCCAATAAATATGATTTTCGTCAGTCGGTGGTGCCGTACAGTAACAAAGTCAATGTGCGGGCCAATGCCGCGGCTAAAACTCCGAATTTCATGGTTGATAAGGCGGATTACCTCTTCGGCATGTCCGGAAAAAGCAAGAAGGATGTGCATCATCGTTCTTTTAAAAAGCTGATAGATGAGGTGTGCGGAGAATCACGGGATGAAGGGGCGCTTGCCGTCCGTGCTTTCCTGGATAATTGGCAGCCGCGGTATGCGTCGGAATTACCGTATTGGAAAGAGATGTGTGGAATCCATGGGAAATGGGTTGCCTTTCGTCTCCAGGGTGAGCGCCGGTTTATCCATGAAAGGGAGGCGGTGCGGAGACTATGGGCCGATTTTGTCAAGATAGAGGAGTTTCCCCGTGGCATCAGTTTCATTGATGGAGAATCACACGACCTGCAACTCCAGTATGCCCAGTTCAAGTTCGGTTCCGGAGCTTCATTAGTGTCGTTTAATGAGAAGGCTTATGAATCGTATGGCAAGAAGAAGGGGGAAAACGCCCCAATCTCCGTTGAGGCCGAGTTCAAAAGTTCGTCGGCCTTGAAACATCTCCTGCGCAGCCGGAATCAGCGGCTGCGGATTGGTGACGCCACCACGGTCTTCTGGGCCGAGCGGGTATCGCCGGTGGAGACATTCTTCGGTCAGATCCTGAATCCGACGGTGGAGGATACGGGTGCGATGAAGTCGGTGCAGAAATTTCTCGAGGCCGTCCGCCAGGGAACCATGCCTACCGATATTGAGCGGGATCGTGATATCAGGTTCTATATCCTCGGCCTGTCGCTCAACAAGGCCCGCCTGGCCCTGCGTTTCTGGCATGTTTGTTCGGTGGGTGAACTTATGGCCCAGTTCAGGGATCATTTCAACAACCTTGAAATGGAACGGAGCGACAGGGATATTCCCTTTCCAGGGGTCTGGCATCTGCTCAAGGAAACTGCCCGCGAAACCAAAGATATCTCTCCGGTGCTGGCCGGTTCCCTGACCCGCTCAATCCTCACCGGCGGGCGTTATCCGCAAACCCTTTTTCAGGGAGTGATCGGTCGCATCCGGGCGGATCAAGCAAAAAAACATCCATCATCTGGCAAATCAATTTCAAATGTTAACTACCTGCGGGCCGCAATCTTAAAAGCGGTTCTGCAACGCAACCATAATACGGAGGTTCCAATGTCATTGGATTCAGAAAGAAGGGAGACGGCCTATCTTCTGGGACGACTCTTCGCCGTGCTTGAAAAGGCGCAGCTTGACGCACTGGGCAAGGTCAATGCGACTATTAAGGACAGGTTTTTCAGCGCCGCCTCGGCCACCCCGGCCAGTGTTTTTCCACGCCTGCTGCGCCTGTCTCAGCATCATATCGAGAAGGCGGAGTATGGCTATGTATCCGATCGGCGAATCTCCGAGATCATGGAACATGTGGACACCTTTCCTGCCCACTTGAATCTGCAGGATCAGGGGCTGTTTGCCATCGCCTATTATCACCAGAAGAATGCTTTGTACCGTAAAAACGAAACCAAGAGTGAAGGAGGAGAGTAATGAGTGAGCCAGTGAATAATCGTTATGAGTTTGTCCTGTTGTTTGACGTAAAAAACGGCAACCCCAACGGTGATCCTGATGGCGGAAACCTGCCCCGGATAGATCCCGAGACTGGCCACGGCATTACCACCGATGTCTGCTTGAAGCGAAAGGTCAGAAATTATGTAGATTTGGTGAAAAAAAATGTTTCGCCATATGAAATACATGTCCGCGAAGGTGCCTTTTTATCGGAGCATCACAGAAGGGCACATAAAGCCTTGGATGATGAAAAGCTATTTATCCATGTTCCTTTGGATTTACAGGATGAGTTGAAAAACTATATGGGATACCCAGAAGGTATTGGGTTTGAAAATGAGGGGATTTATCTTCAGCTGTGCATCGATACAGAAAAGGCCAAAAAGGCTGTCAATAAATTGAAAGATATATCAGATGCCGCAAAAGCGAAGCTGAAAGAGCTGTTTGTGGATAGTAAGGCAGCTGTGGCCAAGAAATGGATGTGTAAAAACTTTTTTGATGTTCGTACATTCGGGGCGGTGATGTCTACAGGTGACAAAACCTGTGGTCAGGTTCGCGGGCCAGTTCAGCTTGCATTTGCCAGAAGTATTGATCCTATAGTCGGCCTTGATGTGGCGATGTTCCGTACAGCGGCAGTTAGAGTTGAAGAGCCGAATGACAAAGGTCTGGGAGCAAGGAAGGCCATAGTTCCCTACGGATTATACCGGGCCCACGGCTTCATTTCGGCGCCTCTCGCAAAACAGACTGGATTCTCAGAAGACGACCTTGAACTGTTCTGGGATGCCTTGGTGAACATGTTCGACCACGACCGTTCCGCCGCCCGGGGCGAGATGGCAGCCCGGAAACTCATTATCTTCAAACATGATTCCGAACTCGGCAATGCCCCAGCTAGCAAACTCTTTGACCTGGTGACGGTCGAGAAAATCTGCGGTGACACCCCGCCCCGTTCCTTTGCCGACTACACCGTGACGGTGGGGGAAGCCCCGGCAGGTGTCAGCCTGGTCGAGAAAATCTGATATGGCAAGTGGGGATGGGATGGGAAAAAAACTTGTTGCATTAAGAAGAGTGAAGGAGTCAGAAGGATTCCACATAACGGCGAATAATTCAGCCCATCTCGGTCCCCAGGATCAGGCCGGAGAACGTCAAAAGGATGCGGGGTAAATAGCTGAACGGAGAACAGGCATGAACCAGGGCCAGGTTATTATTTATCAGTCCGAGGATGGAAGTTTTGAAATTGATGTGCGACTTAAAGATGAGATGGTTTGGCTTACTCAGAAACAAATCTCGGATCTTTTCGGGGCAGAGCGGAGTGTAGTTACCAAACATATAAACAACGTCTTCAGAACCGGTGAACTGGAGAAAACGGCAGTATGTGCAAAATTTGCACATACTGCCACCGACGGGAAAACATATCAGACAAATCATTACAACCTTGATGTAATTATCGCCGTGGGATATCGCGTAAATGCCAGGCGCGGTACCCGGTTCCGCATCTGGGCGACTTCTGTACTCAAGGACCATTTAGTCAACGGATACACCCTCAATCAAAAGCGTCTGGCAGAGAAAGGAACCAGTGAGTTACAGGAGGTTCTTTCCCTGTTGTCCAGTACCCTGGAAACCCACGGCTTGGTAAACGATGAAGGCCGGGCCGTGCTGGAGATCGTCTCCA
Organism: Desulfomarina profundi; assembly: GCF_019703855.1. Lineage (GTDB taxonomy): Bacteria > Desulfobacterota > Desulfobulbia > Desulfobulbales > Desulfocapsaceae > Desulfomarina > Desulfomarina profundi. Next base: position 2,980,203 of record NZ_AP024086.1, on the reverse strand, counting down.
CTTACGCGGCGACCTGGAATCTTCTGTTGCAGTACGACGAAGACCAGCTGGCGCTTCCGACCGAACCGGACACCGATGGGGTGGTGCCCGATCCTGCCGGGGCGCGCGCGGCCATCGCCAGTCTCAAGGCAGATCTCTTGCACAAGGGCGAGGCCACAGAGTTGTTCGGCCAGGAGCGCGGTGAGGGACTGGCCGCTATTCTCGGTGCTGTGGGCCAGAGTTTCGATGGTCACGATCTTTATCCAGGTGTGGCCCTCAAGGCGGCGCATCTTCTTTACTTTGTCATCAAGGATCACCCGTTCAGCGATGGCAACAAGCGCATCGGTGCATTTTTGTTTCTGCTCTTTCTGCGGAAAAACCGTTTGAGAGTCCAGCGTCGCTTCTCCAATAATGCCTTGGTGGCCCTGACTCTTTTAATCGCGGCCAGTGATCCGGGCCAGAAGGATGTTCTGGTGCGGCTGATTACCCATCTGATTTCCGGGGAGTAGTGATGTTTGCTGAAGACGATCTCCTGCCTCTCTCCGCCCTGCAGCACCTCCTCTTCTGCGAGCGGCAGTGCGCCCTGATCCATGTGGAGCAGCTCTGGGTGGAGAATCTTTTTACTGCTCAAGGGCGGTTGATGCATGAGCGGGTGGATAGTGGCGGTCACGAGAGGAGGGGCAATGTCCGTACAGTGTGTGCCATGCCCCTGCGCTCCATGCGCCTGGGGCTGGTCGGCAAGGCCGATGTGGTGGAGTTTCACCAGCAGAAATCGGGAGAGTGGCTGCCCTTTCCGGTGGAGCATAAGCGGGGCCGGCCCAAGAAGGAGAACTGGGACCGAGTGCAGCTTTGTGCCCAGGCGATTTGCCTCGAAGAGGCATTGGGAGTCAAGGTGAAGGAAGGGGCTCTGTTTTATGGCAAGAACCGGCGACGGCAGTCAGTTGAGTTCGATTCTTGCCTGCGGGCCGAGACCGAAGAAACATCGGCCCGTCTCCACGAGCTGATCGCTTCGGCCCGAACCCCGCCACCCTTGTATGACAAAAAATGCGATTCCTGCTCTTTGAAGGAATTATGTTTGCCGAAAACCCTGGAAAAGCCTCACCGGGTGGAACGGTATCTCAAGCGGATGATGGCTGACTGATGAAAAAACATCTTAACACTCTATTTGTGACTACCCAGGGGGCCTGGCTCGCCAAAGAGGGTGAGACTGTAGCTGTCAAAGTTGGGGGTAAGGTACGTTTGCAGCTTCCCATTCACACTCTGGACGGGATTGTCTGTTTCGGCCAGGTTTCGTGTAGCCCGTTTCTCATGGGGTTTTGCGCGGAGCGGGATGTCTGCATCAGTTTTCTCACGGAAAATGGCCGGTTCCTGGCCCGGGTTCAAGGCCCGGTCTCCGGCAACGTCCTATTGCGTCGGGAGCAGTACCGCTGGGCGGATGATCCGGAGCGGTCGGCGGCAATTGCCAGGGCCGTGATCATCGGCAAACTTGTCAACAGCCGCAAAGTGCTGCATCGAGTGGTGCGTGATCATCCTGATAAGGTGGATACCGTTAGTGTAAAACAAGCCATGGATCGCCTGAAGGCCATTCTCATGCATGTCCGCGTCGGTACTTCGCTCGACAGGCTGCGGGGCTACGAAGGGGAGGGGGCCATGATCTATTTTCGAGTGTTCGATCACTTGATTCTCAATCGCAAGAAGGAGTTTTTCTTTGAAGGGCGCAGCCGCAGACCACCGCTGGATCGGGTCAATTGTCTGTTGTCGTTTTTCTATACCCTGCTCATGCATGATGTCCGCTCTGCCCTCGAATGTACGGGGCTTGATCCGGCAGTAGGTTTTTTGCATCGGGATCGACCGGGCAGGCCTGGTCTGGCCCTTGACTTAATGGAAGAATTCAGGCCCTACTTTGCCGATCGCCTGGCCTTGTCCCTGGTAAATCTTGGTCAGGTTAAAAGTAAGGGCTTTCGGAAGGCGGAGACCGGGGCCGTGTTGATGGACGACGATACTCGTAAGGCCGTGCTGGTGGCCTATCAAAAGCGCAAGCAGGATGTGGTCACCCACCCGTTTTTGCAGAAGAAGATGCCCATTGGCCTGCTGTTCCATACCCAGGCCCTGCTCCTGGCCCGGCATGTCCGGGGCGATTTGGACGGCTATCCCGTGTTTTGTTGGCAGTGAGGTGTTTATATGTTTGTGTTGGTGAGCTATGATGTATCCACTACTGATAAGGCAGGCCGGCGGCGTTTACGCAGGGTAGCCAAGGTTTGCAAGAATTATGGTCAGCGGGTGCAGTTTTCTGTGTTTGAGTGTTTGGTTGATCCAGCACAATGGACCGTGATGCGTCAGCAGTTGGTTGATGAAATTGATCCGGAGACCGACAGCCTGCGTTTTTATTATCTTGGTTCCAACTGGAAGCGGCGGGTAGAGCATGTGGGTGCCAAACCGGGAGTGGATCAGGAGGGATTATTGCTGGTATAACATTATATAAGGAGGGAATTATCTGAAAAAGTTTATGACACTGCGAACCCTTAGTGGACATGGTTTCCCGTAGAGGTTCGCATTTTGATTATCTTTCTGTATTTGCGATATTTTTATTTTTAAGCAGATGTGTTAAGAGAAGTGTTGCTGTGCAGTTTGAGAGGTTCGCAAAATATATGCTTTTCCTCTAAGTCAGCTTTGCTATAAAAAGCTGACAGTCGCCCCCTGCACGGGGGCGTGGATTGAAACCCTCCCAAAAATCTATTAGTTTTGTTATCGCTCTCCGTCGCCCCCTGCACGGGGGCGTGGATTGAAACTTTTATTGGCTCAGGCCCAGGTCTCCGGGCATTTGTCGCCCCCTGCACGGGGGCGTGGATTGAAACAGCGTACCAGATCAAGTTTTAAAAGACAGGGCCAGTCGCCCCCTGCACGGGGGCGTGGATTGAAACTGAATCAAGTGGGAAGACCATCCAGTTTGAGCTGACGTCGCCCCCTGCACGGGGGCGTGGATTGAAACCGGTACAGCTTGCAGCCACCCGGAAAAACGAACATGTCGCCCCCTGCACGGGGGCGTGGATTGAAACCACTTTGTCGCATTTTCAAGCGCAGCTCCAAGTAAGTCGCCCCCTGCACGGGGGCGTGGATTGAAACAACCCATGTTTCAACAAATATGCGCATTTGGTATGTCGCCCCCTGCACGGGGGCGTGGATTGAAACAGTCGCACCTGGTATACATCCGTCACACCAGGTATACGTCGCCCCCTGCACGGGGGCGTGGATTGAAACCGACCGGACCTGACCTCTGTTTGCCAATGATCAGTCGCCCCCTGCACGGGGGCGTGGATTGAGACAAGAAAAAGACATCTGTTGACTTATTCTGGCCCCTGAACTATTTTTTCCCGAAATGACTCGGTTCCTGTCCTGACCTTCCGGGAGGTGTTGATGGACAGGTTGCCGTGGCTGGTGGAGCCCGGAAAATCCATGGCAGTCGGGTGGGTCATTTGAGGCAGGGGGTTTTGTTTTTCTCCTGCCTTTTTTCTGCTGTCATGTTTTCTCCTCCTGGTGTTCATGATATTCCATACCACCGTGCCGTTATAGAGCAATTCGACGATTACGATCAATCCTTCTTTTCTTTTTCCCCGGAAAAAACCGATAAATTTCTGGCGGTATTTTGTTTGTCCTGTCGGGGTGATATATTCTGTGAGTATGATCTGATACGGATCTTCAATTGTTTTGCGCAGGTGGCGGATAAACTCCAACTCCAGGAAAATTCCATAAAAATGAGTGACAAATTTGCTTTGTAATTATTTTTTAATATATAGTTAATTATCGAGCATAAACAAATGCGACATAAAAACAATACTGCGATTTTTCAACAATATAGAATAGTCAAGCACATTTTTTTCTGGATATGCTTGTTGTTAGGGAATAAAGAGTAATAATACTTTCATCTGCTGAGATTTCGAGGAGTGAGTTATGGCAAAAGTTGTTATCCTGGGTGGTGGCGTTTCCGGGCACACAGCAGCCACCTTTTTAAAAAAATGGCTGGGAAACGGTCATGAAGTTGTTGTTGTGACTCCAAACAGTAACTGGAATTGGATTCCTTCAAATATCTGGGTTAGTGTAGGTGGCATGAGTAAAAAGAGCGTTGTCTTTGAACTGGCCCCCATCTACGCCAAAGCAGGCATAGACTACCGCCAGGCCAAATGTGTGTCAATCCATCCGGAGGGTGGAAAAAGTATTGAAACACCTTTTGTAACTGTTGAGTACACCGGCCAGGGCAGGGCTGGAGAACAAGAAGACCTGCCCTACGACTATCTCATTAATGCCACCGGGCCACGTCTCAATTTTAGCGCGACCAAAGGGCTTGGCCCCGATAACGGTTACACTGTTTCCGTATGTACCGCAGATCATGCCGTCCATGCTTCTAAAGAACTTGATGCATTAATCGCTGAAATGAAAAACGGTGCCCATAAAAAGATACTTGTCGGTACCGGCCATGGTACCTGTACCTGCCAAGGGGCTGCTTTTGAATATACCTTTAATGTTGAGCATAAACTCAACGAAGAAGGAGTAAGAGATAAGGCAGAGATTATCTATATCTCCAACGAATATGAACTGGGAGATTTCGGTGTCGGCGGTCTGCATCTTAAGCTGGGCGGTTATATTACCAGCGGCAAAGTGTTTGCAGAATCACTTTATACGGAACGTGGGGTAAAGTGGATAAAACGGGCCCATGTCACAGAGGTTGAAAAAGGGCGGGTGCACTTTGAACTGTTGGACGGCTCAAGCCACACCCAGGACTTTGATTTCGCCATGTTGATACCACCGTTTTCCGGTGTTGAAATGCGGGCATTTGACAAGGTGGGCAATGATATTACTTCTACACTATTTAACGCCTCAGGATTTATGTATGTCGATGCCGATTACAATAAAGGAACTGCTCCTTTTGAGGAGTGGGATGCCGATGACTGGCCTTCATACTGCCAAAATCAAAAGTATAAAAATATCTTTGCAATAGGTATTGCCTTTGCCCCACCTCATCAGATCTCAAAACCGATGCACAGTTCGAACGGTACCGTGATTACTCCGGCTCCGCCAAGGACAGGCATGCCAAGTGCCATGATGGGTAAGGCCGTTGCCCAGAGCATCAGGGATATGATTAAAAATGGTGCTGATACACCGACACATTCCGCCAAAATGAGTGAAATGGGTGCTGCCTGTATAGCCAGTGCGGGTAAGGGTATGTTTAACGGCAGTGCCGTGGCAATGACCATGTTTCCCATTATCCCGGACTATAAAAAATATCCCGATTATGGTCGGGATCTAAACGGTACATTTGGTGAGATTGGTCTGGCCGGTCACTGGATAAAATATCTCTTACATTTTGCTTTTCTCTGGAAGGCAAAGTTAAAACCGTTGTGGAGAATAATTCCGGAATAAATGAGAGGATAACGCTTATGAAAATCACACCATACAGTCAAAATGATTTTACTCCGGTTCCAACAAGGTTTACCAGATACAGAAGAGTCTCATTTATATGGCAACTCTATAGATTTATAGTAATAAATTTTAAAATGACCATTCTCATCTTAAAGTCACACCACTGATTGGGGTATGATCAACAATCAGTGGTGTTAACATTTCACTCTTTTCAGGGAATATGTACTATCTTTTTCGGGAAGTCGACTGTTATTAATGCTTTACCTGAAACTACCCCCATATTCAGATACTTGAGTTCCATGTGCCAGTTCTCTCGCAGTTTTCTGAGCTATCATGTTGTTTACCTGTGTGTTGGTTTTTATTTCTGAAACCGCGCATGGATATTGCTTTTCTTCAGCGTGGGCCTGGTAAATTCGTTCAACTCAAGGGAGAGAGCCAGGTAGCGGTCTTTTATTGCTTCCTCAAAATGATCGGTTATCATGTCAAAGAGTTCTTCCGCTACCCGCTGCAGATCATCTTCCGACCGTCCGGCGGCAACGGTCAGGGATGCGTGGACAAAGGCATAATCCTCCTCGCCGTCGGCAATCACGTAATTGTCGAGTTTAATGGCACGGGAACGGATTCCGGCGATGGGGAAGAGGCCATTCTGGTTTATCAGGATGGTGTTTGCCTTTTCGAGCAGGGGGCGGATATCTGTCTCCTTTTCCAGGTTATCAGTATATTCTACAATAAAATGGGGCATGATAAGTTTCTCCGGATACGCTGAGTTTCATGGTTAATATGGTTTGATGTTAAAGCACGGGTAAAACGGCGTTGATCTGGCCTGTTCCCGAGCTTGGAAAATAAGGGGTCAGAACCTCAACCCTGCCCTGGTATTTGTCCCGGTCGACAACCGCGCTGTTATCATGCTTATGGAACATGCACTGGGCGGATACCGAGACCACTTTGAAATGGCGGTCGCTGTTCATGTAACGCATGGGCACCAGGGATCCGTATTCCAGGGCCAGGAGTGTTTCGGGAAATCCGGCTGGTTTTACTCCTTTGCTGTAACTCCATAAAGACATGACTGACAAACTGATTTGAAGTTGATTATTGCTAATATATTAGTATTATAATCACTAATATATTAGCTTGTCAAGACGCAAATAATAATTATAATCAATTTTATCAGGTCAGGTTCAGAATCTATTTCCAGGAACACTATGAAAAGAAAAATAAAAAACAGAAACCTCCCCCTGCTTCTTTCCCAGGTGCGGGAGGTTGTTATTGCAAATTTTCGTCCTATTTTTCACTATTATGGTCTGACTGAGCAGCAATGGCGTATTCTGAGAGAACTCTATGAAAGGGAGCTTGAGCCCAGGGAAATCTGCGAGCGTTGCCAGATACTCAGTCCTAGTATGGCCGGTATTCTGAAAAGACTGGAGGAAACCGACCTGGTGCACAAGAAAAAAATAGAGGGTGATCGAAGGAGGGTGTCCGTATCACTCACCGAGCAGGGGCGTAATCTTATCGGAACGATGGTTCCTCTGGTTCAGCGGCAATATGAATTGCTGGAGGAAGCCTATGGAAAAGAACTGATAGTCCAGCTCTACCGTGCTCTGGATGATTTCATGCTGAAAAAGGAGACAACAGTCAGGCGAATAAATCCATCAGACTGAACGGTTCAGTGGGGGCAAAAGACAATGGCCACAAAAGCGAGACAGGCCGCCGAATCCGGGGAACTGGCGGAAAAAATTGCCAGGGGAAGAGAGATAATGCAAAACTGCACCCTCTGTCCGCGCAACTGTTCCGTGGATCGGACGGCAGGAGAAACAGGATACTGTGGTATGGCTGATCGGGTGGAAGTGGCTGGTTATGGTCCCCATTTCGGCGAGGAGCAGGTGCTTGTGGGGGAGAAGGGATCTGGAACCATTTTTTTCTGTGGTTGTAATCTTCGTTGTGTTTTCTGTCAGAATTATTCAATCAGCCACTGTTTTGAAGAGGAATGCTTGACAGTGGACTCCGGGCAGCTGGCAGCCATCATGCTTGGGCTGCAGGAGCAGGGTTGCCATAATATTAACCTTGTTACTCCGGGGCATATTGTTCCTCATCTGCTTTCAGCTCTCCAGGTGGCGGTCGAAGATGGCCTGCGGATACCCATTGTTTATAATTGCGGTGGTTACGAGAGTATGACGGCTCTCCGGCTTCTTGACGGTATTGTCGATATCTATATGCCGGATATCAAGTTCTTTTCGTCTGAATCGGCAGGACGCTACGCAGGAGCAGCAGACTATCCCGAAACCGTAAAGCGAGCTGTCCTTGAAATGCAGTGGCAGGTGGGCGACTTGCAGATTGATGACAGGGGGCTGGCAGAAAACGGCCTGCTGGTTCGCCATCTCCTGATGCCTGACGCAAAAGCCGATTCGGAATCGATTTTTACTTTTCTCGCCGACCGGGTCTCCCGGAACTGTTATGTGAATATCATGGAGCAATACCGTCCCTGCGGTACGGCAAAAGCCTTTCCTGAGCTGGGACGGACAATTTCTTCTGATTATTATCAGGAAATGATTACCGCCGCAAAAAAAAGTGGCCTGACAAGAATTGAGTCAAATGATTTCAGCCAGTTGCTTGCAAAGCTGTTTTCTTCGTAAAGAATTATTCTCCCGTTTTCAACCCCGTTTCAAAGAAAAACAATCGTTACATACAATCTGTAATACATTTGTAAGAAGTCGGTTGTATAAAAGAGATATGGATGGCGGTATTTCCTTATTTTCTTTTATTTTTTGGAACCCTGTATCGGGGTTTCTTTCTTCCGGGGGGGCAGTTATGAAAAAGATTAGCCAGCATCTTTTTTTTCAGCGAGATGATCTGACAGTAAACGAGACCATTGCAGGTACAAAGTTTATTCTCAAAGGGTGCAGGATTGAAGGGGAGCCGGGGGCTCCGGCCTTTCCTGTAAAAAAAATGAAAATAGCTCTTCCCCCGAAAATGCGGCCGGTCAAACTGCGGGTAAAGGTGGTCAACGAAATAGCTGTAACCCATGGGAGGATATTTGTCGCCTGTATTCAACCTCCTGTAAGTCCGTTTCTGCAGGAAAAAAACAGGCAGGAACATGTTCTGCCTGATGAAAAACTCTACCGGAAGGCCATGTCCGTAAAAGGTGATATCGCTGTTATGGGGGAGATGCTGTATATCGGTAATTTCCCCGTTGCCGTGGTGGAAATTTTTCCTCTCAGGTATGACAGTGATGGTACGGTGCGGATGATAGAACACTGTATTCTCTCCATTTCCCTTGAAAAAGATGAGGATGTTTATATTAAGCCCCAGATAACCTACCACCAGAGATACCGTGAACATTCCATTGTCCATGAGATGGTGGTGAATCCCGAGCTGGTGCGCAGGACACCTCTACATCGGAGAAAGGTGAAAAAACCTGCGGAAGTTATACCGGAGCCCATAGATATTCCTGGCCGTGTAACAAGAATGGGGGCGCCACCCCTTGTTATCCCGAAACGGGTCGATTACCTGATACTGACGGACAATGACAGGTGGGATGGGGAGACAATGACAACGACCGGTTCCACGGGGGACCTGGTGACAGAATTTAAAAAGTTGGCAGCCCACAAGAAAAAAAGGGGATATCGCACCCATGTCGCCAGGATAAGAGATATTGTTGACGGCAGTTACGGGGATTTTTCCGCCGGTGCCCGCGACCTGCAGGAGGTTATCCGCAATTTCCTTAAACATTTTGTTGTATCCAGGGGAGTGGAATGGCTGCTGCTTGGCGGAGATGTCAGTATCATTCCGCACCGGCTGGCCTGTGGATGCGCCTGGGGTCGTATTGAGAAAGGATCACTTGATAAAAAGAATAAGTCGGAGTGGAAGGGCAGCTATCTTGCCATGCATGTGGATGCAGGGATTTTTGGTCATGTGGACCACAACCTGACCAACTACAGGACGGGTGAGCTCATTCCTTTTGACCCCGGCGGTACGTCAAACTCAGTCACGCCCGGCTGGTATCATACCACCGATTCAACCTTTGCAACGAGAAGTGCGGTTCGCACGGAGTGGATCAGGGTCAACGGGCCGGTCGCGGTGGCCAATGAAATTATGGTCTGGTATACACCGACCAACATGATCCCCACGGATATGTATTATTCCAGCCTGTACAGCGGGTTGTATAATCGTCCCGGCCGTCACGACTGGGATCTGCTGGATAACGAATTATATGGTCAGCATAATGAAGGAAATATTTCCCTGGACGGCGTCGATTTTTCGGTGGATGTGGGTGTCGGCAGGGCACCGGTTGAGAGTGCGGCAGAGGCAGGAATCTTTGTGGATAAGATCATCACGTATGATAACTGGGGAGACAGTCACCATATCAGTGAGTATAACCACTTTAAAAAGATGCTCTTTGTGGCAGAGCACTGGGCCCGTCATTTCCATACCCTGACGCCACAGCCAGGCAACAGCATGCCGCCGGGTAACGAGCGTTTTTCCACTGATCTGGTCGGTGGCTATGCACTTCTCCATGCTGAAAAGTTTGCAAAGAAAAATGCGGCCTCGAAAATAATATGTCATTACAGTGATATATCAAGAAAGGTGCTGCATTTTTCCCAGGAGGCCGACAGGAACAACCCGGGCTGGTATTATGCAAAATCGGCAAACGATCTTCGCCCGAATCTTGTTGAAATTGATCTGATTGTTTTCAAAATAAAGATACCGATTCCCACCGAGTGGGTGGTTGTGTACGGTCCGGCTGCGGATATTTCGCCACTTCGCTATGATGTGGACAAGGAGGAGACAGACTCCTCCGTTACTCAGCAGGAAGAATTGCGTGGTTGGGTACGCAGCAATTTCGGTCGGATCAATCAGGTACAGCGGCTCTATTCGGATGTGACTGATATGCCGGGTGGTTCCCTCTCCGGGGCGGGGCTGAAGACATTGACCGGCGAAAACCTGAAAAACGAGCTAAATGACGGGCCTCATTTTGTCAGCCTCACCGGGCACGGATATTCGGGAGGTGTGGCCCACCTGAACGAGGGGTTGATGAATAAGCTGACAAATGGAGAAAAAACCTTTATTGCCGTGGCCGATTCCTGCCTGACCAACAGTTTTGACGTGAACGATGCCATTGGAGAAAAACTGGTGAAATATCCCGGTGGTGGGGCCGTGGCCTATGTGGGGAACAGCCGCTACAGCTGGATCGGTGTGGGGGACGATTTCAGGCTCGCCTTCTTTAAGGCGATGAAATACACAAGAAACCTTGCCACACTCAACGATTCCCGCTGCTATTTCGCAGGTGACACCAATAGCCGACTTTATAAAATCTGGACGATATTCGAGCAGACCCTGGTGGGTGATCCGGAAATGAATGTATATCGTACGGATTCGGATGCCTGGCCCAAGTATATCGGCAATCATAAGACTAAAGAGCTCCATCGTTCCACCTGTCAGTGGGTGAAGCGGATGGCCAGCTGGAATATGAGGTATTACGATTCCATTGAGGAGGGAATAAATCTCGGCTACGATGGCTGTGCCTTCTGTCTGAAAGCATATGATCATGGCTGATCTTTTTCAGTAACTCAGCAAACTGAAAAATAAAGAGATCCCGATTTGAGGGCACATGTACCGTGGGCGGTACAGGAGTGGGTATCATTGAGGGCGATATTCCCTCAAATCAGGATCAGAGTTGAGCAGGGGGTCTGCTCAACCGGGGGAACTCCATAATGACAGAGTTTGCCTGATTCGTCTGTTGTCGAACTGTTACTAATTGTAACAAAATGTACAGAGGACTTCAGCCCGCCAGGTTGGCAATCTTGTTGGAGGCCGACAGGGCTGCAATCTTCAGGGCCTCCGAGTATGTTGGATAATTAAAGATGGAATCGATCAACAGGTCAATTTTCGCGTTGTGGAGAAGGGCCATCTGGGCAATATGGATAATTTCTGTGGCCCCGCCACCGAGGACATGAACTCCGAGGATTTCCCTTGTATCCCGGTGGACGATCATCTTCAGCATGCCCTCATTTTCGCCTGATATCTGGCCCCTGGGCAGTTCATGATACATGCATTTCCCAATAACGATTTTGTAATCCCGCTGCCTTGCCTCCTCTTCGGTGATGCCGATAAAAGAGATTTCAGGAATGGTATAAATACCGAAAGGAAAAATTTTCGGAAACGTATCCGCCCGCAGCTTCAGAGCATGCATGGTGGCCAGCCTGCCCTGGATAATCGAGGTGGCGGCCAGACTCGGCCAGCCGATTACATCACCTACAGCATAGATATGTGAGCGGTTGGTCTGGTAGAGCTCATTCACTTCAATATAGCGGTAGCTGTTCAGTTCGATCCCGGCATTTTCAATGGCAAGATCTTTCGTGTTCGCTTCCCTTCCCAGAGCAAAAAACAGGCAGTCCGCCAGGATTTTACGGCCGTTGCTGAGCCTGAGGGAAGCACCTTCGGGGGTACGTTCAATGGTAAAATCACCGCAGTTGTGGATATAATCGATATTTCCTTTTGGAAAATTTTCCCTGAGATGACTGGAAATTTCTTCGTCCAGGAATTTCAGCAGCCTGTCGCCCCGGTCCAGCAGGGTCACTTTGACGCCGAGAGCGGCGAAGATGGTGGCATATTCCGAGCCGATGACCCCTCCACCAAGAATGATCAGTGTTTTGGGGATGCTTTCAATATTCAGAATGGAGCTGGAATCGACAATGACACGGTGGTCAAAGGGAACATCAGCCGGATTTCGGGGTTGTGAGCCTGTGGCAATCAAAATTCTTTCACCACACACTTCGAGAGCTTTGTTTCCTTTCAGCTGCTCTATTCGAATGCGGTTTTCATCAATAAAAGAGGCGTGGCCGCGTATAATCCTGATTCTGTTACGTTCCAACTGGCTGGAAATGATCGCGTGCTCCTCCTGACGGACATGGTGGAGCCGCTGTTGCAGCTTGGCCATTGAGATTTCCGCATCCCTGGTGGAGCAGTAGTCATCCTCGAAGACCTTCCTTTTCAGATGCCCGGTCAGATGAAGCACCGCTTCCCGCAATGTTTTACTGGGAAATGTACCGGTATTGACACAGACGCCGCCCAGTGAGCCCTCTTTTTCCAGAACAAGTACACGCCTGTTGGATTTTGCCGCCATAATCGCCGCAGCCAGTCCGGCAGGACCGGTACCGATAATAATAAAGTCAAACTGTTCTTCTTGCATGATGGAGAGGATATTTGATTTTGATAATAGAAAAAACAGGAAATATTCTACTATTCTACCATCTGTATGCTTCAATCACCAGTTTTACCCTGTTGATATCTGATATGGTGGGAAAAGTGAGAAGGTCTGAACATATTTACCTTGAGATCAGAAAAGAAAGTGAATATCCAATGGAACCTGTCCTGTATAATCCATAACCTTTAAAAGGTGCATGCGTATGGAAATGATTTCGTGTAAGTTTGGGGTTAACCGCGGTTCTCAGGAAACAAGTGGAATAATAAACTGGATAAAGAAAAAGTAATCCGGTGGACGATTTTACCGGAGAGATTTTAGGGTAATCAGTTTTATCTTTGTCCAAACTGCAATAAATTGAAAAGAATCAGCTTTTTAAAAATTGTACATGTGAAAATTGCTGTTGTCTGGAGGCTTTTTCAACATGCTCGTCAGATTTCAACAGGATGGTAAGGAGCAATGATTGAACATAAAAGGTATCCGATCTCCTACATTGAGGTTCTTAAGGCTCGAAATGTGGTTTATAACCACCTGACGCCAACACCCCTTATTCGATACGAGAATCTGTCTTCGGTAATAGGAGCCGAAATTTATGTGAAACATGAAAATCACAATCCCACGGGTTCGTTTAAGGTTCGTGGCGGGATCAACCTCATACATCACTTAAAGAGTGTCGGGATAAATGGAGTGATTACATTTTCAACCGGAAATCACGGCCTTTCAATTGCCCAATCCGCAGCGTGGCTTGGTGTTGAAGCGACAATTGTTGTTCCAGAGAACAATAATCCAGTAAAAAATCGAAGTATTAGAGCAACAGGCGCTATTTTGCTTGAGGCAGGTAAAACATTTGAGGAAGCGTCTGCTGTCGTTGACGGGTTATCAGAAAAAGAGAATCTGTATTATGCGCATCCCGCCAATGAACCACATTTAATTAATGGTGTTGGTACTGAATTTATTGAAATCAGCGAAGCGCTTCCTGCATTGGACGCTGTTGTTTTACCAGTTGGTGCAGGGAGTGAAGTGGCAGCAGCTATTGTCGTTTTAAAAAGCATCAATCCTGATATTCAAATTTTTGCGGTACAGGCAGAATGCTCAAGTGCGGCATTTCAATCGTGGAAGTCCGGTAAAATACTTTCATCCGAAAATACAACGTTTGCAGGTGGCTTTGCCACAGGGATTGCATACGAAACCCCATTTGAAATATACAAAAACAATCTTACTGATTTTGTTGTTCTATCGGAAGAGGAGATTTACGAGGGAATTTCATTAGCTGGATACTACACTCACAACTTTGTCGAAGGAGCGGGTGCATCGACAATCATGGCTGCAATCAAATTAAAAGAACAATTAAAAGGTAAAAAGGTGGTACTTCAATTCAGCGGATGCAATGCTTCATCGGACGAAATCAATACGGCATATAACCTACGGTCATTCACTGATGGCTGGGTGAACAAATGAAATCTCATATATCTATGTGACTTCTCATGAATAGAGTATCGGTTATAATATTGTGTTTCATTACCAGCATTTTTCTGTCAGTGATGGTGAATTTACAATTTTTGGATTGGCCATTTTCTGCAGAAAATAATAAGGTTGTGTTGATCGTTGGTGTGGTTATGGGGTCTATTGGCAGTATTCCTTTCATCTTTTTTAACAGCGCAAGTCTTAAAAGAAGAATAGTAACGTCAATGGCAATTATATTCATTTGTGTTTTTATTTATTATGTTTTCAACTTGGTGCTATTCACTATATGAATGAACCATATAACAAGCAGCGACAAACTCATCATGTTTACGGCATTGTTTCATTCGTGGCCATGCTACTCGCCCATACGCAAGGCGTTTAAATTGCATAAAATTGTCATGAATCAGCTATTTTAATATTTGGGATGTGAAACCTGTTATGGTCAGGAACGATTTTTCTACATGCCCGTTAGCAGGATATCAAAAAGGAATACAGCATGACAGAAGAAATCATTCGACGGTATGGCCAAAGAGTAGGATACACAGAATCGGAAGCTGAAATGTTCCATGAAGGGGGGCACCGGGTAAGACAGGTGAAACGCCTATCCCAAGCAGCCTCCAAGTATTCCATTCAGGCCGAGGTAGTTAGCGCCAAAAATTGCAACTCAGGACACAAAAACGGGCAAATATTCATGCTCGATGTGGATGGTAATTTCATATCCAAGTTCTGTCCAAAGAGAATGTGCGTATATTTGATATCACAACTTGTAATCCCAGTGGCACTGATCAACGAAAGACTTAGCGAAGGTCTTGAACCGAATGACTTTCATTTCATGCGGTACGTCCAGTGTCCGGATGTTGGCGTTGACTGTTATGGATACGGCGAGGTCATGCTCAAGGTCCAAGTTGTTCCACGAGCAAAATGAGATCTGAGATTAGCGTAACGACGGCTAACCATGCTCTTGTGCGGAGCGCAAAAAGCTCCTCCCGATGAAGAGCGACGTTCAAGCTGTAGAAAAAGTCACTTGATCTAATTAACTACTGAATAATACGTGATAAAATGTTATACTGCCGTTGCAGATTTATCGAAATACCCCTTACCTTCGATAAATGGAGCTGCAATGGCACGGTATAAACCTTACTCTTATGCCAGGGCCAATTCATTCCCATCCACTTTGCAAATCAGATTCTTCCCGGCACTTTTGAATACACCCTGAATTCTCTTATTGATCATGAACTTGATCTGTCCATCTTTAATGATCGCTATCATACCTGATGATTCAGGTGCCCCGGCTTATGATCCGAAGATTCTGCTGAAAACTATTCTGTTTGCATATTCCAGAGGGATTACAAGCAGCCGTAAAATAGAGAGAGCCTGCCGGGAGAATGTGGTCTTTATGGCAATGTTCATGATTGAATCAACAAGCGCAAGAGTCACGTCTTCAGTTACAATGCCTCCTGCCCAGATTCAGATTGACGAGGAAGCAAACAACAGGCAACCATGATAGTTTTACTTGTGTAAATATTTGTAACACGATAACCTGTTAAGAATAAGAAATATTACTATAAATAAGTTGGTAGATCGGTGTTACATTGTGGATGTGACAGGCCAAAGGAGGAAGGTTTATGCGATTAAATGATATGCCCGTTAAAGTCAAACTTGTGGGTGCCTTTATATTACTTGCCTGTGCTGTCGCCTACATGGGCTGGCAGGGTTTCTCTTCAGCAATGGAGGTCAAGCGGGTTTCAACCGTAGTGAATTCTGCCTTGGAGATGGAACTTGCAGTGCGGGGGGATATGCAGATGATCATGGAACTGCTGGCCGCCGATAATTTGACAGATCTTGACGCTATGTGGAAGGAACATGTTGAGATGGTACAACAATTTGACACCTTTCAGAATGCCATTTTAAATGGTGCTGAGGCAGAAGGAGAGACTCTTTTTGCCACGGATGATGAACAGGTGAGATCTGAAATGGTTAAGGCCGAGGCACTCCACAATGGCCAATTTGTTCCGGCAATTGAAAAAATCTATTCACTTCGTAAAACTATGTTGTCCGGACAGGTGGAAGACGGTGTTGTGGCCCTCCTCAGTGAGACGGATAAGGGAGCCGATGTTACCGGTACTCACTTGATGGAACTTCTGGGTAATGTAGAAAACAGTGCAAAAGATGTTATGACGGCAGTTGTGCGGCAGGTGAAAATTCAGGCACTGCTTGTGACAATTGTGGTTGTCTTGCTGTCGATTGTTGGTGGCTCCTGGCTGGCTGTAAAGATTACTGCACCGCTTCAGGAGGCGGTATCCTTTGCCACTCGGATGGGTGATGGAGATTTGACACAATCGCTTGCCATATCGCAAAAGGATGAAGTGGGTGTTCTGGCTGAGGCCTTGAATTCGATGAAGGAGAGTCTTGGCAGTATGTTTAAGGACATCATTATGGGGGTGGAAACGTTGTCTGCAGCTTCTACAGAACTCTCCGCGATTTCCAGCCAAATGTCAGGCAATGCCGAACAGACAACGGGAAAAGCCAATACTGTGGCGGCAGCGGCAGAGGAGATGAGTGCGAATATGGATTCGGTGGCCGCAGCATCTGAAGAGACCTCGGTCAATGTTAATATGGTTGCGGCGGCAGCAGAAGAGATGAGTGCCACCATTCTCGAAATCTCTGCCAATACAGAAAAAACAAGAACCATAACTGATGCAGCAGTCAGTCAGTCTAAAGATGCATCGGTACAGATCAATGAACTTGGAGCGGCGGCTCACGAAATAGGGCAGGTGACTGAAACAATAACAGAGATTTCAGAGCAAACCAATCTTCTTGCTCTAAATGCAACCATTGAAGCAGCGCGGGCGGGTGAGGCAGGAAAAGGTTTTGCCGTGGTTGCCAATGAAATAAAGGATCTGGCCAAACAGACCTCCGAAGCCACTGCTGAAATTAAGGCCAGAATAACTAAGATTCAAGAGGCCACCAAAAATTCGGTCACCGAGATAACTCAGATTACCGGGGTAATCACCGAGGCCAGTGAGATGGTATTGACTGTTTCTGCGACCGTGCAGGAACAGGCCAACGCCACACGCGAAATTGCGGATAATGTTGCCCAGGCCTCCCAAGGTATTCAGGAAGTTAATGAAAATGTTGCCCAGGCTTCGTCTGTGACAGGTGAGATCGCGGCGGATATTACCGGTGTTGGCGTTTCGTCAAATGAAATAAATGAGAGCTCGTCACAGGTAAAAGAAAGTGCCGAAAATTTGAGCAAGCTTGCAGGCTCGCTGGAGGAGATGATTAGTCGTTTCAAGGTATAAGATGTTTTGATGAAATAGTGACATTGTGCATAGTACAAACATATTGGAAAGATAGAAAAAAAGCGAAAATGAAGTAGGATGCATAGTGTATCCCTCTGTCTCAATTACATTGACACAGAGTGACCTGCTTTTACATACAGCCGGTCTCTTCAGTGCTAACGAAGACGTCGAGTTTCGAAAATCGCCACGGTATATAACACCTGGGGAGGCCATTCATATTTCCATTTCCCATGGGGCAATGTTCTGTTCAGGTGAAAATTGGCGCTACTTAAACACGGGCTACACTATCCTGGGTCAAATTATCGAAGCGGTCGAGGGGCAGCCGTATCACGAAATGGTAAATCGTCGAATCTCGAAGCGGTTGTAGTTGACGACTTTGCGTGCGTTGGCTCCCCATGAGACTCCTGCAGATATAGCGCCACTTGTTCCTGCCGACGGGATGAAGTCTGACCATTCCCCAGAATGGGGTTATTCTGCGGGTTCGGTAGTCAGCTCGGCGGAAGACATGCTGAGATTTTGGCACGCGCTTCTAACGGCAAAGCTTGTCAGCCCTGTCAGCACTTCCAGAATGTTTGAAAAGTTGAACCCAATGTTCGCCCCCGGAACCTATTATGGTCGGGGGGTGATGCTTTATGAATTGCCTGCTGATAAAAACGGACAGGTCAAGGTATGGTTAGGTCATAGCGGCGGCACGCGTGGTGCTAGCTGTAGATGCTTACTTGGTGCATGATCATGCATTTGTAGCTGTTGTATTATCAGGCCGATGGTTTGGCGGAGGCCACAGCCAGCCTGCTGCTGAAAACAGTTCGATAGTGGCTAAGCTTTTCAGATTTTGTATTATCCAGGTGGGAAGGTTGAGTGTAAATCAAATCAGGTCACCTTGAATAATTGCCTTTTCGTCCGATCTCTGCGTCACAGAAAAATGAAAAATGCTCACATATGCTCAATATGCTGCGCTTTTTAATTTTCCTGTTCCTTGATCTCGAACGAAAATTCAAATTATTCAAGATACCCATCAGTTTAATGATGAGGGAACATACACCTTTGAAAATAATACAATCTGCTTTCGGTTGAATAAAATCCGCACTGGTTCAAAGAAATGCTTGCACAGTTTGAAGGGAAATACAGGTGTTTTGAAAAAGCTACACAACCTGCAAAATTACTTACAACTCATTAATAATATATAACTTTCAGCAGAAATGAAAAAAAGACAGAAAATAAGGCAGGGAATTATACTGGTGATGTTTTTTTTATTTCCGGCCCTTTTTTATTATCAATCACCTGTTATTGTGCTTGATGCCGGTTCGAAAGGTATTGTAAACGGTAGCCTTATCGTTTTTTTCCTTATGTTTGTCAGTGCTCTTTTTTTTGGAAGAGGTTTCTGTGGCTGGATTTGTCCTGCGGCCGGATGTCAGGAAGCTCTTTTCCCGGTCAGGGGTAAAAAGGTAACCAGGGGCAACTATATCAAGTGGATCCTATGGGTTCCATGGGTGGGCGCAATTGTGATATCAGCAGTCAGGGCTGGTGGATACAACAAAATCGATTTTTTTTATCAGACTACTTATGGGCTGTCGATAGGCAATGTTGAGAGTCTTGTCGTCTATTATCTCGTCCTTCTTCTCCTCATTGTCATTCCTGCATTTCTTTCTGGCAAAAGATCATTCTGTCATCATTTATGTTGGATGGCTCCCTTTATGATAACGGGCAGGAAGATACGTAATTATTTTCAGTGGTCTTCCCTGCGCCTAATCGCGAATTCAGCAGTTTGTGTAAATTGCCGGGTCTGCACCCGGAAATGCCCCATGAGCCTGCCGGTGGAGGAGATGGTAAACAGAAGCGATATGGAGAATGTCGAGTGTATTTTATGCGGTAATTGTGTTGATGTCTGCAGGGAGAATGCAATAATTTTCAGCTGGGGGAGGGGCCCGGATCATGTGGTTCAGAAAAAAGAGAATAAAGAAATGAATTGAAATGTCATTCAGGCCGGAGAAAAAGGCCGAAAGATATTAACATGCAGATGTAGTCCACAATGAGGGAAAACAATGCAGATACAATCCGTAGCATGTTTATGTTTTTCACCGACGGGAACAACCAGGAGAATTGGAGAAAAAATTGCACAGGGAATGGGGTGTGAACAAGTAGAAATAATGGATTGTACTAAGCGATCCTGGCGAAAAAACGGTCAATTTGATTTTTCCAAGGATCTCATAATTATCGCAACTCCTGTATATTATGGCCGTGTTCCCGAGGAGATTGTTCCTTTTTTGAAAACACTCAACGTTCAGAATAAACCGGCTGTAATCGTGGTTGTGTATGGAAATCGTGAATATGACGACGCGCTTCTGGAACTTCATGATATCTCGCTGGCCCGGGGGTTTATTCCGGTTGCGTGTGGAGCTTTCGTTGCCGAGCACTCCTATTCCTGCCCTGACCGGCCCATTGCCCTGGCAAGACCTGATCCGGAAGATGATAAAACAGCGAAATTATTTGGTTCAAGGATCATGGATAAACTGAGAACTATCCGTTCCATTGAAAATATGCAGAAAATCACTGTTCCCGGCAATTTTCCATACAAGGAACCGGAAAATCTGCTAAAGATCAAAGAGGTTAGAAACACACTGTCTTTTACACCCGAGACAGACTTGGATAAATGCACTCAATGCGGTCTCTGCGCCGAAGTCTGTCCTGCTGAAGCGATTGATAGCGAGGACGTTTCTGTTATTGACAAATGGCAGTGCATAATCTGTTTCGCCTGCATAAAAAACTGTCCATCAGGGGCGAAGCAGATGGTTGATCCGCATTTTAACGATGCCATTGACCGATTACAAATAATATGTCGTCAAAGAAAAGAGCCGGAAATATTTCTTTAAATATGCCATTTTGGCATGGTGATATTGGTTTTTTATCATAACGCAGAGATCAACGTACAGAAAAATAAAGGAGGGAAGGTTGAAGACGGACAAACAACTGGCAGATCCTTTTCTTGGGAAAAGAATTGTTCGTTATGATAAATGGCTGAAAGAAGGACAAATATCGGCATCATCAAAAGTGATTCCCGTTTCAGAGTCGCTGAGTGGGCAACAGTGGGTATTGCCGACAGAACAGGTAAGGGAAATACTCGGCAATGCAGATTCAGTAGCAGTACAGAATTGTGCCTGCAGAAGTCATTATAGCAGATGTGACAAGCCCCTGGATGTCTGTTTTCTTCTCAATTCGGTCGGGGACAAATTCGTCTCCTCCGGCAAGGCCCGTTATGTTTCTCCAGCTGAAATTACTGAAATTTTGAAAAAGGCCAATGAAAACGGCCTGGTTCATCTTGCTCTGTATATGCCGGACCATGAAATTTTTGCCCTGTGCAGCTGCTGCCCGTGTTGTTGTCATGAACTGCAGATCGTGAGGCTCACCGGGCGAAAAGATTTGATGGTTCGCTCCGAGTATGTCGCGGTTACTGATTTTGAGATCTGTGTACACTGTGGTGAATGTGTTGAACGATGCTTTTTCAAAGCCAGAATCTACGATGAAAAAGAGATGAAATACAATTTTCAAACGTGTCTCGGCTGTGGTCTTTGTGTTGAAATTTGCCCCGTTGGTGCAACAACAATGGTTTTGAGAGACTCCTGAAATAATCAGTTTTAGTAATGGGATATATCAATATTCAGAATTAGACAATTCCTGTTTTTCCTCCAAAATGATGGCGAAATGTGTTACCACTATGTGGTATATAACAAAGCCGTTTTCCAGTTTTTTTCAGGAGGAATCCCACCATGCGTTCTTTTAATGATGCTCTGTCAGATCCGCATAAATTTATTGTCACCCTGGAACTGGTTCCGGGAAGGGAATCAAGTGGCAGGTCCATAGGGGCTATTCATTCCATCTGTCGGGATGCCGCAGAGGATGGCAGAATAACCGCCGTGTCCATTACTGACAGTCCTGGTGGAAATCCGGCTCTCAGCCCGGATGTACTCGGCAGCGAAATCCGGTCGTATGGTCTGGATGTTATCGTTCATTTCACCTGCAGGGATACCAACAGAGTAGGGATGGAGAGCCGGGCCCTGCAGCTGGCCCATATGGGAATGAAAAACATTTTGGCCCTGACCGGTGATTACTCTGGAAAAGGATTTGGTGGTCGCGGGACACCCGTTTTCGACTTTGACTCCGTTGTCCTGACCTCCATGCTGAATGATCTCAACCGGCGCCTGATAAAAAGTGGTCATTCCGAAATATTTCAGATCGGATGTGCCGTCTCTCCTTTCAAGTATACAGAAGCCGAAACATGGGTTCAGTATAAGAAGCTGGACAGAAAAATAGAGGCCGGCAGTTCGTTTGTCATCACCCAGCTTGGTTACGATGCCGGCAAGTATGCGGAGCTGCTGCAGTACAAGGCCCAGCAGGGGGACAGTACGCCAGTACTTGCCTCTCTTTATGTCCTTGACAGGCGCTCAGCCAGGCCGATGCATGCCAACAGAATTCCGGGCGTCCATGTTTCTGATAAGCTCTATGAAAAAGTAATGCAGGAATGGTCTGTGGAAGGTGAAGGCATGGGCCATGCAATCGAGAGAAGCGCCAGACTTGGGGTCATCCTCAAAGGACTTGGTTACCGTGGAATTCATATTGGTGGGATTCATAAGAGTTTTGACGATGTTGCAGCCATTCTGGACAGAATGGAGGAGCTTGAGGACGACTGGCAGCAGTTTCTCCCTGAGTTTTGTGAAAATCATGAAGGATTTTACCTGTATGAAAAGAAGGAAAAAGAAAACGGGACACCTTTTCAGCCCGCTCAGGCTAACGGCAGGTTGATTGATAACTGTCATTATCTTTTTCTGCGCAAGGCCCATGACCTGTTTTTTGACAAGGGCGCGGCAATGGCTCCGGTCTACAGGAAGATTTCCAGCTCTCTTGAGAAGAAAAACATGTCCTGGGTTCTGAAACGTGTGGTGGAAGATCCGTTCAAAAAACTCTTTCTTTCCTGCGAGAGCTGCGGAGACTGCGGTATACAACATGTGGGGTTTCTCTGTCCCGAGTCCGGCTGTCCAAAGCATACACGCAATGGTCCCTGCGGCGGCAGCAATGACGGGTATTGTGAGGTCAATCAGGACAGGCTTTGCGTCTGGGTAAGGGCCTACCATCGTATGAAAAGGCATGGGGAGGCGGAGCAGTTGTCCCAGGAGTTTATTCCTCCCCGGCAGTGGGAGTTGAAGGGCAGTTCCTCCTGGATTAATTTCCACCTGGACAGAGATCATCAGGGGCGGAGAAAGGCGGCGTGATACCTGTTAAAAACTGAAGACCTGGCCGAACATGCTGTCGTTGGCGTTGTAACCGAAAGCCGCCTCCAGGGTGAAGGTGATTCCCGGGCTAACGCAGGTCTGTATAGACATAATTCCAGGAAATACCACCACTGGTGGAAGTATTATATTTCTCCTTTTCCTTGATGAAATAATGCAGGGCCAGGGAAAGTTCATTTTTTACCGGAATCCCGGATTCCCTGGTGCGGGGTAAGAGAGTTGTCGATAATATTCAGTTCACATTATCGTCAGAAGCTTGAACCAGCAGATGAACTTTGTTTTCAGCTTGTGTCTGTCCAGAAATGAGGTGGAGAAGAAGAAAAACAACGATGACAGCAGTAAAGAGAAAAATTTAATCTGTCTCATTGGTCAGTTCCCTGGCAATTCGTTTACGGGCCTCTTCGGAAAGGTGGTGGGTGGTGGTGTCGGAATTGTCTTTGCGAAGCAGGGAGCGGATAAGCAGCAGTTGTTTTCTGTAACGTCTGCACAGCACACACATCATCAGATGAAGGCGGATTCCCGTTCTTTCATAGACGGTCATCCGTCGATCCATGGATTCGGAGATCAATTTTGATGTTTTTTTACAGCTCAATATCCAGTGGTGCATTGTGGTACCATTTTCAAGCAAACCAGGCTGATTCCAGACAGCGCCTGAGGAGCATTCTTGCCCTGTAAAGAATAACCCAGCAGTTGTTTTTTTTCATTTGAAACATGCTGCATATTTCATTTGTTGAGAGACCCTGCATCTCACGCATTGTGTAGGTTCGTGACAGGTTTTCAGGCATCTCGTCGAGACACCTGTGGATGACGGCCAGCAGTTCCCTGTTTTCATACAACCGGGCCGGATCTTTTGACCAGTCGGTCGGTTTTACCTTCCATTTCTCCCTTTCATCAAAGAGACTGTCATCGCTGAAGCTGTCTGTAATTTTCCTCCCCTGTTCGGAGGCTGATTTCCTGTAGTGGTCGACAATTTTATTTCTCAGAATTCCTGTAAGCCAGGTCTTAACCGCGGATTTTCCTGAATAACTTTTTCGGGAACGGTAGGCGGCAAGCAGTGTTTCCTGAACCAGGTCTTCTGCAGTAAAAGAATCGCGGACGCGGTTGCGGGCGAAGCTGTAAAGAGCATCCCCATATTGGTGCAGCCATGTTACCGGATTGTTTTCCAGGATGTTTTCCGTTGTCATGAGTTTTTTGTCTTATGCTGTTTTGGGCAACATATCATGAAAACGGGTGGTCAACACCTCTTTTGAATCACTTCTTTTTCTTTTTATTGCTCAGATACGTTATTATTTCCGTTTTTTCACCTTTTGAAAGGAAGGATTCATCATCCATGGTAGCAATCATTCTGTTGACCGTGGCTGTCCATTCGGACAGAGTTTTCCGGGCGCCGAAAACCCTGTCCAGGGTATGGCAGACAGTGCATTTACGAGTCACAAGGCTTTTGCCTATAAGTTTAAATGGATTTGTTCCTGTATGAGCCTGCCGGTTTTTCTGCTGGGTGGTCAGATAGTGCAGAACCTGTTTTATATCAAAGGTTGAGATGTTGGGTGTGTCCATCGTCGCCATCTTGTTAATAGTTCCGGTCCAGCCCTTTTCACTTTTAAAGGCACGGTACACTCTTTCCAGACTGTGGCATTTGCTGCATTTTCTGTTCATTATTGCCTTGCCCAGTTCCAGGTCAAGCACATCATTATCATGGGCGGAGAGGGTGGTGTAAGTGAGATCTTTTTTGTGGAGAAGATAATAGCCGGCTGTGATTCCGGTCAGTGCGAAGGAGAGGGCCAGGATAGTAAGACCAATGATCGGCAGCCGGGAAGTGAGGGCCGGGTGTCGCCTGACAATCAGGATCTTGCTGAGAATCAGGGGCACAAGGACCAGGGACATCACAATATGAAAGATTGTTCTGGCGCTCAATTCTTCCTGCAGCCCGGCCACCTTGCTGATCATAAATACCAGCATTACGGCAAAGAGGGATATGTAGAGATATCCGAGTATTCTGTGCAGGGTGATCCAGCCCGATTTATTGCCATGATCTTCAGTGCGGCCGGTTATTTCAAGCATGATGAAAACGGCACTTCCGGCGATCAGAACGAACAGCAGGGCAAGAAATGATGCCATGTACGGTTTCATTGGGGGCTCCTCAGGCCATGGGGATGCCGGTTATTCTTGACAGTTCCGGATCAAGGCAGGTAAGGTCTTCCCGGCAGAGCTCATGGATGGATGATTTTGAGCAGATTCGGCAGATATCTTTTACTTCCTCTGTGGCGGCGGAAATAAAATTAGCCACTCTTGTTGCCGCTTCTTTCACGTGCAGCCGTCTGGTGAGGTTTCCATCTTGTGTGGCAATTCCGTACGGGCAGCTGCCGAGATGACATTCCCGCAGGTAGGTGCAGCCCAGGGCTATTTTCAGAGCGCCACCCATGTATACACCGTCTGCTCCCAGGGCAAGGGCCTTGGCAATATCTCCGGGGTGACGTATTCCGCCGGCGCAGATAAGAGTCACCCGATCGCGAAGTTTTTCGCGGTCCAGGAAATCGCTGACGCGGGGCAGGGAGTAGATCAATGGCAGACCCACATGATCCTTGATGGTGACGGGCGCCGCTCCCGTACCTCCTTCGCCTCCGTCGATGACCAGTACGTCGGGAATGTTTTTCTGGTTGAATATGGTCTTGAGATCCGCCTCAAGATGGCCCCCGACAATTTTTACGGCAATGGGTTTTCCACCGGTCAGTCGCCTGAGTTCCAGTATCTTGTCTGAAAGATCGGAGCCGTTTCGTATGTCCGGGTGGACGGCGGGGGAATGGGCTGTTTTTCCCATCGGAATATGTCGTGCCGCCGCAATTTCCGCGGTGACTTTTACCCCCGGCAGTTTTCCACCCATGCCCGGTTTGGCTCCCTGGGAAATCTTTATTTCTATCATGTCGGCCAGTTTCAGCCGTTCTGCGCTGATACCGAACCGGCCAGTGGAATACTGGAGAGTAAGGCGTTTGGCAAGTTGCCTTTCCTCATCCAGCATGCCACCTTCCCCGGTATTGGCGATCGTCCCGGCAAGCGACGACCCGAGGGCGAGGGCCATCTTGGCCTCCCTGCTTAACGCCCCATAGGACATGGCGGCATTGAGCACAGGAGTCTGTAGAATGACCGGGACTTTCGTCTTTTTACCAAGAGTTACAGCTGTTGCTACTTCTGCCCCTCCTTCCAGGGGGAGTCTGTTTATCTGGGAGGGCAGGAAAAGCAGGTCATCCATGCAGACGAATTTTCTGCCGCTTCCCTTGCCCTCCAGGAAAACCTTTCCCGTTGCCGCCATGGAATGGATCAGGTTTCTGGTTTTACTGTCCCAGCCACCATAATTGTCTGCTGTGGTGTCAGGCAGGAAAGCCTGGGCGGCACTGTTGCATACCGGGCAGAAATGAAAGGTGATATTTCCTGAATGCAGGTAGCCGCAGACGGGGCAGCGATATGTTGTCATATCCTATTTGAATTCGTGGACAAGGACATAATCGTTGGCAACACGGGTTGCGTGGCAGCCGATACACCCGCCCGGTTTTCCTGATTTCAGGGTTTTTCCGCTGGCGCTGTACTTTACCCAGAACCAGTCGCCGTCTTTGGGGTTGTAGCCCTTTATCTTGTACATAACCGTAATGGCTTTGAGTTCGTGGGAGGGACTGTAGTTTTCCTTGACTTCAATGGCGCCGAATTTCAGGGGAGCTGAGGTTGATTCCAGGGCCTGCTTGTTGACAAAAACCTTGTGCAGGGGGGCGTGGGGGGCTCGGCCTTCCTGCATGCCCTTGTGGTCGGGCCAGTAATCCCAGCCTGTATAGGGTGAAACTTTGGAAATATAATGCCAGAGAGCGTCTCCGTCCGGCCCCGGCATATCCCCTGCCATAGTCAGGGAACTGATGGAAAATATCATTGCCAGCATCAGACTTCCTGTGAGGATCCTTTTTTTCATACATATCTCCTTGTGTGAAGTTTTACGACAATTTCCCAATTTCAATTGTCTTTATAAGATTAGTCGTCGTGAGGAGAAAAACCTTACAGAAATTTTTCCGGCTTCTCTAAAAGCCTAACACAGGGAAGACTCTTGGGCCATGATTTTCTACAATTTCTTTGTAACTTGGGGGGTAAATAGCATGGGAAAAGCTGTTGACTTCTATTTTAGTGTTTTGTAGCATACAACTTGCTTGTAACATATATCAATTGAATTGAATGATCGGGGGGGTGTTGATTGTCAGTCTTTTTGTTTTTGCCTGTTAAAGGAGTTCATTTCTTAAGGTGTTCTGATGTCCGGGGATAGCAGCCCTTTGATTTATGATGGCCATAATGACCTTGTATTAAGGCTTTTAGAGATATCTGAGTCTGAAAGGTACTGCCTTTTTTTTAAGGGGAGACAAGAAGGACATCTGGATCTGCCACGTATAAAAAAGGGTGGTTTCGGCGGCGGTTTTTTTGCGTTGTATATCAGTTCAAGAAATAAAGATGACGATGATTCCGGAGATATGATGGGCCCGGAATACGACCTGCCACTACCCGAAGAAATTCCTGTCCATATTGCCCTGCCGACGATTCTTGCCGAGGTGGCTGTTCTCAGCCGCCTTGAAAGGGAGTCGGAGGGGCGGATAAAAATCTGTACCACGGCTGCTGAGGTTCGTCACTGTTTTGATGCTGGAACTCTAGCTGTTGTCCTGCATCTTGAAGGTGCCGAGGCCATTGACGATGAGTTCTGCAACCTGGAGGTGCTTTTTCGGGCCGGGTTGCGGTCCGTGGGACTGGTCTGGTCCAGACCTTCACGCTTTGGTCATGGCGTGCCTTTTCGTTTTCCGGGTTCTCCGGATACTGGGCCGGGGCTTACTCCGCTCGGCAGGGAGCTGGTGCGGGAATGTAACCGCCTTAATATAGTTGTGGATGTATCCCATCTTAACGAAGCCGGTTTCTGGGATGTGGCAAAAATTACTGACGCTCCCCTGGTGGCGACCCACTCCAACTGTCATGCTCTCAGCAGACATACCCGGAATCTGACGGACAGGCAGCTTGCCGCCATCGCTGAGAGCGGCGGAATAGTAGGTGTTAATTTTGCGACGGCGTTTATTCGTGCCGATGGCCAGATGCGTGAGGATACGGATCTGGACGATTTGCTTCGTCATTTTGATCATCTCATAGAGCATGTGGGGATTGACGGGGTCGGTTTCGGCACCGATTTTGACGGAGCAAAAATTCCCGCAGAGATCGGGAATGCGGCGGGGCTCTGTCAACTGCGAGCAGCGATGAGGCAGCATGGATATGACGAGGAGACAATGGTTAAACTCTGTCATGGTAACTGGTTCAGGGTTCTTGAAGCGACTTTGAAAGGCTGAATCGGATTCCATGGATGGATCTGTTCTCCATTTTCGGGGAATATAAATTAACACCCCACAAGGGGGTATAAGTGCCATGGAAATAAACCTGACCATTTAATTTCAAAACGCCTTCACCTTTCTTGTTTTTTATGACAGGAATTCAGGAGTAAGGCACTAAAAAAGGGAGGAAAAATGAATATCTGCAAAAAACTGCTCTTAGGTTCGGCGGCGGTGGCGCTTCTTGCGCTTACCGGTCCAGTACACGCGAAAACACCAGCGAATATGCTGGTGATTGCAAACAGGATCGATGATATAACAACCCTTGATCCGGCCCAGTCATTTGAGTTCGCCGGTTCAGACCTTATCCGTAATGTTTATGGTAAGCTTGTTAATTTTGATCCGGCGGATCTCAGTAAAGGGTATCAGCCCGATCTGGCTGAAAGCTGGACGGTTTCAGAAGACGGCAGAACCATCACCTTCAAAATGCGTCCCGGGGTCAAGTTTCAGTCCGGGAATCCTGTAACGGCCAGGGATGCGGTTTTTTCTCTGCAGCGGGCAGTTAAGTTGAACAAGACACCCGCTTTTATTCTGACCCAGTTTGGATTTTCCAAGGAAAATGCGGATGATACTATCAAGTTGATTGATGATATGACCTTTTCCATCACCACGGACGAGAAGTATGCAACTTCTTTTGTTCTCAACTGTCTGACGGCAACCATCGGCGGCATTGTTGATTCCAAAACCGTTATGGCCCATGAAAAAGATGGTGACATGGGAAATGGCTGGCTGAAGACCCATACCGCCGGTTCCGGAGCATATACTCTGGTCAACTGGAAACCTAATGAATCCTACACGCTGAAGGCCAATCCCAATTTTTATATCGGAGCACCCAAGCTCAGCCGGGTCATTGTCCGTCATATTCAGGAATCTTCCACCCAGCGTCTGCTGCTGGAAAAAGGTGATATCGATGTTGCCCGAAATCTCAATCCCCAGGATGTGGCCGGTATCAGCGGAAATCCAGATCTCGCTGTGGACAGTGATCTGCGTGGTCGTATCATGTATATTTCCATGAATCAGAAGGATCCGAACCTTGCCAAACCGAAGGTCGTCAAGGCCCTGAAATACCTTATCGATTACAAGGGAATGCAGGATTCTTTTCTGAAGGGACAGTACACTATTCACCAGGCGTTTCTGCCACGGACCTACCTTGGTGAGATTGATGATAAGCCATATAGTTTTAATGTAGAAAAGGCCAAAGCGCTGCTGAAAGAGGCGGGACTGGCCGATGGTTTTTCTCTGAAAATAAATGTGCGTGAGGCCCAGGAACGTATTGAAATATCCCAGTCCCTGCAGAATACTTTTGCCCAGGCAGGTATCAAGGTTACCCTGGAAGTCGGTACCGGCAAACAGACCCTGGCAAAATATCGTGCCCGTGAACACCAGATCTACGTGGGTGCATGGGGACCTGATTATCCCGATCCGAACACCAACGCCGCAACATTTGCCTACAATCCGGATAATTCCGATGAGGCCAAGGCAACCGGTCTTCTTGCCTGGCGAAATGCCTGGTATATCCCTGAGATGTCCAAAGCCACCAAGGAAGCGGTTAAGGAAGGGGATCGTGAAAAGCGTGCGGCCATGTACCGTGCCATTCAGCGGGAACATCAGGAACGTGCCCCGTTTGCCATCATGTTTCAGAAGATTGAACAAACCGGCAGGCGTGCGAACGTAAAAGGTCTGAATCTCGGTGGCGCAATTACCGCCGTATCCTATTGGCCGGTAACAAAATAACCTGTATCCCGAATCCTGCAGAATGATTGCCTGCAGGATTCAGGTGTGATTATTCTGTTGAGATGAACCTGGAAATTAAGGGTGGGGCTCGTGAGTAGACCCTGCCCTTGATTTTTTCTATCTACTTGCGAATTTGATGACTTCTGAAACAAAGACTGCCAAAAAGCATAAAGGCAATACCGTACCCCCTGGCTGGCTGGACTCGGTAATACCATCTTCACGGTGCTGATCACCATGATCGGTCTGCTGTTTGTCACTTTTATCATAGGCCGTGTCATGCCCATTGATCCGGTGCTGTCCATTGTCGGTGAAAGCGCTTCAAGGGCAACCTATGAAGCCGCCTACCATGAGTTGGGGCTGGATAAGCCACTGCTTGTTCAGTTTCTCTTTTTTCTAAGAGATATTGCCACGGGAAATTTCGGAGAATCCCTGCTGACTGCCCGACCCGTTTCCCAGGATCTGCTGCGTGTGTTTCCCGCGACCCTGGAACTGGCTACTGTGGGAACGATTATCGGGGTACTGCTGGGTGTTCCGTTGGGTGTGGTGGCCGCTGTGAAACGGGGCAGCTGGATTGATCATGTGGCAAGGGTTGTAGCCCTGATCGGTTATTCCATGCCGGTGTTCTGGATCGGTCTTATCGGTCTGCTGGTCTTTTACGGTATTCTTGGCTGGATCGGTGGACCGGGACGGCTTGATATCTTCTACGTGGATATTGTGCCGTCGGTTACAGGCATGATTCTGATTGACAGTCTGCTTGCCGGAGATATGGAGGTTTTCCGCAATGCCATTTCCCATATTGTTCTGCCTGCTGGACTGCTCGCTTATTATTCCCTTGCCTATATTTCCAGGATGACCCGGTCCTTTATGCTGGAGCAGCTTGACCAGGAATATATTATCACCGCGCGGGTCAAGGGATTGTCGGAGAGAGCCGTTATCTGGCGCCATGCCTTTGGTAACGTCAAGGTGCCGCTGATAACGGTTATCGCCCTTTCCTATGCCGGTCTCCTTGAAGGTTCTGTTCTCACCGAAACGATTTTCTCCTGGCCGGGTATAGGCTCCTATATCACCACGGCGCTGCTGTCCGCCGATATGAACGCCGTTCTGGGTGGGACTGTGGTTGTGGGCCTGGTTTTTGTCTGTCTGAATATTTTTTCGGACCTGCTCTATAAATTCTTTGATCCGAGGGCAAAATAGATATGAGTACGGTACTAGAAACTCCCCGGAAACAGACATTGTACGAGTGGTTGACCACGGATACCCCCACGTCGCGGCGGCAGGCCCGTTTCTGTGCCTGGTACAGGTCGTGGCAGGCTTTTCGTTCCAATCCAATGGCCATGTTCGGTCTGACAATCCTTTTTGTCCTGGTGCTGGTTGCGGCCCTGGCGCCACTATTGGCACCCCATAGTCCCTTTACCCAGGACCTGGCGGCCAGGCTGACACCACCGGGGGAAGGAGGGTATATTCTCGGCTCTGATTCTCTGGGGCGCGATATACTGAGCAGATTGATCTATGGTTCGAGGATTACACTCTATATCGTCTCCCTGGTTGCCCTGATGGCACCAATTGTCGGGCTTTTTGTCGGTACTGCAGCGGGTTATCTCGGTGGCTGGGTGGATGTGACCCTGATGCGTATCACCGATATCTTTCTGGCATTCCCGAAGCTGATACTGGCTCTTGCCTTTGTTTCAGCCCTGGGAGCGGGGATTGAAAATGCCGTCCTGGCCATTGTCCTTACTGCCTGGCCACCTTATGCCCGTATTGCCAGGGCAGAAACCCTGACTATACGTAACGCGGATTTTATCCATGCCATTAAACTCCAGGGAGCGGGGTCATTGCAAATTATCACACGCCATATCTGGCCGCTTTGTATTTCTTCTCTGGTTATCCGGGTGACGCTGGATATGGCCGGAATAATTCTTACAGCGGCAGGGCTTGGTTTTCTTGGCCTGGGGGCTCAGCCACCATCTCCTGAATGGGGTGCCATGATTTCTGCCGGACGCAAATTCATCCTTGATCACTGGTGGGTGGCGACCATGCCTGGACTTGCAATTTTCATCGTCTCCCTGGCATTCAACCTGCTGGGTGATGGTCTGCGGGATGTTCTGGATCCAAAGAAGAGTTCAAAATGACGAATCTGCTTGAAGTAGAAAACCTGACTGTAAAATTTCCAACCCGAAACGGTATTTTCGAGGCGGTTCGCCGAATTTCCTTTTCCCTTGGCCGGGAGCGGCTCGGGATTGTCGGGGAGTCCGGTTCCGGGAAATCCATGACCGGAAGAGCCATTCTGCGACTGATAAAGAAACCTGGTATTCTTGAGGCTGATCGTATCGCTCTTGAGGGGGAGAACCTGCTGGATTTCAGCGAAAAACAGATGCGCAGTGTAAGGGGACACAGGATCTCCATGATCATGCAGGATCCCAAGTTTTCCCTCAATCCGGTGATGCGGATCGGAGACCAGATCTGTGAGGCGTATCGCCTGCATGCCCGTTCCAGCCGTGCAGAGGCAAGGAAAAAGACGTTAACCATGCTTGAAAATGTTCTGATTCGGGATCCGGAAAGGGTTTTTAATGCCTATCCCATGAAATGTCTGGTGGCATGGGGCAGCGTATCATGATTGCCATGATGCTTATTCCCGATCCACAGATTCTGATTGCGGACGAACCTACCTCGGCTCTTGATGTGACAGTACAGAAGGAGGTCTTGGAAATTATGGATAAGCTTGTCAGAGAACGGGGTATGGGGCTTATTTTCATCAGTCATGATCTCAATGTGGTGTCGGCGTTCTGTGATCGTGTGCTGATCATGTACTCTGGACGGATTGTGGAGACATGCCGGGCCGACAGACTGCATGAAGCCACTCATCCGTATACCGTTGGGCTGCTGAATTCCATGCCACGGCTGGACCATCCGGTTGACCATCTTGAAGTGCTGAAACGTGATGAGGCCTGGAGTCTGGACCCCAGTGTCAGTGGTGTTGTAGAAATGGAGAAAGATCGTGCGTGAAGGGAAAGAAAACGGAATAGAACTCGAGCATGTCGATGTCTGGTTCGGTGAGGGTGAAGATCGTGTAGATGCAGTGATTGATGCCGGTTTTTCAGTTCCGCTGGGAGACAGTTTCGGTCTTGTCGGGGAGTCGGGTTCAGGAAAATCGACCATACTGCGGGCCATTACCGGCCTTGCTCCGACCTGGTCTGGAAGGATTTCCGTACTGGGCAGTGTTCTTGGAAAGGAACGGGACAAGGAATTCTATCGGGCGGTTCAGATGGTTTTCCAGGATCCTTACGCATCCCTGCATCCCCGGCAGACAGTTGATCATGTATTGCAGGAGGCCCTGTCTCTTCATGGTTTTGATGATGTCAACAGGCGGATAGTGGAAACTCTTGATGATGTGGGGCTTGACCAGTCCTTTCGTTTCCGCTGGCCCCATCAGCTTTCCGGCGGCCAGCGACAACGGGTGGCCATCGCCCGCGCCCTGATTATTGAACCTTCCATTCTCCTGCTGGATGAACCCACCTCTGCCCTGGATGTTTCCGTGCAGGCTGAAATATTAAACCTGCTGGTGCGCCTGCGTCGGGAAAGGCACCTGACTTATCTCATGGTTTCCCATGACCTGGCCGTAGTGGGCCATATGTGCAGCGAAATTGCTGTAATGAACCAGGGTGAAATTGTTGAAGTCCTGGGAGTGGAAGATCTTCGTTCCCTGAAGGCTGAACATCCTTATACAAAAGAGCTTCTTGAGGCCAGTGTGCAGAAAAGGCGGGAGAATGGGTGACGGACAAAGAATAAAAGGGCTGTCCATTGGTAATATTATATATAATTAATGGATTACTGTTCCTGTCGGGTTTCTTTACATTTTTCCTGAAAGAACCTGAAAAACGGTTTTCCCGCGCGCTTGTGCAGGCATTGTTTGCGCTTTTTCTCCTCTCTCTGGAATATGCCTTTCTTGCCTATCAGTGGACTGGGTCTTTCGTGCAGGTGGTTCTTGTTTCCGAGGTTATATTCGCATTTATCTGGTTTTTAATGGCCTTTCATCTCCGTGATGTGATAGCTGGAGGTTTTGGGAAAATCTCAACCGGTTTTAAAACCAAACCTGTTATTGCCGCGGTAGCAACTGTTGCCGTTTGTGGTTTTATTCTCTGCTGTTCCCTGTTCGAAGTTTCGAGCGTGGAGATGTCTTTTCAGACATTTGACCCTGTCTATTTTGCTGCGATTTTTATTCTTGCCGTAACGCTTTATGTTGCCTGGCGTCTTGAACAGTTCTGGCGCCGTCTGGAGGCGGCGCAGAGATGGGAGTATAAATTCTTTATCGTCGGTGCATACCTGGTTTGTGGTTCCATAGCCTGGGTCATGTCTTATCGGTTGACCTACCTGACTATACTGCCGGATCATTTAACTCTTATCGCTGGTTTGCTGTCGGCAGGTGGTGTCGTGATGTTGTATGCAATTATTCACCATCGACTGCTGAACAGGAAGATCTTCGTTTCCAGGAAAGTGATTTATTCTTTTGTTGTTCCCTCGCTGCTGGCTGGATATTTTCTTGGATTTGGCACAGTCACACTCGTCATGCGTACGTTTGGACTGGAAATGTCTTTTGTCCTGAAATGGCTGTTTCTTGTCCTGGGGGGAATTGGAGTTACCGTTTTCGGTCTCTCCGGCAAAATCAGAAGCCGGATTCATTTTTTTATTTCAACACATTTTTATATCAACAAATATGAGTACAGGGATGAATGGCTGGCACTGTCAGAGCAACTGCAGGGTGCCTTAACCGAGGATGGAGTTGTCCGGGCTTTGCGACGGGTATTGTCAGCCAGTCTCTATACAACGAAAATTTATATCTGGCTTGGTGACAGGTCAAAGGGGTACAGTCTCGTCTCTTATCCGGAAAATTTTACTGGAAGGAAAAAAGACAACTTTCTTCAACCTGATGATCCGCTGATTGAGTATATATCTGTTCATCCCTATTTTCACGGAGGGGAAAAAAATAAGAGCAACGCATTGAAAAATGTACTGAAAGAAAAAGAACAGTTTCTCTCTTCTTTTGACCTGATTCTTGTGGCACCTGTTTCCATCGGCAGTCAATTGCCTGGTTTAATCGGGTTGGGGCCGGAATATACAGGAGGCCGGTATGGTTATGACGATTTTGATCTGCTTACGGCCCTCGGCAGTCAGACGGCTTCGGCGCTTCTGGCCGTTCGTATGGCCGAGCAGCTTGCGGGAGCCAGGGAACGGCAGGCATGGGACCGTCTGTCCGCTTTTGTTCTCCATGATATAAAAAATGCTGCTACCATGCTTTCATTGTTACAGGAAAACGCGGTTGATCATATTCATGAACCTGAGTTCCAGAGAGATATGCTTGAGTCGGTGGATGATGCCCTGCGAAGAATGGCCCGTGTGGAGGAACGGTTGAATACATTGAAAAATGAGATAGTGGTCGACTGGCAGGTAATTGATCTGCGGCACTTCCTTGAAGACTGCTGTCGCAGGTTACAGTCTAAGCTTGCGACAATGGCAATTTCAATCGATATCAAAGAAAATCTGCAGGTGAAAGGAGATCCAAGTCTCTTAACTTCCATTATTGAAAATATTCTTATCAATGCATATCAGGCGAGAGAAAATAATCTTGCGGTTCGTATGGTTGCGGTGCAAGAGAGTAGCACAAAAAAAATTGTCATAACAATATTGGACAATGGACCGGGGATACTGGAGGCACTTCTACCTGATGCATTGTTTGAGCCGTTTAAAACAACAAAGAAGGGAGGAAGTGGCATCGGGTTATGGCAGGTGAAAAAGATGGTTGAAAAGCTCGAAGGAACAATTACAGCAGGAAACCGGAAGAATGGCGGCGCACGGTTTCGACTGAAATTAAATGCGGCTGGTTGAGCGATTCCGTGTAACTTATTAAAACAATATGATTTTTCTGAACGTTAAAGATTTTTTTAAAATAAATTGTAAAATTAGCTGACACATACCAGACGATATTGTCTCATAAATTTCTAATAAAAAGTGCTGAGGAAAATAAAAAATTTGCTGAGAGTGATTCTTTTTCTCAAGTAACTGCGGGTGATGATAGGATATTAACAGTAATTTTCCGTAGATGATTTCTTACATTTTTTCTCTGGAGTCGGTTGTAAAATTATCCGACATCTTCTCATATTTGCTTTCCTTTGTCATTTCCCAAGGGGTTTTCTCTCCCTGAACAAGAAAGATACAGTCAAAGATTGTTCAGCTGTTCACCACGGTTTTCCAGGGATAGCGTCGGATCAGTCGAAAGAGATTGAGCCGGGATATGATTCATTCTTAATTTCAAAAAAAATGGAATACCATTTGCATCAGGTAATACAACTGATGTGCTGGATGCAAATTATTGCAAAAGGAGAATACAATGAAAAAGAAAATAATATATGGATTTGGGGCAGCATTGCTGATGGTTGGTTTAACGGGAAATGCAAATGCCACAGCGGTTACGTTTTTTGGAGAAGATTTAACTGGTGTCGGTGGAGCAAGAACGAATTCTGATGCTGCCGCAACGGCTTTTCTCTCCAATCTTTCAGGGGTTGGAACTCAGACCTTTGAGAGTTTTTCAACAGGTACCGGAGTACCACTTGCACTCACTTTTGCCGGAGCAGGAACTGCAACGCTGACAGGCTCGGGTTCTGTTGATGATTCAACTGCTGCTGGACGATGGGCGACATCAGGAACAAATTACTGGGCAGCGGAAACAGGTAATTTTACGATCAGTTTCAGTGCAGCGATTTCAGCATTCGGGTTTTATGCAACAGATGTCGGAGACTTTGGTGGTGAATTATCAGTGACTTATGCCGGTGGGGGTTCCACAACGTTGAATGTCGGTAATACTGTTGGTTCGGGAGGCAGCACCAGTGGTTCTGTTCTCTATTTCGGATTTTATGAGGATGATCCGTTAAAAGCTTTCACCTCCATCAGTTTTATAAATCCCTCTTC
Source organism: Desulfomarina profundi (assembly GCF_019703855.1). GTDB lineage: Bacteria > Desulfobacterota > Desulfobulbia > Desulfobulbales > Desulfocapsaceae > Desulfomarina > Desulfomarina profundi. The sequence continues at coordinate 2,943,476 of NZ_AP024086.1, read as the reverse complement.
GGTAGACCAGTTTGGTTTTGATGATATGACTATAGGCACATTTGAGCAGGTTGTTCCCAATGATCCTGTTCCTGAGCCATCAACTGTTCTGTTGATGGGTCTTGGTCTTGCCGGTTTGCTGGGTTATAACCGTAAACGGTTTAAAAAAAATAGCTAATATAAAGAGGGGAGAGAAATGAAAAAAATATCAATAATACTTTGTCAAATAGTGTTCCTGCTGGGCTTCACCGTATCTGCAAACAGTACTGTTATTATAGATCCACTGGTCGGCTGGACAGGAAGCTTTGACTGGGATGATGGTCTTGGGCAGATTGACGGTATTGAATTCGGCTCTGATATTGACTGGAATATCACTGTTGGTTCCGATTCCGTCATGACGCTTGTAACTGTAGCGGATCAGTTCGTTCCGGGTGATGAATTTGCTCTCTATCTTGATGGTTTTGAAGTACCCTGGACAAGTACAACAACGCTTGGTACCGGGCATTTTCAAGGTCAATATGATAACCTGTTTTTAAGTTCCGGCACTCATACGCTGACTTTGTTTGTTACTGCACTTGCCATGGATACTGGGGGAGTACCTTTTTTGGGTGGAGCAGCGGAGGCGAGTTTTTCGGCAGTTTCCAATCCAGTTCCGGAGCCCGGAACTGTTTTGTTAATGGGTATCGGTCTTCTCGGACTGGTTGGTTATAATCGCAGGCGTGGTGCCCACAGGAAAGAGTAGGTCTGGTAGAGTTTTTCAGAAGTAGTTTTCAGAAAAAAAATAGTACGAAAAAACTCCGATTCCATCGGAGTTTTTTGGCTTCAGGTTTTATTATATTTTCCTGTCGCCACGCCATGCTTTTTTATAAGATCATGCAGGGTTGGTCTGCTTATCTCAAGCAGTTTTGCGGCTCTGCTGATGTTGTTGTTGCTCAGGGCCAGGGCCTTGCAGACAGCACTGTATTCGGCCGAATCGCGAGCCTGTTTCAATGTGGAGAGTGTCTGGTTTTCTTCTTTGCCGTCAATCTGCTGGAAACCAAGATCCGTCAGGGTGATGACCTTGTCCTGGGTCGACCCAAGGGCTCTCTTGATACGATTTTGCAGCTCCCTGACATTTCCCGGCCATGGGTGGGCCGTAAGTGCTGCCAGCGCTTTGGGGGTAAAAGATGCTCTTCTCTGCAGTTTTTCAGATTCCCTGGCCAGGCAGTCCTGAGCGAGGAGAAGAATATCTTCCGGACGTTTTGTCAGGTCCGGCAGATGGATCGGCACAACATTGAGACGGTAGAAGAGATCTTCACGGAAACGATTTTTTTCAGTTTCTTCTTCAAGATTTCTGTTTGTCGCGGCGATTATGCGTATATCGAGTTTGATTGTTTCATTCCCGCCCACCCTGTCAATTGTTCCTTCCTGGAGAACGCGGAGAAGTTTTACCTGCAGAGTATGGGGAAGCTCTCCGATTTCATCGAGAAAAATCGTGCCGTGATCGGCCTGTTCAAATTTACCGATTTTACGTTTTGTGGCACCGGTAAAGGAACCTTTTTCGTGACCGAATAATTCACTTTCCAGCAGGTTTTCGGGAATTGCTCCACAGTTAATGGTTATGAACGATTTTTCGGACCGTGAGCTGAGGCTGTGTATTGCCCGGGCGGCTATTTCTTTGCCTGTTCCGGTATTACCTGAAAGAAGAACAGGGTAGTCCGTTTTACCGGCGTGGATGAATTGCCTGAAGATCTCCTGCATGATTGGGGAGGTGCCGATCATGCCGCAGAATTTGCCCTTTTCATAATTTCTGCACTGTTGCTGCCGGTTTTCCTCTTCAAGTTTATGAATCTTGAAAGTACGGGACAGGATAATTTTCAGGACCTTCAGGTCAATGGGTTTGGCACAGAAATCGGCTGCTCCCATGGCAACAGCCTGGATGGCGTTTTCTTTCTCCGCATTTCCTGTGATGACAATTATACGGCAGTGAGGGGCAAGGGTGGGAATCTCTTCCAGAAGGGAAAACCCCTGTTTCGGACTGTCCGGGTAAGGGGAAGGCCAAGATCAAGGGTGGCAACACGGAAGACACCTGAGGCAAGTAACGGTTTTGCCTGCTTAACTGTTGTTGCGATGGTTATGTCATATTCTTTATCCAGGCCCCATCTCAATTGTTTGGCAACAGACAGCTCATCTTCGATGATGAGAAGTTTTGGTTTCATAAATTAATCAGTCCACAGAGGGAAATCAATTGCTCTGAGAAAACAAGTAGTTTCAGTTTTTCAGTTCTGTATACGTAAGCGAATCATAACAAAACCCTAATGAGTGTGCCGGGGGAAGGCAAGTTTTTTAACATGTCAGGCCAGAAATGAGAATTATTCACTGGATGACAGTTTTTGTTATTTCTTCTTATGATCCACAGTAAACCAGGCTTGATCCGCTTTTAAACCACTGACTTTGAGCATTCTGTACTGGGACAATTCTTTTTTCCTGTAAACCCTGTCTAGGTTATAGTCGAGGATAAAATCATTACTGACCATGGCTAGGTGCGGGTAACCTCCAAGCTTTTCCATAAAGGCGAGACGACCTTCCTTACAGGGCCAGGCCTGAAGGCAGGCAATGGCCCACTCACCATTGCCACCTGTAACGGGACCTGATTCGGGAACATTGATATTCGGCCAGGCCTCAGCGTAAATCCTATCCTGAAATGTGAACCTGGACTTCATGCAGGTGTAGAGTTCATTTAAGGCGGCGTGGACGGATTCTTTATCTTTGCAGTTCAGCAAAGTAAAGGATGGCAGATTTGAGCATGTTTTGTACATATTGGTGCCGGCAGCTTTTTCTTCGCCCTGTACAGGACCGGCTGTAATCAATATGATGGCAAACAGAAAACTGACGATATATTTTTCCATGGGTGATCTCCTGGGAATAAAATGATATTTACCAAAAAAACTACACTGCTGTAGGGTTTTTACGGTTGAGCCTTTGGGGCTGTCCATGCCGGTTTATATAAACCAGACTACAGCAGACCAGCCTCTTTGAAATACTTGAGAGCTCCTTTATGCAGAGGTGCATATAAACCGACTTTGACCATGTCTGCTTTATTTAAGGTAGTAAGCGCCGGGTGTTTCTGTTTGAATGTGTCAAAGTTCTCGAAAACGGCCCTGACGAGTTCATAAACAATATTCTCAGGAACATCGGCATCGGTGACAAGAGTTGTCATTACCCCGATTGTCTGGATATCATGTGGAACCCCTCTGTACTTTTTCCCGGGGATTGTCATTTTTTTATAGTACGGGTATCTGCTCAGCAAAGTAGTGATTTTCTCACCACTTATTGTGCTGAATACTGTATCGCATTGTTTTGTTGCGTCTAGAATGGATTTGCTGGAATCTGCAGCTGTGAATATGATGGCGTCGACTTTATCGTCACAGAGAGCACGGGATTGCTCATTCGATTTTAACCGCAGTATTTCAGAAAAGGTTTTTGTATTCCATCCCATGATTTTCATAATTTTTTTAAAAGTCTCTGCCTGGCCTGAACCTCTGTTGCCTATATTGACACGTTTGCCGGGAAGATCGTCGATGGTTTTGATGGAGGCATCGACCCTGGTTACCAGGAAAAGAAATTCAGGGGACAACGAGAACACTGAACGTAAAGATTTTACTGGCCCCTGCCGCTCAAATGAGCCGGTTCCCTTTGTCGCCTGAAATTGCACATCAGATTGAACAAATCCAAAATCCAGTTCCCCCTCTGCCACTGTCTTCAGATTAAATCTGGACCCCGATGTTGCTTCTACCGCAAATCTGAGACCGTGCTCTTTTCTCTGCAGATTGGCAAGGGTTCCAATGGCGACTCCACAGGGGTAGTAGACTCCGGCAATGCTGCCGGTTCCAATTGTGACGAGTTTCTGTCGGGCAGCTGTGTCAACCGGGTTTATCTGTAATATGGAAAAAAAGACAAACAGTACAGGCACAAGGTTTTTTCTTGATTTTTTCATGAAATTTCCTCTCAGACATCTGTTTTCTTGAATTTGAACACTGTTTTAATAACAATATAATGGTGTAATATAAAATTTGAGAGTAGTCTATAATTATGTCAAGTGCGGCCTTAATCGGTGAAAAATTTTAATCAGGGAATAATTTCAGGTGGAAAAGGGAGGGCTGTAGTGAAGGAAGGGAATGACCATTCTTAATAAAAAAAATTGAAAATGGTCAATTTTACTGCTGAAGGGTTATCCAATCTTCATCTCAAGAGTTTTCGTATGGTAGCCCGCATTGAGCCTCGATTCCCGAGGTTTTTATAGAATTAAGCCACGTTGTGAGATAGAATCCGCAGACTCTTTGTAACTGTCAAATATTATTTGGAAAGATTTTGCAGGAAGAGATGGAGGCGGTCGATTATTTTTTTTCCCTGGGATGTCAGCATATAGTTCTTTTCGCTGTCCTGGGTGACAAAGCTGTTTGCCTTGAGGTTTTTCAGATGAAAATTGACCTTGGTATGGTCACTGATTTCCAAGTTCCTGGTTATATCCATAAACCGCATTTTCCGGTTTTTTGCCAGTATTGCCAGGATCTGTCTCCTTATTCCGTTTGACAGACAGACCAGGGTGGAGTCCATGTCATGTTCAGAGAGTTGTTTCTCAAACCTCAGCTCCTCCAGGTTTTGCCTTACGGCAACAAGCAGTTCATTCCGTTTAAACGGTTTTGACAGATAATCATCAGCGCCTCCCTTCATGGCGGCAACAGCATTGTCAACTGTTGAAAAGGCTGTAATCATGATAATTTTCAACCAGGGATAGTCATTTTTCAAAAGCGGCATCAGGGCCAGTCCACCCATTCCCGGCATCATATTGTCCACGATGACAAGACTTGGAACACTGATTTTTATTTTTTCAATTGCCTCTTCCGCCGATCCACAACCTGTGGCCGTCAGTCCGTTGTCTTCAAGAATTTCAACTATCGATTCGCGCAGATCCCTGTCGTCATCAATGACCAAAATGGTTTCATCTTTCACCAGCCTGTTCTCCCATGGTTTTTCCGTCTGCCACCGGAAAGGAAACGGTTACAACAGTTCCACCGTATTCACTTGAAACAAGAGATATTTCCCCGCCATGCTGTTTGATTATATTATAACACACCGACAGGCCGAGGCCTGTTCCCCTGCCGACCGGTTTGGTTGTATAAAACGGGTCAAAGACCTTGAAAAGATCTTTTTCGTGGATACCGTGGCCGGTGTCAGTGAGTATTACGGTTACTGTATTGTTCTGGACAAAAGATTCTATCTCAATGGAATCTTCATTCACGCAGGCATCAATACTGTTCATCAGCAGGTTGATGAAGACCTCTTCCAGTTTCCAGAAAATACCATCGATCTCCGGAACATCCTGAAGATTCAGGTTGATTTCAGGCCCCTGGCCATGGGTCTGGAGCAGATTACAGGAGCTGGTAATGACCTGATTGATATCAACAGGTTCCAGGCCGGTTTCTTTTTCCCGTGAGAAATGGAGCAGTTCCTGTGCGATTTTTGCGGCCCGCGCACTATTGCGTTCAATGGCTTTCAGTTTTCTGGCTATGCGCTCATCGTCACCGGTCAGGTCTTTGAGCATTTCCACATTGAGGGAGACATTGGCAAGGGGATTGTTAATTTCATGGGCAATGCCTGCTGCTAGAATACCCATGGAAGTCAGTTTTTCCGACTGGGAAAAGCGTAACAGTCGCTCATTAATCAGCTCATGCTGTTCGAGGCTGAAAACCGAGAGAGCTCTTATGGTAAAGAACATGATGAGAAAAGCTGAAACACTCCTGAAAAAGATTACCTTGATATGAAAAAAGGGAACAACGACCTGGGAGGGGATAAGACCGGTCAGTATGGCATAGCAGATCATGAAAATGCCTGCCAGTATGAAATTGACTGCCACTTTTTTGGAAAATGTCCTGGCGGTACGTGAATAGAGCATCAGGCCGATTCCCGAGAGCAGGCCACCGGGAAAGGCCACGAAGATACGGGTTACTGTTGCCCTGCCCGTCCCCATATCCAGGTAGGTTGTCAGAAGGATAAGGGTAAGAGCAGAAAAACCGATGATAGCTTTGACACTTCGCGGCGTGGTTTTCAGGGCTTGGTCCCCGTAATAAGTGATAATATTGATAAAGAGTCCGAAATAGAGGAGCAGCATAAAGGAAACGCTGACAACACCGAGTCTGAAAAGGGAAAAAGCGGGAGTTTTTATTGTCGGGGAGAGATGTTCAAGAAACTCAAGCCACTCGTGAAAACCATGGGTTATTCCGAAGAGTGCAAGGAGCCAGATGATTCTCGCGATACCCAGTTCACTCAGTCGTATCTCCCGGGAAAGGATGGCGACACCCAGGGTGAAAAAGGCTAGTCCATAAAGCAGATAGAGGATAAAGTCCCATACCATCACGTCACCCGAGCAGGTCTGCCAGGATGTGGTGATGAACTGTGGAGAGTTGGTTCAGCTCTTCGAGCTTTACCCGCTCATCTATCCTGTGAATTGTCTCATTACATGGGCCGATTTCGATGACTTCCGTGCCGGTTGGGGCAATAAACCGCCCATCCGATGTTCCGCCTTCCGTGGAAAGGGTAGCCCGATATCCGCATACGCTGTGAATTGCCTCCCGGGTGGCCTGGAGAAGATCTCCGGCTTTTGTAAGAAAAGGCAGGCCGGAATGACGCCAGGAAAGTGTGTGATTGCAGTTCTTCACCATTTTTTCGACCCTTTTCTGGAGTATGGTGTGGGTGAGCTCGGTACAGTAACGGAAATTAAACTCCAGTTCCAGCTCACCCGGAATGACATTGTCGGCCCCGGTGCCGCTGTTGATATTTGTAACCTGGAAACTGGTTGGCTGGAAGAACTCATTGCCCTGGTCCCACTCTATTGAGCAGAGTTCCTGCAGCAGTGGTGCCAGCGTGTGGATGGGGTTGCTGCCCGGCTTCGGGTAAGCCACATGTCCCTGGGTGCCGTGGATTGTCAGGTGCCCGCTCAGAGTTCCTCTGCGGCCGTTTTTGATTGTGTCACACAGCTTTTTCCTGCTTGATGGTTCTCCCACGATACAGAAATCAATTGTAATTCCTTTTTGTTGCAGATATTGAACGACCCTGGCCGTACCATTTGTGGCGACGCCCTCTTCGTCACTGGTGATCAGAAATCCTATTGTTCCCCTGTGGTGGGGATAATGGTGTATAAATTGTTCACATCCGGTCACCATTGCGGCAATGCTGCCCTTCATATCTGCCGCTCCCCGGCCATAAAGAAATCCGTTGTGTATTGTTGGTGTAAATGGCGGGAAACTCCATTTGTCTTCCGGACCCGGCGGGACGACGTCGGTATGACCCGCAAAAACGAACAGCGGGCCTGTTTCACCGTGGGTGGCCCATAGGTTGTCAACATTGCCGAAACGCAGCTTCTCAATCTGAAAACCGAGTTTTTTGAGTCGTTCAGCCAGGATTGTCTGGCAGTTGCAGTCATCGGGTGTAATGGAGGGGCGCTTTATGAGATCTATTGAGAGGAGTTCGGTCGTTGTTGCCATGGATGAGTTTTATGAAATGAGGAAAAGCTTCTGGTGCTGTTTTTTGTCCGATTGTATATTATACAGTCGGAGATTGTTTCTTAAAAATTACTCACTCTTGAGGTAAACGTCCATGTCTTTATTTCTGCCGGTAAAAGGTGGTGGTGAGATTGCAGTCAAACCATCAAAAATAATTTGTCTCGGCCTGAACTACCTGGAACATATCAGGGAAAGCGAGTCGGTGAATGTTCAGAATTTTACGGATGAAATTCCCACGGAGCCTGTTCTCTTTCCCAAGATGCCCAATGTGCTTATCGCGCCCGAAGAACCGATTATTCTGCCCTCTTTCCTCCATGAGTATGATTTCCAGGATCTCAGAACCGATTATGAGGGAGAATTGGCGATTATTGTCAAGGATCGGATAAAAAACCTGAAGGAGGCAGAAGCGTTTGATCATATCTTCGGGTTTACCTGTTTTAATGATGTCAGTCAGCGAAATCTGCAGCGTTCGGATAAGTCTGGTTGGTTCCGCGGTAAATCCCTTGATACTTTCGGACCCATTGGTCCTGTTGTTGTACCGCCCGGGCTGATAGGTGATGTGCAGGATCTGCAGATTGAAACCAGGTTGAACGGCAGAGTTGTTCAGCAATCAAATACGAGCCGGATGATTTTTTCCGTGGAACAGATCATGGCCTTTGTTTCCAGGAATTTCACCATGGAACCGGGAGATATAATTGTCACCGGTACACCCAGCGGGGTCGGGCCGCTTCAGGATGGGGATGTGGTGGAAGTTGAGATCGAGGGAATTGGCCTGTTGCGGAATCCTGTCAGGAATGAGTAGAGTGGGCCTGGCAAGTTCCCATGGAGTCACTGTTCATGGGAACATGCGGGTTTGTCTGTCCATAAATGGCCTTCCTGGAGTCTCGCGAACTCGCTTGCCGGTCCGATTTCTGAGTCACCAGGAAAAATAAAATGCTCGCATATAGCTAATATTATGCGCTTTTTTATCTTTTCTTCTCGAACTTAAATGAAAATGCTCATTTCTGGATAACCACTGTCTAATCTGACAGGATTTTAAATGAGAGTTTGACGCGCGCCCTGTACACCGCTGCCTGGTTATTTTCAATCTTCATGTCCAGGGTGACAACTTCGGCAATGCGGAGGTCCCGCAGGCTCATACCTGCCGACTTTACCGCATTCTGGGTGGCATCTTCCCAGGATTCAGAACTTGATCCGACCATTTCGATAATTTTATAGACACTTTCAGACATGGCAATTCTCCTGTGTAAAGGGTGGAAGGATAGTTGCCTGCGCTCTTCCCCGTTGCAGCAGGCGGGGTGGAGGATGGCGATTGGGGAAGATGGCGGTGCAGAAAACTGTTATAGTATTGTAACTCTAATATAAAAAAAATTGTATATAAAAATTAAAAATATTTATTATGTATCTGGCTGTGGGAGGAATTTTAAGCTTACAGGAGTGTATTTCAAGTAACAGGAGATGATTTATGGATGAACAGGTTGCGTATTATGCCAATAAATTAAAATACGAGATTGATTCCTGGGATCTGCATGAAGCCTTGTCACTTACAGGTCAGGATGAAAAAATAGTTGTGATTGATGTACGTTCAGAGCAGGCATATGCCAGGGGACATATTCCTTCAGCGATAAATTTTCCCCACAGGATGATCTCTGAAGAAAGCGTCAGGGAACTGGACAGATCAGTTCTTTACGTCGTTTATTGTGACGGTATAGGCTGCAATGCTTCAACAAAAGGGGCATTGGCTCTAGCAAAACTGGGCTTCCGGGTCAGGGAACTACAGGGAGGACTCGACTGGTGGCGACGAGACGGTTATGAAATCCGGCAGTCGGCATGATGAGGATCTCGAGAGTCGGTAAGCTCACGGAAAGACATGATCAGGATGGTTTATAGATTACAACCAGGCTTGTTGCCGGGCCATCTATTCCTCTGTAGCCGTGAGGAATTCCTGAGTCAAAGTAGAGGCTGTCCCCCTGTTTGAGGGTGACGGTGGTTTCACCGCAGATAAATTCGAGTTTTCCATCCAGGACAAAGAGAAATTCTTCTCCCCTGTGATTATTGAATGTCATATCGTCAGGGTCCCGCTCCTCCATTCTGACGATAAACGGTTCCATGCTTTTTTCCACTTTCGGGTATGCCAGCGGTTCATATTGGTAGCCGATATGGGAGATATGGGGACCCCTGGCTATACCGTAGCGATCCTCCCGGCGGACCACCACGATGTTTGATTCCAGGCTTGTTGTCTGGAAAAAATGGCCGATCTGGACGCCAAGTGCTGAAGAAATTTTCAGAAGAGTGGCCACGGGAGGGGTAACTATATTGTTTTCAATCTGGGAGAGATTCGGTTTTGACAGTCCGGTTAATTCGGAGAGCTCCTGGAGCGTCAGGCCCCGTTTCTTCCGGAGTTTCCGTATCTGGTTTCCCAGGTCCAGAGAAGCCAGCTCGTTCTGTATTGTGTGCGACATGATTTTTCAAAGTACCCTAAATGAACTGTTTTGCAATGAGTTTATTGAGTAATCTCGACCTGTGAAAGAAACCTTTACTATACGGACTAGCACCCCACAAGGGGGTATAAGTGCCTTGAAAATAAATCTAACCATTTGATTTTAAGGCACCTTTTCTGGTTTTTTTGTTTTTTATGATAGAAATTCAGGAGTAAGGCACTAATAAAACTTTGCATATTTTTCTATAAAATGCAAATAGTACAAGCTGTGCAGTAACAGCAATGTTTCACCTGAACCCTGTACTTCGAGAATAAAGAAAAAAATTTACACTGTATAAACGGATAATTATTATGTTCACTCTCCGAGTGAGATCATTTTCTTCTTTATTCCTTTGCCCTGCAGGATTCAGGTTTCAATTAATCATAACTGTTCAGGAGAATGTGCCATGAAAAATCTGAAAGTACTTTTGGGAGCTATGGCAGTAACTGCAACGTTTACGGTCGTTCAGGTTACAGCCGGTTTTGCCGCGACTGAAATCCAGTGGTGGCATGCCATGGGTGGAGTAAACGGTGAGCGGGTTAATAAAATTGCCGATGATTTTAATGCAACCCAGTCCGACTACAGGATTGTGCCCGTCTACAAAGGGAATTACACGGAAACAATGACGGCTGCAATTGCGGCATTCAGGGCCAGACAGCAACCTCATATCGTTCAGGTTTTTGAGGTAGGTACAGCGACAATGATGGCTGCAAAAGGGGCAGTATATCCGGTGGAAGATGTGATGAAAGATGCCGGTGTTCCCTTTGATAAGTCAGATTACCTGCCGGCAGTTATCAGTTATTACCAGACATCAGAGGGAAAACTGCTTTCCATGCCGTTTAACAGTTCCACGCCGGTTCTCTGGTACAACAAGGAAGCCCTTACAAAAGCCGGAGTAAAGGATGTTCCCAAAACCTGGCCGGAAATGGAGGCGGCATCCCAAAAAGTACTCGATGCAGGCTATAAGTGTGGTTTTTCCTTTGGTTGGCAGTCGTGGGTCATGCTCGAGAACTTCAGCGCCTGGCACAATATTCCCGTGGGAACCAGGGAGAACGGTTTTGCCGGCCTTGATACTGAATTTACCTTTAATAATAAGCACGTGAAAAGAGTAATGAATGATGTGGCCGGGTGGCAGAAAAGCTCCATCTTTCAGTATGGTGGACGCAGGGGTGACAGTCTGCCCATGTTCACCAACGGTGAATGTGCCATGTGGCTCAACTCCTCCGCCTACTACGGTGGTATCAAGAAACAGGCAAAATTTGAATTTGGTCAGGCCATGCTACCCTATTATCCTGACATTATTGATAAACCTCAGAATTCAATAATCGGTGGTGCGACTCTCTGGGTCCTCCGTGGTCATAAGCAGGCTTCTTACAAGGGTGTCGCTCAGTTTCTCAGTTATCTTTCTTCCCCGGATGTACAGGCCTGGTGGCATCAGGAAACCGGGTATGTTCCCATTACGAAAGCCGCTTACGAATTAAGCAGGAAACAGGGTTTTTATGAGAAAAATCCGGGTACTGATACGGCCATAAAACAGTTGAGTCTCAATCAGCCGACGCCCAATTCCCGTGGTATTCGTTTCGGTAATTTTGTTCAGGTACGTGATATTATCAATGAAGAGATGGAGACCATCTGGAATGGAACCAAAACAGCAGACCAGGCCATGGATGAGGCGGTCAAACGTGGCAATAAGCTGTTGAGGAAATTTGAGAAGGCAAACAAATAGACCCTGAATTCTGCAATTGACAATCTAGCCGCAGATACGAAGCATCGAAGTGCTGGATTCAGGTAGACGGTAAATTACAGCAGCTGGTGCATATTGCAGCTGCTGTAATTTTCATTTATTCATTTAATTCAGCGTGATTGAAAATGAGGTTGTGCTATCTGGCTGAGTTTCGTACGTAATTAAAAAATGATAAAAAGAGTCCATTTTAAACCGTCTCCGCTGCCATATATTCTGGTGGCACCCCAGTTGATTGTTACCCTTGTCTTCTTTATCTGGCCTGCAAGCCAGGCCGTCTATCAGAGTCTTCTGGTTCAGGATGCCTTTGGCCTCAGTACCAACTTTGTCTGGTTTGATAATTTCAAAGAGCTCTTCAGTGATGATTATTACATGCAGGCCTTCAGGCGTACACTGTATTTTTCTTTTATGGTCGCCTTTTCATCGTTATCTATCTCACTGGTATTGGCGGCCATGGCCGACAGAGTGATTAAAGCTGCATCAGTTTACAGGACACTTCTCATCTGGCCGTATGCCGTAGCTCCGGCTGTGGCCGGCGCTCTCTGGATGTTCATGTTTGACCCCACCATCGGGGTTGTTGCCTATATGCTTGATTTTTTCAATTTCGAATGGAACCATCGTCTGTATGGCAGCCATGCCATGGCCCTGATCGTGGTTGCCGCTGCCTGGAAACAGATCAGCTATAATTTTCTGTTTTTCTTTGCCGGCATGCAGGCTATTCCCCGCTCTTTGATCGAGGCGGCGGCCATAGACGGGGCCGGTCCGGCCCGGCGTTTCTGGACCATTATTTTCCCCCTTATTTCCCCGACAACCTTTTTTCTCCTGGTCATGAATCTAATTTATGCCTTTTTTGATACTTTCGGTATCGTTCATGCGGTGACCAAGGGCGGGCCGGGAAAGGCAACGGAGATTCTTGTTTACAAAGTTTACAACGACGGTTTTATAGGTCTGGATCTTGGCGGTTCTGCAGCCCAGTCTGTTATTCTTATGGTTATCGTGATTGGTCTGACCGTCATTCAATTCCGTTATATTGAACGCAAGGTGGAGTACTGATCATGATTGAACAGCGTCCCGTAACGACGGTTGTAAGTCACCTGGTTCTGATCATAGGCGTCCTGCTGGTAGCTTTTCCCATCTGGATTACTTTTGTGGCAGCCAGTCATGATGCCGTTCGCATGACTCAGGTTCCTCTGCCTCTTCTGCCGGGAACCCATTTTTTTGACAATCTTCGTGATGCCCTGGTCAGGGGAGTCGGCAACGCCAGGGAGCAGTCAGTGGGGTTGATGCTGATTAACTCGCTGGTGATGGCGATGATGATCGCCTGCGGGAAGATAGCTATTTCTCTCCTGTCAGCCTTTGCCATTGTCTATTTTAAATTTCCCCTGAGGATGACATTTTTCTGGTTGATTTTCATCACTCTCATGTTGCCGGTGGAAGTGCGAATTCTGCCCACATTTGAAGTCGTAGCCAATCTGCACATGCTCAACTCATATTGGGGCTTGACCATACCGTTGATTGCCTCAGCAACGGCAACCTTTATGTTTCGCCAGGCTTTTCTTACTGTGCCGGACGAACTGCTTGAGGCTGCTCGGATCGACGGAGCTGGTCCCATGCGTTTTTTCTGGGATATCCTGCTCCCTATTTCCCGGACCAATATTGCAGCACTCTTTGTGATTCTTTTTATCTACGGTTGGAACCAGTATCTCTGGCCTCTGCTGATAACCACCGACAAGGATATGTATACCATTGTCATGGGAATCAAACAGATGCTTGAAGCTGCGGAAGAAGCACCGGAATGGCATCTGATCATGATGACGACTCTGCTGGCAATGCTGCCGCCGATTGTGGTTGTGGTGGGGATGCAGAAACTCTTTATTAAAGGTTTGACAGAAACGGAGAAGTAGTGTGGCTGGAGTAATACTTGAAAATGTTGTCAAGGTTTTTGATAAGACGGAAGTCATTCACCGGGTAAACGGTGTCTTTGAAGATGGTCAGTTTATTGTCATTGTAGGGCCGTCCGGCTGTGGAAAATCAACAGTGTTGAGGATGATCGCGGGACTCGAAGAGGTGAGTGAAGGAACAGTCATGATTGGAGACAGGGTTGTGAATGAGGTGGAGCCAAAGGATCGCGAGATTGCCATGGTTTTTCAGAATTATGCCCTTTACCCCCATATGACCGTGTTTAACAATATGGCTTATGGTCTCAAACTCCAGAAGCTTGGGAAGGATGAAATTAAAAAACGGGTGGATGAAGCAGCCAGGCTTCTGCAGCTGTCTGATTTTTTGAAACGCAAACCACGCCAACTTTCCGGCGGTCAGCGACAGCGAGTGGCCATGGGGAGGGCGCTTGTCCGTAAACCGGCTGTATTTCTCTTTGATGAACCCCTTTCCAATCTGGATGCCAAGCTGCGTCATCAGATGCGGGTGGAACTGAAAAAGCTGCATAAACGATTGGGAACAACCATGATTTATGTAACCCATGATCAGGTGGAAGCCATGACCCTGGCCGACAGGATTGTGGTCATGAATGATGGCAATATTGAGCAGATCGGTACACCGGATGAGATTTACCATAATCCCGCTTCTAAATTTGTGGCAGGTTTTATTGGCTCTCCACCCATGAATTTCATTCGGGCCAGGATTGTTGGGAAAAACGAACTTGAACTTCTGGATGGCACTCGTCTGATTCTGCCGGGGCAGGAATTGCCGACGGAAAGCGAAGTATTGATCGGAATCAGGCCGGAAAAAATCAAATTGTTCACTGAAAAAAAAGAAGGACGCATTAAACTGGAGATCGAACTCGTAGAAAAACTTGGTTCCGGAGAATTACTGTACAGCCGTATTGGTGAGGAGTCCATTGTAGTGACCCTGGCTGAAAATTCAGCTGAGGTGGCTGATACCTGCTGGGCGGAGTTTTCACCTGATGACCTTTATCTGTTTTCCGGGGAAGCTGATGGAAGGATTATACAGGGGTGATTTCTCTGTTTTAGATGGAACCTAAATCCTGCACTTCCGGAATAAAAAAACATTTTTACTGTATAAACAGATAATTATCATATCGCAGTAAGGGTTGTACTACTCACTATCCGAGTGAGATTGTTTTTTCTTTATTCCCTCGCCCTACGGGATTGGCAATTTTATCGAATCTGCTTCGTTATCAAGGGCTTGAAGTATGTTACTATATTTATTGTCGATATATTGCAGAAGATGGCGTCGCCTGGACTGACCTTGGGGGAACATTGTGTAAATTTTGTTCGATTACTGATGGTTGACTAATTATTTGTATTCTACAGTTATTCTCAAAATTGACACAATGTTCATGAGAAATGCGGGTTCGGGGAAATTATGAGTAAGTAATGGAAATTTCCTTTGAATTTTTCCGCCTCATATTATATGCATAATATATACATCAATTTGTCATGATTTTACGATAACCTCCATTTTATACGGTGGTTGTGAGTTATTATTTATTACCAGTAGAGGCTAAGATGATATTCAAAGGAAAAAAAGGTGTTTTCCCTGCGCTCCTGTTCTTCTGCGGGGCCTTGCTGCCGGTGGCGGGAAATGTACAGGCGGCCGGTGTAGCAGTGCAGCCGGCGGGAATGGACAAAAAAGTTGAAAAAACTACAACTATCCAGATTAATCAGAATATTGTCGTCGTCAGTGGCAGAATGTCCCTGGGATGGATACATGGCGACTCCAATGAACTGGTCTATGATCCCGGTACAGGACGTAAAATAAGTGAGCTGAACTGGGAGATTGACAATGTCTATATGCTTGGCATCGGTGGTTCTCTCTCTCCTCTGTCGTGGTTGAATTTCAATGCTGATATCTGGTTCCGGGTCAATGACGGTGACGGGGAAATGAATGATTATGACTGGTTCCTCGACAGTCCTGAATATACCCACTGGTCAAATCATCCGGATACGGATCTTACCACTGGTTTAATGTTTGATATCAATGCCGAAATGACCTTTTATGAGGTCATGGGCTCAAAGTTTTTTGGTATTGCCGGTTTCAAATATGATAACTGGGAATGGGAATCTTTTGGTGGAGATTATGTTTACTGGGGAGTTTCCGGAAGTTTTCCTGGCGGACAGAATGTCATAACCTATGAACAGAAGTTCTATACTCCCTATGTTGGCATCGGTTTTAAATCCAATCTCAGTGAAACGCCTATCACATTCAGTGGCAGAATTATCGGCAGTACCTTTGTCACTGCCGAGGATAAGGATCAACACCATTTGAGAAATCTTGTTTTTGAAGAGGATTTTGATTCCGGCAACATGTTTGCAGTTGACCTGTCAGGTGCTTATAATTTCACAGATCAGCTTTCTCTGCTGGTGTCCTATCATTTCCAGCGATATGACGAAATGAAGGGGGAGACTACCATAACTAATCTTACAACCGGAGCAGTGACAAAAGTAGACGGTGATGCTGCCGGAATTGATCATTCCTCAGGTATGTTGTCTTTGAGTGCCGTATATACCTTCTGAGTTGCAACTGCATCGGGAAAAAGATATCCGGTAAAGAGGGGGGAGATTCAGCAGTGATGAATCTCCCCCATTTTTTTGCCTGCATACAGCGAAACAGCCCGTTAGCAATTTATTGTTTACGTTATTTTTACTGTTCAAGACTCTCCAGCAGTTCACTATGTCGGAAAGAATTTTCGTGTTTTTAATCAGGATAACTTGTCTATATTCACCCGCGTGAAATATTGAAAAGGAGAAGACGATTGCGAATCCTGTTTGTTGCACCCAATATACCGATACCCGGTACCCATGGCGGATCGACCCATGTCACTGAAGTTGTCAGGGCGCTTTGCAGGGAGAATGAAGTCCTTCTCCTGGCCCGGCGAGGATCGACAGGTGAGGGGGTTGCAGGGGTCGGCGGGAGGCTGTTGCCGGGGCCGTTACGTTTTCTTCTGCCCCTTGTTCATTTTCCTGTTGCCTGGAAGTATGCTAGAGCATTTCAGCCGGATGTGATTTACGAACGTTTCAGTGCTTTCGGGCTTGGAACGATTCTTGGGAAAAAACTGGGAGCCCCTGTGGTGGCCATGGTCCTGGATAAGAGTGCAGCACCGGTCACCTACAGGTGGGCGGACAGGCTTATTACCACTGCCCCGCACCTGGTGCCGGAAAAGTACCGGGACAAGGTGGAAAAGGTCTGTTGGGGGGCCAATACCGAGATCTTCCATCCCGGGAATAATGGATCACATGTTCGGGAAAGACATGGAATCGGCCGGAAAGAATTTCTGATTGGTTACATGGGGGCGTTCTATCCATGGCATGGTCTAGAAACCCTGGTGGAGGCTGCTGTTCTGCTTGACCGTAATCCACCTGTAGATAATTTCAGATTTCTGCTGGTGGGGGATGGGCAGATGAGAGCCCCGATTGAAAAACTGGTTATGGAAAAATCCCTCGGACACCGGTTTCTTTTTCCAGGCAGGGTGGCTTACGATTCCGTGCCGGACTATCTGGGCGCAGTTGATACCTGTGTAGCCCCTTATAATCCGGTAAAACATAAGGAACTTCGCAGGCATGGCATGTTTTTTGACCCGTTGAAGGTCTTTGAATCCCTTGCCGCCGGAAAACCGACGATAACACTTGACAGTGAGAATATGCGACACCTTTTTGAGGATGGAAAACATGTTCTTCTGGTAAAACCCGGTGATGCGACCGTGCTGGCAGAGGCGGTGAGCCGACTTGCTGTCGACAGGGATCTGCGTGTTCGTCTGGGGCGGGAGGGGAGAAGGATCACCGAGACAACGTATTCATGGCAGGCCCATGGGGATCAACTCTGTCGTATTTTTCGCCAGTTACTTGAGTCCGAAAAAGCCGGGGAAAGTCGATGAGAATCGTCTTTGACGCGCGGTATATCCGCACCAGTGATACGGATGTTCTTCCCGCCGGTGGGATCGGGCGATATTCTTACCAACTGTTGCGGCGGATGCGAAACCTTGATGAGGATCTGAAGTTCCTCCTGGTCGTTCCCGCAGGCAACGGGCGGCCGATCTTTCCCGAATCAGATATGAAGATCCGCGAGGTTTCCTGTCAATTTCCCGCCAATTCTTTTTCCACTCTCTATCGGCTGGCCGAAAAGATTGATTTCTGTGGTCAGGATCTTTTTCACAGTCCGTTTAACATGATGCCGGGCAAACTTCCCTGTCCTTCGGTAGTGACCCTTCATGATATCATGTGGTTGACACAGCCGCATCTCTGTGCCGGGTTCTGGCCTGAAAGAGTGCTGGTTGGGGCACTCTATCAAAAAGGTATCAGGACAGCCCTGTGTCGGGCGGATCATATCATTACAATTTCTGAGGCTTCCAGAAGGGAGATTGTCAGGTATAAACCGGAAATCGTGGATCGAATAAGTGTTATTCACCATGGTATGGAGTCTTTTTTCAGGGAAATTGAACAGGAAAGGGTGGAGGCTCTGCTGGCACCTCTCTGGTCGCAAATCGGAATGAGTGGGGAAAAAACAACAAGAGAAATTATACTCTGTGTTGGTCAGGGATCACCTTATAAAAATCAGGCACGGGCGATACAGGGGTTTCTTGGGGCATTTGGCAAAAGGGATGATATCCAGCTTGTAGTAGTGAATCGTTTTCGCCGTTTTGACTGGAAAATGCGGCGATTGCTTGCACGGGAAAGAGCAGGAGAAAGAATTATCCTTCTTGATTCCGTCACCGATGAACAACTGCTGGCCCTCTATAACCGGGCCCGGATTTTTCTTTTTCCTTCACTGGTTGAGGGTTTCGGTATGCCGCAACTTGAAGCCATGGCCTGCGGGACACCGGTGCTGACTTCTAACAGGGGTGCTCCAGCAGAGATCTCCGGAGGGTGCTCTCTTCTTGTGAATCCTGAAAATGTTGAAGCTATTGCCCATGGTCTGGTTGAGCTTGATCAAAATGAAGAGCTTCGGTGCAAACTGATTGCGGCGGGTAGAAAACGTGTGCAGGATTTTCGTTGGTTGGATGCAGCTGAAAAAACAATGGCTGTTTATCAGGCGGTCATGAGAATTTCGGGTTAAGGATATTCGGCGAGCTCCAGAAGAATATTATCTGGTCCATAAAAATAGACCAGTTTTTTTCCAGACTTCTGGTAAACATGAACATTGCTCAAAAAGCGGATCCCGGTTTTTTTCAGTTTCTCGACCTCTTCTTCTATATTATCAACAGCGAAAGCGAGATGACGAAAGCCGGTACTGTTGGCCTGACCGATACCGGGGTCGGTGTTCGATTCAGGGGAGTCGTAATGGATGAGTTCCAGTCGTGTCAAGGAGCCTGGAAACTCAAGGGCGATATAGTCTGCTTCGACATTTTCCAGACCGACAATAGAGCTGATCCACTCTCCCGTGAGATGGGCCCTGTCAATTTCCACAAATCCCAGCTGCAGGAAAAACTGTTCTGCCTCCTGAAGATTGGAGACAACGAGATTAATGTGGTCTGGTCGAAGAATCATGGTTGACTCCCTGGTTTTTTGCAGCTACTCCCTGCATGCGCTGATAGATTTCTGCAAGGGTCGGCAGTGGTACTCCGCACCAATAGCCCGCTACAATTATCTGATTGATACATGTTGTACGGATAATCCCCATGTTATCCCAGCGACGGGATGAAGTTGACACGGCTTCTTTTAAGATGTGTATTTTACCCAGTTTTCGGATTGAGCGCATGAAAATAAAGTCCTCCATAATGGGACCTTCCCGAAAGCCGCCGATTCTGTCAAAGTTCTCTCTGGAGGTGAAAATTCCCTGGTCCCCATATGGCATCCTGCAAAGGCGGGAGCGGAGATTGGCGCAGGCCGCAACCATGGTCAGCCGTTTTGCGGAACTGTCGATATGCAGGGAAAACGCTCCGGCTGCATATCCGTTTTTCATGGTTTTTCGGACAGCATCGGAAAAATTTTGCGGAAGAATTGTATCCCCATGGAGAAAGAGAAGCAGCTCACCTCTTGACGCTTCTGTTCCGCGGTTTAACTGGTGTCCTCTTCCCCGTGAAGAGAGGATGACCCGTGCGCCGAGGTCTGCTGCTGTTTCCCGAGTCCTGTCCTCACTGCCACCATCGACCACAATAAGCTGAATGTCTTTTCTATCCGCTAGCCCTGTCAGGGTTGTCGGCAGATGTTTTTCCTCGTTGAGGGTGGGGATGATAATTGAAATAATCTCCATTACAGCAGTCCTTTTCTCCTGGCAAGGATTAAGTCTTCAGGGCGATCGATATCCTGGAGAACGGGAAGCAGAAACACGGTATACCCATGTCGTCGGATTCTTTCAAGGGAGAGTTTCAGGACATTTTCCGTTGACCACGGGATATCAGAAAACAGCAGGTTCTCAAGGTGTTTCAGGGAAGCTGTCCGGAGGCCGAGCAGGTAATAACCTCCATCTGCACTTGGTCCGAAAACCATGTCATGCTCCTCCAGGCTGTTAAAGCCTTTTTGTAAGATATCTTTATCGATTTCAGGAATATCACTGCCCACAAGCAATGCGCGTTCACAGCCCGTTCCGGAGAGTGCCATGAAGGCTCCGGCCATTTTCAGGCCGAGATCTCCGGGTACCTGGGAGTGGAATAAAAAATCACTGCCCAGCCATCTTGTCATCTCATCCAGCTGTGCATCGTCATAACAGATTGAAAGGGTTACAGGGAATTCTTTTCTGAGCTGAATCATTTTTTCCACCATCTGTTCTGTCATTGTGCGTTGCAGTTCCGCCGCACCCCGATCACCAAGGAGGGGGCCAGCCGTGTCTTGGTGGTAGTCGGTCGTGGAAAACGGGTAAAGAGGATAAGGTGGTTGCTGGCTGTCATGGCAGGGATATCAGGAGTCCAGGAAGGAGGAAAAGAGTGAGCGGATAAAGTCTTCATCGAGGTAGCGCTGCAGAGTCTGCCAGGTATCTTTGTTACGAATACCACTGTATTGTCCCTGGTAACCGACCCAGGCCATGGCGGACCAGGAAATTCCCCTGAGAAGGACAAAAGGTGCTTTGATTCGTACCCTTTCGTAAAGACTTTCCCTCAGCTTTTCTGATGTGATATATTTTTTATACTCATTGAAAAATAGAGTGGAATCTCCGGGTGTAAAGCGGTAATCGGTCTTCCAGAGGGTTGTCAGAGGTGAGATAAAATGACAGAGATCACTGGATGGATCACCCTGTCGTGCCATTTCCCAGTCTATGAGGTGAGTGGTTCCCGCCGTTCTGTTGACTATGAAATTCCCGGAGTTGACCTCGGTATTGACAATGGTCAGCCAGGGATTTTCAATATAATACTGTTCCTCCCCTTTCTTTTTTTCCGCCTGTGCAATTATTTTTTCCAGTAATCTGCAGATATTCGGGTTGGCCAGTTCTGAGGAAATATACTTTTCAACAAGTTGCTGACATTCCACCAAAATAAGGCTTAGAGAGCGGGTCTCCCGTATCAGATGATTTTTGTCGGGCGGGATAATCTGGTGGATGGTGGCGAAGACGCGTGCGGCATTTTTCAAGTCTTTGCGGTAATCAAGGTGACGTCCCGGCAAATATTCCATAATCAGGATGCCCCGATCGATGAACTCTCTGGTGTCGTCGGCAAAAAAGGGAACGGGTGTCACCCTGGAATTCTTCAGCAGCTTCAGAGTATTAAACTCGTAAAGTATCTGGTCATCCCGGTTGATCTGTGTTCCCATATTGACCCGGAAGACAAGGTTTGTTGTTGTTCCCCTGAGGAGATAGTTCAGGTTGTATTCACCACTTGCCAGGGGCAGGACGGTGAAGTGGTCATCTCTGACAGGGAGATCATTATGCCAGGGAGCAGTGCGGAGATAGTGGACCACATGATGCTGGTAACGGGTGATGGGATCAATTGTTTTATTTGTCATTTTCGTTATCAGCTCTCTTCTGGCGGTTCCTGAAAATAATGAATCCGTTCCTTCGGGAATCTCAGATAAACACTTTGGCCGGGATGAAAGGACGGTCGTCTGCAGAGAACGGTCAGGTCGTATCCGGGTGATGTGCTGACGGTAAGCTTGGTCAGTTGTCCTTCAAAAATAATTTTTTCCACTGTCCCGTTGAACCATGATTTGTCGATACAGTCCTGATTCCGGTTGTTTGTCCTGATTTCAATATCCTCTGGACGAATGGCAAAGAGTTCCTTTCTCCCGTTCGGGCTTTGTTCAGGCAGGAAGGTTTGGCAGGGCAGGATATTATCACAGCCAAAAAAGCGGGCAACATCCTGGTCTGCGGGATGATAGAAAAGTTCCTGGGGTGTTCCGCTCTGTCTCAGTTTGCCGTCAAGGAGCAGACAGACCCTGTCGCTGATTGACAGGGCTTCCGACTGGTCATGGGTAACAAAGAGCATGGTGGTTTTTGTTTGTGTCTGCAGGGAACAGATAAGATCACGCATCTGTCCACGAAGTCCCGGGTCAAGATTGCTGAGGGGCTCGTCCAGGAGGAGAATTGCCGGTTCAAGGATCAGTCCCCTGGCAAGGGCGACCCGCTGCTGCTGGCCTCCGGACAACTGATGAATTTTTCGGGTTCCGAGGCCGTTCAGTCCAGTGATTTCCAGGATCCTTTCGATCTTTCTCACAGCTGTTTTTCGGTCGACATGTCTCATTTTCAGACCAAAACCGATGTTTTGGTTCACGTTGAGGAAGGGAAAGAGGAGCGGTTTCTGGAAGATAAGGACAGCGTCACGTTTCTCGGCCGGGAGGTGGTTTACACATTTGCCGTCAATATAAATTTTTCCATCAGAAGGAGGAAGCAGCCCGGCTATGGTTTTCAGGATGGTTGTTTTACCGGCCCCGCTGGGACCGAGAAGAGAGACCAGTTCCCCGTCTTGAATGGAAAGGTGAAGATCCCTGATAACAGTGGTTGATCCATACTGTATTGTCAGTTTTCTCAGTCCGAGTCGTTCCATCAGCGGATTCCTTTCAAACCTGTCCGGCCGAGATAGTGGGCACTGCCGGTCAGGGCAAGCAGAGCCGGAAAAATAAATACAAGGCTGACTGCCGCTGCAACCGGTCTGTCTCCACTGGCCATGAGGGAAAAGAGGAGTATTGGCAGGGTCAGCATTTTGCCGCCACCTATGATGAGAGTGCTGAGGTACTGGGACCAGGAAAGCAGAAAGGAAAAAAGAGCGGCAACGATAATACCAGGCAATATCATCGGCAGGGTAATCCGGAAGAGGATAGCCCGGGGGGAGGCACCAAGGGACTGTGCCTGGGCTTCAAAATCGGGATTGTAATCCGAAAAAATTCCCCGCAGAACATAAATGGTATAGGGCAGGCAGAACGTGAGATGGATGAGAACAACCCCAAGGAAAGATTCAGCGAGGTTCATTTTGATAAACCAGAGATGCAGCCCCATGGCTACCGACAGGGGAGGAACGATAATCGGCAGGAGGAGAAAAAGCATCACCAGTTTTTTGCCCGGGAAATCGTGGAGTCCGAGAGCCCTTCCCGCCGGGACTCCGAGGATGAGTGAGATTACTGCTGTGACAACCGCCAGGAAAAAACTTGTTGAAAGACTGCCGAGGATCTGGCTGCCTGCCGTGTTGAAAACATAATCCCAGGCCCTCATGCCAAATTGCCGGGGAACCAGTGATGGATAAAACCACTTTTCTGCAAATGACCAGAGAACCAGGGGAAGAAAGGGAAATCCCACCGGAATCAGAATGGAGAGCAGCAGACCGGTTTTTTTCAAGACAGAATTCCTCTTCTATAGCCGAATTGAATAAGGAGCTGAGAAAACCAGATAAGAAGGGCCACCAGCATTGTAATGATCAGGCCGATGGCTATTCCTTCCGGTCTTGCCAGCAGGTCAATGTCGCTGTACAGCTTATACCCCCATACCGGCAGGGATACGGGATAGGTTTTTCCCAGCAGGTAGGGTACCTCAAACGCTCCGAATGTGAAGGCAAAAACAATGAGAGATGCTCCTCCGAGACTTGGCCAGAGTATTGGCAGGGTGATATGACAAAAGCGTTGAAATGGTGACCCGTACAGGGTAGCACCAACCTCATTGAGTTCCGGTCCGGTGTTGGTCAGGACGGCCAGCAGCATGAATGTTATGAATGGTATCTCCTTCCAGATATAAACCAGGAGGATACCAATATTATAGTCATCGTTGATCAACAGAGGAAAGGATGATGGAGAGTCGAGAAAGCCGAAAAAGGAACAGAGCCTGGATATGACCCCGGACGG
Organism: Desulfomarina profundi; assembly: GCF_019703855.1. Classification (GTDB taxonomy): domain Bacteria; phylum Desulfobacterota; class Desulfobulbia; order Desulfobulbales; family Desulfocapsaceae; genus Desulfomarina; species Desulfomarina profundi. Next base: position 2,919,562 of record NZ_AP024086.1, on the reverse strand, counting down.
AGAGAGAAGAAACAGAAAAGAAACCGCCACCACAAGGTGCGGGACAGTAAGGGGAACCTGCAGTATGAAATGGAGCAGGCGGCTTTTTTCTGCTCCGTATACCAGGGTTGGGGCAAGAAAAACACTGATTACTGCGGCCAGAAGTGTTGAAATCAGGGAGATGGTAAATGACAGGGACAGGCTTTGGATAAAATCCGGATCAGTGAATACAGCAATAAAATGGGCAAAGGTAAGGCTTCCCAGCCCTTCGTCCGGTGTGTAGCCAAGGGCCTGAAGAAACCCCAGGATCAGTCCTCCAACAAAAAGAAGGACAATCAGAACAAGAGCGGGTGCCAGAAGCCTTACCGGAGCTGATAAAAGAAAATTCCGGTGGTTAAACATTATCTGCCTTTCAGTACGTGCTTTACCCAGCCTTTTTCCAGTCGTACCAGGATGTTGCTTGGTGGTTCCGGGAGTTGGTGCGCCTGGAGCTCCGCATCCGTCAAAGTGGCTTCACCCCTGGGTCTGTTCTTGAATTTTTCCTGCCAGTTTACCGGGAGCAGGTTCGAAGAAATTATGGGGAAATCTCCCCATACGTCCGGATCCGCCTTTTTCAACTGGGCCTCCGGAGAGAGGAGATAATTGGCAACAACCTTGGCTGCAGCCTTGCTTGCGGCGTTAAACGGAATGGCGACAAAATGGGTGTTGGCAATGGTTCCTTGGTCAAAAACGTAGGTGCGAACCGTTTTGGCAAAAATACCGTCAAGAATATTCCGAGATGCGGCAGCCTGGTGGTAGGAGAAGGAAAAATCAACTTGCCCGTCACTGAAGAGACTGTCCATACGTACCGGAGATTCAGGATAGGTCGTTCCTTTTCGCCAGAGATATGGTTTGAGTTCAATCAGTTGTCTGTATGTCGCTTCTTCCGCCTGTTGCAGCTCATTTTCAGTGTAACTGCCCTGCCACTTGTTTGGGCCGGTCGGGGTTGCGGCATAGAAAAAATGGCGGATAAAAACGGAGCCGGTGAAATCGGGTGGGGCCGGGTAGGCAAAGCGCCCGGGGTGGGAATGAATCCATTCAATGAGTGCCGGAATGGTTCGAGGGGGATTCGGTGTCCTTTCGGTATCATAAATCATCACCATCTGGGCACTGCCCCAGGGGGATTCCATGCCATCCACGGGAGTGCCGAAATCGCTGGCGATGGTGGGGGCCGAGCGGTTGACGAATTGTATATTGGGAAGAGAGTCGGCAAAGGGACCGTAGAGAAGGGCGTTTGATTTGCAGGTACGGAAATTTTCACCGTTGATCCACATCAGATCGACATTACCACCGCTTTTTTTACCGGCCTGTTTTTCCACAAGGAGTTTACTGACGACCTCAGCAATATCCTTGACCGGTACCTGGCGGAGGGTTATATCGTATTTTTTCTTCAATTGATCGGCAAAGAACCCGTTAACCAGTTTATTAACGGAAGGTGAACCTCCCCACATATACCAGTTGACCGTTTTTCCCCTGGCCTCATTGACCGTTTTTTCCCATGAGTTTCCGTGTCCTGCAGCAGGAAGAAGCGGGCTGGTTGTCAGAAGAATGAGTAATGAAAACAGGAGCGACTTGAAAAATAATGTCATTATAAACCTCTTTGTATTACCTGATTGTATACAACCCGCATTTCTCATCAGTTCAGACGGCGTCAGCTTCAAAGTTCTCGGCAGTAAATTATAGTGATCTATATTTACTGCCGAAATACTGCAGAAGATGGCGTCGCCTGGGCTGACCTTGGGTGAACATTGTGTAAATTTTATTCAATTACTGAGAATGAGCTCACTGTTTTTATTCTACGGTTATTCTCTAAATTGACACAATGTTCATGAGAAATCCGGGTTAAGTCCAGCCATGTTTTTATACCGTGTTTTCAGGAAGATGTCAAAAACAGGATTTTTTGTGATGGTTGGGAAAATTCAGGGGGAGAGAGGGAGGATAGTGACCCGGTTTCTGCCGTTCTGCTTTGACAGGTAGAGGGCGCGATCTGCAGTGTCGATAAGATGCTGTTTGTTGATTCCTCTGGAGTTCAAATCATAATAAACGCCACCAATACTGATAGTAATCTTGATGGAATGACCTTCAACTTCAAAGGGTTCCATGGCGCAGCGCCTGAGGCGCTCGGCGAAGACTTTCATTCCGGCGTTCTGTGTTTCCGGTAGAATTACAGTGAATTCTTCACCGCCATATCTGGCCAGAATATCACTCGGCCGGATGGCATTCTGAATACGTTCAGCAAGGAAAATGAGGATCTGGTCTCCAGTGGGATGCCCGTAGGTGTCATTAATTTTCTTGAAAAAATCAATGTCAAACATAATGAGACAGAGATCTCCATTGTAGCGTTCTGCCCTGGCTATTTCCTTTTCAAATATTTCCTGAAAATATCTGTGGTTATAGACATTCGTCAGCCCGTCCCGGAAGGCAAGATTCTCCAGTTTGGCATTGGCTTCCTGCAGCTCTCTTGCAAAGCGCTCGGATTTTTCTTTTGATTCCTTCAACGCCATGACCAGCTGTTCATAGGAAAGATTGAGCCGTCCCAGTTCGTTGTTTGCCTCCTGCAGCATTTGAGAATAGGGTTTCATTTCTCCGGGATCCAGTTCAAAAATCTCCAGGATAGCAATGGTTTTTTCTGCGACATCATCAAGGAGCTTTGCAGTCTGCTTCTTGTCCATATCGAATTGCTCTTTGAGTCTGTCCTGCAGGAACGCCAGATTTTCCGTTGTCTCCTCGCCATTGTAAATTGTTGAAATCAGGTTGGCCAGAGAAAGAATCTCTGCTGACTGCCTGTATTCTTCCGGGGCGTTTTCCGGGAAATGGTGGTGGCAGGTGGGTTCGGAAATGGAGAGCGGCAGTTTCCAGCTGCGGGTGAGCATGCAGCTGACCTGCTGGTGGTCGAACTGGAATTTTTCCTGCTCAAGTTTTATCAGGCATGAACAGTCATTGTTGCTGGTCCTGCATTTGGTCAGCAGGGGAGTATATTCTTCACCTTTATTGAGGAAAAGGACCAGGACACCCAGGTCCTGCAGAAGTGCCGTGACAAAGATATCGTCATCTTTTTTTCCTGTCAGGTTTTTTACCACTTCTGCAGAAACGGCAGTTGTTACGGATCTGCGCCAGAAAAAGTCGAAATCAAATGTTTTTATTGCAGGATTTCGCAGATCACTGGTAATGACAAAGGAGAGAGCAATGTTTTTTATGACATTGGTGCCAAGGATGGACATGGCGTGGGTAATGCTGCTCACCCTGTTGGGCAGGGCATAAAAGGCGGAATTGGCAATCTGCAGCATTTTCCCGGTAAGGGACGGATCAGCCGAAATGATTCTTTCCAAATCACTCAGGGAAGACTCCTTACTCTGAACCGTATTGAGGATCTGAACAGCTATCGCCGGAGGTGATGGCAGGTTGATCTGGGCCTCGATCTCCCTGCGGATTCTTTCATCAGATTGAGCAGATGTCATGTAATACCTCAAAAAAAATGCTCATATATCAAGCGTATGCTGCGTTTTTTTGTTGTCTCTATTTCTCGGAGTCGATGTTTACCTGATCTTCAATGTAACACCTGTTCTTTCAGGGTGACCCATACCATATCATAACGTTGTCAGGAAAATTTGTAAATGCTTTAAAGATAACAATTCGATAGAGGTAAAGCATTCCTCAGTGGACAATTACCTGTAATACAGACTCGGGCTTCCCATGGTCTGCAATGCCTTGTACAGGTTTCTCCTGAACTCCCTGCGATCCCAGATCCCCTGGATATGTCCTCGTTTCAGGGCATTTCTGGCGGAGTGATAGTCCGGTGGTATTTCCGTACCCGTGGTTTCCCTGATGACCCTCGGACCCGCAAACCCGACCCTGCTGGAGCGGATGGCGAACTGATAGGGGGAGCAACCGAGAAATGAAGCGACTGGACCGGCATAGGAGTTATTGTCATAGACCACCAGGTAGAGACCACCCGCGTCAATATATTCCCGTACGGCCATGGTACACTTGGGCATCTGGACAACTCCCAGGGTTCCCTCCTGGATACGGATGCCGCCTGTTGTGTGTATGTAAGCAAGAAAAGGACGTTTTTTTCGTTTGGCAAGGGCACATGCCTGGGCAAATTTTTCCCCTTCAGCCGAGCCAACAGTGCCATTTCTGAAATCTGAATAGAGCATGGAGACGATGATCTGGATTCCATTGATCTTGGCATGAAACGTCATGTTTCCGGAGCGGCGTCCGGTTTTTGTCTTTGATGCCTGGAGCCGTTCGGAAAACCCGGTATAGCTCAGGGGATTTCCTGAAGATATTTCCTGGTTGAAATGGCGGATGGAACGGGGGTCAAAAATATTCTCCAGATACCATTCATGCTCCAGGGGGAAATGATGGCCGCATGTTTCGCACACCCCGGCAAATTCTCCGTAAAGGTCTGGTATCCACAAATCTTTGCAACCAAATTTCTCCGCATTTGGGCAGGTGACTGTACGATCCTCATTGGCCAGGGGACTGGTATAGGTATCGGTCAGTTCCAGGGGATCAACACGACGATCAGTTGTTGACTGACGGCCCGACCAGGTTATCAGTTTCTGGGGTCTGTCATCCTTTTTTTTCTGGAGAAAATCGAAAATCGCGCTGATGGGTTCGGTAATTCTTTTCAATATGATGGAGCCTTCACCGGACACGTCAGTCAATACCTTTTTTACCTGTTTTTTATGATTTTTCATAACATCATAACGCAGGGAATAATAGATTTTTTCCGTTTTTACCCTGGCAAGATTATACAGACCGTCCGTTGCTTCTATGTTACCGGAGAAGCCGTTTCTGCCCATGTTATGATATTTTTTAGAGCGCATGGCCAGCAGACGCTTGACTTCTTCCCTGTTCAGATCCCATGGAACTTCCAGCTGCAGTTCTTCTGTGTTCTTGTGATGTTTTTTACGGCGGATTTCATAGGTTCTGAGGGCACTGAAACTTTTTGTGGAAAGAACCACCTTGTCCGTGGCCCGCAGCATTTCCGAACGGAGTTTGGAGAAAAAGGCAAAATCATCTCTTCTGGCGCCAAGGGGCGGTTCGTAGATTATTCTGTCAATGGTTTTGTTTTCCAGATTATCTTTGGCGGTGAGGCGAAGCCTGTCGGCGCAGAGTTCGATGAGCTCCCGTGGCACTTTGGAACCTTCTCTGATTTTACCTTCAATTGCTGCTGCACCCTCCGGAGAGATAACCGAATAATACCCGTGGGAAGCCATCATCCGGAAATCGGCAAGACCAATGGCCTCTGCTCCGCCGGACCCACCTTCGGAGATCATGGAAATCATGGGTACGCGCAGTTTGGTCATGGCATAGATGTTTCTGGCAATCTGCTGTGCTGCTCCCGGATATTCCTCAACCGGGTAGGAGCCGGGTGTAAAGATATAGAAATGGATGGGAATGCCTTCAGTTTCGGCAACTTTCATGTATCGCAGCGCCTTTTCATTACCCTCAGGGCGACAGGAACCACCGTTGCGGTATTCCTCGCCGTGGCCGCTTTCCTGGCCGATGACCATAACTGAGGCGGTGTACGGCTTGTTCTTGATTCTCCTGGCAATGGTAGCCTTGGCACAGACCATGGCCGGATCAATATTGGCATCTTCTTCGCCACCCAGTTCCGTATAATCTTCGTATACATTTTCCAGGATATCCTTCAGGGTAAAACGCTGGATGCTGCGAACAATTCTGACCCGTTCCATTGGGGTGAGGTGCTCTTCGGCCCGTTCCTCCAGAAAGGTGATTGAATCATTGAGTTTGCGGATTGCCGCGGAAAACTCTTCTTCTGAATGGTCGTAAACCGTGAGTTTCAGCTGGTCACAGTTCTTTTTGAAACCGTCAAGATTTCCCCAGTTTGTATAGTCCTTTATCTGGAGCAGATAGTTGATGCGTTCTTCTATTTTCAGGAGCTGCTTGAGTAATTCATTCATATTGAGAACTTCGGTTATATGTGTATCGTCATAACCGGTCTGGTTAAGACGTTATTATCGAAATCAGGTTGTTTATCTGAAAATTTTACCACGGAAGGTGTTTTTGCCGCAGTTGGATTTTCCTTTGTTTTTTGTGGTTGAGCCATTAGAGCACTGGCTAAAAGGCAAGCAAACGATCAAGATTGTTTTTCAGATATTCCAGGTTTGTAATAATTCGGTTGCCGGCAGAGTCTTTTCCCCGGATAACCGTTTCGTTAATAAATTGTACCGCTTTGGCCTTGGCGTCATCCATATCCTCTCCCCAGACCAGGGCCAGGGCAAGATTCGGGTCAAAGTCGCTGGGAATAGGGTATGGCCTGTCAAAGGGAACGTGGGAATAGACCACGGACCAGTCGTAATCGGGAAAGGAAAATTCGGTGATGGTTCCTATCCACGGGGCAAACCCCCTGCGGGTGTCCTCTGCCACGATACGAAGCTCAATGGCTGCCCCCCTGAACTTGACCGCCTTCTGTTTGTAGCCGATTTTTTCTCCAAGACCAAGCCGGATCTGTTCACGGATCAGGTTGGGATGCTCGTCATTAAGGTAACTGATACGGGCTGAAATATCATTTTCTACCTGGATACGGGTATTGACTTCGAGCAGGTAGGGTTGGCCGGAGCGGGATACTATCCACTCCCAGGTGCCGACGTTATCATAATTGACATGGGCCGCCAGCTTCAGAGAGTATTTGACGATCTGGTCCAGGAGTTTTTTTTCGTCAAATTCGTAATCAAAACAGGAACTGTGAAATCCGGGTGCAGCTTCGACCCGTTTCTGCCTGCCGGTGGACTGAATGGTACAGTTCCGGGAACTGAAATGGATGCGTTCTCCATGCCGGGAGCAGACAAGCTGGACTTCCAGGTGGTTATAGTCCTGCAGGCATTGTTCAATGAGAACACCTCCATCTCCAAACTGCCGTTTGGCGTAATTCTGGAGCTGCCGGTATACCCGCCTGAACTGTTCAATTTCCGTGACCTCTTCTATACCCATGCCACCACCGCCGGCTGCCGCCTTGATGAGAATTGAAGGGTTTTCAGTTCCTGCCTGTTTCTGTTCTTCCAGAAGACCTGCGGCAATTTCCTCCGCTTCCATCTCATTGTAGATGGGCGCATCCGTTCCGGGAATCGTCGGGATTCCAAGCTTGTTGGCTACCCTTTTGGTATTGATCTTGTCCCCGAGATCACGGATGACCTGCCAGTTGGGTCCGATAAAAGTCAGTGGCCGGTCCCGTTCAGTGGCTCTTCTGGCGAAACGAAAATCCTCCGAAAAAAAACCGTAGCCAGGATGGATGGCGGTACATCCTGTAAAATCTGCTACGGCGAAGATGTCGTTCGGGTCTGTATAACTTGTTATACGCCAGGCATTCTGGCCGTGACCACTGGTTATATTGCGCTGAACATGTTCCGAATCCCTGTCGGCATCGGTATAGACAACAACGTAATCAAGACCGAGATCGCGACATGCGTTCATGATTCTGATGGCGATTTCACCACGATTTGCTATAAGAATTTTTCCTTCCAAACTCTTCCCTCAAGAAAATTATTCTAGTATCTGTCCCCAATGCTGAAAACCAGTTGCAGTCATTTTTTCCAGTTGAGAGAGACTGCAAACTCTATAAAATCGTGGCTACTATAGTAACAGAGTGTCAATTAGAAAAGTAAAAAAGGTTCTTTTTTATTGTATTCAGGTTTGTGGTATACTTTTCACTTCCGTTATTTTGCTTCCCCGTAACAGAAAATATTTGTATATGGGAAAGAGAACGGCGAAAGAGAGAATATTTCGTCATTTGGGACCTATCCCGTATTTCTCATCAGTTCAGGCGGCGTCAGCTTCAAAGTTTTCAGCAGTAAATAATAGTGACCTATATTTACTGTTGAAATACTGTAGAAGATGGCGTCGCTTGGACTGACCTTGGGTGAACATTGTGTAAATTTGTTTGATTACTGATAGTTGGCTAATTATTTGTATTCTACAGCTACTCTCAAAATTGACACAATGTTCATGAGAAATGCGGGCTATTTCAGGTGACACTTTCAAGTCACTCTAAAGTCATGACAATGAAGAATAATTTAACATCAGACGAGCAGGAATCTACAGAATCAGGAGGGATTTTAAAAAAAATCCTGACTTTTTTCAACTTTGGACGCCCCGGCACAAAAGAGGATCTTGAACACGAGATCCAGGAGCTTCTGGAAGAGGGAGAGGAACACGGTTTAATTACTTCTCTTGAAGAAAAAATGATCAGCTCGATTTTTGATTTCAGGGAAACTTGTGCCGCGGAGGTGATGACACCGGCTGCGGAAGTTGTTTCTTTTAATGAAGCCGCACCGGTTTCCGAGCTTATCGATACAATTATTGATAACGGATTGACCAGAATTCCGATCTACAGAGACAATCCTGATCAGATTATAGGTGTCATACATGCAAAGGACCTGCTGGCCTTCTGTACCCGTTCGAACGAGGAGAAAGAACAGTTGGAAAAATACCTGCGGCCGGTATCTTTTGTTTCCGAATCCAAATTGATTGTGGATCTGTTGCCTGAATTTCAGAAGCGCAAAGAACATATGGCCATGGTTACTGATGAGTTCGGTACTATCCGCGGGCTGATTACACTGGAAGATATCCTGGAAGAAATTGTCGGTGAAATTGATGATGAATATGATGTGAAACAGGATAAAATCGAAGAGGTTGGTCCAAATACCATCAGGGTTCACGCGCGGATGGATGTTGAAAAGATAGAAGAGTATTTTGGTGTTGAATTTCAGGAAGGACCTTTTGAATCCATTGGCGGTATGATAATTTATTCTCTCGGCAGACTGGCCAGGCCGGGTGACAGTGTCAGGATTTCCGGTTTTTCCTTTGAGGTGGAAAGCGCCACTGAACGGCACCTGCAGTCGGTGCTGATCACCCGTCTGCAGGAAGAGGAATAGTTCAGTGCCCTCAAGGTTCTCCCCATTGCTGCTTAGCCTGACGACGCCGGTTCTTCTCTGGCTTTCACTCCCTGGGGGGGAGAGCTGTGGCCGCTGCTCTTTTTTGCCCTGGTACCTTTCCTGCTCCCTGTTGTCGGCCGGACAGTTTCGATGAAACAGGTTCGTCGATACGGGTTTGCCTGCGGGTTTCTTCATTTTTTCATCCTTCTCTACTGGATTGTCATTGTTCTCGGCAGGTATGGCGGGCTGCACTGGTCAATCGCGGTGGTGGCGCTGGTTTTGTTTGCCTCCTATATGGCCCTGTATTTCGTCCTTTTTGCTGTTTTTGCAAGAGTGCTGGTGACGGCCTTTTCCCCGCTGACCGCACTGTGGTTTCTGCCCACTCTCTGGGTGGGACTTGACTGGTTGAAGGGAGTGGCTTTTACGGGTATTCCCTGGATGGATCTGGGTTATGGACTCTGGTCGGCGCCTTTATTTATTCAGAGTGCGGATATTTTCGGGCACCATGGTCTCACCTGGCTGGTACTTTTTTTCAATTGCCTGGTTGCTCTTTTCCTTTCCGGGCGATGTCGGTATGCCGACAGAATGTATATTATTGTTTCCGGCCTCCTTGTTCTCATAACTGTAAGCGGGTATTCGACCGTTCGCAGGGCTGAACTGGAGAAGATTTCTGTTGAAAAAGTATCTTCAATCCGGATAGGTATTGTTCAGGGAAATATCGATCAGAGTGCGAAATGGTCTGCCGGATCGAGAGGGATGACTCTTGACAGGTACGTGGGGTTGTCCCGTTCTCTTCTGCGGAGTTCACAACCGGAGTTGCTGGTCTGGCCTGAAACGGCATTGCCGTTTTACCCGGTTTCCGGTAAATATATGGGAGCCATGAAGGCGATGACGATGGAAAGTGGCGCGGCCCTGCTGACGGGAGCACCATGGTATGAAATTGTTGATTATGGCGAAAAAAGAATTAATTATTTCAACAGTGCTCTCCTTTTGGATGACAAGGGGAAGATAAGCGGCAAGTACTATAAAAGCCATCTGGTGCCGTTCGGGGAGTATGTTCCGTTGAAAAAATTCCTGCCTTTCCTGGCCCCCCTCGTGGAGGCCGCTGGCGATTTTTCGGCCGGAAAAATTGAACACCCGCTGGTCTGGAAACAATGCAGGATTGGGATTCTTATCTGTTTTGAGTCTGTTTTCCCGGAACTCACAAGAAAGTGGGTCAGCTCCGGGGCAAACATGCTGGTTAATTTGACCAATGATGCCTGGTATGGTAAATCAAGTGCCCCGCACCAGAGCCTGGCCATGGCGGTACTGCGGGCGGTGGAGAGTCGGCGTGCAGTGGTTCGGGCCGCCAATACGGGAATTTCGGCCTTTATCACCCCCCTTGGCGAAATTGTCGGTGAATCCGAACTCTTTCGACCATATGGACATGCTGAAGATGTGCCACTCTGGGAGGTAAAGACATTCTGGGCACGGTACGGATATCTTTTCGGGCCTTTTTGCCTGCTGACAGGTTGTCTGCTGGTTCTGGTCAGCATGAGAAATGCTGGTTGGCCGGTGGAAAGAGAGTCTGGAAAAATGAAATAAAAGAAAATACAGGAAGTTATTATGTCTATGGAAACTGGCGGTGCAGTATCGAAACAGAAGTTAAACGATTTGAAGGCTCGACTCCTTGCCCTGAAGGAGCATCTTTGACTTAGCCGGAAAGAAGGAAAAACTGGAGCGGCTTGAACGTCAGACCCTTGCTCCCGATTTCTGGAATGATGCGGAAACGGCGCAGAAGATCCAGAAACAGCATGGACAGCTTCAGGACACAATAAAAGACTGGGAGGCAAAGTGGCATGATCTCGAGGAAACGGAACTCCTCCTGGAGATGGCCGTTGAGGAAAAGGATCACGAGATCGAGGAAGAGGTTGCCCTGAAAATTGAATCCATGGCTGAGCAGCTTGATGTGGCTGAAATGGAGTGTATGTTCAGTGGTGAACATGACACGGCCAATGCTATTGTCGCTATTCATGCGGGTGCCGGCGGTACTGAAGCCCAGGATTGGGTGGACATGCTCCTGCGCATGTACCTCAGATGGGCGGAAACCCGAGGCTTCAAGGCTGTTATACTTGATCACCTGCCAGGAGACGAGGCGGGGACCAAGAGCGTTACTTTTATGGTGAAGGGACGCTACGCCTATGGATATCTCCGTTCGGAGCTGGGGATTCATCGGCTGGTGCGTATATCACCCTTTGATACCAGTGGCAGGCGCCATACCTCCTTTGCCTCTGTCATGGTCATGCCGGAACTGGATGACTCTGTTGATATCAAAATTGAGGAAAAAGACCTGCGTATCGATACCTACCGGGCCAGCGGCGCCGGGGGGCAGCATGTCAATAAGACTGATTCTGCCATCCGTATAACCCATCTGCCCACGGGAGTTGTCGTCCAGTGTCAGAACGAGCGATCCCAGCATCGCAATAAGGATATGGCCATGAAGATGCTGGTGGCCCAGCTTTACGAACTGGAAAAGGAAAAGCAGGCAGAACAGCACGAAGGACTGCACGGGGACAAAAAGGGGATCTCCTGGGGGAGCCAGATTCGTTCTTATGTGCTGCAGCCATACAGGCTTGTTAAAGACCACAGGACTGATCATGAATCCGGTAACGTGGACAGCGTCCTCGACGGTAACCTGGATTCATTTATCAAGGCGTTCCTGCTCTGGGGCCGGTGAAAAGAAAATTACTGCTGTATACCAAAGTTCAGTTCAGGTTGTCGGCCACCTTTTTAAATGTGATGTTTTTAAAGGTGGCCGTTCTTTCAGCAAAAATTAACCAGAGTGGACACTGTCCAGCTCCTCATCAGACACATCAAAAACTGCATTGTTTTCGGGGAGAGGTTCATGACTGAAAAAATCGGGCAATCTGTCGTCCTGTCTGTCAAATCCGACAGCTTTGTTGAAACTTTTTTCAGTTTTAATCACGCTTTCACCCAGTTGTTCAATGTACTCATCACTTAACGGTTCTCCCAGCATTGCTGAAGCACATTCTATGATATGTTGTTTGAGTTCAGGAATATCGAGAACCGGCAACGAAGCAAAGAGACAAAGACCAAGGGAATCTATTGCCGCGAAGTAGGCTTGAAGAAATTGAGATACTGGGGCCTGTCCCGTGGGGGATGAAGGATTGTATTCCGGATTGGCTGGACTTGGAAGTGCATTGCCGCAGGTATGATCCGCTCCCATGGTTGAGGTCGCGTAAGTGACACCCGTACCCTTCAACACTCTTGGATCATAACCGGAAATGCACTGTTTTTTCACACTGGGAATTCGTGTTACACCCAGTGTTTTCCCGGTAAAGTGAGCACCATTGCCTATCATGAGGCCATTTTCATGGCCGTCATAGATAGAGTTCAGAAGTAAAAGGGCTTTTTCACCGTCACCCCAGGGAAGTTTGCCGGCCTCCATTGCTATTGCCAGTGCCCCACCTGCTTCCATTGTATCAAGACCCAGGTCGTTGCAGAGCCTGTTTAAACGGGCGACAGTTTCGATGTCACCGATCATGCAGTTGCTGCCCAGGAGGGCAAGAGTTTCGTATTCAATGGAGCTGCAGATGAGATTTCCGTTATCGTCTGTCAATATATTTGAACAATGGATTATGCACCCTTTCATGCAGGCATGTGATGCCTGTGCATCCGGGCGTTTTGAGATGAGTTCTGCTAGTTGTTCTCCCGATAGCTGTTCGGCGAACTTGAATTGACCACTGGAAAAATTTTTGGTTGGCAAAGCACCAAGAGCATTTATCATATTGACAAGCACAGGAGTGCCCAGGTTTTTCAACCCTCCAATCAACGGATGGGCGGCAACACCTTTGGCAAGGGCTGTGGCTGCCCTGTCGAATCGGGGTGCATCCTTTGGTGTTGCTTCTTTTTTCCCACCTGTATCAATGACTACTGCCTTGAGATTTTTGGAGCCCATTACGGCACCGACACCGCCGCGGGCGGCAAACCTGAGATGATGATCCCTGGCAGATACAGCAATTGCCGAAGCTTTCAGTTGCATTTCTCCGGCTGGTCCTATGCTGATGATGCCGATTTCATCGCCGTGTTCCTTACGGAGTATTTCCACGCATTGGTAATTCCCCTTTCGTGCAAGCTTGTCCGCCTGCACAAAAATAACACCTTCGGGTGTTATTTTCACCAGCGTATGGTTTTTACCGCATCCTTCGAGAATTACACAATGGAGTCCGAGACCGGCCAGTTGGGCTGCTACGGCTCCACCTGCGTTTGCTTCCTTGATAGTGTTGGTCAGTGGGCTTTTTGTACCCACCGACAACCTGCCGCTACAGAGCACTTTCGTCCCTGACAGGATACCCGGTGCCAGAACAATTTTATTATCACTGCCGAGGGGGTCACAGTCAGGTTTTACTTCGTCATTGATGATTTTTGAACTGAGTCCCCGGCCGCCCAGATGGATATATTGGTTCCGAATATCTTCGAACTGAAAGGTCTGGTCTGTAAGGTTGATGCGCAATATTTTTTTCATGGTTTTAACCTCTTAAAAGTGAATTGTATTAAAACATCCGGTTCGGCAGCCATGTAGCCAGGGCCGGGAAAATCATGACCAGGAGCAGGACGAAAAATTGAATCAGAACAAACGGTGGTATTGATTTCCATATATCCCTGGTTGTGACATCGGGAGGAGCTACCGCTTTCATCATGATCAATGCCCAGCCGAATGGCGGGGTCATGTAGGCCATCTGCATGTTAAGAATAAAAAGTATTGAAAACCAGATCGGATCAAATCCGAGGAGTGTGGCTATGGGAAGCATGATCGGTGCACAGATGGTAACGACGGCATAGTCGTCCATGAACATACCGAATATGAGAAGTATGATCTGCATACAGAAGAGAATCACATAGCGGTTTACGGAAAGGGAATCTATGAGTTCCATTATCATATCCTGAGCACCTACCGAGACATAGAAGACTCCGAGAAGTGTAGCCGGGATGAGAATCCACAGTGCCATACCCGTGATTTTCAGTGTTTCCAGGCAGGATTCCTTTATTACTTCCTTGCTCAGTTTCCCGTAAATTGCACAGATAATGATAGAACCCAGAGCTCCCACGGCCGCAGCCTCTGTTGGAGTGGCAATTCCTTTGAAAATTGAGCCGAGTACCAGTAAAACAAGCAGGGCCGGTAAGGTGATTTCCTTCAGCACCCTGAAGCGCATTGACCAGGAGACATCAACCGTAGTTTTTGGCAAAGCCAGGGGATTGATTATACCGGTAATAACAATAAAGATGATATAGAGACAGGCCAGCAGCAGCCCGGGAATGAAACCGCCAAAAAAAAGCTTTCCGATGGAAATACGGGCAATAAAGGCGAAGATAATCATAATGATCGCAGGCGGGATGATTTCCCCCAGCACGCCTCCGGCCATGACTGAACCAAGTGCAATGTTTTTTGAGTAACCGTGCTTCAGCATTGCAGGCACGGCAACAAGCCCCATTGTAAGAATACCGGGGCCAAAGCCGCCGCACATTGCCAGACTGACACAGACACCGATTGAAACAATGGCAAGCCCTCCCCGCAGTCCGGACAGCCAGTAGCTTAACCCGTTGTACATTAGTTCTGATATCCCTGATTTTACAAGGAAATTTCCCATTATTAAAAAGAGGGGAATGGTCATCAAAGTGGGGCTTGTAATTTGCTGATATGTTGTAGTTGCAACAGTATAGAGGGAATCAGGGCCTTCGACCAGGTATGTCAGAACAACTGTGATACTTCCAAGGGAAAAAGTTACCGGAATTCCGAGGAGCAGGAGCGTGAGCAGGCCTCCAAACAGTAGGATAGTAATCAGGCCAATGCTCATTTTTCCCCTCCCTTATCCCTGTCTCCAATATAAATTGCAAAACAGGCTCCAAGAAAAATTGCTGTGCCTATTGGGATCAGCATTTTCAATGGATAGAGGGGGAGTTTGAAAACACCTACCATTTTTTCCTTGTTCTGCCAGGCATCAAAACCCATGGAACTGCTTTTCCACAGCAGGCTCCCGAGAAAGCAGAGCGCTGCAAGAAGCGTCAACAGGTTGACTGTTTTTTTCATATATCCTGGGAATCGTTCATAGAGCATTTCTATTCTGATATGACTCTTATGGATGAGTGTGTAACTCCCGGCAACCATAACAAAAACAGCAAAGAGCTGTTTGTTGATCGGCCAGGCCCAGCTGGTTGGCGAGTTGAAGGCGTAACGGGCAACAACTTCATAGGTAGTGATTGCGATAATTACGAGAATAAGAAAACTTGTGACGCTGCCGATCGATTCAATGCATCTTTTGATACTTGCCGTCAATTTTTTCAAAGTCTGCACCTTTGTACTTTAGCGCCTTACTCCTGAATTTCTGTCATAAAAACAAGAAACCAGGGAAGGTGTTTTGAAATTAAATGGTTAGGTTCATTTCCAAGGCACTTATACCCCCTTGAGGGGTGTTAACCTTGTAGAGTAGTGGATTACATGTTGTGCGTGTCTTCTTTCAGCCCGTATGTTCGCCAACGGTCAGTCCAGGCAGCGTATGCCTGCAGTAAACACAGGATACTATTATTTGCTGCAAAAAACTCTAAACCTATTGCAGCCTGAACTGATGAGAAATGCGGGCTAGTTGTTCATTTTTTTGAGCCAGGCCTTGATGTAGCCAATCATTTCTGCGTTTGCAGGGTCTTCCGCAGCAACATCGGTCCAGATTTTGCGGGCACCGTCAGCATACTGTTGCTGACAGGATTCACTGAGAATATTTTCTGTAATTTTACCTTCTTTTACCAATTGATTAACAGTCTCAAGTTCTTTTTGATATGCATCGACGGTGGCATGCCAGTAATCTTCAGCGGCAGCATGCAGAGCCTTTTTGATGTTGTCCGGCAATTTATTCCACTTTTTCAGGCTGACGAGAATGTGGCCGAGAGTGTGGTCACTCTCCATACCTTTTACCCAGTACGGGGCAACTTCATGCCATTTAAGCCCGGTAACGGCACTTACATCCCATTCTGCCGCATCTACCACTCCAAGTTTCAGGGCCATATAGGTCTCAGTTGGAGACATGTCCACAGCCTGCATACCAACACTGCTATGAAATGTCCGGTTGATGCCGTCCGCTTTTATTTTCATTCCTTTAAGGTCGCTGCAATCCTTGATCGGCTTTGTGGAAAGAACGAAGGGTACAGGTCCATAGGTGTGGATATCAAGATAATAGAAGCCGTGCTTTGCATATTCCTTTCGCAGCAGACCTATAACCTCGGGCTGCATTATAAAACTGCGGACCGCTTCGGCTTTTTCCTTGAAGGTCATATTTTTCTTCATTCGATAAGCAAGGGGAAGATTGAATTCAACATTTCCAAGCGGGATAATACCTGACCAGAATCCACCCATTGCCTGGAGCATGTCGACAACACCCTGTTTTGTAGCACCGAACAACTGGTCGCCGGGGACCAGTTCCGGTTCTGCAAAAACTCTTAATTTTATTTGTCCGTCGCTGTTTTTTTTCGCCGAGTCAGCAAAAACTTTGAGGAGCTCCATGGACAGGTCACCCCGGGGATAGGCAGACTGTATTTTCATTCGATATGTTTTTGCTGCTGTTGCCCTGTGGATGGGAAGGATTGTGAAAATAATGGCAACTGTAAGGCAGAACAGGCGAGTGCAGCAAAAGGGTACATGCTTTTTCATCTGTATTACTCCTTTATGAAGGTGTTGTTATAATGGGATGATTGAATTTCAATTTTCAGTTCTTTTTATGGGTCTCCGGTTCAAAGATTTTCGGAATCTGCGCCTAACCTGGTTCATTGTGTCAATTTTAATAATCAGATTAAATTTGACACAATGTTCATGAGAAATGCGAGCTAACTGTTGTTTTGGATTTCACGTGCTGTTTCCAGCAAGATGTCAGCCGAAATCCGGGCGTGATTTCTTGTGATGATCAGGGACGGCATAAACCGGAACACATTGCCGAACCGTCCACAGGGGACCATGACCAGACCCTTGCCAAGCATGGCCATAATCATGGAAACCACCTTGTCATTTTCCAGGGGCTCCCGACTTTCCTTGTCTTTGACCATTTCAATGCCGATCATGAATCCCCGGCCACGGACATCACCTATAATGTCTATTGATTCAGCCTCTTTTTGCAGATATGTTAAAATTTCCTCTCCAACGGTTCCTGCACGTTTGATCAGGGCATGGTCGTTTTCAGTCAGGATTTCTATGTTTGTCATGCAGGCTACAGCATTCACCGCATTGCCTGCAAAAGTGTTGGGTTGCGAATGATCTTCGATATGTTCCGCCAGATCTTTTCTGATGGAGAGCCCGGCCATGGGAACATCACCACCCATGCCTTTGCCCCAGGTAATCATGTCCGGTTCGACATCACTGTGCTCAATACACCACATTTTTCCGGTTCGACCGGCACCCGCCTGGACTTCATCTGAAATATACAGCGCACCATGTTTTTCACATGCTTTTTTAACGATGGACAGATAGCCTGGAGGAGGTGGCAGGTATCCGCCTTCGCCCTGCTGGGCTTCGATAATAAGGGCTCCCACATCATCAGCTCCTGTGTATGGAGTGTTGAGGACATAGTCCACATATTGAGCGCACTGAAGGTTGCAGTCGGGGTATTTTAATCCAAAGCAGCATCTATAGCAGTATGGGTAAGGCAAGTGAATCACTCCCGGAATAAATGGACCATATCCTTTCCGGTACTGGTCTCCAGTCGTAAGGGAGTTCGAGCCGCACCAGACACCGTGGTAGGCGCCGTGGAATGCGACGATCTGGCTGCGGCCGGTGATCTTTCGCACGAATTTTATTGCTGTTTCTACAGCACCACTGCCTCCCTGGGTAAAATAGGTTATGCAGTTATTTTTCAGACTGCCCGGCATTATCCCAGCGATAACTTCACCGAGCTGGGATCTTTTTACATTGGAGATATCGCTTGCATGCATAAGCGTATCCATTTGTGCCTTCATTGCGGTTACTACTCTCGGGTTGCACCTGCCTACTGAATTGACGGCAACCCCCGCTGTAATGTCAATATAGATATTTCCGTCGGGATCTTTTACTGTTGCTCCCCGGCCTTCGGCAAAAACGAGAGGAAACCTGCCCCCGCCTCTTGCCATGGATTCGAACTGAATTGATCTTTCCAGGTCTTCCTGGGTTTTCGGGCCGGGGATCTGGTCTGTTATAATTTTTGGAGCCTCTTCATATGATAGTTCCGCGAGGTGTTCTTCATGAATCATTATGCACTCCTTTTCTTTGGTGTTGGTTTGTTGCTCTTGATTTTCCGGAAATTTTTTCCATAGACCGGGTAGCAATGTCCGTGCCATGGAGGTTTTTATGGTGAAAATGTCGTGAATGCAGATAGATGACAAAAGATACCTGGGAGACTTTTTGTTATCGACCGTCATATATGGCGGCACTGTTAAATATGACGGCTGTTTGGCTCCTGGAAGGAATTATTGATAATGATCAATAATTCAGTGTGTTATGAATAATCTACTGGTGAAAAAAGAAGGAAAATTAATCCAATTTTTTGAAATAATGGCGAGTAAACTGCATTTCAAACCCTGAAATGCAGTCGTTGCCGGGGGAATGTCGCTTATCCGTCAAATATGACGGGTCGTGTCTGGCTTAGATCTGTCAAAAAAAGTTCATGAGAAATACGGGTTAGAACTGAGGAACAGGAGCGGGTCGGCGGATTCCCAGCTTTCGCATGCGACCTCGAAGAGTACTGGGATTCAGATCAAGGATTCTCGCCGCCCCGTTTTTCCCTTCTATTACCCAGTCAGTCTGTTTTAAAACGCGAATAATATGTGCGGATTCAATTTCCTGTAGAGTTTTAGTCGCCATCGCACCTTCCTCAGGATTGCCGGGAGAAGAAGTCGTAAGGGTGCTTTTTTGCAATGTCTTTCCACTGCTGTTAATCATATCGCGTTCAATGACGTTCTGCAGTTCTCTGATATTCCCGGGCCAGGAATAGTTCATGAAGTTTTCCATGACTTCATTGGGGATCATTGAAATGGATTTACCCAGAGATTTATTAAACTTGTTGATAAAAAACTGTACCAGCAGCGGGATATCATCTTTCCGTGTTCGCAGGGGTGGGGGAGAAATCGGATATACATTCAGGCGAAACAGCAGATCCTGACGGAAATTACCAGCTTTAACCTCTTCTTCAAGGTTCCTGTTGGTTGCGGCGATGATCCTGACATCGACAATTCTTGTTTCTGTGCCGCCAAGTCGTTCGAACTCACC
Organism: Desulfomarina profundi; assembly: GCF_019703855.1. GTDB lineage: Bacteria > Desulfobacterota > Desulfobulbia > Desulfobulbales > Desulfocapsaceae > Desulfomarina > Desulfomarina profundi. The sequence continues at coordinate 2,900,362 of NZ_AP024086.1, read as the reverse complement.
TTCTTCGATCACGCGGAGCAGTTTTGCCTGCAGAGTCAATGGCAGTTCGGCAATTTCATCGAGAAAAATAGTAGATTCATGGGCAAGTTCGAACCGGCCTATACGTATTGCCGCAGCATCTGTAAAGGCTCCTTTTTCATGGCCGAAAAGAATGCTTTCGATCAGCGTGGGAGGGAGATTTGCGCAGTTAAGCTTTATCAGGGCCCGTCTGCTTCTCGGACTTTTACGGTGGATATATTTTGCCAGCAGACCTTTTCCGGTTCCGGTTTCTCCCTGGATGAGTACCGTTGCGTTGGTCGGGGCCACTTTTTTGGCAGTGTGTAGCATGCTGATAAACTGTGAACTCCTGCCAATCATTATATCTTCATTTGTTTCACTGTTTATTTCATCCAGCAAGTAAACATTTTCAGCCTCTGTTTTGTCCTTGAGCTGCTGTATTTCCCGGAGTGCGTCACGTAACTGTTTTTCAACAGCTTTACGTTTTGATATATCGAGCTCAACACAGGCCAGGTATTTTTTGTTATTTATCGTCACCAGGCGTGCATCGCCGGCAAAAGATATCTTCCTGCCGTATTTTGTTTTTATCTCATACTCACAATACCCAGATTTTCCTTTCAGGGCATTGGCTGTTGCTTTTTGCAGGGCTGCAATACTTTCAGAAGCGGTAACGTCATTAATTGCGTGAAGGTTCTGGATTTCTTCGGCACTATACCCATAGACCAGTTCAACATTTTTATTCCAGCGGATACAGCGTCCATTTTCATCATTGAGCCAGAACAGACCGGGCAGAGCCTCGAGAATGGAATCAGAAAAGATCCGTTCTTCAGTCAGTCTCAGTTCATTTTCCTTTGCCAGGGTAATATCTTCTATTGCACCATCAAAAAAAATGGCTTTTCCCTTCCTGTCCCTGCTGACTCTTGCTGTCACTGCCCCCAGAAAAAGTCACCGTTCTTTTTTTTGAATTTAATTACTTTACGGTTGACTTCATTGTGTGAGAGCAATTCCGCAATAAGCAGTTTCCGATCATTCGGATCCCAGTAAGTTTTATTGACCGGTATTTTGAGAAAGTTTTCAACTCTGGAGTACCCGTACATCTTAACAAGTGGCGGATTGGCGAGGATAAAGTGACCATTTTCGTCGGGAATACTCCGGAATATACCGATTGGCAGATTGTAAAATATGAAATGTCCCAGTTCATTGGAACCGTTCTGGAGAAACTGATCGGGCAGGTTCAGGTTGTTCTGTATTTCAGAATTGCTCGAATGGCGAGACATCAGAGGCTCTCTCCGGAACTGATGGTCGATTTGTTGTTTCAGTGCTCAAAAGATCAAAAGTATCAGCAGTGAGTGTGGTAGAGGAAAAGGGTCTGCAACAAACAACCAGTATACACCTGCAGACTTAAAAAGGGTACTTTTTTACCCGAATACATCATGAATTCACATGATGTATTCGGGTAACGTAATGGGGAGAGGGGTGTATTTTCAGCCTGCATCATCTGTTTCAACAGGCTGAACCCGGGTACTATTTCAATACCTTGTCAATGGAAGTGAATTTCAGGCCGAAGGCGTCAGCTACGGCGGAGTAGGTGACCTTCCCGTCGACGATATTCACTCCAAGTTTAATTTCCCTGTTTTCCCTGCAGGCCTTTTTCCATCCTTTGTTGGCAATTTCCAGGGCATAAGGCAGTGTGGCGTTGGTCAGGGCCAGAGTGGAGGTCTTGGCAACAGCGCCGGGCATATTTGCAACGCAGTAATGGACAACTCCATCGACGGTGAAGACCGGATCGTCATGAGTTGTGGCTTTGGAGGTCTCAAAACAGCCGCCCTGGTCGATGGCGACATCCACCATTACCGCACCTTTTTTCATGCCTTTCAGCATATCACGGGTGACCAGTTTGGGAGCCTTGGCACCGGGAATAAGAACCGCACCGATGACCAGGTCCGCTTTTTTCAGCAGTTCCCGGAGTTTCGGCTTACTGCTCATGACTGGAAAGCAGTTGCTGGGCATCACTTCGCGCAGGTAGCGCAGGCGGTCAAGATTAGTGTCCATCAGGTAGACTTTGCCGCCAAGTCCACAGGCCATCTGAGCGGCGTTGATGCCGACTACACCGCCGCCGATTACAACTACAACCCCCGGCTCAACACCCGGTACACCGCCAAGGAGAATACCACGGCCACCTTTTGTCATCTGCAGATAGTTAGCACCTTCCTGGGCAGCCATACGTCCGGCCACTTCGCTCATGGGAGTGAGGAGGGGCAGGCTCCTGTCCGCTTTCTGAATTGTTTCATAGGCGATATTGACGGATTTGGCCTTAATCAGCGCCTTGGTCAGTTTCTCTTCGGCAGCGAGATGGAGATAGGTGAAGACAATCTGGTCCTTGCGGATCAAATCATATTCAGATGGCTGAGGCTCCTTGACATGCATGACCATGTCGGCTTTCTTGAATATTTCTTTTGCACTGCTGACGATGACAGCCCCGGCTTTTTCATAAGCCTTGTTGGTGAATCCACTGCCTTTGCCCGCATTTTTTTCAACCAGGACCTTGTGGTTGTTGTGAACCATGGTTTCAACCCCGGCAGGGGTCATACAGACTCTGTTTTCCGCAATTTTGATCTCTTTGAGAATGCCGACAATCATTGTTTCGTCTCCTTTTTGATTTAACAGTAACAAGCTTTATGGGTGTTTTTGCCGCAGTTTCCGTTTCTTGTGTCTCTCCTGTTTTCCTGTACAATTTCCCCGCACTACCCTGTCCGGAGGGAGGAGAAGTCCCCGTGGCAGGGTATGCGGGAAAATTTAAAGAATATAGGGAACTCTCAAGTTATATCCCTCGAAAACAATAAAACTCTCAATAGTCTGTACATCTTCGATTTTCGCCACCTGGCGCGTGATAAATTTAAGCAGTGTATTTTCAGGTCCCAGGAGAACCTGGAGGATAAGATCATATCTCCCGGTGACAATTCCAACGGAAACAACACCTTTCAACCGACTGAATTCGGCGGCTTTTTCCTGCAGTTCCATCGTTTTCAGTTTTACCCCGAGATAGAGCAGGTTGTGGCCGGTGAGGGAGTCTATACTGACGTTTCCGGAAATATCGAGGATGCCTTCCTCAATCAGTTTTTTTACCCTGGATCTTACCGTATTTTCAGTAATGGACAGTTCAGTGGCAATCAGCTTATAGGACTTCCTGCCATCCTTGAGATGCCGAAGAATTCCCATGTTTGTTTCGTCTATGATCATTTATCCGATATTATTGTAAATAATACTCTGATATGGGTTTATTTAATTTAACATGAATAATTAGACATTATTTTTATGAAAAAGTCAATTTTTCTTAAAAATATTTATGAAAAAGTAAATATGATGTTTTCAGAAGGAAATTATAAGGAAGGAGGGCTGTTTTTGGGGAGAGGTTTGTTCCGTAATTGTGAATCACAACTTTCGCACATGGTACCACCGCTCTGATGGCACATACCAGTCAGACCGTGACGGGTCCGGTTCTGCCTTCGTTTGCAGAAACTGATGATGAGAGCAGTTGTCAGAACAAGGGAAAAAGCAATGGCCAGCAGTATGAGGAAGTGAGAGATCATGTGGATTATCCGAAATCGTCAAAATGGATATTTTCCTTTTCAACTCCAAGTTCTTCCAGCATTTCGAAGACGGCCCTGGTCATCATGGGCGGGCCGCACAGGTAGTAATTAATATCCTCAGGAGCCGGATGATCTTTGAGGTAGTTGTCCAGAACAACTTGGTGGATAAAACCGGTGTAGCCACTCCAGTTGTCTTCCGGCTGTGGATCGGAGAGAGCCAGGTGAAAGGAAAAATTATCAAACTCTTCTGCCAGCGCCCTGAACTCATCATCGTAAAAAACTTCTCGCAGGGAGCGGCCTCCGTACCAGTAGGAGACCTTCCGCTTCGTCTTCCTGCCCCTGAAAAGATCAAAGACATGGCTGCGCAGAGGCGCCATTCCAGCCCCGCCGCCGATGAGCATCACCTCCGAATCGCTGTCGTCCATGAAAAATTCTCCGAATGGCCCGGCAATGGTCACCTCGTCTCCCGGTTGCAGGTTGAAGATATAGGAGGAAACCTGTCCGGGGGCAGAGAGGCGTCACTGCCCGGAGGCGGACTGGCAATACGGACATTGAGCTTGATGATGCCTTTTTCACCGGGCCAGTTGGCCATGGAATAGGCCCTGGTAACGGGAGTGTAGACATGGGAACGATACTGGAACATCTTGAATTTTGTCCAGTCGGAGAGAAAACGTTCATCAATATCAAAATTCCTGTATTCCAGGGTGTGGGGCGGTACCTCTATCTGAATATAGCCGCCGGCACGGAAGTTGACTTCCTCGTCTTCGGGCAGTTTTAATACCAGTTCTTTTATGAACGTTGCCACATTACGATTGGACTGTACAGTGCAGAGCCATTTTCTGGCGTCGAGCATTTCCGGTGGCACCTCAATGAGCATATCCCTTTTCACAGGAACCTGACAGGAGAGCCGCACCCCGTTTCTGGCATCACGGTTATTGATCTGACCCCGCTCCGTGGGCAGGATTGAGCCTCCGCCTTCCCTGACGATACACCTGCACTGGCCGCAACTGCCACCGCCACCGCAGGCGGAAGAGAGGATTACACCGTGTCCGGCAAGGGTGGTGAGGAGCTTTCCGCCCGGTGAAGTGCTGAACTGTTTGTCTTCATTGACTGTTATGGCCACCTCTCCTCCCGGAAGCAGGGTTTTTTTGGCCGCCACAATCAGGGTGACCAGGATGAGCTGCAGGCCTGAGAAACAGAGTATGCCGAAAATTATTTCATTCATTATCCATTCTCCCGCTTTTATTGCAGTTCCATTCCCGCCAATCCCATAAATGCCATGGCTATGAGGCCGGTGGTGATAAAGGTCAGTCCCAGTCCCCGCAGGCCTGCCGGCGGGTCGGCATATTCGAGTCGTTCGCGGATGGCACCGAGCAGGACCACAGCCAGAAAAAAACCGCCTCCGGCACCGAAACCGTAGGCAACGCTTTCGCCAAAAGTATAGTCCCGCTCCACCATAAAGAGGCTGCCGCCGAAGATGGCGCAGTTGACAGTCAGCAGGGGCAGAAAGATACCCAGGGTATTGTAAAGGGTTGGAATAAACCGGTCGAGGATCATTTCCAGAATCTGCACCACTGCGGCAATAACAGCAATATAGGTCAAAAGACCCAGGAATGTAAGGTCCAGATCAGGCTGTCCGGCCCAGGCCAGCCCTCCCGGTTTAAGCAGATGGTTGAGAATAAGATTATTTATAGGCACGGTGATGACCATTATGAACAGCACGGCCGCTCCCAGTCCGATGGCCATTTTTACCTTTTTGGAGATGGCCAGAAAGGTGCACATTCCCAGGAAGAAACTGAGGGGCAGATTTTCCAGAAAAATCGACCTGGTGATGATATCAAGGTAGTGAGTCATTACTCTTTCTCCTGTTGTTCGGGGTCAACGGTTCTGAGAACCCAGATAAGCAGGGCTATGAGAAAAAAAGCACTGGCCGGCAGGACCAGCAGTCCGTTGCGCACGTACCAGCCGCCGTCTCCCGCAAGGGGAAGGACCTGGATGCCGAACAGGGTGCCAGCCCCGAAAAGTTCCCGGATAAAGGCCACGGACATGAGAACGAAGCCGTAACCCAACCCGTTGCCGATACCATCGATAAAGGAGGCGACTGGTGGATTGCTCATGGCAAAACCTTCTGCCCGTCCCATAACGATGCAGTTGGTGATGATCAGACCGACATAGATGGAGAGTTGTTTTGACAGATCGAAAAAAAAGGCCTTGAGGAACTGATCCACCAGGATGACCAGGGTGGCAATGACGGTTATCTGGATGCCGATTCTGACACTGTCTGGAATCTGGAAACGGACAATGGAGATGGTCAGGCTGGAAAAGGCGACCACCAGGGTGACACAGACCGACATGACAAAAGCTGTACTCATCTGTCCGGTAACGGCAAGAGCACTGCAGATTCCCAGGACCAGCAGGCCGATGGGGTTTCTTTTGAAAATGGAGCGGAGAAGCAGTTCCGATTTTGTTTCAGCCATGGTGCCTATCCTTTCAGCTGTTTTTTAATAGTTTCAAAAAATGGCTTGTAGCCATGATCACCAAACCAGAATTCCATAAGGTTGTTGACGCCTTTGGCGGTGAGCGTGGCGCCGGAAAGTCCGTCGATCTGGTAGATTGTTTCATCACCGCTGGTGGCCGCTTTGCCCTTGACTATCTTCAGACCTTGTTTGCCACTGGAATCATAGATTTTTTTGCCGCGCCAGCCGCTCTGCCATTTCCTGTTTTCTATCTCTCCTCCGAGTCCGGGTGTCTCGCCATGTTCATAAAAGGAGACACCCCGGATGGTGCTCAGGTCGGCATCCAGGGCCACGTAAGCGTACATGGTTGACCAGAGTCCTTTGCCCCGCACGGGAAGGACATATTGTTCCACTCTGTTACCCTGCTTCACCAGGTAGACGACCCCGTATTTCTCAAGATGTCCCAGGCGGGCGATATCTTCCTCCCTGCCGAGCATTCTTCCACCGTCTCTGGTCAGAGCGCTTTTCACCTGGTTATAAGTTTTCGGGTTCAGGTCATTGGATTCCACAAACTTACCCGTGGCAAGATCAATCAGCCTGGCTTCGATGGGAGCAAAGAGCTTGTCAATCGGTTCTGTTTCCCGGTAGAGTCCAGCGGCAATGAGAATGTTTTTTTTACGATCAAGGAGGCGGTTGGCCTCCTGTTTCGGCCGGAGGCCAACCGCCGCTCCCGCCACCAGGGCCGAACAGACGAAGGCAAGTACCAGGACGGAATAGAAAGGTTTGGCGGAAGATTCTTGAGCCGGTGTATTTTCTGCCCGGACAATGGGGCTGTCGTCCGTACTGTCTGTTGTGGCCGGGTCGTTGCTCCGGTCTTGCTGGTTAGCCATGGCGTAACCTCCTCCGCTTGATATTGGCCTGGATCACAAAGAAATCAAAGAGCGGTGCCACCACGTTACCCAGAAGGATGGCCAGCATCACTCCTTCCGGGTAGGCCGGGTTCGCCACCCGGATAAGGATGGCCAGCAGCCCCACGGTAAAACCGAACAGATACTGGCCTGTCCTGGTGTGGGCTGCCGAAACCGGGTCGGTCGCCATGAAGACAAGGCCGAAGGCGAAGCCACCGATAACAAGGTGGTAATGGGGCGGAATGGCGTACATGGGATTGACACCGCTCCCACGCAGCCAGAAAAAGGTGGCACAGAGCAATCCTCCGAGGAGCATGGAGAACATGATTCGCCAGGAGGCAATTCCGGTAACCAGCAGGACAAAGGCGCCGAAAAGACAGGCGAGAGTGGAAGTCTCTCCCATGGAACCGGGAACCGCGCCCAGGAACGACTGCAGCCAGTTAAAGGAAACCTGGTCGATGGAGCCGCCGGGTGTCATACCAGCAAAACGGTTGAGTGCTGTGGCCGCAGTGACACCGTCGACCCCTGTCCATATGGAATCTCCCGTCATCTGGGCAGGATAGGCAAAGAAAATAAAAGCCCGTGCCGCAAGGGCTGGGTTTATAAAATTTCGCCCAACACCACCGAAGACCTCTTTGGCAAAAATAACCCCGAAACTGATACCTGCCGCCACCTGCCAGAGAGGAATGGAAGGGGGCAGGGTGAGGGCAAAGAGCATGGATGTAACGAGAAAAGCTTCGGAGAACTCATGGCCCCGGATAAGATTGAACAGTCCTTCCCAGATGGAGCCGACCAGCAGGGTTACGAGATAGACAGGAAGAAAATAAAGTGCGCCCAGAACAAGGTTGGAAACTATATCGGAAGGATTGCAACCGACCAGGGCCATGATGCTTCCGCGCCAGCCGCCGGGACCACCCAGTCCAATGGTGCTGATTGCCAGATTGGCCTGGTAACCCGTGTTCCACAGGGCCATGAACACGCAGGGAAGCAGGGCGACAATAACAATGGACATGATTCTTTTCAGGTCCATGGAATCGCGTACATGGGGAGAAAGACTGGTTGTTTTACTGCTGCCGAAGAGAAAGGAATCAAAGGCCTCGTAGAGCGGGTAGTATTTTTCCAGTGGCCTTCCCGGCTCAAAGTGGCGGCCTAATTTTTCAAAATATGCGCTGAGGAATTTCATTTTTCTCCTGTTCCTGTTATCGGATTGTTCAGGTTGCGCCTGTCGATCAATACCCCTGTTCAATGGCTGTCAGCATCCGGCGAAGGGGCTGGGCGAACTCGTTTTTCCCGGGGCAGACAAAACTGCACAGGGCCAGGTCCTCCTCAACCAGTTCCAGGCAGCCAAGATCCCGTGCTTTTTCAGTATCCTCGGAAAAAAGTGTTTTCAGGAGCGAAGTGGCAATAATATCAAGGGGCATGACCTGATCATAGGTTCCAAGGGGATATATTGCCCGTCTGCCGCCCCATAATGCTGTAGAAAAGGGAGGGTCAGGTTTTTCTTCAGGGCCGAAACAAACATGGGTCTGATGGAGAACCGTTCACTGCCCGGCATCGCCCAGTTGAGAAAGGAGCGGCCACTGTAATCAGAGATGACCGAAACCTGGTTATGGTATCGACCGAGAAAGGCGAAATTACCGCTGGATTCATGACCACTTAAAACTGAGCCGGAAACCACCCGCACATCCTCCAGGATCAGTTCACTGCGACAGAGATCGGTCAGAAAGGCCCCCGGTCGTGTCACGACAAGTGCCGGGTTGAGTGCTGCCGGACCCGCAAGGGAGATGACCTTCTCTTCCCGCAGATGCCCGGTAAGGAGGAGATGGCCGATGGCGATGATGTCCTGGTAATCGATATGCCAGACCATTTTGTTTTCATGAACCGGATCAATAAAATGGATATGGGTGGAAGGCAATCCTGCAGGATGCGGGCCTTTGAAAACCCAGCAGGAAAATATATCGTTTTTTTCGCAGTCAGCCGGTTTCCTGTCAGCCATACAGTAATGGATCGGGACGGAATGAAAAAAACAGCTCAGCAGGCGCAGCCCCAGCCTGTATTCCTCTTCATGGGCGGTGATGATGACTTTAGGATCGGCTGCCAGGGGTGAGGTGTCTATGGCAGTGATAAAGAGAGAGGCGGGCACGGCGTCCACTGCCGGGATTTTTCCGTAAGGGCGGGTACGAAAGCTGCTCCACAGCCCGGACTTGATCAGCAGGGCCCGGATCGAGTCTTCATCCATATCCTCGGGCTTACTGTTTTCCGGCAGGAATTGAATGCTCTCATTTCCCGAAAGCTCAATAACCAGGGATTCAAACCTTCTTTTAGCACCGCGGTTGATGGCGGAAACACGGCCACAGGCGGGGGCGACAAATTTTACGCCGGGGTTTTTTTTATCGATAAAAAGAAGCTGGCCGGTTTTGACTAAATCCCCCTCTTTTATCACCATGGTCGGTTTCATACCGATATAATCATCACCGAGAACGGCAACCTTGCTGATCGGCTGGCCTGAACGGATCTTTTGTCGGGGCAGGCCGGAAATGGGAATGTCAAGCCCCCTGGTAGTGTGGATAGTTTTCATAGACGCTCCGAAGTGTTGCAGGGTCTCCTGAAGATTGGCACTGATTCCAGAGAATTGGACTTGCAATTTCAATCTATTATATGGACAAATTCTCTCCAGATCAATCGCTCATTTGAAAAAACGGGGAAAATCCAAATCTTACTTTTTATCCTTCGGATAGTGATTATACTTTTGATCCACGATTAAGAAGATTTTTCAGAGTATATGTATCTCGACGGGGAGCTGTTCCCGACGAGGTTTTTAAAGCTATTTTATTGAGAGGAAAATAATGAAAGAGAATCCAGAAATCTCCACAATACTTTATGCCACAGATCTTGGTGGACAGACCCGTCCGGTTTTCAGACATGCCCTGGCCCTGGCGCAATTGTACAATGCAAATGTGATAATGGTTCATGTGGTTGAGCCGATCAGTGAAACCGCCCAGGCAGTGATTTCCACATACCTGTCAAAAGAGGTGACGGAAGAAGCCCAGAAGGAGACTATGGGCGGTATTCTGGCTGATATGAAAAAGAGGCTGAAAAAATTTTATGAAGAAGAGTGTGACCAAGAGAAGGAATCCCGCCTGGTTAAGGAAGTGTATGTTGTCCAGGGAAAACCCAGTGAGGAGATCCTCCGCCTGGTGGAAGAGGCGGATTGCCAGATGATCGTCATGGGCAAATCAACCCGAAAGGTCAGAGGGATCAGGATCATGGGGTCCACCGCCCGCAGGGTAAGCAGGATGTCGCGGGTGCCGGTGCTGATTGTTCCCAACGCGTGATTGTAAAAAAAGAGTGATTTAGGGAGAAGGAATGGTTGGAAAACCATTCCTTCTCCCTCTTTCCTTTCCACAAAACACGGACTCATACCGTTTTTGCTGACGCAAAAAAACGCGCCTCTTTCCGACACCGATGAGCTTCGCGTTACATTGCTATTACAGGTTTTTATTCATCAAATAAGATGCCTTTCAAATGAAATCTCAGTAGCATTAACCACGTCATAGAAAAAACCCAACATAATAAGTCTCCCCGAATAAGAACGTGAACTTCCAATATGCGACCGCATCATTTACCGTATCTCCTGTTCCAGGGGCGTAATCATGTTGTGCTGACTTACCCGGAGACTCGGCCTTATATGATGTTTTTGTTCGTCGGCCCATATCTTTGCCATCCGGCTTCCTTCAGACCATCCCTCACGGAATCGCCCTTGCCATTGGCTAGTAATTTGTGTTAAGTTCAACACTTAACACTGGAACACTTACAGGGGACTTTAACCCCATTAGTTCACGCCCATGTCGGGCGTACACAAACTCATCCAGAAGGACTTTCAGAAGGTTCACGATTTTTTGCAAAGAACGCAAAAATTGCGCCCCTTCTGAAAGCCTCTGATGAGGGCGTTCGGTTCAAAAAAATATGACAAGATTGGCAATTAATATTAATGGGACTTTAGCAAAATCTAATCTCAATGAATTGAAAGTGATTCTTGATCATGATTTTGTTGTCTCTAATATTTCAACTAATGATGAGTGGAATTTAATTATCTCTCAAGCGTTATTTAAGTCTGTATACTGCAGATCTGTGGATATTTTTCAAGACAGTTTGTATAAATTCGTCAAAGACATTTTGGGTAAACTTGATTTGAATGATTCTAAATTAGTTTATGGCATCTCAGGCAAACGCCTTAAATCGTTTTTAGCCACTTCAAATCCTAAACAAAACATCGAAGAATATTTGTTTTCTACTTTAGGTTATAGATTAAAACAGCTCCGGGATTATGCCATAAACTTGCAAATGCCCTTAACACAGGAGGTAGAAACAATTATTCAGACAAGAAATATAATAGTCCATAAAAACGGCAGAGCTGATGAAAAATTGCTTAAGCTATATAAAAACACGAAAAATGATCTAATTGTTCCAAAAATAATTCAAAACACTGTGCAGTTAGACAGGTCTGTAACTTATAAAAGTATCGAACTGCTATCCGATACCATTTGCGGAATAGAAAACGTACTGAATGCAAAATATGATATTGAATGGACATATATAGAAAAGAAATTTATTGGTAATCCGTTAGAATTTTTTGATTGGATCCAAAAACCTCAAGAATAAAGATAAACCGAACAATACGCTCGAAGGGACCAGGCTTACTGCGTGGTCTTTGGGGAGTGCTTGGTTAAGGAAAATTTGTTTTTTATCGGAGCTTTTTGGGTTTAAAAGCCTGTCCCCTCAGCTACCCGTTAATAATCAAAAATGATAAGCAATAATATTGTAGGCTACTGCTTACCAGATCGAAAAATAGATAAAACTTCACCATTTGATATTGGTGAATTTCTCACGAGGATATTGCTATTTGACGAAGTGTTTTTAAAAAGTGTCCGTTTAAATGAAATTTCTTCCTTAGTAAAAGGTCTCGGTATAGAGCAAACCTTAGAATTACTCCAGCGTGGCAAACTCAAAATAATTATTGATTCTTTAAAGTTAGCATCTTCAGGCCAGAATGCAATTATAGAATCAGCTAAAGAAAGAAGGGGCCACTTCCTTTAGGTTCATATGCATTTCATGCTATTAATTTGTGCTTCGACAAAGAGAAAATGAGTGAAATTTTGGTAAATATTAAACCAAAAGATCAATTTATTGAAAAACGGCAGTTTCAAAGCATAAAACGTCAAGTCGTTAATAATATAATGGAATCGCCTGATGAGATTAGGTTTTCATTAATGGGAGCAATTATAAGTGATCTCAAGAACAATATAGATTCTATACCCTTCCTAATTTCAAAGAAATTAAAAGAGAAACAGAAAAATGTGTCACCGGAACAAATACGTATCAAAACTATCCAACTTAGTGAGAAAGATTTCAAAGTTGAAACTAATCTTCAAGATATTCTAAATTACAATATCGAAGAAGAACATAAAATTGTTCAAAGTGCATTGTTAGCGTTGGGAAGCTTTAATCAAAGATTAATTGAAATGAAGGCATACGATGCAGTAACAATTCTAGATGAAGAAGATCAATCTCTCTTTGACAAAAAATATCAGTTTTTATCTTAAAATTTAGATAAGAACGATATTCAAAAAAGAATGAGTAAAATAGTTAGTGTTGTTGGGTTACCCAATTTCTCAGAGGTAGGGAAAAAGTATGAAGTTAATATTGAGAAATTACTGGATATTAAACATTCAGAAGAGTTTATTCTTTTCCGAGAATTTCTCAGAAACAGCAATAAACTTGGTGATAAAGAATTAGAAAAAATATTCAAATCCTTAAAAGCAAAATTTTCAACTGCCACAAATTCTCCAATTGGGAAAACCATAAGATTTCTGGTTGGGGCAGGAATTGGGTTAATACCTGGTGTTGGTACCCCATTGAGCTTAGCAGTCTCAGCTGCGGATCAATATCTTTTCGATAAGGTTATGCCTTCTAAAGGTATCATCACGTTTATAAATAAAGGTTATCCAAGTATATTTAAAGAAAAAATTTGTTAACTAGTCGTTCGAGACGGACTCGCTGAAGTTCGCCGCTCAACTAAACGTTGGCCAAAAACAGATAGTTGCAAAATGCTATGGTGTGAATTAAAATATAAACATTAATCCACACAGCATAGGAGGTATAATTATGGCAACCGCAGTTCGAGTTTCAGAAAAGCTTCTTTCTGACGCAAGAAAATACAGCAAGGTCGACCACCGTTCTATTACCGGTCAAATTGAACATTGGGCAAGAATTGGTAAATGTGCTGAGGAAAACCCGGATCTAACTTACGAACTTATTAAAGAAATTCTGATCGGAGTTCAGGAATTGGATAGTAGAGAAAAGTCAGAATACACATTCGGGTAAGCTCATATGAGAGTCTTTCAATCGAAATCATTTGCAAAGAAAGTAAAAAAACTTACAAAATCTGAAAAAACAACACTGGATGAAGAAGTAAAAAAAATCATAGCCAAACCCCAAATAGGGGTTGAAAAAAAAGGAGATTTGAAAGGAATATTCATCCACAAGTTCAAGGTAAAAACATCTTTGTACCTTCTTTCATACAGATTCACCAAAGACTCTCTTGAACTCATCATGATAGGTCCGCATGAGAACTACTATCGTGACTTAAAAAAACAATTAAAATGAAATTCGGCAAACAAGGCGCTTCAGGGGCCGCCAAATAGCTCGGCGGAAGTTGTAATACCATGCTCCGCATCAAGTCCATTGCAAATTGACGGTTGGCAGCCCCGCAAATTTGGCACTCCGGTGCTTGGTCGTTCAAGCTGTAGAAAAAGTCATTTAATCCAATTAACTACTGAATAATACGTGTGAAAATGGTATCCTGCCGTTGCGGATTGATCGAAATACCCCTTACCTTCGATAAATGGAGCTGCAATGGCACTGTCTGCCGACAGCCGTCCCCATTTCACCACAATTGCAGATTTTATTTCCAGCATGGACAAGGATATAGTCTCACTGTTTCTTGAAGTACTTCTGGTTTGCGATGAACAGAAACTGATTGGCAAAGAGATGTTTGCCATTGACGGCTGTAACGGATGTTCCCGGCTAAAAACTAGGTAATACCTTGATATCACAATAAATAGCAACAATTTGGCATGATTTATGTAGTCACTAATTATTTGATATCAATGTTGCTATATACAAATAATAATGATATATTAGTAGTCATGTATATCACTACCACTAAGTCAAAGGGCAAAAACAAGGTCTACAAAAGTGTTCTCCTGCGTGAATCATACAGGGAAGGCACAAGGGTGAAAAACCGCACTATCGCTAATCTCACTCATTGTAAGCCAAATGAAATCAAAGCGCTACAGCTGGCTATGAGGCACAAAAACGATCCAGATAAACTGGAAATGCTGCTTGGTAGCCACGTTGAAAACCGGCAAGGTAGAAGTGTCGGGGCTGTCTGGGTTCTCAATCGTTTGGCAGAGAATATAGGATTGACAAAAGTTCTGGGAAAATCAAATGAGGCTATGCTGAGCTTATGGATGGTTATGGCTCGCCTGATAGATCAGGGCTCCAGGTTGTCGGCGGTACGTCTGGCAAGAGAACATGGTATCAGTGAATTGCTTGGGCTCGTTGATTTTGATGAAGACGATCTTTATCATTGTCTGGATTGGCTTTGCGACAACCAAGCTGAGATTGAGAAAAAACTCTTCAAGCAAACCTATGGAGAACAGATACCTTCCTTATTCCTTTATGATGTCACTTCAAGTTATCTTGAGGGTCAATGTAACGAATTGGGTGATTGGGGTTACAATCGTGACAAAAAAAGAGGAAAGAAGCAGATAGTTATCGGTCTGCTTTGTGATGAGGATGGTATCCCCGTTTCCATACGGGTATTCAAAGGTAACACCTTAGACTTTCACACCATTGGTTGTCAAATTAAAAAAGTTGCTGAGGAATTTGGTTGCCAGCAAGTAACCATGGTTGGTGATCGAGGGATGATCAAATCGAGCCAGATTCAAGAACTGGGGGAGGCCGGATTCAATTATATAACTGCTATCACCAAGGCTCAGATTAAGGCTATGTTGAAGAAAAAGGTGATCCAACTCGGTCTATTTGATAAAGAGATATGTGAAGTTGAAGACAAAGGCGTACGCTACATTTTGCGTCGCAACCCTATCCGTGCAGAAGAGTTGGCCAGATCCCGCCGGGAGAGAATTGAGAAAGTAATACAATTTTCCCGGAAACAAAATCAATATCTTGCGGATCATCCAAGAGCAAACCAGCATGTTGCTATAAAGAAGGTGTGGGAACTTGAGAGTCGTTTGAAAGTGATTGATTTTCTCCACACCACTGCAAAAGATCGCCATATAACCGTTGAGGAGTATGAGGATTATCTTGCTGAAATAGCAGAATTGGATGGGTGTTATGTGCTGAAAACCGACCTTGCTGCCGGTGTTGCACCAAAAGAGATTGTTCATGATAGGTATAAAGATCTGACGCAAGTAGAGACAGCTTTCAGGACAATGAAAACCGGCTACCTGGAAATGAGGCCTATATATGTCCGCAAAGAAAGCAGAACCAGAGGTCATGCTTTTGTCGTGATGCTTGCCTATAGGCTCTACTTAAAACTAAAGAAAGCCTGGCGCGATTTTGATATTACTGTTGAAGAAGGTCTCAAGCAATTATCGACCCATTGTGCTATAGAAAATGTTATTAACGGTGAGATTTCTTTTCTTTCTATTCCAGCGCCACGCCGGAACATTCATCAACTTTATAGTGCGTTGGGCATTGTTCCACCAACCACGCTACCAAAACAAATGGTAAATGTAGTCACTAGACGAAAATTGCAGAGCAGGAGAAAATAATATTGATTTCAATATGTTACCCTGACTGATAAGCTCATTCTAATATGGGAACATCCGCTGTAAAATGCCTGGCAATGCTTCTGTTTTCTGGAGTGGCACAAAAGCTGATTTTCAGAATTGAACCGATGGTTGACAAAGTCACTGAAAATTTAAAGGTCACAGGAAATAACGAAGATGCTTTTGCCCATTGGGCTACATTTTTAACTGCTGCTGTTTTGTTAAATATCTCTCCAGGCCCAGATATGGCATTTATTCTGGGGCAGACGGCTAAGAGAGGCGTACAATCAGGCTTCTCTGCAATGTTTGGCATTTGGACGGGTGCATTTATTCATGTCATTTTTGCTGCCTTGGGATTGTCAGCAATTTTGGCCACTTCAGCCGTAGCATTTTCTAATTAGGTGTCAAACTGGCAACAATCGACTGATTAAAAAACATAAGTGCATAACATATCAGGATATGAGTAAAAGTCGGTATGGGTTGATATGGAAAAAATAGCAAGCTCACAAGTTTCAGAGACATTCCGCAGCTATCCACCAATTGTGCGGGAAAAATTGATGTATCTCCGTCGACTGATTCTGGAAACAGCTTCAGAATCTGAGGGGATAGAACAATTGGAAGAAACGCTTAAATGGGGAGAACCGAGCTATCTCACAAAGAGTGGCAGTACAATCAGAATAGGGTCAAAGAAAGCAACTCCTGAACAATACGCCATATATTTTCACTGCAAAACAAAACTGGTGGACACCTTCAGGGAAATTTATCGGAGTGTATTCAAGTTTGAGGGTAACAGGGCTATCGTATTTGACAAAAATGAAGAGATACCCGTTGAGGAACTAAAACATTGTATTTATCTGGCGCTCACATACCACAACAGGAAACATCTCACGATGTTGGGTGTATGACAGAAACATAAATGTTCGGTATGTTGCTTTTATCTTCTACAGTCGCCTTCAGAGAGAATTTTCTTGTCAGTTCCGTTATTAAAACGAAAAATTAATTATGGAAATGGAAGCTTATCAAGTGTGGGCAATGGTTGTTATACCATCAGGTATTACCGGGATAGTCCTGTCTTATTTTGTTAAAGGTAAAATCGGAATGATACTGGCTGGATTGCTTCCATGGTCAGGAGTCTTGGCAGCTATCTTGTATCAGGAGTATTTTCTGCCCTATCAGGGTGGTGGGGCATCAATGTGGCCGATTGCTCAAATGGTCGGTGGTACTGTTGCAGCTGCTGCAGGTGTAGTGTCTTATAACTTTGGTGTTTACATATTTCGTGGTAGTGTGGATTAAATAGCCTTAACCCGCTCGGGGATGCAGGGAATATTGTAGTTCTATACAGGGCGGTGTTGCGCTGAGTGCGATCAGATTCAGGGAGTTTTTTTCTCGGTTATCAAGCAGTCATTTGACCCGGTGTGTGGACATTACCGTATTACAGGCTCATCAGCTTTTAAAACCAATAAAAGGAGATGCAATGAGTATCGTGAAATTAATTCTCATCGGTGTTTCTTTGGGAGTTTCATCCATGGTGGCTGCTTCTGATAATGTACCCGAAGACTCCCACGAGATACACTATCCCAGTGGTTGGCAAAATTGGTCGACTCTCGCTGTTTCCCATAGAATCGATAACAATACACTTCGACTGATTCTTGGAAATGATGTGGCAGTAAAAGCAGCTCGCTCGGGAAACACAAATCCCTGGCCTGATGGAGCGATATTGGGAAAAGTTGTCTGGAAGGAGACTAACCTGAAAAACTGGAATGCGGCGATAGTTCCTGACGGTTTTGTTCATGCAGAATTTATGTTTAAGGATTCAAGAAAATATTCAAATACTTATGGATGGGGCTGGGCTCGTTGGGTCGGTCTTGATCAAAAGCCCTTCAATAAAGGGGCACGGATCTGCATATCGTGTCATATTCCGGTAAAAGGTCGGGATTGGGTTTTTACTGATCCGGCAGGTTTCCCGGAACTGCCATAAATGGATTTTTTCGGAGAAACAGGTGAAATTTCAAATTAAGGGACCGGGAATCCGGATTACTCAACCCGATCCTGAAGAGATAAAAGTTGTTGAGGGAGGAGGTGTTGCGAGAATTATCGGGGCCATTCTTCTGCTGGGAGGCATTTTGCTTGCATGGAGCAGCAGTGGCAGAATCATGGATCTGACTTTTATCATCGGAGTATTGTCAACAGTGTTTGGTGGCGCGGTTGCAACTCAGCGTCATATTTTAATTCTCGATAGACTGCATGGTACGTGGTCTTGTGGTGGCGATGTTTTTTTCGTGATTTCTTTTAAAAGTCGTGGTTCACTGGCTGCTTCAGGGCCGGTGCGTATTGGTAGACTGGCGACCAATCCCAGGGAACATGACATGGGGAAGCCGGTTATTACCTATCCTGTGACGATTGAGGCTCGAAACATGGATGGAACCGAAGAAGAATTGCGTTTTGGAAAACACTGGTCGTTGGAGGAGGCACGGAAAATTTCAGCTGTTCTTGCCAGGTTTCTTAATAAGAGGGTTCTGGATGAATCCGCTGGAGAATAAGAAATCCGATTTATTGATTCTTCTCCATTTGTGCAGAGGAGGGAAGTGTGTGGGATTTCGGTCATAATAGAACCGGAGGCGTAGATATACTGGTCGATGATTATGAAAGAGTTGATTGGGATTTTGAAAAAAAGAATATTACAGATTCTCTTCGTTCCGTCCTTATTTTGGGCAGTTGTTATGATTTTTGGTTCCGAAATGGGGAATTTTTATGACCTGATACCGGGAAAAGAAGATGGGTGGCTGCATAATATCGCTGAAAATGCTTTGGAATTCGCCTTTTTTGTTGTTTTTGCAGTTGTAATTGTTTTTTTGTTTTCTCGTTTTCGATCCTTTCTTATTGTGCCTGAGGTGATATCCTGGGTTTGGGTTTTTCTCCGTCTCATTATTTATGCTGTGATTATTGCGATAGTTCTTGGTGTCGTGATAGGTTGGGGATGGTGGATATTCGTGGAGTCGGGGCACAATCCGGACAGTTTGCAGTATGGTATGGCATCGTATTCCATGGCCGTTTTTTATTCATTTTTTCTGACACCGGTATGTACTGTTGTCATGGTATGGCTTTCAGCGAGAAAAAAATCTATAAGTACAGCTCAGCACAAATTGTAATTTTCATCAATTTTGTGTCCGTGCAAGTAGTATGACGCTGGGTGGAGGTAGAACTAAAATGTTTGACTGGTTTAATCTGTTGCTTATTACAGTTATATTGCTGGTTGTCGGGTTTATTGCGATTGCGGTTCGCAGGACGATGGGCGATATGAAGGGAGCCGGTTTGAGTGGGGATGATGCCCGCAGGTTGGCAGAGGAAATCCGTAAACGGGATATAAAGTGTACGCGGTGTGGCCGGCAGAGTTCGTCGTTGCTGGGAACCGGAAACAAATACAAGTGTGATACCTGTAATTATGTTTTTGAGGGACCTGCGCACTAGCCAGCGGGGTAAAGAATCTAACGCTTCGGATAGAATCCGCTGACATCAACACGGAAATGATTGTTACGCCTGCTGCTGTCTCTGATTTGAGAATCGGGGTCAACAGTGATATTGATCCAGCTTGCATCCAGCCTGCCATCCTCCACTTCCGCCCATTCCCAACCTGATCCATCCTCAATGTTCAGCAGTTTATCTCCGGCTCTCGGATTGTACGGCAGCCCTGCTGCGGGAAGTTCAAAGTTTAAAGTCTCAACAACCGCTCCTGCCCGCACCAGTTCGACCCGAACCGGAACTCGTGTTACGGCACGAGGTCTGGCGTTACTGACATTCAGGCGCAGGACGCGAGGTTTGTTTCTCCCCTCGATGTAGGCGAATGGAATGAAAAGATCTTCTATATCGTCCACGGTTGGTCCCCACTGATCCCAGACTGATGCCCTGGGGGTCCACTGTTTTTGACCAAGACCGATTTTGACTATCTGTCCGCCCCGTGGCGATTCGCAGAGCAGTTCAACATTTTCGCCTGCGATGAAGGGTTCCACTCCGAAAACACCTGGACTGACCCTGCAGGTGAATTCGTATTGCTGCAAACGACCGACGGGGACACGGCGGGTTGTCTGTACTGGAGCTGGAATACATTGTACCCGGCTATTTCGATAGGTTTCGTGGCGGGACCTTCCTTCGGCTCCATACGCGCTGAACGTGCATCGCCCTCCACTCTGACGAAACGTTTTAGGTAAATCGTAAGTTACTTTTATCCGGCTCCAGTCGGGCCCTTCCTGTTCCCGCCTGATGTTGATCAGCCGGAGTCCGTACCTTTCGGTTTCCGGTTCCCGTGGTGTCAGTACTACCCGTTCTGTTGCAGTTCCCGGTGCGCTATATCCCCTGAACCGCTGCCAATGGAATGGCTTGGAGAGAGTGTTTCCGCGTCTGGTGTCGTATTCCTGGTAATCAAATGAGCCGTCACTGTTCCTCGGGTTGATGACTGCTTCGAGCATAATCGCTTCCCCAGCGATATAATCGGTGACAATATAATCGCCCCAGCCAAAAAGTATGTTTTTTACATGGCCGGTTCCCTCCCACAATACTTCTGTGCCATTTTTAAGAAGAACTTTATAGGGCATATTACGGGGATAATCTTTGAAAACCTTTTTTGCGCTGATAGTGATAGCAATTTTGTGACTGTTCGGACCGCCACGTAACTCTCTCATATCAATAATTTCCAGTTCTCCCCAGTAACTTCCCCAGGAATCATTGACTATATCTCCAATTGCCTCGGGATCAATGCGGGGGAGATTTCGTTCACGTCCTGCCAGGTTAGACAGGTCTCCGTGATTGAGGTTTGCTGCCGGCAGGGAGGCTCCACCACCGATCGGCACAATTTTTTCGGGAAACTTTTTTCTGTCCGTTATCTTTTTCTTCACAGCTGATGGCAGACGTATATTTTTTATGGAAGGATTGTTTTTCAGGGAGGAATCTGCCAGGACAATGGTTGATTTTACAGGTTTTACAGTTTTCCCCTGAGGTACTTTTCGTACAATGTTTCTGGATATGGTGTTGTTGGCGGTGCGCCCTGTAAGTTCAGGAACCCGGTTGCGCATATTAAAGACGTTTACCTCCGCCTTGAGTCGCGTGGTTCCGGCGGGAGGAACATAGGATGTAACTATTTTGTCTCCCCAGCCAAAAGACATTCTTTTTATTTTTCCCGTACCTTGCCAGACCGTTCTGTTTCCCTTCTTCAGTCGCAGCGGATAGGGTTGGGGGGATGGTTTTTTGCCCGTGATTGTAGTCGCCTTGATTGTAATGGCGATCCGCCCCTTTCCGGGGCCGGCGGTGATCATTTCAAGTTTTTTGATGGAATAATCATTTTTCCCGATAGATGACAGGACGGATTTTTTCCCGACAGGAGGAAGTAACTGTCGTTTTCGGGGGAGTACTTTTTTGCTGTTGATGGGGATGGGGGGTTGTTTTACTTCGGTCATGGACTGTGTCGTTGCAGTCGGGATTTTTGACGGTTTGGTTTTTTGAACCGGAACAGATGGTGGTGGCCCTGTTTCCGGTTTTTTCAGCTGCGGTATCGGAATATTCTGGGGGACTGCCTGGGGTATATTCATGGCAGGCGGCAGTGTGGCAGGAAACTGTTTTTTTGCCTGAGCGTTTTCCCCAACCAGGCAGAGTGCAGACAAAAGAAGTGCCGAAATCATGATCCTGTCCAATAACATATGCCTGCCCTCCTGGTTGATTGAGTTGATTCGGCAGTTCATACGAAGCCGAATTACTACTGTGTGGTATATATGGAGAATGTAAGGTTCGGGAGTGGTTTTGACAAGCTCTTAGACCCGGAGTGTTAAAAATAAAAAAAACTGGAAGTTCTCCGTACTCTTGTGTACTTACTTAAGCAGTTGGTTCAATTCATTGTTTGGACTGATTCAATGTGAAGCACTCAGGAAAAGTCATGAATTGCCTGGAGTCGCGGGAAGTCGCATGGAGTGATAATCAGCTTTTAATATCGGGAGGATGTGTAGTGGAGAACCAATACCCTTACGAAAAACTGGGCCTGCTCTATCTCGGCAGGGAAATGGATCTGAGAAGCGGGCAGGCGCTTGAATTACCCTTTCTTTATAAAAACAAATACCTGACCACCCATGCCGCTATCATAGGCATGACTGGCAGCGGTAAGACAGGATTGGGGGTTGCTCTCATTGAAGAGGCAATAATGGACAATATCCCGTCCATTATCATTGATCCGAAAGGAGATATGGGTAATCTGCTGCTGACTTTTCCTGAACTGCAGCCGGAGGATTTTATTCCCTGGATTGACCCGGCGGAGGCGGCAGGGAAGGAGATGTCCGTTCCCGAATATGGCGAAAAAGTGGCTGCGTCCTGGAAAAAGGGACTTGCCTCCTGGGGTCAGGGGCCGGAACGGATTCGTCAGCTTCGGACCAGGACCGATATGACCATTTATACCCCGGGTTCCACCGCAGGGGTACCTGTATCTGTCCTCAGCAGTTTCAAGGCACCGTCAGAGGCGTTGCTTGCTGATACAGACACTCTGAACAGTCTGGTTAATTCCACTACTACAACCCTGCTCTCCCTTATCGATATCAAAGGAGATCCGCTCCAGAGCCGTGAGCATATTCTGCTCAGCTCGCTTCTCCTGCATTTCTGGCGCAAAGGTGAAGATCTTTCTCTGGAAAACCTGATTGGTGCTATTGTCAATCCTCCCTTTGACAAGGTCGGGGTCTTCGGGCTTGATGCATTTTATAATCAATCCCAGCGGATGAGTCTTGCCATGAGCCTCAATAATATCCTGGCGAGTCCCACCTTTGCAGCCTGGACAGAAGGTGTTCCCCTGGATATTCAGCGAATCCTCTATTCTGAAGAAGGACGGCCCCAGACGGCAATCTTTTCCATTGCCCACCTCAGTGAAACGGAAAGGATGTTCTTTGTTACCATGCTGCTCAACCAGTTTACAGGCTGGATGCGGCGGCAGCAGGGAAGCGCTTCCCTGAAGGCATTACTGTATATGGATGAAATATTCGGTTATTTTCCGCCCACCGCCAACCCGCCTTCAAAAAAACCGATGCTGCTCCTGCTCAAGCAGGCAAGGGCCTACGGGGTTGGTATTGTCCTGGCCACCCAGAATCCGGTTGATCTGGATTACAAGGGGCTGTCCAATATCGGTTCCTGGTTTATCGGACGGTTGCAGACCAGCCAGGATCAGGACAGGGTGGTGGAAGGGATTGTTGGTGCCGGCGATGGACATCTTGATGCCAGGCTGGTCAGAAACCTGCTCTCCGATATGAAATCACGGCAGTTTCTTTTGAATTCCGCCCATATGGATGAACCAACCCTCTTTGAAACCCGTTGGGTTATGTCCTATCTGAAAGGCCCCATCTCCAAAAATGATATCACGAAACTGATGAAGGGGAGAAAGGATCGTCTGTCGGCGGCCGGTGGTGAGAGTAATATGGAAAGTGTCGCCGCAGTCAGCCGTAACGGGGCTGCGGGTCCGCCTCCGCTTCTGGGGGGAAACATTGAGCAGCTTTATTACCTGCAGAACATGGTCAGCGATGAAATAAATTTCGAACCGTATCTCTGGGGCCGGGCGTCGGTCAGGTATTTTAACAATCGTCGTAACATTGATGTAGTACAGGAGGTTTCCCTGCGCCTCTACCTGGATGAGGATTTTAAACGGGCTGACTGGGAAAACGGTGAGGAGCCGGGTTATGGTACGGAGGAGTGTGTTTCTGCTCCTCCTGAAAATGGCGGATTTTATCCTTTACCTGCCTCAATTGCCGGGTTGAGGAGTATGACAAATCTGAAAAAGGAATTTTCAGATTTTCTTTACCAGAACAGACGTCAGGAATTGTTTCGTATTAAGGGAACCAGTTTTGAATCGACACCTGACGAGAGTCTTGGGGATTTCAGGGTTCGTTTCAGTGATTCCCTGCGGGAACAGAAGGAAGACGCAGTGGAAAAGTTGCGGGAAAAATATGAGCTGAAGCAGGAACGGATCGAAAAGAAGCTGCAGACTGCTCTGCACCGCCTGGAGAAAGAAAAAGTTGATGTGAAGACCAAAACAACCGATTCCCTTATCTCTTTCGGGGTGGCAGTGGTTGGCGCCTTTTTCGGTAGAAAGGCGTTGTCCGCATCCACCATCGGTAAAGCGGCGACGGGAATGCGCAGTGTTGGGAGGGTTGCAAAGGAGCGCAGTGATGTGAAGAGGGCCGAGGAGAATGTTCTTGCCCTGCAGCAGGAGCTTGATGATCTCAGTGTGGAGATTGAAGAACGTGTGACCGAGCTTGCGGAGCAATATTCCATCGACAACTGTGAGATTGAGACTTTTTCAATTAAACCGCGGCGGAGTGATATTTTTGATGTGCATATGGTGCTGCTTTGGGAGATGGTGGCCTGACAGCAGTCATTTATTTCGAGAAATTATGAGTCACATTCAGGTGTTGATGTGGGGGGAAGAGCGCAAATCGGTTCTTCCCCTTTTTTCATCCGTGTTGGTCGGTGTTCGTTCAAAGGTGGCTTTCTCGTTTTGTTCTTTGTATAAGAATTTCCATGGAAGAATATTTTTAACCCACATTTCTCATGAACATTGTGTCAATTTTGAGAATAGTTGTAGAATACAAATAATTAGCCAACTATCAGTAATCGAACAAAATTCACACAATGTTCACCCAAGGTCAGCCCAGGCGACGCCATCTTCTGCAATATTTCAACAGTAAATATAGGTCACTATTATTTACTGTTGAAAATTTTGAAGCTGAAGCCGCCTGAATTGATGAGAAATGCGGGTTAATGATTACTCTTATAAATGTTTGAACCGAATCCGCACTTTTTCTTTATTCCCTTGCACTGCGGGATTGAGGTTGAATTTTTCGGAACAGGAAAACAGGAAGAGATAAAATGATAGATAAAACCGTATTGAAACGATTAACGGAAATTGTCGGCAAAGAAAACGTGTTTGACCAGAAGAGCGACAGGATTACCCATTCCTATGATGCCACCGGCAGGAGTTACCTACCGGATGTCGTTGTTTATGCCGGTTCTGCTGCAGAGGTAAGTGAAGTGATGAAAGTTGCCAACAGGTATCTGATTCCTGTCCTGCCCAGGGGGGCCGGGTCCGGTTTTACAGGGGGAACCCTGCCGGTTCAGGGGGGGATTGTTCTGGTGCTTACCCGGATGGATCGTATTCTTGCCATAGATACTGAAAATCTGGTTGCCGTGGTGGAACCTGGAGTGGTTACCGCGGAGTTGCAGCGGCAGGTGGAAAAACAGGGACTTTTTTACCCGCCGGACCCGGCCTCCAAGGAATTCTGTACCATGGGGGGCAATGTGGCGGAGTGTGCCGGGGGGCCGCGGTGTGTAAAATACGGCGTTACCAAGGACTATATCATGGGGCTTGAGGTGGTGACACCCACCGGAGAAATTATCAGAACCGGTGGGAAGACTCTTAAAAATGTGGTGGGTTACGACCTGACAAAGCTTTTTGTGGGTTCCGAGGGAACACTTGGGATCGTCACCCGGATTGTCGTCAAGCTCCTTCCCAAACCGGAAGCCAAAAAGACCATGTTGGTGCAGTTTTCCACCATTGATGGGGCTGCCCGCGGTGTTTCTGAAATTATCCGGGCAAAAATCATTCCGACTACTCTGGAGTTTCTCGATGCCTCGACCATCGACTGTATACGGGATATTTCCCCTGTTCCCCTGCCGGAGGAGTGCCGGGCCATACTTTTGATAGAGGTGGATGGTGATCGGGAAATAATCGAAAAGCAGGCGGTACGCATTATGGAAGTGCTGCAGCCGCTTTCAGTTCTCGATACCAGAATCGCAGAGAATGCAGAAGAGTCTGAAGAGATCTGGCAGGTCAGGCGCAGTGTCAGCTCCAGCATGCGGAAAATCAATCCCGATAAGTTTAATGAAGATATCGTTGTTCCCCGCTCCAGAGTGCCCGATATGATCAGGGCTTTGGAAAACCTGTCCAGGGAATATGGGGTGCCCATTGTTAATTTTGGCCATGCCGGGGATGGAAATATCCATGTCAATGTCATGGTCGATCTGAGAGAAGAGGGAATGGAGGAGAAGGTTCACAATGTTATGGAGGATATCTTTCGTACAGCGGTGGAACTCGAAGGTTCCATCAGTGGTGAGCATGGTATCGGTATATCCAAGATGGATTACATGGGAATGGAGGTCAGTGAAATTACCATGAGGTATATGGAAAAAATTAAGGAGAGTTTTGATCCGAATAATATTCTCAATCCGGGCAAGATTTTTCAGAAACCGATTGCAGCGGAAGGTGCCCTGTAACCTGTTACAGTGGAAGAGATGAAATGAGCAGGAATAAATCACTGAAAGATTTTGAAGAACAGATTCGCAAATGTGTTCATTGCGGTGCCTGCCAGGCGCACTGTCCCGCTTATCTTGCCGAAAAAAGGGAGGGCAGCGTCGCCCGGGGCAAGATCGCGCTGGCCGCCGCCCTGCTTGATGGCAGGGATAATCTGGAAAAACGGCTGCAGCAGGATATCTCCATGTGTCTCATGTGCGGCAGTTGTGTCACAAAGTGCCCCAACCAGGTGCCCACCGACGAGATTGTCGGGGCGATTCGCCGGGAAATTACCGACGAAAAGGGGCTTTCCCTGGTGGGACGCTCCGTATCCGCCTTTATCGGGAACAGGCCGTTGCTGAAGGCGGCAGTGAAATCGACAGCGGCCCTTTCCAGTCTGGCATTGAAAAAGGTTCCGGAGTCGAGCGGACTGCGCCTGCGGTTTCCCGCTCCCATCATGAAAAACAGAACTCTGCCTGAAATTCCGGCCAAAAACCTCTATGATCTTTTTCCGGAATTTATCCAGGGAAATGGAGAAAAACCCCTGATCGGTTTTTTTGCAGGCTGTTCCATTGGATTTCTTTATCCACAGATCGGAGCGGCCATGATCAGGATATTGCGAAAAATGGGGTATTCCGTTTTCCTGCCACGCGGCCAGCAGTGTTGTGGTATTCCCGCCCTTTCCGCGGGAAATGGCAGGCTCGTGGAAAGACTGGCCGATAAGAACAGAGACTGTTTTGCCGGGCAGGATCTTGCTCATATAATCACCTGCTGTGCGTCCTGTAATGGTGGTATTAAAGAATATTACAGCACCATGGAGGGAAATTTTACGGAGTTTACCGGAAAAGTGATCGATTTTACAGTTTTTCTGAAAAAAGAAGGGCTGATCGAAAAACTTGCAGGTATGGAAAAATGGCCGAACAGAAAGCGGGTCACCTACCATGATCCCTGTCATATGAAAAAACAGGGGATAATCCGGGAGCCCAGGGAGATCCTCCGGGCACTGCCCAATGTGGAGTTTGTGGAGATGGAAGGAGCCTCGGAATGCTGCGGTCTTGGGGGAACATTTTCTGTTTATCACTACGAAACCAGCAAAAAGATAGGGTCGAGGAAAATTCCCGGCCTGATGCAAAGCGGCGCAGAATTGCTGGCGACTGGTTGTCCGGGGTGCATCATGCAGTTACAGGATGTGATAAATCACTCTGCTGTCGGTGTCAGGGCCGTTCATCTGCTGGATTTAATCAATGAAGTAAGTGGATGGTAAGTGATCAGGGGCACTGCATATTCGTACGGTCGCGACTGGATGCTTGTGAATTCAAGGATATGTATTACAGCGAAATGTTGTTCTTTTGTCTGAACTGAATGTTTTCTGTTGAGTTGACGTGGATGACAACTCCGGCGAGTGTGTTGAAATTCGTCTGCACTTCAGTTGCCTGAACTGTTCCGCTCAGTAGAACAATCGTTTCCCTCTCTTGCTGTTTTGCAAGAGTGTTGAGTTGTTTGAAGAGACCGGCATACTGTTTTTTGTCACCCTCCAGTAAAACGGGAATGGATTCGCCGGGGCCGTCGTTTGCCAGTGGTTTGACATGGAAGGATGACTCATGGAAACGTACCATCCCGGAATTGGGAGGGAAAATATTTGCCGAGTCGAGGTATCCCCAGAGTTGGATCGTTTTCCCTTCCAGCCTGGTGATGGATTTTTTGTTTCTGGCAAAGCTTTTACAGGCAATATTGGCCAATGGCATATAGCCTTCGAATTGTGGCAGAAACATCTGGCACCCTGTAATCAACGACAATTATAATTCCCGGCTGGCGACAATTATAATTCCGGCCTTAACCACATAATAATACGCAATAATATTTCATTGCTTTTTCTGTTTCTGTTGCAGTGTCCTCATCTAAAATGTAACTTATTTGTACTCATCCGGAGGATAGGGCAACGCTGAGGAGCGACCCGAGCGCCGAGATGAGTGCCGTAAGGATGAAGACCGGGTATAAGGATTTGCCCGGTCTTTTCTTTCTTCATCCTCATGGCCACAATGCGTTAAACCTCGGGGGTTGGGGCAGAGCCCCCTATTCTGTGATTATTAATTTTCCTCAAGGCTTTGTTTTGCTTTTTCCAGTCTGTAGCTATCAAGATTAAGTTCCAGTATTACGCTATGATGCACAAGCCGGTCTATCGCTGCAGCCGTAGTCATTGGATCTTTAAATATCTTCTCCCACTGTGAAAATGGTAAATTGCTGGTTAGCATGATACTGTTCCGTTCATAACAATACGCAAGAAGGGTAAAGAGCACTTCCATTTCTTCTCGGCTTTGCTGGACATAGCCGATATCGTCGATCAGTATGGCATCATACTTGGCAAGTTTTTTCAGAAATCTTGGAAGAACAAGCTCCTTTTTGGCCACCAGCAGATTTTGCACCAGCAGACTGCACGGAGAAAAGAAAACACGCCTATCCTTGTTAATCAGTTCCTGGGCAATGGCACAGAGCAGATGGGTTTTTCCACTACCTGGGTTTCCAAAAGCTAGTATGTTTTCACACCTGTCAAGAAAAGAACCTTCCAGCAAACTATTGACAAAGCCGCTCAGTTTGGCCGGAAGCCGATCCATTTCAAACGAAGCTAAGTTTTTTTCCAGGGGCAGTCTGGATTCTCGCAAATATCTGGTAATGCGTTTATGGCGTCTTTCTTCACACTCCCGCACAACCAGTTCCTGAAGGTATGATTCATAGCTTAGTGATTCCTTTCTCGCCAAATCCGCCTCCTCCTGGTAACAGGCTCGGATAGTTGACAGATAAAGCTTTTTAAGAGACGCATCCAGGATAATTCGATTATCGGTTGAACTCATCTGCAACCCTCCTGTAAGAGTTGATCATAGCCTGTGAGGGCAACAGTCTGGACAGAAATATTGGTAATCGGTTCAACCGGTTTACCAGAGACAAGCAGTGTTTTTACCTGGGCAAAATCAATGTTCTTTTCATGGTCAATCAGATGACGAAGGGCATCATCTACAGCTGTCTCATTATCTTGGGCAGCAAGCTGTAAAATAGATAAGTATTCTTTTGCTGCTCCCGTAACGGTACGAAATTTGCGCAGAGAGTCATAGGCAACCCGGAACCTGCTCGTAGGAAAAAGATCACTGCGGTATCTGTAGTTCTCAAATGCACCGGGTTTTCGAACCAGCCAGTCAATTATATGGCGGTACTGGATATAATGTTTGCTACCGCCTCGTATTCTGGGGATATTCTCAATATGTTTCTGACCGTACCAGATCTCCAGATACTCTGCATACAGCCGCACTGTGACTGTTTCTTTGATAAGTCGACTATTCACCGAGTAAACCTTGTGCTTTACTCTGATCGTACTGCTGGGACCAACTCGAACTTCAAAACGAGTACATGTGTCGAGCTTACCCGAAGGCAGTGGACGCAACATCGACTGTTCTTCTTGAAAGCGCTCCTGGCGGTTGCAGTTGAGTTGTGCAAACAGCTTCTGTAGAAATAACTCATATTCCTTGCGTGTAGTAAAATCCCGGTTACCTCGCAGCATCAGGGCCTGATCTACGGCTTTCTTGAAACGATGATGGCGCTGCTCAATGTCACCATTTTCGTGGGGGCTTGACGAATTGATTTTACGGCCTTGCAATTTGTAATGGGCCAAAAGCCCCTGGTAGCCACGGGTAAACTCTTCCGGGTTATCCGGTTTATTCACCGCAGCTGACAACCTGTCTGTTTGATGTTGTTCTGGAACTCCGCCAAGTTTCCATAGACTCTTCTGTAATCCTTCGCTCAGGCTTTCGAAACTCTCGGAAAAACAGATCGTTCCTGTCTCCCAGTTCGAATATGTCAGCA
Source organism: Desulfomarina profundi (assembly GCF_019703855.1). Lineage (GTDB taxonomy): Bacteria > Desulfobacterota > Desulfobulbia > Desulfobulbales > Desulfocapsaceae > Desulfomarina > Desulfomarina profundi. The sequence goes on along the minus strand of NZ_AP024086.1, from coordinate 2,870,401 downwards.
CAAAATGGTAGATCAGGTGATCAAAAGGCTGACCACCAATACTGATCTGTAATTGGGACATATCTGTAAAATCAGACTGACTCAACCGTGCAGGCACATGCACCTGGGGAAAATAAACTTCACGTCCTGGACCTTCTGTACAACGCCAGGTTTTTACTCGACGTTGAAACGTGCGGAGCTGGCCATCTCCAAAAGAACCGGGATAAATCCTTTGAAAATGGGTAAAAAGAGTTTTGGCTTCCAAACCTTCATTAGTTTCCAGAAATTGTAAAACCTCTGGCCATATACCTTCAAAAGGATCTTTACGAGTTCGCCACTCCCTCACTCGCTCCGCACTGATCTCACTTGGCAATTTGCCATTATCTCTATACTTGCGACCGGTTTTCTCATCCATGCCGGCTCTAGCCGCTGCTACTTCCAACGTCTTCCCTTGACTTAAGTATTTCTTCAATTTCCTCACCTGAATATCTGTGACCATCCATATTCCTCCTTTGAGAAATATGAATAATCAGATCACAATTTTCCGGGAAATTTAATTGTCGTCAAAAGGAATTATAATTGTCGCTGGTCAACCCTGCCAGAAAAACAATCGGAAACAACAGGCCGATTAACAGTATTTTACCGGAATTCTTCATTGCGTCTAAAAATATACCAAACAAAAATAAGAACAAGAATCAGGAAGGCTTTTTTAATTGTAGCAAATTAAATCCGGATTGCAAAATACCTGACAGTTTTTTTCAATTTTGAATCCACAGTATCTGACGATCTATTGGATTCGGGAGTACAGATTCCTCCCCGGAATAAATTTAACAATATTATGGGCGGGAATGATCAGACTTTGACCGGTATGGGGGTTTCGTCCTTTTTTCTCTTTCCTCTCCACTACGCGGAAGGAACCAAAACCTGAGAGGGTCACACGGTCTCCTTCCGATACTGTTTTGGCTATCATTGCCAGTAATGCGTTGAGTACTTCCGCAGCACTTGTTTTGGTTATACCTCCATTTTTGGCTATTGACGCGACAAGTTCTTTTTTATTCATAATTTCAACCTGATATGTAGTAATTTACTTCCGGTTCTCTCTATCTGCCCGGAGTGAAACGATGGCTGTATAAGGAGTACAGGCGAAGGGGTAACAGTGTGTGATCCTGATAAAAAATATAATTATTATTCCCGTTACCTGAGTGCTTTTACTCTAGCAATATGATCTTTCTTAGACAAGTAAGGTTTTGGTAAGATCTGGGAAATAAAGGGAAAGAGTTTCTTTTTCCTGGTCGGTCAGGCTGGAGAGAATAACAGGTTCAATTTCAAAAAAATGTTGAGCCAGTTGGTTATTAAACAGCTCTCTGTGTCGAGGCAAAAGGGAGAGAATCCTGTTTCTGACTGTTTTTCTTTTCTGGAGAAAAAAATAGTCATGAAGGCGAGGTTTTTTTTCCAGAAAATGCTGTTCACAGGTCAAAAGGTCCATTTTCAGAAGGATTGCGGGTGCATCGTTTACTTTCCCGTAATACCTGACAGGTCCGACTCTTTCAAACTGCATCTCGTTTCTGTAGAAATTGCAGTGGGAGGGGTTGATCATCATACAAAAGTCCGTACAGCCCAGCAGGTCAAATCCCAGGATAAATGCTGCCTTGAAAAGGGAGAGGAGCGTGGTTTTGCTGTTCTTGAAGGATGAAGTGTTTATAGCCAGGCCGGACAGTTCACAGAGCAGGGAATTCTCGTGGCGAACCTGTTCTATTTCTTCTGCAAACAGTTCACTTGAAGGTAAGCGACCCTGGTATTCCTGTACCACAGTAAGGGTTCCTTCAATCCTGGAATGGTTTTTGCGGATAAGTGTATAACTGGTGGGAAGAAGATTGTGGAAATTTATTCGCATTCCTGACCTGTTCTTTTTTTGAAATCCGGCAATATTGTATTTCCGGTACACGAGGCGCAGGGCTTCCTCCAGTTCTTCCCTTGTTTCAACCAGTTTTGTTTCGCATGGGGGAGGGGGAACTCTGTTGTTCTGTCTTGTCACTTTTGCAGCTGTTTCCCTGTTTAAAATTTATTGGAAATGCGGTTGCAGGCAATTCTGAGTCCAGCCAGAAGAGAAAAAATACGGGCCTCCGGTGACCCGCGAAGGTGGCGAGGGGACTGGTTGCAGTTTCTGCACGATGCGCCCGGCATAAACTGTTCTTTTGCTGCCATGAGTGTGGCAATGGAATCGTGGAGAATGTTTCCCTGGATTGTCTGGATGGATTGATCATTGCAGCAGATAGAACTGCCGTCGGGGGTAATGAAGAAATTTCCATTCCACAGACAGGGGAAGGAGAAGTGATGAAGAAGGTCAACAATTTCCAGGAGAGAGGGGAAGAAACGGTGGAGGACCAGTTTCATCCTGACAGTGACCTGGTTGGCGGCTGTATTGTTATATTGTTTGAAGAGGTCGCGGTACATGTCAACGCGGGGGGCGGAAGCAGTGACCAGTCCCGTACGGTTACTGGGTGCCGGAAAGAGGATGAGGTTAATTTCCTGCATCCCGTTTTTCCGGGCGAGGCGGGTCAATCCGTCAATTGTTTCGGAAAAATCTGCCCGGATAAGGTCAACCTCCGGAGGGGAAATGTGAAAATAAAGTTGCCTGAGTCTGCCCGCCGCCTTTTTGGCCATGGCCTGTTCAACACCCGGCAGTACTGTGTCTAAAAGAGCCTTTCCTCTTGTGTCGTCATGGGCCATAATCAGGCCGTAGGACGTCGGGTTGAGGGTGGGCAGGGAGATTATCAGGGTGAGTCTGTTGTCGGTGATGGACTCCAGGATGCTGTTTTCGTTCAGGAGTGATCCATTTGTAACCACGGAAACTTCAGGAGGCGGGATGGAGGGAGCCTGCCAGCTCCGTATCATTTCTCCAAATAAAGTCATCCGCTCGTTGAATTCCGGGTGGAGGGTTGGTTCACCATCACCGGCATTGGCGAGATAACGGATGTGGATTCCCTGCTGCACTGCCTCCCGGATACGGTCGATAAGTTTCCGGGTGACAGTGAGAGGCTGGAACTCCTTGGGACCTGAGTAATCAGGTTTCTTTATGCCGCATAGTCTGCAGTGATAATTGCAGATACCGTGGACAAGACTGTTGTTTATGGAAAGTGGACGCTGGCTGTTCATAGGGAACAGTATTCCACATTGTGTTACAAAATGCCAAGAAAATCCTGACAAATCCTGCCGAACCGATTACAGTGACTGCACGGTTGGTTCGGCAGGGAAAGGGTTATCAACCAAGAGGTTTGAATGCCTTGGTACTGGCCCCGCATATGGGGCATTTCCAGTCTTCCGGAAGATCCTGGAATTTGGTACCCTTGGGGATTTTTCCTTTTCTGTCACCTTTGTCCGGATTGTAGATATATCCACAGTTTACTGTCTGGCATTGGTACATGTCTTTCGGTTCAGCCATTTTCTGCTCCTTTAAAAATTATCTGATTACTTGTAAAACCCAGCATCAGAAATCAAGCCGGGTTTCGGAGGTAATCAGGAAAAAAATGATTATGTGGACAATTTCTTTTATCTGTGTGAGAATAATTCCTATATACTAAAAAAATGAGGGGAATAACAGTACTTTTTTGGGTTTGTTTCACTAAAAAGAAGTTATTTTGTGATTAATCTGTCGGGAAGTGTAATCCCCTGTTCACGGTAGAACCGTGCGGCACCGGGATGGAGGGGAAAGGGTAGCCCTTTTACTGCTTTTCTGATATCCATGTCCATTGTCGCCGGATGGATATTGCTGAGAAATTTCAGGTTTTCATAGATTATCTTTACAATCCGGTAAACCGCATCGTCATCAACATCAGCCCTGACCGCCAGAAAATTTGGCTGTGAAATGGTGTGGATCTCATAATCCTGACCAGGATAAGTATTTGCGGGGATAGTGTAGGGGCTCCACAGGTTGTATCCCCTGTTGATTGCTCTGAGTTGTTCGGCGGTAAAATCAAGAATGGTAATATCCTTGCCCAGGGCGGCAAATGCTCTTGTAATGGCACCTACCGGGAGTCCGGCCGGGATATTCATCCCTTCGATCGTTCCGTTCTGCAGGCTTTCAGCACTTTCACCGTAACCGATGTTGACCAGGACAAAATCACGGTCAGGCTGGAAGCCCAGGCTGCGGAGAATATGACGGCCCGATCCTTCGGTGCCGGAATTTTTCCTGCCGATGGAAAATCGTTTTCCTTTCAGCATCTTCAGGTCTGCAGCTGTTCCCGTTCGGACAAGATCAGATTGAATGGCAAAATGCTCAACATTCTGCCAGAGCATGGTGATGGAGCGCAGGTGTTTCTGGGGGCCGATGAGCTGTAGCTCTCCGCTGCCGTTCCATGCCCAGGCTCCGTAAAGGCCCTGGAGGATGGCAAACTGGGCCTCGTTTTCCCGCAGGAGTTTCAGATTTTCCCCTGAGCCGGCGGAGCTGATGGCAGAAAGGGAAATTTTATACTTTGGCTCGAGTTTGACTTTAGTCAGGGTCGCCAGGGCAATACCCACCGGATAATATGTTCCTCCCGTGGTGGCCGTGGTGAGAATATAGTCGCGGTTTTTTCGAAGAGGAGGGAGTGGCTTTGTCTGAGACGGGTGCGGGGCCGAAAGAGAAAAAAAGAGCAGGAGGAGAAAAGTTGTGGTGAAAGAATAAAAATATCTGTTTTGCATGGCAAATTTTATTTATCTGAATTCAGGTAGTCTTTTCTGGAAAGACCATGGTTCTGCATTTTCTGGTTCAATGTCCGGCGGGCAGGGCCAGTTCTTCCAGGACTGACGAGATGTTCCCCGGTGTCTGCGCAGGGCCTGGTCAATGACACATTTTTCAAAATTAGATGCCTGTTCCGCAAGGGAGGTACTTGCTGTGCTGATACCTGTTCCCGTGTGTTGAAGAATATGGGCTATCCTTTCCTCCGGGGGCAGGGAAGAGAGAATGTAACGTTCGGCAATATTTTTCAGTTCCCTGACATTTCCGGGCCAGGGATAGGCCATCAGCATGGCGATGGCGTTGCCGGTAAGCTGGGGCAGTGCCCTGTTGTATTTTTCCGAGCTTCGCAGGAGGAAATAATCAAAAAGCAGCAGGATGTCACCCGGTCGTTTTCGCAGGGGAGGAATGTTGATTTCAGCCACATTAAGTCGATAATAGAGATCCTCCCTGAACCTGCCTTCAGAGCATGCTTTGCGTGGGTCACAGTTTGTTGCACTGATAATGCGGATATCAATGGGGATGGGAGTATTGGCGCCCAGCCGTTCAATTTCTCTTTCCTGGAGAACGCGCAGGACCTTGACCTGGAGATTCAAGGGCATGGAGTTGACTTCATCGAGAAAGAGGGTGCCTCCGTTGGCATGTTCGAATTTGCCGATGCGTCTACCCGTGGCCCCGGTAAACGCTCCGGCTTCATGGCCGAACAGCTCGCTTTCAAACAGTGTTTCAGGGATTGCGCCACAGTTGATCGCAACGAACTTACCTTTTTTTCTGTTACTCACTTCATGGAGACAGCGGGCCACAACCTCTTTGCCGCAGCCGGTTTCTCCAATGAGAAAGACACTGGCATCGGTGGGGCCCAGATCCCTGATTTCCTGGTGGAGAAACTGGATGGCATCACTTGTTCCCAGCAGTCTGTTTTCGATTTTATCCGGGTGTTCCAGGTACTGTCTGAGCTTTCGATTCTCAAGGACCAGTTTTCTTTTTTCTCCGGCCCGGCGGACAGTCTCCAGCAGCATCTCCGGTTCAAACGGTTTTTCGATGAAATCATATGCCCCGTCACGCATGGCGGAAACGGCCATGGGGATGTCCCCGTGGGCGGTTACCAGAACAATGGGAATTTCCCGGTCCAGGGCCAGAGTCTTCTTCATCAGTTCCATGCCGTCCATGTCCGGCATGCGGATGTCAGTGACAAGGACACCATCAAAATCCACGTCCAGGATTTCCAGAACTTTCCGTGCCGAGGAAAAAGATTCTACCCGGTAATCTGCGAGAGTCAGCCATTGGGACACGGCAACACGCATGCTCTCTTCGTCATCAACAATGTAGACACTTCCTTTGCCTGTCATATGTTTTCCTGTGGTTTTTTACATTTCGCCTGGATCCGTGATGGATTCAGGTTACGGCCAGAGGGAGACGAATGGTAAAGCACGCTCCATTCCCCGCAATATTTTCTGCAGAAATTGAACCTCCCATGTCCTGGATAATCCCATAGGTGATGGAGAGTCCCAGTCCCAGGCCGTCGCCGATATCCTTGGTCGTAAAAAACGGTTCAAAAAGTGAATCCATAGCCTCTCCCGCTATTCCTGTCCCGCTGTCGGTGACAGTAAGAATAACAGTTTCATCCTTGATGAACAGCTTCACATGTATTTCTTTTCCGGAAGATTTCTCCATGGCGTGAAGGCTGTTGCTCAGGAGATTGTTCATCACCTGTTCTAGATGCAGACTGTCACCACGTACAAGAGCCTGGCCCTTTTCAGTAAGTTCACTGTTTACGTTAACATGTCCCGCTTTAATCAGGGGGGCGGAAAAGAGGAGCACCTTGTCAATGATTTTTGCCAGATCAACAACATGATGGCCGCTTTTGTTTTTTCTTGCAAAGATTTTAAGCTGGCCGGTAATACTGCCCATCCGTTCCGTCAGTCCGGTTATGAAATCCAGGTTTTCCAGAACCTGTTTGGGCTGGTTGCGTTCAAGAAAGATCCTGCAGCTTGCCGCGAAAGTACGAATAGCCGTGACCGGCTGATTCAGTTCGTGGGCAACTGCCGCCGACATTCGGCCCAATGCAGCCAGTTTTCCCGCCTGAATCAGTTCCTTCTGGATTTTCCGGAGGTTGTCTTCCGTCTGTTTATGTTCCTCAATCTCCCGCAGGAGTTTTTCGTTTATTTCCTCTATTATTCTGCTTTTTCTTGCCTCTTCCCGGGAGCGCAGTTTATGGCGGCGTTCTCTGAAAAAAAGAAAAGTAAAGAGGATAAATCCGGCAATAACAGCGGTTACGGTTCTGGCGAGGTGGACATTGCTTTTGACTCCCCGAAGGTCAGTAAGGTAGTGGATGCGCCAGCCATACTCGGGTAATTGCAGGGATTGTTCCAGGTATTGCTTGCCTTCCAGGAGGAGGATATTTCCACCTGTGGTACTCTGTCTCTCCATTTTCAGAGTGACAAGCGGGTATCCCTGGTACTGGACCTCACGCAACCGTCTGGCAGTGTGGGGCGGGAGGGGGCGGAGAGATTTATATTTCCAGTCCGGGTTGCTGCTGAGAAAGAGAATGCCGTAAGCATCACTTACAATCACAGCTTCTCCGCTTTTTTTCCATATGTGTTGAATGGTTTCCAGATTGACTTTGACCACTACCACACCGAGAAAATTGCCTTCTTCAAGGACTGGGTAGGATATAAAGAAACCAGGTTTACCTGTGCGGGAGCCGATAGCATAGTATCCTCCCGAAAGCCCTTTTTCGGCAGCTTTGAAATAGGGGCGGTAGCTGAAATTGAATCCAGTCAGATCCTGGTCGGTTCTCCAGTTACTGGTTGCCACCGTTGTTCCTCCCCTGTCGAGAACGAAGATCATGGTGGATGATACGGTGGCAAAATCTTCCAGGTGGGGATTGACGCGTATCGCGTCAAATTCCAGGTTCAGCAGGTCGTGAATACGTCTGTCTCTTGCCAGCACATAGGGAAGATGACGAAACTGTTCCAGGTTGGTTCTGAGGGACTGGGCATAGAGGTTGACCCGGGAAGAACCGATTTCCCTGATCCGGGACATGCTGCGGGCCTTGGTGAAAATACCGACCTGCAGGAGGACCAGCCAGATGGAAATCAGGGTTACGGCGACAATTAAAACTGTCTGTCTTGTTTTCTTTGAAGGAAGAGTTCGGGTTTTCAAGGACAGGTTTTTGTCAGTTGATTTATGAATTCTGGTTTTGTGGTGGTTGTTGATGACATGATTGGTGAGAGCAAAGAGTATTTTCAGAAAGGCAGTCTATTGATAAAAAGGATGGAAGGTCAAGGAAAAAATAATTGTTTTGTTTTTTCCAGGTAACCTGATAATAATAGGATCATTATTTTTTATTTGTCGGGATGGGGTGGAAAAGTTGCTGCAAAATCGGAGTCTCCAGCTTGACTGTGTCCGACTTTTTCTGGCATACTTGGGAAGAGAGAGGATTTCTACGGGGGATGCTTTAGTTTTTTTATGACCTGAAGCCTGCACTTTGAGAATAAATAAAAAGTATTTTTATTGTATTAACGGATAATTATAGTGTCACGGCACGGGCTGTATCATTCGTTATCCAACTGAGATCATTTTTCTTTTATTCTCTTGCCCCGCAGGAATCAGGTATGATTGTTTGTTGAATGATGTAACGGGTTTTCCGGAGGTAATTTCTTTTGGGTGACGAAGAAAAAAAGGGGCGGATCCTTATCATGGATGATGAGGATATGGTGGGAGAAATTGCTATTCATCTGTTCAAATATATTGGCTATGACGCTGTCCATGTAAAAGATGGAGAGGAAGCTGTCAGGAAATATGTTGAACAGCAGAATCAGGGTGAAAGATTTGACTTTGTGATCATGGATCTTTCGGTTCCCGGAGGAATGGGTGGCAAGGAAGCCGTCGGTGAAATTCTTGCTGTTGACCAACACGCGAAGGTCCTGGTCTCCAGCGGGTATTCAACTGATCCTGTCATGACAAACTTTGATGAATATGGTTTTGTCGGTGCCGTTCCCAAGCCTTTTGACCTGATGACGATCCGTAAAACATTTGAATCTCTATCGCAATAAAATTTCTGATTACCTGCAAAGTTCAGCCTGACACAATGGGTTTTGCAGGTGTTCTGCTTTTTTTTCGGCAGACGATCTCTCAATGAAACCAATTTATTTTGCCACCTGCGTCACTTTCTGTTCCCTGTACGCAGCCCAACCCATTCAACCTGTGTTCCAGACGGAGTTTCAACTCAGCAGTTTTCAGGCTATTCTCTTTACCACTCTTATGATGGCGCCACTCGGTTTTGCGCCACTTTTTTATGGTTACCTGCTCGAATCCTTTTCAGCCAAGGTAATGGTCAGGTGGGCACTGGTACTACTCGGTCTTCTTGAACTGCTCTTTGCCGGTACCGACAGCTACCTGCTTCTTCTCACAATTCGCGGTGTTCAGGGGCTTATTATCCCAGCCATCCTCACCTCCCTGATGAGTTATATTTCCTATTCGTCTGTTGTGGGAAAGGTTCAGCACGCTATTGCAACATATATTGCAGCCACGATTGCGGGGGGATTTCTGGGCCGGTTTCTTTCGGCTTATTTCACTGATCTTTTCGGTTGGAGATTTTTCTTTTTTCTGCTTGGCCTTCTTCTGTTGCTGACAGCCTGTTTTCTTGGCGGGATGACAAGGGATGTGAAGATGAAATACGCGCGACCCGGATTTTCAGAAATAGCCGGCCTGCTCCGGATCAGACATTTTCTCTGGCTTTACCTGGCAATTTTCTGCCTCTTTTTTGTCTTTGCCGCCCTGATGAATTTTATGCCCTTTCAGTTGAAACAGATGAGTCCTGCTTCCGGAGAGGCGGGCATTGGTCTGCTTTATCTCGGATACGCAATGGGTATTGTTGTTTCCCTGAACAGCAAGGTAATAATCCGTCTTTTCAGGAGTGAGACGGCCGCTATTCGTGCCGGTATTTTCATCTTTATCCTGGGGACCGTAACCTTCATGGTGGAAGATTACCTGGTTATGTTCATGGGGATGTTTATTTTCTGCACCGGTCTTTTCATGGCTCATTCTCTTCTTTCGGGCTTTGTTAACAAACTGGCTGAAGAGAACAAGGCGATTGCCAACGGGCTCTATATATCATTCTACTACACGGGTGGAACGCTTGGTTCAGTGCTGCCGGGTGTTGTATTTGTTATGTTCGGCTGGCGGATGTTTCTTCTCTCTCTGCTGTTGATGCTCGGCTGTTCACTCTACTTTGTAAATCGTTTGAAAACTGCGCTCCCCTGAACCGCCGGTTACTTCTGCTGGTGACCGAATACTTCCCTGACTTTGACAGACAGATCCCTGATTGTAAACGGTTTTTGAATGAAGGGTGTATTTTCATCGAGAATACCATGGTGAGCAATGACATTATCTGTATATCCGGACATATAGATAACCTTCAGATCCGGATAATCATCTTTCAGCCTGTTGAACAATTCTTTTCCGTTCATTCCAGGCATGACAACGTCGGTCAGCAGCAGATCGAGGGGGCCTTTGTAAGAATCCAGGACGATCAGTGCATCCTGGCCGCTTTTCCCGACCAGTACAGTGTATCCTTTGCGCTTGAGGATGGACAGGGTGAGGTTCCTCACCTGTTCATTATCTTCGACGAGCAGTATTGTTTCCGATCCAGTGAGATCGCCTGATTGATTTCGGCCCGTTTCCCGTGGAATATTTTCCTCCCGGCAGAGAGGGAGATAGACCTTGAATGTCGTTCCCTTGCCGGGTTCACTGTAGACCCAGATATTTCCCTGGTGCTGTTTGACAATGCCGTAGACGGTTGCCAGCCCCAGGCCTGTGCCTTCTTCTCCCTTGGTGGAAAAAAACGGTTCAAAAATATGTGAGCAGGTTTCCTCGTCCATCCCGCATCCGGTATCACTGACTGCGAGCATTACATGGGGGCCAGGGGTTACACCCCGGTGCAGTCTGGCGTATTCCCTGTCCAGAACGATTGTGTTGATTTCAATGGTCAGTGTGCCACCGTCAGCCATGGCATCAGCGCCATTTACCGCGAGATTCAGAATCATCTGTTCAATCTGGCCCAGGTCCGCCATGACGGGAAAATGGTTATCAGGGAAAACGATCTCAATTTTGATATTTTCCCTGATGGTTCGCCGAATCAGTTTCTCAACACCGAGTACCGCTTCAGCCAGGTTGAGCTGCCTGTATTCAAGGGTCTGTTTTCGGCTGAACGCCAGGAGCTGGTGAACGAGATCTTTCGCTCTCATTCCGGCATTGACGATTTCTTTCACGGAGTCTTGCCGATGCTCGCCCAGGTTTTTTTCTTCAAGCAGTATCTCCCCGTATCCGATTATCGGGGAGAGAAGATTATTCAGATCATGAGCCACACCTCCTGCGAGTCGACCGATTGACTCAAGTTTCTGTATCTGATGAAACTGTTCTTCCAGGCGGGCTTTTTCCTTTTCTGACTGTTTCTGTTTCGTGATATTCTGGCTGACGGAGATTATGACCTGCTCGCTTCTCAAATCAAGATGCAGGGATTCAGCGGAAAAAAGAGTATCGATAATTGCTCCGGATCTGGTCTTCCTCTGCACCGCAATATTTTTTACTTGGCCGTTTTTTTGTATTTCTTCGACTATTTTTTGACGGTCATCGGGGTTGGCCCAGGTGCCGATTTCCCGTGAGGTCCTGCCGATGACTTCTTCGGGTGATGAGTATCCCATTGTCTTGAGAAAGGTGTCATTCACTTCAATGTATCTATCTGTTTCAAGGGAACTCAGCTCTACCCACACAGGTGCCGCCTGAAAGGTTTTTTCGTATTTTTCCAGCGACAGGTGGAGCAGGGTTTCAGTTTGTTTACGGTCAGTGATATCAAGGGCTGTAAAGGTTATTCCTTTTGAATAATTGCTGCTGTCAATCGGTGTTGAGCTTAAAAGAATATCAATAATCTTACCGTCTTTTCTCTTCCAGCGGGTTTCAACGGTGCCTGTCCCATGTTTCCGGAGCAGTTTATATTTTATTCTGCCGACAAAATCAAAATCCTGTTTATGGGGATAAAGGATCATTGCACTCTGACCGAGAAGTTCTTCCCTGTCATACCCTGTCATATGACAGATTTTTTCATTTACTTTCTGTATGACACGGTCGGTGACAACACCAATTCCGGTAGGTGCCGATCGGAATATACTCTGGAGATACTGTTCATTTTGAACAAGGGCTTTTCTAATGCCGTATTCTTCCGTGACATCCCTGAAGACAAGGACAACACCACTTATCCGGCCATCCACAGTATGGATCGGTGCGGCTGAGTCCGAGATCTGGTATCTGGTGCCATCTTTTGCCAGAAGCATTGTATGGTTGGCAAGACCTTCAATCGTTCCTGTTTCCAGTACCTTGAATACAGGATTTGATGCGGGTTTTCCCGTTTTGGTGTTTATGATTCTGAAGATTTTCGGCAGGGGTTTTCCCGTGGCCTGGGTGGATGTCCATCCCGTCAGCCTCTCTGCTACCGGATTCATGCGGGTGATGTTGCCGTCTGTGTCAGTAACAATGACGGCATCACCTATGGAGTTGATTGTGGTTCGCAGGTGCTCTTCCTTTTCCTTGAGAGATACCAGGCCGCTTTGATGCTGACGTTCCTTTTGCCGCAATGCAAGCGCCATGAAGGCACCAAAGATAAGTATTGCTACGAGAAGCAGGCTCTGCACATACTTCAGAACGAGTATTTTTTCGTTTAATTCAGTCTCCAGAGATGTTTCAATGTTATCGGAAAAGAAGAGGAACTTATCAAAAGTGGAATGAAAGGCGACAGTCTTGCTCTGATCTGTCGGAAGAGTTGCATAACTCTGTTCTCTGGCCAGCAGTTTGTTTTTAAAGGAGGATATTTTTTCAATAAGTTGTTCAATCGCTTCTTGAGAAGAGGTGTTTTTCAGTGAAATAAATTTAAGATTCGGTCCGTATTCATTTTTCAGAATGCTGCCGGCATATTTTTCTGCAAGTTCCAGGTGCTTCCAGACCGATTCAAGGGTGACTGATCTGTCTTTGTTGAAATGCTCCTCGAATTGCAGGTGGGTCATGGCAATTTCATATTTGATCTTCTGCACCGTGCTTATCAGCGGAGCGTAGCATTCAGTAGCACTTCGCATCATAAACGATGAATAAAGCATAACGGATACGATCGCGGCTGTGAGTAGAGCAATACGGAGGGAAGGTGAGTATTTCGGTCCCATGGGCGGTTTTCCATAAAGTCCAGCCTGCCTGGAGATACGACAGTTTTATCGGGCTGGCCTGCAGTCAAAAAATGACTGCTGTTTCCAGTTGACAGGAATTGTCATGCAATGGTAACCGCCTGATAAAACAATTATATCTCCTTCAGCACGGCTACCAGACTGAGTTTTGTGTAGAGTTAGAATATATTTAATTAAAACAAGAAATTCAGAACTGAGATAATAAATTGTACACCAGAAGATCTGGATTGTGTAGAAAGAAATCGGATAAATTACATAATCAACATGTTGGGGCAGAGGAATTGGAATGAAGGCAACTGCGGCAATCAATAAAGTAATCTGTACAGCATGTGGCTGCTGCATTTCCGTCTGTCCCCATGATGCCATTGAACTGGGGGAGGAAAACGCCGTTTTTCAGGCTGAATCCTGTTTTGGGTGCTGTCACTGCATGGCTGTCTGCCCCGTCGATGCTGTCCGGGTTTTCAGGCTGGACAATGGAAGGGAGCTGCTGCCCGTCTCCTTTCCAGACGATATTACTTTTTCGGGCAGGACAGGTGTTGAAGCAATGTTGAATCTTATGATGTCAAGACGATCCTGTCGCAATTACCTGGAGGAGCCTGTACCCCTGGAGATTATGGAAATGCTGGCAGAGACAGGTACAACCGCACCATCCGGTACAAACAGCCAGTCCTGGGTATTCCACTTTTTCCCGGAAAGAAAAGATGTGTTATATCTGGCAGGGTTGACGGCTGACTATTATGCCCGGCTGAACAGGCAGGCGCGCAGTCCGCTGCTTCGGCTGCTAATGAAAATTTTTGGTTCGGATGAGCTGGGCAGTTATTATCGTAACTATCATGATTCTGTTGAAGAAGCCCTGCGCGCCTGGAGGGAGGAAGGGCGTGACCAGCTCTTTCATGGAGCTGCAGCCGCGATACTTGTGACAGTGGAAAGAAATGCAAGTTGTCCTGTTGAGGATGGGTTGCTTGCAACACAGAATATTCTTCTGGCTGCTCATGGCATGGGACTTGGCAGTTGTCTTATAGGATTTGTGGTTGAAGCCATGCGAAGAAGCCCTGCAATGTGTCGAAAACTGGGCATCGGCACAAATGAAGAAATCTGCAGCGTCATCGCCCTGGGATATCCGGATGTGAAGTTTGTCAGGCCTGCCGGGCGGAAGAAAGTTGTGAAAAGAATATTTTGCCGGAGGGATAAGGTATGAGCAGTAAAGTGGGAACTGAAAGGCTGAGGGTGGTTCTTTTTTCCTTTGGTTATAAATACGGTGTTCCACTCGATGTTAATATTATTCTGGATGTTCGGTTTCTTCCCAATCCCTATTGGGTCAAGGAATTGCGCGCAGGGACCGGCCGTGAAAAGGATGTGGCCGGATATGTCCTTGAAAGCAGCGAGGGTGAGGATTTTGCACATCATCTGCAACCCATGATACGTTTTCTGGTTGGACAGTATCAGAAGAGCGGTAGAAAAAGTCTGAGAATTGCCTTTGGGTGCACAGGGGGGCGACACCGTTCTGTTGCGATTGCGGAAAGCATGGCAGTCTTTCTGGCTGATTTTTCAGTTGAATGGGTGGTTTTTCACAGGGACATTGATCGGGACAGGGGGTAATCAGTAATCTTTTTCCAGTGGGGAATTTCTCCCGTTTTTTCTAAACAGGTGGGTAATCTTTACCGGGCAGTAACAACATGCAGTTATTTATCTCTTTTCGTCTCCAGTTAAAACTCTATTAAAACAGAGTGTTATCTGGTGTGTGGTTTTCTGGCATGCTGGTTGCTTAAATACCTGCAACAGTGGATTGAAGGTGCTGGAGTCCATCAATCAATGAAAAGGCAGCCAAGATAACAAAAGGAGATATGAAATGAAAAAGAAAATTGCAGCAGTTGTAATGGTCACAGGATTGATTATGGTTGGAACTGCAACGGTAAACTGGGCAAAAGGTGGCGGCGGTTACGGTCATCATGGGCAGATGATGCAAAGCAGTAGAATGTATCAGCAGCTGGACCCGGCTGTTCAGGAAAAGATCAGCAAGTTTATGGTTGATAACCAGGCGTTGAGGAAGGAGATGATGATGAAGCGTGCTGAAAAGCAGGCAATACTCCGGAGCTCTAATCCTGATGCTGCGGCTGTTGCAAGGATTACCGGAGAAATATTTGACCTGCGCACCACAATGAGAGAAAAAGCTCTTGCCGCCGGTATCGGTCAATACATGGGTCGGTTCGGCACGGGAGGTGGAATGGGACCTGGAATGATGGGTCACGGTCCCGGCTATTGCATGGGAGGAGGTCGTTTTCAGTAGGATTGGGTCATCCCCGGTAACTGAGGATCAAAATTTGCCCTGATGCATTCTGTTCTGTCTGCGCCCTCAAGCAGGATGGAATAGCATCGGGGTTTTTTTATTTGCACAGGTATTGACCTTCCCACGAGAATAGGCTAGATGTCACATCACGGTCGACAGCAGAGTGCCTATCCCGCGTTTCTCATCAGTTCAGGCGGCGAAAAGGATAACCTTTTGATTTATATCAACATATTGTGTATGAAATCAGAAAGCAGGTTTACTCACTGTTCGGGTAAAGTGATTTTTCGAAGCAGTCTGCAATCAATATTTTCTTGCTACCTATTTTTCCGGGAGGAATGAATTAATGAAAAAATTACCTGTCTTTGTTTCACTGTTCTTTTTTCTGCAGGTTTTCAGTGCGGGAGCTGCAACCATTTCCGTGAACCAGTTTGTGGAACATCCGGCTCTTGATGCTGTTCTCAAGGGGTTCCAGGATTACCTGAAAGAAAAGGGTGTAGATGTCGATTACAAGGTCCACAATGCCCAGGCCAATATGGGAACCGCCACTCAGATTGCCCAGCAGATGATTGGCGAAAAGGCCGACCTGCTGGTCGCCATTGCCACACCTTCTGCCCAGGCTTGTGTTCAGGCCCTGAACAAGGCACCAGCAGCCATGAAAAGACCGCTGCTTTTTACGGCTGTGACCGATCCTGTCGCTGCGGGTCTGGTGAAGGATCTTAACCATCCTCCGGCGTTCATAACAGGTGTTTCCGATCTTCTTCCGGTGGAACAGCATATTCAGATGATTCTTGAGTATGCCGGCAATATCAAAAGGCTTGGCCTGTTGTATAATGCTGGAGAAGCCAATTCAAAATCAACAATTGCCTCAGTCAGGAAACTGGCGAAAAAACTGGGGTTTGAAACTGTTGAAGCAACCGCGTCCAAGACAGCGGATGTCTACCAGGCCGCAAAAAGCCTGGTCGGTCGTGTTGATGCGGTTTTTATCCCCACGGACAACACCATTATTTCTGCTCTCGAATCTGTTCTGAAGGTAGGTGTGCAGAATAAACTGCCCATTTTCGCCGCAGATGTGGACTCTGTAAAACGAGGTGCGGTAGCAGCCATGGGTTTTGATTATTACAAGCACGGCTACCAGACAGGGGCCGTTGCCGAACGTATTCTGAATGGAGAGAAGGCCGAAAATATTCCGGTGGCTTTCCAGAAAGAACTTCAGCTGCATATTAACGCAGCTTATTCGGAAAAAATGGGTCTTACTCCACCTGCTGAGTTGTTGAAGAAGGCAGCCAAAGTATACGATAAATAAAAGGCTCCTTTATGACTGTTTATGCGGCCCTGGGTGCAGTCGAGCAAGGGCTGGTCTACGGCATTATGGTGATTGGTGTCTATCTCACCTTTCGCATTCTTGATTTTCCCGATCTCACGGTGGATGGCAGTCTCCCTTTGGGGGCCGCCATTTCCGCCGTGGCGATTACACACGGAATCAATCCCTATCTCTCCCTGTTCTTTGCCCTTCTCGGTGGTTTTCTCGCCGGAATGATTACGGCTGTTTTGAACACCAAGTTCAAGATACTCCATCTCCTGGCGTCGATTCTTACCATGATCGCCCTTTATTCCGTCAACATACGTATAATGGGGGGACCTAATGTCGCTCTTCTCGGGGTTGAGACGGTATTCGACCCAATTATTGCCGCTGGTATTCCTTCTTATCTGGCGGGGCTGATAGTTTTTGGCTTGTTTGCCCTGGTTGTTTTGCTGTTTATCGTCTGGTTTCTCTCCACGGAACTGGGTCAGGCCATCCTTGCTGTCGGGGATAATCCGCAGATGATTCGCAGTCTCGGGGTGAATACCCATACAATTATTATCCTCGGAGTTGGGCTCTCAAATGGTCTGGTCGCCCTGAGCGGGGCATTGGTCGCCCAGAATCAGGGGGCTGCCGATGTGGGAATGGGGATAGGTACAATTGTGGCGGGGTTGGCTTCGGTTATTATCGGAGAGACGGTTTTTGGCTGCCAGACTATTGGCCGGGCTTTTACTGCAGCTCTTCTCGGTTCCGTACTCTACAGGCTTGCCATTGCCCTGGCTCTGGGGTTGGAATTTGGTGGTTTTCGTTTTAATCCCAGCGACTTGAATCTGATAACGGCTGTGCTGGTAATTGGCGCCCTGATTGCGCCCAACCTTAAAAAGAGATTGATAGAGCGGTGATACGACTGCAAGGAATTGTAAAATACTTCCATAAAGGAAGTGTCAATGAGGTCTTTGCCCTGAACAATATCAGCCTGCAGATTGACGAAGGCGATTTTGTAACAGTCATCGGTTCTAATGGTGCTGGAAAATCGACCCTGCTCAATTGTATCGCTGGAGGTTTTTTCCCGGATGAAGGGACTGTTTCCATCAGCGGTCTTGATGTTACCGGTTGGCCGGAATATAAACGGGCCCGGCTGATTTCGAGAGTCTTTCAAGACCCTCTGCTCGGTACCTGTCCTTCGGCCACCATTGAGCAGAATATGGCCCTGGCGGCCCTGCGGGGGAAAAGGCGTGGATTAGCAAAAGGAGTAAAGAGCAGGGACAGGGAACGGTTCAGAGAAGAGCTGAAACAGCTGGGACTGGGGCTTGACGAGAGACTGCTGGATAAGGTTGGCCTGCTTTCCGGGGGTCAGAGGCAGGCTCTGACAATGTTGATGGCCACCATGTTGAGACCTGACGTGCTGCTCCTGGACGAGCATATTGCCGCGCTGGATCCGAAAACCGCCAATCAGATACTTCTGCTGACCCAGGAAATCGTCAACCAGCAGCAACTGACGAGCCTGATGATTACCCATAATATGAAGCATGCCATCAGTTTCGGTAACAGGCTGATTATGCTGCACCAGGGAAAGATCCTGCTTGACCTGAAAGGTGAGGAGAAAAAGAACCTCACCGTGAAAGACCTTCTTTCGGAATTTTATAAAACTCAAGGGGAGGAGCTGGCCATGGACTCCCTGTTGCTCACCTGATTCATTCTTCCGTGTCCCGGCACCATTTCTGCCAGTCGAATTTTTTAAAACTTCTGTGGAGCATATGGTCGTCTTCTTCTATCCGCACAACAAGGTTTTTAAACGTTTTTTCAGCCAGGGGAATCACCAGGTTCGGAGGCGTCACAGTATCATTTCTGCCGATAACCAGGGTGACAGGCATATCAAGTGCAGTTTCGGGGGTGAATAGGATTCGTAGTTCAGGGCGGGGGCCAGGAGAACGAGTTGTTTTATCCGTTCAGGCGCTGTGACTGCAAAACAGGTTGCCATCAGACCGCCATAGCTGGATCCAATCAGGGTCAGGTTGGTTTTTCCATGACAGATTTTTGTTAAAGTCTCAAGTCGTTCTTTCAGATTGCCGCGGAAGTCGGGGCACTGTACCCGGGGATAATGAGTCGTGAAATAAATGCCCTTGGTCCCTTGACCGGAGGAGTCAAGTCCGTGGAGGAAATAGATTTGGCCCATGAGTTTTTTCTCCTTGCAGACGGGAATGTGTGTAAGTGGACCATTGTACAGGAAAACCACAGGAAAAAAGAGGTTTTTGTTCGGAAAAACAGATGGCGGCCCAAGGCCGCCATCTGTTTTTTTTGAGGAGTAGTTGAGTTGGTGGAATCCAGGTTTTTACTGGATTGCTATTTTCTTGACGGCATCTTTTTCTTCAGGTTTGGGAATTTCAAGCCTGAGAATACCGTCTTTGAATGTTGCCTTGACATCGTCAACGTTTATATCAAAAGGCAGGCTGAAAGTTCTTTCAAACTTCCCGTAGACCCGCTCCATTCTGTACCATTTTTCTTCCTTGATTTCCTCTTCGCTTTTGCGTTCACCACCAATGGTTATGAATTTACCTTTGGCATCAACGAATATGTCTTCTTTTTTCACTCCGGGGATTTCAGCAGTGATGATCACATTGTTATCTTTTTCAAAGATATCAACCTTAAGTTGTCGTGATTCATTGACACTTTTGGGAACCACGGTGCTGATCATCGGTGTAAAAAAGTCATCAAAGAAACTGTCAATCAGTCCAGCGGGGTCATTGGCTCTTCTTAGACGGTTCGGTTGTGATTGAAATTTTACGAGTGACATAATTATCTCCTTTCTCTTTATTAGTGCCGGTGCGCAAACAGTTTTATCGTTTCCGGACAGGCACATGTTCTTATAATTTGATTTTTCCTGTGCATCTCTGTACTCAAGATGGTAATAATTAATTTATTTATGTCAATAAGTGAATATTATTTTTATTGAAAAAAATTAAAAGTAATGAAAAATAAAGATACTGTGGAAATAGTGAAATGAAAAAGCACGGAAATACAATAGCTAAGGTCGAGTTCTTACAACGGTCAAGTGCGAATCTCAGGGGGAAACAATCGGTTCGTGCGACATTTAAATTGACGGAAAGGTCGATTGCGGCACTTTCCGTGTTGGCTGGACAGTTGGGAATTAAGCAGAAATCACTTTTCGATCATGTGGTGGATGACGATGAGGGCTTGAAAATGATTGCCCGGCAGTTTGAAAACTTCAGTGGAAGCAGTCGGCGTGTGGCCAAGACATATGTGATATCAAGAAAAACCCTGGAAAACCTGGAGCAGGTAGCCAGCAGATACAATACACCGAGGGATGCCCTGGTGGAATTTTCCATTGAGCGTCTTCTACCGCTGTTGGAAGAAGAGCGGAAAAAACATGAAAAGAGAAAGATGTTTCTCGATAAGCTGAAACGGTATACCGAAGAGGGTATCGGTATGCTAGAGCGTGCGGAAAAGGAGCTGGGAGAAGACGACCCGGTGTTTCTTGAGATGTTGAAGATGCTGAAATATGTTGGAGGCTGCTGTGAAGCAGTGGAACATCATGTGGAAAAGGGGAGAAAGATAGAAAATTTCTAACCCGCATTTCCCATGAACATTGTGTCAATTTCAGGATTATCGTTTGACAAATTTATGCAGTGTAAGTTTATTGGAGAATGACCTGAGCATTTGGATATTTTTTATTCCGGGAGATTCAATGAATAAATCCACATTGTTGTTTGCTTTTATCGCCTTGTTTATTGCCGGTTGTGCCGCGAAAATTCCTCCTCCTCCACCTGTTGCCATAGAAATACCCGGGAAAAGAATAGACTATACCAGGGAGGTAAAACCGGTTCTCGTAAAACGGTGTGTTGTCTGTCACAGTTGCTATAATTCCCCCTGCCAACTCAAGCTCAGTTCCTATGAAGGGCTCGATCGTGGTGCCACCAAAAAGGCGGTGTACAATTCCTATCGTCTCAAAACCATGGATCCGACCCGGCTCTTTATTGATGCAGAAAACACTGCCGAATGGCGTGAGAAAGGATTTTACAGTGTCAGAGACAGCAATGCGCAGGCCGGATATAATAATTCTTTTATGATTCAGTTACTCAACCATAAGATGAAAAATCCTGTTTCCGTGGGAGAGTATCATTCTGAGGCGGAAGATCTGACCTGTGCGGAAAGCGGTGAAGAGCTGGGTGCATATATGAAAAAACATCCCAACGGAGGCATGCCTTTCGGGTTTCCGCCATTGAAGAAGGATGAATTTCAGACCATTGCCGGCTGGCTTGCCCAGGGAGGTCATGGCCCGTCGAAAAAAGAGCGGGCACGTCTGGAAAAGGTTTCTTCCGCCGATAGTGAGATGATTGCGGAATGGGAGGATTTTCTCAACAGGGATGATGCAAAATACGCAATGGCCGCCCGTTATCTCTATGAACATCTGTTTCTGGCTCATCTCACTTTCCAGACCGGGTCCAATGATTTTTATGAACTGATCCGTTCCTGGACACCGCCGGGGGAGCCGGTCAGGATCATTCCTACCGTGCGTCCCTACGATGACCCCATGGGCCATTTTTATTATCGGTTCAGGAAGATTCATTCCACCATTGTTCACAAGACCCATATGGTGTTTGAATTTGGCAGGGATCAGAAAGAGCGGATTACCGAGTTGTTCATTGAACCGGAATGGCTGCTGCCACCTCATCGAATGGGTTATGATCAGAAAACAAGTGCCAATCCTTTTATCGTTTTTGAACAGATTCCCCCGGCAAGCCGCTACCAGTTTCTGCTTGATAATGCACACTATATCATCATGACCTTTATCAGGGGCCCGGTCTGCAAGGGGCAGATAGCACTGAATGTGATTCACGACGTCTTCTGGGTCTTTTTCATGAATCCGGAATATGACCTGAGTGTCAGGTTTCCCGGATTTTTAAAAGATAACGAGCAATACCTGGATATGCCGGCAGGGGCAACCTCCAATGCGGCCCTGGCCAAAGGACTGATTACCAGAGAGTTCAGGAAGAATTCAGCAACCTTTGCACGGATAAAGCAGAACTATTATTCAATGCAGTATCGTTACAGGGGACTGGGGCCAGAGGCTATCTGGCCGGGGAACAGAGAGTCGGACAGTCCGGCACTGACTGTCTTTCGTCATTTTGACAGTGCCTCCGTGTTGCGGGGAGTGAGGGGCGCTTTGCCGAAAACCATATGGGTTATTGATTATCCTCTTCTGGAGAGGATCTATTATTCCCTGGTGGCAGGGTTTGATGTGTATGGTGCTGGCCTGCATCAGCTTGCGACAAGGGTCTATATGGATGAACTCCGCCAGGAGGGAGAAGTGAATTTTCTGAATTTCCTGCCCAAAGAGGTCCGGGGGCCCATTCTGCGGGACTGGTATGGTGGGATGAGCTTGAACAATCTGGACTATATTCCATCGAAACTGCCTGCGGGATTTCATTTCAGCACCGCCGACCCGAAAAGGGAGTTTACCGAATATCTGGTGGATCATTATTTCAATCCCGCTCTTCATCTCAGCTTTGATAGAAATTATCTACGGGCCGGTGAAAAATATCCGCAACTGCCGACCGCGTATGTGACGATTGATGATTATATTCGTGGATTCAAGGCTGTCTCAGCACCGGGTGTTTCCTTTTTCCGGGAAGTTGCCGATCACAACGCCAATCTTGCCTATGTGCGCATACGGGTGCCGGAGGAGGACGACGTTGTTGTGTCGGCGATAATAAACAGATGGCATGACGATGTATCCACACTTTTTAACGAGAAAGATCATCTGTGTCCTGAAAAGGACAGTGCTGCGTTTATTGAAGGATTCGTGGGATCATATCCTAATTATTTCTTCGATGTGAACTTGGCTGATCTTCCTGAATTCTTACGAATTCTTGATGAATATGATGGAGACAGGCAGTCAAAGATCGAGTTGAATAAATTTGGAGTAAACCGGGCGGATGAAAACTTCTGGGAGACATACGACTGGTTTCAGCGGAAGTTTAACGAATCTGACCCGGTTCATTCCGGATTGTTTGATCTGAATCGTTACTACTACCTGGCCATGTAATATCTGTCCAGTGGGGGACTGGGAAGAATCGATGCAAAAGAATCTTAAAAATACAGTACTCCTTGTTGAGGATGAGTCCATCAATCAGAAACTGGCCGCTGCCGTGCTGAAGAAGATCGGGTTCCAGGTGGATCTTGCCGACAATGGCATGGAGGCTGTACATATGGTGCGTGGACAACAGTATTGTATGGTGCTGATGGATATTCAGCTCCCTGAAATGAGCGGGTACGAGGCAGTTCGTCAAATTCGCTCCATGGAGGAACTCGAGGGGAGGAAGAGACTTCCGATCATTGCCATGACTGCCGATGACAGCAGGGAAGTAAGAAGAAAATGTATGGCAACAGGTATGGACGATTTTATAACCAAACCGATTAAACCCGAACTGTTGATGACCCAGCTTGCACCCTGGCTCGGTGTATTGCAGAACACAGAGGAGTGGTGCCAAAACCGGGAAAGGAAAAAGAGGAAAAAGACCGACAAGAACATACCGGCTGCAGTATGGGACAGGGAACGGACCCTTGCCTTTGTCGGTGGTGATCTGGAACTGTTCTGCGGCCTGGCAAAAATGTTCATTGAAAAAAATCAGCCGCTGCTTGAAACTATCAGCCGTGCCATTGAGGAGAATGATGGACCGGCACTACGGGAGGCTGCCCACAGTTACAAGGGTGCGGTTTCTCATTTTTCGGCGGAAAAGATGCGTAACCTGGCATATAAACTTGAGAACTGCGGTCGCAGGAAAAGCATGGATACCGCTCCCGCCTTTTTTACCGAGCTGCAGAAGATGGCACTACTGCTTGTTGCAGATTTGAGAAAAGAGTTACCTGGTGGTTGTCCATGAAAGTTTACGGGTTCGGAAAAAAGCCGTTTTTCAGAAAAAAAAGAGTGGCCGAAATAACTTCATCCGCGTTCATGATAAAGGGATGGGATTCATGGACGACGAGAAAATCACTCATTCCGTCAACTTTTGCCCGATTCACAGAAACTTTTCCATCGTTTTTGCCCTTGAAATATGAAGAAAGCCAGAAGTCAAAAAACGCGTGGGTGTCGCCTGTAATGATACCCACCGGATAATCCACAGGGCCAAGCCTGTTGGGGAGAGAATCCGGGGCTGTACCAAGCTGTTGCCCGGCCGGGCCGTTCAGTCGGGAATAGAGCCACCATTCTTTCAGAGCGTCCGTCACCTCGCTGCCCTGGTTGGGTGGACTGAGCATCACAACTCTGCCAAGTTTTTCCGGTTTTTTCTCACGCAGTCTCCTGCGCACAATAATTCCGCCCAGCGAATGGGTGACAAAATGGATTTTTGTTCGGGCAAGCTGTTCGCATTTTTCTATTGCCGGAGGCAGGTATCTATCGGCAAGGATCTCTATCTTTTCGCCAGTTGAAGGATAGTCGAGATTGACCACGTGATATCCTGTTTTTGTCAATGCGAGTTCAATTTTCTCCATTGAGTCGGAACTTCTGGCCATTCCGTGGAGCAGAATAACACATTCTCCAGTGTCCTTTGAGGGGTCGGGACTGGTTATGGAGAGTGGAGGTCGTCTGCAGGATGTGAGGGAAAAAAACAGGAGCAGACAAAAAAACAGAAGCAGGTTGAGTCGGTTCATGGGCGGGGACGGAGAAAATCAGTTGCTGGGGGCGGGATGGCAATAACCCGGTTTCTGCCATGTTTCTTTGCCAGGTAAAGGCAGTTGTCCGCCTCTTTGATCAGTTCGTCTTCATTAACAAAATCAGGAGACCAGGTGGCAATGCCGATACTGATGGTCACATGTCCTCTGTGTCCTTCAGTAAATTTGAACTCATGTTTTTCAACGGCCAGGCGGAGTCTGTGGGCAAGCTGAAAAGACTCCAGCCTGTTGCTTCTGGCACACACAATAAGAAATTCTTCTCCACCCCACCTGCTTACCATGTCATAACTTCTTGCCTTTTCTTCAAGGATGGATGCAACTTTTTTCAGAACCATGTCGCCGCAGTCGTGGCCATAGGTATCGTTGATTTTCTTAAAATGATCGATATCGGCCATGATGCATGAGAGCGATTCTTCATATCTGTCCATTTCGGCTATCAGGTTTTTCAGGCGGATCAAGGCGTTTCTCCGGTTCGGCAGTCCGGTAAGAAAATCCGTCATGGCCATATTCTGCAGTTTACGGTTTGCTGCGGCCAGCTCTGTTGCATACTGTTCAATGATATCACGATCCCTCCGTATTGTCTGCTGGTAGCGTATCAGTCTCTCTCCGCTGCTTATCCGGGCCTGCAGAACTTTGGGCGTAAAGGGTTTGACTATATAATCGTCGGCTCCCGCATTAAATGCTTCAACCAGTTCGTCGTCCGCTTCACATCCGGTCAGCATGATGATATACACATGCTGGGTTTTCCTGGTTTTTCGCAGAATTCTACAGAGATCAATGCCGTTCAGTTTCGGCATTCTCCAATCCGTGATCAGGAGATGTGGTCGATGATCGAATGCGAGTTCAAGGGCTTTTTTACCGTTGGAAGCAGTTAAAATCTGCCTGGAATCACCGGCCAGCATTTTTTTGAGATACAAAAGAGTCAGGGGGTCATCATCAACAGCGAGTATTGTGAGTTTATCCAACTTTTCTTCCTTCGTTTCAGTCGGCCCTGCATCTGCAATTCTGTAATTCACTGTTATTTAAAACATCCCCCTGTGATTTTGTAATTATGTGGTAGTAAGTTAGAATATAGCAAAATTGTTTTATTAACGCACAAATAATCTGACACTTTGATTCCGTATATTCCAATGAGGATGAAACAGTATGTTTTCCAGACGTTTTCTGGAAATAGTGTTAAACTCCAGGCCTCATTTCTCATTGTCCCTTGAAATCTCTGCTCCATGCCCGAATACGGTGAAGAAAGAAAAATGGTTGAATTATTGCGAAGCGAAAATATTTCCAGACACCTGGGAACGACCAGGGTACTGGAGGAGATCAGTTTCTCGATCTATTCTGGTGAAATCCTGGGGATAATCGGTCCAAATGGTGCCGGAAAAACAACTTTGATGGAATGTCTGGCAGGTTTGTCCCCCACGGATAAGGGAATACTCCACTGGAAAGAGCAAATTCTGACGGAGATGCAGGTTAAAGAGTTTATTTTTTATCTGCCTGATTCAATTTTGCCCTATGGGGGACAGAGGGTTGCAGGGGTGCTGGATTTTTTCCGGCAACTGTATGGTGCAGGAAAAAATGAATCGACCAGGCTCTTTGAAAGGCTCGAGCTGTTACCTGTGTTGGAAAAGCAGGTTAACCAACTATCCAGAGGATATCGGCGCAGGTTGCTGCTGGCAATCGGCCTGCTTACGCCACAGCCGCTGCTGATGCTTGATGAACCTTTTGACGGCTTTGATCTTCGCCAGACCCTGAATGTGATGGGACTCCTTCGTGAGACGCTTGGGGGCGTACTCTACTGCTTGCCATCCATCAATTGACTGAAGCGGAACGGATCTGTGATCGTTTTATTCTGCTGAACCATGGCAGGATCGCGGCAATCGGGACACTTGCCCAACTTCTTGAACAGGCAGGATTGACCAGCGGCGGCCTCGAGGAGGTGTTTCTTGAGATTGTCTGACAAACAGCGCCGATTTTCATGGCTCAGCCGACTATACTCTGCCGAAACAGGGAACAATGATGACCCCTGCCGCGGGGGAAATTGCGGGGGTGGTGGTTTTTCTTCCCGATTTCGTCTCTTTCGTGTGCTGCTGGTTCAGGAAATGCGAGTACTGCTTATGTCACCAGCCCTGTGGGGCATGCTGGTGATACTATCACTGCTGGTCGGTTACAGTTTTATCCAGGCGGTGGAGCTTTACAGTCAGGCAAGCCGGACTGCTCTGGCCTATCCCGAGATGGCGGCAGGGATGAATCCTCTGGATGGTATTTTCATCCCGACTTTCGGTGCCTGCTACCTGGTGGAGACTCTTCTTTTTCCACTTGTTGTCATCAGGCTGGTTGGCCAGGACAGGCAGGATGGAACAGTAAAACTGTTGCTCCAGCTGCCCCTGTCACCTTTTTTGCTCAATGCAGTGAAAATATTCGCGCTGACCGTGGTCTGGTTTCTTGCAGCTCTGCCGGGTATTTCCGTATTCATAATCTGGCACGTTCTCGGGGGAGCGATATATTATCCGGAGATAATCTGCCTGTTCACAGGACATACCCTGTACTTCCTGGTGATTGCCTGTATTGCCATGTTCGCAACGGTGATTACCACCTCGCTTCCGACAGCAGCAATGATCTGCCTTGCTGTCACCCTCGGATCATGGGTACTGGATTTTACTGCCGCAGGTGGAGGATGGTCCTTGACCACCCTGTTGCGCGGATTTGAAGGCGGTCTGTTATCATCTGATGGTTTTGTTGTTTTTCTGGGCCTGTCTCTCTTTCTTTTTTCAATATCATCTGTTCTGCTGCACCCGGGACAAAAAACAGTGACCAGGGTGAAAAAAGTGTTTGCAACTGCACTGATTTTTCTTCTTGCCGTATCAGGCTTTCTTCAGATTCCGCAATATCTGGATATGACGGAAAACCACAGACATTCGTTCAATCCGGCCGACGAGCGTCTCCTGAAGCAGATGAAGAAGAGGCTGAAAATTACGGTTCATCTGGCAAAAGAAGACGGTCGGCTGTATGATCTGGAGCATGGGATTCTGGCGAAACTGAGGCGTATTCTTCCTGATATCAAAATAATTTATGCCGACACCGGAGCGACAGGATTGTATGGTGCCCCGGAAGATGATACATATGGATTGATTGTATATGAGTATGCTGGCAGGAAAGATCAGAGTTACTCCAACAGTCCAGGTGAAATTCTGCCATTGCTGCATGCCCTGGCAGCTCAAAAGGTGACAGTGGCCGGAGTATCTCAGTACAGGGGGCATCCTCTGGTTGAGGATGCTGCTTCTGCCAGGTGGTGGTTTTATGTTGTATTACCTCTTTTCTTTCTGCTGGCAGCCTGGGGAATTCGCCGGCCACAGGTATTGAGCCGCAAGATTCAGGAGACAATCTGATGAACACAGACAATGGAAGAATAAAAAAAATGACTGTTACTGTCCTTCTCCTTTTTTTTCTCGCCGCCTGCTCGTTCGTGCCTGATGCCGGTGCGGGAGCAGCAGACCAAAAAAGGATTGTTGATGATTTCTCTGGAGAAACGGTGGGAGCGACTCCCCTGTCTTTTACTCCGGCCGTAGGCAACTGGCTGATCGGTGTTGACAGCGGCAATAAGGTTCTGGTTGTGGATGGCCGGAAATGGAGTCGGGGGCAGGTCTCTGCCGGTCTGGCTGACAAGGCCCGTACCCTGTACGGGGACCGGTACGCAGAGTTTCTCGACAACGTCAAGGCCTATGCCTACTATCCTTTTGTCGTATGGAGAAAGGTGGAGAATTTCAATGGTGGTATAATTTCGGTCCGTTTCAAGGGGGTTGCAGGGAGAATTGATCAGGGAGCCGGGATTCTTTTTGATCTTAAACCGAATGGAGATTATTACACGGTTCGCGCCAATCCTCTTGAGAACAACCTTGTTTTATGGCGGGTGAAACATGGTCGAAGAAGCTCCGTCAGCTGGGTTCGCAATGTTCCCACTCCCTCGAAAAAATGGCATAGCCTGCAGGTAAGGATCGACGGTAACCTTGTAAAGGGATATGTGAATGGCAAGCAATATCTGGCCTACAGGTTGTCTGCCCCGGTATCCGGCAAAGTCGGCCTGTGGACTAAGGCCGACAGTGTGGTCTATTTTGATGATTTTACCGTGACAACCAGGTAAAAAATAAACTGCAGCAGATCACGGGGATTTCAACTGGTCGATAAAATCCGTCATAAGATCCAGGATAATATCCCTGGCCTCCAGATGAGGGGTATGGCCGCAGTTGTCAATTAATTCTGCCCTGCCCGGCCCTGCAGGACGAGTGGCTATGGTTTCGGCTTGATCCAGTGACCCGTAATGATCGTCTCTTCCCTGGATTGCCAGAAGGGGAGCCTTGATACTGGGCAGAAGATACTCGATATTCCACGACCTGAACCAGTCACTGAGCCATGTCTCCGACCAGGCCCTGAAGATATCCTCGGTCTTCTCCCCGTGATATTTTGCAAGGGCGTTGAATTTCTTTCTATTCCACAGCTGTACAGCTTCCCTGACCCCGGCAAGGGTTTCTTTATCCACACGGACATGGGCCGCTTCGGTGATGATGCCCTGCAAAAGAGAAGATCGTTCCGCGGCGAAGATAAGGCTGATACTGCCTCCATCCGAATGACCGATAAGGAAGAATTTTTTATCTGGAATCAAGGTTTCCAGAACCACCGGCAATTCATTGAGGGCAGATTTATGCAGGTAATGAATGGTACGGGGGCGGGTAAAGGGGGAGGACTTTCCATATCCGGTCCGGTCATACAGCAGACCCGGGCACCCGGTTGCCTTGCAGAGCTGTTCCGGGAAATCTTTCCAGAAGGGAATGCACCCGAGGCCTTCATGGAGAAAGACAAGATAAGGTTTTTCTCTGGAACCATCGATGAGCTGATAGTGTATTGTCCGGTTTTCTGCAAGTTGGAATTCAGGCAAGTTTTCCTCTCAAGGGCTGGAAGTCAACGTAATGAGTCCCTGAATACGGTCCAGTTCCGCCAGGGTTTTGGCATAGGCTGTTGTAGTCAGATTTTCCTGGCTGAGCGCCTGGGAATACGCGTCCTGGGCGATGAGAACATCCAGGGTTGTGGCCCGGCCTGAATTGAACTTTACCTGCTCCGCCTCCAGACGTTTTCGGGTGGCCAGACTTGTTTTTCGGGTCGCTTCCAGGGCTTTCATGGCCAGTTTTACATCACGGACCGTGGTTCTGACGGTCTTTCTGATCTGCTGGCGTAACAGTTTTGCCCTGGTTCTGGCGATCTTCAACTGGGCATTGACTTTTTCCAGGTTACCTTTGGCAATACTGTTATCAAAGGGTATGGAGAACTCAAGACCGATCTGCCAGAGATTGTTTCCATTATCCAGGCTGTTGTTTACCGCGTCACCATAATTTTCTTCAGTCCCTGTTCTCCCCAGGGCCCCGACCAGGGACAGGTCTGGACGAAGCTGGTCGGCACTGTTTTCTTTCAGGATTTCCACTGCCCGGACTGAAAGATCCGCAGCCTTGATATCCGGTCTGTTCTCAAGGGCATTTTTCAGAATCTCGGGAAGATTCAGTTGGATTGGTGTCGTTGCGGGCTTGTCCACGGGGTGGTAGGAATTAAGCCAGTTTTCACTGTTGAGCAGGAGCCTCAACTCATCTTCGGCTACTCCGATGGCCCGTTCCGCGGAGATCAGCAGTTCTTCCCTTTTGGCTACTTCGGACTGGGGTTGGTAGAGTTCCACCGGTGCCAGTTTGCCGGCGTTTATTTTTTCCTTTGTTTCAACGAGCAGTTTTTCGGCAAGCTCCAGGGAAAATTTACGGACTTCTATGTCCTGCCATGCAAAGACCAGGTTCCAGTAGGCACGTTTTACTGAAGCCGCCAGATTGGCCGCTACGCTGTCGACCTGATGAGTGACGGAAGCCAGCTGTTTTTCGATTGCCTGTATTTCGGCGGTCTGGATGTTTTCCCCAAAACCCTTGAGCAAAGGTTGTCTGACACCCAGCAGCAGGCCGGAATTGTAGGACGGATTGAAGGGAAGGCCCATGGCATTACTGTCATAACTGCTGTTGTTCCAGGAAAAGCTTACAGCCGTTCCTGTGGTGAACAGTTTTTCCGTTTTGGCATTCCATTTCGCCGTATCTTCATGATCTCCGATACCGGGTATGAATGGGGTCTGTTCCTTACTTGCGGCACCGATTTCTGCCGAAAAGAGAATGTCGAATCGTCCTTTTGCCGTCTGAAGTTCGCCTTGGCTTATTTCCATCTCTGCTTTCTGCAGTTTCAGGTCCAGGTTATTTTCCAGTGCCTGCTCAACGGCATTTTTCAGAGTTATATCTTCTGTTGCTCCACTGAGTTCTCCTGCCTGAAGAGGAAGAGTACAGCTTAAAAATACAAGAATCAGGATAGTTTTTCCGTAATACATCAGTTGTCCTCCCGATGTTTTTCACCAGCGAGAAACGGGTATGGTTTCCAGTAAATACGCCTGATTCCCTGCTTGGTTCTGCCGATTTTTTCCGGCAGTCGTTCAAAGAGATAATAGAGGGTCGGAACCACAACCAGGGTAAGGAAAGTTGCAACAATAAGACCAAATACAACAACTACGGCCATGGACTGCCACCACTGGCTCGATTCGCTTGCCCAGGAAACCGCACCTTTATGGAAGTCGAAAGAAATTCCTGTAATCATCGGGATAAGGCCGAGAATAGTTGTTATGGCAGTCAGGAGAACAGGTCGAAGCCTGGTGGCTCCTGCCGATGTGATGGCATCTTTCAGGGAATATCCTTTCTCCCTGAGGCGATTGGTATAGTCCAGGAGGACAATGGCGTTATTCACTACAACCCCGGCCAGAGAAATAACTCCGACTCCAGTCATAATGATACCAAATGGAGACCTGAAGAGGGCCAGTCCCAGAAAAGCGCCGCCCAGGGAAAGAATGACGGAAGTCATTATAATAAAAGGCTGGCTCACCGAATTGAACATGGAAACCAGGATCAGAAATATAAGAAGCAGTGCAATGAGAAAGGCCCTGGTGAGAAAATCCTGGGATTCCTGCTGGGACTCAAGCTCACCGGTGAAGGTAATTCTATAACCTGAAGGAAGATGGAAATCTTTCAAAATCTCAGCGGCCTGCGCCCGCGCGACGGCCCCGGGAATTTTGGTTTCATCAACATTTGCTTCAACGGTTACAACCCGTTCATTATTGATACGGTTGATATCGCCGATGGAGCCGGAAAAATGGATCTTTGCGACGGTGGAGAGCGGGACCATCTTTCCGGACGGGGTGGGAAGCATCAGTTCATGGAGAACATCAACGACTTCTCTGTCTGATTTGGCTAACTGGACAGTGATATCATAATCGTCATCACCTTCCCTGAATGAGGAAACTTCCAGTCCGTTATAAGCACTTTTCAGGGCAAAGCCGATCATATCCGTAGTCAAACCAAAAAGAGCGGCCTTCTGCCTGTCAACCAGAACCTGCACGGAAGGGATACCTTCCACGAAATCGTCATGTACGTCCTCAACATGGGGAATCCGGACCAGGACATTTTTGATCTTTTGAGCAATTTTTCCCAGAATTGCAAAATTATCTCCGGCTATTTCTATATTGATTGGTGCTCCGGTTGGGGGACCTTCCTTTTCCATGGCGATGGTGATCTTTGCCCCGGGAATATCCTTTATCCGCTCCCGCACGTCATCCACTGTTTTATGGGAAGAGCGCCACCGTTCCTCCAGCTCCAGAAGACGAATTCCCACGTGGTTGGGGGTGTTGGCTGAAAATTTCGAGCTTCCGCCGGCAGAGACGACACTCCGTGTAAAGACATTTTTTATGTTTTTCAGGTCGCTGGGACCAAAATATTTTTCACCATCCGGCTTGGTATATTCCCTGGGAGCCATCGCCTCAAGAACGGTGAGTTTTTTTCCTGCAGGAGTTCGTCTTTCTTTTGCGGAAATACCGGCTACGGCAAATTCTATGCGTTTGATGATTTTATCGATATAATCAAGATCGGCACCTTCTGGAGCATCGACATTGACATAAAATCCTTTCGGATCGATTTCCGGAAAGAATTCGACCGGTTTTTCAAGACCGATAACCAGCAGCCATCCCTGGAACATAAGAAGAAGGACACAGAAACCGATAGCAACCGTTGCCAGGGGTCTTGACAGGGCCAGATCAAGCATTCTGCTGTAGCCCTGAAGAACAACTCCTTTGATTTCCGCCGGTTTTTCAAAGTTGTCGGTAACTTCTTTCCCGTCCGTTGTAACTGGAGCGACGGGAGATTTTACTTTCATGAAAATGGATGCCATGGCCGGATTGATGACCAGGGCCACAAAAAGACTCGAGGCCAGAGTGATGATCAGGGTTAATGGCAGGTATTTCATGAACTCGCCCATAATACCCGGCCAGAACAGCATGGGGGAAAAGGCTGCCAGGGTTGTGGCTGTGGAGCCGATGACAGGCCAGGCAACCTCAGAGGTAGCCTTCATGGCAGCTTCCACACGGGATGCACCCTGTTCCATGAATCTGTAGCAGTTCTCCACGATGACAATGGCATTGTCAACCAGCATGCCCAGGGCCAGGGTGAGGCTGAAAAGTACCACCATGTTCAGGGTTATGCCCATGAGGTAGAGCACCGTAAAAGAGAGGAGCATGGAAAAGGGGATAGCCATGCTGACCAAGACAGCATTGCGGATTCCCATGGCAAAGAAGATGACAATCAGTACCAGAACCAGGCCGGAAAGGATGTTGTTTTCCAGATCGGCCACCATGATTTCGATATCCCGTGCCTTGTCGAGGACTTTGGTTATTTCAGTACCGGCAGGCCAGGTAATCTGATCCTTTTTAATTATCTCATCAACAGTTTTGCTGATGGCAATGATATTCTCACCGGAACGTTTTTTCACAGCTATATTGACTGCAGAGCGACCGTTTAATCTGGATCTTGATGTCTCTTCCTTGAAACCGTCAATAACACGAGCCACATCCTTGAGGTAGACCGGTTCTCCGTTGTAAGTGGTAAGGACCAGACCGTAAATTTCTTCCGGGGTTTTGAATTCTCCCGGAACCCTCAGTTGAAAACGACCGTTACCGAGCTGAATGTTGCCACCAGACGTATTGGTGTTTTCACTTCGGACCTTTCTCTGGAAACTGTTGATGGTCAGGCCGTAGTAGGCCAGTTTTTCAGGAGAGACTTCAATGCGTATTTCCCTTTCCAGTCCCCCGGTGACATTTACCTCCAGAACGCCGGGAATTCCTTCGATTTCGTCCTGCAGGTCATCAGCAATTTTTTTCAGGCAGGGCAGGCCACAGGTACCCGACAGAGAGAATACAACAATGGGCATCTCTGACAGATTGACTTCAAAGACAGAGGGATCATCTTCCAGATCGCCCGGCAGGTCGCCCAGGGCTTCATCCACCTTGTCTTTTACATCCTGCAGAGCCTGGTCAATGTCGGTACCCGTTACAAACTCCACATTGATGGAAGAGAGTCCTTCTGAGCTGACCGACTTGATTTTTTTCAGGCCCTCAAGGCCCTTGAGTTTTTTTTCTATTTCAATGGTGATTGAGGTTTCAATGTCCGAGGGGACACCCCCGGTAGCTTGTTGAGATAAACACATTCGGAATGGTGATATCCGGAGCACTTTCCCTGGGCAGGACCATGTAGCAGTATACACCGAAGATGATCAGGAGCAGGGCCAGTACCAGAACCGTTGTGCTTTTTCTGACGGCACTGTCTGAGATAATCATAGGGTGAGCTCCTCAAGTCTGCTGACTGCCTGAACAACTTTGACTTTCTGTCCGTCTTCAACATCCCGATGCCCCTCCACAATCAATCTGTCTCCCGGGTTGAGGCCTTCTGTTATTCTGACCATCCATTTTTCCATAATGCCGAGCTGCACCGGACGTTTTCTTGCAATCCCATCTTCTTCAATATAGACAAACTGTTCTTTATTCCTGGAAACAACGGAATAGAACGGCACAACTATGGCTCCCTTCACACTCTTTTTCACGATATCGGCCCGGATAAACATGCCGGGCAGGATTTCGCCGTCCCTGTTGTCGATTTCCAGTTCCAGGTTGTAGAGGCGGGCAATTGTTTCCGGAGAAGGAGAAAGAAAATGGACTTTTGCGCTGATCTTTCTGTTGTCAAGAGCCTGCACTGTGATATTGATTTTGTCCAGCCTGCGGACGGCTGTTACATCCGATTCTGGGATACCCACAACACCTTTGACTCGGTCTATTTCAAGGATTTCGGCAATGGGATCTCCCGGGGAGAGCTGCAGGCCGATCTTGGCATCCATACGACGGATTATTCCGTCCATGGGGGAAGTAACCGTGGTTCTGGAGTAGAGGAGTTTTGCATTTTCGTAGTCGGCCCTGGCGGTTTGCATTGTCGTTTTTTTGGCTTCCAGTGCCGAGGTGGGAATGACGCCTTTTTCGTAGATGGATTTGTCACGCAGATATTCTGATTTTGCAAGCTTGTAGGCAGCTTCTGCCCGATCCAGTGCGATTTTATAATCTGTTGCTTCAATACGGGCCAGTACATCGCCTTTTTTCACCCGGTCTCCTTCCCTGAGCAGAACTTCAGTGATGGTTCCGCCTATTTTTGACATGAGTCGCAGTCTTGTCCAGGGTTCTATCGAACCGGGAAGGTTGATCCTGTCATGTATTGTTGTCGGAGAGAGGGTGAGAGTCACCACGTTGATAGCCGGTTTTTCCGGTTTAACCTCGGAAACTTTGGCTGCGGCAATGATTTCATTCTTTTTATTGATCGATACAAAAAGAAGTCCAATGAGAACTATCATTGCCAGGAGAAGAAATCTTGGAAGATTATTCCAGATAAACAGGACTGTTTTTGCCCGTGTACTCCGCGGGGAAGACGTTTGTTCTACCATGGTTTTTTATTCAGGTTGAATATTTTAAGTTTTAGGCTGCAACCCTTCAAGGGCCTGGGAGAAGAGGAGTTCCATCGAAGAGGCAACTTCATCGGTTTTGATTCTGCCTGTATACCAGGCGGAGACAATCAGAATATAGAGTCCATAAAAATGAGCCGTAATATGAAGCAGTTCAATCTCATCGCGCAGTTCTCCGCGTTTCTTGGCTCTTTCCAGGATAGGAAAAAAGAGCTGAAAATATTTATCATCTATTTCCAGGTTTGTCTGGACGTCATTTTCATCGGGAAATACTGCACTGCGCATGAAAATTCTGCCAAACTCCCTGTTACGGGTAACATGGTTGAATTCACTCATGTAAATGGTCAGCATCTGTTCCAGTATGGGAGCATCCATGTTGATTTTTTTCATCATTTTCATGTGGATCTGCTCCAGTTCATAATCGCAGAACGCATGGATGATATCCGCTTTGGTCTGGAAATAGCTGTATACCGTTCCCTTGCCTATACCGGCAAACTTTGCCAGTTCCTCAATGGAGGTGTTGTCAAAACCCTTGGAGCTGAAAAGTGTTATTGCAGCGTCCAGAATGGCCTGTTTTGTTTTCTGTTTCTTTTTTTCTCTTATGGACATGTCCTTTTCCCCCGGCTGAAAATTGACCGCAGTCGAGATTTTACTTCTTTTTCGACCGGAGTCAAGAAAAAGTTGACTGTGGTCGGAAAAATTAACAACAGGCAACTTCGGGAATTGGTGTACCAATATAAGTGCTTGCTTAAACTCGTTGTTGCATTTTGGGAAAAGAGATATACCATAGGCTGACATGGAAGAGCAGGATCTCGGCCTGAAGCCGTGAGTGGATACCCCGCAGGGCGATTAGTGATTGATTTTAAGAAGTTAAATTGAAAAACATTTTGTGTTTTCAGTATATTAGTTGAATTGCATCACAAAGCCACCAGGGGTTCAGGAGAAGGGAGCACAGGAGAGAAGAGGGGAGAGAGATGGAAATTCAAGCTGGGGCAAGTCAATTACTTGGGCAGTTGGCCACCTATTTACCTTTTGGATATGCTTTTGGTGCCGGTATGGTTTCCGCCGTAAATCCCTGCGGTTTTGCCATGCTGCCCGTTTACCTGACGCTGTACCTGGGCGCGGAACAGGGAGATTTCAGGGAAAAATCATATTTTTTCAGAATTATCAGGGCGTGCTGGGTCACTTTTGTAGTGACTGCCGGATTCGGACTGCTCTTTGGCCTGGTCGGAGTGGTGATTTCGGCCGGTGGTTCCTTTATCATGAAGATTATGCCCTGGCTGGCCCTTGTCATCGGGGCCGCCCTTGTTCTCCTGGGGCTGTTGATGCTGACGGGCAGGAGTTATTCTCTGCCGTTTATGTTGAGGATTGCTGAAAAGATAGGGGACCCGAGGAAAATGACTCTTTCCGGTTTCTTTCTTTTCGGGGTGGCTTTCGGGGTCACTTCCCTCAGTTGTACTCTGCCTATTTTCCTTCTTGTGGTTGGCAGTTCGGTTACGGCAGGTGATTTTCTGGCTGGAATCTATCAGTTTATTATTTATGTGCTCGGTATGGGCAGTGTATTGCTCGTTCTGACCCTTGGTATAGCCCTTGTGAAAGAAGGCGTTGTGGTGTCCACCATGCGTCGGGTTCTGCCCTATGTGCAGAAAATATCCGCCCTGTTCCTGATAGTGGCCGGCGGATATATTGTCTGGTACTGGTTGTCCAGCGGTTTGCTCTACAAAGGCTGAAACAATGGTTTCACAGGTCAGGACCGAAAAGTACGGTGGAATAGCTGCAGCTTCAGCTTCTTACGTATTGTGGGGAATTCTACCCGTTTACTGGAAGTTGCTACAGGATGTACCCGCTTATGAAATCCTCTGTCACAGGATGTCCTGGTCCCTTGTAGTCACTTTTCTGCTGATTCTCCTACTTGGGAGGCAGCAGTCTCTGTGGCAGGTGTTGAAAGAGAAGAGAACAGTCTTAGTTTTCACACTTATTGCTTCTCTTCTGGCGGTAAACTGGTTTATTTATATCTGGGCTGTGAACAGTGGTCATATTATCGAAGCAAGTCTTGGTTATTTTATCAACCCATTGATCAATGTCCTGTTCGGCATGGTTTTCTTCAGGGAACGGTTGCGGCCTGTGCAATGGATAGCGTTGGGATTTGTCTGCTGCGGAGTACTTTACCTGACATTTTATTATGGTCATTTCCCGTGGATTGCCATTGTCCTGGCTGTGACCTTTGCCCTTTACGGGCTGCTGCACAAAAAAGTGGCCCTGGTTCCCCTGGCTGGTCTCTGTCTTGAGAGTCTTGTCCTTTTTGTACCGGCGTGTGTTTTTCTTTTCTATCTTGAAATTAAAGGCAGCGGGAGCTTTCTGAGTGGTGGCCTGGCCCGGTCTTTTCTCCTTTTTGGAACAGGTGTCATCACTGCTGTGCCACTGTTGTTTTTTGGTTACGCGGCCAATAAGATTCCCCTGTCCACTCTGGGACTGCTCCAATATATGGCACCGACAATTAATCT
This sequence comes from Desulfomarina profundi, assembly GCF_019703855.1. Classification (GTDB taxonomy): domain Bacteria; phylum Desulfobacterota; class Desulfobulbia; order Desulfobulbales; family Desulfocapsaceae; genus Desulfomarina; species Desulfomarina profundi. The sequence continues at coordinate 2,832,810 of NZ_AP024086.1, read as the reverse complement.
TCTGCTCGGTCTGTTTGTCTATAATGAGAGTTTTCCCCGGGAGAGGATTATCGGTTTTACTCTGATATGGATGGCACTGCTGCTCTATGTTGCCGAGAACCTTCTGAACCGGAAGCGGCTGGAAAAACAGCGTATCTTTTCATAACACTCCTGCGGTCAGGAAGGTTATGCAAAAAATTCCTGATTGCGCACGAATCTCAGTCTTATATTTATGAGGCCGGAGATATGCCTGTTTTGTCATGCGTATCTCCGGCAGGCAAGGGGTAAACTCTGATCTGGCCGCTTGCGGGATTGAGATTCGATGTCCCTTGTCATTTCTTGCTTTTCTTGCATTTGCTCTTATGATGACCTGGAGCAGCGCAACATTTCCCTTTTTTGATATTTCGGATATCGCTCTGATGTTTGGCTATGGAAATAAGAGTCTTCAGTCGTTTATTTGCCTTTTTGGGCAGGTCTTTTTTCTGAATTTTTTCCGCTTCTTCAATAATTGCCAGAAAGGCTTTTGAAAGTTTTTCTGTACTCAGCATAATATCTCCATTTGATGGTTTTTTTGTGGTCCCTGTTTCCAGAAAACTTGTAATGATGTTATGAAAAAAAGCAATGGAAGAACCCGAAAATCAGGGTAGTAAACCTGAAGAAACTTGGAATTTCTCATAATGATGCCATGCTCTGCGGTAATGCTCGTAAGAAGTTCTGGCATATGAGCAAAATCAAGTGGGTGCCATTGCCATGCCGTAAAGATTCTTCACCGACAGAGGACTCTGTTTTCCGGGCTACTGATTTCCTGATCAACCGAACCGCCTTGGTACGTGATCTGTAAGCCGGGTGGTGTGGGAGGGCTCCTCAGTAATGGGGAGTCCTATCCCGATTATGTGATTTTATCAGGTTACGGTTATATCCGTGTTTTGTGAAGCTCTACAGGTAGGACAGATTGAAAATTTACGAAATCTTTATCTGTAGTTAAAATAGGCATTTTTTGTCGTTTTGAGATCGCACAAATTAAGAAATCAGTATTTGACCCTTGAATTCCATTTTTTCTGGCGGTGTTAAAATATTCTGATGCTAACTCATAGTCTTCTGTTTGTATTTCAGGTCCTTTGAATGCGCGAAGGTGATTTTTCAGGAGATTAAATTGTTTTTTCGTTTTAATGCCGTTTAATAATTCTTGCCACACGGGGCCAATAAGCTGGACACGTACCTCTTTTATGAGTTCTTTTAATTCAAAAACATATTCATTTTCTGTAGGAGCGTCTCTTCTGAGAGCCAGAGACCATACGCTGGTATCAACGATGATTTTCATTTTACAGCTCTCTGCTTTTTATAATCATAGCCCCTGTCATATTCTATTGTATTGAAGATATTAAATATTTCCGATTGTTTTCTTTTTTGGATATACTCTTGCAGTGCCTCTGTGACAGCCCCTTTCTTAGTGCGATGTTTGCCAAGATTTTTTGCTTCCTCGACTAGCCGGTCGTCGATAGCGAGATTAGTAGCCATGTGTAGACCTCCTTGTATAGTTTACACATTATGATAATACTTTTTGTGTGTAGAGTAAAGAGGGTTATTTCCATTTCTTTTTACACATAACGATCCTGTAGGAAAACCACCCATAATAAAGCAATTTTCACTGGTCATATTCACAAAATATTTCAAAACCGTTTTCAATCAGATTATCTCAGATAATCTGATAATTTTTTCTTAAAAATAACATCAAAAAGCAGTCTGGTTGTCCACTTCTCTCCTGTTTATATCCGGCATCAGATGTAATCGTTCCACCATTAAAATTTGCAAGGATTTCTCTTTGCCCGAGAGCTTGAAATGTGTAGCGTTTCTTATTACACTCTGTTTTTGATCTTGCCACAAAAAAGTGGAGTCACGGTTAAGCCGCTTTTCTAGCGTCCCACCACTCCAACTCATATTGAGCAGGAGCCTTATATCCGTTTGTAGAATGTTTCCTTTGTTGGTTGTAGTAGACCTCGATGTAATGGAATATGGTCTGCTCAGCCTCAGCCACATTGTGGAATGTGCAGTGATGAATCATTTGGGTTTTAATAGTATGGAAAAACGATTCAGCTACTGCGTTGTCCCAGCAGTTTCCCTTTCTGCTCATGCTTTGAACAAATCCTCGTTTCTGCAGCAATGCTCTGAAATCGCTACTTGCATATTGAACTCCACGATCACTATGAACCATTAATCCCTGGCCAGGGTGTCTCCTCAATATGGCCTTGTTTAGCGCCCTAATTGCAGAATGCCTTTCAAGGGAATCGCTGAGATCCCAGCCCACTACCATTCGAGAAAACAGGTCTATGAAAACTGTGAGATAGTGCCATTTACTGCCTATCTTCAGATAGGTGATATCGGTAACCCACACCAAGTCGGGGGAGGACACGGTGAACTTGCGGTCCAACAGATTGGGAGCCACTGGCTCAGTGTGCTTTGAATCCGTGGTAACAACAAACTTTTTTACAGTTCGGCATTTCAAACCCATTTCCTTCATCATACGAGCTACACGCTGTCGGCTTACATTTGAAAACTCAGGTTGATCATGAAGATCAGCAGTGATAATCGGACTCCCGACCATGCCGTTGTGTTGCTCAAACAGCTCTTGTATACGTTTTTTCAAATGGTCCTTTTCTATCTGCCTCGTAGAGATAGGGGCCTTGATCCAGCGATAATAACCGCTCGGGGAGACATTGAATACATGGCACATCTTCTTCACCGGAAATGATGAGCGATTTTCCTTGATGAACTTAAATATCATTTCGGTGTCCTGCTGAAGATGGCCATGGCTTTTTTTAATATATCCCGCTCCATCTCAGCATCCCTGAGCCTCTTTTCGAGATCTCTTACTTTTTGATCCTGAGGTGTCAGGGACTCTCTGCCATTCCCTGAAAAAGAATAGTTTTCTCTGGCTCTGTATTCTCTTCTCCATCGGTAAAGCAAATCTCTTGAGATACCAAGGTGGTCAGCTGAGAGTGGCCAAAATAAATGATGGAAAATAGAGTTAAAATGTGCAAGATAAGTGATGGAAAGGTAAGGAACCCCCTCACGTATCGCGCAAATACCCCGAGAGGGTTCCTGCCTAAAACACTAAGGCAGGAAAATGATACCAGAATTACTTCAAAGCACCAACCTTTTTAAGCTTCTTCACCATATAGACATAGATTTGGCTGATCAGCAGCATAAAGCCGGTTGTCCCTATTGTGGTAGCCCTCAGCATTATTCCAATTACCAACGTCAGCCACGCGGTGGGCCTGATCTTCCTGAAGAGTACTCTGTACGGTTCAGTCTCTGTTGCAGTAAAGAGAATTGTCGTCGTAGAACCTTACCGAAATCGACTCTATTCATGGATCGGCGGGTGTATTTCAGAGTAGTTATATTGATTGTAACCACACTAAACCAAAGCAAACCACAGGAATACAGTAAAAACATGGTGTCAAAAATGCTTGGAGCAGACAGGAAAACAATCAGCAAGTGGTTGACGTATTTTCGTGAGATTTTCCCTAAAAGTCAACTCTGGCAAACAATACGTGGTTCTATTCATCCTGCTGTTACAAATCACACTTTGCCTGGATCTTTGGTGGGTCATTATCTCGAAACCAAAAAATCCTCCTCAAACGCAATTCTCAATTGTCTCGTACTGCTGGCGACAGGAACAGTGATGGAGCAGTAACTCCCCGCAAAAGTTGGGGACTTCTTCTTTTGTCCTCTCCCTGTAAATTGGTTTTTGTCCAAAAACGAGCAGACTATGCTCATAAACCAGACAGGAGCCATATCATGAACAAGAATAGCGAGTCCCGCCTGCATTCCTGGGCACAACTCCGTTTTTCCATCATAGGAGGACTGCTTGCCAGTCCTCCCGAGCCGGGAGAACTTGGCAGAAAACTTAAAATACTTGCGAGCCGACGGTATCAGCACCCATGCAAAGATGGGTTTGTTACCTTTGGTGCTTCCACCATTGAGCGTTGGTACTACAAAGCGTTGAACGGTAACGATCCTGTGGGAGATATGGAACGAAAACCCCGTTCAGATCTCGGGAAGAAAACAGCTCTTTCTGCGCAGATGCTGATCGAACTCGGGAAACAGTATTGCAGCTTTCCCCATTGGAGTTATCGGCTCCATACCGACAATCTTCTGGCATTAATTGAAGAAAAGCCAGAGCTGAGTAAACCTCCATCTTATGCCAGTGTTCGCCGACGCATGAAAGAAAGAGGGTGGTACAAGAAGCGGTCACCCCGTAACAAAACCAAAGGACAATACAAGGCAGAAGAACATCTTGAACAGATGGAAGTAAGAAGTTACGAGGCGTCCCATGTCCACGGACTTTGGCATCTGGATTTCCATAAGGGCAAACTACGGGTAGCTGATAGTAACGGAGAATGGCATACTCCGATAGCACTCTGCATACTTGATGACTGTTCCCGATTATGTTGCCATATCCAGTGGTATTATCAGGAAACAGCGGAAGTGTTGCATCATGGTATGTTGCAGGCCTTTATGAAACGGGGATTACCCCGCAGTTTAATGACGGATAATGGTGCGGCAATGATCGCCCGCGAAACAACAAATGGCCTACTGGGCTTGAGCATAAAACACGACCGGACATTGCCGTATAGTCCTTATCAAAATGGCAAACAGGAATCCTTCTGGGGACAGTTGGAAGGACGGCTGATGTCCATGCTGTCACGGGTAGAACCCTTGACGCTTGAGACGTTGAATTATGCCACACAGGCCTGGTCGGAGATGGAGTATAACCGAAAACGCCACCAGGAGATCAACTGTTCCCCTGTGGAGAAAATGCTGGCGGGACCAGATGGTGCACGCCCTGCTCCTGAGCGTGAAAAGATGGTTTTTTCTTTTACTGTTCAGGAAAATCGTGCCCAGCGAAAAAGTGACTCTACTTTACAGATCAAAGGTGTTCGATTTGAAGTTCCATCCAGGTTCCGCCACTTTGACCGACTATATGTACGATATCAAAGCTGGAATCTTTGCCACGCCTGGCTGGTAGACGAGAGAGATTCAACTTTGCTTGCGAAAATTTACCCTCAGGACAAGATCAAAAACAGTGACGGATTGCGAAGAACACTGGCTCCTCTTGTGGCCTTGCCTGAAGCTGATATCGACACAGACCCCTATCCACCGCTATTGCGTAAATTACTGGCTGATTATGCAGCCACCGGACTCCCTCCTGCCTTTATTCCAATGGAGGCAGACCATGAATAATAAGCGTCTTCTTGCACTGTTCGGTCTGAAATGGAATCCGTTTCTTCCCAACATTCCAGTACACTCTTTATGGCCGGCACCGGGAATAGATACCTTCCTCTTTCAAATTGAAAATCTGGTCATGGATGGCGGATTCGCACTCATGGCCGGAGAACCCGGGCTTGGTAAATCAAAAAATCTTCAATATCTTTCCCATAAACTTGAACGGTTGGAAAACGTCGTGGTTGGTGTTATGGAAAGACCTCAATCAAGTATTGCAGACTTTTACCGTGAGATGGGGGATCTCTTTGGTGTCAATCTTACCCCATCCAACAGATACGGTGGATTTAAAGCTCTCCGGGAAAGGTGGCGACAGCATATTACATCAACTTTGTTCAGACCAATACTCCTGATTGACGAGGCTCAGGAAATGGTGACCTGTAACCTCAATGAATTGCGGTTGATGGGGAGTGCTCAGTTTGATTCAGAATGTTTACTGACTGTTATTCTTTGCGGGGATCTCACTCTTCCTGAACGTTTTCGGAGCAATAATCTTCTTGCTCTGGGAAGTCGTATCAGGTTTAGAAGAATACTTTCACCATATGACAAAAAAGAACTGAGAAATTATCTGGAGTATTGTCTGAAACAAGCCGGAGCACCTCAGTTAATGACAAAACCACTTATGTCGGCACTTGTGGAACATAGTGCCGGCAATTTGAGACTACTCAATGTCATGGCAGCAGAACTGCTTACCACCGCAGCGCAACGTGAGCTTACTCAGCTTGATGAACAACTCTTTCTGGAAATGTATTCCCCCACACCACAAAAAAAAAGATCACGTTAAATTAACAAAAGTCACTCCTGCTTTTGGCAGGTACAAAGGTCTGGCGAAACGGAGGCGGGCTCTGCTGAGGAGCAACCCGCCAAGGGATAGCCAGATGGGAGCGACGGATTAGAAAAAACCGTCCGGGGAGTCTTCGGGCTCCCCACCTTTTTTTCTAAGCTCGAGCTTCCCCCATGCCTTAAAAAACCTACGAACCAGAGGCGCAGCCGAGGGGTTGTATATCTACTACGGCACCAAACATCAAATAACTCGAAAAACGTTCCATCATTAATCGTGCTTCGGCTCAGTCAGCTATTTCAGTTACTGCCTTCCCAGGTTCTTCTGACAATAGAACCGCATTGCGTTTAAAATCTGGATCGTATTTTCTTCTCTGTTGAACACTCATATTTTTCCTCCTGCCATATTTGTAACAATGGCTTAACTGAGTGTCCACTATTTCATAGCATGATCAGGATATGTCTGTTCAAAATTTGACGTTTTTCGTAGAAACATCCGGGGAAAAACCGAAAACTGTGAGCAAAAATAGAAATAGATCCCGACTCTGATTCTCCATCAGGCTCATTACCTGATTCTGGCAAACACTCCAAAAAGATATTTTCTTTATTATAACCCCGTGGGCTTGTCCAACAAACGGATATGTTGTGGCTCGCTGCGCTCGCACAACATATCCTTATTCGTTATCTTTTATTTCATGTAGTTACTGCTATATATGCTTTGTAGGTGAACAGGACGATTGGTGTTGCAATTAGAATAATGATAGACAAGCAGCCACTTGATTTTGGACTACTCTCTTCTTTTTGGATTTCATCATAAATTATGAAGTCAAGAGCTTCGTCTTCATCAAATAGGTTTTCATCATCCATAAGAATCTGTTCAAGTATCCGATTTAAATTCTGTTGCCCTTAGATAAATTGCAATTTTCACACAATAATTGGATATTCCGTACCGTATTACTACCACCTTTAGAAAATGGAACGATATGATCAAAACATAAATATGCTTTAGAACCACACTCAACGCACATACCTCCATCACGTTGCCAAACTTCTCTCTGCACCGTTCTTGGAATCGCTTTACGCCTTGTTTTTTTGGGTTGAGGTTTCGGCATACTATCAACGTCAACTGTCTGTAAATCTTCTTTTGTTCGGCTAGTGCCATTTTGCTGCACTAACGGATTGGACTTTATCTTTGGCAGTGGAGCAAATGATTTATATGCAATTATATACTGAATTAGGTCATCAAGTTCATTTGGGCTGGTAATTATGAGTTTAAGTGCTGGTTTTCCTTTTTCTAATCCCGGCGAAGCATATGTATTACTATGCCGTCCGGTTTCACCTGCATACTCAAGAGCAACCTCAGGAATTTCTCCGTTTTCAGGAGGATAGGGTAACCAAACAAAAGCATGATCAACTTTATTGGGAGAATCTGTTTGAATGACCAAACCAATTTCCTGGGTAATATCCCATGCTTTTACTTTTGCAGTAGTACGGGATGGCTCGCCAAATTCATTTAATATACGTTCAATCACCTGATCTTTAAACATAAATACACTTCGAAATTTTGAGAAGATAACGAGCATGTAGAAAAACAGCCCAGGCAACTGCAATTTTCCCACATATCTATACAAAAAAATTCAAATTTCAAAACAATTCAAAAAATATCCTGATATAAAAATACTTTTTCCCTAACATCCTCAGTAAAGCAATTTATCTCACCAATTTCCAGCTTTTCCTAACCATTTTCCAGCAATCTACACAAAACCCATTCCATATGCATGCACCTTTTTAAGGTTATGGATAATGCAGAAAAGGTTCCACTGGATATTCACCTTCTTTTTCGATCTCAGGGTAAATCTGTTCAGACCGATTGTTGATCTGATATGGGCAAAAGGTGGTTCTCCTATTGCCAATCGCATGGAATAGATGGCCCTGCCAGCGGCTGAATCTATTTTTCGCTTCATCTTTTCTGCGCAACTGGTTTTCTTCTTTTTATCCATGCGCCCGGTAAAATAGGCAACCTGACGTGTTTTGGTGCGATCAGGATAACGAAGACATTTTGACCTCAGTTTGCAGGAAACACAGGCGGATTGGGGTGCCTGGAACCGGACAGAATGATGGCCTTTGGTAAAGATATTCCCACCACTTCTATAGAGCCGTTTCCCGGCAGGGCAGATACAGTAACTCAGATCTTCGGGAAAGGTAAAATCAGCAGGTACAAAGATGTTCTTTCTGCCTTCTCGTTTGGCCCGTTCTTTTCTTGTTCGATCCTTATATCTGCCGTAATCTTTGAACCTGGGATCCCGTTTTCTGAACTGGTTATCGGCTACATACGCGTCTATCTCTTTTTCCGCCAGCATCTCCATATTTTTATTTGTATGGTATCCGCTGTCTGCCAGGAGTTTTGCATCTTTAAAGACATCGTCGTCTTTTCCGGTTTCCTGTAAATTTTCGCTGATTTTGTCAATCATCGGTTCCAGCAGGTCCTGCTCACTGCCTTGACCATAGGCTTCGGCGGCTACTATCACCTGGGTTTTACTGTCCACGGCGGTAACACCGTTATAGCCCTGGATAACACCTTTTGAGGTCTTCATCTTAGCGGATTCATTGTCGGTAATATTGGATTTGACAGGTCTTTTACCTTTTCCCATCCGATCATCATTATTATCCAGCCATTTCTGTACCTTCTTTATATTTTTACGCAGGGATTTTACATATTTTTCTTTTTTCTCTTTGATATTTTCATCACTCTTTTCCTGGTCATTCATATGATGGTGGTTGACCATATTTGCTATAGCTGTTTCCATCTTCGTTACTTTTTTCTGAAAATCAGCCCTGGTTCCGCTCCAGGTAACAGAAGCGTTGCTGGGCATTTTGCAGCCGTCAATGGCAAACATCTCTCTGCTGACCAGCGACAATTATAATTCCTTTTGACGACAATTAAATTTCCCGGAAAATTGTGATCTGATTATTCATATTTCTCAAAGGAGGAATATGGATGGTCACAGATATTCAGGTGAGGAAATTGAAGAAATACTTAAGTCAAGGGAAGACGTTGGAAGTAGCAGCGGCTAGAGCCGGCATGGATGAGAAAACCGGTCGCAAGTATAGAGATAATGGCAAATTGCCAAGTGAGATCAGTGCGGAGCGAGTGAGGGAGTGGCGAACTCGTAAAGATCCTTTTGAAGGTATATGGCCAGAGGTTTTACAATTTCTGGAAACTAATGAAGGTTTGGAAGCCAAAACTCTTTTTACCCATTTTCAAAGGATTTATCCCGGTTCTTTTGGAGATGGCCAGCTCCGCACGTTTCAACGTCGAGTAAAAACCTGGCGTTGTACAGAAGGTCCAGGACGTGAAGTTTATTTTCCCCAGGTGCATGTGCCTGCACGGTTGAGTCAGTCTGATTTTACAGATATGTCCCAATTACAGATCAGTATTGGTGGTCAGCCTTTTGATCACCTGATCTACCATTTTGTGCTGACATATTCGAACTGGGAGACAGGAACGATCTGTTTTTCCGAGAGTTTCGAAAGCCTGAGCGAAGGATTACAGAAGAGTCTATGGAAACTTGGCGGAGTTCCAGAACAACATCAAACAGACAGGTTGTCAGCTGCGGTGAATAAACCGGATAACCCGGAAGAGTTTACCCGTGGCTACCAGGGGCTTTTGGCCCATTACAAATTGCAAGGCCGTAAAATCAATTCGTCAAGCCCCACGAAAATGGTGACATTGAGCAGCGCCATCATCGTTTCAAGAAAGCCGTAGATCAGGCCCTGATGCTGCGAGGTAACCGGGATTTTACTACACGCAAGGAATATGAGTTATTTCTACAGAAGCTGTTTGCACAACTCAACTGCAACCGCCAGGAGCGCTTTCAAGAAGAACAGTCGATGTTGCGTCCACTGCCTTCGGGTAAGCTCGACACATGTACTCGTTTTGAAGTTCGAGTTGGTCCCAGCAGTACGATCAGAGTAAAGCACAAGGTTTACTCGGTGAATAGTCGACTTATCAAAGAAACAGTCACAGTGCGGCTGTATGCAGAGTATCTGGAGATCTGGTACGGTCAGAAACATATTGAGAATATCCCCAGAATACGAGGCGGTAGCAAACATTATATCCAGTACCGCCATATAATTGACTGGCTGGTTCGAAAACCCGGTGCATTTGAGAACTACAGATACCGCAGTGATCTTTTTCCTACGAGCAGGTTCCGGGTTGCCTATGACTCTCTGCGCAAATTTCGTACCGTTACGGGAGCAGCAAAAGAATACTTATCTATTTTACAGCTTGCTGCCCAAGATAATGAGACAGCTGTAGATGATGCCCTTCGTCATCTGATTGACCATGAAAAGAACATTGATTTTGCCCAGGTAAAAACACTGCTTGTCTCTGGTAAACCGGTTGAACCGATTACCAATATTTCTGTCCAGACTGTTGCCCTCACAGGCTATGATCAACTCTTACAGGAGGGTTGCAGATGAGTTCAACCGATAATCGAATTATCCTGGATGCGTCTCTTAAAAAGCTTTATCTGTCAACTATCCGAGCCTGTTACCAGGAGGAGGCGGATTTGGCGAGAAAGGAATCACTAAGCTATGAATCATACCTTCAGGAACTGGTTGTGCGGGAGTGTGAAGAAAGACGCCATAAACGCATTACCAGATATTTGCGAGAATCCAGACTGCCCCTGGAAAAAAACTTAGCTTCGTTTGAAATGGATCGGCTTCCGGCCAAACTGAGCGGCTTTGTCAATAGTTTGCTGGAAGGTTCTTTTCTTGACAGGTGTGAAAACATACTAGCTTTTGGAAACCCAGGTAGTGGAAAAACCCATCTGCTCTGTGCCATTGCCCAGGAACTGATTAACAAGGATAGGCGTGTTTTCTTTTCTCCGTGCAGTCTGCTGGTGCAAAATCTGCTGGTGGCCAAAAAGGAGCTTGTTCTTCCAAGATTTCTGAAAAAACTTGCCAAGTATGATGCCATACTGATCGACGATATCGGCTATGTCCAGCAAAGCCGAGAAGAAATGGAAGTGCTCTTTACCCTTCTTGCGTATTGTTATGAACGGAACAGTATCATGCTAACCAGCAATTTACCATTTTCACAGTGGGAGAAGATATTTAAAGATCCAATGACTACGGCTGCAGCGATAGACCGGCTTGTGCATCATAGCGTAATACTGGAACTTAATCTTGATAGCTACAGACTGGAAAAAGCAAAACAAAGCCTTGAGGAAAATTAATAATCACAGAATAGGGGGCTCTGCCCCCAACCCCCGAGGTTTAACGCATTGTGGCCATGAGGATGAAGAAAGAAAAGACCGGGCAAATCCTTATACCCGGTCTTCATCCTTACGGCACTCATCTCGGCGCTCGGGTCGCTCCTCAGCGTTGCCCTATCCTCCGGATGAGTACAAATAAGTTACATTTTAGATGAGGACACTGCAACAGAAACAGAAAAAGCAATGAAATATTATTGCGTATTATTATGTGGTTAAGGCCGGAATTATAATTGTCGCCAGCCGGGAATTATAATTGTCGTTGATTACAGAATCTTCGGATCATAGGCCGGGGCACCGGAATCATCATTGTGATAGCGATCATTAAAGATGGAAAGATCAAGTTCATGATCAATGAGATAATTCAGCGTATATTCAAATGTGCCGGGAAGGATCTGATTTGCAAAATGGATGGGAATGAACTTGCCCTGAGCATAGGAATAAGGTTTATACCGTGCCATTGCAGCTCAATTTATCGAAGGTAAGGGGTATTTCGATCAATTTGCGACAGCAGTATAACATTTTTACATGTATTATTCAGTAGTTAATTGGATTAAATGACTTTTTCTACAGCTTGAACGTTTGAGATAACCTGCCCGCCGTGCAGCTACCGATTAATTTTATTAACGGCTATGCACTTGAATATGCACGAAAATTCGCCGACGAGTTGCGGGTCAGGTTAATTGATTTGTTGTGCTGGTCGATGCACGATTTTTTCATACAATAATTGATTTGCTTTATGGAATAAAGTAGCACTAAAGATAAGGATAATAAAATACAGCCCAAGCCAAATTCCTGAATCACACTTTATGTAAAAGGCAAAAAATGCCATTAGTTTCATATGCAAAAGATATATTTCTAAGGATACATTGCCAATGTGATCAAATATCGAAGAGCATGGATAAACTTTCAGAAAAAGAGTAAACAAAAATATTGTAAAAATAACGCATGATATAAAAGACATGCCGGGCAATAGTTGTTTTCTTTGGGCAACAAATGTCAATAAAAATAATATGCCAGATATTATTAAAATGAAGTTAAAATTTTTAAAAACTATTGAGTTGATTCTTTGTTCAAAAAAAGCATAATATATGCCAACGAGAAAGCATAAACTTGAAATATATCTCCATCCCCCTTGGTTTGTTATTTTGCATATAGCAATATAGGTTAATGTGAACAAAGAAATGACAACAAGTGACTTCCTAGACATGTTTGATATAAAACTTAAATAAAAAATTGAATAAAAGATTAATATAGTCACAATGAACCACAAAGTGCTGTCGATTAGATTTATAGATAATGAGTATTTTATAATTTGACTGATTGTAAATTCTTTTCCATATAGCATTAACAAAACTATCGTAAATATATTCGTAATAGCAAAAGGGATATATATTTTACTGATTTTTTTGTACATAAATTTTTCCAAATATTTATGGTTTCTTTTTAAGGATTTCATTAATCCAAATCCAGAGATAAAAAAGAATGCTCCGACAGCAAGATAACCAACGGGCCTGAATAAGATCATTAATCCTGGTTCTACAATGCGCTGTGAAAGATGGTGAAGAACTACAACAATGATAAAAACGCCCTGAAGTTGTTTATTAACTTCTCTTGAAAGTGCATGGCTATTTGTTTCTATTTTTGCAAAGTTAATGATTTGTGTTTTATAAAAAAATACTAATGGCATCACAAAAAACACTAAAAAATAAATACCATTATTATTATAAAAACTCAGGCTTATATGAGGCATTTAGTTCTCTCCAAATATGTTCATCTTTAAAGCCCAACAGTATTAATACATGGACACCAGACATCATATTACCCTATATCTGGACCGGTTTTTCCATTATATCCCATATCAGGAGGGTAAAACTGGAAAAAAATGTCCATGCTTATCATTTTTCTTCAAATTTTCCATGATATCTGATATTATCATGCCTAACATGGAAAGCAAGAAGAAATTTGTTCCGGACAGAAAATTGAAATTGCTCGATCAAGTGCGTGAAACCATGCGGTATTATCACTACGCACTGTCGACGGAGAAGACCTATTGTCAATGGATTCTCCGCTATATCTATTTTTATGATAAAAAACGGCATCCCCGTGATATGGGGCCAAGGGTGGTAGAACGATTTCTCTCTTGAATCCTCGCCCCCATAAAGGCAAGAGCAAGGTCCATCCTCCCACTGTTTTTCCATAGAGGAGGTGGTAAAGCTAAAATGCGCAAGCAAGTCCACCTACCAATCCCAATTTAAAATAGGCTTCACTCCATTTCTCAAATTTGAAAGGAGTGAAAAATGGGGGCTGATTTTCAAGCTACCCTGTGGATGTTATTTCCGGGGCATCAATTTCTCAGGGAAAGACCAATTCGGTTTCGTGCATTGTCTACCTGCAGTACCCGAACCTTTACCTGCTGACCGATTGAGACCACCTCGGCGGGATCTTTGATAAAGCGATCGGCCATCTGGCTGATGTGGATAAGACCATCCTGCTTGATACCGATATCGGCAAAGGCTCCGAATTTGGTAATATTGGTAATTATCGCGGGAATGACCATACCCTCCCGGACATCATCAATTGTGAGGATTGTCCGGTCAAAGGAAAAACTGCGAAAATTTTCCCTCGGATCACGACCGGGAGCCGCGAGTTCGTCCATGATATCAAGGAGGGTTTCCATACCGACGGAGTCGTCGATATACTCTTCCAGGACTATTTTTTTCCTGGCAGAAGTGGAAGTTATAAGCCCGGCAACCGAACTGCCGGTGTCCTTTGCCATTTTTCGTATGAGCCTGTACCGTTCAGGATGGACGGAACTGTTGTCCAGGGGTTCTACACCCCCTGTTATCCGCAGAAAACCGGCACACTGTTCGAAGGCTTTTGGGCCAAGACGCGGGACTTTCAGCAGTTCACTTCGTTTTTTAAAAGGGCCGTTTGTCTTTCTGAAAGCAACAATATTTGCGGCCAGTGTCCGGTTTAATCCTGAGACGAAGGTGAGCAGTTCCACACTGGCGCTGTTGAGTTCCACCCCCACACTGTTGACACAGCTTTCCACAACCTGCTGTAATCGTTCTTTCAAAAGATTCTGGTCAACATCATGCTGGTACTGGCCGACCCCTATGGATTTCGGGTCAATTTTCACCAATTCCGCAAGCGGGTCCTGGAGTCGTCTGCCGATGGAGACAGCTCCCCTGACGGTAATATCATGGTCCGGGAACTCAAGGCGTGCGTTTTCTGATGCCGAGTAGATGGACGCACCATCCTCGTTGACCAGGGTCACAAGGATGGAGGAGTCAAGATCCAGGGAACGGATGAATTTTTCCGTTTCCCTGCCGGCGGTACCATTGCCAACAGCAATGGCCTCAATATTATGTGTTTTGATATATTTTTTTACCGTTTTCCCTGCCTCTTCCTGTTGCTTTTTCCCATGGGTCGGGAAAATCGTTGTATTGTCCAGCAACTGTCCCTGGCGGTCAAGGCAGACCAGTTTGGCCCCCGTACGATAGCCGGGATCGAGTGCGAGAACGGATTTTTGTCCGAGGGGTGGAGCCAGTAGAAGCTGGCGAAGGTTGTTGCCGAAAACTTCAATGGCCTCCAGGTCGGCACGTTTTTTGAGGGCTTTTCTCACCTCTTTTTCCAGGGAAGGGCAGAGGAGGCGTTTATAGCTGTCTCTAGCGGCCTCATCGAGCTGCTGTCGCCAGGGAGATGAATCGTCGACATGGCGGGAAAAGAGCAGGGAGATGGCTTTTTCTTCCGGCGGTCGGATGGTAAGAGAGAGTATTTTTTTGTTTTCCCCTCTGAACATGGCGAGAATCCGATGGCCGGGAACCTTTGTGATTGTTTCCTGCCAGTCAAAATAATCCCGGAATTTTCCGCCTTCTTCAAGTTCTGTCGCGTTCTTTTTTGCTTTGGCTGTAATCAGTGAATGATTGAAAAACAGTTCACGCAACACTTCCCGGCTCGTGAGGTTTTCACTGATCTGTTCTGCAATGATATCACATGCCCCTGCCAGGCATTCTTCTTCTGTGGCAAGATTGTTTTCCTGATTTATAAACCGATTGATATCCTTTTTATTTCCCCTGCCGGAGAGCAGGATATCTGCCAGTGGCTGCAGTCCTTTTTCTTTTGCCTGCAGGGCCCGGGTCTTTCTCTTGGGTCTGAACGGGAGGTAAATATCCTCCAGGCCTGTCAAGTCCTTTGCTCCGGCCAGTGCCGTTGCCAGTTCCTCTGTCAGAAGATTGTTTTTTTCCAGGGATTCAAGGATGGCATTCCGCCGCTTGTTAACTTTTTCAAGGTTCAGGAATTCGTCCCTGATCTGTCCAATAGCAACCTCATCCAGAGAACCGGTGGCCTCTTTGCGGTACCTGGCAATAAAGGGGACGGTTGCCCCCTCCAGAAGGAGTGAAAGGGTTTTGTCTACCTGGTGGGAGGGGAGGTTGAGGGTTGTGGCGATGGAAAGTTTTTCCGGGATTGTTATGTCCATAATTATATGAAAATACAAATAAAATATTGGTAAAATGAGTGCGATGACTTCGCGAATAGTAGTCTCTGGAGAATGGGAATGCAAGGTTTTCCCCGATATTCATTTGATATTCAGCAGCTGAAAAGATATGCTTATGTGAGGTGTGAGGTGTGAGGTGTGAGGTGTGAGGTGTGAGGTGTGAGGTGTGAGGTGTGAGGTGTGAGGTGTGAGGTGTGAGGTGTGAGGTTGTTTCGTTTTTAAATGAAGGATCTTTATGGATGAGAAGAAAGAGATTCTGGAAAGATATTTGCCGAAGGGTGCACTGAAGGCACTCACCGGGGACGCAGTTGAAGCTGTGCCGGTGAATCATATTGACGAAGATCTGATCGTTATCAGGGAATTTCCGTTCAAGGTGGGCAGGGAATCCAGGGTTGCAAAAATAAATGGTCGCCTGGAGGCTATTGAGCGTCCCAAAAAAGATATGAACAGCAAACCTAATAACGATCTTTACCTTATTGACCGCGGTCATCTGCTGAATATTTCCCGTGAACATTTTCAGATTGAACTGCGTGAGGACGGAAAATTCTACCTGGTTGACAGGGGAAGTGCCTGCGGAACACGGGTGGGAGAGGTGGTTCTCGGGGAGAGGATAAAGGTGGTGTGACGGAACTAATCGATGGTGATATAGTCTGTATCGGTACCGGAAGTTCTCCTTACCTGTATCGTTTTATAAGTTTTCTCAACTATCGAATTGTTCAACGTTAGCCCGCATTTTTCATCACTTCAGGCAGGATCGGCCATGACAGCTTCAGCCACCAGGAGAGCCTCACGGGTGGCGGCCACATTATGCACCCGGATAATATCAATATTTTTCCTGCTGCAGAGGGCTGAGACAACTGCTGTTGCCGTATCTCTTTTTTCTTCCGAATCAACCCCTGTAATATCTCCAAGAAAACGTTTACGACTGTGACCCAGAAGCACCGGCAGGCCAAACTCTGAAAATCTGTGCAGTTCCTTCAGGAGGGTCAGATTGTGTTGGAGGGTTTTGCCAAAGCCGATCCCGGGATCGATGATGAGCCTGTCTTTTTTTATTCCGCAAGCGGTTATCTTTTCTATTCGCTCCTGAAAAAAAGTCATAATTTCAGCCATAACGTCATCGTATTCCGGTTTGACCTGCATATTTGAGGGACTCCCCTTCATATGCATGATGATGACCGGCACATCCGTTTTTCTGACGAGGGCAATCATATTGGGATCTTTTCTGAGAGCAGAAATATCATTTATGATATCTGCGCCTGATCCAAGGGCTGCTTCCGCAACCAGTGCCTTGGTTGTATCTATGGAAATGGGAACAGTGTGCTTTTTCCTGATGGCGGCAATCACAGGAATGACTCTCTGCATTTCCTTTTTTACCGGAACAGGTTCAGAAAAAGGTCGGGTTGATTCCCCCCCGATATCAATAATATCTGCTCCCGCATCAACAAGCCGATCCGCCTGAGCAAGAGCCTTGTCAAGGGTCGAGAAATTCCCGCCGTCGGAAAAGGAGTCGGGGGTAACATTGAGAACCCCCATGATTTTGACCTTTGGTTTTTTCATTGCCTTTCGTCGGGATCTTGTTTTTCGTCAGGAGTCTCGTTTTCCCGGTCAGGTGTCTGCATGAATTCCTGTTCCGGTCCGGTTTCTTCTTCCTCAGGTTCAGAATGGGCTGAACGATCCTCCTGTGAGCTCTCCGGCTCAGTGGCAGGCTCTTTTTTCTCTTCAGTTACGGGAGGTTTTTTCTTTTTAAATGTGTATTTTCCCGGACGCAACTCTTCAATCAGGGCCTCGATATCTTCAAGCACAATGGTCTCTTTTTCCAGCAGCTCTTCAGCCATGCGGGTCAGAATATCCCTGTTTTCCTCGAGCAGTCTGGTCACGGTTTCAACGGCGTTGTCAATTATTTTCCGTACCGCCTGATCAATCTTTCGCGCCGTCTCCTCACTGAAGTCCCTGGTCTGACCGATTTCCTTTCCGAGGAAGATCTGTTCTTCCTTTTTACCGTAGGTCAGCGGGCCGAGGTCATCGCTCATTCCCCACTCGCAGACCATCTTGCGTGCCATACCTGAGGCCCGCTCAATATCGTTACCGGCACCGGTTGTGATTTCATTAAAGATGATCTGCTCTGCAATGCGGCCACCATAAAGAATGCAGATGGTATTGTGCAGAAAGGTCTTCGAATGGGTGTATTTATCATCCGTCGGCAGCTGCATGGTAAGACCGAGGGCACGACCACGGGGAATAATAGTGACTTTATGCAGGGGATCGGTATCCTCAAGGAGCCAGGCAATAAGGGCATGGCCTGCCTCGTGGTAGGCGGTAACCTTCTTTTCCTTATCATTGATGATCATGGAACGGCGTTCCGCGCCCATCATGATCTTGTCTTTTGCCTTTTCCAGCAATTCGAGATCAATTTCCTTTGCCCCGGTGCGAGCGGCCATGAGTGCCGCCTCGTTAACAAGGTTTTCCAGGTCAGCCCCGGAAAAACCGGGGGTACCCCGGGCAAGAACATCCAGGTCCACCTCCGCCGACATCTTCGTTTTTCTGGCGTATATCTCCAGGATCTTTTTTCGACCTCTCACGTCCGGTACAGGTACGACAACCTGGCGGTCAAATCGGCCGGGACGCAGCAGGGCAGGATCCAGAACATCAGGACGGTTGGTTGCGGCAACAATGATCACACCGTCATTGGTTTCAAAACCGTCCATTTCAACCAGCAATTGATTAAGAGTCTGTTCACGTTCATCATGACCACCACCAAGTCCTGCCCCCCGATGGCGACCGACCGCATCAATTTCATCAATAAAGATAATGCAGGGGGCATTTTTCTTACCCTGGGCAAACATATC
This sequence comes from Desulfomarina profundi, assembly GCF_019703855.1. Taxonomy (GTDB): domain Bacteria; phylum Desulfobacterota; class Desulfobulbia; order Desulfobulbales; family Desulfocapsaceae; genus Desulfomarina; species Desulfomarina profundi. Next base: position 2,814,145 of record NZ_AP024086.1, on the reverse strand, counting down.
CCGGACCCGGGATGCACCCACACCGACAAACATTTCCACAAAATCTGAACCGGAGATACTGAAAAAGGGTACATCAGCTTCCCCGGCAATGGCCTTGGCAAGAAGGGTTTTTCCTGTTCCAGGTGATCCGGCAAGCAGGACACCAGTTGGAATTCGACCGCCAAGGGCAGTGAATTTGCCGGGATCTTTAAGGAAATCAATGATTTCTTCAAGTTCTTCTTTGGCTTCGTCAATACCGGCTACATCAGCGAATGTAACCTTGTTGTCACTCTGTTCCGTCAGCTTCGCCCGGTTCTTGCCAAAGGAAAGGGCCCCGCCTTTTCCGCCCCCCTGCATCTGGCGCATGAAGAAAATCCAGACGGCTATCAACAGGAGCATGGGGAACCAGGAGACAAAAATGGTCATAAACACAGAGTCTTTCTGGACCTCTTTCACGGTGATATCCACTCCGGCCTGGCGGAGAATGGGGATGAGTTCCCGGTCGCTGACGGGATATACCGTTTTAAAAGGGGTTCCATCCTGGAGTGAACCTGTTATCGTGTCTCCGCTGATGGTTACCCTGTTTATGGACTTATTGTCTACATTGGTGATGAACTCACTGTAAGTGAGTGCATGCGTATTGCTCTGTGGCTTGTTAAACAGGTTGAAAAGAAGGATCATAGTCAGACCTATGACCAGCCACATGCTCAGGTTTTTGTAAAAAGTATTCAAAGAGGCCTCCAATGGCTCCGGGAAATAAGTTTCTTGTTATAATCTAATATGATTGATTTTTTTAAGGTACCCACAGGTTAAATGTTTCACTCTTCCGACACTATGGTAAAACATAATACTGTTTTGTCACGTGTGAAACACCTCGAACTCTATTATATCCTCTGTTTTTAATTTTTTGCAATTGGCAAGTTTACTCTATACACAGTGCCGGCTCATGTAAAGTACTGGACCGGCTGCACACCGAGCTCATTTTTAACGAGTTCTCCCATTCCCTTGACCAGGGCTTTTGCGCCGCTTGTCGTTGTGGTGTAGGGGATATGAAAGTCGAGGGCTGCCCTCCTGATGGTGTAGGAATCCTCTGTTGTTCGTTTTCCAAGGGATGTATTGACAATCCATGAAATTTCGTTGTCACGGATTTTATCAAGAATATGGGGACGGCCCTGGGAGATTTTGTTGATATGGGTACATTTGATTCCCTTATCGCGCAGGAACGCCGCGGTACCACTGGTGGCCAGTATGGTGAAATTCAGGTCAAGCAGGGTTTTTGCCACCGAGACGATATTGTTCTTGTCACCGTCTCGTACACTGATAAACACGTTGCCTGATTTTGGCAGAGTGGCGCCAACGGCCAGGTGGGATTTGACGATGGCCAGGCCGAGATTGTCGTCGATACCCATGACTTCACCGGTGGATTTCATCTCCGGTCCCAGGAGGGTGTCGACATTTTCAAAACGGTCGAAGGGGAAGACGGCCTCCTTTACGGCCCAGTGGTCGATTTCAACCTCTTCTGTTATTCCCAGTTCCTTCAGTGTGGCACCAAGCATAACCTTGGTTGCCAGTTTGGCCAGGGGGACACCAGTTGCCTTGCTGACGAAGGGGACAGTACGGGAGGCACGGGGATTAACCTCAAGGACATAGAGCTGCTCGTCTTTCACGGCAAACTGTACATTCATGAGACCGATAACACCCAGTTCCACGGCCATGGCCCTGCTGGCCTGCTTGATTTCTTCTACGAGAGGAGCGGACAGGGTATGGGGGGGAAGCACACAGGAAGAGTCGCCGGAATGAATGCCGGCCTCTTCCACATGTTCCATGATACCGCCGATAATGGTGTCTGTGCCGTCACTGATGGCATCCACATCCACTTCGATGGCGTCCTGGAGAAATTTATCTATGAGAACAGGGTGCTCAAGACGTTCACCGCCCATGGCCTGCATAAAGTCCTTAATACCAGGGTCGTTGTAGACGATTCGCATGTCACGGCCGCCAAGGACGTAGGATGGGCGGACAACCACGGGATAGCCGATACTGTTCGCGGCGCTGATGGCTTCTTCAAGGGTGAAGACGGTATCATTTTCCGGCTGGCGCAGGCCAAGTTTCTGCAGAAACTGCTGGAACCGTTTCCTGTCTTCCGCCCTGTCTATGGCATCCGGCTGGGTGCCGATCACTTTTACTCCGGCCTGCTCCAGGGGTACCGCCAGGTTCAGGGGGGTCTGCCCGCCGAACTGAACAATGACCCCGTCCGGTTTTTCCTGTTCTATAATATTCAGCACATCCTCACGGGTAAGAGGCTCAAAATAGAGTTTGTCCGAAGTATCATAGTCAGTGGAGACGGTTTCCGGGTTGGAATTGACCATAATGGATTCCACTCCGATTTCTCTTAAGGCAAAAGAGGCGTGAACACAACAGTAGTCAAATTCGATGCCCTGGCCGATACGGTTGGGACCGCCACCCAGGATGACGATTTTTTTCCCATTGGTGGCCATGGCCTCGTTTTCCTGTTCGTATGTGGAATAAAAATAGGGGGTGTAAGATTCAAATTCCGCTCCGCATGTGTCCACGAGTTTATATACGGGAGTGATTTCCAGTTTCTTTCGCAGCTCGCGGATATCATTTTCACTGGTGCCGGTGAGAAAGGCCAGCTGCTGGTCGGAAAAACCGCGCTCCTTACAGAACCGGAGAAAATCCCTGTCCAGTCCCTGGAAGCCTTTTTCCAGGATTTCTTTTTCTGTTTCCACAATCTGTTTGAAATTATGGAGAAACCAGGGGTCGATCTTTGTATGGTTGTACAGTTCATTGATATCCATGCCGCGTTTGAGTGCTTCGTAGATTTCAGCAATCCGTTTGGAGCTTGGCTGTCTGAGGCCCTTTTCCAGGTCCTCCTGCTCAAGATCGGTCAGGACCTGCTTTCCGTCACCGCCAAAACCGAAACGCCCTGTTTCGAGGGAACGCATGGCCTTCTGGAAAGCCTCTTTGAAGGTTCTGCCGATAGACATGGTTTCACCCACCGATTTCATGGCTGTTGTCAGTATATCGTCAGCTTCCGGAAATTTTTCGAAAGTCCAGCGGGGAATTTTCACTACGCAGTAATCAATTGTCGGTTCAAAAGCGGCGCAGGTTACCCTGGTAATATCGTTGCGCAGTTCGTCCAGGGTATAACCCACAGCAAGTTTGGCTGCGATTTTGGCAATGGGAAAGCCAGTGGCTTTGGAGGCCAGAGCCGAACTCCGGGAGACTCGCGGATTCATCTCGATGACCATCAGTTCTCCATTGTCGGGATTGACGGCAAACTGAACGTTTGAGCCGCCCGTTTCTACCCCGATTTCCCGGATAATGGCAATAGCAGCGTCCCGCATGTTCTGGTATTCCCGGTCGCTGAGGGTCTGGGCCGGGGCAACCGTGATACTGTCACCGGTGTGAACTCCCATGGCGTCAACGTTTTCAATGGAACAGATGATGACTACATTGTCGTTTCTGTCCCGCATGACCTCAAGCTCATACTCCTTCCAGCCGAGCAGGCTTCTTTCCAGCATGATCTCCGTTGTCATGGAAAGATCAAGTCCGGAAGTGCAGAGTTCTCTCAATTCCTGACGGTTGTAAGCGACTCCGCCGCCTGTTCCCCCAAGGGTGAAGCTGGGACGGACGATAATCGGAAAACCGATTTCATCTCCGGCTGCCATGGCATCTTCAATGGTCTGGACAATGGCGGATTCGGGAACTTTCAGGTTGATTTTTCTCATGGCGTCCCTGAATTCTTCCCTGCCCTCCGCCTTTCTGATTACTTCGATATTGGCGGCCAGCAGTTCCACATTGTACTCGTCCAGCACTCCTGTCTCCGCGACCTTGATTGCCGTATTCAGAGCTGTCTGTCCCCCCAGGGTGGGGAGCAGGGCGTCAGGGCGTTCTTTTCTGATGACCCTGGCAACGAACTCGGGGGTGATCGGTTCGATATAAGTGGCGTCTGCCAGCTCCGGGTCGGTCATGATGGTGGCCGGATTGGAGTTAATCAGAATGACTTCGAACCCTTCTTCCTTCAGGGCCTTGACCGCCTGGGCGCCGGAGTAATCAAATTCACAGGCCTGGCTGATAATGATCGGTCCGGAGCCGATAATGAGAATTTTCTTTATGTCTGTTCGTTTCGGCATGATCCTATGCTGGTAAGAATGAATGAAATGCAGGGTTGGAGTGAAGCTGGTCCGGTTGCTGTTTCAGATATTCTTTCTGACCATTTCAATAAAGCGGTCAAAAAGATAGACGGCGTCATGGGGGCCCGGAGCGTGTTCCGGATGATACTGGACGGAAAAGGCCGGAAATTTTCTGTGGCGCATTCCTTCCACACTGTTGTCATTAAGGTTGATATGGGTCACCTCAACTTTCTCCCTGTCCAGGCTCTCGGGATCAACACAGAAACCGTGGTTCTGGGAAGTGATCTCCACATGACCTGTTTCCAGATCCTTGACGGGCTGGTTGCCGCCACGGTGACCGAATTTCAGTTTATAGGTGGACCCTCCATAGGCAAGGCCGAGAATCTGGTGACCGAGACAGATACCGAAGATCGGTTTTTTGCCAAGCAGGGAACGGATCGTCTCCACAACCCCTTCCACACCTTCGGGGTCACCGGGACCGTTGGACAGAAAAATACCGTCCGGGTTCATGGCCAGAACAGTGTCAGCCGTGGTGGTGGCCGGGACAACCTGTACCTGACAACCTTTCTCTGTCAGCAATCTGAGCTGATTGAATTTAATCCCGAAATCAAAAGCGACTATTCTGAGGGGATTTGGGTTTTTGGTTCGGGCAGTGGAAAAATCCGTTCCCGGGACCGGCCTGTTGGATGCCCAGCCGTAAGGTTCATCGCAGGTAACCCGTTTGACCATATTCCGGCCAACGAGCCCGGTCCAGGAGCGGGCCCGCTCGACGAGGGAGTTCCGGTCCAGGTCTTTTGTGGAAACAATACCTTTCATGGCCCCTTTTGAGCGGATATGGCGTACAAGTGCGCGGGTGTCAAAACCTTCTACTCCGAGAGTATTATAATCTTGGAGAAAGTCTGCAAGAGACATGGTGGACCGGTAGTTGGATGGAAATCCGTTATATTCCTTAATGAGAAAGGCCATCGGGTGGATTGCTGCGGATTCCATATCTTCCGGGTTGATACCATAATTGCCGATGAGCGGATAGGTCATGGTGACGATCTGTCCCGTATAGGAGGGATCGGTGAGGATTTCCTGGTAACCGCTGAGGGAGGTGTTGAAGACAATTTCTCCCACAGCTTCCCCGTGGCCGGTGAAAGAACGACCCTCAAAGATCGTGCCGTCTTCCAGGGCAATTAGTGCTTTCATTAACATTTTCCTCTAGTTATCTGAAGAGAGTAAAGGTTTTGAAGGTCTTTTCCCGCCATCTTGACGGATTCCGGACTGCGTGGAAGGGTTTTTTAGCCCTCATGATCCAGGCAAAACCACAATATATAACCTGAAAGAGGAGAAATCGTCAACTGGAAATGGTGGTGGAAGGCGCAAACTCCGAAAACTTTGGACCTGACGCCGCCTGAACTGATGAGAAATGCAAGCTAAGTATAATTTGATTGATTGATTTGTTCAGGGAAACTGATTAGAATGGGCTTGGTAAAAGAGGTTGCCTGTTCTGAGCAACTGTCTCCGGTTGAATGTTTATTTATTGTTATTTTTTATATGTAAGGAGTTCCATTGAAAAAGAAAATTTTAGTAGCAAACCGTGGGGAAATTGCGATCCGATTGATCCGGGCAATTCAGGAACTGGGCCATGATGCCGTGGCTGTTTATGAGGCGCCCGATGAAATGTCTCGACATATCAGAATAGCGGATGAAGCAATTCTGCTGGGGGATGGACCACGTTGTGACTATCTCAATATTGCTAAAGTGATCCAGGCGGCAAAGGCATCCGGGGCCAGTGCAATTCACCCCGGGTACGGTTTTCTGGCTGAGAATCCGTTTTTTGCCAAGGGATGCGAGGAGGCGGGAATTACCTTTATCGGCCCGTCTTCCGAGATAATAACCAATCTCGGAAACAAGGTTATCGCCAGGAAAATCATGGCCGATGCCGGCATTCCCATGGTTCCGGGAACACCCAATCTTTCCCAGGGACAGGAGGGTATTGACGAGGCGCTGACATTTGGTGAAAAATACGGCTACCCGGTGATGCTGAAGGCCACCTCGGGTGGCGGCGGACGCGGGATTCGACGTATTGAAAACAGCGAGGAGATGGTGGAACAGATTCCTGTTGCCCGCTCAGAAGCGCTGGCCGCTTTTAATGACGATTCCGTTTACCTTGAAAAGGTGGTTCTTAATCCGAAACATGTGGAAGTGCAGATTCTGGCAGACAGTTTTGGCAAGACTCTGCACCTGGGAACCCGAGATTGCTCAATTCAACGAAGGAATCAGAAACTTGTGGAAATAGCCCCGTCCATGATCGAGAACAAGGGTCTGCTGGATGAGATCTGTGAAACCGCTGTCAGGGCTGCAAAGGCAGCCAATTATTTTAATGCGGGAACCGTCGAATTTCTCATTGACAGTGATTACAACTACTATTTCATGGAAATCAACACCCGTGTTCAGGTTGAGCATACGGTGACGGAGATGATTACCGGTATTGATATTGTCCGCAACCAGATCAATCTGGCCTTTGGACAGCCACTTTCTTTTACTCAGGATGATGTCAAAACGAGAGGCCACGCCATTGAAGTGCGGATCAATGCCGAAGATCCGAAAAACGATTTTCTCCCCGAGGGAGGAAAGGTTGTGGAAGTCTATCGCTCAACAGGTGGTTTCGGTGTGCGCCTCGATGGTTTTGTTTACCAGGGCTATATTATTCCCGAGGTGTATGATTCCCTGCTGGTCAAGCTGACGGTGCATGGTTTCACCTGGGAGGAGACCGTTGGCAGGTTGAGACGATGTCTGCAGAATTTTGCCATCAGAGGGCCAAAAACCACAATTCCGTTCTATGAAAATATTGCCAGGGAAAAGGATTTTCTCTCAGGTAATTTTGACACTTCGTATCTTGATACCCATCCCCATCTGTTTGTGTATGAGGATGATGCCAGTGAAGTGGCCAAATTAGCCAAGCTGATTTCAGAGATCCACTATTATAAAGAAAACCCCTATGCGGTTTGAAGATTATTTTTATACAGGAAAGAAACATGACAAGAATTAACCAGGGTACTGCGGCGGGCGATATTGTCAAAACGCTGAGAGACGCTGAAGGCTACTATATAACAAATACGGCAAGGGATCTGTCCCAGTCCGATTTCAAGAACAGGATCCTGCTGCATACGGACCTGCTTGCAGCTCCAGCCAGAGAGCGGGCTGGCTATTTTTCACTGGAGATCACCGGGGGGCATCAATTCATGTTGATATTCTGCGAAAACAGGTGGACCCTTTTCTGAAACTGAAAAAACTCCGGGCGGCAATGCCGAATACCATGTTTCAGACCCTTTGCAGGGGCGTGAATCTCTTTGGTTATCGACCCTATCCACAGAACGTGATCCGTTTTACGGTAAAAGAATTTGCCAAATATGTGGATGTGTGGCGAACTTTTGACTTTATGAATCATGTGCCGAATATGATAGCCGTGTTCGAGGAGGTGGGCAAGGCGGGCAAGTTGAATGAACCGTGTATTTGCTTTTCCACGGGGCCGGAGCATACCGATGAGTTTTATGTGGGCAAGGCGGGAGAAATAATTGATGTGACGGGGGAAGACATCGTCCTCTGTATAAAAAATCATGGCGGTCTCGGCACTCCCACGAGGATCGGACGGCTGGTGGATGCGCTCAAACAGAAATATCCTGACATTCCAATTCATTATCATGGGCACAACACTGATGGTAACGACGTGGGCAGGATCACTGAGGCAGTGAAAAACGGTGCAACCATTATTGATGCGGCCGATTTCGCCTTTACCGGTTACTACGGTCCTCCGCCAATCCTCAGTGTGGTTCAGGCCCTGAACGAATTCGGTCATGTGCCCATCGGGCTTGACGAGGAAGCGGTGATTGAAACATCGGAAGTTATTCGTGATCAGCGTCAGTATTATGAGCAGTTCGAGTCTCAGATCAAGGGGTTTCAGCCCACGGTCCAGATTCATAAACTGCCGGGCGGTGCCATGGGATCGAGCCTGGAGCAGGCGTCAAAAGGCGGTTTTCTCGACAAGATGCCGGACATCCTCCATAAGGAGCTGCCCAGGGTGCAGAAAGAGCTGGGCAACTACTGGTCAGTAACACCGGGATCACAGATTCTCTGGACGACGGCAGTTTCCAATGTGCTTGGCGGGGAGCGCTACGGCAACCCGTCAGGAGACCTCCGCAACCTGCTTCTCGGGAAATATGGCCCGTTTCCCTTTTACCAGCCGGAGGAGTGGATTTACGAAAAAGTACTGGGGGACGATTGGAAAAAAGTCCTTGAGGAAGAGGGCGGTGTGGAAGACATTGAAAACATAGATCTTGCCCATGAGCGGTATGCTCTGGCCGAACATCTAGGGGTTGAACCCACCGATCAACAGCTTATTCTCTATCTTCAACATCCCAATGATGCGGTGGAATTTTTTAAATTTGAAGAAAAATATGGCAGGGTTTATGTACTGCCGCCTGCGATTTTTTTCCACCGGGGAGGGTTCGATGTCGGAGACAAACTGGCCTTTCGGGATCACCAGGGCAAGGAGCATATGATCGAGGTTGGTCCCTCTCCTGTTACAGATACAGGGGAAACCACAGTCTATCTGGCTGTTGACCATCATCAGCATATTTTTGAGTTTAAACCCGATGTTGCAACTTCAGAAAAAGGTGAACCGGTTCTCACCAAGGAAGAGATCCTTGATCTTGCCAAACTGGGGGATATGCGTTCTCCGTTTGCCGGAAATATTGTGGAAATATCGGTGGATGAAGGCCAGGAAGTGCTGATGGGAGATCGTATCGCCATTATGGAGGCCATGAAGATGCAGACGCCGATTCTGTGTGAAATGAGTGGAATAGTAACATCAATTTTTGCCAGAAAGGGCGATGCCTTGAAGCCGGGTGACCGGATTATAAAAATTGACCAGGATGAGTAATTTTTCAGTCTGACCCCGCATTTTCCATAAACACAATGTTTGCAAGGGCCTGTCCGGAAAAAGCTTGAATTTCGAAAACAGTGTACCTGGTGCTGCATGGACTGTTGAGAAATACGGGTCAGAACAGCAGCCGGTGTCTGAACATTTTCGGGGCATGGGAGCTGATGGAAGCCAGGATAAAGGCGGTCAGCACAGCTCCCTTTGCCGGCAGGATACCGTGGAAGGCTGCGCCGAGCAGCAGCAGTTTGATAATAGTACAGATCCCCGAGACTTCCCTGTACAGTTGTCTGTGTCGCATGGCTTCCGTGAAAACCAGGGCGGCACCGCTGAGAATAACCAGGCCAAGATAGAATGGAGGAGGGGTCCATTCCCTGTTGATGAGATAATCTGCCAGAAAAATGGCGGCTCCAACCTGATGTGCCGCTCTGATGCCAATGGAAAGATTGAGAACCCAGAAGGGACGATAGCCGGTTTTTCCCAGTCCTGCCTTGTTGAATCTGTCCTGTTTCCTGTTCTTGTCCATTGTTCCTTTTTTATGGGCTTGTTGATTGTTCGATTAAATCAACAGGTTTATCCAGGAGCTTGTCCGAGAATAGGCATTTCGTTCAAAACCGAAGATTTGTCAAAAAAATACCACAGGCATATAGTTGATATTCCGAGGATATTTTTTTGACAAATCTGAAGAGTTTGGGCGAAAGACCATTCCTGGACAGCCTCCTGGGATGGATTCAGGGTAATTCTTGTACTTATCCTATCCTGCATTATCATAATTCATTAGATGATTTCAGTCACGAAAACATATTGCAATATCAAGGAGGCCAGACATGGCAAGTATAGAAAATATGATGAAGGTAAAGGTTTCCGTTCGGGCAGGTAGTGGGGAAGACAAATATGATCTCGTTTCCCAGCCGCTTTTATTTGAGTTTATTTTTGGTGCGGGAAGCGAGGGCCTCTGCACTTTTGAATCCCGTCTGTTCAACAAAAAAGTCGGAGAATCTGTGGTATTTTCTGTTTCGGCTGGCGAATTGCATGAAACTTTCGGCCACCTGCGGGGAGATTTGTTTACCAGCCTGGGCCTCACACAAAAGCAGTGTCCCCTCTTTTTTGAATTCAGGGTGGAAGAGATTGCTGCAGCCGATAATCGTGAACTTGTCCAGTCCATAGCCAGGGCGGTTGCCAGCGGTGGCTGCGGAGGAGGCTGTGACTGCGGTTGCGGATGACAATCATCCGAACCAGAAATAATTGTCATTCCGGTTTTGTTTGCTGTACCCCCTTTGTTCATTGCTTTTTTGCGAACAGGTATTATTACTAAAGTATCACAGAGTGGTACTCTGTCTGGTCGTCATTTCAGAAACAGCAGTGTTTCTTCCTGTCAGTCAAGAGCTGCAGTTGTTTCTTGAAGATGTCGAAAAATGAACATGGGGGCATGTAATGAGGGCAACGCGTTATCTATTTCTTTCGGCAGTATTACTTTTTCTGTCGGGTTCTCTTTTCGGCTGCAGAGAGAGCGGATCTTTTTCTTCAGCCGATACTTCTACCCCGGTCATTTCTCTTCCTTCCACAGATCCTGATGTATTTATGGAAGTAGATTGTCTGCTTCCCGGCCAGGTCAGAAAACTTGGCAGTATGATTTATGCCGGTCCGCGGCGCCCGTTGAAAACAACCGCGGGTGACTGTGAAATTCGTGGTGGTGAATATGTTGTGTATGACAGGGCCAATTATAAATCAGCCCTGGCTGTCTGGATAGTGGAAGCGGAAACAGGTGATCCCCAGGCCCAGACATATGTGGGTGAGATTTATATGAAATCTCCGCCTGAAAAACCAAGATATGATCTAGCTGCAAAATGGTTTGAACGGGCTGCAGAGAAGGGATACAAGAGGGCCCAGATTAACCTTGGTTATCTCTACGAACATGGTCTTGGTGTTTCAAAAAATATGGACAGGGCTGTTTCCTGGTACAGCAGGGCTTCCGGGGTTAATGTCGGTGATATTGTCCAGAGAGAACAGTTGAGCAGTGAGGAGCGGGCTGAACTTGTTGAACTCAAGGAGAAAAACAGCGCTCAGCTGTTGGAGCTGCAGCGGGTCAGAAAGGAGATGACTGAGGCTGAAGAGAAAATTCTGGCCAGCCGACAGGACCTGGAACAACGTTCCGCCGAAATCAAAAAATATCAGCAGGAAGTTGCCCGGCGCCAGGATGAGCTGGAGAGAGTCAGAAAACAGCTCAAGGCCTCCACGGTCGCCCGGAACAGTGCAGCGGAAGGAGAGCTTCAGGCACGGTTTGCCGAACTCGAACGGAGTCTGCAGGAAAAGGAAAATGAACTGACCCGTCAGGAAGAAGTTGCCCGGGCTCTCTCTTCTGAAATAAAAGAGTATCGTAACAGGTCGAAAACCTTTGAAACAAATCTTGCCGCACTGAACCGTAAACTTGCTGATCTCCCTGGACCACGTATTGAAATTCTTAATCCGGAACTGCTGCGAACCAGAGGAATTGTGATAGCTCCGGTAAACAGGAAGGAGGAAAAGCGGACAATTACCGGTAAGGTCTGGTCTCCCGCCGGGCTCAGGGAATTGAAAATAAACGGCAGCCCTACTCCTGTTGAGGAGGATGGTCTTTTCAGGGCGATTTTCCCCATGAGAAAGGGAAAGGTGAAGGTTGAGGTTGTTGCTGTTGATGAAAACGGCAGAAGAGACAAGGCGCTGTTCTCACTGCAGTACCGTTCTGCTGAAGGAGCATCTCTTGCCAGTGGAGGGAAGGGCGATGACCTCTCATCCATTGCCTTTGGCAGATATTTTGCTCTGGTGATTGGCAATAATAAATACAGGGGATTGCCGCCATTGAAAACGGCGGTGGCTGATGCCACTGAAGTTGGTCGCCTGCTCCGGGAGCAGTATGGTTTTACGGTGACCGTACTGCTGAATGCCGACAGGCATGCAATCCTCTCCACGTTGAATGACTTTCGTAAAAAATTGACTGAAAAGGATAATTTTCTCATCTATTACGCCGGCCACGGCACTCTGGAGGAAAGAAACACGCAAGGGTTCTGGCTGCCGGTTGATGCTGATCTTGACGACGATGTCAACTGGTTGCCGACGGACAGAGTGACCGGAATAATGAACCTGATGTCGGCCAAGCAGATCATGATTATTGCCGATGCCTGTTATTCCGGAATTATGACAAGGGCCAGCCTGACCCGTCTGGATGCCGGCAGATCGAAGGAATCCTATCGTAAATGGTTGAAGAAACTGGCGAGCTATAAGTCGAGGGTTGTTATCAGTTCGGGAGAAACCAAACCGGTTCTGGATGGTGGTGGCGGTAAACATTCCGTGTTTGCCAGGGCCCTTCTCGAAACCCTGCGTGATAACGATAAAATATTGCTGGGAATTGATTTGCATCGGGCTGTTACTGAAAAAGTTGTGGAAGTATCAAGCCGGATGGGGCACGACCAGGTCCCACAATATGCAGGCCTGAACAGGGCCGGGCATGAGTTGGGAGATTTCCTTTTTATTCCGAAAGACAGTAAAGGCTGATTTCTGAGGCTCAGTCGACTCTATGATCGTCCAGTCGGGCAGAGGTCTTGTTTGAAAACTATTCCCGAAACAAGGAGGTAATATGGTTCTTCATGTATCAACATTCACCAGGCCGGTCACTTTTGCGGTTCTGCTGCAGGCGCTGGCTTCCACCAGCATCTATGCTGCGACTCCCACGGAGGAAATGTCACAGACAGTGGAAAAACTGTGTCCGGCTCTGAAAAAGGTTTTCACTGCCAATCCAGCGGCCCTGACACCGGCTCAACAGGATGTTTTTTTTCGCTGTGGCGAGTTGAAACTCGCCCCCGGGCAGAGTTTTTCTGATCTGACCGGAGATCAGCTGACAGGTCTGAATACCATGACCAGTGATGAGACATCATCCATGTCCACATCAACGGTTGAATTGTCAGGGGCGCAGGGTGTTGCCCTGACCGGAAGGCTGGCTACGGTTCGGTCTCGTTCGACTGTTTCCGTGGCATCCCTTACTCCTTCATACCCTGTCAATGGCAGGGGCCTGAAAGAGTGGAGAAAAGCTTTGTTGCAAATGATCAGACCCGGTCCGGGAATTTTTCAGAAAGTACGTTTATGGCTCTGGATGGTGGATTCAGCCAGGTCATTGATTATGGGAAGTGGGGAGTTTTCCTTACGGCCGCATACGGAACCGGGGATAAGGATGCAACTTCCAGAGAACCCGGATTTGATTTCGATTCCTGGAGCCTTGTTTCCGGCGTTGATTACCGTATAAATGATGCCCTGGTGATGGGGGTTGCTCTCAGTTACGGGGTGACCGATTCCACAATTGACAATGGCAGAGGAGATGTGGAGCAGGACGCTTTCGGGGTTTCCGTGTACGGAACATACTATTTAAAAGAGTTCTACCTGGATTTCATTGCCGGGTACGCGACCAGTGATTATGACACGGTCAGAAATATGCGGTATAATGTTGCCGCAAAAACCGGTGGCACGACAACAGTCAACCATGTTTTTGATGGAAATACCGATGCCGATGATTTTACTGTCAGTCTCGGTACGGGGTATACCCTCACTTATGGCGGATTCAGCGTTACCCCATTTGGTCAGGTCAAGTACCTTGATTCCTCAATCGACGGTTATACTGAAAGTCTCAGGGGGAGCAGTACCGCACCTGGCTTCGGTCTTGTTCTCCAGGTGGATGATCAGGACATCAAGTCCCTGGCAACAAATCTTGGAGTACATCTGGTTCGGGCCATTAACACATCAAAAGCTGTCCTGACTCCGTATGTTCGTGTGGACTGGGAACATGAATATGAAAACGATTCGCGTAATATCAATGCCCGCTTTGCGGTTGTCGACAGTGCCTATGATTCATTGAACAGAATTGTCATTCCAACGGATGATCCTGATCGTGATTTTATTAATTTCGGCACCGGGTTGTCGGCAGTCTTTCCGGGAGGAATTCAGGCTTTTATTGATTATTCCACAATTCTTGCACTTGATGATATAAGTCTGCATATGGTTTCCGCCGGGGTGAGGTTCGAGTTTTAATTGTGATATGGTTTTATACATTCACAAACCTGGGGGCCGGGATGAGGGGAAGATGTACAGTCCTGCTGTTGCTTTGCTGTTTCACTGCAGAATGCACCCGGCTTCCGGAGTTCGCGACACCATATATCAGTACGGGGGCCGATGAGCTTTCATCCGGTCCCTTTATTCTGTATCGGAAGCTGACACGCGCGGACTTCAGAGCAAAAGAACTTCCAGCCAGGCTGGTTCATGAAAAGGGCCGGATTAACGCCTATTCGGCTCTTTCTATCCGTTCGTCGGTCAACTCTCAATTCAGAATATATCCTGCCGAGAACAGCAGTGGGCGACAGCATTGCGGTGAGATAATTTCCCTGCGATTTGATGCTGTCATGTTTCCTGAAAATTCCTGGTGGAACCCGCAACTGGAGCGTAAACATTTCGCTTATGTGCTTCAGCATGAACAGATTCATTTTGCTCTGATGGTTCGCGGTGCCTCCAGGCTGGCAGAGAGAGCAGATCGTGAAATGAAGCAAATGGAGTATTGTGGAGTTACTGAGCATGAAGCCAGGCAGAAACTGTTTTCCAAGCTCAGGAGTTTTATCCATAGTGAAAAAAAAGTACTGCTCCAGGAACATACGGTCTTTGATGAAGAAACCTCGGGCCGGTTCAATAAGCGTTTGCAGAACTGGTGGTATGAGAAGACAGCCGGTGACCTGTGATGGAAGTCGGGGCACCGGCTGCACTGCGAACCTGCTGATTACAGGATTCATACTAACCCAAGGTCAGTCCATCCAGGGAAATGGATAGCGCATCCGCGACCCCCTTTCCATAGGCGGGATCCGCCTGGAGACAGTTTTTAATGTGCCGGATCTTGATCGATTCCGGGATATCTCCCATGGCTCGGGCCGTGTTTTCAAAGAGAACCTGCTGTTGTTCAGGACTCATCAGTCTGAAAAGAAGACCAGGCTGGGTGAAATAATCATCATCTTCCCTGTGGTCCCAGTGACCTGCTGGGCCATCCAGACCAAGGGGAGGCTCCGCGAAATCCGGTTGCTGTTGCCATTCGTCATGACTGTTTGGTTCATATCCGGGTCTGCTGCCGTGGTTCCCGTCTACCCGCATGGCACCATCACGGTGGTAGCTGTGAAATGGGCAGCGGGGTGCGTTCACCGGAATCAGGTGGTGATTGACACCCAGTCGGTATCGCTGGGCATCACCATAGGAAAAGAGGCGGCCCTGGAGCATCTTGTCCGGGGAAAAACCAATTCCCGGGACCACATTGGCTGGATTGAAGGCGGATTGTTCCACCTCGGCAAAATAGTTTTCCGGGTTGCGGTTGAGTTCCAGAACTCCCACTTCGATCAGTGGATAGTCCTTTTTCAGCCAGACCTTGGTCAGGTCAAAGGGGTTGTAAGGACAGGTGGCTGCCTCTTTTTCGGGCATGATTTGTACAAAGAGCTTCCATTTCGGGAAATTACCCATGTCGATATTGTCATATAGGTCCTGCTGGTGGCTCTCCCTGTCTCTGCCGATGAGCGCTTCCGCTTCGTCGTCGGTAAGGTTTTTAATTCCCTGCTGGCTGACAAAATGAAATTTCACCCAGAACCTTTCATTTTTTCCGTTTATAAAACTGAAGGTATGGCTGCCGAAACCGTGCATATGGCGATAGGAATAAGGAATGCCCCTGTCACTCATGGTGATGGTGATCTGGTGCAGGGCCTCGGGCAGCAGAGTCCAGAAATCCCAGTTGTTTTTCGCACTGCGCATGTTGGTGCGGGGATCACGTTTCACCGCATGGTTGAGGTCGGGGAATTTCAAAGGGTCCCGCAGGAAGAAGACAGGTGTATTATTTCCCACCAGGTCCCAGTTGCCTTGTTCCGTATAAAATTTAAGGGCAAAGCCTCTGATATCGCGTTCTGCGTCTGCTGCTCCCCGTTCACCGGCAACAGTTGAAAAACGGGCAAAAAGTTCTGTTTTTTTGCCGATTTTCGAGAAAATCGCAGCTTTTGTGTAGCGGGTAATATCGTGAGTGACGGTAAAAACACCATACGCTCCTGAGCCTTTGGCATGCATTCTCCTCTCGGGGATCACCTCCCGGTCAAAGTGAGCCAGCTTCTCGAGAAACCAGACATCTTGCAGAAGTTGAGGGCCACGGGGCCCCGCAGTCATCACATTCTGGTTATCGGCGACTGGTGCGCCACCGTTAGTTGTAAGTTTTTTGTTTTCATTTTTCTTGTGTTCTTTGTTGGTGCCCATTTGTTTCTCCTTGAATAGTTGTTGAATCCATGAGGGAATCAAACTGTTCTGACAATATTCCAATCTGACGTCATTGATTCAGGCAGGTTTGCTGTTGCAGGCTATGGAATATCCATATTGGCCGGTTCAAAGTAATCCCTGGCGTGCTTGCATGATGGGCATTTTGGTGGGGCTTCCTGGCCATCGAAGGTAAAACCGCACTTTGAGCATTTCCATCGGATTGGTTCATCCCTTTTGAATACAGTGCCTGCTTTTACCATGTCCAGGCATTGCTGGTAGCGGTCGCGATGGTGGGCCTCAATCCTGGCTATCTGCCTGAAGAGACTGGCAGCCTCACTGTTTCCTTCTTCCTCTGCTTCTTTTGCGAAGGTCGGGTACATTTCCGTAGTCTCGTAATTTTCACCATTAATGGCCTCCTGCAGATTGGCAATTGTATCTCCTATTCCATTGAGCAGTTTGAAATGATCTTTGGCATGCTGTTCTTCGTTGGCTGCGCTTTCTTCAAAAATTTTTGCAATATAATGATAACCTTCCTTTCGGGCCACCTTGGCGAAGAAGGTGTACATATTTCTTGCCTGGGATTCTCCAGCAAAGGCGGCTTTGAGGTTTTCAACTGTTTTACTCATGGTGTTCTCCTCTGTAATTTAATACGAATTAATATTATTTTATTTTTCAAACTAAATAAGAATCAATCTTATAAATAGGGCAAAAAAAAATCACCCTTTTCACTCATTACCTTCTGCCAGACATTTTTTGCACAAGCCATGGAGCTCCAGATGGCGGGCTCTGATTTTGCCGATGGAACCAATCCCTTCCGGAAGGGATGAATTGTCAAATTCAGGCCAGTAGACATCCTCAATTTTTTTGCAGCGGGTGCAGAAAAAATGGTGATGTCGATCCAGGTTGGCATCAAAAAGTGTGCGTTCACCTGTCAATCTCAGTTTCCTGAGGATACCGAGTTCATCAAAAGTGGTCAGGGTCCGGTAGACCGTGTCCAGGGCGATGGTCGGCAGTTTCTTTTGCAGACGTCTGTGAATCGCTTCCGCGGAGGGGTGATCTTTGGCGGCCACCATTTCCTTGAAAATTTCTAGACGCTGGTGAGTCAGCTTGATCCCCGCTTCATTGCAGATCCGTTTCAGATGATCAAATTGTCCGTCGGAAGTTATGGACATATCCATTTCTTTTGCCATTAATTAAGATTAATTCTTGTTTAAGAATAAACCTTATATCTCTCTTGTCAATTATAATTCTCAGAAAAAGTCAAAATCTCTTTTTCGCACACGTTTTTCAACCCCATTGGGAGTGAAGTCAAGGAAGACAAAGAGGTAGTGTTCAAGTTCCCGGCACTGGTTGAAATTTCTGCGGATGTATTTTTCTCTTTCGGGATCTCCGTTGCCGTAGCGTTCGATAATATAGGCCAGGCGACTGTTCAGGGAAACGATCTCATCATGGCGCACTCTTTTGTCGGCGTAGTAAACGATTTCCCGGGGCTGAAAGATACCTTTTAAATAGTGCTCTACCGAAAAATTTTCGAGAATGACATGTTCCCTGACAATACGGCCAATTTCGCGATACCCCAGTTCGGTACAGATTGCCTCTCCCTCAAGGTCGTGACGGCATTTTCTTTTCAAGCACCGCGTCTTTGCAATGTCATGGAGCAGTGCTCCGGCAAGGACAATATCTTTTTCAGGCAGGGGGAGTGCTCTACCGGCTTCACGAAGCCCATCCGTCAATACCAGGGCCACTTTTGCCACCTGGAGGGAATGGGCACGGATATTGTCAAGCATCCGGTAGCGTTCCATGAACTCAAGGCACTGGCCAACGGATGGAACAGGAATGTTCATCTACCTGCTGCTCAGTTCATGGACAAGATCAACGGCCAGTTTTGCCTGCTCCGGTGGAGTAAACTGGTGGATACCGTGACCCAGGTTGAAGATATGGCCATGGGCGTTTTTTGCGTCGTCCAGCAGCCTGGCAATACGCGCTTTCAGTTCCTGCTTCGGCAGCAGCAGAGCAAAGGGATCGATATTTCCCTGGACAGCTTTCCTACCGACCCGGCGGATGGCGTCACCAATGTTGATTCGCCAGTCAAGACCGATAACATCGGCCCCTGAGCTGACTGAAAGATCAAGAAGAGTTGCTCCATTGTTGGCGAAATAGATGATGGGTATATCAAACTGCTGCAATTCCTGTATGATCTTCTGAACATAAGGCAGAGCAAAGACGGCAAAATCGCAGGGGGCGAGGATCCCGGCCCAGGAATCAAAGATCTGCAGCGCCTGTGCCCCGGCCCTGGCCTGAGCCTGGAGATAGAGGACGGTGGCATCGGTGATTTTTTCCATCAGCAGATGAAAATCATCGGGCCGGGTGAACATCATTTTTTTTGTTTCCCAGAATACTTTGGAGGAACCCCCTTCAATAAGGTACGTGGCACAGGTAAAAGGTGCGCCTGCAAAACCGATCAGGGGAACCTTCAATTCTCCCCTGAGCAGGCGAATGGTTTCCATGACAAAACCAGTGGCTTCGTCGGGATCGGGGAGGATGAGCTTCTCTATTTCCTGTCGGTTTCGATAGGTTTTTGGGAAAACCGGGCCCCGGCCCTCGTGGAATTCCAGGGTCGCTCCCATGGCCTCCATGAGGATCAGGATATCCGAAAAGAGAATGGCTGCATCCATATTGAGGATATCAATGGGCTGCAGGGTGACCTCAACACAGAGCTCAGGAGATTTGCACAGTTCAAGAAAGGTGACATTCCCACGGACTTTCTGATATTCCGGCAGGTAGCGGCCTGCCTGCCGCATCATCCAGATGGGTGTATAGTCGGTTTTTTCGCCACGGCACGCCTTTAGAAAAGTGTCGTTCATAGTGTCCAGTTTTTAAATGATAGTTGTTATTGGTGCCCTGAAACTGTTTCAGGTTTTTTTTCTCAGTTTTCCGGGAATATAGCTACAGAAAGGCTCCTGGGCAAGAAAATCTCCGGTCATGGCATAGGACCTGGCCCGGCAACCCCCGCAGACGTTGACATATTCGCACTGACCACAGTTATCTTTATACCCTTTAAAATCCCGGAGTTGAAGAAAAAGTTCAGATTCTTCCCAGATAGTTTTAAACGGTGTCTTCTTGACATTACCGGCTGATTTCGGGAAATAGGAGCAGGGCAGTACCTCTCCGTCCACATCAATCAGGCAGATAAGCTGTCCCGCCAGGCACCCTTTGGATCCCCCGGTGGAGAACTTCAGGTTCCGGCGTTTGAACTGCTCTCCTCCTTCTTTGGCCTTCTGGCGGACGATACGATAGTAGTGGGGAGCGCAGGTGGGGCGCATAAGGATTTCATCCTCGTTTTTTTCCATTTCATAGTGCCATTCCAGCATCTCATCGTAAATTTCTTCCGGGATAAGTTCCTCCATGATATCTTCCCCCGGCCCGTGGGGACAATCATGAACATATACCAGGCGGTGGCTCCCAGTTTTTTGACGAGTTGATATATTTCGGGAACCTCCTTTCTGTTACGGATGGTAAAGGAAGAGTTGATAAGAAAGGGAATATTATATTTTTTAAAGAGGGCAATGGCATTCATGGTGCCGTCAAAAGCCCCTTTCTGATTGCGAAAATTGTCGTGGGTTTCCGCCTTTGCCCCGTCCAGGCTTAAAGAGACCATCTTGATATCCACATCCTTGATTTTCTGGCAGATCTCATCGGTGACAAGGGTGCCGTTGGTGGCAAGGCACATGCGAAACCCTTTGGCTCCCCCGTATTCGGCTATTTCAAAAACATCTTCACGCAGCAGCGGTTCCCCCCCGGACAGAACGAGGACGGGGCTGGCATAGGAACCAATGGAATCCATGATTGCCTTTGCCTCATCAAAGGTGAAATCCGGGTGTTCTCGTGCCTCCAGTTCTGATGAAGAACGGCAATGTACACATTTGAGATTACAGCGCCGTGTTATTTCCCAGGCAATCCATTTCGGTTCAAAATCCATTAAATCTGCTCCTCACTGAAAATTCTGCTAAACATCCTGAATGCGCAATGATCTTGTTTTTTATGACAGAAATTCAGGAGTAAGGCACTAATAAATCCTTGCCGTCCTATAGGTATCCGCTTGCAGATTCAGGAATATCAAAATTGTTTAAACTGCAATGCACTACAGTTTAACCATGAATTCTTTTAAAAGAAAGATGAATGTCATTTTCAGTGGTCTTCAGAAAAGAACAGAAAAATGATAAATAATCATATGCACAAAAATAATTAATGATTACTATAGCCACGGCTGGAGTTTTCTGGCTGAAATATTTACGGCATGACCTGTTGTGGTATTTGTAACAGGATGAAAATATACAAAATTTATTTACAGGAAAGAAGGCGATGAAACAGATTGATGTGCTGGTAATCGGTGGGAGTGCTGCGGGTATTGTTGCAGCAACAACGGCAAGGAGTTTTTATCCGGACAGGAAAGTGATGTTGATCCGAAAAGAGGAAAAGGTTCTTGTTCCCTGCGGGATCCCGTATATGTTCGGTACTCTCGGCGGGAGTGAGAAAAACGTAGTCCCGGATCAGGTTCTGAGCGGTGCCGGGGTTGATCTGGTTGTCGGGGAAGCTGTCTCCATTGATCAGGAGAAAAAAACGTGCAGTCTGGCCGATGGCTCTGTTCTGCAGTTTGAAAAACTTGTGCTGGCAACGGGTTCCACACCGGTACAGCCTGGGTGGCTGCCGGGTACGGATTTGGAAAATGTCTTTTTTATTCCCAAGAACAAGGAGTATCTCGATAACCAGTCGATTGAATTTGAATCGTGTAATAAAGTGGTTGTGATAGGTGGTGGCTTCATCGGTGTGGAAATGGCGGATGAGCTTGTCAAGGCCGGCAAGGATGTAACCATCGTTGAACTGCTTCCCCATGTGCTGAGCCTGGCCTTTGATGAAGAACTGGCCATGAAGGCAGAGGAGGCTTTGCGGAAAAGGGGTGTTAAAATAGTCAGTGGCAGAAAGGTACAGAAAATAGTGGGAGACGGAAAAGTCTCGGCCGTGCTGCTCGATGACGGAGAAACACTGGATGCTGATGCCGTTATTCTTTCTGTTGGTTATCAGCCAAATTCTGAACTGGCGAAAAACGCGGGACTTGGCGTGAATGACCTGGGTTTTATCCGGGTGAATGAATATATGCGCACGGAAAACCCCGATATCTTTGCCGTGGGAGACTGTGCCGAAAAGTTCAGTTTCATTACCAGGACTCCAAAGCGGACCATGCTTGCTTCCACTTCCTGTGCTGAAGCAAGAATTGCCGGGATGAATCTCTACAAACTGTCGACAGTTCGTTCCTTTACCGGGACACTGTCCATCTTCTGTACGGCCATTGGTGATGAAGCTTTTGGTGCAGCCGGTGTGACGGAAAACCTGGCCAATGAGAGAGGGTTTGAGGTTGTGACCGGCCTGTTCGAGGGGATTGACCGTCATCCGGGAAGTTTGCCGGACACCCATGTACAGATTGTCAAACTGATCGCCTCTGTTGATTCCGGCATTATTCTCGGGGGTGAGGTCTATGGAGGGTCATCCGTTGGTGAGCTCACCAATCTTATCGGGTTCATAATTCAGAACAGAATGACGGTTGACGCGGTGCTGACTTCACAGATAGGAACCCATCCCCTGCTGACAGCCCCACCGACAGCCTATCCTCTTATAAAAGCAGCGGAGAGTATTGCCAGAAAACGTATTGGTTGAGTTCCGCATTTTCATTTCTTCAACTCTGGATACTTCCCCGGGCAGTGTCCAGAGTCCATTTTTCTTCTTTTCCATTTTCTGTTGTCTTCATATGGTAAGCTTGATATTCTTGTCTGGCTGAAGGCCACCTTGAAAAATTGCTTTTTCGTCCGATCTCTGCGTCACAGAAAAATGAAAAATGCTCACATATGCTCAATATGCTGTGCTTTTTAATTTTTCAAGGTACCCTGAAGTTTATGGATTCAGTCCGAAAATCAGGGTGAGTTGCTTGCCCTGTGATCAGTTACGATTCAATGTGATCAGAAAAAAGGAAAATTATGCTTATTACACCAGTTGATCTTGCAACTTCTGCCGGTGAAGGTGTGGTTGCGGATCTGCTCGATCGTTTCCAGGCTGCCGACACTTCCTGTCAGCAGGTAGTGGAAGAGATATTACAGGCGGTTCGAGAAAAAAAAGATAAAGCGGTGGTCGATTATGGACGCCGATATGATGCCCCCGAACTGACTGTTTCGGGCTTGCAGGTCGATTTCCTGGAGTTGCAGGAGGCCTACGATAAGGTAACGCCGGAATTTCAGGAAACGCTTTCTGTGGCCATTGACAGGATCGAGAGTTTTCATGAGCGGGAGATGGAAGATTCCTGGCTGCAGACCAGAGAGGACGGAACCATTGTTGGCAGACTTGTGAGGCCTGTGGATTCTGCCGGATTGTATGTTCCCGGTGGGCAGAGTGGCTCCACTCCTCTTGTTTCATCTGTTCTTATGAATGGTATTCCGGCGGCCATTGCGGGGGTAAACAGGCGGGTCATGGTGACACCGCCAGCAGCCGACGGCAGTATAAATCCATATCTGCTCGTTGCCGCCCAGGAAGTGGGTATCGTCGAGGTTTACAAGGCCGGGTCCGCCTGGGCTATTGCCGCTCTGGCCTATGGCACTGAGACTATCCCGGGGGTGGATGTTATTGTCGGTCCCGGTAACCAGTATGTCACGGAGGCGAAACGACAGGTTTCCGGTATGGTTCGTATTGATATGATTGCCGGGCCATCCGAGGTGTTGATCGTGGCTGACGATAGTGCTGATCCGGCAGCGGCCGCAGCGGATATGCTGGCCCAGGCGGAGCACGATCCTCTGGCCCTGGCAATATTGATCACTACGGAAAAAACGTTCTGCAGCGAAGTCCTGGCAGAACTTGACCGTCAACTGCCTGCGCTGTCCCGACGGGAGATAGCCGAAAAAGCTCTTCGGGACAGGGGGGTCATGCTGGTTGTCGACAGTCTGGAGGAGGCCATTGACATCGCGAACAGCATTGCCATCGAGCATCTTGAACTGATGATTGCCGATCCGTGGGCCCAGGTTCCCCATGTCCGTCACGCCGGGGCAATTTTTCTCGGCCATCATACACCGGAGGCTGCAGGGGATTATTTAGCCGGACCGAATCATGTCCTGCCCACCATGGGCACTGCCAGGTTTGCCTCAGCTCTCGGGGTGGAAACCTTTTTGAAGAAAAGTTCCATCATCAGTTATTCACAGGCAGCTCTCAAGACGGATGGTGATCATATCCGCAGGTTGGCTGAACTTGAAGGGCTGACGGCCCACGGGGCCTCTGTTACTGCCAGGTTAAATGATGGGAAGTAGCTTCAGAGATCGGTTGCAGGAGGGTCTGGTTCTCCTGGATCTGGACGTTGACCGTGATGGTTGTAAAAGGCTGGAGCTCTATTTTGATGAGTTGCGGAAGTGGAGCAGTAAAGTTAATCTTATATCCCGAACCAGTAGTGATGAACAGATTATCGAAAATCATTTCCTCGATTCCCTGGCCCTTCTGCCCCTGCTCGAATCAGAGAAGTGCCGTTTGCTTGACGTGGGTACCGGTGCCGGTTTTCCGGGTCTTGTCTGTAAAGCGGTAAGACCGGATATCGATCTGACCCTTGTGGAGCCACGAAAAAAACGGGTGTTTTTTCTCCATCATATTGTCCGTGTTCTCGGGTTGCAGTCCGTTTCCATTTTTGATTGTCGCATTGAGGATGAACAGAGGTTGGGGGAAAACCATGACTTTACCGATATCACCTCCAGAGCCGTATCCGATATTGATATGTTTCTGAGGATGGTGCAGCGATTTTCTGCCGGTGGTGCAAAGATTATCTGCATGAAAGGTCCCAGGTGGCGGGAAGAGGTTGCTCTTGTTAGTGGAAAAATGAAGAAATTATATAACCTCAGGAAAAATGTTGAAATAACACTGCCGTTTTCCGGTGCCGAGCGGGCATTTCTGGTGTATACAACTGTTGCGGGTTCGGCGGGAGAGAAAGATGTTTAAAATACGATGATTGATCTAATAAACTTGCTTGCCCTGTGATCAGTTACAGAAAAACAGCAGTTCAAAAAGGTGAAAATAATGAAAAAAGTTGCGGTGTTACCGGGAGACGGTATTGGCCCGGAGGTGATGGATGAGGCAATCAAGGTACTTGGTGCCGTTCAGAAGAAGTTCTCCTTTGATCTGGCCTATGAGTATGCTGATGTGGGAGGAATTGCCATTGACAATCATGGTCAAGCCCTGCCTCCATCTACTCTCCGTATCTGTGAAAACAGTGATGCCGTACTTTTTGGTTCCGTTGGTGGTCCAAAATGGGAAAGTCTGCCGCCCGAGCAGCAGCCGGAGAGGGCAGCGCTTCTGCCGCTCAGAAAGCATTTTGACCTGTTCTGCAATTATCGTCCAGCCAGGGTCTTCCCGTCTCTTACCGCCGCATGCCCGTTAAGGCCCGATATCGTGGGTGAGGGGTTTGATATCCTCTGTGTCCGTGAATTGACTTCCGGCATCTATTTCGGCACTCCCAAGGGACGGGAGGGGGCTGGGCCGGATGAACGGGCCTTTGACACCATGGGATACAGCCGTTCGGAGATCCAGCGTATTGCCAGAATGGCTTTCGAGGCGGCACGGAAGAGAAAAGGCAAGGTGACCAGTGTAGACAAGGCCAATGTACTGACCACCATGGTGCTCTGGCGGGAGGTTGTGATTGAGGTTGCAGCCGAATACCCGGATGTGGCCCTGAACCATATTTATGTGGATAATGCCACCATGCAGCTGGTTCGCGATCCTCACCAGTTTGATGTAATGCTGTGCGGTAATATGTTCGGTGATATTATTTCCGATGAGGCTGCCATGCTCACGGGTTCCATGGGGCTGCTGGCCTCCGCTTCCCTGAATACTGAAAAATTCGGCCTCTACGAGCCAGCGGGAGGCTCTGCTCCGGATATTGCAGGGAGAGGAATTGCCAATCCCATTGCGGAGATTCTTTCCGCGGCCATGATGCTTCGTTACAGTCTTGGTCAGGGTGAGGCTGCGGATGCCATTGACAAGGCGGTGGAGACAACACTTGAAAAGGGTATCTGTACTGTGGATATCGCGGTGGACAAGTCTTCCACCGTGAGCACCGGAGAAATGGGAGATGCTATAGTGGCGGCTCTGTAGCATGCGGCATTTGGAGAAATTAAAATGACGGTGAAGGAAAATATTGTCCTTGTGGCAAATCAGGCTTCCACGGATCTGGCTAATAAGCTAGCGGAAAGATTGTGGATCCGGTTTACGGAAATGGAGCGAAAAGTGTTTGCCGACGGCGAGGTCTACCATGCTTTTCCTGAACCTGTTTCCGGAAAAGATCTGATCATTTTGGGAGCAACCCATAACGACAGTTCCCATCAGGAGTTGTTGGATCTCATATCCGGAGGACGCTACTGGAATGCCGCTTCCATCAATGTGATTATTCCGTACCTTGGATATTCCACCATGGAACGGGCCAAGCCGGGGTCCAATGAGATCCCCAAGGGTGTAACCAGGACCAGACAGATTTTCCGGGCCCGACCCAACTTCGTCGCCTTCGTTGACCTTCATTCTGAGGCGGTTCTCCATGCCCATGCCGGGGAGATCAGGGCCAAACATATCTGGACCGACAACCTGGTGGTGAAAAAAATCCAGGCAAGCGGTCTCAGGGACTACGTGCTTGTATCCCCTGATTACGGCTTTTCCAAGCGGGTGGCCCGCCTGGCGAGCTTTCTGAACTGCCCTCACACGGCGGCGGACAAGGACCGGTACGATACGGACAAAACCATTGTCAGCCAGGTTTCCAATGTAGTCAAGGGGAAGACGGCCATAATCTGTGATGATATGATTCGTACCGGCGGATCTATTATCCAGACGGCTGAGCGCTGTCTGGAAGCCGGGGCTGCGGATGTGGTGGCCCTTGCCACTCACTTGATTATGGCCGGTAAATCCTTGGAAAAGTTCAGGGCCAGTCCCATCTCAAAGGTGATCGGTTCCGATACCTTCCCCGGGAGGGAAAGCAATGACATCCTGGATGTCTATTCGGTGGCCCCCTGCTGGCTGATGTGATTGAGACTTATCTGCAGATATAACCTGCAGTGATGAATCAATGAAATCGTCATGAAACGAGAGGATATCGTCAAAAATCTGCAGCGCTCTGTTCTCTTTCAGAACATCGGGGAGCATGAACTTGCGGCCTATGCGGAACTGGCCCGGGTGCAGTTTTTTTCCCAGGGACAGTATGTGTACAGGGAGGGTGACACCAGCGATATTTTCCATGTGATAGCTGTTGGTGAAGCTGAGCTTGTGCTTACCCGTGACGATGGTGTCGGCCGTATCGTTGGTCGGATAGGTCCAGGTGGACATTTCGGCGAAACCGGTATTCTCACTGGTAAACCACGCTCGGTGGGGGTACGGGCGTTGTGCGATCTGGTTGTAATCTGTTTTGACAAGCGCTATTTCAAGCTGTCTCTCCTGGCAAACCCGGGAATCCACAACCGGCTTGACGCTCTCCTGGCGGAACGGCTGCGGGTGGCCTTTCGTGATCAGATGGATACCGCGGGGGAAGAACGTGGTGGTGGTGTTGATTCGGGTGCGGATGATGTTATTCTTTTCAAGGACAAATCGTTTTCTGCTACCCGTCTCCGTCGATTGATTGACAGGAAAAATGAAGAGATTAAACAATCCCGGACAGCTAGAAAGACCCAGGAGGTGATCGACCGCTTCGCTGCAAACGATGCACCGTACCTTCTGGTGGGGGAAACCGGAACCGGCAAGTCAATTATTGCCAGGGAGATTCATCTCCAGTCGGCGAGGGCCGATGGTCCGTTCAGGGAGATTGACCTGCGGGAATTTGAATCTCCGCGCCTGGAGAGAAAACTGTTCGGCACTGAGCAGAGCGGTTATCCCTTTGCAAGGGCCCGTCGGGCAGGCATTCTCGAGCAGACCTCAGGTGGTACTCTGGTTTTTACCCATGCCCATCTCATGGAGAGCGGGTTGCAGGAACGATTGCTCAAGGCGATTGAAAGCAGTACCTATACCCATATGGATACCGACCGTCTGCTGGCAATGCAGTCCAGGGTTGTTTTTCTTTCGAACCATCCCCTGTATTTTCTGAGCAGTACGGAGAAGTTCATTCCCCGCATGCTGGATCTCCTTGAAAAACAGAACTTTGAAGTTCCACCCCTGCGTCAGCACAAGGAGGATCTTCCGCGACTTATTTCATTTTATCTCGGGAAGTACAGCAAGGAATACGGTAAGAAAATTACAAAAGTAAGCCCGGAAACACTCGGTATTCTTATGAACTATGACTGGCCCGGGAACCTGACCGAGCTGTCGAGTGTCATACGTCGGGCAGTGATGCTGGCCAAAAGGGACGAAATCCTGCCGGAGCAGATTCTTCTTGGTCTGCCCAAGACTGAAGGGAAGTGGGAGTATAATCTCCTGCGTGTGTCATGGGTCGGGAAATTCTTTCGCAGCACTGTCTTTCCCAGGGTACCCCAGGTTATAGTCGGCTTTTTCCTCCTGGTAACTGTTTTGACGCTCTTTTTCGGACCGAAGAATCCTGAGTCCAATGCCGGTCTGACCCTGGGTTGGTACATTGGCTGGCCACTCATGTTTTTTTCTTTCTTTTTTCTGGCCAGAACCTGGTGCAGTGTCTGTACCCTGGCTGTTCCCGGAACAATTCTTCAGAACCTGCTCAGGCCAGGCCGAAAAACACCTCTTTTTATAAAAAAATACTCCGGCTGGATAATGGCCCTGCTCTGTATTGTTGTCTTCTGGGTGGAAATTGTCTGGGATGCATACAACAGTCCTTATCTCACCGGTGGCATTATTCTGATCATAACCATCGGTTCCCTGGTTTCCAGTGTGCTTTATTCGAGAAGGACGTGGTGCCGTTATCTCTGTCCTCTGGGGGCTGTGAACGCGATTTTTTCCATGCCATCCATTGTCGAGCTCCGCGCAAACCGCCATGTCTGTCTGAACCGCTGTAAGGATCATTCCTGTTTTGCCGGTGACTCATTTGTTCCCGGCTGTCCCATGTTCCGCCATCCATACCTGGTCGATAACAATCGGGACTGTATCATGTGTGCCAAGTGTATAAAGAACTGTGATAACAGCTCAATTCAACTGAATATCCGACTAGCTCCCGAAGAGTTGTGGGCCCTTGCCACACCCCGGAACGCCGACAGTTTTCTTGTTGTTTCCATGACCGCCATTTTTTTTCCATTTGCCCTGAAAGATGAGTTTTCGCGCCTGACAGAGTGGCTGGTCTCCGTTTTTTCTGCAGTCGGCCTCGGGGTGCCTGATTTTTTTGCTGCGTCTCTTATCTTTTTTTTCTGTATCTTTATCTTTCAGTCAGGGTATTACCTGATGGTCAGCCTGCAATGTCTTTATGCCAAAATGGATAAGAAACTGCTGCTGCCACTTTTCGGCTATGGCTTTATTCCCATGATTCTTGGTGGGTATCTGGCCGTTCACCTTGAGTTTTTTGTTAGTGGTGCCGGGCGTATTCTGCCCAATGTTCAGGAGTGGCTCGGGCTGCCTTTCAGTTATGAACATATCCGTCTGCTCAGTCAGGACAGTACGGCTGTCTTGAAAACTTTGACTGTGATGGGTGGTTTTTTTGCATCCCTGTATGCCACATACAGAGTGATTGAGCGGGCGCTTGCCGGGGACCCTCTCAGTTCCAAGGCCCTTGTTATTCCGTTTTCGTTTCTTATTATAATTGCAGGACTGTTTGTGTTTATGGTTTGAACCCGGATTTACAGCTGTAAAATGAGAAAATATGGTCTTTGTAGGAAGATTGTCAGAATTGTGGAGTAGAGTGGAGCTCATGGAAAAAATGATAAAGCGGACCTCAATGAGAAAAAGGATGGCGATGATTTTTATTTTTAGAATTTTCCTGATATTTACTGTTCTGGCTTATTCACCTTTACAAACGACTGTTGCCTGTGCGGCGGAAGATAACAATGTACCGGATCTGCTGGCTGATGAGTTTGTTGACGATGATGAATTTGATGAATTCGGTGACCGGGAAGATTTTGAAATAAGTGATCCCCTGGAGCCGATGAACAGGGTATTTTTTGAATTCAATGACAAGTTGTATGACTGGGTTCTTAAACCGGTTTCCGATGGTTACTCCTGGGTGCTGCCCGAAGAACTTCGTGTCTGTATCGGTAATTTCTTTCGTAATATGAGTAGTCCCATACGGTTGTTGAACACATTGCTGCAGGGGATTTTGAGGGTGCCGGAAGGGTTCTCGGCCGGTTTGTCATTAATTCCACTCTCGGTGTATACGGTTTCGGGGATGTGGCTGACCAGGAGTTTGATATGGTGTTTAAAAAAGCGGATTTCGGTCAGACGCTTGGAAAATGGGGAGTGGGGGAAGGAATTTATTTCTGCTGGCCGATTTTCGGACCGTCAAACAGCAGGGATACGGTTGGATTTGTCGTGGATATCTACAGTCATCCGGTACCCTATTTCCATGAAAACCGATATCTTGATTTTGCCTATTACAGTACAACCAGAGTCAATAAGTTATCTCTTCATCCCAATCTGTATGAAGATCTGCGGCGTTTCTCCTTTGATCCCTATATTGCTTCCAGGGAAGCATTTTATGAGTATCGCAGGGCTCTTATCGGTCAAAAATAACTGGTGTTTGAAAAGGGCAAAAAAAATCGGACAGAAAATACAACCTGCGTAAGTTCCGTCCGATTTGGGGGGCATGTTTCTTTTCTCTTTCTTGTAGCAATCTTGATGCCATTTTCGTTTCGGTTTTATTTTTTATTAATTATCTGTTATTTCAGCGTATTATATGGTTTCGTTCCGGGAAAAAGAAATTCTCTAAATATGGCCTTACAACAGTGAGTTTTGTGTTACGTAATTGTGATTTAAATTACAATCTTTGCGATTCGATTTAACCGGGTAAATTAGCCCGCATTTCTCAACCGTTCAGCCGATATCAGGTTCAAAGTTGCCCGAGGTTAGAGGTATCCGAAGGAAGATAATACTGGGCCAGACATTATTTCTAGACTTATTTCATGGTTTTGTGGTAGCTACTAGGAAAGAGGATTGTCGACAACAATTTGATTTTAACGCCTCGTCCATGGAATCAGTAAAATGAAGAAATTTTTTAAATATGGTGTCGTTCCCGTTGTAATAGTTGTTTTTCTCTTTACCGTTACAGTAATTCTCCTTCCTGCTCTCATTAATGTCCGGCAATATATTCCGGAGATAGAGAAGCAGATATCCGCGAGAATCGGCCGGACCTGTTCGTTGGGACCTGATCTGAGCCTGTCTCTTTTTCCCTCCGTGAGTGTTTCTTTTTCCGATTTTTCAATCGGCAATCCCAGAGGCTTTACCAGTGATACTTTTATGAAAATTGATTCGCTGGAAGCAAAAATAAAATTGCTGCCTCTGCTGAAGAAGCAGCTCAAGA
The DNA here is from genome assembly GCF_019703855.1 of Desulfomarina profundi. Classification (GTDB taxonomy): domain Bacteria; phylum Desulfobacterota; class Desulfobulbia; order Desulfobulbales; family Desulfocapsaceae; genus Desulfomarina; species Desulfomarina profundi. Next base: position 2,783,334 of record NZ_AP024086.1, on the reverse strand, counting down.
TCAGTCGTTTTATCGTGGGGGGGCTCAAGGTAAATCTGGAAAGAAACGGAGACGGTCGAGAAAACTGGATTTTTGATAAGGGGTTGACAGAACAGCAGGAATCTGGCTGGTGGCGAGGTCTGTCACTTCTGTTTGAGCAGGGGACAGGTGATCTTCTGGGTATTACTGATGGAGCTGTAACCTGGAATGATGGTGTGAATAACAGAGAATTTCAAATCAGTGATCTGATGCTCCTTCTCAAAGATGTGGCCCCGGACAGCCCTGCATCGCTTGAATGTGTCGCTGCTTTCCGGGGCACTCCCGTAAGGCTTGATGGGACCATCGGACCTTTGAAGTCTCTCGTTCGGCAGAACCGCCTGCCGGTTGATCTTCATCTGAAAATGACGGAACTGTTTAACGCGGGAATAAAAGGACGGCTGATGGTTGCAGACAGGCAGCCCTCGTGGAATATCATAGTTGATATTCCAGCTGTATCTCTCCGGAAAATACTTGAGAAATTTCAATTCAGGCGATTGCTGCAGTTTGCAGATTTTTCGGCTTTCAACTCACTGTCCCTGCGGACTGCAATCAACGGTTCACAGCAACAGATGTCTTTTGAGAACGGTGTCGCCTCGTTTGATGATTCCCGCCTGACGTTTTCTGGATCAGTGAAAAATCTGTTCAACCCTGAAATACAATTTCTTGCAGATATTGACCAGGTTGATCTGGACCGTTATATACAAGCTGGGAAAAAAGCAGATCATACGCAGACGGATCCGGGTGCCGATGGGGGAAAAGTGTCTGGAGTCGGACTGCAGGGGTTTAAAATTGATGGTATTGTCAAGTCGGAGAAACTGATTTTCAGGGGCCATCAGCTTTCATCCGGGATGGTCCACCTTGTTGTTGATGATCATCTGCTGCAGGCAGATCCTCTTTCATTTTCCCTCTATTCCGGAAATGTTCATTCAAAAATCGTTGTTAATTTCCAGGGAGAAGTGCCGGAAACATCATTGAACCTGGTAATGGAAGGGGTTGATATCACCCCCCTGCTTCATGATCTTTTTGGTAGTGAACCTGTTTCGGGCCGCGGCAACATGGCCTTGAACCTCTCCTCCGTTGGCTCCGGTTTTTCAGAAATGCTGACGAATCTTGAAGGTCGGGGAGCCCTGATGCTTGAAAAGGGGATTTTGTCCGGATATGATTTTCAGTCGGTTTTCGGAGAAGGTGAAATGGAAAAGCAGACTGCCGCCGAAGATAGTGAACAGGATGATTCAGATCGCCTGAATACCACATTTACAGAGCTTTCCTCGGAGTTTGTTTTCCACGGGGGAATTCTGGAAAATACCAGTACAAGCCTGCAGACATCTTTTGGGAAAATCGTTGTGGCCGGTGATATTGATTTTACTGGTAGAACCCTGGATCTTCAATTAGTCAGAAGTGATCTTCTCGAGGGTGGAAAGACCACGGCGAATAATAAAAAAGACGGCAGATTTCTCCGTATTGCTGGCAGTTTTTCAGGGGTACGGATTGATCGGGGTGGTGAAAAGGAGAGAGAGACTCCTGTTGCTCCAGGAGAAAAGGTCGATGTTAAAAAGCTGGTGGATGAAAAGCTGCCTTCTCCTGTGGAGGATGATGTGAAGGATCTCGTCGGCAAATCTCTTATTGATCCTGAGATTGTTGCCAGGAGGTTTGGTCTGCAGCCGGAAATTATACGAAGGAAAAAAGAGAAAAAGAAGTTCAGAAAAGGTCGTGGAAAGGTAAGGATATCCCCTTTGAGAAAAGAACCCTTTCTGCAATTGTAACGAAGAATCGCATTTCCGAACAAACACTAACTGTCTTCTTCTCTGCGTCGATCAAAACAGATTGCACTGCCGGTAAACGTCTTGGCCCGTTTTTTCATCTCCACACAGGCATCGTTTACTTCAATATAGGTTGAAAAACGTGTGTTTGAAAGATCAACAACAGCAATGCTGATTGTCATGATCGGATACGTTCTTGGTTCTCCCCGCCTGTTTACGGAAAGGATGGCTTTTCGTTTTCTGTCTTCTTCGCAGTAGAATCCGACGATCCCTTTCTCAAAATTGTCTACAATCAATTTGGTGGTTTTATCCGTGTATTCTGTGGGGATTATCATGACAAAATCATCCCCGCCCACATGGCCGATAAAGCCATTTGGCTTTTCCTGCAGAGCAAGGGCCTGGTGCAGAATATCTGCTGTGAAGAGAATAACCTCATCCCCGTGGGCAAAACCGTATTTGTCATTAAAAGCTTTGAAATTGTCCAGATCCGTATACAGTACACTGTACGCCTCATTTGTCTGCAGACTTTGTTCTACATGTTCGGCGATGGAATTATTACCGGGCAGGCCGGTCATGGGGTTGGCATCCAGGGCGAGGCTGTAGAGACGTTCCAGTTCTTTCATGGCACTTCGCAGTTTGAGGTGATTTCTGATTCGTGCCTTGACAATTGCCGGGTTGAAAGGTTTTGTGATATAATCAATGGCACCCAGTTCAAGACCTTTTGTCTCATCATTCGCCTTTCCATGGACAGAGATAAAGATGATTGGAATCTCACTGAATTCTTTACTGGCTTTGACTGTACGGCAGACTTCGAAACCGTTCATGCCGGGCATGACGATGTCAAGGAGAATCAGATCAGGCGCAACTGACTGTAGGATGTTCAAGCCTTCCCGCCCATTTTTGGCAAAAAAGACGTCATACTCGTTTTCAAGCAGATTGATCAGGATCTTGATATGTTCTGTGCTGTCATCAATGATCAGAATTTTTTCAGTTTCTCTTTTCAGCATTATTACTCTTTTCAGTATGTGTGCTCTGTTCGTTTTTCGGGTCAAAATCCCATTGATTCAGGAGAACAAGGGCCTTTTTATAGTCCAGGCTGTTCACATGTTTTCTGATCTTGATAAACAGAAACCTGTCCTCCAGCTCTAATTGCGGCAGCAGTTTTTCTATAATGGTTATGGCCTTGGAACTGTTCAGGGCAAGGGCATCGGACAACGCTGTGTATTGGGAATGTATTGTTTTTTCTTCTGTAATATCAATTTCTTCGGAAATATCTGCTTTTTCCTGGGCTGCGCTTGTTTTCAGCCAGTCTCCCAGGAGAACACAGGTCGTTTTCGTCTCCACCTCCAGCTGGTTCAGGAGCTTGTCCATGCCGGCAGATCTGTTGTTTTTCACGAGAATCTCAAGTCGTGCGCACTGGGCGGAAATCTTTTCAAGACCAATATTGCCGCAGATGCCCTTGAAGGTATGAATGAGGCGTCCTGTCTTCAGGAGATCGTTTTCAGAAAACGCAGTTTTTATCCGGGTGGGCGTGTCACCGTGCTGGTCGAGAAACATGGTGATCAGTTCCCTGAAGAGGGTAATATTTCCCATGACCCTGTCAATTCCCGCCTTCAGGTTGATTCCCATATCGTCACTAAACTGTTTTTCTTCAGGCGGGGGCGATAGCCGGGGAGTTTTGTCAGGCAGGAATTCTGCGATGGTCGAAAAGAGCAGGTGGGGATCAATGGGTTTGGTGACATAGCCGTCCATGGAAGCCGCAAGGCATTGTTCGCGTACCTGATCCATGGCGTGGGCGGTGAGAGCGATAATGGGGATCTCATTGAGAGGGGAGCGCATTTTCCTTATTTTTGCGGTAGCCGTATACCCGTCCATTTCCGGCATCTGGATGTCCATCAGAATGATATCGAATGGTTGAGCTTCCACAGATTCCAGGATATTGACTGCTTCTGCACCATTATTGGCAATGATGACGCTGAAGCCCTCAGAATGCAGCAGGTTTGCGGCAATCTGTTGATTGATTTCGTTATCTTCCACCAAGAGGATATGACCGCCGTCATGTGTCCTGTTGCCTGTCGAATTTCTCCCCTGGTTATCAGTTGTTTTGGCGGGTTCCGGATGGTTGATATCGAAAGTTTTAAGGATACAGTGAAGGAGTCGTGTGGGTGTAACCGGCCGGGAAAGAAAACTGTCACATTCCACGACAGATTTTGCGGTAAAATGTCTGGAAAGGGATTGCGGACCGGTAACAATAATATCAGGCGATATATTGCCGGGTATTGTTTTGAAATGGGCGAGGGTCCTGAGGGTTTTTCTGGAAAAAGAGTTGCATTCAACGATGAGCAGGTCACAACGTTTTTTCCGGGAAATATCCCTGATAAGAGCTGAGGTTGCATTGATAGTGTCGGAACTGTGGATTTCCAGTCCGAAATGATGAAGACAGCGTTTCAGGGCTGCTGTAGTTTTTGGCCGTTGTGAATGGACTATTACGGTTTTATCCCGCAGCAGAACAGGGGAGTCATAGAAACCGGAAGGGTTTTTCCTGTCGTCTGTTGTTTGAAGGTTGAACCGGACTGTAAACGAAAAAGTTGTTCCGCCGTTTTCGTTCGATTCAACCCATATTTTCCCTCCCATCATTGTCACAAGCTCCTTGCAGATGGTGAGCCCGAGTCCTGTCCCTCCAAACTTGCGGGTCACGGATTCATCCGCCTGGGTGAAGGGCAGAAAAAGAGTTTTAGCCTGTTCCCCCTGGATACCGCTGCCCGTATCCTCAACAGTGAAAAGCAGTTCTACCGTGTCTCCTGCATCTTTTCTCTCCAGGGGAGTGATTGAGGCCACGATATGCCCTTTTTCCGTGAATTTGAATGCGTTGGTAATAAGGTTGGAGAGAACCTGGCCCAGTCGCAGGGAATCTCCGATCAGGTCGGCCGGGGTTTTGCTATCAACCTTGAAGTAGAATTCGAGTCCTGAGTCTTCGCATTTCAGGCTGATCACAGTTGCCAGTTCATCCAGCAGTTGGCGAAGGTCAAAGGGCGCTTTTTCCAGGGTGAGTTTGCCGGCTTCAATCTTGGAGAAGTCAAGTATTGTATTAATAATACCCAGAAGAGACCTGGAAGCGGTGTTGATTTTTTCCAGGTAAATCAGGTGATCGTCATGGTTCCTGCTTTTCAGGGCAAGATATGTAAAGCCGAGAATGGCATTCATGGGAGTGCGGATTTCATGGCTCATATGGGCTAAAAACTGTGATTTGGCCATATTTGATCGTTCTGCGGTTTCTTTTGCCTTGCTCAGTTCCATGGCAAAATAGTTGACGGAGTGCGCGATCTGGCTGATTTCGTCATGCCTGTTGTCCTCTATTGGTTCACCATGGCCAGCCACTTTTTCCAGGACCGACCTGTTCAGAGCGAGCATCCTGTCTATGAGGGTGTATCTGAAATAAAAAAAGGAGAGAGTTGCCAGAAGAATGGAAAGGATGAAGAGAAAAGTGATAATCTGGATGAGTCTCTTGACCTTGTTCGAGAGCATCCTGGTTTTCAGGCCAATTGATGAGGAGAGGTCAAACAGGTTTGCAATACTCGCATCTCCCTTTTCTTCCACAAGATTGATGGCAAAGATATTTTTATTCTTGCACTCTGTGGTTTTCATGATTTGCTGCCGTATTGAAAACAGATAACCGTCTGCCCCGGTGATCTGTTTCTGCAGGTGTGCAATAAGCTGTTTTGCCTTTTTCCGTAAAGGTGGGGAGAAGCTTTCCGCTAGCGTCTGCATAACCCGAAAGCTTTCCTGAAGTTGCCGTTCCAGTGTTTTTACCTTGTAAAGACTCCTGAAGCTGAAAGCTTTACCGCTCTTTTTTATGATTCTGAACGCCGTATCCGTAAAATGATTTATTTTTTCTGTAAATTGAGGTGACGCGGAGGTTTGCAGTGAACTGTGGACAAGGTAACTAGCCCTGTCGAGTTCGAGGAGTGCCTTAAACTTTTCAGTAGTTTCCTTTCTGAGATCAATGCGGGCGGCAACAAGCCTGTTCAGGTCAGCCATGACATTGTCAAGGACTGAGATTCTCTGGTTGTGTCCCGGGATTGCCGTGTCAGGCAGCTGGATTGAAAAATCATCAATACGGATAAACTGTGAGAGAATGTTGTTGTAGGCAATACGCCTGTTTGCATGTGAATCCGCGTTATGGAGGTAGCTGGTCTGGTGGAGCAGCTGGTTGAACAGGATGGACATCTGTGCCTCCCGTGATGAGGAAGGCAGAGCATTTTCGGAAAGATCACTGAGCACCTCTTTGAAACCGAGAAAGCCTACAAGGGAAATTATGGAGATAACGGTAAAGAGAAATCCCGTGAGAAAGAGACCACAGCTGACAGTAGTGGCAATACTTCTTTTTATGGCAAAATCGTTTTTTCTCTGTACAGTACCGGATGCGGACATGGAAATTTATCTCGACGTATGAGCTCCCTTCGTTCTGAAGTTATCGGCAGTGATTTCAACCCAGATGCATGGGAGAGGTTCCGGGTATATTGGTTATGATTTATTGTTAATAAAAATTTTCATTCTTCCATCTGTCCTGGGAGAAATGGTTTTCTGCTCTACAATCCTGTCCCGGACATATTCCCAGAGCAGTCTTCCACCCCGCACTTTTGCCAGATGTTTGCAGTTTTTCAGCACAGAATAGCCGTCACCGCCTCCTGTGAGGTAGTCAAGGGTTGCCATAGTGTAGGATTTTTCGGGATCCAGGGGTTTGCCGGCTACAGTCACTTTGACAACCCGCCTGCCGGGAGGATTTTTTGGATTGTATTGGACAGTCATTCCCGATACATGGGGAAAGCGACCTTTCAGTTCACTGATACCGCTTAATCCGTTTTCAAGGCTTTCGAGAAGCTGCCTGCCGGTTATTTCGATATTGACAACATGATTGCGAAATGGAATCTCCCTGTGGATATCACCTCTGGTGAGTTTACTGCCGGCTGGATATTCCCTGTTGCCTCGAACACCCCCACCGTTTATCAGGGCAATATCCGATCTGTAGAAAGTTCTGATGGTGTCAGCAATATAATTGCAGAATCCGTTTTCCCTGGACCTGACATTGTTCCGACGAGTGTCAATGGGTGTAAGGGTCTCGCCAATCACGGTATTGAGAATACCGGATATCTGCTGCAGATCAGAGGTGATAAGTGCCGCAACCTGATGGTCTTCAGGAAATTCAGCGAGGGAAATGGCTTTGTTTTCATTTGTCCATGAAAACTTGTTTCCGTTGTCCATGAGGGTAATATCCAGCATGGAGACTACGCTGCCGAGATCGTTGAGTTCATAATAATTATCGGATCCCTTGAAGGGAACAATGATGTTGCGGCCGTTGATGAGAATAAAATCCACGATTTTCTGAGTGAGAAGGTAGGGGGCATCCTTTATCTGAAAATCAGCAAGCAGGAAAATAAGGTCGGCACCCTGTTGTCGCAGGAGATGAGAATATTTATAGATGGTTGATCTGGTATCGGCGGGTTTGACCCGTTCAGGCATGTAATCACTGATTACATCAGTATCGACAAGAGCCATTACCCCGATGGAGTAGTGGCCCACTTTGAGAATCAGGGAGGGAAGGACACCTTCAATGCAGCTTCCGGTCAAGGGATCGATAAGGTTGGAATTCAGAAATGGGAAGTTGGCCTCTGTGGTTCGCAGAGTCAGCTCGTCCTCTTTGAAGGTGAATTCGTTTTTGGCAATGGCAAAGAGATCAGGCTCCAGCGTATTGAGGAGGGTGACCATATGCGCTCCGCGGTCAAAAGAAGAGAGAATCGAAGGAGAGAGAGCAGCGCCTCCGTGGAAAAAAAGGACATGTGTATTATTTTGTCGTAAACTATTCAGAAAAGTAGCGAGTTTCGGAAGGTTATTGGGGCGGTTTGTCTGTTTTATTTCTGCCATTCCGGCCGCAAAAACAATTTTAAGATGCTCCAGGGGGCGAGGTTCGGTATTGCCGGCGGCTGGGAACCAAGTGCTGAGAATAATAACCGATATTAATAAAAATTTCATGGAACACTGTCCTTGATCGAAAGTATTTCCTCCTGCTATTCAAGAGGATTCTGTTTTTGTAGAATGTGAATAATAATCAGTATACCGCAGAAAAAATCGTTTGGCGAATCGGCACAGTCATTTTGTCAGATTTAAAACAGACACCACTCCAACTTGGTTGAGTTTCATGGTCAATCAGCTTTTCTTTATTCGACAAAAGAGGATGGCAGGATTACTGTTTTATCGTAAGTGATCAGGGGCACCGCATATTCGCACGGTCGCGATTGCACGAATCTACGGCACCCCTGATCACTTACAGGGGTAAGGTAGATGAAAACACTGAGTTGCAAATCCTGTGACCAGTTACGTTTTATCAGGATGTTTTATTTTAATCAGAAACAGAATTGGAGAGTATATGGATTCCCGTGAAATATTTTTGGAAGCAATTCATTATGAAAAAAAGGTAAGAGACCTCTATTTTTCGGCAGTGGAAAAGGTGGATGACAAAAGGGGAAAAGCATTATTTCAGACTCTTGGGGATGATGAACAGTCCCATATAGATTTTCTTGAATACAGCCTGGAAGTCCTCCAGTCCGAAGGGGTTATTGATGTAACAAAACTGAACACACCCATACCGGCCAGAGAGAAAATAGAGGAACAGATTCAGACCATGTCCGCCGAAATTCCTGAAAAGATGCTCGGAGATGTGAAGCGGCTGCTTGACGCGGCACTGAAACTGGAGATAGAGACGAGCAATTATTATAAAAAAGCCAGTGAAAATGCCGAGGGCAGGATAAAAGAAGTGCTTGAAAAATTCCTGGAGATTGAAAACCGCCATATTGATATCGTCCAGATTGAACTGGACCATGCCCAGAAGAGCGGTCACTGGTTTAATTTCATGGAGATCAGTATGGAGGTTGAATAGTCCGGGATTTTTTGTCACTCTTTAAGGATACCTTCTTTCAGAGTGAGGCGACGATCCATTCTGTCTGCAAGATCATTGTTATGGGTGACGATAATAGTGGCCAGTTCCCGCTCACGGCAGAGGTCCTGGAACAGGTTAAAGACAAGATTGCCCGACCTGGAATCCAGGTTGCCCGTGGGTTCATCAGCCAGAACCAGGGCCGGCTTCATGATAAGTGCCCTGGCCAGGGCTGTGCGCTGCTGTTCTCCACCTGACAGTTCGCTGATTTTATGGTGCAGCCGGTGGTTCAGCTCCATTCGTTCCAAAAGTCTGCGGGCTGCCGGTATCATTTCTTTCCTGTCGTGACCGGCAATAAGAGCCGGCATCAGGACATTCTCCAGGGCCGTGAAGTCGGGCAACAGGTGATGGAACTGGAAAATAAAGCCTAACGATCTGTTTCTGAATTCGGCCAGTTCCTGCTGGTTTTTCCTCGTCAGATCCTCCCCATTGAAAAAAAGACTTCCTGTGGTTGGTCTGGCCAGGGTGCCGAGAATCTGCAGCAGGGTGGTCTTGCCGGAGCCTGAAGCCCCGGTGATAGCCGTCATTTCACCCCGTTCGATGTTGATGGAGAGGTTATTTAATACGGTAATTTTTGTATTTCCCGAACGGTATATTTTGGTGATGTCCTGAGCAAGAAACAGTCCCATTATGACAGTACCTCTGCAGGTTGTACGGTGGAACCTTTCCAGGACGGATAGAGGGTCGCCAGCAACGTGATGATAATGGAACTGACGGCGACAATGGTCACGTCCATGGGCAGTACCTTGATGGGCAGGGTTGTCATGGGATACACATTGGACGGCAGCTCTATAAACTTGTAGCGGGAGAGCAGTTCGCAGAGGGAGAGTCCGCCGATCACCCCCAGGGTTGTTCCGGTAAGTGCAATCACCAGGCCCTGGATAAAAAATATTTTCATGATTGAGCGCGACGTGGCACCCATGGACTTGAGAATGGCGATATCCCGGCTTTTTTCCATTACCACCATGACCAGGGCGCTGATGATGTTAAGCGCGGCCACCAAAATGATGAGGGCCATGCAGATAAACATGCCGATTTTTTCCAGTTTGAAGGCGGCAAAGAGATTGTGGTTCATCATCATCCAGTCCTTGGCGATAAAGCCCATTCCCAGTTTCTTTACAATGTTTTCCGCAATCCGGTCCGCGTGGTCAAGTTCCTTTTCCGTGACTGTCACCTCAATACCGTGGGCAATATCTCCCAGGCCGAGAAACTGCTGGACATCGGCAAGAGACATGTAGGCAAGGGTGGAGTCATATTCATTCATGCCGCTTTTAAAAATGCCGGATACTCTGCACGTTTTCACCTTGGGGATAATACCCATGGGGGTGAGTGGTCCCGAGGGTGAGATCAGCCTGATTCTGTCCCCCATGCCCACCCGCAGTTCCGCCGCAAGTGTCCTGCCGAGAATGATATTGGGCAGTCTCGGGTTGTCATTTTGAGTCAGGTCGAAGATGGAGCCCTGGATCATCTGGCTGGCAAGGCCCACAACATTTTCCGCACTTTTGGGATCCATGCCGCGAAGGACTACCCCGTTGCCTCCGCTGGCGCTGCTGAGCAGGGTCTGGGCATAAAGATAAGGGGTGGCACCTGTGACATCCTTGACGGAGAGTATTTTTTTCCGCACTTCCCGGTAGTCGCTGATTTTCCCCCCGAGTTGCTGGACGATGATATGGGAATTAACCCCGAGGATCTGATCACGCAGCCCCCCCGTAAAGCCGGAATATACAGCCAGGACCACAATAAGAGCGATAACCCCCACCGTAATTCCTGCCACGGAAATAAAGGAGATAAGGGAGATGAAACCATGCCTGTGTTTTGCCCGCAGGTACCTGAGTCCGACAAACCATTCAAACATATCAATCTTTTAGTGCTTCCGGTTTGAGGTGGGGAAAAAGAATGACATCGCGGATTGATGGGGCATCGGTGAGCAGCATGACCAGCCGGTCTATCCCGATTCCTTCCCCTGCCGCCGACGGCATACCATATTCGAGTGCTCTGATGTAATCATGGTCAAGAACAGGGTGGATCTCGTCGTCATCTCCACGATTGTCTATCTGCTCCTTGAACCGCTTATACTGGTCCCGCGGGTCATTGAGCTCACTGAAGGCATTGGCCAGTTCGCGGCCGGTGATAAACAGCTCAAAGCGGTCGGTGACTGTGGGGTCGTCTTCGTTTCTCCTGGCAAGGGGGGATACCTCAGTGGGATAGGATGTGATAAAGGTGGGATCTATCAGTTTTTCTTCAACCAGCAGTTCAAAAAGTTCCGTTTTGGCCTTACCGGGGCCTGCCTGCCCATCAAGCTGGATACCATTTTCCGCGGCAAGAGCCATGACCTTGTCATCATTGGCAAGATCGGCCTTATTTATTCCTGCCACTTCCACCAGGGCTTCATCCATAGTCAGACGTTTCCAGGGAGGGGCCAGGTTGACAGGGGTGCCCTGGTAGCTGATTTCCATGGTACCGTTGACCTGTTGACAGATCGAGGAGATCATCTCTTCCGTGAGGTCAATGAGATCTTCGTAGGTGGCATAGGCCTGGTAGAACTCCAGCATGGTAAACTCGGGATTATGACGGGTTGAAAGTCCTTCATTCCTGAAATTTCTATTGATTTCAAAAACCTTCTCAAAACCGCCGACAAGCAGCCGTTTCAGGTACAGTTCGGGAGCGATGCGGAGGAAAAGATCCATATCCAGGGCATTATGATAGGTCTTGAATGGTCTGGCCGTGGCACCACCGGGTACCGGTTGCATCATGGGGGTTTCCACCTCCATGAAATCACGGGCATTGAGAAATTCGCGGATAAGCCTGATGATTTGCACTCGCTTTCTGAATGTTTCCCGGCTCTCCGGAGTGACGATGAGATCCACGTAGCGTTGGCGATAGCGGGTTTCAACATCGGTTAACCCATGCCATTTTTCAGGCAGAGGCCGCAGCGATTTGGAAATCATGGTGATTTCCGTAGCAGCCAGGGAGAGTTCGCCCACCTTGGTTTTAAAAAGGGTGCCTGTGATGCCGACAATATCACCGATATCCCATTTTTTAAAGGTCGCGAATATCTCATCCCCCAATGTGTCCTTTTTTACGTATATCTGGATCTGTCCTGTCGAATCGCTGATATGACAAAAGGCGGCCTTGCCGAATTTGCGCATGGCCATGATACGCCCGGCTATGGAATAGATTGGGCTGCCCTTCTCTTTCTCCTGGGCCTGGAGGGTTTCTCCCCTGGGTAAAAGCTCTCTAATGCAATTTTTGGGAGTAAAGGAGTTGCTGTAAAGCTTTACGCCTGTGTCTTCAAGGGACTCGGCTTTCTCCCGGCGCTGTTTCAGGGTCTGATTATCTTGGTTTTGACTCATAACGATTGGATTTCAGAGATTGACAAAAAAGAAATAAAAAAGCGGCAGAAAGCTGCCGCCATGCATCAACGCATAGTATAAACAGGAATTACAGAGAAACAAGCGATCTGTCAATTCTTTTCAGAAGAGCAGGTATCTCTTCGGCGGGCAGATGCAGGGTGAAGAGTGGTTCCCCGGCATTGCATTGTTCAGGAAAAACAGGTAAGAATGAAAAAAATAATCTGATCACATACAAAGTTCAACCTGACAATCATAGCGGAGAAGATGTGGCTGTTTTATCGGGCGTGTTTCAACAATCACGTTCCACGGGAAATCAAAATACTAAAACCTAAATCCTGCAATTGGCAAGTTTGTCGAAGTGCAGGATTTAGGTAAAAACCATATTTGTTATGGGAGAAAAGAGAATGGATAAGGAAAAAGAGACAAGGGCCGGCTCAACTGCTTCTTCGGAAAAGAAAACTGATACAGCTTCAGACGGTTTGATAATTGATATTTTTAAGAAGATGCTGGAATATAATTTTCAGGAAATGGGCAAAAAGAAGAGTTTTTAACCCGCATGCACAGATTGGCAATGCGGGTTGCAAAGGGACGGACACTGACTAATCAAAATGATGCCGCAGCCACATCTCCATTACGGCAAGTGTCCAGAGCCTGTGTGAATGATTGGATTTTTTTCTGAGATGATCATTGGTCATTTCTGCGATAGTACTGGTTTTGAACAATCCTCGCCTGCTGATGGTTTCTCCAGATACATGATCAAGTATCATCTCCCGCACCCTGTTATCGTCGCGAATCCAGTTTTTTAAGGGAATACTGTGGCCGAGCTTGTCTTTTCGATAAATAATGGAATGGGGTAAAACAGGTTCCATTGTCTTTTTGAAAATATACTTGGTGTCAAACCAGCCTTTTATTTTCAGTGAACTGGGTAGAGAAGCGCAGTATTCAACCAGCTTACGGTCAAACATTGGATAGCGGATATCGATATTAAAACGACGGATCAGATCGTTTCGTCGGAGATAGAAATCGACTACCGTCTGGTAATCACTGGCTAAACTTCTTGCCAGTGGATCAAAACTACTGGTTTTTTCATTGATTAAAAGAATATCCTCCAGAAGATTATTCCAGTTGACAGCATCAGTTAAATTTTCACCGGCCAGCTGGAGCAATGACGCTGCATCGTAATAGATGCGCCATCGATGGGAAAGCAGTTCCCGCGGATAGGACATACTTTCAGAAAATCGTTTAAGCTTAACAGAAAGGTTCTTTTTCTGGTCGGAGTCGGGCAGTTGCCGGAAGAGAGAAAAAAGGGGGCCCAGTAAAAAACGTGGAATTGTATCGATATATCTTGCAATTTTATCAGCTTCATAAACAGGGTGGCCGGCAAATAATTCGTCACCACCATCACCGGTAAGAATCAAGCCGGTACCGGTTGCAGCTGCTTCCCGGCCGAGCAGGTAGGTGGCAATATTGATGCCCACATCCGAGAACGGCTCGTTCATCGCTTTGACAACTTCCGGCATAAGAAGTACATCGTTACTGGAGTATTCTGATTCATGATGATGAGAACCGGCGAATTCAGCCATCTGCCGTGCGTATTGTGATTCGTCAAAAGAGGCGGCTTTACATCTGTAAGAAAAGGTGTCGAGGCTGGTTGGTTCATGTTCTGCGCTGAGAGCAAGCATTGTGCTGGAATCCATGCCGCCGCTGAGGAAAACACCACTCTGGTCTGTGCCGGAGAGGCATGAGCCAACTGCCCGGCGGAGGTGCTGCAGGAGCTCCTGACAGACTGTTTCTTCCGGTCGTGAAACGGGTGTGAAGTCTATTGACCAATACCTTTTGAGCAGGGGCTGTCCGCCATGTATCTTGAGGAAATGGGCGGGTGGCAGACGCTTTATGCCCTCCACCAGTGTATCAAAACCCACATTGTAGTTAAAAAGAAGTATCTTTGCCAGCGCCGGGTGGTGGAGATTTTTGCTCTGTCCAGTGAGTCTGAGAATACCCGCGATGGTCGAGGAAAAGACAAAGAAATCGGGTGCCTCAAAATAGTAAAGCGGTTCTACGCCAAAATGATCTCGACAGAGAAGAAGTTTTTCTTCATTTTTATCGTAGATGAGAAAGGAGAATGTTCCATCAAGATGGGTGAGAAGATTTTCTCCAAAAGTGAGGTACAATGCCAATATAAGGTCTGCATCGCCGCTGCTGCTGTCGGGTTTGAGCGGCAGATCGTATTTTTGGATATATTCTTTTCGATTGTAAATCGTTCCAGAAAAATGAACAATTAACTTTTTATTTTCAGAGACCAGTGGGTTGCAAATCTTGTCGCCAAGAGCATCCCGGTCAACCGTATTGGATAGAATGAGGTTGTCGTCAGTGTAAACAATGTGTGTCGATGGCGTGTTCCGGAGTTCCTTGAATCGGTTTACACCTTTTGAGTTTTGGCCATTGGTTAAGAAAAAACCGGAGATCATGAATTGTCCTCCTGTGTGAGGGGTTGTACACTGGCTATGCATTTGGCCAGTTCTTCCATTTTTCGGGGATCACCCCAGTCAAACATTTCTGTTAAATCGTCAGATACAGCATCCGGGCCTTTTTCCCAGGTCGTTGACCTGCGCACTATCAGGTCGTCAAGATGAACTATGGTCTTGTCGCTGGCAAGAATTTTGTACATACCCTGCTTTGTATCACTGTCCTGCGGATAGATACCTGTGCGGCAGACAGGCATGGCCGTATCGGGTGGTATCAGGCCGGGATTATTTTTACTGATCATCCCCCATATCTTTTCGGCAACCAGGCGGGCGGTGGTAAATTTTATACCACCTACACTATAAAGCCCCTGCGGACCCTGCTTCGCACCATGGTCGATAATCACTTCGCGTCTTGTCAAAATATTGCTGCCGTTCTCCACGGTTGGTAAAAGACCGGCAAAAACCCGGTGAACATCATTTATGTTGAGATCGAGGCCTGGAATCGCGGCGTTCAGTTCTTTGATAAAAGTGTTGATCTGTTTTCTCGTTGGCATGGGGCGATCCGGTCCCTTCAACCAGGGCTCATGGCCACATCCTGCAAAAATCCTGCCTTTCCAGGGAGTGACGAAGAGGGCTCGGCTGCCTGGCGTATCTGCCTGCACGGCAAGGGCGTGGTCGGAGAGAGCGGGACGGTTAAATGAAATATTCCAGGCAAGGGAGGGGCGGAACAATTCTTCACAATCGCCACCAATTCCATTTACAACAGCACGGCACCAGGGACCTGCGCTGTTGATGACTATGGGCGCGCTGAATTCATATGTTTTTCCACTTTCACGATCCAGGGCGTGTACTCCCTCGATGATTGTCCTGTCCGTGGATAGGGTGAGTGATTGTACTTCACAATAATTGAGTGGAGTTGCGCCGAGATCACATGCCGTCCGCAACAGTTCCATGACCAGAAGCTGGGAGTCGGGCATACAGGCGTCATACCAGAGTGCACTGCCCTGCAGCCCTTCTGTGTTGACCAGGGGGAATATCTTTTGGGACTCTGCTGCGGACACGATACGGCCAACTGGTAATTTGCGGTCCTCTTCAAGATCTCTGTTACGGCCTGGGGAGAGGAGATGATTGAGGAGAAGGGCGATACGAAAAATGACTGGTCTTTTCAGCCCTCTACCGTAAAGTGGCATGAGGCAGGGCATGGGATGCACCCTGTGGGGAAAATGTTTGAGGTACCATGACCGTTCCCTGACTGATTCCCAAAATCTTGGCAGGTCGAGGGATTGCAGGTAACGGAGACCTCCATGAATAATTTTCAGGCTGTTGAAACTGGTGTATTCTCCAAAGTCTCCTTTCTCGAGGAGCAGGGAGCGTTTGCCGCGAAGACTTGCTTCAAGGGCGAGGGTAATACCGTAAATGCCTCCACCGATAATTATGACATCGTAATTTCTTGAAGCGGCTTTTTCGGGATATCGAATAATATTTGTCATGATGTTGATCCTGTACAAAGAAGAACAGCAGGCAGCTTTTAGCCCGCATTTCTTCCATGAGAAGGCTTGTCAAGATATAAGTTCGACGTGGCGAACCATTTTTTAAATAATCCCTGAAACGTCATGCTTCCATTCGCACTCATTTATGAACCTCTGCCAAAAAGTTCGGTGCATTGTAGGGTCCGTCCTGGAGCTGCCACCTCATCATCGGTCTTAAAAATTGTCATTGGCATATGACAGACCAGAGAAATTCACGCAGTCTTCCGGACGGGACGTTCTTTATTCAGGGCTTTATTTTCAAAATGACTTGAAAGTCTCCACTCATTTTACGTTGCTGATAAAAAGGGAAAATCATTTTTCCCTTTTCACAGTTACCGGTTGTACATAACGAACAAAACTGTCAAGGAGAATGTTCCTCTATAAATATACTCACCAAGTTCATTTTAAGTGTCACAGTATGTATTACCGGGTACTTACGGTTCCTGGGGAACATTGTCCTTGACAGGTGCAGTGAGACTATGTAACTCATGCTGCCTTTCTTCTTGATAAAACGTTACGTTTGTAAACCGGGTCATATATTTCTCCATATTTCCACAGACGATGTAGGAGTATTGCTAATTTCCTTCCCACTGCCACTACAGCTTTACGTCTTGCATTTTTCCCGCCTCTAGATGCCAGACGTAAACCAAAACGTTGCAGGTTACAGTCCTCTCCAAATGGGCCAAGAATATATTGCGCCGAATTTATCAATAGCTTTCGTAAAAACGGACTGCCAGCTTTGGTTATTCGAAGCTGTTTATCTGTCTCTCCAGATTGATCGCGACGAGGTGTCAGCCCGAGATATGGGCCAATCTGTCTGCTTTTTCCAAATCTACCAGGATCTTCAACCGTCAATACAAATGCCAGAGCTGTTAATGGACCGACTCCTTTCACTCGCCTGAGCAACTCTGTCTCAGGATACCGCTCGCTGCTGATACTCTCGATTTCTTTATCCAAAGCTTTAATTTGTTCGTTAAGCTGTGCAATGAGTATCAGTACAGGTCCAAGGCCAAGCTGCAACTGTTGAGGAATATGGGATATAGCCTTTTTATGAAAACATTCTGTGCTACAACTTGGTAACCGCTCACCAAAGGATTTTACAATGCCACGAACATGATTAATCTGACTAGAGCGGGTTCTCACCAATAAATCTCTTGAGTGCAATAGTGCAAGATCCGCTTGTACCTGTTCACCTTTATGTTGTATCGGATAAAGCAAATTGGGATCGAATCGTGCTATCCTTGCAAGCATTTCAGCATCTCGCTGATCTGTCTTACAATCACTCTCCCATATTGCACGTAGTTTTCTTGGGTTCCCCACTAAAACATTACAGCCCATGGAGCTCAGGAGTCTACTCATCCATGGGGAATGAGTTCCCGCTTCAATAGCGACCGTAGTTCTTTTATATTTCCTAAAAAATTTTCTTATGGATTCTACATTGTTGTCTATAGATTTACTCAGCAGGATGGTACCTCTGTCACCCACAATACAAACAAAATTTGTTTTATCGCCTAAATCCATTCCAATTGTTATACTGTTCATGGCTGGTTCTCCTTTTTTTGCAGCATCATGACTGCGTTTTATAGTTGAGCATGTTCTATAACATAGCTCGGGAGAACCAGCCTTCTCATTTTACCTCATCAGTTCGGGCTAGATAAGATTGTTTTCCCTATACCAGTCTGCTGTACGGGAGAGCCCCTCGTGCAGACTGACTTTGGGGGCGTAGCCGAGCAATCGCCTGGCCTTTTCAATGGAAAATGCCCTGTCAAGTGAGAAGAATTCAACCCTCCTGGGATAAATGGGTGGGCTGATATGGGCTAATTTACACACTTTGTCACAGATAATCGATGCCCAGAATACAGGCAGGTAGGGAATTCGAAGTATGGGTGGCTGTTTACCAAGTACCCTGGCCACCTCTCCTACCAGCTCTTTGAGTGTAGTGTAGTTTTCACCACCCAGAGTGAAAACTTCACCCGGGGCATTGGGATGTGTTCCGCACAGCACAATGCCTTCGACCAGGTCATCGATATAGGTCATGTGATAGAGAACAGATCCTGAACCGATCATCACAAAAACACCTCTGGCAATAGAACGGAACAGTTTGAGAAAACGAGTATCACCGGGGCCATAAATTCCTACCGGTCGGAAAACGGTTCCCGTTACTCCTTCTTCTGCGAAATATTTTCTGGCAAGCAGCTCTCCATCCTTTTTTGACTCCTGATAATGGTCTCCCGGTTTCATCCGGTACTCCTCATCAGCAGGCGGATCATCAATTTCACCCTGTACACCGACTGTTGAGCAGTGAATGAATCGTTCTATGCTGTTTTGTTTAGCCGCTTCCAGCAGGTTTCTAGTTGCTTCAACATTGACTTTGATAAAGGTTTCCGTGGTACTGTGTTCTGTTCGATAAGCCGCGGCAATATGATAGACTTTGGAAATATCAGTGAAATTGTCAAGAACTGCTTCTGCATCACAGATATCGACAGTTTTGCAGATTACACCCAGTTCCGTTAAAGCACCTGTTTTACTCGTAGGTCGGATAAATGCAACAACCTCATGGCCGTCATTAATGAGTCGTCTGCAAAGTGCCGTACCCGTAAATCCCGTAGCTCCTGTTACCAGTATTTTTCCCATACTCTTATCCTTTGAGCCATCTTCTCTGCCAGGCATGAAACATCATGAGTGCCCAGAGCTGATGACTGTGATTTTCTTTTCCCTGTAAATGTTCAGATTTCATGGATTGGACGGTATTCCATGCAAAAAGGCCCTGCTCGCGGATGGTTTTTTCTGAAAGCAATTCTTCCATCAGTGGTTTGAGAGTTGTAGTCAGCCAATGTTTGATCGGGATACTGAATCCTTCTTTCGGGCGATAGACACATTGCTGTGGGATGTGTTTGGCCGCTACTTTTTTCAGCAGTATTTTGGTAGTATTGCCCGAAACTTTCAGTCGCGCCGGAAGAGAAAAGGCGAGCCCGACCAGCTCGGGATCAAGATAAGGCACCCGTGTTTCAAGGGAAACCGCCATTGACATGCGATCAACCTTGGTCAGTATGTTATCACAGAGATAACTCTTGGTGTCGACATAAAGACATTGCGTCAGGGGATCACGATCAGCGGCCAGGGCAAAGAGTCGACTGACATGCGCGTCCACCGGTGTTTCGATCTGTGACAATGCCTCCGGTGTAAACAAGGCTGCCTGCTGCAGTTGGCCCGCAAAAATCCGCCACCGGCAATGGCCGAGATTTTCCGGTTGTCCGGCACCCTCAACAAATCGTCTGGCCTTGTTGATAAGGCCCTTTTTGGCAGCACGCGGCTTTATGGCTCTGAGTGACGGTTCGAGTACTTTTCTGCGTATAAATGACGGGATCAGGCTGTATTGTGCTGCCCGCATCTGGGCAATATAGGTTTCATAGCCGCCAAAGAGTTCATCACCACCATCTCCACTGAGGGAGACCGTTACATATTTTTTTGCCAGAGCTGAGACGAGGTAGGTGGGAAAAATGGAAAAATCCGCAATCGGATCATCCATGAAATGAAGAAGATGATCAAAAAGGGTCAGGATATCAGGGGAGAGTATTTCGTCTGTGTGGCTTACTCCAAGATGCTTTGCCACCGTATTGGCCCAGTTTAATTCATTATAGGAGGGATCATCAAAACCAATGCTGAATGTTTTGGCAGAACCCATAGCCGCAACTATCAGGCTGGAGTCGACACCACCCGAAAGAAAAGCTCCCAGCGGAACGTCACTGACCAGTTGGCGGGTTACACAGGTTTTGAGCAGACTGTCTATGCGTTCAAACCATTCATCATCGGTCAGAGACAGTTCTTCTGCCGGCGGGATATCCCAATACTGTTTCAGGGACACGTCCTGTTTATCCATATTTATGGCAATCAGATATCCAGCCTCAAGTTTTTTCACGTTTTTGAGTAACGTTTCCGGGGCCGGGACATATTCCCAGGCCAGAAACTGAGAGAGAGAGTCAATATCAAGCTCTTTGTTCAGCAATCCTGAAGCAAGCAATACCTTGATCTCCGAACCAAAGACCAGGTGCTGTTTCCGGCGGGCGTAATAGAGCGGTTTGATGCCAAGGTGATCCCGTACCAGAAGGACTCTTTTTTGACGGGTATCATGCAGTCCAATGGCAAACATACCATTGAGGTGAACCGGGAAGGTATCACCATACTCCTCGTAGGCATGAACAATTACCTCTGTGTCCGAATTGGTGCTGAAAGTGTGGCCGCGTCCTTCAAGTCTTTGACGAAGTTCCCTGTAGTTATAAATTTCTCCGTTAAAAACACAGAGGATACTTCTGTCTTCGTTAAAGATCGGTTGACTGCCACCGGCAAGGTCGATAATAGAAAGACGGCGCATACCAAGCCCGACCCCTTTAGTGATGTCTGTGCCTTCTTCGTTGGGTCCACGATGAAACATGGCATTGCACATTGCCCGAAGCTGATCCGGTTGTGGTGGTGCTGCTTCAGTAAACGCCAATATCCCTGCAATGCCGCACATGTTGTTTTTATATCCCTGAAAGTTATATATTTTCTTTGATTATCCGCAAGACAGCCAGTTTGGAGATATTTCCATGAGAAGAGATTATTGCTGAATGAAGGCAAAAAGACGTTCCATTTTTCCGGTATAAATCTCTTTTGAATATTTATTTTCGTAAAGAGCCCTTGCCTGCTGTGCTTTTTTGTCACTCGTTTTGCTTGCTGCGGCTGATAGTCCCCGCGCAAGTTCTTCAGGAGTCGGATCGACGAGAAAAGCTACGTTTTCATCGAGAATCTGAGTATGGGAATAAATCCGGGTGGCAACCAGGGGTATGCCACTGGCAAGTTGTTCGTATATTTTAAGGGGCGTATTTGTCCCATGTTTTCGTGGAGACACCAGAATGGATGCCTGGGTTGTGTATTCTTTCGCCTTGGCCTGACTGACCTGGCCTGTAAAGATACATGAGTCATCTATTTTAAGGGATCTGGCAAGATCTTTGAACGTTTTTACCTGTTTCCTGTTGCCTCCAACAATACAGAGCGTGTAATCAGGGTGGGAATCATGAAAAATTTGAAATGCGGGGATAAGAATATCTATTCCCTGATAGGGCTCCAGGGTTCCTGCATACACTATATACTTGCTTTCACCGGAAAGGAGAGGTTGCTTTTCTTCCGCACAGTCTTGTGCGGTTTCGGTCGGTTCAAGTAGTCGGATCGGGTCGAAGAGAGAGTTTTCGATGAGAAAATGTTTTTCCGGTGTGTCAAGCAATCTATTGACATATTGTGCTAGATCAGGACAGATGGTAATGACGGCATCGGCATTTTTTAAACATGAATCTTCCAGCTTTTTAAAAATTGTAATTAATACTTTTGATGAAGTGAACTCAAAATTGGTCAATTGTTGCGGGAGGCTGGAGTGCATATCGTAGATTAATTTGAAACGAAAAAACGGTTTAAGGAATCTGCAGAAGAATACGGCTTCCTCATGGGCATGAACAACATCGTAGCGGTGTGTTACCAGAAGCCTGATGGTATACAGAACCATGAATATATCGAGAAACAGCTTGTACAATGACGGGCCGACTTTGATTTGCGATGATCTGAAAAACCTCGGTATCCTAATTATATTTAATCTCGGAATAAGGACATCAGCACCCTGGCCATAAGTAATGAGGTCAATCTTGTGGCCCAGTTGTGCAGTGATCAGTGACCGGTAATATACACTGAAGGGTGTTCCCCGAGGAGTAAAAAAGGGTTCAGGAGCTATAACCAGGATTTTCATGCCATTTTCCTCCTATATGAAAACTATAGTCAGGCGGCAGTTGGCAACGCTTAAAGTTAGTCAGGCTGTCGTCGTGGCTATCCTTGTGGCAGTATACGGATTGTTTACCTTTTCTTTGGTAAATTCACATAATTGTGATAGTTATAATGTTTTGGAACTGTTGCATATTGCAACGGTAAGTACACTTTGTCAACCGTAAAATGGGAATGATTTTTGAATAATTTGTCAGGTATCGTTATGTCAGTTTATAAAAGTCGGGATTAATTGTGTATTATCGGGTAAAAACGTAATTATGGCAAAACTTTGGAAGTTGAAACACTATAAGGAAGCAGAATGATTTATTTTGATGGTCATGTCCATATTCAAGACCTTTTTTCTCTTGATGTCTTTTTCATGAAAAGTCTGGAAAATTTTTCAAAACAGATAACACAACCTCAGTTGAACAGTACTGCTGTTTTTTTTCTTTTGCTGACGGAGGGTAAAACGCACGACTATTTTTCTCTTTTACGGAAAGAAGTAACGAAACGGACTGATATTTTGCCTCAAGCCTGGAAAGTTAATAAAACTATGGAAGAAGAATCCCTGTTGCTTTGCCATGAAGAGTGGCCGGATGTTCGGTTGTTTGTCGTAGCCGGTCGTCAGATAGTGACTGCAGAAAGACTGGAGGTGCTTGCTCTGGGTACTACGACAGAATTTGATGATGGCACTCCGATTATACGGACAATAGAACTGGTACATCAAGAAAAGGGATTGGCTGTCCTGCCGTGGGGGCTGGCAAATGGTTAGGCAAGCGGGGGGAATTGTAAAAAAAATAATTGAAAACACACAGTTTGAAAAGCTGTTTGTTGGTGATAATGGTGGTAGACCTGTATTCTGGCCTGCTCCGGCAATTTTTGACTTGGCCGCGAATCGGGGCATACGGCTTTTGCCCGGGAGTGACCCGTTACCCCTTGCCGAAGAAGAACAACGGGCAGGTTCTTATGGCGGCGCTGTTTCGGGAGAGTGTACAGTTGAAACACCGTTTGCTGATCTGAAAACAATTCTGGCCGATCAAAATGTACAGATAACTCCCTTCGGCAATAAACAGGGAGTCGTTCGTTTTTTCAAAACACAGATTGCATTGCGTATGCCTTGAAAATGTATTGCCTGTAACTGGAAAAGCTCAATCTGACCCCAAATTCCTGATGCAGAGTAAAATGCCCCGTTCCAGGTAGATGGTCGCTCTTTCACTCTCCAGGATGTTACTGATACCGCGACTTGTACCAAACTGAAGGGTTTCGTTCTGCAATGGATAGGTGAAACCGTTTAAAGTCACTTTTTCGGCATTGCCCGCCAGGGGCAGAAGGGATACACGTTGCCCCGGATCATCGGTGAGAGTATATGTTTTTCCGCAATGGATGATTTCAAAAGAACAGGCTGCATCGAAAAGGGAAAGATGCATTTTTTTGTATTTGGGGTGGGCGGCCAGAAGGATATTGGAGAAACTCATATCCCAGCGCCCTCCGATTGCACCCCAGAGCCTGATCTCTTTTGTCCCTCTTGCCATGGCCAGATCAAGAGCCAGTTCAAGATCTGTTTCATTTTTCTGCCTGGGATATGCTATACATTCGACGTCCTGAGCTGAATACTTCTGGAGAAGGTTCGGGGAAATGGAGTCGAAATCGCCGATCAGAACATGGGGGAGAAGATTTACCTCCTGGCAATAGTGGGCTCCGCTGTCAACAGCAATAATAAGGTTTCCTTTTTTCAGAACTTCCCGATGCCGGGGCAGACCGCCGGCACCAGGGGCACCGGCAAAAATAAAAGCTATCATGATGAAAGTACTCTCAGTCGGTAATTTTACTCATCACCATCCGAAACTGGAAATCACAAACATTTCTGAAAAAGAACTCCAGGGATGGAAAAACTGTGCCGAGTTCCGTTATATTATCATTAACGGCGGTGATGGCACCCTTCGTCGTGTAATCAGTAAACTCCAGGATCAACTTGATGAAAAGGTTTTTATTCTTAATCCCACAGGGTCTTTCAACGTGGTTGCCAGGATGAACCGTGTTCCGGCAATCGGGGATATCCTTGAGCAGTTGGCCGGGGATAAAGAGGTGCCGACAACAATTCAAAATATCTATTACCTCAATGAACATTTCTTTTTTTTCTCTGCCGGTAATATGGGTGATCTTCTTCACATTGTTTTTTCAGAAATTATGCGTATCGGTTTCCTGAAAAAAAGAGGACTCTTACGATACCTGGTATCCATCGTTCTGCTCAGCCCGGTTTTTCTTATGATTTCTCCGTTTTTGCTGATGAGTTCCACAAGATTTTTTATTTATACGCCATTCAGTTTTATTCGCCGCTTCGGTTCCTTTCACGGGCAGGTGGAAGAGATGACTCTGCAATATGAAAGTGACTGTCATCTGGTTGAGCTTGACGGTGATATCGTGGTGATTGAAGCGAATCGGATAGATATCGGCCATGCCGGAAGTTTCAGACTGGCGGTCACAGGTTGATTTTGACTTCTGTGCCCTGGCTGACTGCATTTTCTTCCATCAGCTCAAGAAGTTTTCTGCTGAGAATATGGGTGAGAATGTTCCATTTTGGAGCCACCAGCAGCTCCGGATGGGATGTGGCAAAGAGGCGATGGATTGTTATATCAGACGGGATGTGGGGGAGCAGTTGCAGGAGGAGCCGGAAATAGTCTTCCGGTGTGGCAAAGACATCAATTTGTCTGTTCTGGTACATCCTCTGGAGAACTGTTCCCTGTAACACCTGCAGGTGATGGATTTTCAGGGCTGATATTTTTGTACTGCATACCATTTTAATTGTTGCCTGCATATCCTCCACTGTTTCTCCGGGAAGACCGAAGATCAGATGGGCACCTGTTTCGAATCCGTATTTTTGTAACAGTTCCGCGCTGTTCCGAAAATCAGAAAACCCATGGTTTCGATTCAGCAGGGCCAGAGTTTTTTCATGAGCCGACTGGATGCCCAGCTCAAAAAGACAGTTTTTTCTCTTTCTGTTCTCTATTAAAATCCGGGACAGTAGTGTGAGCAGTTCTTCCTCAACAGCATCGGGACGGGTGGATATAATGAGTCCCATGCAGTCAGGGTCCTGCAGGATCAGGGAACAGATGGACAGGAAATAGTCATTCGGAGCGGCGGTTGGGGTCTCTTGCTGGAAGTAGCCGAAATATTTTTTTACTCCCTGGCGCAGAAGGTTTTTCCTGCCTCTGATAATCTGTTTTCCAGGGTCATCTGTTTTACGCAGGTAACCGGGTGTAAAAGCGGGTGCGGAGCAGAAAATGCAACCGCCTTTTTCCCGGTTCGGACAGGGGTATCCAAGGTCTATGGCGATCTTTCCCACCGGTTGGCCGAATCGTTGCCTGCAGGTATGACTGAATGTACGTAGACGCGGCCTGTCAGTACTCATTTTTCCCTTTGAGGTATTCAATGAGAAAACCGTCCATGATAAGATGAATGACGTGATGCATTACGCAGACGACCAGAGCCAGGCCGAATTCGGGAAAGAGGGAAACCTGGAGAATAATGGAAAGGGGCAGGGTTTTCTGGCCCCCATGAAGATGACACTTTCCCTGTGACCTTTTTTTATGCCAAGAATACGGGTGAGCAGCAGCCCCATGAGAACCAGGGCCAGGTGGAAAAGGAAAACAATGGTCAGCACAGGAAAAACGGCATCGAGATTGGCAAGAATTGTTATTCTTCCCCGGCACAGAGCCATCCAGACCATGGTCAGGATACCGACCTGGCTGCAGATCACAGTATAGGGCAAAAAGGGACGTAACGTCGATTGCAGTTTCCGGCGCAGAATGATTCCAGTTACCAGGGGCAGGAGGATGAGGGTGGCAATCTTAATGATTATGGGCAGCTGGTCTATTTCAATTGCTCGACTGTCCCCGGTTATGGTGAGGAGCAGACTGAGGGTGAGCGGGATGGTGACAACTGCCAGGGAATTGGCGACAATGGTTATCAGCAGGGCGTGAGCCATATTGCCACCTGAACTGCCTGTCATGACCACTCCGCTGCTGAGAGTTGTCGGCATGACGGCCACCAGGAAGAGACCTATCAGAATACCATTATCCGGTTGAAAAAAGCTGAACGGCAGGGTGAGCAAAGGGGCAACAATAAAGATCAGCAGCAATGCTGCAAGAGTTCCCCTGATATCCGAGAGGCCTGCCCTGATGGTCGAGATGTCAAGGGCCAGGCCGGAGAGGAAGAAAATCAGGACAATGACACAGTCCGGGCCATGATGCTCTTTCAGCCAGAGTCCGGCACCGGTTGTTATTCCACGTGTGTCGGCCAGGGTAAACACGGCAACCAGAAACAGGCCTAGGAGGAAGGAGTATTTTTGCAGCAGATTCAGCAGCCTCATTTTCTACATGCCGATTTTAGTTTCCAGCTCTGTGATTTCTTTTTCCAGGGCGGTTTTTTCGTTATTGTCCAGTCTCGATTCCGCAAGTTTACGCCTCAATGCCAGGAGCATCATTTCTTCCCTGTATTCACTACAGGTATAGACGTTTTTTTTGTCATTGTTGTGATGTTTTTTCTGCATGGTTCTTAAAGGTCCTTTACCGTATTTTTTTCATGGGCAGTGAACCCTATCGGTGCTTGAAAAGCAACCTGAATCCGTGGTGGATTGAGCCCAAGTGTTAGTAAGAAAGAGAGAAAAGCTATTTTAGAATATTCTTACTGTTTTTTGTGAAAAGAAAAAGATATACTTAATTTGAATGCTGAATACCCGTGAAACTCAGTCAAGCAATAATACAGAATGCCCAAAACAGCTAACAAAATTTCCAAGCTGGTTTTTGTTTCCATCATTTTCGTGGTTTCCATTATTCTGATGGTTACCTTTATCGTTGTTTATATACATAAAGAACGAAAAATTACTGACATAGACAGGTATGGCCGGTTTTTCAAACTGGAGGCCACCAGGCTTGAATCAAGGATTAATGAAATTGACAGTCTGCACCATCTTGTTATCAATGATCCAACTATTGCCAATGAGTTTTACAAATTTGAGCACGATCAGGAACCGACGGCGATTGCCCGGTTGATGACAAATAGAATTCTGGAAAATATTGGGCAGATACGACATATTTCCGCAGTATATCTGCTGACGAAGGATGGACAGTGCAGGTTTTCAAGCGCCAAGTCCTTTATTGGCAATAATTATGGTTTTCGACCATATTTTACAGAAGCGCTCAAAAAAGGAAAATCCGTTTACCTGGCGCGGGGAGTCACGTCCCATGTAACAGGAATCTATTTTTCCCATGCTATTGAGCTGAATGGTGATAAGCTGGGGGTTGCCGTCTTGAAAATTGACCCTCGTTTTTTTCAGCTGAAGTCAATCTTTTCTTTTTCCAGTATGCCTTCAGAAAAGGATATTCTGC
The DNA here is from genome assembly GCF_019703855.1 of Desulfomarina profundi. GTDB lineage: Bacteria > Desulfobacterota > Desulfobulbia > Desulfobulbales > Desulfocapsaceae > Desulfomarina > Desulfomarina profundi. The sequence continues at coordinate 2,756,044 of NZ_AP024086.1, read as the reverse complement.
GCACGGGGCTTGCCACAAACCAGGGCATTTTATTAAATACAACGGAAAAAATTCTTAATACAGTTGAAGACCTGACTGAAGAACAGCGGGCGGTCATTCGACATTCAAAACAATTTCCGGAAAAAGAAGTTATTTCGCTGGGTTTTCCCCGGGGCACTTGGGTCCGGGTGAAAAATACAGGCTTTTCTGCAATTGATCTCCAGGGTAAATCGTACTACTTTTTCAGCAGGCCTCTTCTGGGAAATGAGCTTTTTCTGGTTCATATTGTTGATATGGACTGGTTTCACAGGATAAATACTCCCCTTTCAGGGCTTTATAACTGGCTGCTGGTGATTTTCGGACTCCTGCTGGTTGTTGCCTGCGGTTTTGTGTACCTCCTGGAGAAACGTCGGTATACCATACTCCTGCAGTCCGAGGCATTGGCGGAGAGTGAGAAAAAAACACGTCTTTTTTCCCAGGTTGTGGAACAGGCCGGCAGCAGTATTGTTATAACTGATGTTGATGGAAACATCGTTTATGTTAATCCTCATTTCACCTCTGTTACCGGATACGATTTTGATGAAGCATATGGTAAGAATCCACGAATTCTGAATTCGGGAAGATTGAAAAAAGCTCTGTACAGTGGGTTGTGGGAAACAATTACCCAGGCAAAAACCTGGAAAGGAGTCTTGCACAATAAGAAGAAGAACGGGGAAACTTACTGGGAGGAAGCCACTATTACTCCCATTATCGATTCCGGGGGAGAAATAACCCATTTTGCAGCAGTCAAGGAAGATATCTCCAAAAGAATCAGTTTAACGGAGAAACTGAGAGAGGAAAGCGAGAAACTGCAGCTTATCGTCAAGCATGCCGGGCTGGGAATTACCATTATCGTTGACCGGCGGTTTGTCTGGATAAACCGGACCTGTGTTGAACTCTTCGGTTATTCTGTTGATGATGAGATTCTTGGACAGCTGACGGAAATGATGTACCCGTCAAAGCAGGCATTTCTGGATTTTGCCGAAGAATTTTCCGCCGGTTTTGAACAGGCGGATATTTTCACGGCGGAAACCCAATTAAAGAGAAAGGATGGCTCACTCTTCTGGGTCAACCTGACCGGTAAACCGATAGAATCAAAAACTGTTGAAGGAGACGGCTATATATGGATCATCGAGGATATTACGCAGCGTAAACAAAACGAGGTGGAGTTGCTGAAGGCCAAGGAAAAGGCGGAAGCAGCCAATGAAATTAAAAGTCGTCTTCTCACCAATGTCAGCCATGATATTCGCACACCGCTGCACGGGTTGATCGGTATCCTTGAGCTTTTTGCTACAACTGCTCTGAGTACTGTTCAGCAGGAGCTGTTGATCAAGGGAAAAAGATCGGCTGTTTTCCTCGAAAATATGTTGAATAATCTTCTTGATTTGTCAAAGATTGAGTCAGGTCAGTTTCGCCTGGCAGAAAGCCCCTTTGTGCTTAAAAACCTTGTTGTTGACACGGGAGAGATACTTGCAGGTCAGTTCAGCAGCAAAGGTATTGCCTTTAAATACAGTATTGATGAAAATCTGCCGGAAATATTTACGGGGGATGGGTTCAGACTGCAGCAGATTTTAATAAACCTGGTGGGTAACAGCCTGAAATTTACTGATGAAGGTTCAATCGGTCTTGAAATAAATGGAACGGTAAAAAATAATACGGCCCTGCTGTTGTTTCAGGTCAGTGATACCGGGGTCGGCATTCCGAAGAAAAACCGTGATCACCTTTTTGAGCCATTTACCCAGGCTGATAATTCCATCACAAGAAAATATGGTGGCAGCGGACTTGGACTCTCTATCTGTAAAGAGCTTTGTACAATGATGGGGGGCAGGATATGGTTTGAAACAGAGGAAGGAAAGGGCACAACATTTTATTTTACCTGCAAATGTGGCGTTGCCACCGAGCAGGAGAAGGCGCTCCTGTTTACCGGGGAAAAACATGTGGATCTGGAATGTGACAAATCCCTGGTTATTCTGATAGTGGATGATAATGAGGCAAATCAGGAAATATTGAAGATGATGCTGAAACATGGCGGGCATAAACCGTATATTGCGGCTAATGGCAGAGAATGTCTCGAAAAGATGGTTTCGATGTCCTTTGATCTCATCTTTATGGATATGCAGATGCCTGTACTGGATGGATTGAGTACTGCCGAAATAATCCGTTCATGTGAGCAGGGCAGGGGGGAAACTGTTTCCGGTTTTTCCGATATTATTCCTGCCTTGCAGAAAAAGCTGCAGGGCAGTAACACACCGATAGTTGCCCTGACAGCCAATGCCCGGGAGGAAGATCGAAGACGCTGTCGCAGGGCAGGGATGGATCATTATCTGCTGAAACCGTTTCGCAATGTTCAAATTGCCCAGGTTCTGCATCAATTCTGTGGCGAAAAAGAGCATGGGAAGGTTTTAGAAAAGGATGGGGAGAAATCTCCAGCCGCGCGGGGTAATGGTAGTGAAACCAACCTGACCATGGCCGGAATACGGCAATACATCGAGACAACATTCCCATTCTCATTTGAGGAGCGGGAAAAATTGATTACCCTCACCCTGGAACAGGTGTTCAAAGGATTGGAAGAACTGCGTGTTGTGGTGGAATGTGAAACGCCCTCTTTGCAGGATGTTGCAGAAAAAGCCCATCAAATCAAGGGGTCGCTTCTTAATCTCGGATTAAAGGAACTCGCTTCAGACCTTGCCGCTCTTGAACAGACGGCAAGGCAGAAGAAGAGTCAATCCCTGGAGAGGGCGGTCGGCAGAATTATTTCTGAAATGAATGCAATCAGGCAGAGGAATTGAATCCGGCATGAGCGAATCAAATCTGCCCCTGGTCAGGATTATCCTGATACCCTACCTGGTTTTACTGGCACTGTTCGTGGTAGTGACCGGTGCGGGTTCCACCTGGCTCTATTTCAAGGCCAGACAGGCCCAGTCCCAGCTGATTGTTCACGGCCTGTTGACATCGGTAACACCGCTGGTCGAGCACCTCTCAAAGGTTGATATTGATCCCCTGCTGGCAGAGGATTCACACTCCTGGCTGCACAGGGAGATCAATACCATTTTCCGTCAGATTCCAGATCTTGAACACGTTCGTGTTCGTTCACGGGGGGAGGGAATCCACAAATATCATGGCACCGGAAACCGGCTAGTCACAGAAAAAACAGAGGGCTATAAAAAAGAGGGTGGCGGTGATCTGCGAGATGTAACTGCAGCCAGCCGGCTCTACTCGGAGTCCGCCCCTCTGCTCAGAATAGAATTCCTGCTGGAAAGTCGGGGGAAGGATCCTGTTCGACTGGAATTTGGTTTTAACCGGGCTACCCTGAGGGAAACGGTTGGCAGGGCAATGGGTGGAATAATCCGGGCGATTACTCTTTTTTCCCTGCTTGGGATCGGTGCTCTCTGTATTGCCTTCGGGGTAACTGTCTGGGCGGCCGGAAGGGTCAGAGATCTGGAAAAACGGGTTCGAGAGCTGTATCGATACGCCACTGCAGCCGAGCTGATGGCCGGACTTGTCCATGATCTGCGCAATCCCCTGGCCAGCTTTCGGGCAAACCTTGCCTCTCTGCGGATCATGCCGGAAGAGCAGGATGAGATTATCGAGGAGATGGACCGGGATCTGGTGAGACTTGATGAAAAGCTCGGTTCCATGCTGGATCTGACAAGAAAAAGGGATGAGCCACTGAAGGAAGTGGATATGAAGGAGTTGCTGGCCGAGGTGGCACGGCTGGCTGAACCGGTACTGGTCCGCAGTGGTCTTGAGCTGCGCTGCTGCAGTCGGGTGGAGGGGGCGGTTGCGATCATGACAGACTCTGTGCGTGACGCCCTGCTCAATCTGGTTATTAACAGTGCGGAAAGTGGACAGAAGGATGGAATCATTGAGATGGAGGTCTGGCGGGAGGACGGCTGGCTCATTTTTGAAATAAGGGACCGTGGCTGCGGGTTTCCGGAAGATCTGGATATTTTCGCACCATTCGTAACCACAAAACCCACTGGACATGGTCTTGGGCTCGCGATCAGCAGGCGTACAATCGAGGCTCATGGTGGTACTGTTACCGCGGAAAACAGGGAAGGAGGTGGGGCGGTGCTGAAGCTTGTTCTTCCAGGTCGGGACACTTCCCGTGGAGCTGCAATATGAAAAGGGAACTTCCCGACCTGCAGGGGATGCGAATACTGGTGATGGACGATGATGTAGCCATACAGCGCAGTCTTGGCCGGGCCCTGAGAGGGCTTGGGGCAAAGGTGGGTTGTGCTGGATCACTTCGTGAGGCGGGGCTGAAGCTGGAAAGCAATAGATATGATGTGGTTCTCGCTGACCTGAAATTAAGAGATGGTGACGGCTTGGAATTACTGCCTTTTTTTCAGAAACATCATCCCGAGGGCTGCTTTTATCTCATTACAGGTCACGGTTCCGTCGACAATGCTGTCACCGCACTGAAACACGGAGTGCGGGATTATCTGCAGAAACCGGTTGATCCCATTGATCTGGCGACCCGGTTAAGCAGGGATATGGTCGCCCGGCGCGGGTCAGTCTTGAAAAACCGACTAGATCCATATCTTCTTTTCCAGGATCCGGTGATGTCTGAGGCTCTTGCGGATCTTCCCCGATTCGCTGCCCTTGATGAGCCGGTACTTATCCAGGGGGAGACCGGTACGGGAAAGGAGCTGGTGGCCATGGCCGTACACCGGATCAGCCCACGAGCGACCGGACCTTTCGTGGCTGTCAACTGCGGGGCCATTCCGGAATCAATGCTTGAGAGTGAGCTTTTCGGCCATGAAAAAGGTGCTTTTACCGGGGCGGCGAAGATGCACCGGGGCAGGTTTGAGCAGGCCTCCGGTGGCACTCTTTTTCTCGATGAGATTGGAGAAATGCCGCTGCAGTTCCAGGTGCGTCTGCTCAGGGTCCTTGAGGATGGTGAGATTCAGCGGCTTGGCAGTGAACAGCGCTTGCGCATTGATGTTCGTATTGTTGCGGCAACCCACCGGGATCTGCATGAAGATGTGGATGTGGGTATCTTCAGACGCGACCTGTTCTACCGCCTGGATGTGCTGCCGGTACAACTCCCGCCCCTCAGGGAGAGAAGAGGAGATATTCTGTTACTGGCCGGACATTTTCTTCGTCGGACATTTGAGGAAATGGGCAGGAATTCCGCCCCCCTGCTTTTGCGGGTGAGGCAGAGGAATTACTGTACAGATGTGCATGGCCTGGCAATATCCGGGAGCTGCGTAATACCATGACCCGGCTGGCAGTACGTATTCCCGATAATATACAGGAAATATCGGCGAATTTTCTGCAAAAATTCCTCCCTCGTCCCGGTTCTCTTCAGGATGGAAAAGGTGGCGATTTTGTTCCTGTTCCCGCTGATGCCACCCTGGCGGAGGCGGAAGAAATTCTCATTGATGCGGCTTTGAAACGGGCTGGATTCAATCGAAAACTTGCCGCTGCCATGCTGGGAATCGGCGAGCGCACTCTGCGTAGAAAACTTAATGAAAAATAAGAGTGCGGCCATTCTGGCCGCACTCCTGCTCTTTTCTCCGGCCATTTCGGCCGTCTTTTTTTTAAAACAGTTTAATATACATTTCTAATAAATTGAAAATATTAGAAAAATAAATCTGGTACGTGTTTTGCTTTTCTCCTCTTGTGAATTGGCCGTTGTTTTTATTAATCATTTTAAATTGGAGGAAATGTATGAGCGTACTGAAAAAAGGTCATCGTATACTGGTTTTACTGATTATTGCGGGAATGCTCTGTAGTGCGGGAGTTCAGGCCGGAGAGGGAAAGCATAAGAAGGAAGAATCACCGGCTGCCGCAAAAGTGGAAAAGCAGGTGAAAGCGAAGACGCAAAAGGAAGCGGGTCTTAAGAGAGAAACCATTGTCAAGGAAGCTGTGATGGCTCTTGATCAGACCGGCAAGGCTATTGAAGCTCTGAAAAACAAAAAGAAACAGGAAGCACTGGATGCCCTGGCCATGGCTGCCGGCAAACTGGAAATTGTCCTTGCCCGGGAACCGAAAATGGCCAATGCTCCCATAGATGTCCGTATTGAGGAGTTTGATCTCTATGCATCCGTTGATACGGTAAAAAAGGCGGTGAAAAGTGCAGAAGATCTTCTTGGGGATGGCGAGGTGCAGCAGGCCAGGACCATTCTCGCCGATCTTGCATCCGAGATAGATCTTGTCATTACCTCTCTGCCCCTGGCTGCATATACCGATACAATAAAAGATGTTGCCAAACTGGTTGACGCTGAGAAATACGAGGAAGCAACACAGTCCCTCTATGAGTTGTTTTCAACCATGGTGATTACCAGGAATGTGATACCGCTTCCCCTGCTCAGGGCAGAAATGCTTCTGGACAAGGCCGACAAACTTGCTGTCAAAAAGGGCCGAAATGAAAAAGAAAACGGTGAACTGAGAACCCTGCTTGATGATGCTGAAAACCAGATTGGCATGGCCGAAGCCCTCGGGTATGGCAAGAAAGATGATTTTAAATCGTTTTATGCACAGCTCAAGGAGATTCGCAGGAAAACCAGAGATGGAAAATTCGGATCAGGATTTGTGGATGGTCTGAAGAACTCCCTGAGAAAGCTGAAGGAAAAGATCTTTAACGGGCCTATTGTAGAAGATCTGTAATTTCAAATAAACCTGGATAAGTACAGGAATCAGGTAAAAAAAGTCTTCGGTATTTCCCCAGCCTTGACCATGTTGATTGAGCAATTTGGCCTGGTTTTGGTTCGGGAAATACCGGAGTTGCAGGAGAAGGAGGAGGAAAAATGGCTGAAAAACTGATGAAGAATCCATTTCAACTGGTGATTGTTGACCTGGACGAGCTTCCCAAAAAATGGGGATGGTTGCTGGCTCTGGGGATTATGATGCTGGTGGCAGGTAGTCTTGGTCTGGTGATGGTTGTAGCCGTTACCCTGGCGACGGTTCTGCTCTATGGTGGCCTGTTGCTGGTGGGCGGTGTTCTTGCCCTGGTTCATGCTGTTAAAGTTAAGGAAGATATGTGGCACGGGAAGCTGGGGCATATACTGATAGCCCTGCTGTATATTCTTGCGGGAATCCTGGTACTGATGAATCCGGTTGCGGCCTCTGCCGTCTTTACCCTGCTGCTCGGGGGATTTATGCTTTTCATTGGAGCCCTTCGAATAGCCCACGGTATCAGGTGTCGTAAAAACGGCTGGAAATGGCTTTTACCCACACTGATGGGCCTGGTCAATATCATTTTTGCAGTGATAATAGCATCAAGCTGGCCCGTTTCCGGACTTTGGGTTATCGGTCTGTTTGTCAGTGTGGAAATGGTGATGAATGGCTGGCTCATGGTGCTTACTGCTCTTGCGGTCAGGAAGCTGGCCGGCAACGTGTAACCTTGTGGATGTCAGGTGTAATTGTAACTGGTGATATCCTGAAAGAAGGAGGATAACGACATGGTTATGGGAGTAAAACAACTGCAGAGACTGTTTCGAAAGGTATCCGGACTTGAGATTGATAAAAGTGATGTGAAGAGATTGAATGATTTTATCGGAAACCGGTTGCGCGCCCTGCTGCTGCAGGGACAGGTTGCTGCCAGTGTCAACGGGCGGGATATTATTGATTATCAGGATATTCCTATAACTATCGGCTTGCAACAGGCCATCCGGGAGTTTATAGATATAGATGAAGAACTTTCTCTGGCGGAAATTCTTCGGCAGCAGGCAACCCTGCCTCCCTTGAGGATGGATATTACCGATCTGCTTGAGAAAAAATTGCCGGAGCTTGTGGGAGGAATTACAGTTGGTCTGGCAAAGGTATTTCGGGTTGTCAACGAAGAGATAAAAAATCCCGGCAGTCGGGAATGGGAACAGGTAGAGGAAATTTATCGGATTTTGCTTTAATGTCACCCTGGTATTCCAGTTCACGTCTGGCTGGAATAGAGGGAGAGTCAACACGATAACAGGTAAATATGGAATATAAGGACTATTACGAGATACTCGGTGTTTCTCGAGATGCCGGACAGGATGATATTAAACGAGCCTACCGGCGTCTGGCCAGGAAATATCACCCCGATGTCAGCAAGGAAGAGGGTGCTGAAAAAAAATTTCAGGAACTGGGTGAAGCCTATGAGGTGCTGAAGGATCCGGAAAAACGGGCGGCTTATGATAAATTCGGCAGCAACTGGGAGCATGGTCAGGATTTTCAGCCGCCGCCGGACTGGTCGGATGGGTTCGAATTCCGTGGAGGTGGATTTACCGGGGCTTCGGACGGGGACTACAGTGATTTTTTCGAAAGCCTTTTCGGGGGCAGGAGCCATGGCTCCGCCGGAGGGAGAGCTCCATTTAAAATGAAGGGTGAGGATCAGCATGCCAGAATCGTGATCAGACTGGCTGACGCCTACCATGGCACCCGGCAGACCATTACACTGTCGCGTGGCGGAGGCCAGACCCGGAATCTTGAGGTTACCATTCCCAAAGGTGTGATCGAGGGCCAGCGTATTCGCCTTGAAGGACAGGGAATGGAAGGCTACGGTGGTGCACCGGCCGGGGATCTTTTTCTTGAAATTGCATTTGCTGAAGATCCGATTTTCAGGGCGGAAAAACGGGATATTCACATGGAGCTTCCTATTACTCCCTGGGAGGCGGCGCTGGGAGCCTCCATTACTGTTCCGACCCTTGGAGGCAAGGTTCAATTGAAAATCCCTGCCGGTTCCCAGGGAGGAAACAAATTGCGTTTGAAAGGCAAGGGACTTTCCACAGCCAGGAGAAAGGGGGACCAGATTGTAACCCTTCGCATAGTTGTTCCCGAGCCGAAGACGGAAGAACAGAAAGAACTGTATCGCAGGATGGCGGCAATTATGCCCGTTAATCCGCGCAATAAACTGGGAGTTTGAGATGACGGAAAGATGCACTTCCATTACCTGTACTGTTCTTGATGAAGACAGTCGTTACAGCTTTGGTGACCTCTGCCGTCTCTGTGGTGTTACCGCAGAAATGATTCTTGATATGATCGACGAGGGACTGCTCAGTCCCGGTGGCAGGGCACCGGCTGAGTGGTCTTTTACGGCTGTTGAGATAAAGCGGGTACAGACAACGGTGCGCCTGCAACGCGATCTTCGGGTGAACCTGCCCGGTTGTGCCCTGGCCCTCCAGCTTCTTGAAGAGTTGGAAGAATTACGGCGGCTTCACCGATTGGGCTGACCTGGGTCCGTGACAGTTGAGTGATTCTGTTTTAAGTCAATGAGTCCAGGGGAACAATGGCTGAAGGTTTGATTTCGAGCTCTATTTTTCTGCCGGGTTCCGGTGGTGTCGGTTCAAGAGGGAGATCAAAATGGAGCAGGTTGCTGCCCGAAAGAATTCGGACACTGTAGGTTGCTCCCTGAAAAGTCCTGTTTTTCACCGTTCCTGTCAGAATGACTTGCGGCTTTTTTTCTGTAATCGTACTCAGATGGAGTCGGGCACCTTCAGGTCGTATGAGAAGTGAGTTTACGGCGGTTGCTCCGGAGGATTGCAGATGTTTTTCAAGGCCACTCTCTTCCAGGTCTGCCAGCTCGGCAGTTGAAAAGATATTTTTAAAGCCGAGAAAACCGGCCACAGTGGAATTCGCCGGGGATGTATAGATCGCCTCCGGTCTATCGAACTGTTCCAACCTGCCGTCAAAGAGGATGGCCACTTGATCCGCCACACTGAATGCTTCCGCCTGGTCGTGGGTTACAAAGATCGCTGTGAGACCCACTTTTTTCAGAATTGCCCGGATTTCCCCGGCCAGCCTGTCCCGCAGGGTACGATCCAGGGAGCCCAGGGGTTCATCAAGAAGAAGGAGCCTGGGGCTCGGGGCCAGGCTCCTGGCCAGGGCCACCCGCTGTTGCTCTCCCCCGGACAGTTCATTGATCCGTCTTTGTCCATATCCGCGAAGACCTACAATTTCAAGCATTTCTTCCACCCTTTTTCTGTTCCATGTTCTGTCATGTTTTCCAGTTTCCAGCCCGAAGATAATATTATCGAAAACATTTTTATGGGGAAAGAGGGCATATTCCTGGAACATCATGCCAAAATGCCTCCGATGGGGAGGAATATTGAGGATATGGGAACCGTTGAAAAGCATGGAGCCTGAATCGGGCTGTTCAAGCCCGGCCAGCATACGGAGCAGGGTTGTTTTACCGGAGCCGGATGGGCCGAGAAGGCAGAGGATTTCCCCGTCTTCAAGGTTGAAAGTGATATTTTTCAGCAGGGGTCTTCCTTCGTAACTGCTGCAGAGATCGTTGATCTGGAGAATGGTCATGAATTCATTCCTCCTGTGTCGGTTTTTCCCAGCAGCCAGAAAGCTGCGGCAGTCACTGCCATGAGGATGGTACTCATGGCCATGGCCTGGCCGTAATTCATATCGCCCGGTTGGCCCAGAAAACGGAAAATGGCGACGGGCATGGTGGGTGTATGGGGTCTGGCTACAAAGGTGGAAGCCCCGAATTCTCCCATGGAGATGGAAAAGGCAAAAACAGCCCCGACCATGATAGGCCGGCTGAGGAGGGGCAGGTCGATTTTCTGCCACACCCTGCGGGGTGAGTTGCCTGACAGAGCTGCTGCTTCCCGTATATTTTCAGGAATCTGCCGGATGGATGGCAGGATACAGCGAACCACAAAGGGGAAGGCAACAAGGGTATGGGCGATGGGAATAAGGGCCATGGAATCGCGCAGGTTCAAGGGAGGCGTGTTCAAGGTAATGATATAGCCGAATCCAAGGGTAACGGCGGAAGTGGCGAGGGGAGCATGATGATGGCATCCCAGAAATGGGTGGAGTTTTTTTTATTGTTTTCAGCACAGGCCAGATAAGATGAGGCAAGAAGACCAAGCAGCACCGCCATTCCCATGGCCAGAACAGCAAATCCGATACTGTTCAGAACGGCTTGGACAGGTGGTACAAAAAACACTGATCCCGGTGGTGTGGTGAACAGTGCCCTGTAGTAAGCCAGGGTGAGACCGTGTTCCCCGAGAAAAGAGCGCAGCAGCAGGGCCAGAAGAGGAGTAAGCAGTAAAATGACCATAAAAGCGAGATTGGTGACCAGCAGGCTCTTCTGCAGTAATCCCCTGGCCTGGTCGGGTGCCTCTCCCGGGGTTGAGGAAAAAAAACCGATTCTGCTGTTACGTCCCAGTCGGGCATGGAATAACATGAGAAGGAAGTTTATGCAGATCTGGATAAGGGAGAGGGCGGCTGCCATGGGCAGGTTGAAAAGCTGTATGGACTGGCGATAGATTTCAACCTCTATTGTGGCGCAGCCTGGGCCTCCCAGAATCAGGACGACACCAAAGCTCGTGAAACAGAAAATAAAAACCAGGAGGGCTGCGGAAGTGATTGGTGGTATCAGCAGGGGGAGGGTAATTTTAAAGAATGTCCTCAAGGGAGATGCACCCAGCATGGTTGCAGCCTCCTTCAGGTGGGGATCCAGCCTGGCCCAGTAGCCGGAGACAATACGCAGGACCAGAGAGTAATTATAGAAAATATGGGCCAGCAGGAAAAAAGCGGCACTCTGGTTCAGTTTGACGGGGGGACTGTCAAAGTCAAAGAGGCGCATCAGGGCGTCGTTCACAAGGCCACCCGGTCCGAGGAGTGCCTGGAAGGCGGCGGCAGTGACCACGGTGGGAAGGACAAAAGGTACTGTCATCAACGCCTGAAGCAGGTTTTTCAGGGGGAAACGGTATCGGGTAAAAACAAAAGCGCCGGGCAGAGCCAGCAACAGGGTCAGCAGGGTGGAAAGTGCAGCCTGCCAGAAGGTAAAACGCAGGATGCGGAAATAGCTGTCTGAGCTGACAAGCTGCTGGAGGCGCCCCGGTTCCCAGGTGCCCTCAGGCGCAAAACTGACCAGCACTATTTTTATCAGGGGATAAAAATAGAAAAGGGCCAGAAAGAGAAGAGGAAGGGTGAGCAGAAGCCACCGTGGCACTGTTCGTTTTTTCATCAGGGTTTTCACAGCGTTGTAGTGGTTGACTGTAACTGGTCACAGGATTTGCAACTCTGTGTTTTCATCTACCTTGTCCCTGTAAGTGATCAGGGTTGCCGTAGATTTGTACAGGCGTGACTGGCCGCTATAGCCCACTATGCGGGTTAGCGCAGAACCGTGTCTGTCCAGGCCTCAATCCATTTGCTTCTGTTTTTTTCAATTTTTTCCGGGGAAACTGTGATCGGGTTTTCAGCAACAGTTGCAAATTTTGAAAAGACTTCCGGGAGGTTTGCCCTGCTGTTGGCCGGAAAGACAAACATCTGTAAGGGGATATCCTCCTGGAAGGGAAGGGAGAGCATGAAATCAACGAATTTTTCGGCAAGTTTTCTATTCTTCGTCCCCTTGAGAATACCGACAAATTCGATCTGTCTAAAAGTCGAACCGTTGCTGACAACCGCACCTGTCGGTGCCTCGTTCAACACTGTTTCAGAATAGTAGACAACCGCGGGCGGACTGGAAGCGTAGCTGACCACGATGGGTCGGTCACCTTTGGAGGCGGAAGTAAAATGGCCATAGTAAGCGTCTTCCCAGCCGTTTGCGACGATGACATCATTTTCACGAAGTTTTTTCCAGAACTCCAGATAGCCGTTTTCACCGAATCGACCAATGGTTGTAAGAAGAAAGGCCATTCCCGGTGAGGAGGTAGCCGGATTTTCCACCACGGTCAATCCCTTGTATTCCGGGGCGGTAAGATCGCTGATGTCCTTTGGCGGGGAAAGCTTGTGTTTCGTGAACCAGGCTTTATCATAATTGAGGCACACATCACCATAATCCACGGGAAGCAGTCTGTTTTCCGGGTCGAGCTGGAGCTTTTTCGAGATATCAGCAAGACCGGGAGAAGAATAGGGAGAAAAGATACCAGCCTGAAGAGCCCGGCTCATAAAACTGTTGTCCACCCCGAAGAAAAGGTCGGCCAGGGGATTTTTTCTGGAGAGAATGGCCTGCACCAGTGCCGCCCCTGCATCTCCGGCTTTTAAAAATCGGACGGTGACATGGTTTTCCTGCTCAAAACGGGTAATCACCTTTTTTGAGATATTAAAACTGTCATGGGTCATGACGGTCAGGGTTTGCGCTTGAATCTGTGTCCCCGCAAAGGATGAGAATGACAGGGTAAGAGTCATTGTAATAATAAGCAGTAATGAACGTTTTATACAGAACATGAAAATCTCCTTCTGGATTGTCAGATACGTCCGTGGGAGTGTGAAAGATATACAAACATTCACAAAAAAAACCGCCTCGGGCAGGAGGCGGTGTATCACTTTCACTTGTTCCTCCGCCGGCATTATCCGGATCAGGTTCAGCGGTCGGGTTCAGTTTAATCGTAAAACCCCTCTCAGCAAGGTTGCTCCAAGCTCCCGCACTATGATTGCTCAACTATAGGGTATCGAACCTGATATTGCCACCAGATTTTTCCGGAATTGGAAGAATTATCACTGGCAATGAGGATAAAACTGCTTGTGGTGGCTGCCATATATGGTTAGGTTGGAAGGTGTGGCTCGCAAACCGCAAATCTTCAGACATGGGGGGTAATATGGCAAAGTCGAAGCAGAAAAAACTGAAAGGAAAACGAGACGGTAAATCTGGTAAATTTGGCAGTATTGATGGTTTCAAACTGAATGCGGTTGAGGATTCCAGGGATTTTCGGGACTATACCTACCATCCCGCCCTCATTCCATTGAAAGAAAAGATGGATCCTCCCGCAGATCCAATTATTCTTGATCAGGGACAGGAAGGGGCCTGCACAGGGTTTGGCCTCGGGGCGGTTATCAATCTGCTGTTGGACAAGCGTTCCGGTGTAAAACAGGTCAGTACCCGTATGCTGTATGAGATGGCAAAGAGATATGATGAATGGGACGGCACTGACTATTCAGGGTCAAGTTGTCGTGGGGCGATCAAGGGCTGGTATAATATGGGTGTCTGTTCGGAAAAGCTGGCGCCGTACAGGGCTGAAGAACAGCACTGGACGTTGACCATCGAGCAGGCGGAAGATGCCCGGAAAACGACTCCCGGCGCCTATTACAGAATAAAAAAACACCTGTCAGATTTCCATGCGGCGCTCAATGAGGTAGAGGCCATTTATGTGAGTGCCCGTGTCCATGAAGGATGGCGAAAATCCAATGTGAAAAAGGGAAAGATACCGTTTAAACCGGGCACGATCGGCGGACATGCTTTTGCAGTTGTCGGTTATAACAGCGAGGGGTTCTGGGTTCAGAATTCATGGGGGAAGAACTGGGGTAAGGGAGGGCTTGCACTCTGGTCCTATGAGGACTGGCTTGAGAATGTTCAGGATGCCTGGGTGGTCAGGCTGGCCCTGTCCACACCCCAGGTCTGGCACTTGAGCCCGTCCGGTTCGGATGGCATTCAGAGGGAACAGGGACTTTTTAAAAGAAGCCCGAAACGGGCTGAGATACTGGGTCACTTTGTGCATATTGATGATGGTAATTTTGATTCCAGGGGAGTTTACTGGGCGGATCAGGAAACGGTTCGCCAGACTGCCGATCTTGTGGCCGGGAGTGATAAATATGACCATCTGCTTCTTTATGCCCATGGCGGATTGAACAGCATCAGGGATTCTGCCCGCAGGATTGTCGCCATGAAAGAGGTGTTCAAGGCCAATCGAATCTATCCTTTTCATTTCATGTATGACACCGGGCTTCTGGAGGAAATAAAAGATATCATACTCGGCAAGAAAGAAGATGTTGATGCGCGAACTGCCGGTTTCACAGATTATACGGATAAACTCATTGAGAAACTGACGCGTCATGTGGGCCGGGCCATATGGCGGGAAATGAAGAGAGGGGCAAAAAAACCCTTTGAGCCGGGATTTGCCGGCAGTGAGACTGTTTCAGCTTTCCTGGAAGCATTTTCCGCAAAAAATTCAAGACCGAAAAAGGTACACCTTGTTGGTCACAGTACCGGTGCTATTCTGCTGGCTCACCTCCTTCAAGCGCTTGATCGAACTGGTAATGCTCCCAGGGTGGAAACGTGTTCTCTTCTTGCTCCTGCCTGTACCCACAATGATTTCAAGACCTGTTACAGACCACTGTTAAAAGAGCGGGATAAAGATGTTTTCGGTATAAACCGGATGGCAGTTTTTATGCTTGACGGTCAGCTTGAGCTGAAGGATACGGTAACACCGCTGTACAGGAAATCGTTACTCTACCTTGTTTCAAATGCGTTTGAAGAAAAGATCGGGGAGCGTATTCTCGGGATGGAAATATTCAAAAAGTACTTGAGGAAACTGCCTGGATCACCTGTCTTTCGGATCGAGATCAGTCATGGAATGGAGGATAAATCGGCTAAAACCACCAGTGAAACCCATGGAGGATTTGATAATGATATCAAAACAATGAATACCCTTTTGAAGATGATTCTCAAGGGGGAGCCGAAGAGATATTTTGAAGAGAGGGATCTGGAGTATTAGCCCGAAGTCATTCCAGGCGATGCCATCTTCTGTAATGACCTGGCGGTAAACTATGGCAAGAAGTTTACTGCCTAAATAATAAAGAAAATGGCCCTGCCTGGACGGACAGGTTCATGGACCGGGTATCTTTTCTGTTCCGCCGGAACAGATTATGTGTTGTTTCAGTGACCGTAGGTGTCCAGCAGCAGTTCGGGTTTCGGCCAGCCGCGTATACCTTTTTCAAGGATGGCAATCCGTTCCGGAGAAATGCCTCGAGTTGTTAAATATCTGAATGCTCTTTTGGCAGCACCTTTTCCCCGGGACCGACAATAATAATCCGGCCGTCAGTCTGCTGTAATTTGCTGATTACAGGTGCAAGACGTTTTTTGTCCAGTTCTGATTTGACAGGATAAGCTGCGGTTTGGACGGAATGGGAGAAATGATGCATCAGGTAGTCATTTTTTTTTTTGAATATCCACCAGTTGCGCAGAATTTCCTGTGTCCAGTATTTCAAGCAGGGACTTGCTATTGATATAATTGTAAGTTTGCCTGGCAAAAACAGTCCCTGCTGTCAGAATTCCAAGTACAGTGAGTACGAAGACGGCCTTTCTCATGGTGCTGCTCCCAAAAAAAAACGATCAGCCCGCATTTTTCATGAACATAGTGCTCATGTTGATATGATTGGTACTGTGCTCAAATAAACACAATTGTCCCCCGGAGGTCAGTCCAGAAATACGGGTTGGTATAGAGGTAAGTCTCTATTGTACCACTGTGTGATATTGATTGCATGTTTTTATTTTTGGAAATCTGCAGATAAGAAGTGGGTAACAGGTTACAAATACAATAATTGATGCAACGAGGTTGCCTGCCCTGTGATCAGTTACAGAAGTGATGATGAGGATTGGCAGGAGAGGAATGCAGAAAAATAAAGAGGGGAAATTTCGGCATTTTTTTCAAACAAGACAGAACAACTGATATGCCCTGCCTTGCCTGTAAAAAAGTGAATAAAGCTTGATGGACTCGTAAAAACTCCGATCTACTGCGTTGTGGGGTGATCGTGTAATGCTCGACGTACCATATGTACGCCTGCGCTTACACGACACCGCCACGCCTTGTATATCGGAGTTTTTCCAGAGTCCATATGGGAACGTTGAACGACTTTTTACGAGATCATCAAGCTTGTTCTCTATTCGGGGAAGGAATCAGCAAAGAGTCTGCCAATGGCTTCACGGCCGGCATCACTGAGATAGCGTGTACCGGAGCCGACAAAAGTATCGTATTCTATTTTCGGGCTGTCTTCCTGCCAGCTGCCGGCCCGCCAGGTGAACCATTTTTTCTGCGGTTGATCAAAGACATGAAGGGGGCGGTTGAACATCTTGGCCAGTTCGACAGCCCAGCCGGTTCCACCTTTTACGGAACCGTCCTCCTGGATGGAACCGACCACAAAAACCTGATGACCACTGTTGACCATATGAAAAATGGTCTGCAGAACCTTTCTGATTTTGTCCGTTTCGTAGTAGGTGCGGTTCAGCATCCTGGAAGCCAGTTCCATGCTGATATCGCCCCGCTCGAGTTCGTCCTGGCTGAGAACTATGACATTTTTTTCCCGGGACAGTTTATGTCCTTCAAAGGAGTATACAACTTCTTTTACTCCGATTTTTTCTGCTTCTTCTCCAAAGGTGGCTTCGGCGCCCTTCAGGCCGCTGCTGTAGAGGGTACAATTATGTTTGTCCATGTATTAACTCCTGGTATTTTTTTGTATTGTGGAAATAATTGCTCTGTTTTTCCTGTTGCCTGCCTTATCCCGCATTTCTCATGAACATTATGTCAATTTTGAGAATAACTGTAGATTACAAATAATTGGACAACTATCAGTAATAGAACAAAATTTACACAATGTTCACCCAAGGTCAGCCCAGGCGACGCCATCTTCTACAGTATTTCGGCAGTAAATATAGATCACTATAATTCACTGCCCGGTAAGCGAAGACTCCGAGAACTTTGACCCTGACGCCGCCTGGACTGATGAGAAATGCGGGTTATGGTTGACGGTTTTCAATATTCCCTGAAGTGTATACCATAATCTGCCTGAATGACAACTTTTGCATTGAATTTGTTTTCTGTTGAAACTGATTCAGGTATACAACAAACTATTTTCGGGATAATAGTTGTATCTTTGGAAAAGAAGTTGTGTAACCCGTTTATCTCATCAGTTCAGGCGGTGTCAGGTACAAAATTTTCGGAATTGACGCTTACCCGGACTCAAACAAAAAAACTCATTTTCGGCCAGGCACGGGCTAATCTGAACCAGGAGTGGTTTGGGAGTATAGAACGAACAGAAAAAAGTAACTGGTCACAGGATTTGTAACTCTGTGTTTTCATTCAAAATTAAACCTGTAAGTGAGTCTGGGGCACCTTTGATCATTTACGTAAAAAGGAGTGACTGATTATGACATCAGCAAAAAAATTTGATCCGGCCAAGAGAAAGAAGCTTAATAATCCTGAAAGATTGAGATGGATTCCACCTCATCTTGTCTGGGAACTGGTCAGTTCTGCAGATGGCACTCTATATCTGGATATTGGTGCCGGAACAGGATACCTGACCCGTGAAATCGCCGGTTATGCAGGTCCCGACGTAAAGGTCGTTGCCCTGGATATTGAACCGATCATGGTATCAGAGATGAAAAAAACTCTGCCAAAAGACGGCATTGTCTATCCAGAACTGATGGACAGGGATGAACTTTCCTTCACAGACAGCAGTGTTGACGGAATCTGGCTTATAGCGCTCTATCATGAATTGACCCCACCGGGGCCATTGCTGGCAGAGATCAGGAGGGTTCTCCGGTCGGGTTGTAAACTTGTAATTATTGACTGGGAAAAGGACAGCAAAGCCTGTGAGCAAGGGCCGCCGCTGGATCACCGTGTCAGCACGTCAACTGTTATCAGGCAGCTCAAATCAGCCGGATTTCTTGATGTGAAGGAGGTTGAGGGGGATTTCAACACCATTTTTCAGTTACTGCCCGCAGCTGAATAACAGCTCTTACCTCTTTTTGCCTTTGAAAAAAATACGAAGTGGTGCAGGATAACCTTCCACGGTAAGCTCCGGGTTGTCCGGCCTGATGAAATCTGCAAAGGATTCAAAAACCATCCATTCGGTCTGTCGCTGTTCTTCGCTGGACATGGGATGCGAACAGAAAACTTTGATATCTCTGAATCCCGCTTTGTCCATCCAGTTTCGAAGACAGGTTGCTGTAGGGACAAAATAGGTGCCTGGAACCTTTGCGTACGTTTTTTCAGGGAAAAGAGCCATCGGTTCGTCTCCGGGGATGGCCTGTGATTCCAGGATGAGTGTTCCACCCGGTTGCAGGGCAGTAAGGATATCCCTCAGGGTGTCAATGGGGGAGGGGCGGTGGTAAATAATGCCCAGGAGAAAAATCACATCGAAACAGGATTCGAAAAAGGGGAGATGTTCAACTCCCAGCAGGTCGATGTCGAGCTGGTCACAGCCGGCCATGCTGTTCAGAGCCTTAAAGCAGTAGTAGTGCTGTACGGACGGCTCAAGGCCCAGGACCAGTTGTGGTTTGTGCGGCACCATGCGGAACATGTAGTAGCCGTTGTTGCAGCCGATATCCCCCACAATTTTCCCGTTTAAATCGGGAAGCTCTGGAACTATTCTCCGCCATTTTCTTTCGCTTCGCCATTCCGCGTCCACGTCAATGCCGAAAATGGAGAAAGGGCCTTTGCGCCAGGGCATGAAATCCTGCAGGGCCAGCCGTATTTTCTGACGCGCGGTATCGTCAATTTCAGCTGACGAGCCGATGGTTACGATTTCATTGTCGCAGTCCACGTGGTCTGCATGGAACTGTGAAAGCTCAAGGTAGGGGTTACGGTAGCGGAGAAACCCTTTTTTCTGTTGGTTGACCCAGTTCTGACGTGACTGGTGGAGTTCCGAAATTGCGTCAAAATGGGCTGAAGAGGGAAGAAAGGACAGGTAATTCATGGGAAATCAGGCTGGTTTAACAGCTATGAAAGAGGCAAAGTTGAACCATTGAAAATAGGTTTCCACCGATTGGAAACCACAATTGGAAAGCAGCGCCCTGTTTTCATCTATGGAAAAAGGGATCAGGATGTTCTCCAGGGCTTCGCGCTTTTTGGCAATTTCAAGCTCGGAATATCCCCTGGAACGTTTGAAGGCATGATAGATGTCAATATATTCCCGGTTAATACGGCGATCGTGGCTGATTACTTTTTCACTGAGCAGGAGAATGCCCCCGGGCCTGAGGTTGGAATAGATCCGTTGTACAAATTCTTCGCGTTTCAGAGGTCGGATGAACTGCATGGTATAGTTGACAATAAAGGCTCCTGTACCCGGGTGATGAATTGTTGTGATATCTTCTTTCAGAAAGTCAAGGCTGTCTTCTTTTGAATAGATTTTTGCTTTGAGTCGGGCCTTATCGAGCATGGCGGCGGAATTGTCGATACCGATAAAATGTAATCCCTTTCTTTCCAGGATTCTGGAAAATTCAAGCAACGTTGTTCCAGTGGCACAGCCAAGGTCATAAACTGTATCCCCGGAATGGAGAAAACAGTCCAGCAATCTGGCACTGGACCTGATCACCTCTCCATAGAAGGGAACTGAACGGTCCAGCATATCATCAAAGACCTCCACCACATGCTCGTTGAAGACAAAATCTTCATTGATGGAGTCAACTCGAAAAAGTGTGTCCCTGGGTGAATGTTTTTTCATGCGGTATTTCTCCGGCCTGCAAGGCACTGGTATTTGATAGTCAGGATTTTTTATACCAGCTGCCGTCAGCTTTCTGGAACCATTGCCCGGCCTTGCCTTTCCGGGCAATCTGCTTTGCCCGACGCTGGCCGACCAGGGCAGGAGATGCTCCCTGTTTTTTCCCGATAACCCGGTAGACAAGTGCCCTGTCAGCGTTTTCGGCATCGATCAGTTTTTGCTGCACTTTACTGCCGCTTCTGTATTCAAGGAATCCCTGGTTGTTTTCACCGATAATTCCCTTGTTCTTTAAACTGTTGATTGTCGGGATCCGTGCAATCATACGGGCCTTGACTTCTTTGACGCTGGTTGCGCCTGCGGGAGAAGGGGTGAGGAAAAACGGGGCCAGCAGGAAGAGGAAGAAGGACAGAACGGTTATTTTTTTTAACATGGTATGCCTCATTTGATCTCATTCTTGTATCTTGTCATTAATATGATTTATTCTTCGGCCTGAACTTCGTCAAGATCGCCGAAAAAGTCATCCAATGCCTTATCGACCTTGACGTTGATGTCGATGGTGATATGAATCGGTTTGATTTCAACCGGTTTCAATTCCACTTCATGCCTGGTGCACGAAGTAAAAAGAGTTGTTCCGGTTAAAATGAAGAAAAAAAGATAACAAAGTGCAAGCGCTTTCATTGCATATTCTCCATTATGGATTGCATGTTCTTCCCGTACCGGAAAAGTTCGGTAAGCGGGATGCGAAAATTCAAATCAAGCCGTACAGGGTGTTGCAGTCCGGCCCCCTGTTCTGTGGAGATAATCCGGCCGTTTTTATAACCGAACGGCAGGGGAGTGGCAGGTTTGCCGTCAAGCTGCATTTTGATCAGCAGGTCGTCCGCTTCACTGTTGAATGTCAGCCGGGTCCAGTTGTAGGAAAAATTTTCCAGTGCCTGCATAGAGTAATCAAGGTATGGTGTCTGGTCAATACCCGGCATGTTTTCACGCAGTTGTCCAGTATTGTTGAAATGGACAATACCGCTGTGGCCAGGGGTGGAGAAGAGAAAACCGTTATCAAAGGTAATACCGGTCTTTGACAATATGACCGGCAGTTTCCCGTTCAGGGATCCTTCTCCCTCCGTGTCCTTTATACCGAACTGGTCGAGGAGCTGAGTAAACTTGAGTCGGTCGCAGTAGAGGGTGGTCTTCAGTTTTTCAGCAGTTCGGGAGAGTCGAAAAGAACTGCTTTCCACCTGCCCGCCGCACCAGGAGAACCCTCCTTTTTCAATGAAAACAGATTGATCGTCCTCAATTCTGAAACGTATGCGACCATTATTCAAGCTGATTTTTCCCAATGTTACGGCATCAATGGTACAGAGTTGGCCGGGACTGCTGCGAACATGGGGAAGGTCCGGCAGGGTCATGTTGAGATTGATACCTTCCAGCCGTGTTTCACCCTGAACAAGTGTGCCATTGCTCAGACTGGTTTGAGCTCTGCCTGAGAAAATGGAGTTTTTTATTGCAAAACGGGCTGCAGCCTGAATTCTTCCACTGAAACTCGTTTCCGGCGGCAGGGCGATAAAGGAAGGGAGTGAAGCCGAATCAACCGCTGTCTCCGGCAGGGTACATTCTCCCCTCAGAAATGCCGGAAGGGTGACTGTCCCTCTACATTGCAGGGAAAGGCCAGGTTGAAAAGCAGCTCTAACGTCAACGCCAAAAACGGCACTATTCCGGCTGTAGGAAAGGGTCCCTTCAAGACCGGCAATCGTGTTGTCTTTATAGTTGACAGTATCGATTGAAAAACTGCCCGATGATTTCTTTTTTTCCGACAAGGGAAAGCGTACAGGAATGGAAAAGGAGATGTCTTTTAATTCTGTTTCCCTCTCAATGAATACGCTGCCTGCAGTTCCCTGCACTCTGCCGCTGATATGGCCTTCTTCGAGCGTGAGGTTCCCGCCTAAATTGAGGGGGCTGACGGTGAAACGAGCCTTGTCCCTGGCAGGAGCACCTGTTTTTGCGGTAAACCTGAGGGTTGTACCGTGATTTTTCTGTCTGCCGGAAAACGTTATCTTCAGGGGAATGGCAGGAGAGTGGAGCAGGGACTGGGCGGAACCTGAAAATCTATTATCTGATAAATCGAATTCTCCGCTGAAATCAACAGATCCTGAGACCGGCCCGGAAAAGAAGATTCCCTGGATGGTGCTGAAAATTTTGTTCTTTTTTTTCCGTATATGGAGAATGACCGGCTTACCTGACGGGGAGGTGCCAAATGAACCATTTTCCCGGGAAATATGCAGGCCCGTAAACGTTGCTTTTATTTCGGCCATGGAGATTTTTGTTATTCCTTCAGTTTCAAGATCGCCCTCCAGGAACATGCTGCCTTTGGGAGAATATTCATGCAGAGAAGGAACAGATACGGTCGCCCGGTCGATATCGGGAAGAGTGGCAGCGATGTGGATGGCATATCCTTTTGGATTTTCTTTCAACTGGATGTCTGCGGTCAGGGGCAGGAAGCCATCAAGGTTAATTTCTGCCTGTAGTCCCTGAAGTTGTTTTTTGCCAGTATCAGTGGATTTGAAGCGAGTCTGCACCGTTCCGTTTATCATGAAAAAAGCGGTTCGGCTTTCAGTGTGCAGAAAAACCGTGCTGTTTTTTATCGTAAGATTTTTACAGATGGCGGGGAGGAGAAGAGGGTAATCGGCCACTGTTTTTTCACCGCTTTTTCCTTCTTTTTCTTGCATGTGGATAGTTCCGCCATTAATCTCAATCCTGTCAATTACACCGTTTATGAGTGCAGTCGGGCTGAAATGGAGGCTGACATCGGGAAGAACAACACGGTCCTCTTCCCCGTTGGCTAAAATGACCGTTCCGTGAAGCTGCCATGGTGAGATTCGCAGCAGGTTGATTTCCCTGGTGGCAAAGGGCAGATTTTCGGTCAGTCTCGGGATAAGCCAGATATCGGTGAAAGATGGCAGAAAAAAGAGGCCGAGAACGGTACAACACAGTAGAGTCAAAAGGAAGATGAAAAGGAGCAGTGCTTTCTTTATCATTGTCGTCAGAAGGTGTTGTGCCGTAACTGGTCGCAGGATTTGTAGTTTGTGACAGTTGTAAAAGTAAATCTTGTCAAGGAAGAAGTATCTCAGTATAAACGTAATGCTTTAGTACTGCATGAAAAATCCAGACTTCAATCCCGTATTTATCGGTTTTATGGACCATGAAGGATGGGAAAAACTCTGAAGTGCAGGATTAATACTATATCGAAGTATTGAAAATCGATGAAAATGCTGGATCGGGCAGATTAATTATTTTTGCCATTGATGGCGTGAAAACAGGATGAGTTATGTCGAATGAATTAGATTTTGATGAATTATTGAGTAAATATAGAACTGATCCGTATGACTATGTTGATGTTCATGCTGTTCATACCGGTCGGGTGACCTTCAAGGTTGGTGAGGGACAGGAAGTGGATGCCCCTGCCGGTGAATGGAAACAGATTCCCGGAACAGCGCTTTACGAGATCAACAGGGAAAGAAATCCGAAGATAATAACTGCGAAAATAAATGGGACTGTTGATACAATTGCAACGGAACTTGATGGATGTTTCGTTGAAGCGGGAACAAAGCTGCTGACCATCAGACATCCCATGAAGAAAAAGGAAATTATCGAAAATATTCTCAAAGAGGTCCTCTCTCTCTTTCCAGCACCGGAAACAGCAAAATACTTCTTTGCCCTGGATATCCAGTCACGTATTGAAAAGAAGGGAGCCCGATCGGTGACCATTGGTCAGGGTGATGAGGTTTTCACCATGTCTCTGATGAAAAGGGATACTCCGGTTTATTATACGGGCGAGCGTGGCGTGATCCATTCGATTTACTTTCAACCCGGTGTATCCGTGGAGCAGGGAGAACCCCTGATTGGAGTCTGCGCACCGGAAAAACTGCCTCTGATCCAGAAAATTATCACCCGTGTAAAAGCTGAATGGGATAGTGATCATTGAGGGGGTATTTATCTTACCTAAATCCTGCACTTCGGGAATAAAGAAAAAATATTTATACTGTATAAACAGATAGCTATCATATTGCAGTAGGGGCTGTACTACTCACTATCAGAGTGAGATTGTTTTTTCTTTATTCCCTTGCCCTGGGGGATTGGCAATTTTATCGAATCTGCTTCGTTATCAAGTGCTTGAAGTATGTTAATACGTCTGCGCCCTTGATGCCTCGCATCTCCGAAAAACTTGCCAATTGCAGGATTTAGGTCTTAATTTAATATATGACTGCGGAAAACAGCCCAAAACCGGAAGACGTCCAAGCTCTTCTGGCGAGATATGTGCAGAACAGAAAAAATCTGCCGGATGATGCGGCCATAATAGCCCGGTATGGCTGTTTTGTCGGTTCGCAGATTGAAAGCCATGTTTTTCTTGAACGTGCCATGACCCATGGTCGCAAACAAATCAGGGAAACGGTCGCCGCGGGAAAATCATTTCGAAACGGAACTGTTATTCTTGCCGACTCCATGGGATCGTCCAAAGGGCGTTTTTCCCGGGTCTGGCATGCGCCCGCCGGTGGTGTGTGGGGCTGTCTGGTGCATGCCAATACGCTGTTGCCGGGTTCCCGCAGTTTTCTTCCATTGGCGGTCGGTCTTGCCTGTTGTGAGGCTGTACGTGACAGTGGTGCGGAATCGGCCACAATCCGCTGGGTAAATGATGTTCTCCTGGATGATAGAAAACTGGCAGGTTTTCTGGTGGAAACATTTACCGAAGAGACTACCGGGGAAGAATATAATCTTGTCGGATTCGGTATTAATGTCAATAACAGTCGATTTCCAGCGGAATTGTCTTCCAATGCAGTTTCATTATCCGAAATTCTGGGACGGGAAGTTGATCTTGTATCCTTTTCGGTCCTTTTTCTCTCCCGTCTGGCCTGGTATTTCGGCCTGCTTCATTATGAAGAGGCTCGTGGGCTGAGGGGGGACGGTTTTTCCGGGAAAGATGGAGAGCACCTGCTGCTTTGCAGGTGGAAGGAGCTGTCAGACACTATCGGCCGGCGGGTTCTTTATGGTTTTGATGTAATGGAGTCACCACAGTATGAGGGAAAGGTGCTGGGAATCAACCCTGCGGGTGGCCTGGTCATACAGCTGGATGACGGTTTTGAAAAAACCGAATACAGTGGGGAGGTTCGTTACCTTTAACCTAAATCCTGCAATTGGCAAGTTTTTCGGAGATGCGAGGCATCAAGGGCACAGACGTATTAACATACTTCAAGCACTTGATAACGAAGCAGATTCGATAAAATTGCCAATCCCCCAGGGCAAGGGAATAAAGAAAAAACAATCTCACTCTGATAGTGAGTAGTACAGCCCCTACTGTAATATTATAACTATCTGTTTATACATTATAAATATTTTTTCTTTGTTCCCGAAGTGCAGGATTTAGGTTTAATATCTTCTATCGTAACTGATCACTTACCTTCTATCTGGGGACATCAGTTTCCAGGACACTATTTCCCTTTGAAAAATCTGTCTCCCGTAGGTATGCAGGAGTCCCAGCGTTTCTGTCAGTATTTTTCCCGAAATTTTCAGATTATGCAGTTTCTCCAGCGACCTGTTCTGGGCTGACGCCAGCATTCTTATGGTACCCCGGGAGAGGGGAGCGTGCCGTTTGGCAGAAGTGAGGCAGGAGGTGCAGACAAGACCTCCTGCCGTGCTGTCAAAACAGTATTTGCCCCTGTCCTGCAGGGGAATCCGACAGCGGCTGCAGCTGGTAAAATCCGGGCGATAACCGATACAATCATAGAAATGAATCAGAAAGAGAGCGAGGATGGCACCGGGCTGGTTATTCCTGTCCATGTTGTGCAGGGCCCAGAGTGCCAGGCGAAACAGCCTGTCATCGGTTATATTTTCACGGATTGCAAGGAGTAGGAATTCCCGGAGTACTGATGCAGTACAGTAGAGGTCGTAATTGCTGCGGATATTGAGGAATCCGGTATGCAGCTCTGCCTCTGCCAGAAAGCCGAGATCTCTATTGGCTGCGGTTCTGTAGGTGATGTGAAGAAAACTGAACAGCTCAAGCTTGTTGACAAAACGTTTCTTGCTTCGTTTGGCGCCTTTGGCAATGACTGCGAGTCTGCCGCTGTCTCTGCAGAGCAGGGTAAGGATGATATCCGATTCGCCGTGTTCGAAACTGTCAAGAACAATGGCCTTCGTTTCCCTGGAGATTGCTGACATTACTGGTCAAGAAGATATTCTGGAATCTGGATCGTTATCTGCTGTTTGTCGGTTTCCGGATAAGAGATGGGGATGCCGTTGAGAGTCAATTTCGGAAGATTTTTCGTATTGAGAACAAGTTCCATCTTCTCATTCGCCTCCCAGGTCACTGTTTCTCCCTGTGCAAAATTGAGCTTTCTGGGTGATTCCCCGTCAATTGCAAGGGTAAGGGATCCTGCATTTGTGAAAACAGCTTCGACCCGATATTTGGGAGAAGCCTCCTGTATCGTCGTTGTTTCATCGGGGGAGGTCTTGATTTCCGCTACTGTGAATGAGGGACTTTCTGAGTCACTTACCTCCTGCTGCTCTTTAAGCTGGGTGGAAACGTCCTGCTTCTGGAATGCCCGCAGTCTTTCACTGAGATAGGTGGCAGGGTTCCATGAAAAATACCAGCAGACAAAGGCGCCACTTAACAGGATGAACAGGATGGTCAATCCTGCGCAGGAAACCGGCATGACCGAGGGGCGTTCAGCCATATTGCCAACCTGCTGTGCCAGTTTATTGGGTGGAGGGGTTGTCCGTGTTTTCTTACCGGAATGTGCATTTTTTTCCTTGGTGTATATCTGCAGGATTTCTTCCGGATCAAGGGTGAGCATTCTCGCGTAGAGAGTGTAGAAACCGCGGGTAAATGCCTCGGCGGGAAGTGTTTCGAAATCGTCCTCTTCCATTGCTGTCAGGTTGGTTATGGTGATTTTTGTTTCGACCGAAACCTGATCAAGATCAAACCCCTGTTCAATGCGGGTCCGGCGGAGGAGCTCGCCTAATGAAATATATTCTGTGTCGGAGGTTTCAAGAGACATGTTTTAATTCCTGGTATTTAAGATAGTGGTTGTCCATAAATGGCCTTTTTGCCCGATTTCTGCGTCGCCACGAAAAATAAAAATGCTCACATATACTTAATATGCTGCGCTTTTTATTTTTTAATGCCCCATGAACTCGAACAAAAAACCTCATTTCTGGACAGACACAAGATAAGCCTGCAGGATTGAGGTGAAAATATCCGCTGTTTTATTTTTACAGTTTACGGATATACGCTTTTTCCTTCAGTTTTTTCACCCAGTCGGAGTACGCTTCCTTCAGCTTTTTTTCATACAGTTTCTGTTTTATTTCTTCTTTTACATCTTCATAGGATGCAGTGACAATTATAGCGTCTTTATTACCCGACAGCAGCTTGAAAAATTGGAAACTGCTGCCGATTTTGACAATATCGCTGATTGCTCCAGGTTCCAGGTCTGCAACGGCTTTACGCATGGCAGGAGCCATTTCATCAAGGGTGAAGATGCCGATGTCACCACCGTCGCTGGCGGAGGGAAGGCTTGAGAATTTTTTGGCAAGTTTTCTGAATTTCTGACCGGAAAGCGCCAGCTTGTGGACCCGTTCGGCTGTCCTGAGGGCGTGCTCTTTGTTTTCAGTCTCTTTCTGCGGATCGCCGGTTTCGTCCCAGGTGAACCCAATCTGCAGGAGATAGAAGCTGCCCTTTTTTACCTTTTTTGTGTAGTGTTCATCAAAGTAATCGACAATCATAGCCTCAGTAATGACTACTTTGGAGCGGACATCATAACTGATCAGTTTTTTCTGAAGCAGTCGTGTTTCCAGGTTTGATCTGTACATTTTTTCCGTCATCCCTGATTCCTTCAGCTTCTTTTTAAAGGTGGTTTTGTCCAGACCTGCACGGGCTCTCACCTTTTCATAGGCTTTGTCTATCTCTTCTTGACTGACCGAGACGTGAAACTGCTTTGCCTTCTGGATGATGAGTTTCTTGTCAATAAGGGCATCCAGGGTTTTTTCTCTTGCCTTATCCAGGGCAAGCAGGAGAGAGTCTCCTGAATTTTTCTGGGCAATAGCCCTGTAGAGTCCCTCGGCTTCCTGTTCGACTTCTGAAAGTGTTATAATATCATCATTGACAACGGCAACCACTTTGTCGATCACTTCGGTTCTGGAACTGACCGGTTTGAGGCAGAGGACGGAGAAGAAAAAAATAAAGAAAAATACCTTGAAAAGGGGAATGGTCTGAGAGTTGTGCATGGGGGTCCTTGGTCGTGGAATAAAAAATGTGATTGGTTATGCGTGCTTTTCGTATTTTGTATGAAAAAATAGAGGGTTAATCCGTGTTTTCCATCAGTTCTGGCGGTGTCAGGTTCAAAGTTCCTGGAGTCTTTGTCTGCCTGGCAGTAAATTATGGCAACCTATACTCTTTGAACTCGAACAAAGAATTTCATTTCCGGACAAGCACCAGTTAATGCACTGGAGTATAATCGGTACATCTCCACATGTACAGCAACTCTTCTGTCCAGTGTCATCGTTTTGTCTGCTGCGTTCAGCTTACCTTGTCTTTTACTCCCCTGAATCCTCAAGTACGGAATTGAGGTGATATTGTGTTGACTTTGCTGTTACATGGAATATTTTGTCGCAAAGATATATCATATAAATGGAAATGGCAAAAATAATGAACCTGAAGTGCAGGATTCAGGTGAACTTTAATCCGGAGTAAAATATGAAAAATTGTAAAACCATGCTGTCGATTTTCGCTGCCTGTCTTGTTTTGACTATCTTTTCCATATCAGTGTTACCTGTGCAGGCTGCAACAAAACTGCCGAAGTTCGCTTTAAAGAGTGTTCAGGACGGCAGTGTGGTCAAGAGCAGTGCTTTTGCGGGAAAGGTTCTTTATATTACTTTTTTTGCCACATGGTGCCCACCGTGTAAAGAGGAGGTTCCTGTTCTGATTGATCTACAGAAAAAGCTGGCTGAATCGGGTTTTACAGTTATCGGATTTTCAGTTGATCAAAAGGGAATGGATAGAGTTCGCAGCTTTGTGAAAGCGAAGGATATCAACTATCCTGTTCTGATGGCAGATCTGCAGACAAATATGGATTTTGGTGGTGTTTACACTATTCCGGCATCTTTTCTGGTAAACAGATCAGGTAATGTGGTAAAAAGTTATATTGGCTATGTGGAACATTCTGTGCTGGAAAAAGATATTAACAGTCTTCTTAATTAAGCAATCTCTATTGCACCTGACAGAAAAATACAATACACTGTCCCCGTTGGATGGAGTTGTTTCTGTGAATGGAGTGTAATTCCATGTTACCAGCGTTTTCCGGGGGTGGATCCAGGGGATAGGGTCCATACACGGTGGATGCTTACAATCAAGCAAACAGGAGAAGGACAATGAACAAAAAAATCGTAATTCTTGCATTGGCTGTGGTTTTTGCTCTGAGTTCAGCAGGTTTGGGATTTGCTGCAAAAGTAAAGTGCACCGTTGATTCAGTTGATGGCAACACAGTTACCATGACCTGCAAAAAAGCCAATAAACTCAAAGCAGGGGACAAGGTAAAAGTCACTCCTCCCAAGAAGAAGAGTGCTGTTGAGGGTTGTTAATTGACAGAGTAGGGAAATTTAAGTATTTTCCTTGGTCGGTTGGTCTCAGATCAACCGGCCTTTTTTTTTCTGAAAATCTTATTGCTGAAGGTCGTTTTGCCGCAGTCTGATTTTCATTTCTTTGTTGCACCCACAGGACGTAAGTTGCCGAGCCAACCGTCCATGTCGGTTTATCTGAAGCATGTAGATGATTAATATTGTAGAAGGAAAATGCGAATTGTCTTCTCCCTGACGTCTTGCTCTATTTTAATCCTTATTGAGGTATCTTTTGGAATTACTTAAAGCATTGGTTCTTGGAGCACTCCAGGGACTCACCGAGTTTCTCCCGATTTCCAGTTCCGGGCATTTGGTGATCGGTTCTCAATTGATGAAGTTCCAGGATCAGGGCGTGGTTTTTGACGTGTTTGTCCACCAGGGAACGCTTCTGGCGGTTGTTCTTGTTTTTCGCAGGGAACTGCTTGAAATGATCAAGGCCCCTTTCTCCTGGCTCCGGGGGAATCGTGAAGCTGGTGTCCTTCAATTTCTGATGATGGATATTTATATAGTTATAGCCACCCTGCCTGCGGTTGTGGTCGGTCTCTTTTTCAAGGACAGCGTGGAAAAATTGTTTGATAATATTTTAATTGTGTATTCCATGCTGGCGGTGACCGGTTTATTAATGATTATTACCAGGTACCTGCCCCAGAGAGACAGACCGTTGAACTGGTCTCGAAGTCTGCTTGTGGGGTGTGCCCAGGCATGCGCCATATTGCCGGGACTGTCCCGTTCCGGGTCAACTATTTTTGCCGGAATGCTCCTGGGGGTTGATCGGGAAAAAATAGCCAGGTTTTCCTTTCTTATGTCTATTCCGGCAATAGTTGGTGCAGCGGTTCTGCAGTTTGGTGATCTTGTCAGCAATCCTCCCACTGCGGGCGGTCTCGTGAATATCTTCGCAGGAGCTGCAATGTCAGCAGTTTCCGGGTATTTTGCAATTAAACTGTTACTTGATATTATACGGAAAAACAGGCTGCAATGGTTTGGTTATTACTGCCTGGTACTTGCTGCCGCTGGTTTTGGCTATACTTTTTTCATTGCCGGATAAAAATGAAAATCCGACTGTGGCGAAACGGCCTTTCCTGGGGGATTTTCAGATAAACGGGTCAAAAAGGATTTGGAAGAAATGGATATTCGAACACTTCCCGAAAAAGAGCGGGAAATATATAATAGAATCAGAAAAAAATACAAACTGACGTTTGATCGTCTGAAAATCGGAGAAAAAAAGATACGACTTCTTAAGATTGCGGATCTTGAGCAGTTTCTTGACGGGAAGGACCCGTTTGCCGATGTGTCCGAGTTCCCGTTCTGGATCCGGCTGTGGGATGCAGCCATGATTCTGGCTTATGTCCTCGCAGGGCAGAAAAACTGCAGGAACAGAACCCTGCTGGAACTTGGTGCGGGACTTGGAGCTCCGGGCCTGGCGGCAGCGGCGGCCGGTTTTGACGTGACCATCAGTGATTACGAAGATATTATCATGGATTTTCAGAGAGTCAGTGCAGCGGCATCACAACTTTCCGGAATTCGTTTTGCCCATCTTGACTGGCTTGAACCGGATGAGATAGGTTCTTTTGATGTCCTTGCCGGAGCCGAAATTCTTTTTCGGGAGGAGTTTTTCCAGCCGTTGTTGAATCTGTTCAATACCTGTTTGAACCCGGGAGGTGAGATTTATCTTGCCCATGATGCCAGGCGAAAGAGCCTGCCACGGTTTCTTGAGCTTGCCAAAGATGATTTTGAAATTGGAACGAAGAAACAGGTCATAAGAAAAAATGACGGAAACATAACAATATTGATCAATCGTCTTCGTCCACGATAAACTCAGGATCGGTTAACAATCCATGGCCCTTTATCCTGTCAACTTAAATATTGCCGGTCGTCTCTGTGTCGTGGTGGGCGGAGGAAGTGTCGCTTTCAGGAAGATTTCCAGTCTGCTGGAATGCGGAGCCGAAGTCAGGATTGTGAGCCCGTCAGTCACAGTGGCCCTGGAGAAAATTATTCAGGAACAGGGCCTGGTCTGGTTGAAAAGAGCCTTTGCAGAAGGTGATCTGCAGGGAGCATACCTGGCCTTTGCCGCAACTTCCAGACCTGAGGTGCAGGCGCTTGTGAAGAGGGATGCACTCCATTTTCAGGTGCTTCTGAACAGTGCCGATGATCCGGAAGGGAGCGATTTTCATGTCCCGGCCCATTTCAGGAGGGGTGAAATGCTGGTGGCCATATCCACAGGTGGAGGCAGTCCCGCTCTTTCAAGACAGACAAGACAGTGGCTTGAACAGGAAATAGGACCGGAGTATGAAGCAACTGTCGCCCTGCTGGCCTTGGTCCGCGAGGCGGTGTTGGATCGTGGTGGCGATTCTGTTGACAATAAAGAACTGTTCCAAAATCTACTCAAGGCTGATATTGTAGAAATGATCCGAAATGGTGACTGGTTTGAACTGCAGATTTTACTGCTGCGCGAACTTCCTGCGGATATTGATACAACCAGGCTGCTGGAAAAATTTCTCAGTGAACACGATAAAACTATGCATTAAACCGGAATCGCCATGAATGAACTCAGTTACCTGCTCTATCTTTCTGTTCTCGGGGTTACCTTTATTGCCTGTGCAGTATACCTGGTGTTTTTTTTCAGGCAGAATCAGGGGCTCAGGGTAATTGCCAGAAGGATTCTTGTACTCTCCGGAATTCTCCAGACTCTTTATATAATCACGCGCTATGTCCAGGTGGGGCATACACCGATAACATCACAACACGAGGCTGTTGTCTTCTTCGCCTGGTCCACTACCTGGGCCTATCTTTCCTTCAGGTGGCGGTATACCGTGAAAAATTTTGGCACACTGGTTACCTTGCTGATCTTCCTTCTTCTTCTTGTATCTTCCGTATCATCCCGGGAAATAACGGTTCTTGTTCCCGCCCTGCAGAGTTGGTGGCTGCCTGTTCATGCCGGTGTTTCATTGATCGCCTACGGTTTTCTGTCACTTGCCTTCTGCGGCGGTATAATGTACCTGCTCCAGGAACGGGAGTTGAAAAGCAAGAGATTTGGATATTTCTTTGCCCGTTTTCCTTCGCTTGATTCCCTGGATCAACTCAACAGCCACTGTCTTACGGCTGGATTCATCTTTCTCACCCTTGGTATCGTTACCGGATCCCTCTGGGCCAGGCAGGCCTGGGGGGCTTACTGGCAGTGGGATCCCAAGGAAACCTGGTCTCTTATCACCTGGTTTCTCTACCTGGTAATGATTCACCAGAGATTCACCGTCGGCTGGCGCGGGAAGAGAAGCGCAATCATGTCCATTGTCGGGTTTATCGCAGTTATTTTTACCCTTTGGGGCGTGACATGGCTGCTTGGAGGAGTGCACAGTTATGCAGGGTGAAAAGATTCTGTTGATGGGTGTGAACCATAAGACAACACCTGTGGAGATTCGTGAAAAAATTGCCCTTTCAGCGGGCTATGAGGAACCTCTGGCCGCTTTGAAAAAGATTAAGGGCTGCAGGGAATGTTATCTTCTTTCCACCTGTAACAGGGTTGAACTGCTGGTGGTTGTCGAGCAGAATGCTGATGTGGAAAACGAGATCATCCGTTTTCTTTTCGGTGATACCGTATCTCCGGAAGAATGCAGTAAGTATCTCTATGTATATTACGGTCGAGATGCTGTTCACCATCTTTTTACTGTTGCAGCAAGTCTTGATTCCATGGTCGTGGGGGAGGCTCAGATCCTTGGCCAGCTCAAGGAGGCCTATCGATACGCCGCCCAGTTTAACTGTACCGGTCCCCTGTTGAACAGGTTTCTTCACAAGGCATTTTCCGTGGCCAAGCGGGTGCGCACGGAAACCGGTGTCGGCTCATCCGCCGTGTCTATCAGTTATGCCGCTGTTCAGCTTGCGGAGAAAATCTTCGGTAATTTGAAAGGGAAAAAGGTTATGCTGGTGGGGCCGGGGAGATGGCTGAACTGGCGGCGGAACACCTTGTCGGGCATGGTGTCGGATCTGTGGTTGTCGCCAACAGGACATTCGAGAGAGCGGTTGATTTAGCAAAAAAATTTGACGGTCAGGCCGTCTCCATGGAAGAGCTGGTACATCAGCTTGAACGGGTGGATATAATCATCAGCTCCACGGGTGCCACAGACTTGATCCTCCATAAGGACGAGGTGAAATCGGTCATGCCCAGTCGCATGAACAGGCCGCTTTTTTTTATTGATATCGCCGTGCCTCGAGATCTTGACCCACGCCTTATTGAAATTGAAAATGTGTACCTCTATGATATCGATGATCTCTCAAATGTTGTGGAAATCAACAAGTCGGAGAGAAACAGGGAGGCTGTCAAGGCTGCCAGGATCGTAGATGAGGAAACCCTGAAGTTTCAGCGTTGGTACCAGGGATTGTCGGTTACTCCCACTATTCGCGAACTTCGGGAAAAAATTGATATTATTACCACGGGAGAACTGGACAAGACCCTGTCCAGGATGAATGGTTTGAGTGATCGCGACAGAAAGGCTCTTGAAAAAATGGTCAGGGCCATTGGTTCGAAAATCCTGCATGATCCCCTGGTATACCTGAAAAGTGAATCGTGTACCGGTCGGGACAACAGTGACCTGAGAATAACTATCATCCGTTCTCTTTTCGGGCTTGACAATGGCAGAAAATAATTTTCCGGAACTTTTGGAAGATGAATGGTATATTGTGCGCTATTCCGGAGAAATACCTGAAATAGCATATAATTCTGCTATTTACTTTCTGACCCGGGCAAAGGACGGGCCACGGCAGGAGCTGAGTAAAGAACAGGTCAATTTTCTGCAAAAGGCGGCCATGGATCGTTACAGGGAAATTGTCCTGAGAGACCTGTACCATGAAAACCATGGAAAAAGCATCTACCGTGGGATTAAACGTTCCATGGAAAATTACCAGAGAATGTGCAGGTTCTGTTCCAGGCAGGGGTTGTGTTGTGATGATATACGCCTGGAAACGGCGAATCAGCTTCTTCTTTTTCTTCGCAGGGAAATTGAAGAAGTGGTGGGAAAGGGGAGCCGGGCTTCAATTATTAACTGTTCCAGGGAGGAGCTGTGTCGTTTTGCCTCTGATCTGGAAGTTGAGCCGGGTCCGGAAATCCTGGAAGACCTGGATCTTCTTTTTGCATCTTCATCCTGAACCTCCAGCGGATTTACCTTCTTTCTGATGGTATTTGTTTTTCTGTTCTGTTATGTCTGTAACTTCAGCTTGTCGCGGATTCATGAGTATACCAAGCACTTTTCACTTTTAATCTGTTTATGAAAACAATAAGAAACATACTTCTCTCGGCCCTTTCTCTTTTTCTCCTTGCCGGTTTTTTAATTCAGGCGGAGGCCAGAACCGAAACCGCTCCTCCCCTGGATCGAAAAAGAAATGCACTGATCGGCTATATGCTCAGCAAGCAGCTGCCGGCACTCCATTTCAGTGAAAAAACAATGAATGACGAGCTGGCAGAGGCGGCATTTGAGCTCTATATCAAACAGCTGGACTACCAGAAACGTTTTCTTCTCAAGAAAGATGTGGAACAGCTGGAAGCCTTTGCCGACTATATAGATGACAATTTGAAGAGCGGCAGGATTTCTCTGCCTGATGCGGGGAATGACATCCTCAGCGAAAAGATCATGCTGGTTGAGAAAATGGTCGGTAAAATGCTCGAGGACACGACTGTCAGGGCGGATGATGGTGTTGAACTTTCCGGGAAAGGCGAAGGTGATCTTCAGGTCGGAATGTTCACTGTCACCCGAAAGGAAAAATATGAGACTGATATTAAAAAAATCGATTACGTGCAGAATCTCAATGACCTGAGAGAGAGATGGAGAAAAATTCT
This sequence comes from Desulfomarina profundi, assembly GCF_019703855.1. Taxonomy (GTDB): domain Bacteria; phylum Desulfobacterota; class Desulfobulbia; order Desulfobulbales; family Desulfocapsaceae; genus Desulfomarina; species Desulfomarina profundi. The sequence goes on along the minus strand of NZ_AP024086.1, from coordinate 2,720,448 downwards.
GAAAGCCCAGGTGATTTCAAAATTCCTTGATCTTGAGGAGGAACAGAAAAAAGAAGAAGATCCGAAAAAGAAGAAAAACATGACAGAGCTCTGGCAGGATGCTCTTGCCAAAGTGAGAAAAAGAAATAAAAACTTTTTCCATCGCCTTCATCAGGAAACCCTTCAGGACCATTACGACAGGTTTTTTAATTCCGTGACCAGGGCTTTTGGTCCCCACACAAACTATATTTCTCCCGCTTCCAAAGAGGATTTTGATATCAATATGCGTGGTTCTCTTGAGGGTATTGGTGCCATGCTGATGGAGAAAGACGGCATGATCAAGGTAGTGCGGATCATTCCTGGCAGTGCAGCAGCCAGGCAGGGTCAGCTGAAGGCTGAAGATATTATTCTGCAGGTTGCCCAGGGGGATGAAGAACCCGTGGATATCACGGATATGCGGTTGAGGGATGCTGTGAGACTTATCCGGGGACCAAAGGGTGATGAAGTTCGGTTGACAGTCAGAAAACCGGACGGGGCCAAAGAGGTCATTGCCATTATCCGTGATGTGGTGCTCAAGGAGGAATCTTTTGTAAAAAGTGCTGTTATCAGTTCCAAAGATGGCCGAAAAACCGGCTATATCTTTATACCCGGATTTTACCGGGATTTTGAGGGGACACGAAATGGTGCCCACGGGAGAAACTCGACAGATGATACCCGCAGGGAAATCCTGAAAATGGAAGAGGAAAATGTTGATGGCATTGTGCTTGATCTCAGGGACAATGGCGGTGGAGCACTGATTGATGCCGTTGATATAGCCGGTCTCTTTATCAGATCGGGGCCGGTTGTTCAGGTGAAGAACAGTTTCGGGGACAGGAAGGTGCTTGAAGATAAGGATGATGCCATTGTGTATGACGGCCCCCTGGTTGTTCTGGTCAATAAATTTTCGGCATCCGCGTCCGAAATTGTGGCAGCCGCCATTCAGGATTATCACCGGGGTGTAATAGTGGGTGGAAAGCATACCCACGGAAAGGGAACCGTGCAGGCGGTAATCAACCTCAGTGACCATATCCCACTGTTCTATCTGCGTAAGTACGATGATCTCGGAGCACTGAAGGTGACTATCCAGAAATTTTACAGGGTGAACGGTGGTTCCACGCAGTACAAGGGGGTTGAACCGGATATTGTCCTCCCCTCCCTGTTTGATCATCTGAAATCGGGAGAACGGTACCTGGAATACACCCTGCCGTGGGATACCATCCAGCCCGTCAAGTACACTCCATATTCTGATTTCAAGGTGGATATGGATCTGCTGCGGCAGAAAAGCAGAGAACGTGTTGTTGATGATGAGGGATTGAAGACAATCAGAGAAGAAGCTGAAAAAGCCAAAAAACGCCAGGACGAGACAGTTGTTTCCATTGATATCAATGAAATGCGAGAGAAGCGTGAAGAAGCCCGTCAGGTGAGGGAAAAAGTCGGGGCTCATTACCGGAAATATCGGCGTGAGACAGAAGACGATCCGGAGAAAGTGGAAAAACAGGCGGAAGAAGAGGGGAGCAGAGAGGTCTGGCTGAAGGATATTCATGAAGATCCCTACATCCATGAAGCTGTAAATATTGTAGGAGATATTGTCCATTTCAATGGCAGATAAACCTGTAGGTGATCAGGGGCACCCCAGACCAGTTACATAAAAAGCGTTGAGTTTTTGTTTTTTATCTGAAAATTTCGCTGCCGAAGATCGTTTCCCTCAGTTGGATTTTCGTTACTATATTGCGGCTGAATCATTGGGTTCAGCCATGCCGGCTTATACGTTTTTCAGCCTCACTGCGTAATGAAATTATTGTTGAAAAAGCCTGAAAAAAGTGATAAATGTGTGAATTTGTGAATGACCATTCAGTTCTCTTTTCTCGGGATAAGATGGCCGTTTTCCTGAAAGAAGTTGTCTTACTGAAGGGGTTTGAATTATGGATATTGCTGAAGCATTCAGGTTTCACGGGGATAAAATTGTAAACCGTTGGGTTGAGTACACCCTCTCAACATATTCTTCGTCCTCCTTTTTTATAAAGGAAGGGGATAAGTTTGCAAATCCTGTCGGAGGAAATTTCAGAGAAGGTCTGAAAAAGCTTTTTCTGCTTCTCACAGGAGATGGTGATGTGAAGGAGTTCTCTGGCCCGCTGGAGCAGATTATTTCTATTCGCTCCGTCCAGGAATTTACACCTGCCCAGGCAGTGGCACCCATAAATGCTGTCAAACATATTGTCCGTGAAGCCTTTGAAAAGGATAAGGAAAGAAGCCGTTTTGTTGGTGAACTGTATGATTTTGAGTTCAGGGTGGATCTGGCTGTACTGGCCGCTTTTGATATATACATGAGTTATCGTGAACGACTGTACCAGGTCCGTATTGACGAGATTAAATCCGGCAGCCATATATTGACGGACAGCAAGTGCCCTTCGGCCATGATGGCTGAAGACAAGAAAGTTATTAAAACGGTAAATAGTTTTTAACTGGTTTCAATGGAAGGAAGGGGCTCCCTCTTCCTTCTGTTGTTTCCAAAACTCAGTTTAATTGAAGCGAGGTAAGAAATGAAGTATGCCTTCTCATTCCTGGCAGTCATTGCTTTAATTCTGATTGCTTGGCTCGGATCACAGGTACCCGGGATGCCTTATCTGTTTGGTGTCGCACTGCCGTATCTGGCCATGATGATCTTCCTGGGCGGTTGCATTTATCGGGTGGTACAGTGGGGAAAATCTCCTGTTCCATTCTCGATTCAGACCACTTGTGGTCAGGGTAAATCGCTGGATTTTATCAAGCATGACAGATTGGAAGCACCTGATACACTTCCAGAAGTAGTGGCTCGGATGTTTCTTGAAATTGTGACGTTCAGGTCACTGTTCAGGAATACCAAGTCGGAAATCCACGATGGTCCAAAACTCACCTATGAGTCCTCCAAGTGGTTGTGGTTGTTTGCCCTGATTTTTCATTATTCATTTTTAATGATTATAATCAGGCATATGCGTCTGTTTCTCGATCCCATTCCGGCCTGGATCGGCTGGCTGGAGTTCGGTGATGGTATTTTTCAGGTAGGTGCGCCAACCTGGTATATTACCGATGTTGGACTTCTTGCGGGATGTGTGTTGCTGTTCAGCAGGCGTATTGTCAATCGCCATGTGCGCTTTATTTCTCTTATCAACGACTATTTTCCGCTGGTTCTTATTTTTTCCATAGCTGCCACGGGTATCCTGATGCGCTATTTTCTGCGGACGGATATTGACATTGTCACTATCAAGCAGCTGGCCGTGGGTCTTGTAACATTTTCCCCTGTTATCGGTACAAAAATCGGAGCTATTTTCTATATCCATCTCTTTCTTGTCTGTGTGCTGATAGCCTATTTCCCTTTCAGCAAGCTGATGCACTTCGCCGGAGTATTCATGAGTCCTACCCGAAATATGAAAAACAATACCCGGGCAGTACGTCATATTAATCCGTGGAATCCGAGAATCCTTCCCCACTCCTATGCGGGATATGAGGATGAGTTCAGAGAGTTCATGGTAGAGGCAGGAATCCCAGTGGAGAAAGAGTTGCCGCCGAAAAAGGATGAAGAATAAACAGTATTGACCCAAAACTAGCTTATGAGGATTAGATAAGATGTCAGTTCCCAAATTAGAACAATTATCGCAGAGCGTAGTGCAGGGACCATCCTTGGCAACTGGAGCAATACCTACCAGGGACTGGATGGATATTCCGGTACATTTTAAACCGGGAAATTATGCCTACGTGGCCAAAAAAGACAAGGTGGAATATCTCAACAGCCAGTCTGGCCTGAGTTTTCCCAATGCCAGGGAATGGTCACCCGAAGACGATGACTGGAAGCTTCCCGAAGACTGGAAGGATATTATCCTGAAGGGACTCAAGGAGCGCCTGGATAAGTTCCGGTCTTTGAAAATATTTATGGACTGCTGTGTCCGTTGCGGTGCCTGTGCCGATAAATGCCATTTTTTCCTGGGTACGGGTGACCCGAAAAATATGCCGGTACTTCGTGCTGAGCTGCTGCGCTCCGTGTACAGAAATGATTTTACCCTCGGGGGAAAAATACTCGGTAAAATGGCAGGAGCCCGTGAAATGACAGTGGGAGTGCTGAAAGAATGGTTCATGTATTCCTATCAATGTACAGAATGTCGTCGATGTTCAGTTTTCTGCCCATACGGTATCGATACGGCCGAAGTGACCATGATGCTCCGTGAACTGCTGCATCTGGTTGGTATCGGTATCAACTGGATTCTGGAACCGGTATCCAATTCGAACCGTACAGGTAACCATATGGGGCTTCAACCCCATACCTTCAAGGACAATGTCGAGTTTCTGGTTGATGATGTTGAAAACCTAACCGGCATCAAGCCGAATATCAGTTTCAACAGAAAAGGAGCCGAGGTTCTGTTTATCACACCGTCTGCTGATGTTTTTGCTGAACCGGGACTCTACACAGCCATGGGGTACCTGATTCTATTTGAAGCCATTGGCCTTGACTATACCTGGTCAACCTATGCTTCTGAGGGTGGTAACTTCGGGCTTTTTACCAGTAATGAGGCCATGAAAAAGCTGAATGCGAAGATGTACGCGGAAGCAGAGCGTCTCGGAGTAAAGTATATCCTCGGTGGAGAATGTGGTCATATGTGGCGTGTCATCCATCAATATATGGATACCATGAACGGACCAGCAGATTTCCTTGAAAAACCGGTTTCTCCGATTACCGGGACGGTTTTTGAAAATGCTGCGTCCACAAAAATGGTTCATATCAGTGAATTCACCGCCGATCTTATTAAGCACGGTAAATTGAAATTGGACAAGAGCCGTAACAGTCATGTCAAGGCGACTTTCCATGATTCCTGTAATCCGGCAAGGGCGATGGGATTAATTGATGAGCCGCGCTATATTCTGGATCATGTGGTGGACTGGGTGGAGATGCCTGAGAATACCATCAGGGAGCAGACATTCTGCTGTGGCTCAGGAACCGGTCTGAATACCGATGAAATTATGGAGTTGAGAATGCGATCAGGATTGCCCAGGGCAAATGCGGTGAAGTATGTCCATGAAAAACATGGAGTCAACATGCTCTCCTGTGTGTGCGCGATTGACAGGGCGACGCTGACTACCCTGAATAATTTCTGGACACCCGAAGTCGGGGTCTGCGGAGTAACGGAGCTCGTTGCCAACGCAATTGTCCAGGAAGGCGAGACTCGCGGAGAGCTTGAAGAAGGTCTCCGGACGATGGTTTTCTAAATCCTGATCAGAATAGAGGAGTTATCTCATGTACAATAAAGGAACAATTATTCCGGGACTGGCGATTTTTGTCCTCGTTGTCACTTTCCCGCTCTGGTACAACGCGTTCTCCACAGCAAGTCCCGCACCGAAACCTGAGCTGCCGCCCGGAGGAGAAAAAAACTGTGTGGCGCCGGAATCTGTTATGCGGGCATCCCATATGCAATTGCTGAATGAGTGGAGAGATGCCGTTCTTCGTGATAACAAGCGTGATATTATAACGGTTGATGGCAAGCAATATCGCAAAGGGTTGCAACTGGCCTGTATGCAGTGTCACACAAGCAAGGAAAAGTTCTGTGACTCCTGTCACGAATATACCTCTGTTAAGCCGTACTGCTGGGATTGTCACCTGACTCCGGCAGACGTAGTGTCGAAGAAGGAGACTCACTAATGGATAAGCAAAGAAGAAAATTCCTGAAGATGGCAGGTGCTACTGCACTTGCCGGTATCAGCGCTCCGGCTGTTGTCAAGTTGACATCTTCTCCGGCACTGGCTTCATCAGGTCATGGAGCACCGGCGGAACATGGTGCCGCAGAAGAAGGGCACATGGCCCCGGCTCATGGTACCGAAGAAGCACCCAAGGGAGTTCGCCTTGGAATGGTAATTGATATGCGGAAACTCTACGGCAAACCTGAATTGATGGAGAAGGCTATTGCCGCATGCAACAAGGTGCATAATATTCCGCAGATTGACAGTAAAAAAAGTGAAATAAAGTGGATCTGGGAGATGCCCTTTGAAAATGTTTTCCCTGAGCACTCTTCCTATCACGCTTCAAAAACACGTGAGGAAAATGATTTCCTCGTATTATGTAATCACTGTGACAATCCTCCCTGTGTCCGGGTTTGCCCGACAAAGGCTACCTTTGTCAACAAGGAAAACGGTATTGTTGCCATGGATTTTCATCGCTGTATCGGGTGCCGGTTCTGTATGATGGGCTGCCCCTATGGTGCCAGGAGTTTTAACTGGGAAAATCCAAGGCCGTATATCAAGGAATACAATCCGGACTTTCCAACCCGTATGCGTGGCGTGGTGGAAAAATGCAATTTCTGTGGTGAGCGCCTAGCACTGGGGAAGGAACCCGCCTGTCTCGAAGCAGTCAAGGAATCCGGCGCAATAGTTTTCGGGGACTTGAATGATCCCGAATCGGAAATTCGTAAAGTTCTTGAAAAAGAAAATACGATCCAGAGGAAGCCGTCCCTTGGAACGAAACCGTCAGTCTTTTACATAGTGTGAGGATGTCATGATTGAAAAAGTATTTAAAGGAAACTCTCGCTACTGGATGTGGCTCGCTGTTTTGTGCGCATTCATAGGTGTTGGAGCTATCTGTTATATCAGGCAGTTTCTCTTCGGTTTGGGGTTGACCGGAATGGGACGTGATCTGTCCTGGGGATTGTATATTTCTCAATTTACCTTTCTTGTCGGTGTTGCTGCCGGAGGGTTGATGCTCGTTCTGCCCTACTATATTCATAATTACAAGGTGTTCGGGCGTCTCACGATTCTCGGTGAATTTCTGGCAATTGCATCAATCATAATGTGCCTGATGTTCATTATGGCAGATATTGGGCAGCCGTTGCGCGGTCTGAATATGATACTGCACCCGACCCCCAATTCCATGCTGTTCTGGGATATGGTGGTTCTGCTCGGTTACCTGGGACTCAATGTCATATGCGGCTGGGTTATTCTGACCGCAGAGCGTAAACAGGTTAAGCCTCCGAAATGGGTTTACATTTTTGTATATGTTTCCATTCCGTTTGCCGTGTCCATTCACACGGTAACAGCAATGCTCTACTGTGGTCTTCCCGGTCGTCATTTCTGGTTGTCCGCTATTACGGCGCCCCGTTTTCTGGCTTCGGCCTTTGCGGCAGGACCGGCTCTTATTGTAGTGGCATGTCTTATTATGAAGCGTGTGGCTAATTTTGATGCGGGTAAAGAGGCAATCAGCAAACTGACTACAATTATCATGTATGCGGCTCTGATCAACGCTTTCTTTGTACTGCTTGAGTTCTTTGTCGGCTACTATTCCAATATTCCCGGCCATAAGCATTCACTGGAATACCTCTTCTTCGGGCTTGAGCATAACGGGCATGTCTACAATAATCTTGTTCCCTTTATGTGGAGTTCCGTCCTGCTCTGTTTTGGTGGTCTGGGACTGTTTGCTTACATGAAAATAAGAAAAACCGGAACAGATCTTATGATCGGAATCGGCTGTGTAATGATCTTTGTGGCGCTCTGGCTCGACAAGGGACTCGGTTTTGTTATGGGCGGTCTGGTTGTCAGCCCTCTAGAGGAAATTACAGAGTATTATCCTACTGCCAATGAAATAGGGATTACCCTGGGTATATGGGCTACAGGTTTTCTCCTGGTGACGCTGTTGTACAAGATCGCCATCGGCGTGGAACACGAGGTTGAAGCCTGAGAGAAAGAGAAACAGTAAAGAAAAAAAGCCTCCGACTTGTCGGGGGCTTTTTTTTTTGTTAAATTTGTCTGATTACCCATGAAACTCAGCCAGACAGGGGATATTCCTGTTTTATCACGCTGAGTTTTGCACGTAATCAGTTAATGGGCACATTGAATAACTGCTATTTTTCCCGATTTCATCCTTGCTACGAAAATAAAAGTGCTCACATATAATTAATATGCTGTGCTTTTTATTTTCTATGCTCCTGAACTCGAACAAAATATCTCATTATTCAAGGCATCCTGATGCATGTCTTAGAGGCCAGTATCCTGTCGGACGGTTAATGATAACGGTAAAAGAGAGAGTTGCTATTGAGAAAAAAACGTGTACTCATAATTTATTATTCCTTCACAGGTCAGACAAAATTACTCCTTAATAGAATTATTGAAGGTCTGGAAGGTGAAGGCATTGAGGTTACCGTTCAACAGTTGACTCCCGTGTCGCCCTATGATTTCCCCTTCAAATCCTACTATGATCTTCTCAAGGCCACTATTCAGACATTTTTCAGCCTGCGCTCTGAAATAAAACCTGTAGAAAAGACGTTTTCAGGTTGCTGGTCGAGGATTATCCTGGCCGGACCCACGTGGTCGTATCATCCAAGTGGCCCTGTCCTCGATTTTCTTGACCGGTATGGCAAGGAGTTACGGGATGAGTGTGTTATTCCTCTGATATCATGTCGGGCATACTGGCGAATACATCATTGGGAATTAAGAAGGCATCTGAAAAAATACGGAGCACGGATGGAACCACCGATAGTCTTCACCCATCTTATACGGGAGCCTTGGCGGACTATTGGACTGATCCTGCAGTTGCGTGGTAAGATGGTGCGCAGGGAAAATTCATGGTTCAGAAAGCGTTATCCGGGGTATGGACATAACAGGGAACAGACATTCATTGCTCTTGACCTGGGTAAAAAACTGGCACAAACAATTTTGGCCGAAGAATAACTTTGATTTTATTGCCCGAAAAAATAAAAACGATAAAAATCAAGTATTTGTGTGAAAAAAAAGAGATAAATAAGAGCGGTGCAGGAGAGAAAAGGACCAAAGGCAATCCGTGTGCTGCCCCCTTTTTTCTGTGATCTCATGGCAATCAGACCGACGATTGATCCAGTGAAGGAACTGAAAAAAATAACAAAGGGGAGAGACTGCCAGCCAAGCCATCCTCCTATCATTGCAAGCAGCTTGATATCCCCGCCCCCCATGCCTTCCTGTTTGCGGATTAGCGAGTAAAGGAGGGCAATCGAATAAAGAACACCGCCTCCGAGAATGATACCTGTCAGAGAGTCCTGCCATTTGAGATGGTGGTTGAAAAATGAAAATAATAATCCAAGAATAATTCCTGGCAGGCTAATAACATCAGGGATGATCTGGTGATGGATATCAATAAAAATGATTACCAGAAGTGCTGCTGCAAAGACAAAATATCCCGCAGCTTCCAGGGAAGGACCAAATGTCCTGAGAACAGCAACCGCCAGAAATGACGTCAGTATTTCCACCAGTGGATACTGGAACGAAATGGTGGTCCGGCAATGAGCGCATTTACCTCGCAGGAATAGAAAGCTGAAAACCGGAATGTTTTCATACCATGCAAGAGGAGTTTTGCAGGCTGGACAGTGAGAAGCCGGAAAGACTATGGAGTTGTCTTCCTGCGGGAGTCTGAGAATAACTACATTGAGGAAACTGCCGATTACCAGGCCCAGTAGAGCCGCCGCTGCCGTGAGGAATGGAGTAGAAATCATGTGAATTATTTCAAGTAATAGAGTAAAAACACGAGACCTGAAAAAGCTCTTTGATATGATTCAGGTGTTTTATTAACTCTCCCAAGTGTATCGATAACTATGTCACAATACCAGGAAAAAACAACTGTATTACGTGTTGAACAGTTTTCATCTGAGAATTATCGCATAACATTTCGCTCTCCAGATATTGCACGGGTCGCCAGGGCCGGGCAGTTTGTCATGATCAAGGCTGGCCAGGGCAAGGATCCTCTGCTCCGACGCCCGTTTTCCATTCATCAGACAAGTTCTTCCGGGCAGTTGCAGATATATTTTAAGGTTGTCGGTCGGGGCACTGATATGCTGGCAAGGGTGAAGGTCGGAGAAACGGTTTCCCTGTTTGGCCCCCTCGGGCGAGGTTTTCAGATTAAAAAATCGGGTTCTTCCATTCTCATCGGGGAGGGCTGGGTATTGCACCTATGCTTTTTCTGGCGAAATCAATTTGCCGTTATAAAAAAAAACGGGAATGTAACGGGGATCTGATTATTCTCGGAGGGCGCAGCAGGGTTGAAGTGGAACCGCTGGTGGAGGATTTTCGGGAGTTTGGCCTGAGGCTTCTGACAGCTACAGATGACGGCTCATTCGGTCATGGAGGTTTTGTGACTGATCTGCTTGACGCAAAAGAGCTTTCCGGCAAGAGCATGGTGTATACCTGTGGTCCGGAACCGATGATGGCCAGGATTGGACAATTGTGCAGGAATCACTCGATTCCCTGCCAGGTTTCGGTGGAGAGTGTCATGGCCTGTGGCATGGGGGCCTGCCTTGGCTGTAGCAGAAAGACCAAAAAGGGCACATATGCCCATGTCTGCCTGAACGGGCCGGTTTTTGACGCAGAGGAACTGATATGGAATTCGTAAACAATTCTCGGGATGCAGCACCCGATCTTCGGGTGAATATTGGTGGCTCTCTGACAATTGCCAATCCTGTCATGACCGCTTCGGGTACCTTCGGTTATGCCAGGGAATTTGAGCAGTTGATGAATCTGCATCGGCTGGGAGCTGTTATCGTCAAAGGTATTTCGCTCTATCCCCGTCAAGGAAACCCGCCACCCAGGATTGTTGAGACTCCATGTGGCATGCTCAATGCGATAGGCCTGCAGAATGTGGGTGTTGAGAGATTTATTGCGGAAAAAATGGTCTACCTGGCCGGACTTAATATACCTGTAATAGTCAACATCCTCGGCGATTCCCTGGATGAGTACAGGGAAATCACAGAAAAACTGGCAGGAGTTGAAGGTGTCGCCGGACTTGAAGTGAATATATCCTGCCCCAATGTGAAAAAGGGAGGAGTGGCTTTCGGGACTGATCCCGCCATGGCAATGGCGGTGACAAAGGCTGTCAAGGAGAGAGCGGATGTGCCGGTTATGGTCAAGCTTTCTCCCAATGTGTCGGACATTACCGTGATGGCTAAAAGTGTTGAAGACGGAGGAGCTGATGCTATTTCACTTATTAACACATTGATTGGCATGGCTGTTGATGTAAAAACAAGAAAGCCGGTTCTGGGGAATATCATTGGTGGCCTGTCCGGGCCCGCCATTAAACCGATTGCCCTGCGGATGGTGTACCAGGTCGCCGGATGTGTTTCTGTCCCGGTAATAGGTATCGGTGGTATTGAAAACAGCGAAGATGCCCTGGAATTCCTGTTAGCCGGGGCTTCAGCTGTTCAGATTGGTACAGCCAGTTTTGTCAATCCCAGGGCCAGTGAGGAGGTTGTTGAAGGCATCAGTGCTTACGTGACTGCGGAGAAACTGCCTTCGGTGAGAAGTCTGATCGGTGCACTCGATGTTGGTTTAATAGAAATATAACGAGAAAAGAGAAACGAAAACAATGATTATCATACAGCCGGCCGAGAAAAAAATTAGAACTACTATCTCCGTTCCCGGATCCAAAAGCCTGACCCAGAGGGCCTTGATTGCAGCGGCCCTGGCGGATGGCAGGAGCCGTCTGATCGGGCCCCTCGAAAGTGAGGATACAGAGTATTCTTCAGGCGCTCTGGCACAGATGGGAATCGCCATGGAAAAAGGGGATGACTGGCTTGTTGAGGGGCGGGGGGAGTTATCAGATCGGACGGGAAACCCGTTTTTCTCGGTAACAACGGAACGGCCACCCGTTTTCTCACGTCCGTTGCTTCTCTTGGTCGGGGAAGATTTATCATTGACGGGGACGAGAGGATGCATGTCCGGCCCATTGATCCATTGATAGATGCTTTGAGAGGCTGGGGTGTTGATATTTCTTCCATGAAGGGTACCGGGTGCCCGCCGCTTAAAATCGAAGCCGGTGGTATTGAAGGGGGTACTACGATTCTGCCGGAGGGGAAATCCAGCCAGTATCTTTCCTCTCTTTTACTGGTGGCGCCTTATGCCGGAAAAGAAGCTGAACTGCGTGTGGAAGGTGAGGTACTCTCAAAACCGTATGTTGCCATGACCCTGGCCGTGATGGCCGATTTTGGAATTGAAGTGGACGCTGCCCCTGATTTCAGCAGGTTTACTGTGCCCCGTGGGTGTTACCGGCCAAGGGAATACGAGATTGAAGGAGATGGGTCCAATGCTTCATATTTCTGGGCAGCAGCCGCAGTGACAGGTGGGTCGGTTACCGTTGAAAATGTTCCTGTTCCCTCTCTCCAGGGCGACGTCATGCTGGTTCCCCTTCTGGGCCGGATGGGTTGTAACGTGGTTCGTTCGGGTAAAACAATCACCCTGCACGGCAGTGAGCGGCTGGAGGGAATTACTGTGGACATGGGGGATATGCCCGATGTCGTCCCCACACTGGCTGTTGTTGCCGCTTTTGCCCATGGTAAAACGGAAATAAATAATATTGCCCATCTGCGCATCAAGGAATGTGATCGGTTGTCCGCCGTGGTTACAGAGCTTGGAAAACTGGGTGTGAAGACAGAGGAATTTGAAGACCGTATGGTGATTCATGGTGATGGAGGCAAAAACCTGAGAGGTGCCGAGATTGAGACCTATGAAGATCACAGGATGGCAATGAGTATGGCCGTGGCCGGTTTACGGGTACCGGGTGTGATAATACGTGGGGAGGAGTGTGTGGCAAAATCTTTTCCGGACTTCTGGGAGCGATTTGCTCTTCTGACCGACTGATATTGAGAAGGGATGAATTTGGCCTAAATCCTGAAGTTGGCAAGTTTACCGGAGATGCGAGGCATCAAAGGCGCAGACGTATTAACATATTTCAAGCCCTTGATAACGAAGCAGATTCGATAAAATTTCCAATCCCGCAGGGCGAGGGAATAAAGAAAAAACAATCTCACTCGGATAGTGAATGGTCCAACCCTTACTGCGATATGATAATTATCTGTTTATACAGTATAAATATTTTTTCTTTATTCCCGACGAAGTGCAGGATTTAGGTTTGATTTAAAGGCCGACCCTTATGCTTTCGGGTCGGCCCCGGTTTACTATTTCCTCTGATCTATTTTTACAACTGCCTCCTGCACCAGACGTTGTACTATGGTATCAAGAGTTGTCAGCTGTTCAGCATTTCCAGATATTCCGAGAAGACCCTGGGTTTTCTTGCCGGTTTCCATTTTCTTCTCCACGTATCCTGTGGCAACCTGTTCACTTGTAGAAGCATCGACAATTTTATAACGTAAACCGATAATCCATACTGCTGCATCTTCGCTTGCCTTTGCTGACCTGATAGTTGTTGACCCCACTGTTCCGGTCAGGCCACCCACGACAGAGCCGAAAATGGAGCCGATTGCAGCACCGTCAAAGCCCTGTCCGGCCGCGGCCACTTTTTCAGCCTTGAGGATATCAAACTTTATAAACCATTTTGTGGACTTGAATTTACCACGCTTGAATTTCTGTAGGGCTGAAGGATTCCCCATACTTACAGCCAGTTCGACTTCTTTCAACATGGGACCGAGATCCGTTCGCTCAAGAACCTTGAAGTTGGCATTACTCAGCTCAATTTCAGCAAAATCGGCAATATTATTTGGTGTGACTTTCTGGGTAAATGAGGCATTGCTGTTTTTTATTTTTCCAGGAAGGACGATGACCGTCGGTCCTTTTTTGTTTGCATTGGCATAATTAACGGGTTTGTATAAACTCTGATCAGCTGTTTTATTGGCCTGCAGAGATGCCGATCCGCCGGCACCTGTGCTGGTGGGAACACAACCGGATAGAAAGACGGAAAGGGAAAAAATTGTCAGTGACATAAAGGCAAGAAAACTGTTTCTCATATGAGCCTCCTGTGGGAGTTTTGACTTTGAGTAAGTCTGTTTAGGGTTGTTTGCATAAAACCGGACATAAAAGCAACAAAATGATCTTGTCCAATTACTTGAGGGCAGGGTTCATTTTGACTATTTTTTCCAGTAAATCAGCACTCTGTATTAATTGTTTTATACGTTCAGGTGGAGCAGCTGCAAGGGATGCAGGAGGGGTGGACAGGATTGCTTCCTGCAATCCTCCCGCCTCTTTCCCGGGATCAACATCAACTGTCACGACATTGCCATGTTGAGAGATGAGTTTGAGCCTGGGACCGTCAAGTTTTTTATTAATCGGTTTGATTATGGCATTGTTGACAATCTGGGCAAAATTGCTGCCGCTGCCGGTACATTCGACTTCAAAGAAGGAGAGCCCCCCAGCTTCAAAATTTACAAGCTCGGCGTTCAGGATTGAACGGAGACCGATAAATTCTTCCTGGAAGAGCAGGGCCGTATCGTAATCGGGAAGTCCGGTCAACTGCAGTTGGTAGAGGCGTGACGGTTTCATCAACTGGTTCTCAAAGAAATCCTTTGTAAATTCATTACCGATCAGCATGCCGATATCTTCCAAGGCCTGATCTTCATCGGACCAGCTTTTATGCCTGGGAACCTTGTTATTGAAATAGATTTCTTCACCCGTATGATTATCAATGCATTTTACTGTCCATGAAGTGAGGATATGCTTGGTGATGGTCAGCCCGGAGGCCTTGAGTGTAATTGAATTTGTCTTGAACTTGGCCTCCCCGATGACGGAAAAATCGGCTATTCTCCGTCCTCCACGTTTTGATTTCAGCCCCCGCTGGAGGATTTTTGTATATTCTTCCGACCAGACCCTGTAGCCAAAATGAACAAACCGGTCTTTGAGGATATTTTCGGCAATTGTTGAGTTCTCTTTTGCTGCCTGGCTTCCTCTTTTTGCATCTTTTACCACTATGGCAACAGATATCGTGGGGTTGCCGTGCTGCCGTATCAGGCTTATCCGGCTCTGTCGGGAAAGTGAATCAAGTGCATCTCTGACTTCACCGATGAAAACTTCCGCTTTGATTTTGATATGCATGAGTCCATCCTCACCCAGGCGGGGAGATGACTGCTCCAGAATTTGTTTTATCAGACCTTTTGATCTTGAGAGAACCTTGTCTTCTATAAGGAGATAGTTTTCAACCAGGGTTGAACTTTCCACATAGACACCCACCGCTTTTTCTATCGCCTGTCGCCTTGCATCCCGGCGCAGGTCATCAATCATCAGTCCCTTGTCACGCTGGTACTGCTCAGCAGCCGGATCTGCCAGGCCTTCTGCGGAAACAATGATTGTTTCCGGCGGCTGTATGGCCCGGGCCGGGTTCGAGGCGAAAAAAACAAGTGCTGCCAGGATTGAAAGCATCACTCCGGCTGAAGAAATGGAACAGGATGGAAAAGTGCTGGTTTGAAGTTTCATAAAATCAATTTGCCTCCCGGCAATAATCTTTAAAGAGTTGATATACGATTGCATATGATTGCTCTTTGACCAGGGATTGAACGGTGCCCAGGGTGTCTGTATCCGAAAAGACAGCCTTTTTGACCTGGGCTGTGGAAAGCTGGGTACCGTTTTTATCATACAGTGTCAGACTGATTGTGACAAAGACCTCTTCGATTTTAATGACCTTATTTGTCTGAGTCCTGGTTGAGATGATTCCCTTGACAAGAAAATCAGCCTGTAATCGTTTTGCGGCTGTGAGCGCGCCTTCCGTATCGTTATTGAGAAAGGCTTCCTGTTCGGCCCTGGCAATCTGGCTGTTGATTTCAGCGCTGGTATAGGTTTTAAGGCCGAGCTTGCTGAAACCCTGGTTAAGCTGAGCCATCAGGGGACCATAGACCTGTTTTTTTGTGCCGAATCTTCTGTCCCAGTCGGGCTCGCCAATGGTGATGACAGTTCCATAATATCCCTTGTAATCGTCCCGATGCTGTTCGCCGATCATCGTGGCAATTTTCTTGTTGGTCAGGGAAGCAGGACAGGAAAGCGTGGACAGGAGTTGACGGCTGCTCGTTTTATTATTCCGGGAATCACTTTCCTGTTTTTCATATTCTGAAAAGGTAAACGAATAGCAGATTACAGCAGAATATAGAAAAAGCAGAATGACTGGTAAAACTATCTGCAACCGTAGACGCATGAACTTCTCCCCCTGTTTGCTGGTGCCTGTACAAAAATGGTCTTTTTGCCCGATTTTTGTTTTTCTAAACCCCATAAACTCGAACAAAAGATCTCATTTTCGGGTAGACACTGATTGAAGGCTACACTGAAGCGTTTTGAGATCCTTTCAGAGTATTCCATAGACTGCATAGTGTTCTGCAGGTAGTTATACTCTTATAATTTTTAACCAGATTAGTTTTAGTGTATTCAATAGTCGGGAAATATCAAACTTAAAATGTAATTAATTATTTTTTAAGTGTGAAAATTCAAAAATCACGTTTCTCCAACCTGGTTGAATTTCAAGAGTAATCCGATATTGTAATAGTGATCACGCTTCCTGGAGACAGGGAAAATTTTTCTGCACCATCACCACCGCTTGCCGCAATCTCAAGCATGTCATGACTGTCGAAAATTGCCAATGGCTGGCCATGATCATGTTCCTCGTAGGTGTTACTGACAGAGTTCAGGGTCAGAGAACCGACAGTTATGATAAATTGTTTTTTACTGGTGAACTGTCGGAAGATTGTTCGGGAAATATTGGTGCACAGGTTTCCGAATCTGTCGGTGGAGATTATTTTGCCTGTGAGTGTGTTTTTTTCGATATGTGGCCGGGACATATCAAGCAGAACACATTCTTCTCTTTTCAGTGCCGGGCCAAGGTCACAGGGAGGAATCCCCATGGCCAGATGGGCGGCGACAGGTGCCATGATATCTCGCCCATGGAATGATTTGCTGACCTTTTTCAAAAAGAGCGCGTTATTGCTTATCTTGTGGATAGCTTTGAGATCTTCAGAGAGAAGAAACGGTGTCAGGATACCGTTATCCGGTCCTATAAAGAGAAATGATCCGGACCAGACTGAAAGGATCTTTCTTTTGCCGCCAACACCGGGATCGACTATGGCCAGATGGATTGTATTTTCGGGAAAGAAGGGGCATGATCTTTCCAGAATACGGGATGCGGCGTGAATATCCCTGGGGGGCAGATTGTGTGTTATATCTATAATACGGGTACGTGGCGCCAGGGTCAGGATGACCCCTTTTAAAACTGCAACGTATTCGTCGTTCAGGCCAAAATCGGTGGTCAGTGTGATGATCGGTTCAATGGACACGGTTTTTTCTTCCTCCTTTGTGCAATCTATCCTGCAATCAGCAATTTCGGAGTCCTCACAGACCTGCCGAAGATGCGAAGTATTAATGGCGCATTTTTCATGAACATTGTGTCAATTGTGATAATAACCGTAGCGCAGACTTCGAGAACCACCTGAACTGACGAGAATTGCAGGGTTCAGGTCCCAGGTTTTTTTATGAGAAAATAGAGTTTTCCCGGTTCTTTCATAGTATTTGCTGCAGCCCTGGCATATTCTCCATGACCCCAGAACATGTCAACCCTGCCTGTTCCCCGGATTGCGGAACCTGAGTCCTGGGGAAAGACAAAACGATTCATGGGGATCCAGCCTGTTACCTTCCCCTTGTTGTCTATGACTGGTCTTCTGCTGGAAAGAAAAGCGATAACTTCACCAGGCAGGGCATTGTGGTCAATTGCTATTGATCTGCCCGGAGTAAGAAATACACCGCTGCTGCCCCTGGGTGGGTTATTGTCCCCCAGTTAAAAAAAATATAACGGGGATTGTGGTTGAGAATACGCTGTAGCTGGTTCGGGTGACGATCAAGATATTTCCGAATTCTCGGTACTGAGACCTCGTCAAGGGGCAGCTTTTTTTCATCCACCAGCAGCTTGCCGATACTGTTGTAAGGGTGGCCGTTGGACGCGGCAAACCGTACCGTGCGGATACTGTTATCCCTGAGCCTGATTCTCCCTGAGCCCTGTACCTGGAGGAGAAAGGCGTCAAACGGGTCCTTGAGGAAGACAAGTTCATATCCTTTGAGAACGTTTTCCTTTTCTATCTGTGCCCTGGTCCAGTATTTCGTAAAACCACCTGCAGTCATTCTGCCGGTGAGAGTTTTTCCCTTGATTTTCCTGGAAACAAGATCTTTTGGCGGAGAATAAATGGGGTAAATAAAGGGGCCAGTTCTGGTGAGACTGCCGACAAAAACAGGTTCATAATACCCTGTGACCAGCATCTCTCTTTTTCTTTTTGTTTTTCTTCCTCCCGCCTGGAACACTTCGTAGTTTTCACGAATATATTGCTGCAGGTTTTCGGGTGAGGGGTTACGATGGATTTCCTCGCTGAACTCTCTGATCGATTGTACAGCCTGATCGATGGAAAACTGATATTCTCCAAGAACTATCAGTGTGCTTTTTTCTCTTTCTTGGAGAAACTCCAGATGGTTTTCGGCCGCGGATAAAAATGACTGGTAGGCCATGTCATCTGAAAAATCGGGCAGCTGATTTTTGTTGAGATGATGGAGAGGTTTATAGTGATCAGCAAAGAAAAGATAATAAACAATACAGAGTAGAAAAAGAAGAAGCAGAAAGAATAAGTTTCCGGATCGGATTTTTATTGACATGGATGGTTAGTTTTTTCCCCTGAAGGCAAGGGCCATTTCCGCAACCGCCATGGCATATTTATTACTGTGATTATACTCCGTGATGGCCTGCAGGTTGGGATACCCGGCGACAAAGCGTGTACCGCCACCGAAAAAGGGAGATTTTTCCAGCCCGATAATTGACAATCTGCCGTTTTTCTGGGGACGGGGAATTTTACGATCCTGAACCCTTGCCACCAGGCGCCAGTCCACACGACCTTTACGCCCTTTTTTATAAGCGGCGACAAGGATATCATCTTTCAATTCACTGCCGATATCAGCAAACAATGGAGCATGGAGGACCCAGTTGAATCGTTTGAGATAATTGGCGATGGAAGCAAAGATATCTTCCGAAGATGAAATAAGGTCACGTCTGGAATCACCGTCAAAATCGACTCCATATTCATTGTAACTGGAAGGCATGAACTGAGCCTGTCCGAAAGCTCCTGCATAGGACCCTTTGATGGAGAGCGGATCGAGGTTGTTTTCCCGGCAGAGCAGGAGAAAGTGGATCAGTTCCTTACGGAAGAAATCAGATCTGCGGGGGTAAGCGGCAAAGAGGGTATTGAGGGCCCTGAAAAGGTTAAAACCTCCTGTATTGGTTCCAAATCTGGATTCGATTCCCCATATTGCCACTATAATTTCCCGGTCGACTCCGAATTTTTTCTCAATTCTGTCAAAGAGTTGCCTGTGTTTCAGGAGTTCTTTTTTCCCTTTTGCAATCGAGGAAGGAGTAATAAAAAGAGGCCAGTATTTGTAGTAGGGTTTTCCTTCCCACTGCTGATCCATCAGCTGAAGGACCTTGCGCTTTATACTCACTCCCCTGAACAGGGAAAGCAGTTCACTGTGGCTGAAATGATATTTTGTCTCCAGTTCCTGGAAAAAATCAATATATTGTGGAGAAGAAAGATCTATCTCCTGCCCGTCCCTGACCAGGTCAGCAGCTGACGGTTCACTCCGGGCCATGGAAAAATGGACACATGAACAGAGAATAAATATGGTGAGAACAAGAAATCTCATTTCCGGGCAGACACTATTTAATGTAACTGATCACAGGGCAGGCAACTTCGTTGTATCAATTATTGTATTTGTAACAAATTACTATTTAATTCCTATACCACCGATATTGGCCAGTTTAAAAAGTACGAGATACGTGGTATCGGCTGGAGTGTATTTCGTTTCAAATTTGACAGACCAGCAGAGTGCCTGGTAGGTGAGTGAAGCGGTGGCTTCGTCAGTTTCCTCATGGGCGATGGAGTATTTTACTTCGCCACCGGCTATCCAGTTTGCCAGAATACGTGCCTGAATACGACCGTTTACCTGCTCAATATCGCTGCTTGGTTTGTAACTGTAATCAAGACCGAAGGAGTCCCCTCTGCTGTTTGTATAATCACCTTCAAAGGTGTGACTGTTAAATCTGTTGTCATAGACGTCATAGAAA
This sequence comes from Desulfomarina profundi, assembly GCF_019703855.1. Classification (GTDB taxonomy): domain Bacteria; phylum Desulfobacterota; class Desulfobulbia; order Desulfobulbales; family Desulfocapsaceae; genus Desulfomarina; species Desulfomarina profundi. The sequence continues at coordinate 2,700,602 of NZ_AP024086.1, read as the reverse complement.
CTTCTGTAGTAGATATCAGCTCTTTTGAATGGTTTCCAGCCCAGTTTGGTGTAGATGTCGGAAAACGGTTCATCTGAAGCTTCGTCACGCAGATCATAGGACTGCTGAAGTTTCAGGTAGGCGTATTCCCTCAGTTTTTCCATGCCTGATTTATTATAGGTGAAGGTGTTGAAAAAATTATCAATTCCATAACTGATGGAATTTTTTTCACCAATCGTGTCCACTTTGTCAAACTGGGGAAGGTCTTTCTGGTCAATATCCTGAATATAACCGTATCTTATAAAAGGCCTGACCTGGTGAGCTCCGCTGCGATGACCGGAATCATCATGAAAAAAGTTTTTTTCAAGGGTTGTGGCAACTTCCGTCTCAAATTCAAGCAGAAAACGGTTCTGGGTGTCATCCTTGTCCCATTCGCTGTCCCCATAGCTTTTGACATAATAAAAAGTATCGCGAAGTCCAACTTCAGCTCTGGATTCCAGGTAGGGGCTGAGGGGGACGGGAGTCGCAAGGGTGGGGTGGAGGTCAACCCTGTGGCCTCCTATTCCGTCTTCTCTCCAGTAATTGACATAATCGGCATCCCAATCCAGGGTGAAACTGCTGTCACTCAAGGGAACAGCACCGCTGAAATCCACGCTGGGCAGTTTCCAGAGCGGTGTGTTGGTGTCGCTCGCATTTTTATCAGCTTCATTGATGGCCAGAAAATTTGTTTCAAGGGACATGCCATTCCAGCTTCTCAGTATTTTGAGGCTGTTCTGTCTGAATTTGTCGGTTTCATTCTGAAAGCCACGACCGAAGGTTTTCAGGTACTGGTTGTGATTCTTTTTAAAACCGGTCACACCGGACTTGAATTCAGTGAGATAGTCCTGGTCGGAAACGACATCTATGTCCAGACGGCTCTGCCAGACATTTGCAAAGGTGTGGTCCGCCTTGCCCCGTATCCAGTAACGGTCCTTGTTGGTATGGGTAAAGCCGGTATCCTGGTAATATTGGGTCTCGGAGGGATCGGAAAGGCGGTCATGCAGGTAATTGGCTGAAAAAAGTCCTTTGTCACTTGCCTTTTCAACATACCTGAATTCAATTCCGGGCATGAACCCTCTCTTCACATGGTACTGGGGGAAGAAGGTGGCATCCATTGACTCTGAAATATTGAGGAAAAAAGGTAGGTTAAAGCCGAATCCGCCGTTACTTGACTGGGAAAACTCAGGGAACAGAAAACCGGTCTGACGGGTATTTTTAACGGGGATGACCAGGTACGGTGTATAGAAAACCGGGATGTTCTTAATATTGAATTTGGCGTGCTTCAAAAACGCGTATCCGTTCTGGCGAACATTTGCTTCCGAACTGGAAAAGCTCCATGGGGGAGCCTCGTTGTTTTCAAGTTTACAGGTAATGACCCAGCCGTCTTTGATGCGATAGGTATCAAAACCGGTTTTTTCGATGGATTTACCTTCCAGGTGCAGGGAGTTTTTCTTACGCAGGATGGTGGCGTTGGTGAACTTTCCTGTTTCATTGCCCAGTTTGATATTTCCTTCTTCGGCAAACAGCTTGTCCTCGTCCGTGATAATCTGAACATTGCCCTTGGCCTTGATTGATTCAAGTTCTATGTCGTAAACTATCCAGTCTGCCCTGATGGTTACCGTGGTTTTGTATCTGGGTTCTGTTTCATCGGAAATTTCATCAGCTGTAATTTCTTTTACCGGCGTGGCTTCTTCCAGCAATTCAGCCCACTCTGTCGTTTTTGCAGCGGTAGTGTGTCGGGCTGCAGGTATTCGTTCTTTTTTCTCCAGAATGACATTGCCTTTGGCAACGATTGAGCTGGGATTTTCATAACGGACAACTTTATCCGCAGAAATATCCCACTGTTCGGTAGCAAGTTTTTCTGCCAGAACTTGTTGTGTGACACCGGTCAGCAACAGTGACGAAATTACGATGAAAATGCGGCGTAAATTCAAGAGTTGGGGAAAACGTGATGGCACAGTAGGCTCCTTTTGAGAACTGGATTGGCTGAAAAGACTGAAATTGAAAAAACGCTTCACTCAATCAATGAATGAATTTATGATAATGTGTTTTAATAAAATACTGATATAACATAAAGAAAAATTTTCATTTTCTGAAGTACACGATTCAGGTAAAACAATACTGTATTGAACAGTGTTAAACTCCCGAGTGTACGTTTCAGAGCAACCACTGTCAAGTTTAAAAGTCATCGGAGAGGCTCTGCTTTAAATGTGAACAGGAATAGATTATTCTACTCCATATATCAAATAAAAATTGTGTTTCCCTGAAATAGGCTGTACAAGTGTCACGACCGCTCCTGAAAGTCGACTGCTATTTCTTGATCAGGGGGCGGCCTAGGTCTTTCTGTCTCCTTTTGAATAGACGCAAGTGGCAGTGAGCCTGAACCATAAGTCAGAGGGTTGTGTTCAGTAGAGTTAATCATTTTCATAAATAACAGGACAGTAACCGGCCGCAACTGCGGCTGGAAAGAAAATGACTTTACTGGGTGTTCCCCGGATAATGAAGTAAAAAAAATGTGTCCATGCATGACACCGTAACCTGACTTTTCGGGTGATTGTCGTGCGTGGATGGAATTGTGCTCATGTTACCGGGAGATTTCCCGGAACAGGAGTGAAGGAAAAACAATGGTTACAAAAAAAAAGACGGAAAAAGAGAAAAGTGTCCTCAAGATTAAAGCTACAACAGGTGCCTGGTGGAAAAGCACAGTAAAGGAAGAACCGGAAACTGTTGATGCTGTTGAAGAGGTAAAAAAGAAAAGCGAAAGAGCGGCTTCAAATAAAAAGAAAGTCAACAGAGGGGCCGGGAAAAAAGCAACCGGCAGGCGTTCAAAGGGTTCTTCGGCGACTGACGAAAAGAAAAAGAAGCCCACAGCATCCAGGAAAAAAAGTTCTTCTCCACAAAAGAAAGAGGAAAAGCAGAAACCATCTCGAAGTCGTTCGCCTCGTAAAACGGAGCTACAAGCTCCTGTGGAACAACAGGCGGAGTCGCAGGACCAACCTGTCCAAGAAGTAAAGACACAGAAAGAAAAAAATGTATCCAGCGAAAAGGGGAGTCGCCGGCGGGAGAAAAAAGCAGAACCTGTACGTAAACTGCTCATCAATGCGGAAGAACCTGAAGAGTGCAGAATAGCGCTGCTTGAGGATGGTCGCCTTGAATCCATTCATGTTTCCTCCGTCACGAGGACCCGCACAAAAAATAACATCTACAAGGCAAAAATTGTTGCCATTGAACCCAGTCTTCAGGCTGCTTTTGTTGATTACGGAACCGACAAAAACGGTTTTCTGCCGTTCAGTGAAATCCATCCGGAATATTACAAGCAGGATCTGGATGACAACATTCGGGAAAAGGTTGAAGCCCACCAGTGGAAGAAACTGAGTATTTCCGATGTGGTTGAAAAAGGACAGGAAATTCTGGCGCAGGTTGTCAAGGAGGAAGTAGGGAAAAAAGGGGCGAACATGACCACTTACCTCTCTCTTCCAGGTCGATGCGTTGTCCTGATGCCCGGCTCGGATTCCTCCGGAATATCGAGGAAAATTTCCGGAGAAGAGAAGCGGACTCGGCTGCGGGATGTCATGAAATCAACGAAAATACCGGAAGGGATCGGTTGGATCGTACGGACAGCCAGTCTGGATATCACCAAAACAGCTCTTTCCAGGGATGTCAAGTATCTGCTCAGGTTATGGGAAGAGATCAAGAAAAAGGGACAGTCCCTTGAAGGGGTTGGTCTGGTCTATGAGGATCATCACAATGTACTGATGTTTCTGCGCGAACACTTTGATCCGTCCATCGTGGAAATACTTGTTGATGATCCGGTGGCTCTGGACCAGGTGAAAGGGTTTATAGAGCTGCTTCCCTCCAAACAGAAAAATGTCAAGGTACGGCTGCACCGTGGTTCGAGGCCTATTTTTAACCAGTTCAGTGTAGAGGATCAGATTGAATCCATCTACCAGCCCCAGGTTAATCTTCCTTCGGGCGGTTCCATTGTCATAAATCCCACAGAAGCATTGGTTGCTATTGACGTGAACTCGGGTTCCACCTCCAAGGGCAAGAATTTTGAAGCCTCAATTTTCCAGGCCAATATTGAAGCGGCCAATGAGCTGGCACGGCAGTTGAGATTAAGGGATCTTGGCGGGCTTATTGTTGTCGATTTTATCGATATGCGGAGCAGGAAAAATATCCTTGCAGTGGAGCGTGAAGTGAAGGCGGCCATGAAGAGGGACCGGGCCAAGGTCGATTTCAGCAGGATCTCAAAATTCGGCCTGATGCAGATTTCCAGGCAGAAACTGGGGGCACCCATTGAAGCAGGGAATTACAGGAGATGTGAGCATTGCAAGGGACGGGGGACCGTGCGTTCCGTTGAGACCCTGGCCCTCTTTTACCTGCGGAGAATCCAGACTGCCGCCAGCAGAAAGCAGGTTGTCCGCATCGAATGCCATTTCCCCCTTGACGTGGCGTCCTATCTGCTGAACAATAAGCGGCAGGAACTGTACTCAATGGAAACAAAATATGATGTTGAGATTACCATTGTCGCAGAAACTTCCATGAAACCGGCGGACAATGAACTGATTTTTCACAGGAAGGAAAAAGAGGCAAAAAAATAAAAACAAGCTTGAGTTCCCCACTAAACTGGGGTATATAAACATCTCTCAATGCACCAGTAGCTCAGCTGGATAGAGTACCTGACTACGAATCAGGGGGTCACAGGTTCGAATCCTGTCTGGTGTACCAGTTACTACAGGCACTTAGTTCAATTATGGATTAAGTGCCTGTTTTGTTGTATGAGAGTGGCCAAAATAAATGATGGAAAATAGAGTTAAAATGTGCAAGATAAGTGATGGAAAGGTAAGGAACCCCCTCACGTATCGCGCAAATACCCCGAGAGGGTTCCTGCCTAAAACACTAAGGCAGGAAAATGATACCAGAATTACTTCAAAGCACCAACCTTTTTAAGCTTCTTCACCATATAGACATAGATTTGGCTGATCAGCAGCATAAAGCCGGTTGTCCCTATTGTGGTAGCCCTCAGCATTATTCCAATTACCAACGTCAGCCACGCGGTGGGCCTGATCTTCCTGAAGAGTACTCTGTACGGTTCAGTCTCTGTTGCAGTAAAGAGAATTGTCGTCGTAGAACCTTACCGAAATCGACTCTATTCATGGATCGGCGGGTGTATTTCAGAGTAGTTATATTGATTGTAACCACACTAAACCAAAGCAAACCACAGGAATACAGTAAAAACATGGTGTCAAAAATGCTTGGAGCAGACAGGAAAACAATCAGCAAGTGGTTGACGTATTTTCGTGAGATTTTCCCTAAAAGTCAACTCTGGCAAACAATACGTGGTTCTATTCATCCTGCTGTTACAAATCACACTGATCATGCTATGAAATAGTGGACACTCAGTTAAGCCATTGTTACAAATATGGCAGGAGGAAAAATATGAGTGTTCAACAGAGAAGAAAATACGATCCAGATTTTAAACGCAATGCGGTTCTATTGTCAGAAGAACCTGGGAAGGCAGTAACTGAAATAGCTGACAACCTTGGTATCTCAAGAGATTTGCTTTACCGATGGAGAAGAGAATACAGAGCCAGAGAAAACTATTCTTTTTCAGGGAATGGCAGAGAGTCTCTGACACCTCAGGAGCAAAAAGTAAGAGATCTCGAAAAGAGGCTCAGGGATGCCGAGATGGAGCGGGATATATTAAAAAAAGCCATGGCCATCTTCAGCAGGACACCGAAATGATATTTAAGTTCATCAAGGAAAATCGCTCATCATTTCCGGTGAAGAAGATGTGCCATGTATTCAATGTCTCCCCGAGCGGTTATTATCGCTGGATCAAGGCCCCTATCTCTACGAGGCAGATAGAAAAGGACCATTTGAAAAAACGTATACAAGAGCTGTTTGAGCAACACAACGGCATGGTCGGGAGTCCGATTATCACTGCTGATCTTCACGATCAACCTGAGTTTTCAAATGTAAGCCGACAGCGTGTAGCTCGTATGATGAAGGAAATGGGTTTGAAATGCCGAACTGTAAAAAAGTTTGTTGTTACCACGGATTCAAAGCACACTGAGCCAGTGGCTCCCAATCTGTTGGACCGCAAGTTCACCGTGTCCTCCCCCGACTTGGTGTGGGTTACCGATATCACCTATCTGAAGATAGGCAGTAAATGGCACTATCTCACAGTTTTCATAGACCTGTTTTCTCGAATAGTTGTGGGTTGGGATCTCAGCGATTCCCTTGAAAGACATTCTGCAATTAGGGCGCTAAACAAGGCCATATTGAGGAGACACCCTGGCCAGGGATTAATGGTTCATAGTGATCGTGGAGTTCAATATGCAAGTAGCGATTTCAGAGCATTGCTGCAGAAACGAGGATTTGTTCAAAGCATGAGCAGAAAGGGAAACTGCTGGGACAACGCAGTAGCTGAATCGTTTTTCCATACTATTAAAACCCAAATGATTCATCACTGCACATTCCACAATGTGGCTGAGGCTGAGCAGACCATATTCCATTACATCGAGGTCTACTACAACCGACAAAGGAAACATTCTACAAACGGATATAAAGCTCCTGCTCAATATGAGTTGGAGTGGTGGGACGATAGAAAAGCGGCTTAACCGTGACTCCACTTTTTTGTGGCAAGATCAGTCTGTTAACCGCTTACGTGAATTATAGTGATCTATATTTACTGCCAAAATACTGTAGAAGATGGCGTCGCCTGGACTGACCTTGGGTGAACATTGTGTAAATTTTTTCTCAATCACTGATAATTGTCTCATTGTTTGTGTTCTACAGCTATTCTCAAAATTGACACAATGTTCATGAGAAATGCGGGTTAGCAAGTTTTTGGGGTGAAAATGTGCCTATGATTGTCGAACTCGGGTGTTTGTAGTGAGAAAATTGAGACAGGTAATCACATATTAGGCTGCAGCCGAATTTATTTTCCCCTATTGCAGGCAAGCTCGGAATAGTCTCTTAATACTCCAAAGGGTTCCCTTTCATTGGAAAGAGTTCCTTGGATGTCAATATTGTGAAGAATAAGTAGCTGCTCTTCGGAGTCTGATCCCATAATCATATTGATTCCTGAAGGGGCCCAGGTTCCCGATCGGCCGCAATAATCCAGACCTTTTATACTGTGTGGTCCCACACTATTGGCGGCCATTAGCCAAATTTGATTTTGTCCAGCTAAGGCAGGCAGAATGGTTTCCCACTGGGTTTGGTGATAGGTAGAATCCTTTATCCCCAATTCTGGGTACATACGCTCTCCCTGCTTTCGCCAGGCTGCAGTAACGATCAAGCCGTCTATTTGATGGTTATAGACTAAATCATTAATCAGGGGAGCAAAACAGACATCATAGCACGTTAGTACGCCAAATTTGCCCCAAAGTGTTTCCATTACAAGGGTGTCATTGATTCCTGAACGGCAGAATTTTTTTTCAAAGCTGGGTAAGAAGGTTTTTTTGTATGTTTTTTCGGGGGACAGGGAATATCCGTTTTTATCTAATAGCAGGGTGGTATCGTAAAAATAGCCTTGCTCTGTTGATACTTTTTCAAGTCCGTTCAACACAATAACCTGGAGTGTGTCGTTAATATATCGTGCTGTAAGATCATTTAGCCAGGAGCTCAACTTTTCAAAAGTGGCATTCTCCATAAACGTTTGACAATCTCCTTCTGGCTCAAAGAAATAGCCGGAAAGACAAAATTCAGGAAAAATCGCAATGTTCACTTTTTCCGACAAAAACTGATCCAGGGCTGAAACAACTGCGGCCTGGTTTGCCTGAAGATTGCCGGCCTCTGAGTTTATATTGGCAATTCCAACTGTCAGATTATCGTTTTGAGTACTGAATTTTTTTTCTACCACACTGAAACGTTTAATAATATTACCTTACGCAAAGATTAAAAAAAGTATCCAGAGAATTCACTTGATCAAATTGCCGGATAATCCCTTTTAATTTTTCTGCTTTATCAGGGCCCAGCACCGGCGCTGTGAGCCAGACAAATTTCTCTTCAAGTTCTTCATTCGTCGGCAAAACTGTATGAGTATCCCATCTTGCCGACATCGTCCCTGAATTATATATTTGGCCGGATTTGGTTTTGATTTCCACTTCAGATTCCGCTTTTTCGGGAAATACCCTTTGGAACCGTTCCTGGGCGATGATGGTGATTTTATCCATCATCTGTCGAATATCTAGAGCAAAAAGTCTGGGAGGCAGGTTCTGGCTCGGTCCAACTTCACCATCCAGTATGGCTGCGGCAATGGGAAAGAGGATATTATACTGAGCCTCTTCGGTGTTTTCGGGATATTTTTGGCTTAATGCTGCAGACTCTTTAAAGGTGAACACTTTGATTGAGTCAATATCGCAAGGTGAAAGGGCGTTTTTCTGTATTATTTTCAATGCGCCATCAACTCCGGGGTGAGCCCATCGACATGCAGAATAAGGTTTAAAGTATAGATTCAGGATTTCCCATTTCTTTCCTAGGGATGTGATCCAATCCGGAACGGGCGTATCGTCAAAAATGGGTTGGATACCGGTAAATCCTTTTTGGGCCAAAAGAACAGACATTATTGCCACCATGCATCCCCATCCAATACTGTCTTTGCCCATGCTCGGTACATCAATGCATTTCATCATAGGGGCTATGGGGCATGATATTCAGCTGCACCGAGGGCATGATGAAGGTGGTCATCGCTTAACCCCAGCAATTTACCAGCAGCGGCTGCGCCGCTGATTGCACCCCATGATCCGGAAGAATGATAGGTTTGGTAGGTTGCGTGCCGGATTAGACCTACTCGGGCCCCGATTTCATAGCCGACAACAAGAGAAGTTAGAAAATCCTTGCCGCTGATCTGCTTTTCTGGACTGGCTGTCAGTTGAGCTGCCCCCAAAAGAACCGGCAGGATTCCAGCACCGGGATGCCCCATTGTTGGTCGATATCCGTCATCAATATCTAGAGCATTGCCTGCAAAACCATTGGCCAGAACCGCACCGGAAACTGATACCTTTTTGCCAGAGACCATGATGCTGGCCTGCGTTCCGGGGAATTGTTCCATGGCAAAGGATTCCAGCATTTCCCCAACCGGCGTGTTATGACCGGAAATGAGAGCTCCTAGTGCATCCATGAGACAGCGTTTAGACTGGTGTTGTACTGCTTCGGGTATTTTTTCCCAGTTTAAATCGCCGATAAATTTAAGTGTCTGCTTGGTATAGTTCACTTTGTCCCTTCAAAAACCAATTTTGTAAAAAACTCATAATTTCAGCTAACTTCAATTTAGGTTCTCGGTCTTAAGGAGCAAAGATATCATTTTCAAGAAAAATCATTTCAGGCCGTTTCATTGCAGTCACGGCTCTGGTCTTCTGGACATCAATTGTCAGAAGTACCAGAGCCTCACTTTCAGATGTCGTGCCGGTAACAAAAATTTATTACAATAGATTTTGTGATGTCAGGAAATTTTTTGCCACTTCTGTGACCGATTTCTTGTCAACATCCACTTCCGCGTTTAATCTAGACATTGTCGCATCGTCGAGCAACCCAGACAAGGTATTGAGGTGTTTCGCGAGATCTGGATTAGCATCCAGTGTCTCTTTGCGGATAGTGGGGGTAATGGCATATGCAGGGAAGAAGTTCTTTGTGTCCTTGAGTACAACGAAATTGAAGGCCGGGATGCGCCCATCTGTAGCAAAAACTAATCCCACATCTACGTTGCCGTCTTTTAAGGCCTTGTACACTAAACCTGTTTCCATACGCTTTACGTCAGAGCGTGGGAATTTGAAGCCATAAGCCTTCTGTAGCGGTTTCAAACCATCATCTCGCTTATAAAACTCAATATTGCACCCGAGGGTCAGTTTTTCTCCTCCATTAAGTTTAGTTGCCAGGTCCTCCAGGGTTTTGAGTCCTTTTGATTCCGCATCAGCCTTTCGAACAGCTAGAGCGTAGGTGTCATTTGCTGCTGAAGGATTAAGCCAGACAATACCTGCTTCAGCATCTTTGGCTTTCACTGCATTATAAATCTCATTGGCCGACTGGTTTGCAAACTTATTTTTATGAAAAGTCAGAAACGCTGTACCGGTATATTCCCAATAGAGGTCTACCTGTTTGTTTTCTAGCGCGCTACGCACCAGAGAAGTACCCATACCGGTTTTGAGTTTTACTTCGTACCCCTTACTCGTAAGGTACTGACTGGTAATTTCTGCCAAAAGAAGTTGTTCGGTAAACCCTTTTCCACCTACAGTAACAGAGCCTGCTAGCGCTGTTGAGGCTATGAAAACTGCACAAAGTGTGCTCGTGATAAAGCCAATTTTTTTCAGTATCTTTTTCAATGTACTCTCCTCCTTCTTCAAATTGGAATCTAGGTAAACCGTTGGGGGTTTATACCTTTGGGTAAAAGCCAAAACTGAAGTCTTGACAATATAAAATCGGTAACGATGGCTAGTGCAGCTATCGAAAAAGACCCGATTAACAATGAATTGAACTCATTGAGCATAATTCCAGTGAAAATATATTCTCCGAGACTATCTGCAGCTATAAGCGTAATTAGAGGGCTGGTACCTACATTCAGGGCAAAACCCGTCCGGATACCAGCGCTAATGACGTAAAGTGCATTGGGGATTTGTACTTTCCACAAAACTTGTTTATCGGTCATGCCCTGTCCCCGGGCGGCCTCAATCATATGATCCGGAACTTCACTGATACCCTGGTAGGTATTTCGGACAACCGGCAGAATGGTAACTGTTACCAGACCAATAAATGCCGACTTAAAACCTATCCCGGTGATGGTCATTATAATTGCTAAAACGGCAAGCGTAGGAACTGCAGAGAGAATATTGAAGCTCTGGGAAAACACCTCGGCATAACGTTTAAACCAGGGACGTGTCATAAGGATGCCGGAAGCGATCCCAAGGATTGTTGCAGTGAAGCCAGAGGCAAGGACAATTTGCACATTTTGTTTAAGGAGATAGTTCCAGTCTTCAAAAGTATCCAGAAATTCACCGATCAAACCAGACGATTGGGCTAAAGCACCAAACATAAAAACCAGCGCTATCAGAAAAAATATGGATAACGACTTGCTTTGTTTAAGAAGAACGGTAAAATAGTTCATTCGTCTACCTTATTTTTAATTCTATTAGACAATTTTGTCACCTTGCTTGCGTGGGGCCTCCCCAAGAAGAGTGGCGATAGTATGCTGGGTGAGATAACCTTTATACGTACCGTTGTCGTCTACAACCGGCAGCCAATCACACGCGTGAGCGTACATTTGTGAAACGGCATCGTGCAGGGTATCGTTTTCATGGATGGTACCTGGGAGATGGTCTATATATTCACCCACAAAACCGCTACTGTCACCTTTGATCCCCTCTTTGGTAATGTACCCCCGCGCTCGGCCTCGAGGCCCTACGACCACAGCTATATGCGCATCGCGATCCTGCATCTTTTTGGTAGCTTTGTCCAGAGGATCTTCAGCTTTAACAGCCATCCGAAAGGGCATGATCGCATCAGTGACGTTAGTTAGCTTAAGCCTTTTCAGAGCTCTGTCAGACCCTACGAAATCTTTGATAAATTGATTGGCAGGATTTGCGAGAATCTCGTCAGGGCTATCACACTGCTCTAGAATGCCGTCACGGAAGATGGCAATTTTATCACCCATTTTTATGGCTTCGTCGATATCGTGGCTAACAAACAAAACTGTTTTACCCAGTTCGGCATTCAGTTTTAGAAATTCATCCTGAATAACTGCTCTGTTGATGGGGTCAATGGCTCCGAAAGGTTCATCCATGAGCATCAGGGGAGGGTCTGCGGCCAGCGCTCTGATAACGCCTATACGTTGTTGCTGTCCCCCGGATAGCTCACGGGGATAGCGTTTAAGGAAGATTTTCGGGTCAAGATTGACCATTTCCATCAACTCACTGGCCTTGTTCCTGCTTGTTTTCTTATCCATTTTCAATAGATCGGGTACAATGCAGATGTTGTTTTCGATTGTCATGTTTGGAAAAAGGCCGATTTGCTGGATAACATAACCAATTTTGCGCCGCAATGTTATAGCATCGAGTTCGTCGGTATCGGTGCCGTCGATGAAAATCTTCCCAGAAGTTTTAGGGATCAACTTGTTGATCATTTTCAAGGCTGTTGTTTTACCACAACCCGACGGACCCAGGAAAATACAGATCTCCCCCTTTTTGACCTCCAGTGAGATGTTATTTGCTGCAATTACAGGAGCTTTTCCCGGCACATCAAAATGCTTGGTTAAGTTTTGAAGTCGAATCATGTTGTTGCCTCGCTCAGGCCTTTTGGTGTTAGGAGTTTTTGTAAAAAGAGGAACAGGTAGTCAGCGGTGATAGCTAACAATGAAACGGCAACTGCCCCTACAATCAGCTTGGTGGTATTGGTGCCAGTAATTCCTTCGTTAATGATTGTGCCCAAGCCCCCTGCTCCGATATAGACTGCGATGGTGGCCACGGCTATGTTCATCACGACTGCCATCCGTACTCCGGCCATGATAACAGGGATGGCAAGCGGGATTTCAACCCTGGCCAGTCGCTGCCAATTACTCATCCCCATTCCCCGTGCGGCCTCTCGAAGAGATGGGTCAATGTTATTGATGGCTGTGTAGGTATTACGTATGATCGGCAATTGTGAATACAAAAAGATAGCGATAGCGGCAGGCCAGAAACCAATGCCACGGTCGATGAGTGACAATAGCGGAATCATTAGGCCAAACAGAGCAACTGAAGGAATGGTGATTATTACGGAAGCAACATAGAGCACTGCATCCGCAAGTTTTTTGTTTTTGGTTATCAATATACCAATGGGGACACCGGTCAGTATAGCAACTCCAACAGATATGCTCACTAGATACAGATGTTCAATTGTCAACCGTATAATTGTCGGGTAGTTCGTTCCCAGATATTGGATAATCTCTTCCATCAATCACCTGTAATCGTAAATAGTTACCCATGTAGGCTGATTACCTAAACAGGCTTCCAAGCTAAGGTCATTTTTTAAGTCAACCATAGATCTCGGAATATAGGGCTATGGTAATATTTAGTCTGATGAATCATGTGATGACGTCAACTTCTATCAAATGTAACAATAATTGTCAACATTGTTTTTTATCTTTGCAAAATTTTTCAAACATTACTCTGAGCCTCTTGCAAAAGTAAACTCACCGGTTGATTGTTGAGTTTGGCTATCACACTTTAATACCCGGTCAATTTGATAAGCTGGTCGGCAAACAGCGTGATAACCCCAAACATTAATGCATCATTACCTTGGCAGGGCCATGAACCATAAGGTTCCGTCCGCCATATTCCTCTTTCAATTGTCCGTTGAAACGCTCCACCGAGCTGCGTGTGATAAAAATCAAGCCTACGTAAGAAGTGGGCTAAATGTAACCAAAGCTATCAAAATGTTTTAGTGTTTGAATTTGTGATGTTCATGCATTGAAGCTGTTTTCGGGAGGGTTCTTCATAGTTGCCTTCAGCTACTTATGCTTCACCCAATCTCTGATAGCTGATTGTCCACATTAAAGATAGGCACCATAGAAGTTAAAAAATACAATGTGATGTTTGCATCTTGTTAATTTGATGAGCGATTAAAAGAAGCACCACCGCGTAACAGCCAGTACATAACAACACGGGGACTTTGCACCTTTCTCGCGTTCGGTTACTGAAGAAATAACAAATCATTTTCCAAAAACGTTTGCTCTAGCTTTTGCTGGTGAAGTTGCAGCTCTTCTCCCATTTCCGCAGAGAGTGACTCGACCAAATAGTTGATCAGGCAGAGAAGGGATATGGTTGCGCCGAGGTATGGGATGCCGGTGCTCGAGGCAATTAGAGTATGGTTGCTTATTTGTGATAATGGACATGTCGAACTCTCTGTGAGTAGTATCATTTTTAGCTGTTGTCGTCTAACCAACTTACCTACTTTTATTAAATCATTTGGATACCTGGTGGTGGCAATTATAACGATCACCGAGTCAGGATCAATGAATACAAGTCTGTCTATGCAAGTTGTATCACTCCCTTTTAGTAAATGAACTTCCGGTCTTAATTTTCCGAGAGTCCAGCTCATATGACTTGCAAGAGAATAGGAAAGTCTTGAACCAATAATATGCACCGACTTTGCATTCTTGATGTGATCTCTGACCTTTTTTATTTCATTCAAATCAATGGATTGGCTCAGAGATTTTATATCTTCAATATTTCGACTAAGCATTTTTTGAAGCAATTCGTCGTCAGTATGAACAACAGATTGGGTAAGTTTACTACGGTCTAGAAGGGTGAGCTCGGTGTCGATGTGTTCTCGCAACTTATCGATTAAGAGTGAATAGCTGGTGAAGTTTAGCTGACGGACGAACCTAACGACTGTCGCTTCACTAACGCCAACTTCCGCCGCAAGTTGCCTTGTCGTCATGAAAACAGCTTTGTCGGGACGCGACCTGATAAAATCAGCAAGTATTTTCCCTTTTGCGGTTAATCCTTGATAGTGCTCCTGAATGGTTTTTGTCAGAGATAGTTGCTTGCTGGTCATTGTATTTCTCCTGCGAAAATAATCAGTTATGAGTGACATTAACATTGAGATGAAAGTAGCATAAATGATTCTGCGGGGTTTTGCATCAATAATTCTTTTCAAGATGAGGGGAGAGGTGATCTCTTACGTCTGCTAGAAGTACTTTGCGTTGTTTTCTGCGCTTTCTTGAGTTGAATGCAAGTATCTACATGATATGTTGATGGAATTATTACTCGACTTACGAGTAGGTAAGATAGATTTCGGTTCTTTGAAAGAATTAATGACAGGTTTCGTTACATTTATCTTGACAGGCGCTGCTGATTGTGACAAGTAATAAGTGAAAGAAAGAAAGGACATATACGAACTTTAGTTTCAGGCTGTTTGGAACTCTATATAATCATATAAAAACAATATGTTAGGAGGATGGATATGAATTTAATGGGTTTTCAGGGAGGGCAATATCGCCCGCTTTCTTCAGAGCAGGTTGAAGTAGTACATGACGCATCCCTAAGGATTCTTGAAACAATTGGTATCACTTTCGAAAAGGGTCTTGAAGATACAGCCCGAATGCTGGAAGACAATGGTGCTACTGTCGATTGGGAAAAGATGAATATTCTTTTCCCAAAAGAAATGGTTACCGAACAAGTAGCCAAATCGCCGGAGAAAGTGGTCCTTTGTGGCCGTGACCCGAAACATGATCTCAACCTGAGTGAAGATCGCGTTCATTTGGGGACTGGTGGTGGGACCATTAAAATTCTGGATCCTGAAACGGGTGAGGTAAGATCAACAACTCTGAAGGATCTCTATAATGTTTCTCGACTTGTTGAGCAGCTGGATAATGTCCACTTCCTTGTACGGCCATGTATTCCAACAGATATTGACAAGTCTGATTACGATATCAATATGTTTTATGCCTGTTTAACCGGATCATCAAAGCACGTCATGTCAGGTGTAAACGATGAAGCAGGTTTACACAATGTAATAGAGTTGGCTTCCTTAATTGCAGGAGGTAAGGAAAAGCTGCAGGAAAGACCATTTATCTCGGTGATTACATCTTTTGCCATTAGCCCACTTAAGCTGTGTACGCAATCGACTCTGATTATGCAGGAAGCTATTCGTAACAACATTCCGGTAGCTCTGTCCAGTGCACCAATGGCAGGCTCCACATCTCCTTTGACCATGGCTGGAACCCTTGCACAACTGCATGCTGAAGAAATGGCAGGGGTCACCATTTGTCAGTTGACAAACCCGGGAGCTCCACTCCTTTATGGTGGAATACCAGGTCTTGCCAATCTTAAAACAATGGGATACTCAGGTGGAGCGGTGGAGTGTGGGATGATGAACGCTGCTATCCATCAACTTTCAGCTCATATAAAAGTACCTAATTATAATTCAGCAGGTCTTTCTGACTCGAAAGTTCCAGATGCCCAAGCTGGTTATGAAAAAGCTTTTACCGCACTCTTAGCGTCCATGGGAGGGTCCAACTATATTCACCACAGCGCAGGAATGCTCGAATCAATGCTTGCCATTGCGCATGAACAGTTTGTGATTGATGACGAAATTATTGGTAACTGCTGCAAAGTATTAAAAGGCATCGAAGTAGATGTAGAGCATCTTGCATTGGAAGTTATTGAATCTGTGGGGCCTGGTGGCAATTTCATGACCTCTATGCACACGATGAAGCATTTGAGGACAGAGCATTATCACGGCAATGGAGTTACTGACAATAAGAGTAGAGATAAGTGGGAAAAAGAAGGCAGTCTAGATGCAAGGGAAAGGGCGCGTATTATCGCGAGAGATCTTATCGCAGCTGCGAAACCATCGTTAATTCCAGATGATATTAACAAAGTAATCCGAGAGAAATTTAATATTTTACTCGATATTTAAATAGAAATTTAACAGACTTTATAAGGTGAGAATCATGGTTGATTTAAAAGAAATTACTCAGACACTGCTGGAGCTAGATGAACCCAAAATGCTTCAATTGATTAACAAAGCCTTGGAGAGCGGTACTCCAGCAGATGAAATACTCAATGATGGACTTATTGCCGGGATGGATATTGTCGGTCAAAAAATGGAAAATGGCGATATGTTCATCCCGGAGGTTCTTATGGCTGCTCAAGCAATGAGCAAAGGGGTTGAGGTTATCAAACATCTTTTGGCAGATGATGCGAGCTCCTCTAAAGGGACTGTTGTTATTGGAACTGTACAAGGCGATCTTCATGATATTGGTAAGAACCTTGTGGCAATGATGATGGAAAGTGCTGGTCTGACAGTTCATAATGTCGGTGTTGATGTAAGCCCTGATAAATTCATTGAACTCATTAAAGAAACAAATGCCAATATTCTTTGCCTCTCCGCCTTGCTTACGACCACTATGCCTATGATGAAACAGACCATTGACGCATTATCAGAAAGTGGGCTTCGGGCTCAGGTAAAGGTGATGGTTGGTGGAGCCCCTGTCACACAGGAATTCGCAAATGTGATTGGTGCCGATGCGTTCGCTCCCGATGCAGGTTCTGCTGCTAAAAGGGCCAAGGAACTTGTTCATTAAAAAGGGGTCCCAAATGTTTCAAGTGATCGGAGAGAGAATAAACACTTCAAGAAAAAAGGTTCAGGCTGCAGTAGTCGCTCGCGATGTCAAATATATCCAGGAAGATGTAAGGAGTCAGCAGGAGGCAGGTGCCCATTTTATAGACGTTAACGGTGGAGCACGAATAGGGCATGAGCAGGAGGATATGCAGTGGCTGTTGGAGACTATTGCTCCTGTTGTGACGGTACCAATCTGTCTGGACAGCCCTGATCCCACGATTCTTGAAATGGCTTATACCCTGGTAAAAGAGCAGCCGATGGTCAATTCTATCAGTTTAGAAAAAGAACGTTTTGAGGTAATGATGCCGTTCTTGAAGGGTAAGAAATGTAAGATTGTTGCCCTGTGCATGGATGATAGCGGAATGCCAGGTTCTTCGACTGATATCCTTAACAGAGCAGAACAACTTGTTACCGCACTGGTGGGTATAGGTATGAAACTGGATGATATATACTTAGATCCTCTTATACAACCTATCAGTACAGATTCCGGCAAAGGCACGATGGTACTGGACGCAGTCAGGCAGATCAAAAAGCAATTTCCGGAGGTGCATATCACAGGAGGACTATCCAATATATCCTACGGATTACCCGAGAGAAAAATCATAAATCGTACCTTTGTTACCCTTATGATGGCAGCAGGTATGGATTCAGCAATTATCGATCCCCTCGATGAAAAGATTATGGCAACGATTAAGACTGCAGACATGCTTAACGGTAAAGACATTTTCTGCATGAATTATTTAAAAGGAGTTCGAACAGGAGTGATCAAATCGTAAAATTAATTCACCCGGTATCTACAACCTCTCTTTAGGTCGTTCAAAGCGTATCTTTGTAATATCAGTATATTATTTATTATAAAAGTAATCAAAAAAGTATCTGGAGATAAAGATGTCAGAATCAAGTTGGTCGTTGCTCTATCTAAGTCAGGAAGATTGTGTGGAAGCAGGTGGTGCTGAAATGTCTGAAACACTAAAAGCCACGGAACGTTCCTTTTTTCTCCACGGAAAAGGGGATTATGTCCAACCCGGCAAACCAGTAATACGTTGGGGAGATGCATCAACGGAAGAAACTATTGGCAGGATTATGTCAATGCCAAGTTTTCTTGGTGGAAAGGAATTCGGAGAGGAACTCAACCTGCGCGGGCTTCTAGGTCCGGTTGATACCTCAGGTATTAAATTTATTCCAAGTCGTCCTGATAATCCTAAAAAGGGGTTACCAAGGGCAACCGCAATTATAATCATCCTTGATCCTGAAACATTTATTCCGATCTGCGTAATGGACGGTGCTATTGTCAGCGCTATGCGTACTGGTGCCGCTAGTGGGGTTGGTGCCAAATATCTGGCAAACCCTGATTCAAAATATTTTGGCCTGGTTGGCGCAAGTGTACAGGGTATGACTCAGGCTGCAGCAATCAAAGCAGCAGTTCCATCTCTTGAAATGTTAAAGGTATTTGATATTAATTCGGACGCATCTAAAGCATTTGCTGATAAGATGTCTGAGCGACTGGAGATGGAGATTATTCCTGTTGAGACTGTACGTGAAGCCTTTGTAGAGATGGATGTAATCTCAACTGCGACCATGGCAAGGGAACCCTATGTGAATAAAGAGTGGTACAAACCCGGCGTTTTCCATGCCGAGATTTCATTCTGGGATACTCCGCCAGAAGCACTTACTGTATTTGACAGGGTCTTCGTCGATGATTGGTATCAGGTAAAACACCATGGAGTGGATGTATCCTGGCGGGCTGTTAAGGAGGGTTTCATTCCGGAGGAGCGAGTAATCGGAGAACTGGGTGAAGTTGTTGTCGGTAAGAAAGTTGGTCGAGAGAGCAAAAGCGACAGGATCTTTTTCAACCCTATTGGTCTGGGTATCCATGATCTTTCCGAAGCATACAGAGTGTACCAGAATGCAATGGCAAAAGGTGTGGGAACAACACTGACTTATTTTGAAAGGAACAGTGGATGGCTTGATTCGCTGTCTTTGTAATCTTTGGTCTGTTCCCGCGAGGAAGACACCAAATCGTGGGAACATTATCACTTTAAGCAAAGATGACAGGTATCAAGATTGGCTTTATGAACCTCCCGGTACGATAATGAAAATTGATGAACAGACAACTTTACCAAACAGCCAACGAAAAACTCTCTTATCATAGAGGAAAGCTTTTTGTATCAATTAACATTTATTATCACCTTTATAATCATCTCCTTATTAACAGTCAGGAGAGGCACTAAAGTAAAGTCAGCAGCGGATTTTTCTATCGCCCGTGGTTCTCTGCCTTTTACAAGAGTCTCATGGATCATTATCGGCACTCTTGTCGGTGGTGTTTCGACCATCGGTACTGTCCAAACTGCTTATACTCACGGCATTGCCGCATGTATTTTCACATTCGGTAGTGGTATTTCCTGTTTCCTTCTTGGTTGTCTTTTTGCTAAAGCACTCAGAGAAGAAGGTGTCATAACAGTATCAGAATTTCTCGGGAAGTATTTCGGGGAAAAATTTCGACATTACAGTAGTATCCTCAACTCCAGCGGCATGTTTCTCCATGTGGTTGGTCAGTTTCTTGCGTCGATTGCTATTCTACAGTCGGTTTTCCGATTTGGCCCGGTAGTTTCAATACTGCTTACTCTGATCTTGCTTGGTGTTTTTGTTATTTCTGGAGGTATTTCTGGAGCTGGCTTAATCGGTCAGATCAAGTTTTTCATGCTCTACATGATTATGCTGGTTTGTGCAGGCCTTGCACTTTACAAGGGAGGCGGGTTAAATGAAATAATCAGTCGTCTGCCGCAAGATCTGGATATGTTGAGTTTCGCCGCTTACGGCAGGAAAACTGCTGCTATCGACATGTTATCAATGCTGGCAGGAGTTTTGTCAACGCAGATCTATCTCCAGGCAATTTTCTCAGCAAAAAACGTCAAAGAAGCAAGGAATGGAGCTTTTCTGAGCGCCACGGTCATACCACCCATAGGTGTACTTGGTTTAATCGTCGGACTCTATTTAAGAGGTAGCTTTCCAGAGATAGGAGAACATGCCGCTCAGGCTCTTCCTTTTTTTATTTATCATAGTTTTCCACCTGTGATCGCTGCTTTTTTTTCTGCGGGGATATTACTAATTGTCTTAGGTACCGGTGCCGGTCTTACACTTGGTGTAACAACCAATATATACAATGACTTCCTTTGTACTCACAAAGGTCTTCTGCAAAAAAACAACCCAGTCAGGTTACTCAGAATTACTGCCTTGGCCGTCCTTATTCTTGCAACTATCCTTGTTTTCACTGGCCTTGACACAACAATTCTTAAATGGAGCTATTTATCAATGGGCCTCAGGGGATCTGCAGTTTTTGCAGGTTTATTCGTAGCTGTATTTTTTAAAAAAAATCATCAGTCTCGGTTCATACTCTTATCTCTTTATTTAATTCCGATTATTTACATAGTGTTGAGTCTAGTCTAGTTAGTCGATCTTGAAAAACTGTTTATCCTGTTGAAAACACGAGACAATATTTTAAATCTATTGTATAGAAATAACAGGATACTGGCCTTATCCCCTTAATTTTCTTGCAAATTTTCACCGTGAAACCGAAAATATTTCCGCAACAAAATCCTCAACCGGATTTGTTTACATTCGATCTCAGTGATGATGCTGTTTGACCAGCGACAATTATAATTCCTTTTGACGACAATTAAATTTCCCGGAAAATTGTGATCTGATTATTCATATTTCTCAAAGGAGGAATATGGATGGTCACAGATATTCAGGTGAGGAAATTGAAGAAATACTTAAGTCAAGGGAAGACGTTGGAAGTAGCAGCGGCTAGAGCCGGCATGGATGAGAAAACCGGTCGCAAGTATAGAGATAATGGCAAATTGCCAAGTGAGATCAGTGCGGAGCGAGTGAGGGAGTGGCGAACTCGTAAAGATCCTTTTGAAGGTATATGGCCAGAGGTTTTACAATTTCTGGAAACTAATGAAGGTTTGGAAGCCAAAACTCTTTTTACCCATTTTCAAAGGATTTATCCCGGTTCTTTTGGAGATGGCCAGCTCCGCACGTTTCAACGTCGAGTAAAAACCTGGCGTTGTACAGAAGGTCCAGGACGTGAAGTTTATTTTCCCCAGGTGCATGTGCCTGCACGGTTGAGTCAGTCTGATTTTACAGATATGTCCCAATTACAGATCAGTATTGGTGGTCAGCCTTTTGATCACCTGATCTACCATTTTGTGCTGACATATTCGAACTGGGAGACAGGAACGATCTGTTTTTCCGAGAGTTTCGAAAGCCTGAGCGAAGGATTACAGAAGAGTCTATGGAAACTTGGCGGAGTTCCAGAACAACATCAAACAGACAGGTTGTCAGCTGCGGTGAATAAACCGGATAACCCGGAAGAGTTTACCCGTGGCTACCAGGGGCTTTTGGCCCATTACAAATTGCAAGGCCGTAAAATCAATTCGTCAAGCCCCACGAAAATGGTGACATTGAGCAGCGCCATCATCGTTTCAAGAAAGCCGTAGATCAGGCCCTGATGCTGCGAGGTAACCGGGATTTTACTACACGCAAGGAATATGAGTTATTTCTACAGAAGCTGTTTGCACAACTCAACTGCAACCGCCAGGAGCGCTTTCAAGAAGAACAGTCGATGTTGCGTCCACTGCCTTCGGGTAAGCTCGACACATGTACTCGTTTTGAAGTTCGAGTTGGTCCCAGCAGTACGATCAGAGTAAAGCACAAGGTTTACTCGGTGAATAGTCGACTTATCAAAGAAACAGTCACAGTGCGGCTGTATGCAGAGTATCTGGAGATCTGGTACGGTCAGAAACATATTGAGAATATCCCCAGAATACGAGGCGGTAGCAAACATTATATCCAGTACCGCCATATAATTGACTGGCTGGTTCGAAAACCCGGTGCATTTGAGAACTACAGATACCGCAGTGATCTTTTTCCTACGAGCAGGTTCCGGGTTGCCTATGACTCTCTGCGCAAATTTCGTACCGTTACGGGAGCAGCAAAAGAATACTTATCTATTTTACAGCTTGCTGCCCAAGATAATGAGACAGCTGTAGATGATGCCCTTCGTCATCTGATTGACCATGAAAAGAACATTGATTTTGCCCAGGTAAAAACACTGCTTGTCTCTGGTAAACCGGTTGAACCGATTACCAATATTTCTGTCCAGACTGTTGCCCTCACAGGCTATGATCAACTCTTACAGGAGGGTTGCAGATGAGTTCAACCGATAATCGAATTATCCTGGATGCGTCTCTTAAAAAGCTTTATCTGTCAACTATCCGAGCCTGTTACCAGGAGGAGGCGGATTTGGCGAGAAAGGAATCACTAAGCTATGAATCATACCTTCAGGAACTGGTTGTGCGGGAGTGTGAAGAAAGACGCCATAAACGCATTACCAGATATTTGCGAGAATCCAGACTGCCCCTGGAAAAAAACTTAGCTTCGTTTGAAATGGATCGGCTTCCGGCCAAACTGAGCGGCTTTGTCAATAGTTTGCTGGAAGGTTCTTTTCTTGACAGGTGTGAAAACATACTAGCTTTTGGAAACCCAGGTAGTGGAAAAACCCATCTGCTCTGTGCCATTGCCCAGGAACTGATTAACAAGGATAGGCGTGTTTTCTTTTCTCCGTGCAGTCTGCTGGTGCAAAATCTGCTGGTGGCCAAAAAGGAGCTTGTTCTTCCAAGATTTCTGAAAAAACTTGCCAAGTATGATGCCATACTGATCGACGATATCGGCTATGTCCAGCAAAGCCGAGAAGAAATGGAAGTGCTCTTTACCCTTCTTGCGTATTGTTATGAACGGAACAGTATCATGCTAACCAGCAATTTACCATTTTCACAGTGGGAGAAGATATTTAAAGATCCAATGACTACGGCTGCAGCGATAGACCGGCTTGTGCATCATAGCGTAATACTGGAACTTAATCTTGATAGCTACAGACTGGAAAAAGCAAAACAAAGCCTTGAGGAAAATTAATAATCACAGAATAGGGGGCTCTGCCCCCAACCCCCGAGGTTTAACGCATTGTGGCCATGAGGATGAAGAAAGAAAAGACCGGGCAAATCCTTATACCCGGTCTTCATCCTTACGGCACTCATCTCGGCGCTCGGGTCGCTCCTCAGCGTTGCCCTATCCTCCGGATGAGTACAAATAAGTTACATTTTAGATGAGGACACTGCAACAGAAACAGAAAAAGCAATGAAATATTATTGCGTATTATTATGTGGTTAAGGCCGGAATTATAATTGTCGCCAGCCGGGAATTATAATTGTCGTTGATTAGCTGTTCTCAGGAATTGAGTTGAGAATCCGTATTGGTAGTATTTCTGTGGTATGAAATACTTTGAACATAAGATTCCCATTCATCAATCAAGCATGACACGATGGAGGAAGAGAATAGGAGAAGCCGGGGTTATTATCCCACCCAAAGGGTATTTCAAAGAAGTCAAAGAAATTTGCGAGCGAAACAATATACTCCTTGTCTTGGATGAAATTCAGACTGGACTTGGCAGAACAGGGGCGCTCCTGGCTGAAGAACATGAAGGGATTGAAGCCGATTTGACTCTGATTGGTAAAGCACTTTCGGGCGGTTTCTATCCGGTATCCGCTGTACTTTCCAACAAAGAGGTCTTGGAAATCTTAAAACCCGGTCAGCATGGTTCAACTTTTGGAGGGAACCCGCTTGCCTGCAGTATTGCCCGGACTGCGCTAAAGGTTCTTGTCGATGAAGGCATGATTGAAAATTCCAAAGAGATGGGTGACTATTTTCTTTCAGAACTTAAAAAAATTAAGCATAAAGACATCAAAGATATCAGGGGACGTGGCCTGATGATTGCGATCGAATTGCATGAAGGTACCGAAGGTGGCGCCAGGGCCATAGCAGAAAAATTGCAGAAACTTGGCATTCTCTGCAAAGAGACCCACACCTATACCATACGATTTGCTCCTCCTCTTATTATTAAAAGGGAAGAGATTGATTGGGCGCTGCATGGGATCAATCAGGTATTCGATGGGATTTAATCTTTCCACGAGGTGTATCGAAATCATGAAGCGGTTGTGTCAGGTGGTTGATGAAAATATTGAACATGCAGTTTTATTGGCTATTACATTGTTTCCGGCAGATTCAGTAGGAAACGCCATGCGGGCATAACTTCAATTTTACCGGAATGTATAACGATTTGTTCTTCCTGGTCAAAGGTGACAATGGTACCTGTTGTGAGGTTTTGCTCGTACATGGCCTCTTTCAGTGCCTTAACTTCACGTTTATACGTTTTAGGATTGGACATGGATTCACATACCTGGATTAACATCCGGGAGTTATCCTGTTGCTGAACAATGAAATCGACTTCCCGGCCACTGTTTGTTTTGTAATAGAAGATATTCCGGCTGATTCGGCGTAGTGCGACAAACACCAGGTTTTCCAGCAGGTGCCCGGAGTTGACTAGGATACCGGATCCCGTTGAAGTCACCATTGCATGATCAATACAATAGATTTTTTTCGGATTGACATTGGCTTTTGCCAGTGAGGCATCGAAAATGCGAACAGTAAAGAGGAAATACGCATCCTCGAACCATTCTAGATATTCAGATACCGCAGATTTTGGTGCTTTATGTCCAAGTGACTTCAAATACCCGGTAAGTTTGTTGACAGAGTATAATGAAGCGATGTTATCTATTAATCGATGTGCCAGGTCTGTTACCGCTTTAGGATGGGAAACATCGTGTCGTTCTATAAGATCCCGAAACAGCAGGGTGGAAAAATATTCCTGATGAATTTTAATACGAAGAAATCGATCTAAGCCTATGACCTCAGGAAATCCCCCGGTTTGCCAATATTCTTCAAATGTTTTTTGTATGAGTAATCGTTTTTTGCTTGAAAAAGGTAACGTGTGATCGACATTTTTTGCATTGAGGAATTCCCGAAAAGAAAAGGGAAATAATTCCCATGAAAGCGCACGTCCCCGCATCTGTGTGGCGATCTCTTTGGAAAGCATTTGTGCTGATGAGCCTGTGATATATATATCACAATTTTCTGTTCTTATCAATCTGTCAACAAAGGATTCCCAGCCCGGTAGTATCTGTATTTCGTCAAAGAAACAATATATTTTTTCAGAATTTTTCTTTTCCGGGTAGAGGGAGTAATATGCTTCCGAAATAGCATCCAGAGGGCCGCGTTGTAAATTATGCAACCGGTCGTCGAAAAAATTCAAGTAGAGTATATTGTGTCGGGAGACACCCCTCTCGATCAGTCTCTGCATGATTTGAAACATGAATGTCGATTTCCCGCTACGACGAACACCTATGCAGACAGTGGCTTTATTTGTTACGGGTCTAATCCTTAGGAGACGTGGCACGCCTGTCTCGAGTTTGATTTCCTGAAGATCAAAGATGATTTCTTTAATTGTGTTGATCATGTTGTTACTGGTTATAAATTTTTCTTTCAAAGTTGTTCATTGGGAATTATTGTATCCGATTATCTCTGAAAGTGGAAAGGAAAATTTCTAATATTGCTAATTTTGCTGCATTAAGTGTGCGCTTATTTTTGTATAAAACCTCGATTTTGAGTAAAATGTTTATTCTCTGACAAGCGCCTGGTTGTGCATTATTATAGCTGGAAAGAATTATTTTTCGGCACTTTTGGAAATGAATTTTTCGTGTGTGGATTTGTGTGAGAAAAAGGTTCTAAAATTTGCAAAAATGGATAAAAAGAGAAAAGCTATGGAGCTTTTATGTGATATTATATCAATAAGTTACTGCAATTGATGAGATTGCGAAGCTTCGAAGGTCAGGACTACGAATCAGGGGGTCACAGGTTCGAATCCTGTCTGGTGTACCAGAACAAAAACAAGCACTTGCCATTAATTTGGTAAGTGCTTGTTTTATGTCAAAATCCACGAGTATGTCCTTTTTCTCCCTTTTTATAAAAAAAGCCGTGTTTGCGGTGGTTTTCATCACTTCTTCATCATTTCTTCATCTTTGTCGTTTATTATGGTTCCCATAATTCGGGATATTACCTCAAACTCGAAGCACTTTTACACTTGAATGGAAATTCCAGTTTCTGGACGGCCACTTACTACTGGCCATAATTTCAATAGTAATTTAAAGGAAAGACAAAGCATGAATACACAGTTATTTCTCATCACAGTGGTCTTTTTGAGCTTCACCTGCAACTCTTATGCAGATGTGGTTTCAACTCGGATCACCAAAAATCCTCTCACTCATTCCAGTAAGGTGGAACAATCCCTGGACAATGAAAAAGACTGGTGGATGAGCCAGTCAAAAGAAAAAAAAATGTTTTATACCAATTTAACCGCCGCCGCAGCAATCGGAATATGGGGTCTTGCAACATGGGACTACGGATCAAGTGGATTGCATACTTCAGATGAAGGTTGGTTTGAGCATGATTCCAAATATGGTGGTGCTGACAAGCTTGGCCATTTCTGGGCAACGTATACTTTCTCGGACGCACTTACCGGACTTTATAAAAACTGGGGATATGACTCAGAAAAAGCAAGTGCCTATGCAG
The DNA here is from genome assembly GCF_019703855.1 of Desulfomarina profundi. Taxonomy (GTDB): domain Bacteria; phylum Desulfobacterota; class Desulfobulbia; order Desulfobulbales; family Desulfocapsaceae; genus Desulfomarina; species Desulfomarina profundi. Next base: position 2,673,956 of record NZ_AP024086.1, on the reverse strand, counting down.
CCTTTTCAGCCTGGACGGTGCAACTTTTTATGGAACTTGGTGATGCTACAAGTGAAACCCAGGGATTTGACTGGGGGATATGACAATGAATACGATCGGGGCTTTGACCAGCGTATTATTTGAGCACTACCCCGAACTGGATCGAAAAGTTGATTTCAGGATAGAGTATGTATTCAATGTTCCTGTAAATGGTATCTTCGATGACTATTCCAATCAATACTATTCACTGGTGCTCAAACTTGACGGTTTTGACGTATTTCAAGATAGTTTCCTCAAATGGGTTGAGATTTCTGGTGGATACTATACCAGAGGTTATGAGGATCCTGGGGAAGCAAACTCCAGATCTCTCTATGGTGGTATCAGCATTAATCTGGCAAAATTATTATATCAGAATGGCTGGAGCAAGACCGGAAAAACTCTTGAGTATTTCCAACTGCCATACTCAACACTTAAAGTATCGAAGAATCTTGACTGACTTCTGCCAGGTAGAATTGCTGTTTAGCTTGATCACAGGGTCGTCTGATTAGTTCCATCTTTGCCAGCGAAGAACGAGAGAAATTATTTATAATGTTCAGATATAGAATATCAGAAAACTGGCAATGGGCATGTTTTGCAATCATGCTCTCTATCATTGCCGTTTATTCAAGACCATTGATCCCCATTGATGAAACAAGATATCTTTCCGTAGCTTGGGAAATGTGGCAGAACGGTGATTTTCTGGTACCTCGTATTAATGGGTTGCCATACAGTCACAAACCTCCGCTGTTTTTCTGGTGTATTCATTTTGTATGGCTTATTTTCGGAGTTGGAGAATGGTCTGCCAGGTTGGTCAGCCCTTTTTTTGGTTTGTGTTCCATTGCCATGACTGTAAGGCTGGCAAAATTCCTATGGCCTGGAAATAAAGACATTCATCTGGCTACACCGTTTATTTTAATGGGAACGTTTATCTGGAGTCTTTACAGTTCTCTCACGATGTTTGATACACTCTTGACGTTCTTATCATTACTTGCTCTGAATTGTCTGTTGCTGGCAGTGAACAGAAAAAGCATCTTTCCCTGGTTGGGTTTCAGTGTTGCCATAGGGCTCGGTATACTAGCCAAAGGACCTGTCATCCTGCTTTACGTATTGCCGGTCAGTTTCCTGGCACCTTTCTGGCACAGGGAAGAAAAATCGTTCTGGTTAAGGTGGTACGGCTGTATTTTTTTATCACTTACGGTGGGTATAGGTATTGCTCTCTGCTGGGTCATTCCAGCTGCAAGGGCAGGAGGGGAAGAATATCGCCAGGCAATACTGTTCAGTCAGACAGCTGGGCGCATAGTGAAATCTTTCGCCCATGCCAGACCTTTTTACTGGTATATCATTTTGTTACCCCTTCTTCTTTTTCCGTGGTTTCTCTGGTGGCCTGCCTGGAAAGGCTGGAGGAGTATATCCATTGATACTTCGACACGATTTTGTATCTGCGCGATCCTGCCTTCTTTTTTCCTTCTATCTTGTGTCAGTGGTAAGCAGATACATTATATCCTGCCTGTTTTACCTCTGGCGGCTCTTCTGCTGTCACGACATGCGGTAGCTGCAGCTCAACATTCATCATGGCATCGAATGCCAATTATTGTCTTTTTTCTGCTGCTTGCCTTAGCTTTCTTTATTGTCCCCGTCTACCTTTACATGGTGGAGACAGGGAAATGATGAAGTATATTCCTCAATGGATAGCTATTATTCCAGTTTTGTGCAGCTTCTTTTTACTCTTTTTTCAATCTGAATCTGTCGTAAAAAACATCAAGATTATCTCTTGCACCATTGTAGTGTTTTTCCTGTTTCTCCACCTGGCTCTCGTTAAGCCTTTCCATAAACTTTACAACCAGGCTGTTGTCGGCAATGCTATTCGAACAATTCAGAAACGTGGTACACAGGTGGCAATTTTTCCTGCCTGGCTGGCAGATCAATTTCAGTTCTCCGGCCGGTTGCAGACACCTTTGCTTCCCCTGGAATCTCCAGCTGATGTAGAAAATTGGAGCATTGCACATCCACACCAGTTTCGTGTTATATTCACAAAAGATACACCAGGTACCTTATCGAAAGAGGGAACTGTTGTGCAACGGTACAGCAATGGATGGTTGATTTTTGGGCCTGTTGCAAATTGAAGTTTGAGTCAATTGGCAGGTTGGAAGAGTATGTTGTAAATGTGTCCCTTTTTTTCAGAATCGTCTCAATCTGAAATTAACTGATCAATCCAAATCGCCGCCGATATGAGGAAGGGGTACATCCCATAGTTTTCTTGAATAATTTTCTAAAAGCACTGTAATCGATATATCCAATAGATTCTGCTATATTTTCAATGCTTAAGTCAGTTGTTTCAAGTAGCTCCCTGGCTGTTTCCATACGCATCTGCTGTAAATACTTTCCAGGGGATATTCCTGTTGCATTGATGAAACGTCTCAAGAATGTCCTTTCCCCAAGGGCTGCTACAGTTGCCATTTTTTGTATGGGAATTGATTGATCATGTTGTCTTTCTATCAGCTGCTGGACTTTGAGTATCGCCTGGTCTTTGTGATTTTTCCGAAATCCTCCCATACCGTAAGGTGCCTGGTGCTCACGGTGTGGATCCATAAGTATCATTTTGGCGCATTGTCTTGAAATATCTTTCCCTGTAAAACGTGTCACTAAATGGAGGGCGAGGTCCATCCAGGCAGATACACCACCGCAGCAGATATAATCCCCACCATCGACAACCAGCCGTTGTATCTGCAGGTGAACTTCCGGATAGCGGGTCCTGAACGTATCAGCCAGATTCCAATGGGTGGTAGCGGTACGACCGTTAAGCAGGCCAGTTTCAGCAAGTAGAAAAGATCCTGCACAGACAGACGCAATCTGGCCTCCAGATTTATGGTGGTTCTGCAACCAGTCAACTATTTCGCAATTGTTCAGTGATTCTTCGAGCTTACTTAATACTGGCGGTAAAATTATAATATCTGCTCCGGACTCAGTGATTGAGTGGTCGGGTACAATTTTTTTCCCGGTATAACTTTGTACAGGCCTACCGTTCACTGTATATACCCGGGTAGTGAAATATGCTGATTTCAGAAAAGAATTTGCAAATGCCAGTATTTCTCCCAGTCCATCAACGGATGAACTCAAACATCCTGGTACTGCAAGGATAGCTGTCCGGATCATTTTCACCTCGCCTGTTTTGTCATAATTTGCCCTTTATTTGTCGTTTCTGCCACTTCTTCTGAGCAGGATAGTGGCTTATGTTCTCTCGTACAAGTACAGAAACAGAAAAAATCGGTGGAATTGAGCGATGCACTCTGAAGCAAAGGAACATAAGGAGCAGAACTATGAAAAAGACAGCCCTGATATTGGTAGATATTCAAAATGATTATTTCCCAGGTGGAAAATTTGAGCAAAATGGAGCTGAAGTATCGGCAGATAATGCAGCAAAAGTTATGAAAAAATTCCGAGAAAAGAAAATACCCGTTATTCATGTCCGTCATGAAAGTCTTAACGGGCGTAGCGGTTTTTTCCAGCCCGGTACACATGGTGCTGAGATTCATAATTCTGTAACACCGGTGAAGGGGGAAAAGACTGTTCTCAAGCATTTTCCAAACAGCTTTCGTGAAACTGATCTTGAGCAGGAACTCCATTCTATTGGTGTTGAAAGGGTAGTAATAGCGGGAATGATGACATTTATGTGCATCGACGCAACAGCCAGAGCTGCATATGATCTGGGTTTTGATGTAGTTGTCCTGGGTGATGCCTGTGCCGCACGATCACTTGAATTTCAAGGTGTTGAAATTCCTGCCTCTCATGTTCATGCATCATTTCTTGCTGCACTTAAAATGGTTTATGCAGAAGTTGTAAAAACGGATGTATTTATCAAGTCACTATAAAATGAGATATGCCCTCTCGCAAGGTATCTCATATCTGATGAGCTTGATGTTATTCAACCTGATTTTTCGTTGCTACCACTGTCATTGCAACCTGCATAGCTTCAGAAAGCTCTGCATCAGATGTTTTATTCTCTCTTGCAACTGCCAGGCAATGTCTGGTTCAGGGCTTATAACCCGCGGCCAGAGAGGCGTCGGGGCAATTGGGTTTTTGTTTTTTTCAATCGAATTTAAAGGGAAATACGGGCATTTCTCCTGCCTGCAGCCATGGGGGTGATTTTCCATGTGCCGGCAGGTGGGAGAGTCGTTTCCTGGCAGTAAAAGTGAAAAATGTTGTTGGATAAAATCGACAGCAACTGCCAGCGATATTCGAACATATGCTTTGCAACAGCTTGGGCCCGTGAGTTTCGTAATTGCCCCCATTACCCTGGAGACAAGTTCCATGGTGAGTTTCTGCTCTTTGTCACGACCACATCTGGACCCGGTAAGTATTGCCATACAGGCACCCAATGAAGGGGCTATTCCGCAGGTTCCCGTCAGACCACAATAGCCACCATGAGCTTGTTTTTCCGTTCGGTGGAAGACTTCGAGAACAGCGTCATTCGTAAGATCAAATGTGCCTTCATTTTTCAGGGCAGTCATTAATGCTCCACCCGCTATATATGTATGCTGGCAACCAAGCATTGGCAGAATGGGGAGATCCATGCAGTGTTCGGAAATTGCAAATGGATCAGTTGACGTTGATTTCATAAGTATGGTCTTGATTTGCTGCATTGTCTGTTGATTATGGCAGGAATCGCAAACCATGTGGCCTTTGGAACAGGAGATATACCATTTATTCTCACTGTTACAATAATGACAATGGCCTTCCACCGGCTGGGTATGGTATTGGAGATGGGAGCCACAGACCATGCAGTTCTCATTGTTTCTTTCAGAAAAATGTACCTGCTGTGTAGCTTTTTCAGGATGACGACCGTCATCGTTTGAACCTCAACAATTCTCTTTCGATGTCTGTGCCGATGTAAATATATTGTCCATTATTCTCCTCTTTTCAGTAATCGTAAACTGGTTGTTGATTTCTTTCTGGTATTCGTGGTGATCTTGCCTTCCCGCTCGAGTTTTCCCAGCACAAAAATAATGGATTCCCTGGTTAATTTAAAATGGGAAGATAATTCCTGTGGGTCAACCCGATTGCGTTGGTTGACAAAATCTATAACCCGCAGTTCAATTTCCCCAAGCCAATCGTTAAAAAGACCCCGTAATTCGTGAGTGGCATATGGAGCCAGTTCATAACTGTGACTTATTGCGGCGAGGACTTCTCTGCTCATTTCAACGGGATTCACACCTGAATCAGTACATTCGTTGATTCAGTATTCAACCATTTCAATAACCGGTCGGGATTCTTTGTTCTTCAGGAGAATATCATGCAGCAATTGTTGCCGATCATCGCAGCTTATATCAGCCATCAGTGAACTGAGCAGGCTGTCCAGAAGAGCTTTCTTTTGAGAAATATTTAATTTTTCCACTGTGTTAATGATCCTTTTTTTGTTTTTTATGCAATTCTTCAACTTCATTTCGGAGTGCTTTTATCTCTTTGAGCAGTTCATCCTGTTTCTGGTTGATATGAGGATCTATTCTGTTGAATAATTCCCGCTCACGATTTACGATCCGTAAAACCACATAAAATAATATCAACATACACAGCAGACCGAAAACAGGCATAAACCACATACCATACATCGGTCCCCATCCACCATTATTCCACCACATGATTAACTCCTGTTCTGATTGACTTTTACTGAAGATGATATTGGTTTGCCGATGGCACTCTCTATTCCGGCAACTCGGGCAAGTTCACCAATCAGGCCATAAAGTTCAGGGGTTGAAAGGCTGTAAAAAATAAATGGGCCATCCCGTTGTGTTGTTACCACACTTTTTTCCCGCATTACCCGCAGGTGGAAAGAGACAAGAGTCTGTGACAGGCCTGTTTCTGCTATAATTTCGGTGACTGAGCGGGTTGATTCACCAATGGCATGGATAATTGCCAGTCGATTGGCATCACCAAGAACTTTTATAAACTGTGCTAATTTTGTCATAATCCTTATCAGTAAGTATTTATATGAGTAATGACTAATACAATATGTAAATTCTGTTTGAAGTCAAGATACGAAATAGAGGCATTGGAAATCCGGGAAGGTTTTTGGGCAGTACCTGTCCACAAATGGTCTTTTTTATTGTTCTATGCTCCTCGGAGTTTACGCTTACCTGAACTTGAACCAAAAATCTCATTTCTGGACAAGTATCAGATAAACAAAAATATGGAAAAGGAAGAGAAAACAAGATAGGCTGTATCACTGTATTGGAGAGAAAAATAGTATGCAATGGTTTCAGAAACAAAAAATATTCCATCAGCTCGGGAGATTTTTCTCGGGCAGTCATTACAACTAAGGGGAAAATGATGAAAAAAACAGTCCTTCTGCTCGGTATTTTCAGTCTTATCTTTTCAATTCAGGCTCTGGCCGCCGACAAGATTGTCAACGGAATTGATGCAAACTTTCCACCATTTGCCTATATCGATAAAACGGGTCAGCCCAGTGGCTTTGACGTGGAAGCCATGAACTGGATAGCCAAAGAAATCGGTGTGGAGGTAAGTCACCAGCCGATAGAATGGGATGGTATTATAACCAGCCTTCTTACGAAAAAAATTGATATCATAGCTTCTGGTATGAGTATCACCGAAGAGCGCGCCAAAAAGGTCAGTTTTTCCACCCCGTACTGGGTGATCAAACAGGTTATGGTGGCAAAAAAGGATTCCCCGCTCACTATTGACATGATTTTGAAGGGAAAGAAGACCATAGGTGTTCAGCAGGGAACGTCTGAAGCCAAATGGTTGAAGGCTGAAGCACCCAAAAATGGCTGGAATTTCGAGCTCCGCTACTACAGTTCTGCTCCCCTGGCTGTTGAGGATGTACTGAACGGCAGAATCGATGCTGCCGCCATGGACGATGCTCCGGCAAAGGATGCTTCATCGAAAAAAGCTGTTCATATCGTCGGCACTTTTGGTATGGGTGATGAGCAGTTCGGTTATGCCGTGCGTAAAGAAGATAAAGAGTTGCTGGCAAAGGTGAACAACGCTCTGGCGAAACTGATGAAAACAGCTACCTGGCATGGGCTGATCAAGAAATACAAACTGGACAAATAACTGCCCTGTAAATTCATATGGCTGGACCAGAAGGTTCAGCCATTTTCTTAATATACTGTTTTCGTCACCTTTTCTGTTTTGCCAGGAGGGTGGGGAATGATTTTTTTCTGATAACCCCATGTCGTCCGCTTTTTCTGTTATTATTGACTCCCTGCCTTATCTGCTTCAGGGATCATTCATCACCCTCGGCATTGTGGCTTCAGCCATGCTTTTCGGTCTTGTGGTCGGTATAATCATGGCTGTCGGCCTTGTGTACGGGAACAGATTTGTTCGACTGATTTTTTCAGGGTATATCTGGATTTTCCGGGGAGTTCCGGTTGTTGTCCTGCTTTTTCTCTTTTATTTTGGCATTTTTACTTATCTGGGACTGTCGTTCAGTGCCTTTACTTCGGTGGCTGTTGTGCTTGGCATGACAACCGGCGCCTACCAGGCAAATATTTTCAAGGGAGCGATTCTGTCGCTTCCCCGGGGGCAGTTCAAAGCAGCCAGCGGGCTGGGCATGAGTGACTTTCAGGCGATAAGAAGCATCATTCTGCCCCAGATACTGCGGATGTCCATTCCGGCATGGTCAAATGAATTTTCAATAATCTTGAAAGATTCCGCCCTTGCCTTCGTGATCGGTGCGCCTGAGATCATGGCGCGGACCCAATTTGTCGCTTCCAGAACCTACCAGCATCTGCCTCTCTATATTACAGCAGGGATTATTTATTTTCTTCTCACCTGGGCTGGAGTCCTTGCCCTGAGAAAACTGGAAAAACGTCTCCAGATTCCCGGATATTCGCACTATGGAAGTTGAAATATGAATGAAAACAGCCCAATTCTCAGGGTAGAAAATATCACCAAATCATTTGCTGACAATACTATTCTCAACCAGGTGAGTTTTCAGCTTGAAAAAGGGGAAATCAAGGTTCTGATTGGTCCGTCGGGTGGCGGGAAGAGTACTCTTCTGCAATGCGTGAACTGTCTGGTCATTCCCGATTCCGGCAGGATCTTTCTGGAAGGAAAGCAGGTTGATTTTTCCCGCAGACAGGATCTTTATCTGCTTCGTCAGCAGGTGGGGATGATTTTTCAGGACTTTAATCTTTTTGATCATCTCACTGCCCTTGACAACATTACAATTGCCCTCAGGAAAGTGAAAAAGAAGAGCAGGATTGAAGCAGAACAGAGAGCCAGGCAGGAACTGGAACAGGTTGGTCTGGCCGATAAGGAGGACCTTTATCCTGCCCAGCTTTCCGGTGGTCAGAAGCAGCGGGTGGCCATTGCCCGGGCCCTGGCCATGGATCCGAAAATTCTCATGCTCGATGAACCGACTTCAGCCCTTGATCCGGAACTGATTGGCGAGGTGATAGCTGTCATCAAGCAGCTTGCGGCACGGGGAATGACCATGATTATGGCTACCCACCAGATCAGCCTGATTTCAACCCTTGCAGATGAAATTTTGTTTATGGAAAAAGGGAGCATTGCCGAACATGGGGCTCCGGAAATCCTGCTGGGTGCTGGGAATAACAGCAAGACCAGAGGGTTCTGCAATCGGTTGGATGAGCTTTCAGGAGTGGAGAAATAGTTGTGGAACTCTCACCCTTTTATCAAGAGTTGGTGACCAGTCTCAATCGGGGACTTGTCATGTCAATTGCCCTGATTGTTCCCTCCGCAGCTGGTGGTGTGCTTATCGGTATTCTGGCCGGCACTGTCCGCACCTTTGGTTCCACAGTTTTCAGGAGGATCGGAGATACGTATGCGGCGGTCTTTCGAGGTACGCCCCTGGTCGTGCAGCTTTTTATTCTCTACTTCGGCCTTCCCAATATAGGCATTTATCTCTCACCTTATATGGCGGCGGTTACCGGCTTTACCCTTTGCAGTGGTGCTTACCAGTCTGAATATGTCAGGGGCGCTCTGTTATCCATCAAAAGCGGCCAGCATCTAGGTGCCCAGGCACTTGGTTTTACCAGGTTTCAGACTATTTTCTGGATAATAGTACCCCAGGCTGTGCGTCGCGCCCTGCACGGTTGCGGCAATGAGATTATCTACCTCATCAAATATTCTTCCCTGGCGTTTATTGTCACCTGCATAGAATTGACCGGCGAAGGGAAGACTATTGCCACCGAATATTTCCGATTTACCGAGGTCTTTGCCCTTATCGGACTCTATTATCTTGTGCTGGTGACAATCGCCATGTTTATTTTGAAAAAAATCGAGAAGGTTCTTTATGTTCCAGGATTCGGAAGGGCCTGATCCGGTACTTTGTTTATTTTTTCTACAGGATGATTCATCATGGTTTCCTATTCTCCCCTCACTGCGGAACTGAAAGCAATTATTGCTGACGGACTCAGTCCGGATTCGTCCATTGTCGATAGGGGGAACCTGGTCGAATATTCCTCTGATGCCTCCACACTCAGTTACCTGCCGGAACTTGTCGTTCTGGCAGGAAATACTGATGATATCAAATCGCTGATAGAACTGGCGAACAGGTATAATTTCCCTGTGACTCCCCGTGGTGGCGGATCGGGACTGGCGGGAGGCTGCCTGCCGTCCCGGGGTGGAGTGGTGTTGTCTACCATGGGCCTTGACCGGATTGAGCGGATCGATACCGGAAATTTTATCATGAAGGTTGGCGCAGGTGTTATCAGTTTGAAGGTGCGTGAGGCGGCTGAAGCCGCCGGTCTCTTCTATCCGCCGGACCCGGCTGGAATGGATCAGAGCACCATTGGCGGAAATGGAGCCACGGATGCGGGGGGCCATCCTGCCTGAAATACGGCACAACCCGCGATTATATCCTTGGACTCGAGGCAGTGTTGCCCAATGGACAGTTTATTTCAACAGGTGTGGAAACAAGGAAGGGAGTGGTGGGGTATGATCTTACAAATCTGTTGATCGGCAGTGAGGGGACACTTGGTATTATTACATCGCTTACCCTGAAACTCCTTGCCAGACCACCGGCACTGAAAACCATGATGTGTGTTTTCAGTGATATGGTGTCTGCCATGAATGGCGTTGCAGCCATTATGAAAAAGGGGCATCTGCCGAGTGCCCTGGAATTTCTTGATCATAAGTGTCTCAGATTGATCGGTGAGTTGCTGCCCTTTTCTCCTTCCGGGAAACAACCATCTCTGCTCATCATAGAAATAGACGGCCCGGAAAAACAGATTGAAAAAGAAATTGAAGAACTCTGCAGGATCGCAAGAAAAAACGGCGCCACAGAATTTATCAAAGCTGTGGATTCAAAGGAGAGGGAGGAGATCTGGTCAGTCCGACGTCAGGTCAGCCTGCGTATTCATGACTATGCGGAATTGTACATACCGGAAGATATCGTGGTCCCGTTGAGCAATATCGCGACCCTTGTGGACGCCCTGCCTGAATATGAAAAAAAATACGGTATGGAGGTATTTGCCTTCGGTCATGCGGGAGACGGCAATATCCATCTTAACATTACCAGCAGAAAGATGACCAGTGAAACCCGTGTTCATGAAGGAACAAGAGCCCTGCTGGAACTGACGCTGGGGCTTAACGGGACAATATCCGGAGAGCATGGTATCGGTATTGCCAAAAGCCCATTTCTCGCCATGGAGTTGTCCGAGGCTTCCATTACCCTGCAGAAGAAGATCAAGAAGCTGTTTGATCCCAACCTGGTTCTGAATCCGGGTAAGATTTTTCCTGAAAAGTGAACATATGAACGATAACAGCAATTATTCCCGGCATGTTCCGGTGAGCAGAAGGGTTCGCGACATATCCCCATCGGCTACCAAGGAGATGGCGAACCTGGCCGCTAAAACAGGGGGGTGTGTGTCCCTGGGGCAGGGTGTTCCGTCTTTTGCCACGCCAGATCATATCGTTGCAGCGGTTACGGAAATTATGCATTCAGACCCCGCCAGCGGCAAATATACCCTGCAGAGCGGTATGATTCAGCTTCGTGAATGTATTGCAGGGTATCTGTTGCAGGAAAAAAATATCAGCGTTAATCCTGAAAATGAGATCTGTGTGACCGTCGGAGGTATGGAAGCTCTGCTGACAACCATTTTTACCGTGATTGATCCGGGGGATGAGATCATTCTTCCTTCACCGACATACGCTTCTTATATTGAACAGGTTCTGCTTGCCGGTGGTATTCCAAAGTTTGTTCCCCTCACCCGTGACTGGGGTCTGGATCTGCCTGCAATCAGGCAGGCAGTAAATCCAAAGACAAAGGCTGTAATGCTCTGCAACCCCGGGAATCCTACGGGAACGGTTTTTTCCGATGACCAGACGATGGAGCTTGGCAGGATGGCGGTAGACTGTAATTTTGTGATTATTACGGATGAAGCCTACGATTATATTCTTTATTCAAATGAAACCCTGACCAGCCTGCTCGGCCTGAAAACAATGAGAGAACATATTATCTCGGTGTTCTCTCTTTCCAAGAAATATGCTCTCACCGGTTGGCGGATAGGTTGGGTTGCGGCTGATCAACGATGGATGGAGCAGATCATGAAAGTTCATGATGCAACAACCATCTGCGCCCCGACCCCCTCCCAGTTTGCCGCCCTGGTCGCCCTTGAAGGGGACCAGGAATGTGTTACCCACATGCGAAATGCACTTGTAAGGCGAAGGACTCTCTGTTGCTCCAGGCTCGACGGGCTTTCAGAGTATTTTTCGTATGTCCCGCCAAAGGGTGCTTTTTACGTAATGGCAAAATACCTGTTTTCCGATTCACCATCAAGGGAAGTCGCAACACGATTACTGCAGGAGGCAAAGGTCATCACCGTTCCCGGTGGTTCTTTCGGGCCGGGCGGAGAAGGGCACCTTCGGCTCTCCTTCGGTGGGAAGTCGGATGAGATCAATGAGGCCTTTGACCGGATCGAACGATGGCTTGTCCGATTTGGTTAGCCCGCGTTTCGATATCATTCATTTTGGGGGATGGTTCTGTTCTGCCCCGCAGAAGGAACAGTACTGATGTAAGTTCCTGAGGCTTTCAGGGTCTGTTCAATCTGCTGTAGATCGGTTTTTGCGGGATTAAAAACAACGCTGTTTATTTCACTGTTATCCAGCCAGCCTCTTGTGACGTTGATGATTCCGGGCTGCCCTTCCAGGGCGGCTTTACCGACGTCGTATCACGCCACCACAAATGTCCCCTGCCGAGCCTGGGTGCCTGATTGATCGGCTAAACTTCCTGGAACCTGAAAAAAACCTGAAACAAACATCAGCAGTGATATGAAAAAGAGTTTCATGTTGTCTCCTTTTTTTTATATTCGGCTCTGTGCCTTGTTTTAATAACTTAAGCTTTTTTTATGTCATGTCCAATGGTAGCCGATCTTATTAATTCGGAGCCATCTAATGCAGCGATGTAAGCTTTTGGTAAACTGTTTTCTCCAAACTTGTACTCCTGAACTTGGTGCTTTAGGTTGTCAATATCGAGAGTACCTTCAGTTTTTAATTGGATCTTGATTTGGAAGTTATGTTAGAATTAAATTAAACACTTTATTGTTGTGGGGAGATGATGTTTGGTTTTTTTAAAAGAAACAAAGAGGTTACGGTTGGTGGCCGGAAAAATCGTTTTCCTGTGTCTTCCTCTGTAAAAACGGATATTGAAGAAAAAATATATGTGAAAGGAACAAGGATTTCCTGGCACAATGATTTGATAGAAGAGTTCAAAGACGAACATGTCATGTTGATATCTCTGTTCAGTTCCATTGTTGCCGCCCTGGACAGGGGAGATTGTTCGTCGGTACGGCTTTACCTGAAGGAGTTCAAGAGAGAACTTATTTCCCATATCTTAAGGGAAAACGTGCTGCTGTATGTTTATCTGAAATACCTCTATATTGATGATCGAAATAAACGGGATCTGGCCAGGAAGATGCAGAAGGAAATGACAGCAATAGGTAACATGGTTTTTGTTTTTATCAGTAAGGCGACAGCAGAAGGAGCGGTCTATGATGATGATTTCAGAAAAGAACTGGAGGCCGTCGGAGAACAGCTGACCCGGAGGATCCAGGTCGAGGAAGAGGGCCTTTATAATCTCTATACTCATCCGGAGAGCGTTCATTAAAAACATTTTGTAGCAGCCTGGTTAAATATTTCATATTTGTTTTCTCCTTGTTTTCCGCAAAGTTTTGCAATAGGTTGTCAGGGTTTGTGCAAGGTGGTTCTCTGCAGGTTTCCTGAAGTACAGCCAGACAAGGACGAGTGAAATGTTTACCGGAGAAATATTGGCTTTCGCCACCGTGCTTTGCTGGACTGTGAGTGTTCAGTTTTTTGAGGCTGCTTCCAGACGGGTTGGAGCCATTCCCGTCAATATTATACGAATCACGGTGGCCCTGCTTCTTTTCACCACTCTGCTGCTGATACGGCGAGGCAGTTTTCTTCCTTTGCAGTTTCCCGCCCACGCGTGGATATATCTCAGTCTTTCCGGAATAATCGGTTTTTTTATCGGCGATATTTTTCTTTTTCAGTCTTTTGTGGAAATTGGTCCCCGAATCGCCATGCTGATATTTTCTCTTGCAGCTCCCGCATCTGCTGTAATCGGTTACCTGTTTCTCGGTGAAATCTATACCATGCAGCAATGGTCAGGAATGCTGATGACACTCTTCGGCGTGGGAACAGTTATTCTGGAAAAAGGCGGCGGGACCCGTGACCAGCAGGAACAACAAAGAAGGCATGTGTCTCCCAAGGGGGTTGTTTTTGCTGGTATTGCCATGCTGGGTCAGGCTGTGGGCTATGTGTTCAGTAAAATCGGCATGCAGGTGGAAGCGGGATACCTGGATGCATTTTCAGCCACTCAGATACGTGCTCTTGCGGCCTTTGTCTGTTTCCTTTTTTATTTCACACTCACCGGCAGGTGGCAAAAGGTCAGGTTGGCCCTGACAGATGGAAGAGCTGTGGCGTTGACCGCTGTCGGAGCAGTTGTAGGACCATTTCTTGGAGTTTCCCTGTCACTGGCTGTCCTTCATTATCTGAGTGTCGGCGTTGCCTCTACTATTCTCTCCCTTGTTCCTGTAGTCATTATCCCTTTTTCCGTGTTCTTACATAAGGAGCATGTCTCTGCCAGGGCTGTTGCCGGTGCATGTATTGCCGTAATGGGTATCTATTTTCTTATGACCTGAATAGGTTTTGGCTATTCAAGTTCTATTCTGAATTTTTTCTCTCCCTGTTCCAGGATGACTCCCCGGCGGGTGATTTCCATGAGCCGAAGCTGCGGGTCAATTCTATCCCCCTCCCTGAGAATGGCGTTATTAATAATAATCATACGTTTTGAAGGAACAGTAGACCAGGCATGCCCGGCAAAGTGGAGTTGCGGAAATGTATCTTTTGTTGTCACAGGAAGTTCTGCCCGATCCGGAATCTGGTGTGGAAGGATTTGAGCAATCTTCTGCGGCGGTTTCTCCAGGGGATCGGTTGGAGTTTTACCTTTCCAGGCGAGGGATGTTATCGTCAGTTTCGAAAGCTTTACGGTTGACACCCTGGGAGTCATGTTCGCAGTTTCCTGATGACCCTGTTCGACCTGTTCTTTCTGTTCAGGGCTTGAGGATTTATAAAACCAGGTTCCAAAGGAGATGGAAAGAATGAGTATTAAACAGGAAAGAAAAACAGGCCTGCCAAATTCCGAAAAATCAAAAGGCAGGGAAATCGGTAAGGGGTCACGTATGAAATCGTAACTGTGCTTTTCATCATGTTGTCTTTTTGCTGCCGACTTTTTTAATGCATTCAGAATATATGACATAAGATCATTTTCCCTTGGTTGTCGACGTCTTTTGCATGTTATCCTGGATATTATCTGGATTTTTCTGAGCGGAGATCCATGAAGTATTTTGGGAGAACAGTGTTGCAACACTATTTATCTTTCCGGTCATGAAAAAAAATAATACCAGGCAGGCCAGGAGAACAAGGAAAAGTGTTATAACAACAGGGCGCTGCCTTGAGGATAGAGGAGCTGGTGGCCCTTTCAGCACTTCACCTGCTGCTGTTTTTGCGATTGTTGCAGTAACACGTTCTTTTGAACCGGCATAAGCACCCAGGAGGGCCTGGTTGCAGATCAGGTTGATTATTCTCGGTATTCCCCGGGAAGATACAATTATGTGATGAATTGCTTTTCGCGAAAAAAGTGAAATTCCGGGACCACCGGCGAGCACGATTCTATGGTTGATATAATTTTTTACTTCATCCGCGGGAAGAGGATGAAGATGGTAGCGGGTGGTGATGCGTTGATTGATCTGGGCAAGTTGTTCGCCCCTGAGCGTGTCGCGGAGTTCCGATTGCCCCAGCAGCACAATTTTCAACAGCTTTTGGTTATCTGTTTCCAGGTTTGTCAGGAGACGGAGTTGCTCCAGCACATCCAGTTCAAGATTCTGGGCTTCGTCAATTATAAGAATACAGTTTTTACCTGCTGCATGGGCGGTCAGGAAATATCTATTAAGGAGATCAATATAGACCTTATTGGAAACAGGGTGGGATGGAGCCGATACCCCGAATTCTTCGCATATTGTTTTCAAAAGCTCTGTAATCGTGAGACTGGGATTTAAAACAAGTGCATATTCGGTGTGTTCAGGAAGTCTATCCACCATACACCGGCACAGGGTTGTTTTACCTGTACCCACATCTCCCGTAAGCAGTACGATGCATCCGTCATTTTCTGTTCCGTAAAGAAGATGAGCCAGGGCTTCCTGGTGTGGCGTGCTCATGTAAATGAACTCGGGTTCCAGGGCTATTGAAAATGGTTTTTTCTCTAAACCAAAATATTGGGTGTACATGTGACGGAACGCAGTTAAATTTCGGGTAAGTGAGTGGTTCGAGTTTTGTTTTGCTCTTCAGGCCAGCTTTTAATCCATGCTTCTCAGTCTGAAAATCCCGTCACTGAAGGCGGTTTTGCGTAGTCGGATTTTCTTTTGCATGTCACCTTTCGGACATCCGTCAGCAATGTATCCTGTTCATTTTGAATCTGTTGATAGAAATCCCTATAATCAAAGTGAGGGGAAAGAACAGGTTGCACCACCATCGAATGCACACGAATTCAAGTTTATTTTACAATCATTTCATCGGAAAAGTCATTTTTTTAATTTTGCTTACCCATGAAACTCAGTCAATCAGGAGATACGGTAATTTTATCAGGCTGTAATTCAGGAAAGTATGTCCCTGTTTTTTACGTTCCTTTTCTTCTGGCATGATGAGTTTGTAATTGATATAACAAATATTATGCCTGTATATGAATATAAATGTCTCGACAGAAAAGGAAAGACATCAAAGGGAATTATCGATGCTGAAAGTGAATCAACCGCTCGAATCAAATTACGTTCTTCAGGATTGTATCCGGTTTTCATCGGAGAAGCGGATGGCAGGCGGGAAGCAGGCGGCGGAAAAGAAAAAACTTTCAGTATTTTCAGCCGGATCGGTTCAGATGAAATAAGTGTCATGACCCGGCAGCTCGCCACCCTGCTCGGAGCTGGTGTTCCAATGGTCCAGGCTCTGGATTCTCTGGTGGAGCAGACCGCCAACAAAGCCTTGCAAAGAGTTCTGGCTCAAATAAAAGTTTCGGTAAATGAAGGAAACACGCTCAGCAGCGCTCTCATGGATCATCCGAAACTGTTTTCTTCCATTTATGCCAACATGGTGCGGGCGGGTGAGGCATCGGGTTCTCTTGATATCGTCCTTGAAAAGCTGGCGGATTTCAGTGAAAAGCAGGAAGCGCTCAGGGGACGTTTACGTGCTGCTCTTGTGTATCCTGTATTTATGGCGGTTATCGGCAGTGCAATTCTGTTTGTGCTGCTGACCTATATTGTTCCTAACATCACAAAAGTTTTTGCTGATATGGACAAGGTTTTGCCCATGCCCACCCTCTTTCTTCTTGGCGTAAGCGGCTTTTTAAGAGCATACTGGTGGGTGGTGGCTGGAGCCGGAGCAGCAGGAGTTTTCGGCATACGCTGGCTGCTTGGCCGGCCCTATGGCCGCCGTGTCTGGGATTTGCTTAAATTGAAAGTTCCAATCATCGGTCCAGTAGTCCGAAAAATCATTCTCGCCCGGTTCGCTTCAACCCTGGAGAGTCTTCTGGGGAGTGGCGTTGAACTGGTGACTTCAATGGGAATTGTTCGCACACTTGTTAATAATGTCCATATTGATGAGGTTCTTGATGAAACTGTATCACAGATTCAAAAAGGTCAGAATATTGCGGATTCTCTTTCATCTTCCCGGTGGTTTCCGCCAATGTTTGTGCAGATGATTGCTGTGGGCGAGCAGAGCGGCAATCTGGAGAACATGCTCGGCAAGATGGCCAAATCCTATGAGCGTGAAGTTGACACAGCGGTTCAGGCCATGACTTCACTTCTTGAACCGATTATGATTGTTGTGATGGGGGCCGCTGTAGGATTTGTTGTGCTCTCGATACTGTTACCGATTTTTGAGATGAATCAGATGGTTGGATGAAAAAACCTGATTGGCATGAAAAACTCAGGCATATCTCAAGGGTTATGTATGTCACCATAAACCGGTTTCATAAGCAGTGAGGAAAGATAATGAATTACAGACTGAGCATTATATCAATCATTTTCATGTCGTTTTTCCTCTTTTCAACAGATCTCAGGGGAGCTGTTGAAACAATAGATACAAGTTTTGCTGAAGACGGGTTTGTTGTCAGGGATTTCGGCATTGGGGATGACGAGATTCTTGCAATGACAGTGCAGCCGGACGGCAAGGTTCTTGTCGCCGGATACAGCAGTAATGGCGCTGTCAGTGAAGTTACTGTTTCCCGTTACCTGCCTGATGGAAAACCGGATACTTCTTTTCATTCTAACGGGGTGTTTACTTATAACCTGGGGAGTGAAGACAGTACCGCACGTTCCCTGGCACTGTTGGAAGACGGCAGGATTGCCGTGCTCAGTACAGGTTTTGACGAAAATCCGCTTCTGGGCCTTTTTATTCTGGAGTCAGATGGCTATCCCGATAAAACGTTTGGGGAAAATGGCCTGCAGACACTTTCCGTTGAAGGTGAAAAGATAGTCTCGGCCGACTTGAAAACAGATACCGACACTGCTTTTTTTATTGGTGCAACGGTGACTGGAGCTGATTTTTCCCGTTCTTTTCTTTTTCGTCTGAATGCACAGGGTGAAGAGGATGGAAGTTTTGGTGAAAACGGTGTTGTTACCGTCGATTCTAATTCCGAGTCATGGCTTCAGTCTCTCCTGATTCTGCAAAAAGATACAATTCTTGTGGGCGGGGCAGTTGACCGGGATGGTTCCCGGCAAGCAGCCCTCTGGCAATTTACTGAGGATGGCAGTGTTGACCGGATGTTTGCTGAGCGGGGTGAGTTGCTGCCGGAAATCGGTGGTGTTGCTTCTACTGTCAGGGATCTATCCGTTGGCCTGGATGGAAAGGTTCTTCTTGCCGGAACCAGCAGGGATGAACAGGGCAGTCGTGCTTTTGTTTTATGCCTGAATAAAGACTTCAGCACTGATGAGACTTTTGCTGAACAGGGAATTTTCAAAAGTGTCCTGCAGCATGAGACAGAGGGACTTACTGTTACGACAGACGACCGTGGAGATGTGATACTTGCCGGGATAACAGGATCTGCTGGAAACAGGGATGTTGTCCTGTGGACAATACCGATACGGGCAGGCAGTGGGGATATTGTCGGGGAAAAAGAATTGCCGGAAAACAGTTTGGTTTCTTCGAAGATTATCACCGATATGGCCGGCACGGATGATGTCGGTTATGTGGTGACTGTTCTTGAATCGGGGAAGGTACTGGTTGCGGGATCGACCGGAAAATCAGGGGACAGGGATTTTCTGCTGGCCCGTTATGCTTCCGGCAGGACAGAGTCTGATTCCCGGGTTGGAGCTGGGGGCGAGGGCGTAGTCACAGAAGAGTATCGTCTGCAGACCTTACCGGTAACCGATATTTCCCACATTGGAGGTATCAGCGGTGGAATCATCACCGACACCCGGACCCTTTCCTGCGAGAGCTCGTGTGTTGCAGAATGTGGAGAAACTGAAACAACATGTTATACTGAATGCCTTGAAACATGCGAAAACCGACCGACCATTACATTACGGGGGGTCAGTTTCAGTTTAAAAAGGGAGCCGCAATACAACGCAGATGAGGAAGAAGAACCGGCAACCGTCGAAAACATAACTTCAATATTCGGGAAAAAAGTCACGAAACAGTCCTTTCTCTTTAACCTGGTTCGCTCGGGTCAGACCGAGGATGGTAGCGGGACAGGTGAATATGAAAGTATAGTCACTGATGTAACTCCTGGAATGACCTATTACCTTCGTGCCTATGCTGTTCTGTCTGATGGTAAAATCCTGTATGGAAATGAAGTGCAGTTCACAACGGATGATGCCTGTTTCATTGCCACTGCAGCCTATGGTTCACCGGGAGACCCGTGTGTGGCGATTCTCCGTGTTTTTCGTGATTCTTTTCTCATGACAAATGCATTCGGCAGGAAACTGGTTGCCACCTATTATCACCTGTCTCCTGTTGCCGCATCAGTAATACAACAGAGCAAAATCCTGCGGTTTGCCGTTCGGATTCTTTTGTACCCCTTTGTTCTTTTTGCCCTGTTTATGGTGAAAACGCCCCTGTTGATAAAATATACGATTATTGTAATTGCAGTTGTGTCCGCCGGGATTGTTCTCGTGCGGAGAAATAGAACCTGAATCAATATCTGTCGGTCAATTGCCGATATATGCAGCCTGTCTTGATAACTATGAAAAAACAGAGAATAAATGAGCATGTCAGAGTGTTGGGAGATTACAGGGGATTTACCCTTATTGAATTGCTGGTGGTCCTTGTTATTATTGGTATTCTGGCTGGTTATATTGGCCCCAAACTGATGGGCCATCCGGAAGAGGCCAAGCGGACCAAAGCTGCTCTTCAGATCCAGAGTCTGGAAACTGCTCTCAAAATGTATAAGCTTGACAATGATGTGTACCCTTCAACGGATCAGGGATTGCAGGCCCTGGTGGAACCACCTTCCATAGGAAAACTTCCTCCGAAATGGAAGCCTGGCGGCTACCTGGAAAAATCAAAAGTTCCTCTTGATCCCTGGGGGAATGAATATGTTTATCTCAGTCCCGGAGTGCACGGAGATATTGACATAAGTTCTTATGGCCAGGACGGAGAAGAGGGAGGGGAGGGTGATGCGCGGGATATCAATAACTGGGACATCGAGTAATGGTGCGGGGAGATTCCTGTGTAAGAGGATTTACCCTGATCGAAATGATTGTTGTACTCGCCCTTATCAGCATCATGCTGTTTATCGGTTTACCTGCATTTCGTGATAATCTGTTTGACAGCAGTTTGAAATCGACTTCAAGAAAGGTCATTGGTTTTGTAAAGGGTGTGCGTGAGTTGGCTGTTCGGGAGAGACAATCGTATTATCTCTATATTGATATGATTGATCAAACCCTTCGCTTTTCACAGGATTCGGATAAACCGGTATGGCTGGAGCCGATGGCCTATTCAAAACAGACTCAGCAAATTCCAACTATGCCGGATTCAGAAAAGGAGGCGAAAAGAGAAAAAACCGGCCACCAGGATCAACTTGTTTTTCCTGATGGAGTACGGATTTTTGAGGTTCAGACTGCAGATTCAGGGAAAATTGCGGAAGGAGAAAAAAAGATATGGATCAGTCAAAAAGGATATATGGAACAGATGGTTCTGCACCTGGAAGACAGAAATAAAAAAATATTCAGTCTGCATTTCCAGCCTTTTCTGGAAAATGTCACTATCTATGAAACATATACCCCCATTCCCTGATGCCGGACAGAACATATGCCATTGAAAACCGACAGAACTGTGCCGGTTTTACCCTGTTGGAAGTAATGATAGCAGTGGCTATTATGGCCATTGCCCTTGTTTCCCTGTATGGATCCCAGTCAATGGGGTTGTCCTATGCAATAGAAGCACGTTTTTACTCGGTTGCTGCTTCGCTCGCCGAGACAAAAATGGCGGAATTGCAATCCGGAGTAACCGGCTCTGCCCAGGTAAATGGTGATTTCGGAGAAAAATATCCCGGATATACGTGGCAGGTTTCAATTGACGAGGTTGCACTGCGCGAAATTGTTGCTTCCGCTGCTCCGTGGAAAAAACTGGAGAAAATTGATCTCCAGGTGCAACAAAATGGCTCGCCATACAGCTATACGTTGAGATATTACCGGGCCACAGGGCATGAATAGGAAAAATCACTTGAAAATCTGTCCAGGTAATAAGGGGTTTACCCTGATTGAACTGCTTCTGGCGATTTTTATCTTTGGGCTTGTTATTTCAACTGTCTATAGTGTGTATCATGCGACATTTCTCGTTGTTAACACTACTGGAGAAAAAATGGAAGTCGCCGGCAGGGCGCGGGTGGCACTTGAACGCATACATGAAGATCTTTTTTCCCTGTTCTTGGGAAAGGCTGGATTTTTTTCAGGAGAACACCATGAAAATTCCGGTATGGACAGTGACGGACTCTCATTTTTTTCATCTCTTCATATCAGTTTTAAAAAGGGAGAGGAGGGCAGTGGAACTGCCCTGATTGAATACTTTGTTGAAGAGGATGGAAAAACGGGACTTTTGAATTTATACCGTTCAGACAGGGTTTTTTTGCCCGGAATCAAGATGGAAAAGGAAAAAAGACAGAAATACCTGCTCTGTGACCGGCTGAAAGGTGTTCGCTTTTTATACTATGATGTTGACGGTGTGCAGCATGATGAATGGCACAGCGACGGGGAACAGACTGTTGATGATGAAAAGAACAAATTTCCGGCAATGGTTTCAATTGCTCTGCGTTTTGATAACTCCGCTGCCGATGATGATGTTACAGTTTTCACAACCGCTGTTGCCCTGCAGAGGAAAAAATGAAGGGACCGGCTGCAGGAAAATCCGTTTTTACGGATGAAAAGGGAATGGCCCTGTTGCTGACCGTAATGATCGTCGGTCTGCTTGTCGGTATCACCATGATGTTCCACCAGAAAAGTTGGCAAAATTATCGTCAGGCTGATTCCTACAAGACAAACAGCTACTTGAGAACTGTCGCCGAATCGGGAATCAATATCGGTACTGAACTGCTCTATAAAAAAAAGGGGGAGGATCCTTTTGATTCATTTCTTGACAGTTGGGCAACCCTGAAAGAAGAAACGTTCATCCCTCTGTTTGACAAGGGCCGCCTGCAGCTTGTTATTGAGGATCTGTCCGGCAGGTTGCAGATCAACAGCCTTGCCAAAACCGGTGGAACACCTGGTGGGCAGAAGAAATCCGGGAAAAAGGGTGGAACTTCGACGGCGGAAAACCTGCGAAAAATACTGTATCAGCTGTTGTTGTCCGGTGAATTTGCCTTGCAGGTGGAGGAGGATGCAAGAGATATTGTTGATGCCATCGTTGACTGGATAGACAAGGATGATAACGAGTCGGATTATGGCGCCGAGTCAAATTATTATCAGGCATTGGATCCGCCGTATGAGTGTAGAAACGGTCCTGTGGAAACAATTGAAGAGCTTTTGCTTGTGAAGGGTGTGACGCCGATCCTTTTGTTTGGAGACGGTAAAAAAAGAGGTTTGGCTGATTTTATTACCGTCTACGGTAATGACGGCAGAATGAACATTAATACCATGGATCCTTTGCTGGTCAAAAGTATGGATTCACAGATTGGAGCTGAACTGGCAACCGCTTTTGACCTGTTCAGAAAAGATAAAACCAACAAAGAAGCCCTCGCTGATCCCGGCTGGTATAAAAAAGTGTCAGCATGGCCCGGTGATGTTGTTTTAAGTGAAAAACTGCTGACAACAAAGAGCTCATATTTTTTACTTCACTCTGCAGGAAAAGACGGATCCCGCTCATATTATGTTACTGCTGTTGTCAGAAGAAATGGGGATGGAACCATGGAAGTGGTTCACAGGAAGGTGGAATAACGTATGGCAGAAATAATTATTTGTCTTGATATTACCGAAGATGCCATTACCGCCGTTCGGGTTGAAAGGCAGGCAAAGGTTCTTGTCATTGTTGAGTGCAATTCCGTCTCCCTGCACAGTCTCACCCTGGAAGAAGGGCTGGCCAGGCTGGAGAAGATGGTGGACCTGTCTTCCAAAGGAGATTCCCGGCTCTCCCTGGGTGGTGAGTTTTTCTCTTTTCGAAATCTGTCGTTACCTTTTGTTGACAGGAAAAAGATCCGCCAGGTTCTTCCCTACGAGCTTGAAAGTTCTTCTGTCGTGGATCCGGAAAAACTGCATATGGATTTTCTGGTTTCAGGAACCGGTGGAGAAGAGGCAGATATTATTGCGGCAGTATTGGAAAAGGATATTTTCTCCGGGCTGCTGGCCTCACTGAACGCTGTTGGATTTGATCCCGATTCAGTTGAAATCCGGTCCGGCAGGGTGGCACTGCATTTGGCAGGCGTGTTACGGGGAGATTGTCTGTTCCTGGACAGGTATGGTTCCCAGGTCGGGCTTTTCTTTGTACGGGATGGCAGAATTGTTCTTGTGCGGACATTGTCACTGGAACCCGCCGGTGAGAAAAATGGATCCGACCGGGGTGAACTGTTTATTCGCCGCTTAAAACAGACACTTATTGCAGCCCGCCTGACTCAATCGCAAAAAAACGCCTTTACTATCTGCTTTTTTGGGGACAGTTCCGATCTCGATGATGCTCTTTCCCGATTTGCCGACTCTGAGGGCGTGGAAGTTAAAAAATACTGCCTGACTGATCAGCCACTGATTAAAATCGATCCGTCCCTGCGGAAACGGTATAATAGCGAGGTAATGGATGCCGCTTTTTCACTGGCAATAAAGGAGAAGGGGAAGAACAGTCTCCTGAATTTCCGTCGCGATGAATTCAGGAAGACGAAAGGATCCGTGCCGTTCAGGGGAATGTATTTGAAGATGGGTGTTTTTCTTCTGATTGTCCTCGCTGTCGCGGGAGCATACCTGGGGTATGATTACCGGGTAACATCAGGTCGTCATACCGTACTGAAACAACAGATTGTTTCGGTTTTCAAAGAGACATTGCCCCGGGTCAAGCGGGTTGTGAATCCGGTCAGGCAGTTGCAGGCGGAGATCAATGAACTTAAAAAAACATATAAAAATAATGAGTTTGCAAGTGGTTATGGCATTGTTCCCTTGTTGGCGGAAATTTCTGCCAGAATTCCTCCTTCCTATCCGATTGAGGTCAGGCGGATGGTTATCGATACGGATATGGTCAGAATGAATGGGACAACAACCGATTTCAATACAGTGGACAATATCCAGAAGGAACTCGAGAAATCTTCTTATTTTCAAGATGTTATCATAAGCTCTGCCAGCCAGGACACGGATGGGAAAGGGGTTCGGTTCGAGTTGAGGCTGAACCTTTTCTACCGGGACAGATAGATGCGTATCAATTATTTTCAATATTTAAGGCAGAAGTCAGGTATTGACAGCCTTGATGAGCGCGACAGAAAAGTGCTTTTCTGGGGTGCTGTATTTGTCTGCTGTTTTCTGGTTCTGCAACTTGGTATTCTCCCTTTCTGGCAGGCCAGGCAGCACCTGGGGAAATCCATTGTACGCAAAAAGGAGGAGCTGGTCACCATACGGAGACTGCAGAATGAGTATCGTAAATTGAAAGCTGAGGAAGGTGGAATTTATGAGAAGGTAAAACTGCGTTCCACTGATTTCACCCTTTTTACCTTCCTGGACACACGGGCAGCGCGGGTCGGCGTAAAAAAGATGATTCAATATATGAAACCTTCCACCGAGGAGGGGGAGGGTAATCTGCGGGAATTTATGGTGGAAATGAAGCTGCAGGGAGTTGGTTTGAAACAACTGGTCGAATTTCTGCTGGCAATTGAATCTGAAAAAAATGTTGTGGCGGTCAAACGTATTGCTATCCAGGAAAATGGAGCGCGAAAAGGTACACTTGATGTCGTATTACAGGTAACAACCTATGAGTTGAAGGCTGAGAAATGAAAAAAATTGTCTCTCCACGCTTCTTTTTTTATCTGTTTTACGGGCTGGTTCTGACAGCTGTTTTGCTCTATGTCCGGTTTCCTTCCGGGACTTTGAAAACCTATTGCGAGCATCGTCTTGAGCAGTTTACAGGGGTAGAGAGATGTTCAATTGGAGAAATTGTGTACCATTTCCCTTTTGGTTTCGAGGCAAAACGAGTTAAGCTCTTGATGAAGCCAGGGAATCAGGGTCGGATCAGGATAGATGCTTTTCACCTGTCTCCTGCCGGAAAGGATATATTTGGGCAGTGGCGCCTGGAGGGTTCCTGTTACGGAGGGACTTTCAGTGCGTTACTTGAAATAAAGCCGAAAAGAAAAGCGTATGTTTTGCAAAAGATCAGGATCGAGAATATCGATCTGTCTGTTTTTTCTTCATCCATGCCTGTTATGGGGAGAGAGTTGACGGGACAGCTGTTTTTCTCCGGGGGATACAAAGCCCGGTTTGATAAACCCATGGCTGGAGATGGAGAGGGCCGGCTGGTTCTCAACAAGGGAACAGTCCCGTTGACCAGATCACTGTTGACTCTTACAGCAATAGATTTTGATAAGCTGGAGATGAAACTGCAACTGCAGGATCACCAGGTATTGATTCGGGAAGGAAAGATGCAGGGAAAAGATATGGATGCGGAAGTGACGGGTATGGTACGTGCTCCTTTTTTACCGCCGGAGGGGCGTTTGCAATTGAGTGGATTACTCTTCCTTCATGATACATTTCTGGCCGAAAGACCAGTCATCAGCAGGTTTATCGGTAAATTGAAACAGCGTTCCGGGAAACCGGCTCTTCGTTTCAATGTTGGAGGGACTATGGAAAAACCGACATTCAGACTGGCTTCTGCCGGGACAATGTAGTGCGGGTTAAAACGTAAAGACTTTTATAAAAAACACTATGACACAACGGTTTTCCAGTATATTACCGCTTCTGCTCATAACACTTATTTGTGTCGGTATTGTGGAGGGTGGTTACAGCGGGTTGGAATATTTCCTGTTGAGGAATTTTAAGGAAAACCGGAAGATTTCTGAAAAACCTCCCGTTACGCAACCGGAAAAAACTGTGGCTGAAAAATCAGAGCAATCACTCGATTACCATATTATTTTTAAACGAAATCTTTTTGGTGAACCTGCAGGCAAGAACAATATAATGGAGAAAAACAGTGTTATCCCGGAAGAACTGGAAGCAACTCGCCTCAATATTGTTTTAAAAGGAACAATTCACGGAGCAAAAAAGAAGGAAACCAGAGCCATTATTCTGGACGGGAGCACAGCCCGGCAGAACCTTTACCGGCAGGGGGATTTTGTGCAGGGTGCCATGATCAGAAAGATTTTGCGCGGAAAGGTGGTGCTTTCCCATAATGGTAGGGATGAAATTCTGGAAATGGGCGAAACGGCAGGTTCTCCGGAGCCTGCTGCTCCTGTTGCCGTGGAGCCGGCAAAACGTGCCGCGCCCCTGCGGCGGCCGGTTCTTGTCGGCAGGATGGTTGGTTCAAAAAAGGTTCAACCTCGCCCACCTTCCCAGCCGCAAAAAGCAGGAGCTGAAGAACAACCCATTGAATAAAGGTAAAAAACGAATGAACAGGCTGTTTCAGATATTTCATATTTTGCTGATGATCTTTTTGCTTGCGTCCTCTGTGGTGTTGGCCGCGGAAAAACTGCCTCATCCTCTTCCGGGAACCATGGCTGAGTCTTCAGACAGGAACCAACGGTTTATCACCATTGACTTTGACAGTGTGGATATTCGTCTTTTTATTAAATATATCAGCGAACTGACAGGTAAAAATTTTGTGGTTGATAAATCAGTTCAGGGTAATGTCACCATCGTTTCACCAACCAAAATTTCTGAAGAAGAGGCATACCGGGTTTTTGAATCGGTCCTGGAAGTTCATGGTTATACCACAGTGAAATCCGGATCGGTGATTAAAATTCTGCCGGCTGCCAAGGCACGCTTTCAGAATGTTGAAACAATGCGGATCGGTATGTCTCATGATCCGGAAGACAAGATCGTGACCCAGCTGGTTCCGTTGAAATACAGTTCACCTCTCGAGATGAAGAAGGTGTTGACTCCCCTTGTTTCCAAAAGCTCAGTGGTGATAGCCCATACCCCTTCCGGAATGCTGATCATAACCGAGACTCTGTCCAATATTCAGAAACTGCTCGGGATTATCAAGGTGCTTGATGTGGAATCCAAGGAAGCTGAAGTTGCCGTGATTCCCCTTGAAAATGGTTCCGCTGCATCTCTTGCCAAAATCCTGGACAAAATCTTTCAGAAAAATGTTCCACGAAAAGGGGCACGACCGGCATTCACCCAACGCGTTAAAGTTGTACCTTATGAGCGGGTAAACAGTCTGGTCATTCTTGCCGGATCCACGGAAATCGAAAGGGTAAAAAGCCTTGTGAAACTTCTGGATCGTGAAGTTGAGCGGGGAGAGGGCAATATCCATGTGTTTTATCTGCAGAACGCCACCGCAGTAGAGCTTGCCAAGGTATTGAATGCCTTGCCGGAAACCGGAACAAGTATAAAAAACAAGGGCAAGGCACCACCTATTTCAAAAGATGTCAAAATCATGCCTGATGAGGAGACCAATTCCCTTGTTATCCGGGCAACCAAAGAAGAATACATGGTGCTGGAAGATGTGATTAAGAAGCTCGATATTCCAAGGCGAATGGTATACCTGGAGGCTCTTATCATGGAGGTGGATACCAACAAAACCTTTGATGTCGGAGTGCAGTGGGGTGGTGGTGGAGCCTTTTCCGAAGGTACCGGGCAGGTGGCTGTCGGTTTCAGTGGCAATACCGATCCTCCTTTTGATATGTTGGGGGGAATAAGCAGCACGGATCCTGTTTTGCCGACAGGGTTTTCCTTTGGTGTTCTGAAACAGGGAATACGTATCGGTGGAGTGACTTTTCCCGATATTGCCGCAATTCTCAGGGCCTATAAAAGTGATTCAGACATAAATATTATTTCTACTCCGCAGATATTGACGACTGATAATAAAAAGGCGGTGATGAGTGCCGGGGAGAATGTGCCGTATATCACCTCACAGAATACAACCGTCGGTGATCAGGATTATACCCAGTATGAGTACAAGGATGTATCCACCAAGCTCACCATAACGCCTCATATCAACCAGGCCAATACCCTTCGGTTGGAAATATCCACGGAAATAATAAAGCTGAAGGAAAAGGATGCCGCCGATAAATTTCGTCCCACGACCTACAAAAGAACAGTGGAAACGACTGTAATTATCAATGACAATGATACGGTTGTCATCGGAGGTATTATCGGGCAGGACGCAGCGGAAAGTGAATGGAAGGTACCGCTTCTTGGAGACATTCCCTGGCTTGGCTGGTTATTCAAAACCCATACAACTACAAGCGTAAAAACCAATATGTTTATTTTTATCACTCCCCATATAATCAGAAACCCGGCAGATCTTGCGGCGGTAACCATGAAGAAGGAGGATGATATGGGGACGGTACTGCCCACTGTAGCTAAAGAACTGCATAAAAAGGATAACCCGGAACATGCGGACAGGCTGGTTTCCACCGGATTTGAAAAATTACAGGCAGGCAGGCTGGAGGAGGCGAAAAATTATTTCCAGGAGGCTCTTGATATTGATCCTGAGAATCCTTTTGCCCTTATGGATATGGGGGTTGTCCTGGAAAAGGAGGGAAATATTCAGGGCGCACTGCAGATGTATCGGGCCGTAATTGCATTGAATACCGGGGAAGTTGCCACCAGAACGAGTGAACCTGGAAAGAATGGTACTTCTCTTTCGCAGATTGCCCAGGAGAATATTGAACGTATTACAAAGAAAGAATGACGGTTTATAGCGGTTATTTTCTGGTTCCCTGAAAATTCCACTACGGAAAGTGCTTTCACGGCAGTCAGATTTTTATTTTTTTTGTGTCTAAAAGGCTGAGCCATTTGCTCAGGCCATGCTGGTTTTTATGAAAAATCTCGGACAGATATTAATAGAGAGAGGTCTTGTTGAAGAAAAGGTGGTGCATGACGCTCTTGAAAAACAGCAGGAAAATGAGGACCGTCTGGGGGAAATTCTAAAAAAACAGGGGAATATCAGCGAACTTGACTTGCTTCAAGCACTCGGGATTCAATACGAATTAGAGGTACGACGGGAATTGCCGCTGGAGATATCCACCGGATTTACAGAAAAACTGCCCATCGGTTTTCTGAAAACCAATAAACTCGTTCCGGTGATCTGCGCCGAAGAACAGTTTATAGCCTTGAATGATCCTGCTCTTTTTCAACCACTTGATGATGTGCGTCGTATTCTTGGTCTGACAGATATACCGGTAGTTCTGGCTCCACTTGTATCCATCTTCAACGCAATCAATTACAGTTATGACCTGACCCAGAGTTCCGCCGATGAAGTGCTGGCTGATATGGATGAAGAGGATCCTGAAAGGCTCTTTTCAGAGATAGAGGAGATTGGTGATCTGCTGGATGACACCAGTGATTCCCCAGTCATCAGGCTGGTCAACCTCATGTTTTCCCAGGCGGTCCGGGACAGGGCTTCTGATATTCATATTGAGCCATACCAGAACAGTCTGAAGATTCGCCAGCGGCTGGATGGGATTCTCTATGATATGCTCAGCCCGCCTAAACATGTGCAATCGGCACTTGTTTCCAGGGTGAAGGTTATGGCAAAGCTTGACATTGCGGAAAAGCGCCTGCCCCAGGATGGCCGTATCGAGTTGAAAATAGCAGACCGGGAAATTGACGTGAGGGTCTCCACTCTGCCCACCGCTTTTGGCGAACGGGTTGTCCTGAGGCTTTTGCAGAAATCGTCCGTCCTGCTCTCCCTGAAGGAGCTGGGCATGCCGGAGGACCGGTTTATCCCCTTTGAAAAGGAAATCAGGGCCGCCAACGGTATTGTCCTTGTGACCGGCCCAACCGGTTCCGGAAAAACCACAACGCTTTATGCGGCGCTTTCGGCCATTAATAATACTGATATCAATATAATCACCGTTGAAGACCCCATCGAATATCGTATTAACGGTATCGGCCAGGTTCAGGTTAACCCGAAAATCAACCTGACCTTTGCCTCAGGACTCCGTTCCATTGTCCGTCAGGATCCGGATGTTATTCTGGTGGGTGAAATCCGGGACACGGAAACAGCGGAAATAGCCATCCAGTCTGCCCTGACCGGTCACCTGGTCTTTTCAACCCTCCATACCAACGATTCAGCCAGTGCCATTACCCGCCTCAGGGATATGGGGATTGAACCGTTTCTGATCGCCTCCTCCATCAATGCTGTTCTTGCCCAGAGACTGGTACGGATTATCTGCCCCCATTGCCGGGAAGAGTATATTGCCGACGAGGTGGAGCTGGCCCGTATAGGCCTTTCCAGAGAAGAGTCAAATGGAGGACGGGTCAGCCGGGGACGGGGTTGCCCGGAATGCCACAATACAGGCTATAAGGGCCGATGCGGTATCTATGAACTGCTGCTCATGAGCCGGGACATG
Organism: Desulfomarina profundi; assembly: GCF_019703855.1. Lineage (GTDB taxonomy): Bacteria > Desulfobacterota > Desulfobulbia > Desulfobulbales > Desulfocapsaceae > Desulfomarina > Desulfomarina profundi. The sequence goes on along the minus strand of NZ_AP024086.1, from coordinate 2,643,472 downwards.
AAATCACTTGTCCTCAAAACTTCCGATGCCAACCAGATCAAGGAGCGGGCCGTCGCAAACGGCATGATAACTCTTCGCAGGGACGGGGCGATGAAAGTGCTTCAGGGGATTACCACGGTAGAAGAGGTTTTTCGGGTTTCAGTGGAATAGCAGTGAATTATAAGCTGTACTTCTCGCGGCTCCGGCACAGTTCACACTATTGCCGCACTGACTATGAAAACGGCTGTGTTGATTCAGCAACAGAGTTTTTTTCCTCACTATTATCAGCTTGATTTCGTAAGTTTTTCCTGTTATGAAATTTGTCAGGCATAGGTGTTTCTGTATGGCCCTAATTCTTGTCAGCATGAGGTGAAGTTTTGGCAAAATTAGCTTCCATTGTCTGAAACAGACTAACTGCATGATGAGCTTGATTCCTCAGGTGCTCAGCTCGATGTTTTTCTTTCAAGACAGCAAGTGGACACGGTTCGGAATTGGGAAAGCCATATTTATGGTAAAAACCAAGATAATATCGCATCCATTTCAAGTAGTACCTGTGTTGCCCGGATGGAATTCTCTGTTGACCGATATAAGTTACGAATTGGTTGGCGAGTTGAGCAGGGAGTTGCAACATGAATGTTATCCTGTTAACCTGATATCCCTCAATATTTACATGATATAAAGCATAAAAAAACATAACATGTTGAATTTACGTTGTCAAAGATTTGGGGTTTTTGGAGTTATAAGGAAACCAGAGAATAACTTGTTAACCCCCAAAAAAAAATGAAATCGTATAGAGTACTCGCATCCCTCAAAGAAGACATAAATTCCTCTACTATCTGGGTCCGAAACGACCTGATAAAGGGTAGGACACTGGCAAAGTTGTCATCCGACAATGGGAAATCGGTATGGGTTGAAATCCAGGCAATAGACACCAATTACACAAAAAATTACAACAACAACCCAAACACAAAAAATATTCAAAATAATGAGCAAGTAATTACTGTTAACGAATGGTATCGGAATATTATTGGCTTATCAAAAAACCAAACACACAATCTGGAAATCAAGCCAATTAGATGTAGTTTTTTGTTCCCTCTTCGGCAAATGCAGGCAGCACTTAAGCATCCAGACAGTAGCATTCGCATTTGTGCTGACTTGGCAATAGTTTCGGTTTTCCTCGGCCTGCTTGGTCTTGCAATTGGATTAATAAAATGAATTTGGATCAAAAGGTTATTCAAAGCTGGGACAAATTCTTAAATCCAGAGAAGTTGAAAGACAGTCTTGTCAAGGCTTCGCTCTTCCTTTCCTCATACGAAATTTTAAAAGAAAGCGTTATAGATAAGCTCAGGGACCTTTTCACACATGAATGGCGTCTTGATGAAAAAACAGGGGAGTTGAAAGGGAAAGTCAGCAAATCATACAAAGAGAAAGTTATTACCCTATATCCAAAGGATGAGTTTCATGCTTGTTGTCTTTGGTTTAAAGATCAAGGGGCATTAAACGAATCAGATTTAACAGAAATTGAAAATGCTCGAAAGCACCGTAACGAAATTGCCCATGAATTACCAAAATTTATTTCTAACATTGACCACAACATTAACAAAAAAACATTGGAGTGTTTAGTTGAAGTCGTCAGAAAAATTGACGTTTGGTGGATTACTGAAATTGAGATACCTACAAATCCTGATTTTGAAGCTGAAGACTTGGACAAAATCGATTTCGATAATGTCATTGGGGGCAATACAATGTTTCTGAATCTAATCCTCAGTATTTTTGAAGGAGACGATTCTCACTTGAAAGAAATACATGCGTTATTGATGGAAAAAATAAATAAAATTAAGGGTTAACAATCGGCTTAACCTGACTGCGAGAACGTCGGCGGCGCTGACGCGGCAAGGGTCGGGGCGCAGCAGGTTAGCCGTGGCGTTAAATGAGACCGCTGCGCGGCCTCATTTAACGGGGCTTGCAATCAAGCCGACTCCGGTTGCGCTTAAAATTAAAATTTTAACCACAATCCTCGCGGCTTATTGCAAGCCCCGTTATGTAAAAAAAGCAGAACACAGTTATCCTCAGCTTATTGGAATAGCAATTAAAAGTTTATTGTGATGAATCGCCCACCAATCCCAGCAGAACTTCGAAGAGCTGTATTAGTAGAAGCTGGGCACAGATGTGCAATACCAAGGTGTAATAATACTGACATTGACATCCATCATATTATCCCGTGGTCCCAATGCAAAAAACACGAGTATCAAAATCTTATTGCACTTTGTCCATTATGCCACAGACGAGTGCATAAAAATGAAATAGACAGAAAATCACTGCGGCAGTATAAGAAACTACTCGTTTCAGAGTTTTCTTTTTCTGACTCCTTATCATTTCAATCACCACCAATTGAGATTAAGAGGAAACTATCACATTCAGATTTATCGCAAACCAAAGTAGGGTTCGATTTTGAATTTCCAGATTTTAAAGATCCAGCTGCAAGAATTGTATCAAGAAACATTGAATTGTGGGGGAACGAACTTCTCGTTGAATACCTGAAAGGTTTAGAGGTATTGAGAAAGAACCCTATGCCTCCTGAGCCTATTATTGTCTGGTTAAGGGGCAGGTACGAGGTAGTACGCAGAGATAGCTATGTCATAAGCTTAAGATATACTATTGAACGTTTTTCGAATTATGCTGCTCATCGTGGAATAGAAACTCGAGTTCAGAACTTCATTATTAACCCTTTTCAACCCTTAACCATCCTTGAATTGATCGAATCAAAAGATAGTTTGAAACAATTAGCCGAATTAGCCCGCTCAGAATTACTTTCTTCAAATGAGAGAAAAAGAGACCATGATTTAGTTATACGAGGAACAATGCCAAAGTATGAGAATTTCATGCTTTTCAATTTTCACGAATATGCTCTAGAGTTTACTTTTGAAAGGTATCAAATTGGGTGTGGTGCTGAAGGTATTAGTAGAATATATCTCCACTATCACATGTTGAATGCGATAGTTAAACCTGACGTTTTAGATATTCTACAACAGCATGACGGTTTTTCTGAATCTATGTTCACAAGAGAAAAATAATATTAAAAATATATACATAACCAGGCGCTTCACAAGGAATTTTGCCACTTCCGGCTATCGCAGATTGATTTGCTTTTGCAATATCTCAAGCATTATTATTGGCCAATGCTTTCAGGCAAAATCCTGTGAGCTCAACGTTCAAGCTGTAGAAAAAGTAAATGTGCCTCTTGTACTGCTTGATTTTACAATGATAATTGTGGGGGAGTGTTATAATATATCCTATAGACACCTTAACTTTAACAATAAGTGATCTATGGTGCTGATATCACAGAAAAATAAAAAATAAGGTCGTTTTGGGGGCTTAAACGGGATATGCTTATATGTAGCTGAAATAACAGAATTATATTTACTAGCATTAATTTGATAAAATCAAAAAACAGCAGATGCTTGCAATACCGGGATACTTATCCTACAGACTCGTTCAAGCTGTAGAAAAAGTAAATGTGCCTCTTGTACTGCTTGATTTTACAATGATAATTGTGGGGGAGTGTTATAATATATCCTATAGACACCTTAACTTTAACAATAAGTGATCTATGGTGCTGATATCACAGAAAAATAAAAAATAAGGTCGTTTTGGGGGCTTAAACGGGATATGCTTATATGTAGCTGAAATAACAGAATTATATTTACTAGCATTAATTTGATAAAATCAAAAAACAGCAGATGCTTGCAATACCGGGATACTTATCCTACAGACTCGTTCAAGCTGTAGAAAAAGTCATTTAGTCCAATTAACTACTGAATAATACATGTAAAAATGTTATACTGCTGTCGCAAATTGATCGAAATACCCCTTACCTTCGATAAATGGAGCTGCAATGGCACGGTATAAACCTTATTCCTATGCTCAGGGCAAGTTCATTCCCATCCATTTTGCAAATCAGGTTCTTCCCGGCACTTTTGAATATACGCTGAATTATCTCATTGATCATGAACTTGATCTATCCATCTTTAATGATCGCTATCACAATGATGATTCTGGTGCCCCGGCCTATGATCCGAAGATTCTGCTTAAAATCATTCTGTTTGCCTATTCCAGAGGGATTGTGAGCAGCCGTAAAATAGAGAGAGCCTGTCGTGAGAATGTAATCTTTATGGCACTGTCTGCTGATAGCCGTCCGCATTTCACCACAATTGCAGATTTTATTTCCAGCATGGACCGGGAGATAGTCTCACTGTTTCTTGAAGTACTTCTGGTTTGCGATGAACAGAAACTGATCGGCAGAGAGATGTTTGCCATTGACGGCTGCAAAATGCCCAGCAACGCCTCTGTTACCTGGAGCGGAACCAGGGCTGATTTTCAGAAAAAAGTAACGAAGATGGAAACAGCTATAGCAAATATGGTCAACCACCAGAGCCGGTCCCAGGAAATAGGACCACCAGTTAAGTTATAAATTACTGCATAGTTCTTCAATCATGGTAAAATGAGGAATTATGAAAAAGCAAAGACGAAAACACACAGCAGAATTTAAGGCAAGGGTTGCACTCGAAGCGATTCGGGGTGTAAAAACTCTCAGTGAAATTGCTCGGGATTTTGAAATACATCCGATTATGGTCGGGAAGTGGAAAAAAGAAATGCTCGAACATTTACCCGAGATTTTTGAGAAAAAAACAAAAAGAAAACCCAAAGACTCTGAGAAGGAAAAAGCACAACTCCACCAGAAAGTCGGGCAATTGTCAATGGAGGTGGATTTCCTCGAAAAAAAGTGCAGGCAGTTGGGAATCCCCGTCAAAGAATAAAATTAATAGAAAAGGATTCTCAACTGTCCATTCGCTGTCAATGCAGATTGCTGGCGATTCATCGTTCAATGGTTTATTACAGGTTAGCAGGTGAATCCGAAGAAAACCACCTGCTGATGAAAGAGATAGATCGGCAGAATCTTATTGATCCTACTGCAGGTTCACGCCGGATGTATAAATATCTCAGAAAACAGACCGGAAAAAGAATTGGAAGAAAGCGTGTTCGTCGGTTGATGCGTCTTATGGGAATAGAGGCAATTTACCCTCGCAAAAGGACAACAATCCCGGGAGGCCCTTCTGGGATATTTCCCTATAAATTGAAAGGGCTATCCATTGTTCGTCCCAATCAGGTGTGGTGCGCTGATATTACATTTATCCCAATGCATCGAGGATATATGTATCTTTTTTCAGTTATGGACTGGTATTCCAGAAAAGTTCTTTCCTGGGAACTATCCAACAGTCTTGAAACTGAATTCTGCCTTAAAGCTTTGAAACGGGCACTACAAAAATATGGTGCTCCTGAGATTATGAATACTGATCAGGGTTGCCAGTTCACATCAGATGAGTGGATAAAATGTCTGCAGGACAATTGTATTGACATCAGTATGGATGGCAGAGGTCGATGGATTGACAATGTTATCATCGAGCGATTCTGGCGAACAATCAAATATGAGGATATTTATCTGAAATCCTACGAAAATGGAGTTGAACTCGAAAGAGGAATATCAGCATTTATTGAGAGATATAACATGTTACGACCTCATGAATCCCTTGGTGACGCAACTCCTGAAGAGATTTACAGTGAGAAATTGGCTATTGCCGCCTGAACATCAAAATGCCCCTGCAGGGGCATGAACTTGAACTATGCAATATAAACATAAAAGAGCTTGAAGGTGGTTTAAAATTGGGGACCACTTCTGATTACAGGAACATCGGAGTGGACCTGCTGTCCGGGGCACCGCATTGACCCGATAAAGGGAAGAATTTCAGGAAACACCGTGGTCATGGAACGAGACTGCTCCGAGCAAGGGTGGAACGAGCCTTGCGGGCAGATTTTCCGAGGACAAATACAAGGCGACCGCATCGAGGGGACATGTTCAGGGACTGGGTTGCATCCAGGAGATACTTGGGTTTTAGATCTCAACTAATTGCATGAGGAGGATGGGTCGGCATGAAAATCTATCTAAATAGATCCCTGGGATATCTTTTTTTGTCCTTGTTTATCGCACTGGCGTTTGGCCCCTATGATGGCAATCCTTTCAGTAAACCATATCAATATAACAGCCTTGACAACCATATAAGTGGAGAAGAGAGGGATGTTGGACCCACCGCTAAAGATATGGAGTGGATACCTAAAGAGTTTCAAAAGAAGATGGCGGAGTTGAAGCAACGAACCAAGAAGATGACGGCTGCACATATAAAAATGATGCAGGAGCTCGAAAAAGAAAGGAGGCAGGAGGAAAACAGTCCCAAGTTTATTAAAGAAGCCCAACTAAAGAGGAGGGTGCAGACTATAAGGTATATTTTGGCCGCAGTTTTTTTATTACCAAGTCTTACATTGATACGCAGGGGGTATACCAAGCAACCCGGTATCCCCATCAATCCCAGGTGGGTGGCAATAACAGCCGACATGGTGTTTATTTTGTTTTTAAGCATTATGGCTTATTGCGTGGTTGCCTATGGATGGAATAAATTTACAGGGACGACCCCTTACCTGTATGATCCTGTTGCAATGATGACGGCGACGGTGGTATACATTCCCGTTATTATCTTCTGCGCCTATTTTACCTCTAATCTTAGTGCTCAGAGTGTTGAGATAGGTGATGAGGGGATCAGAGTGCATTACCCTGCAAATGTTCTGTTTGCCGCGTGGAAAAGTATTCAAGACTTTGATCTGAAGGAAACCTATACAGTTGCTGGAGCAAGTAAATTCAAGGCACCGAGAAAATTACAGACCAAGCTGGTTATTCATACCAATCATGGAGATATGGACCTTTTTGAGCCGGGGCTGAAAAAAACCAAGTCCGCGTTAATCAACAAGTTAAAAAACAATGCTCCGCAATGTTTACAAGAGAAAATAGAGAAATTGATGACGTGGTGACTGGGCTTACCCCCCTTTTAAAACCACGAGGTGACGAATTTAAGGTGGAATCTGCTGTTCCTTTTTACGGCGACTGACAAGTCAAATCGCCACTCTTGTTGATCAGGCATTTTCAGGACTTGGCCATTTCAATGCGGTTCTGATAATAAGGAGCATACAGAGAATTTCTACAGTGGCGATGAAAATATAGTGAGGATCTATGGAATCGTTACCGATCTCCGGGCCGACGGCAAACATGATCATGCTGATACCTGCTATGATATTTGCCCAGCGGTTCGCATTGTAATTCAATATTCTTGAGAGAAAAATCATGAGAATCGGAATTTCAAGCACTATTGCGCCAGCCAGCATAAGTTGAGAGACCGGTGTGTCACCGGCAAATGCAGCAAGTTCTTCATGTTTGCCGGGGATATAAAATGAAAGAATATCCGCATATGCCATGTTGAACATGACTACGATCCATAATGTTGAGAGTTTTGTTTTCGTATCGAGTTTTGTTGTCATGGCATTTTTGGGGGGTAATTGATAATTATTCATTACTCTACTCCTGAATGTTTTCGGGGTGGATTGAAACCGTTGATAATCAGCCAGACTGCCAGGACCATTTCCTGGGTTGCCAGGGGAGCGTACAGGAACTCGCAATCGATATTGAACATACCTGTCAGAGGGACACTCAGATACAATACGGCCCCGGCAAGTCCCCAAGTTGACAGCCAGCGAGGGATGAGTTTTGATCGGTAGAATAAAAAGTAAAACATCAGCGCACCAAGGCTGAAAACAATAGCCAGAATCTGGCTGATTATATTGACCGTTTTCAGGATCAATGTACCAAGTATTTGATACAAGGAAAGGTCAGGAGGTTCAGCATTGATATATTCCTGGCTCAGGGAGAGGAGAAGGAGCCAGCAGACAGCAATGGCTATATAGGCAGAAGTTTCAAGTGCTCCCCTGAAAATAACTGACCCGAGTGCCAGGGGTTCATTGTACTGTTTAAAAATCGGAAACATCATGACTGGAACTGAGGCCAGTGCAAAACCCATAATGAGCACCAGGAGTGTTCCCGTTATAAACTGGATTACATTTGCCGAAATCCGGGTAAGATAGTCCGGGGCACCAAAGATTGAGCCGGTAAGGGCAATGCTTGATATACCTGCTACAGTTCCAATGATTAACATTACTCCAACACTTCTTGCGATCTTTTGCTCAGTTTTCATTTTATTGCCCTTTTTTCTGTTTTCAGGGTACCGAAAAACAACCGTTTTGGATTCAGGCGTTGAAAAAAACGCAGATCATCTCCAATATTGATCAACACCGGAACGATGAGCAATGTCACAGGGGTGGCAAAGAGTTCTCCCCATGCGATGGACAGGGCTGCCGGTATCAGGTACTGCGCCTGTTCAGAGGTTTCGGACAGCAACGGTACCAGGCCGCAGACGGTGGTTGCCGTGGTGAGAAAAATTGCCCGGAAACGGCTTCCTCCCGCCTGTATTAGCGATAGTTGCAGTTTTTCTCCTTTTTGCCTCAATTCATTGAACCTGGTTATCATCACCAGGCTGTCATTGACGACAACTCCCATGACCACCATCATGCCGAAAAATGAAAGGATTGAGAGTGAGGTCCCGGTGATGAGGTGACCCGTTACTGCACCCACGAAACCAAAGGGAATGACGGACATTATTATAAAAGGTTGCCAGTAGGATTTCAGCGGAACAGCGAGGAGGGAATAGATCAGGAGGAGGATTATGACAACGCTGCGCATCATACCACCCTTGACTTCGCTGATATCTTCAAGTTCTCCTGCGCTTCTGATACTGATCCCCGGATAAAGACGTTTGAATTCCGGCTTTAAATTTTTCTCGATCCATTGAAAAGCCTCTGTCAGGCTTATGATTTCCTTATTGAGAGAGGCATGCACACTGGCAACCCTTCGACCGTTCTGTCGTATTATAACGGAGGGGGTAGCACCTGATTTTATGACAGCCACGGAAGAAAGTGGAACCCACCGTCCTTTTTCTGTCTGTATACGGGTTTTCAGGAGATCTTCCATATCCCGTCGTTGCTGTCTTTTATATTTTACAACAACTTTTGCCTCTTCATTGCCCCGCTGCACACGTTGAACTTCCAGTCCGCCAAAGCCGTCGCCAATCTGTCGAGCCAGGTCTGCGGCGGTGAGTCCCAGGTGCCTGGCTGCAGGTTTCAGTTCCAACCGTATCTGTGGTTTGCCCTGCTTGATGTTGTCACGGATATCATTGACACCCTCAAGCCTGGCCAGGGATTTGGTAAAATAGGTGGCGGCATTCTCGAGTACAGCTTCATTGCGACCGGCAAGTTCAATTTCAAATCCGTCCGTGGATTCAAAAGACCCGTTGAAATTCAGGGACTCGACACCTTCGAGTCTTCCGACCTTTTTGCGCCATCTGGCCAGTGTCTCCATGGTCTTCATATGCCGTTTCCCTTCCGGTTGCAGTTCTGCAAAAACCAGAGCTGTGAGTGGTCCGGTCATGGCTGTCATGAGTTTGGCAATGGGAGGGGCCTTGGTGTGTAATTCGGCCTCAACTTCACTGTTCAACTCCTTTGCCGCCAGTTCAATGGCGTCAACATTGGACCGTGTCAGGCTGAGGGGGCTGCCGTTCACCATCTCCAGTTCTACGGAAATGATCTGTCCCGGAACTTCAGGAAAGAAGACAGTGCGCACCCAGCCGTTAGATATTAAGGTTGCCGAGCACAGGGCCATGGTCAGCAATACGAGTATTGCCGAATAACGATGACACAAGGCACGGTGAAGCAGGGGTTGGTATATTGTGGTGTTGACAAAAGATAAAAAGGTGTTTGCTAAAGACTGTATCCGCCGCCAGAGGAAAGGAATACTTTTCCCGGATGTCGGGGAAGGGGTGCCAATCCGGATAGCTGCCAGGTGGGCCGGTAGAATGAGTTTACTTTCCAGCAGTGACAGAAGCAGGGCAATGACTACCACCACGGAAAAACCGGCAAAGAGCTTTCCGAGGTCATTATCAATAAGCAGGAGTGGGAAAAAGGCCGCCACCGTGGTGAGGCTTCCAAAAATGGTGGCTGTGGACACCCGCTTTACTCCGTGGATGGTGCCCTCCACCGGGTCTTTAATTATCCTGCGGGACGTAAAGACTGATTCACCTACCACAACCGCATCATCCACCAGGATGCCCAGGACGATGATCATACCAAATGTGGTGATCTCGTTCAGGGAATTCCCGAAAAACCTGTCACCCATCAATATCAGTGTACCGGCCAGTGAAATGGGAATACCCATGGCTACCCAGAAGGCGAGCCTGAGGTTCAGAAAAACAGCCAGCAGGGCAAATACAATCAGCAGTCCCTGGAGAAAATTGACAGCCAGCAGCGAGAGTCTTGTTTTCATATAGACAGCATATTCTCCCCAGATATCCACTTTGATATTGTCAGGGAGCTGGTGCCGGATTCTGTCCACTACCTTGTGAGCAGCTTCACTCACTTCGAGAAGATGTCCTTTTTTACTGGTATAAACCTGCAATCCGACGGATGGCTGGTGCTGAAAACGGGCGAAGCGGTTTTCCTCCCCAAATCCGTCTGTTACATTTGCCACATCCCTTATCAGCAGACTGCTGCCGTCAGACAGCGTCATCAATGGAACAGCTGCGAATTCTCTGGAGCCGGTGGCCTTGGTGTCGGCACGAAGCACCACCCGACCACTGTCACTCTCGATTCTGCCCATGCGGTAGTCAAGGGAAGCCCGCTGTATGGCCGCCCTCATATCGTCCAGGGAAAGATTCCAGGCCTGCAGACGCTCATTGTCCACTTCAATGCGGATTTCAGGGGAGAGCAGACCGAAGGGTTTTATCCTGGTGATCTTTGGATGGGCAAGGAGTTCATCTTTGATTTTCCTGGCTGCTTTCTGCAGGGTTGCAGTATCGGTATCGCCATAAACCTGAACCAGCAGTGCCTCAACCTTGAATTCGTCCCGCCTGACAGATGGTCGCTCTGCCTGACGGGGCAGATCGGCAATACTGTTCACTCTTTCCTGGATCTCATTTTGAAAACGATCCAAATCAAATCGACTTGTTTTCTGTACCCAGATCGTGGAAATATTCTGCTCGGAAAAGGATGATATCTTTTTTATACCGGCCATGCCTTCCAGGCTTTTTTCAATCTTCCAGGAAATGGTCTGGTCGATCTGCTTTGCGCTTGCGCCTGGGTTTACTGTTGTGATGGTGACAGAGCCGGGAGAAATGGCAGGAAACCCCTCGATACGGATGGTTTTAACAGCGAATGCACCACCGGTCAGAACCAGCAGCATCAGCAGATTTGCAGCAACAGGATTTCTGGTAAACCAGGCTGAGAGATTATCTAGCATCGGATTTTTCCTTTTGCGGCAGTGGTTGGATGGCCAGACCATCTACAAAACTTGAGTTGGGAAAAACCGCAACCCGTAATGGGCCTTTTCCTGTTGTTGTCGGTACAGGAATACAGGCGAAACCGTTGTCGTAGAAAAGAGGATCAACATGGTGTTTTCGCAGTTTGTCTGCCTGGTCCACAAACCAGACAAGTCCCTGTTTTGTCAGTGCGGATTGCGGAATTTTCAGCAGATGAGGGACCTGCCTGCCCGTGATTTCTGCTCTGACGAAGGTTCCCGGCAACAGGGGAGGGGTGAGGTCCATGGGGTGTTCAACCCGCAGTATCAAAGTACGCAGGCGTGACTGTCCATCCAGGTGATAGCTTTTTCGAACGACAGCAGCCTGCCAGCCTGCAGGTTTTCCCGTATCAAACACCATAACCTTTGCCTGCCGGACGTTTTTCGGCAGCAGATCCCAACTGCCGGGGTCAAGATGAATACTTATTTCGACACTCTCCGTTCCAAAAAGTGTGGCGATTTCGTCCGCTGCAAAAAGAACTTGACCCTGGTTAATATTCCGCCTGACAACTACCGCATCAAATGGCGCACGGATTTCCGTATGCAAAAGCATGGTTCGGGCGTACTGCAGTGCTGCCTGTGCAGCTTTTACTTCCGAGCGTGCGGCTGTAAGCTGGGGCACGCGCAGGACGAGGGGAGAGGCAGGCTCTCCCTGTAAACCTGATTGTTTCCAGTTGGTCTGCGCGTCCTTTGCCTCCCGTTCTTCTTTCATCAGGTTGATTCCGGCGACAGCCAGTCTGTTCTCTGCTTCGGCCACCTGCAGTTGAAAGGCACTTTGTTCCACACGTACCAGCAACTCTCCTTTTTTAACCTGACTTCCTGTTTCCAGCCGATCAGAGAGGAAAACCACCTGGCCTTCGACCTGACTTTTAACTGTTATCCGTCTGCGGGGAACAACTTCTCCAAAAGCTGAAATATTCGCACCACAGGCCTGCGGCTCAACGGAGAGAACGGTAACAATCTCTACCCCTGCTGCGGGTTCTTCGACATTTACCTCTTTGTCAATATCCGGTTTCAGGTAAAAAGCGGCAAACCCGGCAGGAATGCATATTGCTGTCATGATCACAAAAACCATCCACTTCTTCATTTTGTGCCGCCGCAGAACAGTCTGTTTATCTTTTTTTTGGCTCATTACTGTATAGAACTCCGGTTGTCAGTCAATCCGATCCCGAGAGCCAGCGCCAGATCAACGCGGTTACTCAGGCGTCCTGTGACTGCCTGGTTCAATCTGTTTTTTACGGACATCTCCTGTTCTCTGGCTATGAGAAGATTTTGTATGCTGTCCAGTCCCTGTCGGTATCGGGCAGTGTAATATCGGGCGCTTTTTTCCGACTCTGCGGCCGCCACCTCAAGAGCCTGAACCTGTATCCTGTAATCCTGTTCAACGTCAAAACCGTCTGCCACCTCCTTGAATGCCTGCAGTACCGCCCCGCGCAGATCCATCAGTGCTGCCTGAAATTCAGTGTGTCCCGCCCGGGCGATGGCTTGTAATCTTCCACCATCAAATATGGGCTGTAAAACCGAACCGACAATGTTCCAGTAACTGGTGGCACTTCCGAGATTTCCAAGACTCGCGGCTTCTCTGAAAAGCTGTCCGGAAAGATTCAGCTCCGGCAGACGCGCTTTTTCGGCGGAATCAGCTTGGAGGCGCGCTGCTTCCGCCTTTGCCATTGCTGCCTGGATATCTGGTCGGTTGAGGAGAACAGCAGCCGGTGTATGAACCGGTGGAGGCTGCACTTCAGGCAGGGTGGCGCTGAAGGACAAAATCCCTTTTGGATATCTTCCCAGCAGGATTTCCATTGCACGTTTTTCCCGAAGAAGAACTGTTTGCTCTGCGCTGACATCGGCCTGGGCTATCTTGACCCTGCTGGTCGCCGTGGATATTTCATCCGGATTCTCAAGGCCTCTAGTGTAACGTTTGGTCAGGAGTTTTTGGATATGCTCAAGAACTGCCAGCCGCTCCTGTTGTATTGTTACAGAACGTTTCAGGCCGATGATATGTATCCATGTCTGGATGATTCTGGCCGCCAGCGCGTCCCTTGCGTGAAGATAGAGTTGCTCTCTGGCTGCCATATCCTGTTTTGATGCGTTGTATTCATCGGCCAGTTTCCCCCATATATCTATTTCCCAACTGATTCCAAGAGAGAGTGTGTCTGTATGACTGAGCCGACGTTTTCCGGTGCGCCCATCTATCCCCTGGTTGTCACGCCTCTCTGCAAAGCTGGCATTAACATGAGGTAACAGTTTTGACCGTGTTTCGTGTATCAGAAAACTCGCACCTCTCAGTCGATGAGCCGTGGCCCTGAGATCCGGATTGTTGTCGAGTGCTTCTTTGACCAGTATTTTCAATTGCTTTTCCTCGAATAAATCCAGCAGGTTTTTTGTGACAGGCAACCTGTCAATATCGACACTGCCCGGCCAGGTCTCAGGAACATCTTCCGGCAGGTATGTTTGAGATTTATATAGAGGTGAACATCCGGTTAGAACCAACAACATAAACAGACAATAGAAGAGAACCCTTATCTCTTCTATTGCCGGTGAATTCCATTTAACCCGTTTTCTCTCCATGGGAAGATTAAAAAGAATAGCTTAAGCTCAGGGAGCCAGACAGGACATATTTGTCATCAATCAGGGGACTTTCTGTGATTCCATTGCCCAGGAATTCATAATTGACACCGCCCTGGAGGTAAATATTATCAGAAATTTTCAATCCTCCATTCAGTCCGATAAATGGTGTAAAGGTGGATTTTCCATCATAAAAAGCGCGGTCATCTCTTACCTCCGAGTGTCGTACTCCATAATAGTATCCGATTATTTTTTTTGACTCCCAGTTGACACCGATAACAGGTTCAATCCCCCATGATTCACTGCCAAAGGGGAGTGAATACTGCACGGTTACATATTGGCCATTGTGATTGTTTGTCACATCGCTCATTGCTACGATTCCGACGCTGCCGATTGGTGTCTCTCCGGTGAGTGAAGCTCCTCCTTCAATGACGAAATTTCGATTCTCCATACCCTTGAGATAGGAGCTGTCAGTGCTGTCGTACGGGGCGGAGCGCCACGAGCCAAGCAGAGTGATTTCACACCCCTCACTGGAATAAACCGTGTATCCTATTCCGCTGAAGTCCAAGGTGAAATTACCGTTCTGGTATGTGATTTCCGGAAAAGGCATTGTCTTGTCATTAACACCTTTGAAAGGGTTTGTTGAAAAGCCGACGCCCAACCCCATGACCAGACTTTCATCAATAGACAGGAGAGGAAGGCCGAGTATGGTGTAAGAGCGGAGAACACCGGTTGTCTGTGGCTCTTTGATTTCCTCGGCACAGGCGGAAAAGGGAATGAATAATACGATAAGGAAAAGCAGATACGCTCTGCTGGATTGTAAAGTGTCGGAAGTGGTTTTCGGATTGTTTTTCATCACCTGACAGCTCCAATGTATTTGATTAGTAATTCGACCGTATTGTCGATCGTTTTGTGAATATTGACCGATTTTCCGGTGTATGTCTGTTTGAGTAATGTTGAGAATTGTTAGAGTAGAGTATAGGGAATGATGTCCGCCGGATTGTCTATGATATCAACCACCAGGCTGTACAATAAAGACATATCAGCAGAGGAAACAGTATATGATTGGCGGTTTCAGTCATACCCTGGTTGAAGGAGAAAGGTCTATCAATACGGGGACCGGGATACTCACTGAACCCTGTGGAAAAGGAAACCGGACCAGGATAACAGCTCCTCGCCGTTTCGGTATACTGCACGGACAACATCACCTGTTCCGGGTCCGAGACCATGAATTACGGCCAACTGGTCACCTGCTGTCTCAAGGGTAATCTGTCCGCTTTCCTCCGCTTCTTCCCGGTAGGGGAGTTTGATGGTATACTGGAGTACCAGAAAGCCATGTTCAAGCTTTAATTGCAGGTCGTTAAACATCAGTCCTGATGTCGGGTGAACCATTTTATAGACTCCTGTTCTCGATTTCCAGGATGCGGGAATGGGACCGGGGACGATTTTTTCACCAAAAAACATATTCTGTCCATGGAACCTGGCCAGCAGTACTTCCCGGTCCTTTATTCTGGTATGGGTTATGGCGAGTTCATCCAATCCATCCACGTCTATGGAAAACAGCCCAAGCAGTTTATATTGCAGATGATATCGCCCATCCTCGCGCAAAACCAGATTCAATGTGTCGTCGTCACTTATGAGTTTGAGCTGATCGTCATCACGGGTAATCTGCACAATAGTGTCCCCGGTTGAATAATATCCCGGAAAAGAGATTAAATCTTCAGGGCGTGTCGGTAATTCAGTATCAGAAAGTTTTACGGCTGCTTTTCTTTTGATTCCCGTCTTTGTTTCCAGCGCCATTTCAAGAGCATCTTCAGCGATGTCATGAACACTGTTCGCTGACGATTCTGAGTTTGCCAGGACAATGACCGCCAGCTCGTATCGTGGAAGGGTGATTAACATGGAGTGGAATAAGAAGGTATCTCCTCCGTGCATTGCCTTGAGGTTCGGTTTCTCATTACTCTGCTGTTCAAGAAACCAGCCCAGTCCCATCTGGCGTCCCAGGTCGAAGGGTGCGTTACCATCCTGAAAATGCAGCATCTTGTCCAGAGTCTCTTTCCGAATAATCTGTTGTCTGCCGAACCTGCCGCCGGCAAACACCATTTTGGTAAAATTGGCAAGGTCAAGGACCGTACTGTTAAGCCCGCCGGCTGGAAGATCCCGCAGCGGTATTATTGTGGATTCTTCATCATGTGAATACCCTTTTGATGATTGCGGAGTATCCGGTAATGTTTTGAAAATATAAGAATTATACATTTTCAGGGGAGTGAGCAGTTTCCGGTCAATGAATTCGCTGTAGGGTTGACCACTTACTTTCTGAATCGAGTGGCCCAGCAGGGTCATACCGATATTGGAGTAACAGAATATCGTATCAGGCGGATAGGCGGTGTATTCATCTCTGAGTAAATCAACCAGCCGGGTAAAGTCTTCCGGCTCTTTCGCCCACATGCCACGGTTGTAGTCCGTCGGTAGCCCGGAATGATGGGTCATGATATTGCGAGGCGTTATGTTGCCTGCTTTTTTAAAACGACTTTTCATACTGAACTGCGGCAGCACCTTTTTCAGTGGTTGATCGATGTCCAGCTTGCCCTGTTCGGCGAGCTGCATTGCCGCCGTTGCGGTGAACAACTTGGTAATAGAACCTACGCGGTATACAGTTTCAGGAGCAGCCCGGATCTTGTTTTTCCTGTCTGCCCAGCCAAAACCATCTGCCCACACGGTCTTCTGTCCATCAACCACCGCGATGGACAGTCCGACAATGTCGTTTTCTTTCATTTGCTTTTCGATGAGTTGGGAAATTTTCTGGCGCATGGATCTGTAATCCACCTGTGATACCACCCCTGACTGTGCCGGGGGTGGTGCAGAAATGCCGGTTGTTGGGAAAAAGAAGCAGGTAAAGATTGAAATGAATGCTATGAAAATAACCATAATATCTGTCTCCTGAAGAATGAACGTCAAGTTGGTTGAAGGCAAGGGAGTGTCTGTCCATAAATCCAATTTCTGGACGGACACTAGATGGAAAAACCATAGCCTGAAAAGAAGAGAAAGGCTGTTGGGGAAATGTTAGAGAAATGCAGCAATTCGTGTTGATCCTGTTACAAATCTATAACAAAAAGTCGACAGACATTTATCTGTATTCACACTATTTTTCAGTATAGTCCGGTTAGGAACCTGGATATGTTTTTTTGTATTTGTCTAACCGGACACCATTTGCTGTTGGTGTAATGCTTTAAAATCATTATTGATGGACTCGTAAAAACTCCGATCTACTGCGTTGTGGGGTGATCGTGTAATGCTCGACGTACCATATGTACGCCTGCGCTTACACGACACCGCCACGCCTTGTATATCGAAGTTTTTCCAGAGTCCATCTGAGAACGTTGAACGACTTTTTACGAGATCATCATTATTCACACTGGAGAAAAAAATGAAAAAATTAGTTCTTATCCTTCTTCCTTTACTTGTTGTTGGCCTCAGTTCCTGCGGTGACCAGTTTTCCCAAGGCCAAAATGGTGCCGTGATGGGAGCAGCCACTGGCGCTATCATTGGTCAGGCGATCGGTCGCGACAAAGAAGCAACTCTCATCGGTGCTGCTATTGGTACTATGCTTGGATATATTGTTGGCAACGAAATGGACAAGTACGACAGGCAGGAACTGAATCAGGCCTATGAATTTGGAAAATCCGGACATACGACCACCTGGAAAAACCCAGATAACGGCAATTATTACAAAGTAACCCCGCAGCCAGCATACGTGCCTGCCAGTACACCAAACAGACTTTGCAGAGAGGCTGAAATTGTTGCGACCATTGACGGCAGGACAGAAAAAACATACACCACAGCCTGCAGAAATGCTGCAGGTCAGTGGGAACTGCAAGACTAACCCGCATTTCTCATGAACATTGTGTCAATTTTGAGATGAGCTGTAGAATACAAATAATTAGCCAACTATCAGTAGTCGAACAAAATTGACACAATGTTCACCCAAGGTCAGCCCAGGCGACGCCATCTTCTGCAATATTTCAACAGTAAATATAGGCCACTATTATTTACTGTTGAAAATTTTGTAGCTGACGCCGCCTGAACTGATGAAAAATGCGGGCTAAGACTGTTGCTTGCGTTGCTGCTCAAGGTTTTCGAAATGAACTGTTGTTGTTTGCTGGATATTTAGATAGTGTTTCAGAAATATAACTTTTGGTCTTTATCCTGATACAAATCTATAACAAAAAACTGACGGACTTATACAGGGAGATTATATTAAGATTTATTTTTGTTTACCCATAAAAATTCAGTATGGCTTATCAGCATCAGGAAATGTGGCTGTTTTTTCGGCCACAACCCCAAAAACTGTAATGTGGAATTGCCAATGAAGGAATTGCATACACCTGGCAACAGGAGTGACAAACCAACTCTTTTACTTGTGGAAGATGATGTCCGTCTGGCTCAGCTTGTCAAAGAGTATATGGAGCAGCACTCATTCACTGTTACTATTGAAGGACGTGGTGATATAGCGGTTCCACGAATCTGTGAGGAACAGCCGGACCTGGTGATATTGGATCTTATGCTGCCGGGGCTTGACGGTATGGATGTCTGTCGGCAGGTTCGTCCGCAATACAAAAATCCAATCCTGATGCTCACCGCCAGGGACGAGGATATTGACCAGGTCCTTGGCCTGGAACTGGGGGCAGACGATTATGTGATAAAACCCGTCAAACCCAGGGTATTGCTGGCCCGCATCCAGAATCTGCTGCGGCGATTCAGGCAGAAATCGGAAGCCAGGGAATCTTTTGACATCGGTGAACTGCATATATCCACAAAAACGCGGGATGCATTTCTCGGTGGAAAGCCATTGTCGCTCAGCAGTCAGGAGTTTGAAATGCTCTATCTTCTTGCGAGCAATGCGGGAACAATTTTGAGCCGTGATGATATTCTGTCAACTTTATCCGGAATAGAATATGACGGTCTTGACCGTTCCGTGGATATCCGTATAGCCCGCCTGCGAAAACTGCTGAAGGATGATCCGGCCAATCCTCGTTACATCAAGACAGTTCGTTCTGTAGGATACCTGTTTCTGCCATGACCCGTTTATTTCTGCAGTTATTCGCACCTGTTTTTATTCTCACCTCTATTTTTCTTTTTAATATCAGCTATGTGCTTGATCCGCTGTTTTCATCTTTTCTTGAAAACCAAGGCAGGGAAGCATTCAAACCGATAGTTCTTATGCTTGATGACTTTCTGGAAAATGAGGGAAACCACAAAGGTGAGGACAGAAAAGATAAACTGAGAAAGTTGCAGGAGCAGTTTCTTTTTGGCTTGGAATTGCTGGATATTTGCAATGTTCATCTGCCGCTGGATGCAAAACAGAATCTTGAGAAGGGTCAATTTGTACCGGATCCGGCCCATGAAGATATTCTCTATCATTTATCGGCTGACGCCAAAAATGTCTGGAAATTGGACCTGGAACAGAGCAGCAGGGAAACAGACATTGAATATCTGAGGCGAGTTGTAGCCGGTCCCCTGGCAATAATAACTGACAATCTACTGGCAAAACCTGAGGAAGAATGGCAGGAGGTTCTTAAAACAGTTGGCAGGAAGTATGAGCTGCCACTTTCTCTGGTTACGCTGAAAAAGATTGATATCAAATCAGAGGACTTAAAAAGACTCAAAAAACAGGGCACTATCATTTTTTATGAAAACTACCTGGATCGAATTTATACTCTTATCCCGGAAAGTGATTATGTGCTCAAAATTGGCCCATTGAAACAGCCACTGGTTTTGAAATTTGCTGACCAGGTGTTTCTTGGTGCACTCGGTTTTCTCATGGGTTTTATGGTCTGGTTGTTTTTGAGACCTGTCTGGCGGGATTTAAGGAAGCTGCAACATGCATCCCAGCTTGTTGGTGAAGGTCAGTTGCAGACCCGAATTAAGTATTCCAGCCATTCCACGGTCAAAAACATCTTGAAAGCCTTTAACGGCATGGCATCTCATATTCAGCAATTGATTGCGTCCCATAAGGAACTGACCCGGGCTGTTTCCCATGAACTGCGGACTCCTGTTTCCCGACTGCGATTCAGCATTGAGATGCTTCAGAAAACTGATGACGCATCCGCGCGTAAACGGTATCTGGAATCAATGAACACAGACATTGACGAGCTTGATGACATGCTCGGAGAACTCCTCTCCTATGCCCGTATGGATGTTGACCGTAAAGCCATTGAATATGCACCTGTGGAACTCAGGAAATGGCTGAAAGAGCAGATTCTGCGCCATAAACAGAATTGCGGCGACAAAAACGTGGGAATGAGCCTGGATGCGGAAGTACCTTCTAATCCTGTAAACTGTATGGATCCCAGGCTTATGGCACGGGCTCTTGGCAACCTGATTCAGAACGGATGCCGTTATGCAAGGCATACTGTTCATATTCACCTGGGCTGCAATGATGGAGAATTTCAACTCCGCGTGGAGGACGATGGGGCAGGTATTGCTGCGGAATCATTTGACATCATTTTTGATCCCTTTACTCGCCTCGATCCCAGTCGGGACCGTGGTACAGGTGGCTATGGTCTTGGCCTGGCAATCGTAAAACAGATTGTTGAGGCCCACGGGGGAAGGGTGAAAGTTGGCCGCTCCAGGCTCGGAGGGCGGAATTTCTGATTACCTGGAAAGAGAAATTATCAAAATAATTGTACCTGGCTCCATGAGCGTTGGACAAAAATGGACATTTTGCTGTCAAAGTGGTAAAGAGGGGCAGATACAGTGTACCTTACCCCGGGGTTTCCCGGTGAATTTCTTCCAGTTTTGAGAGTGTTATGCAAAGGTTTCTGGTCATTCTTTTCGCGTCGTCCATGGGGCTCGCATTTTATTACTGGTCCTCCAGGATGGTGAAGAAGAAATCGGTGCAGGATTATATCCTGGCACATCAGTGGTTGCTGCATCCCAATGCAATCTGTTACTGGCGGGCAGGCATGGCGTTGGTTGCCTTCATATTTTACTTTATATTTCATTTTCAGATCGCAGCCATTCTTATTTTTACCCTGGCCGCGGTGCTGGACGGTGTGGACGGCCTGGTGGCGCGGAGTTGTAATCTTATCACGCGCTGGGGGAATGGCTGGATCCCATGTGCGACAAGCTGACGTATCTGCCCCCACTTGTCGGTTATGCATATCTCGGTATTATTTCGGTAAAACTTGTCTGGATCCTGGTGGGAATAGAATTTGTGGGACAATTTTTCGCCAGGCGTATCCTTTCCTATCTTGAAATTTCCGGTGCGGCAAATAATTTTGGTAAGATTAAGGCAATACTCTGTTTTGCCCTGGTCATCTTCTGCGCTCTTCTTGATAAGACCACGGGGTTATCAATGTGGGGGATGAGGTGTTGGTGGCCTGTATTGTTCTTTCCACGGCCTCGGTTGTCTGTAAATTCATTCCCAACTGGCTGTATGCCGATATTCTTTCAACGCTTAATTTCTTCTGCGGCATCACGAGCCTTGTGTTCACCCACAACAACCACTTTGCCTGGGCGATCTGTGTTATCATAATCGGGCAGTTGTTTGATCTGTTTGACGGTAGAATGGCGGAAAAGCATGGGGGCACAAAATACGGACCATATATGGATGATGTTGCCGATCTGGTCAGTTTCGGGCTTGCTCCGGCTTATGTCATCTGGCAATCCGGTGGGAGTCTTGCTGGTTTTTTTGCAAGTGCGTTTATTATCGGTGTCGCTTTCCGGTTGATTCGTTTTGTTGTGGTGGACAAGAAGCGGGATGATTTGCCCGATGGTGTTTTCAATGGTCTTCCAAGTCCTGCAGGAGCCTTGATTGTACTCGGTGCGGCACTGGTTGCTCCACCTGTCGGCTTATGGATAATTTCAGCCCTTTCTATTGGCCTTATGGTCAGCCATATCTGTTTTGCTCATTTCGGGCGAATAATCCTGAAGCAGATACCCAAGCCGCTGTTTTTCATGGCCAGCGCGGCCATCATTGTGAGCATAGTATTCATCCTCAAGACAAAGAGTGTGCAGACATTCGGTTTTCTGATTCTTGTTTCTGTGCTCGCCTATATTATAGCCGGCAGAAAATGCAGAAATCCTGAGCTGACATCACAATAAAAAAAGCCGATCCAGGGCAGGACCGGCTCGCGGTACTTTCTAGTGCCTGTCCATAAATGACTTTTTTGCCCGATTTCTGCGTCGCTACGAAAAGTAAAATTGCTCACATATGCCTAATATGCTGCGCTTTTTATTTTCCTATGCTCCTCGGAGTCTTCGCTTACCTGAACTCGAACAAAAAATCTCATTTCTGGACAGACACTTTCTAAACAATTGTTCGGCCAAGTTATGCAGGTCAATAACCACTGCCGATGATGAGATTGTTTTTCGTCATTTTGGCGTAAGTATTTTTTGTTTTGCCTTTCCATTTATACTGAACCCAGACACCTTCCGGAGTCGCTTTTGCCAGTGCGGCATAGACTGGCGGGGCTTTCACTTTCAGGCTTTCTCCTGCCAGTGACGGGTGTACAAGGAGTTTTCCTTCCTTTTCCAGAATAAAAACATAAGGAGTAAAGGTATCAGATTTAAAAGTTCCGGCTGCTTTACCATTATTGATTGCGGCGGCCACACTGTTCACATTTTCGCTGATTTCTGCTTTGTTGACAGCCCATGACCCGGTTGCGAAAAGCAGTACAATTGTGGCGAAAAGAGCTACAGTCATTTGTTTCATAAGATTCCCCCTGTTAAATTTGATATGCAGGCACCAGATAGCTTTCACATTGAATTTTTTATCTGTCTACCCATGAAACTCAGGCCGCCCGTATTTTTCATCAGTTCAGGCGGCGCCAGGCTCAAAGTTTTCTGCAGTAAAAATCAATACTGTCTGTAGCATAAATCGTGCCGGTAAACACTATTCGGCTATTTGAGTATTTGAGAGCGATTTGTCAGTAAAATAATAAAGATACGAACCATTTTTTGCACACGACCGTGCAAAAATGGTTCATATAAAAAAAATAGTTTTGAATGGAGGATTGGATGGAAAGAGGTATGGAGTAAATTTTCTGTAAGGTTTTTAAAGGAAAATTGCAAATACTCTCATAATGAACAAGTATGCGCTTTATTTCTGGAAAGACAATATAAAATAATATCAATAATGTAAGGAGATGGAATGAAGAAGATAATCTTGATGCTGGTGATAGCAGCCGCCGCTGGATACGGTGTGTTGAGCTATCATTTCGTGTTATTTGACAAGACCTTTAAAATTATAAAAAAAACTGGTGTCCGTTATGAAAATACCTTTGTTGATGCCAGGGGGGCCAAAAAGCTGAAACTTGCTCTGAAACCCGACCTTATTGCAGCCGGGATCAACGACGTCATAGCCCAGGTGGACGGTACGATAAAAAAAGAGGTCAGTCAGTAGATTCAGTAGTTAAGATGGCCTGCAGAAAAACGTTGTAGTGATGGGGCAGGGTGCGTTTATTTGAGAGCACAACATAAAAGGCCCTTTTCATGTCGAGACCCGGAATGTTGATGGTTTTAATGCACCCTCTCTTCAGCTCGTCCCGGATGGCGTAGCGTGAAATAAAGGAGAGACCCAGGTCGGCCTTGACCGCTTCCTTGACTGCGGTGCTGGATCCCAGGGTAGCACTGGTGTTGAGATCGCCTGTGGTCAGGTGAGATTGTTCCAGAATAGATTCGATAGTCCGTCGTGTACCTGAGCCGCGTTCTCTCATGATAAAGGGGTGGCTGCAGAGTTCTTTGGGGGAAATTGTATCGGGGACCGGGTTTTTTTCGGCGGCTATCAGGACGAGTTCGTCCTCCGTCAGTACATGATATTGAAGAGACTTTGCCTTCAATTTTGCCCCAACAATGCCTAGCAACAGATCGTTGTCCAGGACACTTTGCACAACTGCGGCTGAATCGCTTATCCTGATTTCAAAGGAAATCTCTGAATAGTTGTTTTTGAATGCTGCGGCAAGCCGGGGGAGGATATACGCCCCCGGTATGGTCGAGGCACCGAGCAGCAGTCTGCCGGAAACGGATTTTCCGACAGACATGATTTCTTCTTCAAGCCGCGTGAGGTCTTCCAGGATGGTGAGAGCCCGCGGGTAGAGCATTTCAGCCTCCGCCGTGGGCAGGATGGATCTGCCGAGTCGGTCAAAGAGTCTGCAGTCAAGCTGTTCTTCCAGGTTGCGGATGTGTTCGCTGATTGTCGGTTGGCTGGTATACAGCTCTTCTGCTGCCCTGGTGAAACTCTTGTTTTTATAGACCGATATGAATATTTTCAGTTGCCTTGTTTCGATGACTTCTGCCTCTGGATATTGAATTGGCTCCTGATTGTAATTTATT
Organism: Desulfomarina profundi; assembly: GCF_019703855.1. Lineage (GTDB taxonomy): Bacteria > Desulfobacterota > Desulfobulbia > Desulfobulbales > Desulfocapsaceae > Desulfomarina > Desulfomarina profundi. Next base: position 2,619,252 of record NZ_AP024086.1, on the reverse strand, counting down.
CAGTATACTTATTCAATAACCAAAGGTGTGCTGAGATACCTCTCTCCCGTATCCGGAAGAATGATGACAATGTTTTTACCTTTGTTTTCCGGACGCTTTGCAACTTCCAGCCCTGCCCACCCAGCGGCACCACTGGAGATTCCGCAGAGAACACCTTCGCTGGTTGCCAGTTTTCTGGCGGTTGCAAAGGCGTTATCGTTACTGACCTGTATGATCTCGTCAATAATTTCCGTATTGAGAATGGCCGGAATAAAGCCGGCACCAATGCCCTGAATCTTATGCGGACCCGGTTTTCCTCCCGACAGGACCGGCGAGTCCTCCGGTTCAACAGCGATGGTCTGCAGGTCTGGATTCTTCTTTTTCAGTACTTCGGATACGCCGGTAATGGTCCCGCCTGTACCAACTCCCGCGATAAAGATATCAATTTTCCCTTCAGTATCCCGCCAGATTTCCTCTGCGGTGGTCTTCCTGTGAATCTCGGGGTTTGCCGGATTTGTGAACTGATCAGGCATAAAACTGTCTTTGGTTTCCCTCAGGAGTTGCTCAGCGGCAGCTATGGCTCCTTTCATGCCATCTGCGGCGGGGGTGAGAACCAGTTTCGCTCCCAGGTGGGTGAGAAGTTTTCTCCGTTCAACGCTCATGCTCTCAGGCATGGTGAGAACAAGTTTCAGATTTTTTGCCGCGCAGACAAAGGCCAGGCCCAGTCCGGTATTACCGCTGGTGGGTTCTATGATTGTCGTATTATTTGAAATCTGGCCATTTTTTTCCGCAGCCTCGATCATGGCCACGGCAATACGGCATTTAACGCTGCCCATGGGGTTTCTCGATTCCTGCTTGCCAAGGATAAAAGCGCCTGTACCTGCTGAAAAGTTGGACAGGTCAAGAAGGGGGGTATTCCCGAAACTGGCAGTCAATTGAATGGTCATGGCTTGAACCTCTTGTGTTTTATAGATGTGAGAAGAAAAAATTATGATTCGGAGTAAATCAGTTCAGGGCGTTTCAACAGCACCTTTGTATTCGTAGCCACACTTTCCGTCAGCCAGATATTTCCGCCGATGATGGATCCCTCTCCGATTACCGTTTTTCCTCCGAGAATGGTGGTGTTTGCGTAAATAATTACATTGTCTTCAATTGTCGGATGACGCTTCATGTTGCGCATTTTTTCCCCCGCATCCCGTGGAAGGGAGAGCGCGCCCAGGGTAACACCCTGGTAGATACGGACATTTTTGCCGATAACTGTTGTTTCCCCGATAACAACGCCCGTGCCGTGGTCGATAAAAAAACCGGGGCCGATGGTTGCACCTGGATGAATATCTATGCCGGTGATGCTGTGTGCATATTCTGTCATGATTCTTGGGATGACTGGTATATCCAGCAGGTAGAATTCATGGGCAATACGAAAAATCAGGGTTGCCAGCAGCCCGGGATAGCAGAAAATGACCTCGTCCGGACTCATGGTAGCGGGATCTCCATCCAGAGCCGCCCGGATATCCGTTGCCAGAATGGCTGCAATTCCGGGCAGTGATTCAATAATGGCGAGTCCCTTGCGATGGCTCTGTTCGTCACAGTTAGTGCATGGCAGGTTGTTGCGTCTGCAGTCATGGCGGATAGCCATGGTGATCTGCTCCACCACTTTGTCGTAGAGGTCCGTAGTCTGTTTGCCGATATAATATTCCAGATTGGCAGCGTGTAGTTTTGTCCGGGTGAAATAGCCGGGGAAGAGTATTCGCCTCGCCTGCAGGACAATTTCGACGATTTTCTCCTGGGATGGGATGGATACCGGGCTGATATGATCGTAACAATCCTTGGTGGACCATGAGTTGAGCAACTTTTTCACCACACCGGGTACCTTGTCGTGCCTGCTTGCATTCGTGGTCAGGACATGGTCACATTGAGGGGTGGGGAATACTGTGTCGGAAAATGGTTTCGCTTGTTGTGACATGATTTTTTTACTCGTGTTGTTTTTCGATCACAAAAATACCGTATGTTGCCCGTAAATCGGTCAGAAACCGGACGACATGGCCCATATGGTTCTGCGGGTTGGTGTTAATGGCAGTTTCCCGGACGATGGTATAGCCGACGTCCCTGGAAAACTTCCTGAAATCCTTGAGTGTGATGACCCGAATATTGGGAGAGTCATACCAGGAGTAGGGAAGTTGGTCACTTCTGGGGGCAATCCCCTTGAAAAAAAGCTGGGCCCTGATGGAATAGTGGCTGAAATTTGGAAAGCTGACGATGACCTTGCCGCCAATCCGGGCCAGGGAGTGGAGCAGTTTTGCCGGTTCAAAGACCTGCTGCAGGGTCTGGCTGAGGATGACATAATCAAAACTGCAGTCCGGGTAATCATCCACCTCTTCATTGAGGTCGCCCTGGAGGACGCTGAGGCCGCGGGCGATGCAGCAGGCGGCCCGTTCTTCGTTCTGTTCAATTCCCGTTCCGCGAATGTTCTTGTTTTTTTCCAGCCAGGCCAGCAGATCTCCATTGCCGCAACCGAGGTCAAGCACCTTGCTCCCGGGTCTGATGATGGAGCCGATGATCTGCAGATCAAAACGGATATTTTCAGTCAACCCCATCGAGGAACCCTCCTATCAGATGTGTCAGTCTTTCATCGGGAATAAGAAAGGCGTCGTGACCGCAGTCTGCCTCTATTTCGCAAAAACTCACATCCTGGCCCGAGCGTTTTAAGGTTCTTATCAGCTCTTTTGCCTGGTATGTGGGGTAAAGCCAGTCAGATGTGTAAGATATTACAAGATATTTTATAATATTTTGATCCCTGTTGTTGACCGGGCCGGAGTGATTCATTCTGGCCACCACATCAAAGTAATCAGCTGCCTTGGTGATATACAGCAGTGAGTTTGCATCAAATCTGGCCACGAATTTATTTCCCTGATGGCGCAGGTAGCTTTCCACCTGAAAGTCCACGTCGAAGCCGAAGGAGAAGGTCTCCTTGTCCTGCAGCCGCCTGCCGAACTTACGTCTCATGGCCTCGTCTGAAAGGTAGGTTACATGGCCGATCATCCGGGCAACGGCCAGACCCATGTCCGGTTTTTTGCCGGTGTCGTAGTAGTTGCCGTTATTCCAGTTCGGGTCTGCCATGATTGACTGTCTGGCTATCTCATTAAAAGCGATGGCCAGGGCCGAATGACGCATGGTTGTGGCAATGGGGACGGCACATCGCACCATTTCAGGATAGCGTACAGACCATTCCAGCACCTGCATTCCACCCACTGAACCACCGATAACCGCGTGAAGTTGCTGTATACCCAGGTGGTCAAGAAGTGCTTTCTGGGTGTCGACCATGTCGCCGATGGTGACCATGGGGAAATCAAGTCCGTAGGGTTTTCCCGTGTCCGGGGCAGGGGAACCGGGGCCGGTGGAACCCATGCAGCTTCCCAGGATATTTGCGCAGATAACAAAATATTTATCAGTGTCAATGCCCTTGCCCGGCCCGACCATGAACTCCCACCAGCCGGGTCTGACCTGTTTGTCCTCCTCGCCTTTTTTCAGGTTTTCCGTGACATGGGAGTCACCGGTAAAGGCGTGGGCGAGGAGGATGGCATTATCTTTTTTTTCTGTCAGATTCCCCCATGTTTCATAGGCCACGGTTACCGGACCCAACTCCGCTCCGCTTTCAAGGATCATTTTTTCGGGTGGAAAAGCATAGGTATAAAACTGTCTGTCTTTTTTTGCTTCCATCATGCTGTTTTTTTCAGGGCCTGTTCAAGATCTGCTGTAATATCATCAATATGCTCTATGCCAATGGAGAGGCGAACCATGGATTCATCGATCCCGCCTGTTTTCAACTGGTCGGGGGAAAGCTGGGAGTGGGTTGTTGATGCCGGATGAATAGCCAGGCTTTTTGCATCCCCCACGTTGGCCAGGTGGGAGATGAGCTGCAGGGAATCGATAAATCTCCTGCCCGCCTCAAGACCGCCTTTGATGCCGAAAACTACCATGCCGCCGAAGCCGTTTTTCAGGTATTTTACGGCAAGTTCATGGGATGGACACTCAGGTAGACCTGGGTAGTGGACCCATTCCACCGCGGGATGACTGTTCAGAAATTCGGCTGTTTTCAATGCATTTTCAGAGTGACGTTCCATCCTCAGACTGAGGGTTTCCATGCCTTGGAGAAAGGCCCAGCAGTTGTCGGGAGAGATGCAGGCACCGAGGTTTCGCAAGGGAACCAGGCGCATCCGCAGGGCAAAGGCCACCGGGTTGAGATCACCCAGGTCACGGCTGTAGCGCAGGCCATGGTAAGATTCGTCCGGTTCGTTGAACAGGGTGAACTTCGGGTCGGTCCAGTCAAATTTTCCACCGTCAACAACGATCCCGCCGATGGATGTACCGTGTCCGCCGATCCATTTGGTCAGGGAGTGGATGACGATATCCGCACCATATTCGAAGGGGCGCAGAAGGCAGGGTGGCGTGAAGGTGGAATCGACAATCAGGGGGAGATGATATTCTTGCGCAATCTTTGCCAATGCTTCAAGGTCAATCATGTTCAGAGCCGGATTCCCGAGGGTTTCGCAGTAGATTGCCCTGGTTCTGTCGTTGATGGCCTTTCGGAAATTATCGGGCCTGGATGGGTCAACCATATGTACAGTAATGCCGAATTTTGGCAGAATGGAATCAAACTGGGAATAGGTGCCGCCATAAAGAGTATTGGCGGAGACCACCTCGTCTCCCTGCTCACAAATGTTGATGAGTGTATAATAGATAGCTGCAGTACCTGATGAAAGGGCCAGGGCTGCGGCACCGCCTTCCAGGGCAGCCATGCGCTGTTCGAGAATGTCCTGGGTGGGGTTGCCGAGGCGGGTATAGATATTTCCAAGCTCTTTCAGGGCAAAGAGATTTGCGGCGTGTTCGGTATTTTTAAAGAGATAGGCGCTTGTCCGGTATATGGGAACCGCACGGGAAAGGGTCTGTTCGTCAACTGTCTGTCCTGCGTGGATGGCTTCTGTCTCGAATCTCATTTTTTATTCTCCCCCTGTTGTTCTGTGAGCTGTGCTTTCACCTGTGCCATAATATCCTTTACAAGATCGCCGTTGGCGGCTCTTGCCTCCGGGTTGATTTTGAGCAGTTCCCGCCAGCTTGCAAATGCCTTTTCCGGATCATTCAAATCATACATATAGACAATACCCATGTTGAATCGTGACTGCTCATGGGTGCTGTCGACCTGGATAGCTTTCTGAAAAGAGGCAATGGCCTTTTCCGGCTCCTTGTTTCTCCTGTACATGACTCCGAGGTCGGTGAGGAGATTGGCATCTCCCCCATGGAGTTCAATGGATTTTGTATACGCCCCGATTGCCTTCTTGGGAAGATCGTGATCATAATAGAGATTGCCGAGTTGCCGCCAGGCCTGGTAGTCTTCAGGATTGGCGGTAACTTCCGCCTCCATACTGAGGATGGCCTGGTGTGCTTCGTTGTCCTGGCTGTTCTGGCTGCTTGTTGCAGTGCCTGAATGTTTGTCTGTACTGCCAGTCTTGTAGACGGTGAATCCGACACCCGTCAGAAAACCGAGGATAAAAATTACAAGGTATGTAACAGGTGAGGTATTTTTTGTTTTTTGTTTTTTGTTTTCAGTGTTGCCTGCTCCCATGCATATCTCCAATGATGTCTTTGTCTTGATTATTGAGATGAAAAGTTAAAAACATGCAGTGTAAATACTACATTGTGGTGCTTGCTTCAACAAAAAAAGCGGCTTAGTGTGGAAACAGGGTACCAGGAGTATTTATCCATGTGATAAAATGAAAAATATGTCTGTACTGCCTGTTTGTCCAGGGGATTAAACGGTAGACAGTGGAATAATAAACAGTTGGTTTTTGAGAATCTCCCCGGGAGGAGTAAAAATGAAGGTATTGGAAAAGGTCAGGTCACAGACCGGACATGAAGGGAACGACGTTATGGAAAACTATTTTTCCACAACCGTGCAGGCCATCAAGGAAAATATCATTCACCATCTGATGAGTTTCCAGGGGCGTGATCCTGAGCGGTCCGGAGCACGGGACGTTTATAAGGCCCTGGCCTATACCATGCGTGACATCATGGTGGAGAAATGGATTTCTACTCAGAAAACCTTCTATGCCAAGCAGAAAAAACGGGTGTACTATCTTTCCCTTGAATTTCTTATAGGTCGGAGTCTCGGCAACAGTATGACCAATCTCGGTATTCTCGATGCCGCGAAAAAAGCGGTGGAGGAGTTGGGTTTTGATATGGAGGAGATTCGGAACCAGGAGGAAGACGCGGCCCTGGGAAACGGCGGTCTCGGACGCCTTGCCGCCTGTTTTATGGATTCCATCGCCACCCTGAAGATTCCCGCCTACGGGTACGGGATCCGTTACGAATACGGCCTTTTCTTTCAGCAGCTTGTGGACGGTTACCAGGTGGAGGGGCCGGATAACTGGCTGTTTGACGGGACTCCCTGGGAGTTTGAACGTTCCCTGCCCCTTTTTAACGTGCAGTTTTTTGGTAATGTCACCGGTTATGTCGATGAAAACGGTAATTATAGGGCTAAATGGGTGAACACAAAGGATGTGAAGGCACGAGCTTCGGATATCATGGTGCCCGGCTACCGGAATGATCATGTCATCAATATGCGTCTCTGGTCGGCCCAGTCATCCAGGGAGCTCGATCTGACCGATTTCAGCAAAGGGGACTACATTGGTGCTGTTGAATCCAAGGTCAGCTCCGAGACAATCTCAAAGGTTCTCTATCCGCCGGATCATAATTACGCCGGCCAGGAACTGCGGCTGAAACAGCAGTATTTCTTTGTTGCCGCCACCTTCCAGGACATCATGCGGCGCTATAAAAAGAAACACGACAGCTTTGACCAGTTCACGGATCGGGTGGCTGTGCAGCTCAACGATACCCACCCGGCCATTGCCATTCCGGAGCTGATGCGCATTCTGCTGGATCTTGAGGGACTCAGCTGGGAAGAGGCGTGGCATATCTGCGTCAATACCTTCGCCTATACCAATCATACTCTTATGCCCGAAGCATTGGAGCGCTGGAGTGTGGAGATGATGGGCAGGGTGCTTCCCCGTCATCTTCAGATTATTTACGAAATTAACCAGCGTTTTCTGGATGAACTGGCGCAAAGATATCCAGGCAATGTAAGAAAACTGCGGGATCTGTCCATTATCGAGGAGGGGCCGGTGAAGATGGTGCGCATGGCCCACCTGGCAATTATCGGCAGTCATTCAGTAAACGGGGTCGCCGAACTTCATTCAAAGCTTTTAAAAGAGCGGATTTTTCCCGATTTCCACGAGTTCTTTCCGGGACGGTTCAATTCCAAAACAAATGGCATCACTCCCCGGCGCTGGTTGCTTGATGTCAATCCGGAACTGGCGGATCTTATCAGTGGGAGGATCGGTTTTGGTTGGATCACCGATCTCGATCAGCTTCGCGGCCTGGAATCCTTTGTGGAAGATACGGAGTTTCGGCAAAGTTGGCAGCGGATCAAATTCAATAATAAGAAGCGGTTGGCGGATTATATCAAAAAAACTGTAGGGGTAACCGTCAGCCCTGATACCATGTTTGATATCCAGGTTAAACGGATCCACGAATATAAACGCCAGCTTTTAAACGCCCTCCACCTGATCTACCTCTACCATCGTATTGTTCGTGGCGAGGCTGATGACATGGTACCGAGAACCGCAGTTTTTGCCGGTAAGGCGGCGCCTTCATACTGGCGGGCAAAGTTGATCATCAAGCTGATCACTTCCATCGCTGACGTGGTTAATAATGATCCCCGGGTAAAAGACAGGTTGAAGGTGGTTTTTCTGCCCAATTACAATGTCTCCCAGGCGGAAATCATCATGGTGGCCGCAGACCTTTCCGAGCAGATCTCCACAGCTGGAACAGAGGCCTCTGGAACCGGCAATATGAAGTTCTCCCTCAACGGTGCCCTGACAATAGGCACCCTGGACGGCGCAAATATTGAAATAAGGGAAGAGGTGGGCAAAGAAAATATTTTTATCTTTGGCATGACGGCGGAAGAGGCGGAGTATGAAAGAAAAAACGCTTCCAGAACACCCTGGCAGATATGCAGGAAGAACGGAGAAATTGCCGAAATCATTGAGTCAATTGGCGATGGTTCCTTCAGCGACGGTAACAAGGATCTCTTTAAGCCACTGGTGGACAGCCTGATGGATAAGCATGATCCGTATCTGCTCCTCCTTGATCTCGAGTCGTATATTGACTGCCAGAAACGGGTAAACCGGGCCTATCTGGACCAGGAAAACTGGACCAGAACCGCCATCCTCAATGTGGCCCGTATGGGTAAATTCTCTACCGATCGTACAATAAAGGAATATGCTGAGGAGATTTGGGGTATTCCGGTGGGATAAATGAGAAAAGAGAGAAAAAAGTGCAGATACCTGAAACGCCTGGTTTCGTGTGTCCTTTTTTGTCACCTTGATGACTGTTTTTGTCATCGGTAGAACGATTTTGTTATCGATTACCTGTTTAAGAGGAAAAAATAAGGAAAAGTGAGGGGTATTTTAATTTAAAAAATTTAGTATAACTTGGTATCATCTTGATATAAAATGTCTTTTTTGAATCATTACCTGAAAATTACTTCTGTTGGCATGGTAACTGCAAATAAATGGGAAAGATTATCAATAAACAGGAGTCATAAGAAATGAAATCAATATTTAACCTGGGGATTATAATTTCAGCGGTTGTCCTGTTTTCTATCCAGGCTCAGGCAACCCTTATTTATTCTAACGATTTTGAAGGCGCAATCGGTTCAGAGTGGTCAACAACAGCGACAAGTTACGATAATGATACAACGACCTTTCTTGGCAGATTCGGAAATGATACAGCTACACTGAACCTGACGGGTATTGGAGCCCATTCCACTGTTACAGTCTCTTTTGATTTGATTCTCTGGGATAGCTGGGATGGTGACAATACAAGATGGGGTAGAGACTTTCAGGGACTTACTGCCGATAACACAAGGGTATATGAGTATACATTCAGCAGACCCGGTTCCGGTGCTTCTTCAACGAACCCGGATACTACTCCTGATCTCACAGGTTATTTCGGGGGTAATCGAAGATGGGAGGATGCCCTGTATAAAAATTTTAATGACGGGTTCAGCTTCGATCATTTCAGCTCTACCCTGACATTGGATTTTTACGGTCGTCATCTGCAGAGTTTGACGGATGAATCCTGGGGTATTGATAACGTTAAAATATATACCGATAATAATGCATCGCCTGTTCCAGAGCCGACTACTCTACTTCTTTTTGGTGCTGGTCTGCTGGGTTTGGCCGGCATGGCAGGAAAGATGAAAAGGAAGAAATAATTTTTTCAAGGCAGGCATAAGCTGGAAAATTATATATAAAAATATTAGAAGCCCTGTGCATCGTGCAGGGCTTTTCTGTGATATTTATACCTGAATTCTGCAATCGGCAAATTGGCCGACCTCCTCTCCGCGCCGTGGGTCTTTGCTCAATCAAGATTGACGGATTCCCGGCACTTATTACAACGAGTTATTCCGCGAAACAATCTGCTGTTGCATCCAGGACAGAAATACCGTTTTTCTTCATCCCTGATCCATTTCTCCGTTCCATGTTCCCGACGGTAAGGTATAGTTCGTAATATTACTTTTCTCCCCGTTTTTACAGGAAAATTGATAATGAGTGAACATGGAAAGGAATTGCATTCGTGGCATCCATCATATTGTTTTTTCTCTGTACAATCTCGAACTGCACATGATCTACAGGTAAAAGATCTTCTTTCGGCATGGCAACCGTCACAGCGGAGGTCATCTATCGTGTAACCTTCTGTTCCCGGGAGAATTGATTTGTACATTCTTAAAAGTACTTTCAGGAATCGCAGGTTGTTTTCCCGGGTGGCATGATAGATGCCGCAAACTCCACAATAAAGCCCACAAGGGGAGATATGAGCTGGGTTAATTTTCATCTGAATTACCTTGATTGGCATATACCTTTTTAAAAGCGAATTACGTACGAAACTCAACCTTTTTGTGAGCCTGAGAATTTGCTTGTCTTATCAGGTGTGTTGCAGATATCTGAAAGAAAATTGAATGGAATTTTATTATTATACTGTTTTTCTCTGTGAATTGCTGAAGGTTTTCCCGGAAAGAGAAAAGGGGCTTAACCCTTACAGTATCCCCGCATATATGAGGGAGAATTATGATCCACCTTGACCTGTACTGTGATATGCGGTATTTACAGGTCCACGAGGTTGGCGACAGAATAACCTCTGGTGGCGGGATTTTCAAATAAACCGGCGTAGCCGGACCTTAAAGCTCGGCTACAACAGAGTATTGAAAATCCGACTACGGCAAAAAAACCTTTTGCTATGGGATTTTTAGATAAAAAAAAGGGATTACAAATTATGATAATCTGTAATCCCTTTGAAATTGCTGGAGGCGGCGATCGGAGTCGAACCGATGAATAATGGTTTTGCAGACCACTGCCTTAGCCACTTGGCTACGCCGCCGAAGATGTTGCGGCAATCTTTATACCACAGTTTTAGTTTTTGACAAGGGAAATATTTAAAAAATGGGTTTGGGTATTGATTCACTTGTTCGCAGGAACAAGGAAGAGTTGAGCAGGTTTGAAAAGATAATTGAGTACCGGTTCACGGATTTACGTCTTCTACAGCGGGCACTGGTCCACTCGTCCTATGCCTTTGAGCGGGGCAGGGCCGGACAGGACAACCAGACCCTGGAGTTCCTGGGAGATGCCGTGCTCGACCTGGTTGTGGGCAATCTTCTCTATAAAAAATATCCGAAGATGCGGGAAGGGGAGTTGACACGCCTTCGCTCGGCCCTGGTGAATGAATCACATCTTGCGGAAATGGCAAGAAATGTCAGTCTCGGGGATTTCCTTTCACTGGGAAAGGGGGAAGATGCCTCCAACGGCAGGAATAAGTCGTCCATCCTCTCCTGTGGTTATGAAGCGGTAATAGGGGCCGTTTTTGAGGATGGCGGTTATGAAACGGTCAGGGAACTTGTGGAGAAATATTTTGTTCCGGCCATTGAAGAAAAAAAAGAAGATATGCTGGTTGCCGATGCCAAGAGCAGGCTCCAGGAGGTTCTCCAGGAAAGGTATAACGAGGCTCCCCAGTATAGAGTGGAGGCGGAGGAAGGGCCTTCCCACCAGAAGATTTTCACCATAGCCGCCGACTTTAGAGGAGATGTCCTGGGTTTGGGCCAGGCCGGTTCCAAAAAGGAGGCGGAACAGCGCGCCGCAGCGGCCGCCCTTAAAAAGCTGCAGGATGGTTCCCTGTAAATGTCCCTGGTAATACCGGTTTTTATTCCCCACCTGGGTTGTTCCCACCAGTGTCTTTTCTGTAATCAGCGATCAATTACGGGGGAGGCTGACAATCGTCATTCGGCAGAGGAAATTGCAGGAACTGTTCGGGAATGGCTCAGTCGTTGTCGGCAGAATGACAGGGTGCAGGTAGCCTTTTATGGCGGCTCTTTTACCTGTCTCCCTCTCCGTGAACAGGAACGTATGCTGATTGCGGTCCGCCCCTTTTTTGAGTCGGGAGAAGTTCATTCCATCCGGCTTTCCACCCGCCCTGATTGTCTTGATAAGCAAATCTGCCTGATGTTGTCCCGTCATGGGGTCAAGACTGTGGAGCTGGGGGCTCAGTCCCTTGATGACAGGGTCTTGAAAATATCCCGCCGTGGGCATGATGTTCGCTCCATCCTGACTGCCGTGGAGGTACTACGGGAGGGTGGAATGGAAATCGGCATTCAGCTTATGGTTGGTCTGCCGGGGGAGACCACTGCCACCTTTCTCCGTGGGATTGCCAGGGTGCGGAATCTGCGACCTGGATTTGTCCGTCTCTACCCGGTTGTGGTGGTGAAGGGTTCCGGGCTTGAGCTGCTCTATAACAGGGGAGAATTTCGTCCCCTGTCTCTGAACCGGGCCATAGCGCTGTCTGCACTCGCCTGCAGTCAGTTGGAAGAAGCGGGTATCCCCGTGATACGCATGGGGTTGCAGCCGTCCGAGTCATTACGTAAAAGTATGGTGGCCGGGCCGCATCATCCTGCTTTCGGGGAGCTGGTCAGGTCACGGCTTCATTATCGGGAAATGCGGGAGAGACTTTTTCGGCTGGCAGCAGGTGAAAGCCTGGAAATAACAGTGTCCCATCGGGACATGTCCCAGATTGTCGGCAGACGTCGTCAAAATATAAAACGGCTTGAGCAGCTCGGTTTTGGCGGCCGCTTTACGATTACAGTAGATAAAACTTTGCAGCGAGGCAGTATCAGATATGTTGTCAGTAAATAATCTGGACTTGAGGTATGGCAAGAAACATCTCTTTAAAAATGTATCGGTGCAGGTGCACAGCGGTAATCGTATTGGTCTCGTGGGAGTGAACGGAGCCGGCAAATCGACCCTTTTAAAATTTATGGCGGGTGTTTCAGCAACCGATGACGGGGTGATCAGCCGCTCAAAGCATTTTACCGTTGGTTACCTGGCCCAGGAATCTGATGATCTGGTGTCTGAAAGATCCCTCTATGAAGAGGCGAAGAGTGCCTTTGCTTCCCTGCTGGCTTTGCAGGAAGAGGTTGAACAGCTCCATGAGAAGATGAGCAAAATATCGCCGGAATCAGATGATTTCCAGGTACTGCTCAAACGGCAGGGGGAGATTCAGCACCGCCTTGATGACAGCGATATATATACAATCCGCGGCAGGATAGAAAAAGTGCTTCAGGGGCTTGGGTTCTCTACGGAGGATCTGGGAAAGCCGGTGGCCGCTTTCTCCGGTGGCTGGCAGATGCGGGTGAAGCTGGCCAAGATGCTTTTGGAAGCGCCCTCCCTTCTGCTGCTGGATGAACCGACCAATCACCTTGATCTTGAGTCCCTCACATGGGTGGAGCAGTTTCTGCGAAATTACAAAGGGGCCATGGTCATTATTTCCCATGACAGGATGTTTCTCGATAAGATTACTGAATATACATGGGAGATTACCCTGGGTCGCCTGGATGTGTACAAGGGTAATTACAGTTACTACGTAAGGGAAAAGGCCGAGCGCCGGAGTATTACAAAAAACGCCTACGACAACCAGCAGGCAAAGATTCGCCAGACCATGCGTTTTGTTGAGCGCTTTCGGGCCAAGTCCACCAAGGCAAAACAGGTACAGAGTCGGGTGAAGCAGTTGGAGAAGATGGAGTTGATTGAACTGGAAAGTGATGAGCAGCAGATAAAATTCACCTTTCCTCCAGCGCCTCATTCAGGTCGGGATGTGCTGTTGATTGAAAATTTAAGTAAAAGTTATAGCGGAAAGACTGTCTTTTCCAGGGTGGAGATGCTGCTTAACCGTGGTGACAAGGTGGCTGTGGTTGGAGTGAACGGTGCCGGAAAGTCGACCTTTATGAAGATTCTGGCCGGAGAAACTGAGCCGGACAGCGGCAGATTGAAGCTGGGGGCAAACGTGAAAATGTCCTATTTCGGCCAGCACCAGGCACGGGAACTGTCTCCTGAGCTCACCGTCCTTGAGACCATGACCCTTGGGGGTGAAGAGATGACCATCACCCGCACGCGTTCCCTGCTTGGCGCTTTTCTCTTCCGGGGCGATGATGTGGACAAGAAGGTGGCGGTGCTTTCCGGGGGAGAAAAAAGCCGCCTTGCCCTGGCCCGGATGATCGCCACCCCGGCAAACTGTATGCTGCTGGATGAACCGACCAATCACCTGGACATGAGTTCTCAGGAGGTGCTGCAGGAGGCCATGGCCCAGTATGACGGTACTATTATCGTCGTTTCCCATAACCGATATTTTCTCGACAGCTTTGTAAATAAGGTGCTGGAGGTAAAAGATGGTGGAATGGTTCTCTACGAGGGAAATGTTTCCGAATACCTGCGGCGCAGGGAGGAGGAACAGGCGGCAGAAGAAAGCAGGGAGGACAAGGGTGGCAGGCGGAAAAAAACGGATGAGTCAAAGGAATCCAGAAAAGAGAAAAAGCGAATTGAGGCGGAGCGCAGACAAAAGCGCAGCAGAAAGGCCGGTCCCTGGCTGAAAAAGGTGGCGGAAGCCGAAAAAGAGGTGGAAAAACTGGAGGCGGAAAAACAGGCGTTGGAAGAGCGCATGGCCGATCCCGGACTCTATTCGGATGAAAACGGCTGGGCCGAGGCGGGTCGGGAGTATGAGGCCTGCAAGCGTCGCCTGGACCGCTGGTATGAGCGATGGGAAACGGCCCAGGAGAAGATTGATGAGATCGACCGGGAGCTGGGCACTGGTTAACCCGCATTTCTTCCATGAGAAGGCTTGTCAAGATATAAGTTCGACGTGGCGAACCATTTTTTAAATAATCCCTGAAACGTCATGCTTCCATTCGCACTCATTTATGAACCTCTGCCAAAAAGTTCGGTGCATTGTAGGGTCCGTCCTGGAGCTGCCACCTCATCATCGGTCTTAAAAATTGTCATTGGCATATGACAGACCAGAGAAATTCACGCAGTCTTCCGGACGGGACGTTCTTTATTCAGGGCTTTATTTTCAAAATGACTTGAAAGTCTCCACTCATTTTACGTTGCTTATAAAAAGGGAAAATCATTTTTCCCCTTTTCACAGTTACCGGTTGTACATAACGAACAAAGCTGTCAAGGAGAATGTTCCTCTATAAATATACTCACCAAGTTCATTTTAAGTGTCACAGTATGTATTACCGGGTACTTACGGTTCCTGGGGAACATTGTCCTTGACAGGTGCAGTGAGACTATGTAACTCATGCTGCCTTTCTTCTTGATAAAACGTTACGTTTGTAAACCGGGTCATATATTTCTCCATATTTCCACAGACGATGTAGGAGTATTGCTAGTTTCCTTCCCACTGCCACTACAGCTTTACGTCTTGCATTTTTCCCGCCTCTAGATGCCAGACGTAAACCAAAACGTTGCAGGTTACAGTCCTCTCCAAATGGGCCAAGAATATATTGCGCCGAATTTATCAATAGCTTTCGTAAAAACGGACTGCCAGCTTTGGTTATTCGAAGCTGTTTATCTGTCTCTCCAGATTGATCGCGACGAGGTGTCAGCCCGAGATATGGGCCAATCTGTCTGCTTTTTCCAAATCTACCAGGATCTTCAACCGTCAACACAAATGCCAGAGCTGTTATAGGACCGACTCCTTTCACTCGCCTGAGCAACTCTGTCTCAGGATACCGCTCACTGCTAATACTCTCGATTTCTTTATCCAAAGCTTTAATTTGTTTGTTAAGCTGTGCAATGAGTATCAGTACAGGTCCAAGGCCAAGCTGCAACTGTTGAGGAATATGGGATATAGCCTTTTTATGAAAACATTCTGTGCTACAACTTGGTAACCGCTCACCAAAGGATTTTACAATGCCACGAACATGATTAATCTGACTGGAGCGGGTTCTCACCAATAAATCTCTTGAGTGCAATAGTGCAAGATCCGCTTGTACCTGTTCACCTTTATGTTGTATCGGATAAAGCAAATTGGGATCGAATCGTGCTATCCTTGCAAGCATTTCAGCATCTCGCTGATCTGTCTTACAATCACTCTCCCATATTGCACGTAGTTTTCTTGGGTTCCCCACTAAAACATTGCAGCCCATGGAGCTCAGGAGTCTACTCATCCATGGGGAATGAGTTCCCGCTTCAATAGCGACCGTAGTTCTTTTATATTTCCTAAAAAATTTTCTTATGGATTCTACATTGTTGTCTATAAATTTACTCAGCAGGATGGTACCTCTGTCACCCACAATACAAACAAAATTTGTTTTATCGCCTAAATCCATTCCAATTGTTATACTGTTCATGGCTGGTTCTCCTTTTTTTGCAGCATCATGACTGCGTTTTATGGTTGAGCATGTTCTATAACATAGCTCGGGAGAACCAGCCTTCTCATTTTACCTCATCAGTTCAGGCGGCGTCAGCTTCAAAATTTTCAACAGTAAATAATGATGATCTCGTAAAAAGTCGTTCAACGTTCCCAGGTGGACTCTGGAAAAACTTCGATATACAAGGCGTGGCGGTGTCGTGTAAGCGCAGGCGTACATAGAGTACGTCGAGCATTACACGATCACCCCACAACGCAGTAGATCGGAGTTTTTACGAGTCCATCAAATAATAGTGACCTATATTTACCGTTGAAATATTGCAGAAGATGGCGTCGCCTGGGCTGACCTTGGGTGAACATTGTGTGAATTTTGTTCGATTACTGATAGTTGGCTAATTATTTGTATTCTACAACTATTCTCAAAATTGACACAATGTTCATGAGAAATGTGGGTTAATAGGTGAGAAGCAGATAGCCCTCTTTTCCGTTGGAGTCGATGGAAACAGGAGAAGGAAGGAGGTGTTTCCATTGTTTGTACTGGTTGGTATCCGCAATCAGCACGACCCGGCCGGGATGTTTTTTGATCAGCATTGCGGCCTCATGTGGACTCAGTAATGACCGGTTGCTGTCTTCATATTTCAGGCCGTATCGCAGTTCTCCCGCACGTTCAATCATTAAAACATCATGTCGCTTCAGATACCAGCAGACCGCCCGTACTGCCTGTTCGCCCGCAAGCACAAAAGTGTCTGGTTTTATGAAACGGGCATTTCGGCGAATGAGTTCTCCCGGTGCTTTTCTCTGGAGGGTGAGGTCGGGAAGAGTGAAGTTGACCATTACAAACAGTATCGTAAACGCGAAAGAAAACAGCACAGTCTTTTTAAGCATGTTTTTGGCTCGAAAGGTGACAAACAACAGTATGAGCATGACGGAAAATGTGCTGCCGAGTAACAGCCATTGATAGGTATGGCGAAACAGGGAATAATTTTCCGGCCAGAAAAAATAAAGTTCAACAAGTGTCACAAGGGCCAGGAAGACAAGCAGTGCGGCAATGGCGACACTGTGTTGAAAAAAATGCTTTATCCGTCTGTTGCGCAGGATGTGATCGAGTCCGAGGGCAAAAAGAACAGCCAGGGGTGGAAAGCATGGCAGGATGTAGGTAACAAGTTTTCCTTTGGAGAGGGAAAAAAAGAGAAACGGCAGGAAAAACCAGCAGCAGCAGAAGAGATACAATCGGTATTCAGCCCAGTTCTTCCACTGTTTTTTTCGCAGGCCGATGAGGGCGGAAGGAAACAGCAATGTCCAGGGCAGGAACATTCCCGGCAGTGATGCTGCAAAGATCCAGAACGGATGGCGATGCTGGGCATTCTCCGAGAGAAAACGGCGGATATGTTCGTTCCAGAAGAAAAAATGCCAGAAGTCAGGTTCCCTGAGATAGATACGTATACACCAGGGCAGGCTGACCAGGACGGCTCCAAGGATCGGTATCCAGACCATTCGCACCATGTCACGGGGACGTTTACGGATCAGCAGGTAGGGAGCAACCACAAGAACAGGGATCGCGCAGGCAAGAAATCCTTTGGTCAAAAAGGCCAGACCGGCCAATATTCCTGCTGCAAACAGAAAAATTCTTTCTGAATTGGAGCCGGGAATCTTTTCTGCAGCAAGAAAAAAAAGGATAAGGCAACCGCTGAGAAAAAAGGAAAACAGCGGGTCCAGCACGGCAAAGGTTCCGATTCCCAGGACACTGAGGGAAGTAAGGTATATCAGTGCTGCAAGCCATGGAAACCATGTATCGTTTCGTTTTACCTGCATGCAGAGCAGGAAGACAAGCAGTGCGGTCAAGCCTGTTGACGCGGCCTGGGGAAAACGGACGGCAAAGTTGTTTTCTCCAAAAACCGTCAGGGAAATGGCCGTCAGCCAATAGCCTAATACCGGTTTTTCAAAGTATCTGCCACCGTTAATCCTGGGTACTGTCCAGTCGCCGGTCGCCACCATTTCTCTTGGTATTTCCGCATACCGGGTTTCATCGGGAATAATCAGCGGGCGTTGGCCCAGTGGTGCCAGGTAGAGTCCAATAAAAAGAAAGAGCAGCAGAAAAGAAAATGCGTTACGTGTCATTGGCTGTTCCTGTTTGATAATTCTGATACTGTTGGGAAATCCATCCGTCCCTCCCTGTAGTTTTTTTTCTGGTTACAGGCGAAACAGACAGCGGTTTATCGGTTTTCAGTATTGTTTTAAGTGGGACGAACCTGATGTTTTTTTCCTGTGCCATCGCAAGAAACTCTCTGAACAGTTGCCGGCAGTAGAGGCCTTCCACTTCAGCGTGGATTGTCAGGACGTTGAGCCTGTCCGGTTTGATGAGCGAGAGCAGGTGATCATTGTAGGTGGTCATTGTAATACCCTTCCTGCCGATAACCTCATCGTAGGTCGGCAGGGTGGTTGGTACCTGTGGCTGGGTCAGTGTTTTTCCGTTGACCTTGGGAAAAAAAAGAGAAGTTCCGCGACAGTCTGCATTATAGTGGAATTTCAGCAATTCTTTTTCAAGCAGGCTTTTGTCCGTTGCCCGCCAGCCGGGTGCAGCAGAACAGTAAACAGGTTGGGATGTCAGCTGTTCCAGCAGTTCTTTACCCTTTGTCAGTTCAGTGTATATTCGGCCGATATCGAGAGTTTCTATTTTATTCTGCCACAGGTGGTGATCCCAGGCGTGGAGGCCTGTTTCATGTCCGGCTTCGGCGGTTTTGCGGATAATGTCCCCGCACCGGTAGCCTATTATCGGTCCGGGTCCGAAAGTTCCCCGGAAAAGGATGTCCCAGCCGTACAGGCTTGCACCATTGCTGCGAATCATTTTTAAAAAAAAAGCTGGTCTGATAAGACGCCGGAGGTGTCTGCCCATATTATCGGGACCGACAGAAAAAAAGAACGTTGCCTTAATACCGAAGCGGGCAAGATCCTCAAGCAGAGCGGGAACACCTTGCCTTGTGCCGCGCAGGGTGTCCACGTCAATGCGTAGGCCTGTCGTTTTTTCTATTTCGCACATTATCTTGAATTTTCCAGTGCCTGCTGGAGAAAATAGTCAAGGGTTTCTTCAACAGACTGGTGGAGGGAAATTTTGGGTTCCCAGCCAAGAAGACGGTTTGCCAAACGGGTTGACGGCCTTCTGTGCTGGATATCCTCGTAGCCGGAGCCATAGAATTCCCTGCTCTCCACCGCCTGCATTCCTGCCAGGGGAGGAAAGTTTGGTCGCAGCGGGTGCTGTTCGAATCTGTCCGTCAGCAGTTGAGCCAGATCATGAATACTGGCTTCATTATTGGGATTGCCTATATTGAAGATACGGTTGTCGCAGCAGTTGTCACAATTTTCGATAATCCTGAAGAGGCATTCTATACCGTCTTTTACATCAGTAAAGCATCGTTTCTGTCTGCCTCCATCCACCAGGTTGATGGGCGTGCCTTCTACCAGGTTGAGAATTAGTTTTGTAATGACGCGGGAACTGCCGATTCGGGCCGATTCCAGGTTGTCCAGACGGGGACCTATCCAGTTGAATGGTCGGATAAGAGTAAACTGCAATCCCCTGGTTGCTCCGTATGCCCAGATAACCCGGTCAAGAAGTTGCTTGCTGCAGGAATAGATCCATCGCTGCTTGTGGATCGGCCCCAGCACGAGTTTTGAATGCTCTTCATCAAATTCATTTTCCCCACACATACCGTAGACTTCCGAAGTTGAGGGGAAGATGATCCGTTTGCCGTATTTTGCGCAGTAGCGCACGATACGTAGATTTTCTTCAAAATCAAGCTCAAAGACCCGGAGCGGGTTACGGACATATTCAGCCGGGGTGGCGATTGCAACCAGGGGCAGGATGATATCACATTTTCTTACATGGTATTCAATCCATTCCCGGTGTATTGAAATATCGCCCTCACTGAAATGAAAACCAGGAACACCCTGCAGCCTGTTGATGGATTTATTTTCCAGATCCATGGCATGTACCTCGTAGCGTCCGCTTGCCAGCAGGCGTTCACTCAGGTGGTTACCGATAAAGCCGTCTGCTCCGAGGATGAGGACATGTTTTTTCTTTTTTTCATTGTTGCCGGGGGATATCTTTCTGCCAAATTTCATTCCAACGGCCAGCCCCAACTCCTCGGCGAGCTGGTTACCGCTCACATACAGTCCCTTTTCAGTCTGGCCTGTGTGGACGACAAGCGAGCCATCACCGCAGGCGATTCGCAGGGGAGTTGTTGAAAGAACAGTTCCTGCTGAGTTCAGAGGCTGTTTGTCTGCAACGCTTACCGTCCAGAACAGGACCTTGCGGTCGCCCAGATAACTGAAAGCACCAGGGTATGGCCTGGTTACAGCCCGGATGAGATTGTAGATTTCTTCTCCGGTTTTTCGCCAGTCTATTTCTCCATCGGTGGGCCCGCGGCCACCAAAATATGAGGCGTCTGCACTTTCCTGTGGAGTGGCGGTAATCTGATCCCGGCTGATGAGGGGAAGCGTTTTATCCAGCAGGTGTGTCGCTGCTTTCGTCAGCTTACCATGGAGGGTAAAGGCAGTATCTCCGCGGGAAATCGCCACCTCTTCTCTGGCGATAATATCACCCCGGTCCGGCTGTCGTTCCATATAGTGGAGGGTGACTCCTGTCTTTTCTTCCCCGTTGATAAGGACCCAGTTTACCGGACATCGTCCCCTGTAGCGGGGTAGAAGAGAGCCGTGCAGATTGATACAGCCCTTCGATGGCAGGGCAAGAATTTCTTTGCAGAGCAGGGTGCGATAATAGAAGGAAAAAATAATATCCGGAGACATTTTCCTGATTCGCTCAACCCAGAGAGGATGGTTAATATTGTCCGGTGCGTAGACGGGAAGGCTTTTTTCCACTGCAGTTTCCACGACGGAGTCAAACCAGATGTTTTCCCTGTTGTCATCTTTGTGGGTAAAAACGGCCTGGATATCAAAACCATGCCTGGCGAGTGCCCTGATGCCTGCGCAGCCGATATTATGATAGGCAAGTATAACAGTTTTCATAGGATTTTTTTTCAGTGTTAACGGGGTATTCCGACAGGATCCTGTCGGGTTTATTTGAGACGGGTGGATTATCCTGTTGCTGTTCAGTCAATATTGACTGGATATGGTAGCGTGGTCTGGCACGGACATCCTGGTAAATTCGGCCAATATATTCACCGAGCAACCCGAGACCGATAAACTGGGCGCCGATAAAGACAAAGAGTACGGCAAACAGGGTAAAGACCCCGTGGGCAGCCCAGGCGGCACCCATGAGAAAGCGCATGACCATGAGAAAGGCGCCGAACGTCATACCGCTGAGGGCAATTACGGTTCCAAGAAATGAAAGCAGCCTCAGGGGAAAGGTTGACATGGAAGTCAACAGATCAAACTGCAGCGAGATCAGCTTGAAAATTGAATATTTGGATTCTCCGTTCTTTCGCGGCTGATGCTGGACGGATATTTCACTGGTTGACCCGGCAAAACTGTTTGCAAGAATAGGTATAAAGGTGGAACGTTCCCTGCATTGGAGAATGGCTTCTATGACAGGACGTCTGTAACCCCTCAGCATGCAACCGTAATCATGCATCATCACACCTGTTGCCCTGCGGACAGCAGAATTGACGATACCGGAAAAGAATTTTCGAAACAGGCTGTCACAACGGTTGGTCCTGATCGTACCGACAACATCAAAACCTTTTTCTATTTCCCGCAGCAGTTTCGGGATCTCTTCGGGCGGATTCTGCAGGTCGGCGTCGAGAGTAATAACAATATTTCCCCTGCTCCGGGTCATTCCTGCTATAACGGCTGCGTGCTGGCCATAGTTCCGGTTCAGGAATATACCGGTGATATTGTTGCCCGCTGTTTTCGTGGCATCGGCAATCAGGCGAGCTGAATCATCCCTGCTTCCGTCGTTGACCAGGATAATCTCAAAAGAGCGGTTCAACTGTCTGCAGACCAGCAGGCAGCGCCTTATTAGCTCCCGCAGGTTTTCCGCCTCGTTGTAGATGGGGATTACCAGGGAAAGATCAATTTCTTTTTTCTTCATTGAGTCAGAACCTCCTTGAGAGTTGAAACCACATGTTCCACGTCTTCGATTTTCATTCCAGGAAAGAGTGGCAGGGAGCATATTCTGGAAGAGTTCCATTCCGTTGCTGGAAGTGCCTCGGCAGCGTTGGGGTAGATCCTGCGGTAATATTCATGTTCATGGACAGCGCGAAAATGGAGGCCTGTGCCAATATTACGCCGGGCCATCTCTGTCATGAACGTATCCCTGTCCATTGTCATTCGTTCAGGAGTGAGCCTGATCACGAAAAGATGCCAGGCATGACGGCTGGTGGAGGGCTGGATCTGCAGGGGGATGATTTCATCCACTTCATGCAGCAGGTTCAGGTAATGATCTGCCAGGGTTTTTCTGTGTTGTATGAAGGTGTCCAGTTGGCGGAGTTGGTGCAGCCCAAGTGCTGCTGAAATATCGGTCAGGTTGTATTTAAATCCAGGTTCAACCACCTCGGCCCATGGTTGCCTTCCCTGGGTTTTTCGATCAAAGGCATCCTCTTCCAGGCCATGGAACCTGAGTCGGCGGATGGATTGTATCAGTCTGTCATCATCGGAACAGACCATGCCGCCTTCTCCGCATGTAATGTTCTTTGTCGGGTGGAATGAGAAGATCGCCGTTCCTCTTCTGCCGATTTTTTCACCGTTGTATTCAGTTCCTGCAGCATGGGCTGCATCCTCCGCAAGTGTGATTCCGCGGAAAGCGGCAAGTTTACGAAGGGGGGCAAGGTCGACGGCCGCACCCGTGAAATGAACGGGAATGATCAGCTTTGTTTTCTCTGAAACAAGAGGTTCGACATGCTCAATTCCGGTCATCAGTGTATCCCGGTCAATATCGGCAAAAACCACTGTTGCTCCACTGCAGACGATCATATTTACAGTGGAAACCCAGGTCATCGAAGGGGTGATCACTTCATCTCCAGGGCCTATTTCCAGAGCACGCAGCAGAAGGTGCATTCCGGCGGTGGCCGAGGAAAGGGCAACTGCCTCTCTGCACCCGCAATAGTGCCGGAATGTTTTTTCAAATTCCTGGCATCTGCTTCCTGTTGTGAGCCATCCGCTCTGCAATACTTCAACTACGGCTGATATGTCGTCGTTACTAATTGACGGTCTGGAGAAAGGGAGGAATCCTTTTTGCATAAATGCTCCTTTACTGTGTCCTTGTTTGTGATGTTTCCTCTTTTACCAGAGAACTCATTAAGAAATGATGAAGAACAATGAACGCAGTTTTGGAAAATAAACGAGAAGTGGGATAAGGGCTGTTGTGAAAACGTAAAATTATGTATCACTGTGTAGATGAAACAGTCAGGTGGAAATTTAAGGGAAATAGTGTCCTCTTTATCTTTTCTTCATGTGGAAATGATATAATCAGCTCGGAAACACATCTTTTAAAACCTAAATCCTGCAATTGGCAAGTTTTTCGGAGATGCGAGGCATCAAGGGCGCAGACGTATTAACATACTTCAAGCACTTGATAACGAAGCAGATTCGATAAAATTGCCAATCCCCCAGGGCAAGGGAATAAAGAAAAAACAATCTCACTCTGATAGTGAGTAGTACAGCCCCTACTGTAATATTATAACTATCTGTTTATACATTATAAATATTTTTTCTTTGTTCCCGAAGTGCAGGATTTAGGTAAAAAACAAACTGTTGATGTAAAACGGCAATGAGGAGGCGGGATGCGAATACTTATCATTGATGATGAACCCGAGCTGATTCACCAGATCAGGCAGATTCTGCTCAAACAGCGCTATACCGTTGATATGGCTTATGATGGAGAGGAAGCCCTGGAACGGATTTTTGTTGATTCCTATGACCTTATCCTGCTGGATATCATGCTGCCGAAACTGGATGGATATTCGGTTATCAATGAAATGCGGCGGGAGAATGTAAAAACACCGGTACTGATGCTTACGGCAAAAGGGATGACTGAAGACAAAATCAAGGGGCTTGACATGGGGGCCGATGATTACTTGACCAAACCGTTTTCCATGGGAGAACTGCTTGCCAGGATCCGTGTCCTCCTGCGACGGGGAAATGACCTTGCCTCCTCAGTTCTGCAGAAGGATAAGATCAGGATTAACACGGCTTCAAGGGAGGTTTTTCTTGATGACAATCCCGTCAGTCTTACCCCGAAAGAATTTCTGATTCTTGAGTTTCTCCTGTACAATATGAACAGGGCCGTATCCCGGTTTAATATTGCCGAACATGTCTGGGGTGAGGAGTTTGATACCTACAGCATGTCTAATAATATCGATGTCCATATCAAGAATCTCCGCAGAAAAATCAATGATCCCGGAGGACAGGTGATTCGAACCGTGAGGGGTGTGGGGTATATGATCAAGGATGATTCCCAGTGAAAATCCGTAACAGAATAACTGTCTGGATTACCGCTGCCGGTATGGTGGCGGGTCTGCTTTTTTCAATTGTTGTCACCTATGAACTGATTGAACAACCCTATGAACTTCTTGATGCGGAGTTGAGAAGTCAAGCCAGGACCCTTCTGACCGGGCTGGCTCCTGTGGCGGGAAAACTCTCCCGTTCCCCGGATGATCCCATGTTGGAATCTATAGGCAGGCTATACTGGTTTAAAGTATTTAATCATCGGAAAGAGCTTGTTTTTGCTTCCGCCATGACACGGTTTGTAGATCTGCCGTTGAAAACTGAAACAACACGATATAACTACAGTGCTGATATATCCCTGAAGCAGCCAATCTTGATCCGGATGACGGTACTGATATGACATTCAGGGTTCGAGTCTTTACGCTTGATTTTCAGGGGGAGAAATACCTTGTTCAGATCGCCAGACCAATGGAAAAACTGGAGGAAGAAGTCACCGATCTGGCCATTGCCATTCCAGCAGGTCTCATCGTATTTGCCCTTGCCCTGGTAGGGCTTGGGTATTTTGCCGCAGGAAAAATACTGCAGCCGATTGCGACCATTAATTCCCTGGCCCGGGAAATTACGGAAAAGACACTCAACAAGAGGATTCCGGTCGCAAAGAACCGGGATGAAATTTACACCCTTGCCACATCACTGAACCGGATGTTCGACAGATTGCAGTATTCTTTTGAACGCCAGAAGGAATTTATTGCCAATGCCTCCCACGAACTGAAAACACCCCTGGCCATGCAGCGTCTTTTTTTTGATGAGGCGTGGATCAGAAACGATCTGCCGGAGGATTTCCAGCAGCAGGTTGATGTACAGATAAAGAACTGTTATCGCATGGATCGGCTGGTCAAAGATCTGCTTGATCTTTCAGCCCTGGAGCTGAAGGATTCATTCGAACCGGAGGATGTTGATCTATCGGATATGGTTTCTGCCGTATTATGTGATTTCAAGGAAATTATTGCCGCTGCAGAAATCAGGCTTGTCACTGATATTCAGCCCGATATTCACCTGGGGGCGACAGGGAAAAATTAAGAAGGGCCCTGATCAATATTGTTGACAATGCGGTAAAATATACTACCGGCAATGATTCGCAGATTCGTTGTTCCCTTTACCGGAAAGAAGAAGGTGTTTACGTGGAACTGTTCAATACCTGTGGGGGAATACCAGCCAGAGACCTGGGTCGTATTTTTAACCAGTTTTACCGGGTTGAGAAATCACGTGCCACAGATCTTGGCGGATCAGGACTGGGTTTGACTATTGTCAAAAGAATCATTGATCTTCACAATGGGGAAATTGCTGTTCAGAACAGTGATGGTGGTGTCACGGTTTGCATCAGGTTGTAGACACGGTCTATTTTTCTGTGTTAAGAATTCTGTCTTCAAGCTCGACAATTTTCTGATCCATCCTGCCTTCATTAAAGAGGAGAACGGCAAGCAACCAGCCATAACAGAGAACGGCTGCGATGGCGAAAAGCGGATAAAAATATCCCAGGGGACAGAGAATCAGCACGGTAAGCCAGTGAAGGAAAAGAACTTTGCGGGAATGGAGGCGAAGGGGGAAATCCTTGTGTCTGCTTATCACGGTCAGGCCGCTCAGGTTCCAGCCATAGAGGGCGGTGAAGGCATGCATTCTCAGAAGAGGCAGAGCCTGCTGGTGATCATAATTTTTGCTGAAGGCCAGCAGAATATAAAGAATACCTGTTACCGAAGTGACCAGTAGAAAAAGAATGCCGGAGGTGAGAAAGGCCTTCTGCTGCAGTCGTTTCCCCTGGTACCAGTAGAGATAAAAGATCAGAGCCACGGTGAGAAACAGGGTTGAGGCAATAAGGACCTGGGGAATAAACCAGTTTGCCAGGATGAAGAGAAAGAAAATAATGACCCCGAGATTGATTATCCAGAAGGAAATTTCCTTGAGTGTGCCGATGGGAGGGGTATTATTATTTTTCATCAGCCCAAAAATGACGGACATGGTGATCAGAGAGAGGGGAAAGGAGAATCCCAGGAAAAAGGTGTCCAGCTTCAGTTTGTCCAGGGTAAGCCAGTGGCCGTATTCACTGTTGAGGATGGCGAGACTGGAAATTACAAGACCGAGGGAAAGGCAGAGAAGGGAGGCCTGGTGAAATTTTGTTGAGGTTTTTTCCCGCTTTGAAAAAAGCCCCCGGGGGAGAAAGCTGCCGAAATGGTGTATCCTGACCGATTCAAGGATAGTGGCGAGAACCAGGGGAATAACAAGGGTAAATCCGTACCACTGCATAAAGGCACAGAAGGCAAAAAGAAGTGAAAAACAGAGAAAGAAGATGCCTCGCCGGCTCAACTGTGGTTGATCTTCCGTGAAGTAAACGAGCATGGTGCCGCCGCCGCACAGGTTGAAGAGGAAAATATGCAGTCGTTCAAAATTGAGGACCTTCGGGTCAATGAGGTGATGGAAAAATCCGAAGGTCAGGGCCGTTGTCATGATGATCCAGAAAAGTGATTTTAGTGATTTGCTCATGGTTCTTTCTGTTCTTTTCCAAGGAGATAACCCAGTGCCGGTTCAATTGTCGGCCAGTTGAAAACAAAACCGGTTTTTTCCAGCTTTTTTGTGGAAACACGACACCCGGAGAGTATGACTTCCCGGGCCATTTGTCCATACATGATTTCAAACAGGCGCCCCGGCATGGGAAGGAGCAGGGGCCGCCCCGTTACGGTTGAGAGAACACGCATCAGTTCTCCATTGGTGACCGCCCGGGGAGCTGCCATGTTTACCGGACCTTCAAGAGCGGGGGTTGTCATGGCGTGGAGCATGGCCGCAAGCAGGTCATCTTCGCAGATCCAGCTGATATATTGCCTGCCGGAGCCGAAATGGCGCATAAATCCGAAAGGGGCCGTGGAGAGTATACGTTTCAGAGCGCCACCTTTCGGAGACAGGGTTACTCCGATCCGCATAAGGACAGTGCGGATACCGGCCTGTTGAGCAGACAATGTGGATTTTTCCCACCGGTGACAGACTTGTGCGATGAAATCCTCTCCAGGATTGCAGTTTTCATCTACGGGATTGTGACCGCAATCACCATAATATCCAACGGCCGAGGCCGAAAGAAGAACTGACGGCGGATTATTCAGTTCTGCAAGGGTCCGTGAGAGAAGTTCGGTTCCTGCTGTCCTGCTGGTGAGAACTCTATTTTTTCTCTCCTCGTTCCAGCAATTGAGGCCTATCGGTTCTCCGGCCAGATGGATGACCGCATCCAGTGGGGGCAGGTCAACTGCCTGCAGATAGTTTTTTTCCGGATCCCAGAAAATCTCATTTTTGTTGGAACAGGGGCGCCTGCGGACGAGTCGCCAGACCCGATGTCCCCCCGTTGTCAGAAAAGGCAGCAATCTTCTGCCAAGCATACCACCGGCTCCTGTTACAAGGATATTGAGCGGTTTTCTGCTGTATTTTCCATGGACTGCAATATCATGTGTGAGGATTTGTTGTCGATGTCGGAAGAGTCTGGTAAGTTTGTTCTCGATTTGCTGTTTGATGAGCGCGGGGATAAATAGATGGCCATAAAGCCCGTATTCGATCCTGTCCTCCAGGATGGTTTTACCTCCGCTGTCATGGAAAATGTGGGTGTGTGACCAGTGGGCAAAGGGACCCTTTTCTTGGACATCCCTGAACATTTGCCCAGGTTTTTCCTCCACATGCAGTGCTTCAAAGTTCAGGCTCAAAGGGCCTGTATGCAGTTTGACCCTGGCCCGGGATCCCGGAGTTATGCCTTCGTCGCTGGAAATGACCGTGGTGTTTTCCCAGGGAGGCAGTAACCGCTGCAGGGCACCCGGTCTTGCGTGAAAATCGTAAAGATCCTGTGCCAGACAGGGATAAGAGGATCGATGGATAAAGGTGTTGTAATGTGTTGTCAAAGGTTTCGGTCCAGGGCAATGAGTATCTTGCGTTTATTGTAGTCACCATGAGTTGATTGACAAGGTTTTTCATTTGTTTTGTACCTGGAAGGGCATAAATGACAGAACTTTTCAACTCAGTTGGTGGCAGAGATGTTTTCTTTTACCGGGAAAGCTGTTATGGAATCGTCTTCTTTTGTTTTTACCTTTCCAGATGATAAAATAATAAGGGAATCCAAACCCCTGAAAATTGGTAAGAGTCCGTTCTCCCTCGAAGTAACTGCCGGATTGTTTGAGGAAGGCAGGTTGCTGGATACATTCACTGAAGAGGTGAGAAAGTCCGGAAAACTGCTGTTTTCGATCAACGACCGTCTGCTTCTTATTGACTGGCGTTCAGGAGACATTTTTGAACAGCCGGTGGATTATTCCTGGTCGTTCCTGCCGGAACTGAAGAGTGGTCCCGTCCGCGATAATCTGAAAGGTGTCTCGGAAATCAGAGCGATCAATCCCGTGGCCGGACTGAAGATAAGACAAGATAAAGGGCTGGTTCTTGATGATGAGGTCAAGACCAGGGTTCGGTTGTCATTTTTTTCCTTCAGACGAAAGAATAAATCACTTCTGTTCGGGGTAACCCGAATCCTGCGGGGATACGAAAAGACTCATGGAATACTTGTCTCCTGGCTGCTGGCTGAAGGCGCACAGGAAAACAGTGATCCCCTAGCGGTTTATGCACAGCTGGGTATTCAGACAAGGGATTACTCGGTAAAACCCCGGCTGGATATTTCCGGGACGGATGATATTAAAAAGAGTGTTACCACTATAATCAGGACATCTCTCGGAGTTGCCGAGCAGAATGAGCCTGGTATTATAGCCGACCTGGATACGGAATTTCTACACGATTATCGGGTGAGTTTTCGTAAAATACGTTCGGCACTGAGCCTTTTCAGCGGAATCTATGAAAGTAAGGAGACAGCCCGCCTGAAAAAGGAATTCGGTGAGCTGATGAAAAAGACAAATCGTCTGAGGGATCTGGACGTATATCTCCTTGACCGGGATCGATATTTCAGCCTGGTACCGGAAAGCAGTCACGAAGGGCTGGAAATACTGTTTACTCATCTGCGGCGTGTAAGAAAAACCGAGCACCGTGCTTTCTGCAGGGTACTCAAGAGCAAGGAGTATAGAAAGAGTATGGATACCTGGAAAGAACTGTTCAGTGATCCATCCAACCTGTCAGATGGTAGACAGAAAAGGAGAGTGTCATCCGTCTTTGCGGCAAAGCGTATTGTAAAACGGTATAAAAAGGTCTGCAGGATTGCCCGGTCAATTGATGCCCGCACAGAAGATGCGGTTGTTCATGAACTGCGTATAGAGTGTAAAAAACTTCGCTATCTCATGGAGTTTTCCACTCCGTTTTTTGCCGGGAAAAAAATGAAAAAACTCATTCGTTCCCTGAAAAGACTGCAGGATAATCTCGGAAGATTTAACGATTATTCTGTGCAGCAGCGCTTTCCCTCTGAGTTTTTCGAAGAAAAGATGAAACGGAGTCGTAAGGGAATAAAAATGGCCGAGGCCATAGGTGCTCTTACTGCCATGCTCTACCAGTTGCAATGCCGGGAGAGAGATCTGGTAATGGAAAATTTTGCCAGGTTTGATACCGAGAAGGTTCACGCGGCTTTTCAGGAACTTTTTGAACATCAAGTCAAAGGACTGTCAGAATGAAAATAGTAGCCTGCTACAGTAATAAGGGCGGTGTTGGCAAGACGGCCACTTCCGTCAATCTCGCCTACAGTTGCGCCATGGACGGCTATCGCGTGTTGCTCTGCGACCTGGATCCCCAGGGGGCGTCCGGGTTTTATTTTCGGGTGAAACCGTCCAGAAAGTTGAAAAAACAGGCCTTTTTCAAGGATGTTGATTGTTTTACGGGAGCTATTCGTGCCAGTGATTTCGAGAATCTGGATTTACTGCCCGCCAACATGAGTTACCGTGATTTTGATATTTTTCTCTCCAGAATGAAAAATAGCAGATCCCGTCTGAAAAAGGCCTTGAAGAGTGTAAAAAATGATTATGATGTTCTTATCCTTGACTGCCCTCCCAATATTTCTCTTCTTTCGGAGAATGTGTTCAGGGTGTCGGACAGGATTGTGGTTCCGGTGATCCCGACAACCCTTTCCGAACGAACCCTGGAACAGTTGTTCGGGTTTTTCAGGGAGAAAAAATATCAGAAAAATAAACTGTTACCGTTTTTCTCCATGGTACAGAGAAGTAAAAAACTTCACAATGAAACCATGGTGAGACTGAAGAAAAAATACAGGAAATTTTTGCAGAAATCGATTCCGTTCTCCACTGACATAGAAAAAATGGGTCTGCACAGAGAACCTGTTTTGTCTTATGCAGAACGAAGTGCAGCAGCAAAGGCTTACAGGAAACTGTGGCGGGAGATCAGGCGGGAAATGGATTTGTGATGTGATAATTTCAGGAAAAATGCATGGCAAGTCAATATGGGTAAAAAGAAAAAGAAAAAGAAAAAAAAAGATAAGGCTAAAAAAAAGTGCTGTGGTAAATTTTTAAAGAAAAAAGGAAAAAGATGTTCAAAATGCCCGGACGGGTGATTGATTGTATCCTGGATTAAAAGCGAAATTTCAATCCGGCCTCAACCCATCGTTCAGGATTGGGATAGAAACTCGACCAGTATTGATCACCATTAAAGAGGTTGTGCACTGTCATAAAAAGATCAAAGCCTGAAGCAAATGAAACGGACGGGAAGTGTCTGCTGATATTCAGATCCCATATGAAATCTTCTTCCGCCTCAAAAGTCGTTCCTTTCAGCCATTTTAAGGCTGTGCCGAACAGCTGGAGAGAAAAAAGTTCCGGGTTGGTGTAGTTCACAGTTATCTGGGTGTTATAAAAATCTTCACTTGATGTGTTATCGGGATCATCCATGGTATAGGTGAATCCGCCCGTCACACTCAGGCCGTGGAAAGGAACAGATTCCACTTCAATTTCAAAGCCGGACCTTTTAGTGTTGTCGCCATTTTCAATTTGGCCACTGTTGGGGCTGTACTCCCAGATCTCGTCGATATTATGAAAAAAAAGTGTTGTTTTACAGAGCAGGAGAGGAATGGACTTGGTTTCCAGGCCAGCTTGAACTGACCATATTTCTTCCGGTTTAAGGTTCGGATTAGAGGATTGATTCTGGGAGATATCTCTCAGCAGGGAAAAGTAGGGTGTGGAAAAACCACGGGCCGCAGTTATTCGCAGCCTGTTGTTCTCGGTTGCCCTGTAAACCAGTCCGAGACTGGGACTGATGAAATCATTACTGATGGAGTTATAGTCATAGCGAACTCCAGGAGTCAGGGTGAACCTGCCCCAGGACAGGGTATCGTTTAGATAGACACCAACAGTTTTATTGGTGGCCGGTGGAAGCTCACTGGACGATGATGTTCCCCAGGCGACAACAGCTGTGGCGGTTGAATCCACAGAGGTTTCAAGTCTGTTATAAGCATATTCGGCTCCCAGAACGAAGGTATGAATGTCGTCACTGTAAACCAGTCTACTGTTCAGGTTATAACTTTTTTCCCGCCAGGTCTGTTTCGACAATGTTTCATCCGGCGTACCAATCAGCCCCGAAAGTACGTTGTACTTTTTTGTGTAATTTCTGGCGATGATCCCGCCGCTTAAATGAAAACTGAGCAGATTTCCCACTGACTGGTCCAGACCACTGGTGAAAAAACCATTTCGGTTTTCTGCCGTAATCATGAGATCCGCTGGGGGAAAATTGAGATTTTTCCATTCGGGCCGGAAACTGCCTCCACTCAACACCAGCCGGATACCCGGTTTGAGTGTCGCGTTCCCCTTGACATAGACCTGAGTGTTGTTAAAGAACCTGTCCTCTGTCAGTCCGTCCGAATGTTGGTTACCGGCAAAAAGATAGTAGCCCGCATCCGTTCCCTTGCCGGAGAGTTCCATTCTCACTTCACGGCTGTCCGCAGTGCCGTAGGAACCGTATACCTGCCCCTCATGACCTTTTTTCCATGCTGCTTTGGTGATAATATTGACGACACCACCCATGGCTGAACCCCAGCTTGAAGAGGCGGGGCCTTTGATGATTTCAAGTCTTTCAATGATTGATACCGGGATACCGTTCAGAATCGCATTGCCATTTGAAGACAGGTTTAACCTGACTCCATCCAGTAAAACCAGGATTCGGTGCAGGTCTTCGCTGCTTGCACCGTGAATGGTCAGGGAAGCAGCGCTGCCAAAATCCATCCCGTCATATGTGACAAAGAGTCCGGGTACACGAGCGAGTACTTCATACAGGGTATGGGCATTCATTGCCTTTATGGCGGTTCCATTGACAACAGTGAGGTTTTCCGCAACCTCGGTCAGTGGTTTGGAGTGCCGCGACGCAGTCTGCACCAGCATTTCGTCATCAAAAAACATGGAAAGACTGTTTTCCTGCGCCAAAACGGGAAAACTGCAAAAAAAAATGATGATTGAAACTGTTGAAAACTGCAGGAGCGCTTTAAGGTTCATAGTCGATTTTGTAAATAAAAATTTCTATAAAGAAGCAACTTTTGCTGTTTAAGTTACAACTTGTTTGCCTGTATTTTACATAAAGTCATAACTTCAGAAAGTGCAATAAGAAAAAGGGGGCAAAAATGAAAAGAATAGTTCCATTTATTATAGCTGTTTATGTTTTGTAAAATATAAATATACCAAAAGAAGAGCTCTTGGTATGGATAGTGCAAGTATACGTTTGTCAAGAGCATGCTCAACCTGAATCATAAACAATAAGGAGAGTAAAATGGTTATTCTTAAAAAAGGTTGTTATGTCAATAAAACGCAACTGTTTTGCTGCAGATTTGGTCCTGCAAGTGCGTTTTGATCTGGAAACAGCACGTGCCCGGAAGTTGCCTTTACGTGGATTAATTCTCGGTGAGGCTTCTGTTTCCCTGGGGCGCATGTAAAAAAAATAACCGGACAGGTTCTGGTGGATCTGTCCGGAAAGGAGCCGTGTAATGGTACAATATAAATCATCAATTTTCAATCTTGAAAAAGCTTGTATCTTTCAGGGAAAATCCCATCGTGCAATCTATAATACATTAACAGGCTCTCTGGTTTTGCTCCCCGAAAATGATATCAGGGAGCTGGTTACAAATAAGGGGAAAAAAAATGAGTTGTTAAAGAAACTTGTAGAGATGAATATTTGGGTTGAAGATAATATAGATGAGTTTCAAGTGTATCAGCACTGGTATCAGCAACAGATTCATGACGGACGAAGCGTTGGCTCAAAAATGCTGGTAACAGGAGAGTGTAACAACCGGTGTCGTTACTGTATTATTGAAAAAAGCAGCATTTCCATGGATAGAGAAACGGCAGACAGAATAAATGATTTTTATTTTCAACATATTGAGGAGACATCGCCAGTTGAGGTTGTAGATGATTACTCCGGTGGTGAGCCATGGATGAAGCATTCCCTGATTTTGGAAATTGCTGAAAAACGAAAAACGTTTTGTGAAAAAAGAGGAATTCCGTATAGCTTTCAGATAACGACAAACGGAACCTTGATAAGCAGTAACTCTGTTGAAAAACTGCAGAGAGTCGGATTGGATCGACTCCGTGTCAGTTTTGCGGGGCCTGCAGATTTACATGATTATTTGCGGCCGGGCAGGAATGGACAGGGAACATATGATGTGATTGTCAAAAATCTGAGAGAAATATCAGGAAATATTTCCATAAGAATTGAATATCAATATGACGGGTTGGATGATTCCTATTTGCGCGCACCGGAAATGCTGGATGATTTTATTGACAATGACATTTCGATTGATGATGTGCAGTTTACTCCCATTCTTGCTCAACGGCACAGCGATGAATTCAAGGGTGGATTGGATGATCCGGAAAAACAGGTTTGGTTACAGCATGAAGCAGTTAAGAGAAATCTGTCTCCGCCTGTCGCTCCACCTGTAAATACATGTCTGGCGGAGTTGAAACACAGGTTTGTTTTTGATGCTGCCGGGTTTGTTCTGCCTTGTCCAAGTCTGCAACCCGGGGAAATGGCTTATGGTGATGTTGTTACGGGAATTGATTTTTACAGGGAGGCTGTCATGTGCAATCGTTTATTACCGGAAAAATGCCGACAATGTTCTCTTTTACCTCTGTGTAAAGGAGGTTGCCGAAACCAGGCTCTGATCAAACATGGGAACTTTGACGGTGTAGACTGTAGGTATGGCCAGATACTTTTTTATTCCATGAATTATATTGAGGAGGAAATAAAAAAGGCCGGGGGATCAGTGATCATCTGAGATCAGGCCGGAATCCATGCCTTCTGTAGTTTGTCCATCAACGGATATTGTTCTCCATATCTTTGCGGTCTTTAAGATTTATCTTCAGTATATTTAATATATGTCTTCAGTAAACAATATCTTATTTCTCGATTCAAAGTAGATGACCCCCATTTTTCATCAGTCCAGGTACTTCCTGATCTGCAATCCTGTATCTGACTTTATTTGTTTTTTCGTTATTGTGAGTAAGAAATTTATGTTTTTTCAAAATTGAGAGATATCTTCTCAGGGTATTGTCATGCAGACGAGTACGTCGTTTCATTTGAGAAATAAATTCATTCTGGCTGAATTCCTTTTTTGTTAAACAGGCCAGACTTTCGGCAATGAAAATCTTGTTTTTGGAAAGGATGCCGCTGATGTCTCGCAGTTTTTTCTGCCAGATTTTTATTGCCGGATCGTCTTTGCTGAGTTTGGAGGGTGGGCTGTGATCTGTCCTTTCCAGATTGAGGCTTCCATAAAAATCCGTATCTGTCACCGGTCCTGTCTGGTTGCGAATGAGTATTCTGGTAATGATTCCCTCAAGTTCTCTTATATTTCCTGGGAATTCATATTTGTTGATTACCCGAATAAAGGAATTAGAAATATAGACAGACGATTCATTTGTGAACCCGAGCTCTACTGATATTTTTATAAGAAGGTAAACAGCAATATACAATTTATCCTCCTGTCTCTCTCTGAGAGGTGGAGAGAATAATATTTCACCCTGGGTTATTCTGTAGTAGAGGTCTTCCTTGAAATGTCCGGAATTGACTAATTCACGAAGATTTTTATTGGTTATAAAAATAAATCTGCATTTCACAGGGGTTTCTTTTGCATCCCCGATCCTGCGGATTTGCCTTTCCTGTAAAACCCTGAGCAATATGCCCTGTGCTTCGAGCGGAAGATCGCCGATTTCGTCAAGGACAAGAGTGCCTTCTCCTGCCTTTAAAAAACATCCATCGGTATCCTCCCCTGCACCTGTAAATATTCCTTTTACGTATCCAAACAGTTCCCCGCGAATGAGATCAGGGTTTATTTCGGCACAATTAATTGGCACGAAAGGTTTATTTTTCCTTTTGCTGCCATTGTGGATTCCTCTGGCAATCAATTCTTTTCCTGTACCGGGTTCTCCAGTTATCAGTACGGAAACTCTGTCCATTTTTGCCAGTTTTGAAATTGATTCGTTTACGGTCCGGATAGAGGTTGAATTTCCAATAATTTTATATGAATTCAATTGATTAATATTGTTTCCAGAAGGAATATTGTCTTTTTGCTGATTGTTTTGAAAACTACGTGTAATTGTTTGGGTAATATCTTCTGGAATACCGAGAGCGTCATAATTGGCAATATAACGATGAGTAAACATGACTTAACCTTTGTTGAATAGTGTAAAAAAATATTGTAAATATTGGACAATTTGGTATAAAATAAAACGTTCGCAGAGAAAGCCCAGGTAACCTGTTCTCTGAAATCAGATTGAAAAGAGCTATATTTGTCGCCGTAAAGATAAGAGTGACAAATATATACTGTTTTGTCAAACATTAATTTACAGTCATGGGCGATGCAGGTATAAATAATTTAATGAACGAATATGAGTCAAACTACTGAAATTCTGGAAAGGTTCTACAAGGCTACTCAAACACAATCACATTCTGGGTTGGCAGATTACCTGAAAATTAATCGTCAAGCCGTATACTCGGCAATTCGAAACGATAAAATTCCTAAAGAGTGGTTTTTTAAAATAGCTGAGAAAACTGATTATTCCCTTGATTGGCTTTTTGATGGGAGGGGGCCGATGAAACGTGAACAGGCCTGCTATCTTGAACAGGGAAATTCATGCGAGGAAATGGATACGGATGATAATTATTCAGGAAATGTTCAATTTGAAGATAATTGGATGATTAAAGCAACTGGAGACCCTGTAGAAGATTATCTGGCGACTATAGCATTTTTGGAAAAAATAGTGCTCAAGCAAAGCGAGAAGATCAGTACACCACATGTTGACAGAATAAAGCAGTTTGCTTTGAGTTTTACCGGAACAGCTGCCTGACATCTTTAAGGTGTTGCGGTGATGGAGGTTTCTAGTTGGAGATACCTGCTCACCGGTTCAATGACAATATTCCCTGATTGTAACTTATAATAGTAAACTCTATGATACCTCAAAAGAATACCTTTTCAGAAGGTGATTCTCGTTTGTCTGATGGCAGTTTGGATAACATCGACACAGTCAAGCGAGTAACAGAACTGGAAGCAGAAAATGAAAAATTGAGAACAAAAATAAAGAGGTTTGAAAAACTGCTTCAAGGAAAAGATGAACAAATTCATGCCAGTGAAGAGTTCGGTCGGATTGTCAGTCAAAATATGTATACTTGTGAATATTGGACCACACCTGCTGGAGAATTGATTTTCATGTCTCCTTCTTGTGAGAGATTGACAGGATATAAACCTGAGTATTTTTATGAAAATGAACGGCGCCTGTTAACTATTATAATAGAAGAAGATCTTGTTGAGGTCGTAAAAGAATTAAGAAGAGCTCTGCAGGATCCCAGAAATATACCCTCTTGGGAAGTATTCTTTCGTATCAGGAGAAAAGATGGTGAAATTCGCAAGGTGAGACAGATAAATAAAAAAATATATGGTTTTGACGACGTTTATTTGGGAAAATGGTCGAGTAATATTGATTTGACGGGATTTTCTGAAGAAACAGGTTGTTTTTAACGTCTCCCAAAAGTGTTGATTGTGTTCCGTAGTATTATTCACCGGCCATTGTAAATCAATACGTTACAGTCATGAGAAGGTAAGGCTCTCAGTGGTGCATTTTTGAAAACGGGAGCCTTATTGTAAAAGTGGTACCTTTGCCGGTTTCACTTTTAACGGTAATTTCTCCTCCATGTTTTTTGATAATTGTCTGGCAGATTCCCAGTCCCAGTCCTGTGCCTTTTCCAGGTTCCTTGGTTGTAAAAAAAGGATCGAAAATAGAGGGTAGAATCTTTTTTTCAATACCACACCCATCGTCCGAAATGATTATTGTAATATCTTTTTCTGATGATTTTGTGGTGATTGTTATTGTTCCTTCGTCTTTTATCGCCTGTTTGGCGTTCAAGAGTATATTGAGAAAGACCTGACCCAGCTGGTTGTCGAGAGCTGGAAACTTTTCCAGGGGTCCGAAATTCGTCTTGATGATGATATTACCGTCTCTTTTCAGGGACAGCAATCTGGTTGCCGTATCCAGCTCTCTGTTTATATCGATGAGCTTGTACTCCGTCTCATCCGGCCTGGCAAAACTCATGAGATCCTGGATAAATGATGATATCCTTTTGACGCCGGTCTCCGTATACCTCAGCAGGGTTTCCAGCTGTTTTTTCTCTTTTGTTGAAACGGTTTCTCCATTTTCAGCTTTTCGTGAAATATCAAGGCAAAGTTCGCGCAGCGGGACAACGGCGCCGCTGATATAGTTGAGTGCGTTATTGATTTCATGGCCCAGCCCGGCAGTCAGCAGACCGAGGTTGGCCATTTTCTCCGACTGTACCAGCTGCATCTGAGTCCGCTGCAATTCGGTAATTGACTGCTGCAACTCCCTGTTGGACTGTTCCAGTTCGATGGTTCTCTCTTTTACTTTCTGTTCCAGGTGTTCGCGGAGCTGGTTGATGGTACCGAAGGCCTCTTCAACTTCGGCAACGAGTGTATCAAAAGTTGAATCCAGCAGTTCCATATCGTTTCTTATTTCCGAACCACCGGGAATGGTTTCTCTGATTCTGCCAAGGAGACGGCGAAGGGGAAGAGTGGTTTCCTTGATGACAATATAGAGAATCGGTACTGTAATCAGGATAAAACAGACTACAAGAACGATACTTTGCAACACAAGTTCACGTTTGGCGCTGAGGAACTGTCTGTTGGAAAGTGCCAGGCTGACATATCCGATAAGCTTGTTGGTCGACTTTGCGTTGGGTTCAAAATATAGTTCTTCCTCAGGATTTATACTGATATCAATGGTTATGGGTGAAATGAAAGAAAAGCAGTTTTTCCCTTCAATCACGATATCCTTATCGGGTGCTGGTATGCTGTTGGTGGTGTTTACTCCGCATGGTGAATGCTGGTTATGCAGGGTGTCCGGCCGGATTAAAAGAGGAGAAAACTGTTCGTCATAAATACGTATTTCCTCTACTTCCGGTTCTCTGAGAAGAGCTTCAACCGGAGCTTTCAACATTTTAACACTTCCGGAGAAGACACCCAGTTCCGCATTATGTGCCAGGAGCCTGGTCAGGCTTTTGCCCTGCACCTTGATCTGTTTTTCGAGCCTGGTTTCCTGGAGTTTGTAAAGAAAAAAGTTGAGACCGATAACAGCAATAATCATGCCGGTGGAAAGAAGCACAAACACCCTGGCTGCAAAGCTCGTTTCAAGCTTTTTTTTGATTTTTCCGGGTGTCAAAATAAATTGTCGGTTTTTATTGAGAGAGTTGCCAGTTTTTTCAGCAATTCTCTATTGTAATAGGTACGAATGGAGCGAGGAGCCTGCAGGGAATAGTCAGTTTGCCCATTCTTACGGAGAATATCAAGGGCCATGGTTCCCGCTTCCCTGCCCATGTCAAAAATATCAGCAGAAACTGCAAATCCAGCACCGGTTTTCATATATTTTTCGGCAAAGGTAAGCAGGATGGCTCGGTTACTGATAGAGAACTGGAGAAAGGCGGGAACGGTCTGCCGTGTCAGGATGGTCGGGTCGGGAATCATCCATATGGCATCTGTTTTCTTTTTCCAGGAAGAGAGGAATGTCAGGACTTCCCGGGAAGAATCAATTGGAACTGTTGTCAATGTGATATGGAGAAGTTTGGCGGCCTCTTTCGCTTTTGTGATAAATTCATTGCTGTATCCAGGGCTGTAGGGAACCAGGATTTTTTTGATATGAGGAAAAGTTTTATGTAATTTCTGCAGACTGGTCAGCGGTGGTACTTCAAGTGAAACACCGCTGATTGTGTCACTTGTGTTGTGGAGTCGGGTGCTTCCGGGTACCATGACATGGACAATTGGAATATCCTTCAGTTCCGTGGCAATTTTCAAGGCTCTCTTGCCAACGGCTATAATCATGGTCGGGCGATAATTAATAATTGTCTGTCTCCAGTAGTTGTTGTCTCCACTGTTCTGAAGGACCAATTCTGTAATATTGTGTTGCAGAACAGTTTTCGGGCCGCCTGTACCTTTTTCTGTATTGAGAGCGGACATGATGCCTCTCGTGGCTTCAATATAGGCTGGATGTGAACCGCTCATGAGTATGAGTATCTCATCTGCACAGGCCTGGAGAGGAAAGAGAAAAGAGAGTGCTGAGAAGCAGAAGAACACTATAAATGTCGGCAGGGGAGAAAAAGTAATTTTTTTTCCGACCGGTGAGATCCGGCTGCAGTTGTTTCCCGATATGAGAATATTTTCCAGCAATGGGGACATTTTTTTATAGTTGGTTGGGCAGATCTCTTCTGGGGTACTCATCCACGTACATGGTGTACGTATAAGTACGCTTTCTTACACTTACCGGGGAAAAGTGATTGTCATTTTGTTCATTATAAGAGTGTTGATATTTTATTTTAATCATTTTAATTGCTCTTTGAAAGAAAAAACAGCAATTGCGTGATAGAAAATGCTTTCGATCCCAACCTTTATTCTGAAAATGGCAGCATGATAGCTGTGTTTTCAGGACTATTTTAAAACATTGCAGGATTATAAAGTGGTGGTTCAATTTTTTGTTATGAGGAAAAGGGGATTCAGAAAATCCTACTATCTGTGGCTGTACAGTTCATATTTGGTTGTTTTTGACAATGATTTTTCGTATGGTGACTCTTTTGGGAGTTGTTGAGATCTTCCGAAGGTCTGTATGATATGGGGGTAACGAGTATGTATTGTGAGGGCGAAGTGGGTGAAAGCTGATGTAGTCATTGTCGGCAGTGGTATTTCGGGTTGACGGCCGGAGTGTTGCTGTCGAAAAAAGGTAGAAAGGTGGCAGTGGTTGAAAGGCAGGCTGAGTTCGGAGGTGCTCTTCGTCAGTTCAGACGGAACAGGATTGCCTATGATGTGGGATTCCACTATACCGGCTGTCTTGGACAGGGAGAATTGCTCGATCTGCTCTGGGGGTATTGTGGTGTCCGGACGGAAATTCCGATCATCCCCTGTCGGCTGAAGGGTATGACCAGTTTGAGTTTGCACGACTTGGAAATCCTGTACGAGGTTATTTTTCCTATGGTCGCTTTGAAGCCGAACTTATCTCCTGTTTTCCCGATGAAAAACAGGGAATACAGAAATACTTCGCAACAGTTCGTGACATCTGTGCAGATGTACCTTTTTATAACACCTGCCTGCCCCTGACACCGTTCCTACGTGGATATAAGTCACGGCCCAGATCACTTGCAACTTTTCTGGACACTGTTACCGAAAACCGCTATCTCAGGGCCATTCTCGCTGCACCCGCCTTTCTGTATGGAGTTCCCATTGAACTGGCCTCCCTGGAAATCCATGCCCTTGTTGCCCACGGTTACTATTCCGGTGCGTATACCATCAGCGGTGGGGGACAGGCAATTGTTGATGCCTTTGTGAACAGGTTGAAAACCCAGGAGGGAGAGATGTACTCCTCCTCAGAGGTAACGGGGATTCGGGTCAAGGGCGGGAAGGTCTGCGGGGTGGATATCAGCGGTGGCGGGCACATAGAATGCGACCAGGTGATTTTTACCGGTCATCCGGCACATGTTATAGATATGGTACCCCCAGGGGTTTTCAGACCGGCATACAGCACAAGGTTACGGGAGTTGCGTAATTCTCTTTCCATGTTTGCAGTGTTCGGTCAAAGCAGTCGTCCGGTCGAACTTGCTGACGGTCCACTTAATTATTATCTTCTTCCGGATGAAAACGAGGTCATTCCGAAAAGCAGTTTAACCCCGCCCCATTTCCGCCCGATGATGATGACCGGGACTGCTGTCCGCAAGGGGGAAATCTTGCAGGGGAGAGAAAATGGCATTATATTGCTCCGGCTTGGGTATTGGGATGATGTTGCCGGTTTTGCGAAGAGCTCTCCTGGAAATCGTCCTTCTGCATATGAGGATTTGAAGGAGAATGTTGCCCGGGATATGGTGAGTTCAGCACAGCGGAGGTGGGGAGATATCTGTGGGGAAATAAAGCCGTCTGCCATAGGCACTCCTCTCACATTTCGCGATGAACTGGCAGCACCGGACGGGTGTGCCTACGGAGCTATGCATTGTCTGGATCAGTTTAATCCGGATGTTCGTACCCGGCTTCCAGGTCTTTACCTGAGTGGTCAGTCCACATTAATGACAGGAGTTGTTGGAGCATCCATTTCAGGGTTGGTGGGCGCCGGAGAAATACTTGGTCTTGAATCCCTGTGGGAGGAAGTGAAAACGTGGCAGTGAACAGGGTTGTTATCACCGGAAGGGGGGCTGTATCGCCGTTTGGTCTTGGAGTTCCCCTTCTTCTGGAAAAAATCTGGGCCGGCAGTTCTGCAGTCCGCCATATGGAGGAATGGGCGGAGATCAGGGGACTGCGAAGTCATATCGCCGCACCGGTGCCGGATTTTGACGCCAAAAAATTCCTGCCCAGATCAGCTCGGAGAACCATGGGGGCAATGGCAGTGTATGCAACCCTGGCCACCAGGGAGGCCATTGCTGATGCTGATATCCAACAAGAGATGCTGGAAGGCGGGAGAACAGGGGTTGCCATTGGTTCCACCACCGGGAGTGCAGCTGCCTATGAGGAGTTTTACCTGAAATATCTGCCTGAAAAGGTACTCGACGGGATCAAGTCCGGAGAGTTTTTTAAGATGATGGGGCACAGTTGTGTGGCTAATGTCTGTCTTGCCCTCGGTGTCGAAGGTGAACAGTGGGCCCCGGTAAGTGCCTGCACATCTTCTTCCCAGGCAATAGGTCTCGGGTATATCCTGATTCAGGCGGGACGGCAGGATATTGTCCTGTGCGGAGGAGCGGATGAGGCCCATGCTTCCGTAACCGGCGTTTTTGATCTGCTGCGGGCAGCCTCCTTTAATAATTCGGACCCTGAGGGCGGATGTCGTCCCTTTGAACGGGATCGGGATGGAGTTGTCTGCGGTGGTGGCAGTGGAATTCTTGTCCTTGAAAGCCTGGAATCAGCAGAGAGGAGGGGGCGAAAATATATGGTGAGATTGTTGGGTTTGGCAATGTTACTGACTGCGGGCATATTGCCAGCCCGGATAAAAAGATGATGATACGGGCAATGGAACTGGCCATGGGAGAGGGTGGTCTTGTGGCTGGGGATATCGATTATGTCAATGCCCATGCGACCGGGACGGAACAGGGAGATATTGCCGAGGCCGCGGCGATCAGTACCGCTGTGGACAGGGCAATACCGGTCAGTTCCCTGAAGGGCCATCTCGGTCACACTCTGGGGGCCGCGGGAGCCCTTGAACTGATAGTTCTGTTGGAGATGCTCGAGCGGCAGGAAATTATTCCAACGAGAAATCTGGGCAGTATTGACCCCCGTTGTGCAGTTGTTGACCTTGTTGGGGAGAAGCGGGTGGCAAACCTGGAAACAGTGTTGAAAAATAATTTTGCCCTGGGAGGAGTGAATACCTCCCTGGCGATAAGGAGACGTACTCTATGATTTCCGACGATGAACTTCGGCAGAAGGTAGTTGAGGTCCTGGCGGAAGAATTTGAACTGGACCCGGAAGAAATGGGCCCTGAGGCAACCCTGTACGATGATCTGGGTCTGGACAGCCTTGATGCGGTGGATATGGTCGTGGTTCTTGAAAAAAGTTTTGGTATGAAGCTGACCGACGAGGAAGCCCTGCGCTCAATCCGTACCATGGAAGATCTCTTTCAGTTTCTCATACGGTTGAAAAAAGAGCAGGAAAAAGGCTGAACCGTTGAAGAAACTGTTTTTTAATATTTACTTCTGGTCGTTGTTCACCTTGGTTACCTGCGTCGGTCTGCTGATTCTGCCTCTGATTCTTTTCGTCAATATTTTCCTGCTGGGCCGCCCTCTGGCGTCCGGCCTGAGAAGGGCCATACGATTTTACGGTTTTGTTCTTGTTCGCCTGATATCATTTCTTGACCCTGTCAGGGTTGAGTTTTGCGGGGACCATCTTCCCTCACCGGCCGTCTTTGTCGCCAACCATAATTCCGCTGTTGATCCCTATCTTTTCGGTCTGATAGCTACTGAAAACGGATTTGTAACCTCGTGGCCGTTTAAAATTCCGGTCTATAATGTATTCATGCGTCTGGCCGGTTACGTTAACGCAGAAGCGGGTTGGGAAGAGGTTCGGGTGAATTGCAGACAGTTGCTGGAAGCAGGGAGTTCCGTCACTATCTGGCCTGAAGGTCACCGTTCCCGTAACGGTCGTCTCGGTCGCTTTAAAAACGGTGCATTCGCCCTTTCTGTTGAGACTGGTTTTCCGGTGGTTCCTGTCTGTATTCTCGGATCCGGCAGGGTATTGCCGCCAGGCGCCAGAATGCTGACCCCGGGAAAGATATACCTTGTTGTCCTGGAGGCGGTCTATCCTGAGACAGGGGAGCTTAAGGTTGAGGAAAAAATCCAGCGACTTCGCTCAAAAGTGTATACAAGAATTGAGGAAACATTGCAGAAGAGGGGACATTTTACAGGGAGTGACTCTTCTATTTGAAAGGCCTTGTTATGAATCAGAATAATCCATATAGTCTTGAGCAGGCACTT
This sequence comes from Desulfomarina profundi, assembly GCF_019703855.1. GTDB lineage: Bacteria > Desulfobacterota > Desulfobulbia > Desulfobulbales > Desulfocapsaceae > Desulfomarina > Desulfomarina profundi. Next base: position 2,575,137 of record NZ_AP024086.1, on the reverse strand, counting down.
GCCCTGAGGAGGGCACCCCGGCACGAGATTGAAAAAAAACAGTTACACCTGTTGAAAAAACACCTGGAAAAAGCCCGCAGGATACCGTTCTACAGGGAGATTCTCGGCCAGGATGAACAGGCCGTATCACTGGAATCTGTTGCCGACCTTTCGCAGCTGCCCTTTACCTGTCGTGATGATCTTGACCGCTTTCCCAAACGATTTGGTCTTGCCGACAGTGAGAATATTCGGGACATCGCCCTGACTTCGGGCACCACGGGGGAACCGGTGATTATTCCCTACAGTGGAGCCGATCTCCAGCGCCTGGCCTTTAATGAAGCGGTTGCCTTTCATGGCGCGGGTGTGAAAAAAGGGGACAGAGTGCTGCTGACGGTTACCCTGGATCGCTGTTTTATCGCGGGACTGGCCTATTACAGCGGCATCACCTTTCTCGGGGCCAGGGCAATCAGGAGTGGACCGGGACAACCGGCGCGCCAGTGGCACATCATCGAAAAACTGAATCCGGGGGTAATTGTCGGAGTGCCCAGTTTTTTAAAGGAGATCGGTGAATGGGGAATGGACAAGGGGCTGGCCGTGGCCGATTCCTCTATTCATACCATTATCACTATTGGAGAACCGGTACGGCGGCCTGATCATTCTCTTACGGCGCTTGGGGAACAGGTTGAGAGGCTGTGGGGAGCAAAGGTGCGCTCTTCCTATGGTGCTACGGAATTTGAGACGGCCTTTTGTGAATGTGTCAAATCCTGTGGTGGACATGTGCATCCGGAACTGATGCTGGTGGAGATTGTTGATGATTCCGGGTGTTCCCTGCCGGACGGAACAGCTGGAGAGATTGTTGTGACTCCTCTTGGTGTGGAAGGCTTTCCCCTGGTTCGATTCAGAACAGGAGATATTGCCCGTCTTGAGAGTTCACCCTGTTCCTGTGGCTGGAATACACAACGTCTGGGGCCCATTGAAGGCAGGCTGGCCCAGCGGTTGAAGTACCGGGGAACCACGTTTTACCCCGAAACTGTCTTTCATGTTCTTCAGGAAGATGACCGGATACGGGGTGCCTATGTGGAAGTGCGCGTCGCTGCCGACGGTGCAGACGATGTGACGGTGGTCGTCGGCTGTGATACCGATATCGGCCAGAAGAGTATTGAAGAGAACCTCCAGGCTGCACTGCGCGTGCGACCTGCTGTAAAAATTCGCAAGAGCGGAGAGGTTGTGGCCAAGATGTTTGAGAGTGGCGGTAGAAAGCCGAAGAAGTTTTTTGATTATCGTTGAGGGGTTGAGGGGTTGAGGGTTAGGCGTTGGTAGTGAGGAGTGAGGCGTTAGGCGTTAGGTGTTAGGTGTTAGGGGTAGGTTGGTTGTTTTATTTTACGCTACGGAATACGACTCGTTTGGGTCGAAAGGATAACAGGCTGTAATGACGTGTTTAGGTGATCAGCTGGGGATGGAGTTTTCCCCGGAAGAAATAGCTTGGTGCAGGAAACGAAATGGATTGCTTTCCCTGGAACTGGAATTATCAAGGGTGTGCAATCTGCGATGTGTATATTGTTATGCCTCCTCCGGGACAGCCCTTGAAAATGAACTTTCCCTGGATGAAATTTTCGATGTCATAGGACAGGCAAAGGAGCTTGGGGTTAAAAAAATCATAGTACTCGGTGGTGGGGAACCGCTCCTGTACCCTCACCTTTTTGAAGTGATTGACGAGATTCTCAGTGAAAAAATCGTGGTTGATCTTTTCACCAACGGGTTGTGCCTTACCGGAGAAATGGCAGAAGAACTCTACAGACGCGGGGTCGGTGTCATTCTCAAAATGAACAGCAGAAAGGCAGAGGTCCAGGATTATCTGGCCGGAAAAGATGGAGCATTTGCCGCCATCAACCGGGGTCTGGAGGCATTGCAGGAGGCGGGCTATCCTGATATGGAACATCCTCTCGGGGTGGAAACAATCATCTGCAATCAGAATTATGACGAGTTGCCTGACCTGTGGCGCTGGGCCAGAAGGCTTGGCATTGTCCCCTATGTGGAGGCAATGACCATGCAGGGCAGGGCCACGGAACACGATGACCTGGAGGTTGAGCCGGCAATGGTCAAGGCACTTTTTGAGGAGCTGTCCCGAATCGACAGGGAGGAATTTGGTTGTACCTGGAATCCCCATCCTCCACTGGTGGCCTCCCAGTGTGCCAGGCACGAATATTCCTGTACTGTTACCGCTGTCGGTGAAGTGCATCCATGTCCGGGTGTCAGTGTGGCCGCCGGGAATATACGTGAAAGAAAACTTGCGGACATCCTGAAGGACAGTCAGGTTATCCGTGAGCTGCGAAATATCCGGACAACTATTAAGGGTCAGTGTGCGACCTGTGATATCAGCGATCACTGTTATGGCTGCCGGGGGCACGCCTACCAGGTCACTGGAGATTATCTGGCGGAAGACCCGCTCTGCTGGCTGAAAAAGGACAGTTGATCCATGAAACGACCGGATGGGGTTGACAAAAACTGGATATTTTCCGACCAGGCGGATGAGTCTGTTTCCGCTCTGCTGGGAAAGGTGCCAGGCCGATGGGGGCGGATGACTCCTCTCTGTCGCCTGCTGATTGTACAGAGCGCTCAGTTACTGCAGGATCGCGGGTTGCTGGAGAGCGGTCACAGATTCAGTGATTCCGGTCGCAGGGTTGGTCTGATCGGCGGTACAAAAAGAGGTTCTCTGCATACAGACCTTGCCTTTGTCGATTCCATGGTGGAAGGATTGGCCAGTCCGGCTCTGTTTGGTTATACCCTGCCCAATATTCCCCTGGCTGAAACAGCTGTGGCATTTGGATTGACAGGTCCGGTTTTTGCTGTGTTTGAGAATAAAATACCTTTGAAAAAGGCAGAACTGGAGGCCAGGCGTTTTCTGGAATCCGACAGGACTCTGGAGTTCATGCTCGCCTGTGATTTTGATCATTATCACACCGTGGACGGGCAGGAGGAAATATCCGTAAATTTAACTGTTGTAGAAAGAATATAATGCAGACTGTAACCCTGGTTTATCCCAAGTGGCATAAGATTCCCGAGCAGACCGAGTTTCATCTCCCACCCCACGGACCCGTCTGTGTGGCGGCATCCATTCCCGATAAATATGAGGTCCGTTTTATTGATGAGAATGTGGATGCAATAGACTTTGAGGCGGATACCGATGTGGTTCTGCTCTCCATGATGCTTACCTGTCAGCTGCCCCGGGGGCGGGAAATTGCGGCGCTGTATCAGGAAAAGGGGGTGCCGGTCATCGCCGGTGGCATCTCTACCATGCTCCATGCCGGGGAAGTGGAAAGTTTTGTTGATTCCATCTTCCTGGGAGAAACGGAAGACGGTCGTCTGGCCACTGTCCTGGACGATCTTGAAAAGGGACGGTTGAGAAAGAAGTATGACTATTTCCACGACTTTCCGCCAATTGAGAGCGTTGGTCCTGCAGATCGGTCCGTTCTTAACGATGAACGGTATGTGTACAGGGGAGTGAGAATGGTGGATCTGGTTCACGCCTCACGGGGGTGCCGGTTTAACTGTTTTCCCTGTGCCACCGCCTACCTGGGCGGCAGGCAGTTTCGTCCCCGTCCCATTGAAAAGGTGGTGGAGGAGATCAGCGGTATTGACAATAACCGCCTCTTCCTGGTGGACAATTCCCTGGCCCAGGACAAAGGATGGGTGATGGAGCTGTTTGAAGCCCTTATTCCCTTGAAGAAAAAGTGGATCAGCCATCCAATTCTTGATGAGGATGATGTTATTGCCAAGGCGGCGGAGGCCGGTTGCTGGTACGTGTACCAGGCGGTTTTTGATACCTCTGATGTGATCAGAAACCGGGTAAAACGCCTCAAGGATCACGGCATCGGAGTCGAGGCGGCTGTGCTGCTCGGTACCGACAACCAGGATGCGGATTACATCAAAAGGCTGGTGGATTTTTTGCTGGAAATTGATGTGGATATGTCGGAATTCTCCATTCTCACCCCTTTCCCCCATACCCCCGTAACGGCCACCTACGAGCGGGAGGGACGTATTCTTCACAGGGACTGGTCCCGTTATACCACGGCAGAGGTTGTTTATAAGCCGAAAAATATGAGTCCGGATACCCTGCAGGAAATGTACAGCTATGCCTGGAGGACGTTTTACCGGGATATGTCCCAGTCTCTGCGCATGGCCCGGCTGTTTTCCGATCTTGTTAAAAAGGAAATGGCTGACGGCACCTATAAATCCATGAAACTGTCGGAAGAGCGAAAATGGGCGGGAAACTGACCCGGAACATACGGGCAACCTGCCTTATCGTTTCCGCCAACCAGGTGGTGACACCGTATCCCGTCTATCCCATTGGCGCAGCCTATGTGGTTGGGGCTCTGCGCCGATCCGGTCACAGGGTGTACCATTTTGACCTCCTTGCCGATGGCGGGTTAAATGGTCTGATGGAATTTCTCCACGGAAAGAAATATGATTTTGTCGGAGTCTCCATACGTAACCTGGATACCGTTGACAGTGCCGACCCGAGGGAATACCTTCAGGATATTCTGAAAACCGTCCAGGGAATCCGGAAACAACTTGATACAATCCTGGTACTGGGCGGTCCCGCCTTTTCCATTATGCCCGAAAAATTACTCACCTTTCTCCAGGCGGATTACGGTGTGGTGGGAGAAGGTGAGATCATCGTTCCCTGGCTGGCAACGGAACTGGCAGCCGGACGTAGGCCGAAAGAAAAGATTTTTGTGGCCAGCCCCCGGGAGGGGGAGTGGTATCCGTCGGATCTCAGCACGAGTACAGTCAGGTATTATACGGAGCATGGGGGAATGCTCAATGTCCAGACCAAGCGGGGGTGCCCGTATGGATGCAGCTACTGTTCCTATCCCATGATCGAAGGGAAGACACTGCGCTATCGTGATCCGGAAGATGTTGCCGAAGAGGTTATCCATCTGCAGCGGGAATCCGGAGCCCGCTATCTCTTTTTTACTGACAGTTTTTTCAATGATTCGGAGAAGAGGTTTCTCCAGGTGGCCGAGGCCCTTATCCGCAGGGAGAACAGGCTGCCCTGGTGTGCGTTTTTCAGGCCCCAGGGCCTGGAACGGGACGATCTCAGGCTGTTGAAGCGGGCGGGCCTGGCGGCCATGGAACTGGGGACCGATGCGGCAACGGACCTGACTCTGGCGGGAATAGGGAAAAATTTCAGTTTCGAGGATGTCCTGCAGGTTCACCGGCGTGTGGTGGCTGAGAAGATCCCCTGCGCCCATTTCATTATGTTCGGCTGTCCCGGTGAAGATGAAAGGACCATGAAAGAGGGGCTGGCCAATATCGAAAAACTGGAAAAGAGTGTTGTCTTTGCCTTTATCGGTATCCGCATTCTGCCGGGGACCGGTATCTTTGACAGGGCCGTGTCGGATGGTATCATAACGGGGGACGAGCCCCTGTTGACCCCGGAATATTATTATTCCCCCGGGATAGACAGGGAGCGAATGGAAGAGATGATACTGGATTCGTTCGGGAACAGGATGGACAGAATTTATCCCTGTCATGAATTTGAGGAACGTATTGCCATGCTGCATGACATGGGTCACACGGGACCTTTGTGGGATCTCCTGCTGACAAAGGGGAGGCGCTGATTCAATGGTAAGTGATCAGGGGCACGGCATATTCGCACGGTCGCGACTGCCCGCATAGAGGGGCTATAGCGGCCAGTCACGCCTGCACGAATCTGCAGCACCCCAGATCACTTACAGGTTTATATACGGATGAAGACACAGAATTACAAATCCTGTAACCAGTTACATTTAATGTCCCGTCTCAAGGTTCTGCTTGTAATCCCGGTCTACAATCATGGTTCAACCTTGGGAGATGTGGTCCGGCGTGCGATTCCGACTGGATTTCCTGTGCTGGTTGTGGATGACGGCAGCAGTGATGGTGGCCTGGACAGGGTGGCAGAGTTGAACTGTTATACCCTGAAGTTTTCTGAAAACAGGGGTAAAGGGGCGGCCATCCTCGCTGCAGCAAATTTCGCGGCAGAGCGAAGGTATGATGCAATTCTAACAATTGATGCTGACGGACAGCATGACCCCCGGGAGGCTGTAACGCTGACTGCCGAGGCTGAACGGGGAGAGTGGCCGGCAATTATTATCGGAGCGAGGAGGATGGTCCAGGAAACGGTCCCTGGTTCAAGCCGGTTTGGCCGGACATTTTCAAATTTCTGGGTACGTCTGGAAGCGGGAAAAGAGTTGAGTGACACCCAGAGTGGTTTCCGGCTTTATCCGGTTCGGGAATTGATTCAGCTGCCCCTGGAACGTAAACGGTATGATTTTGAGATTGAGGTCCTGGTGAAGACAATCTGGGCCGGGCTTGACGTGCGTTCTGTTGATGTCTCTGTCCATTATCCGCCACCCGGGGAGCGGATCAGTCATTTCGATAAAATAATTGATAACTGGCGACTGACCCGGATTCACAGCAGGTTAGTATTTCGCCGTCTTCTGCCATTGCCGAACAGGCAGCTGGTTGTGAAAAGTACAGAAAAAGAGAAGAAGCCGACCGGCGGGCCCTGGCGGATCTTAAAAAACCTCTGCAGGGAAAATGGTTCTCCCTTATGGCTGGCAGTTGCTGTCTGGATTGGTATTTTTCTGGGTGCTCTACCCCTTATTGCCTGCCATACGATTGTTATCATCTATGTGTCCCATCGCTTTCATCTCAATAAAGTTGCGGCGGTGGCGGCCAGTCAGTTCTGCATGCCGCCCCTGGTTCCGGCCCTCTGTATCGAGACGGGATATTATTTCAGGACCGGCCATTTTTTGTTCGATCTGTCCCATGAAAAATGGTTATTTGAAGTTCACCATCGGATCTGGGACTGGCTGCTTGGTTCTCTCCTGGTCGGGCCCCTGCTCGGTCTGATCGGGGCAGCGATTATTTACTTCGCCGCACGAAGTTTCAGCAGAGGTGGCCGGGACGTCGGCTGAATTGAGGGAAAGATGGCTCTGAAAAAACAGCTGGAGGCATTGGGACACTGGTTTTTCTATATGACCATGCGGGTTTTTGGTCATGGTGGAGGTTCTGTGCTGCTGGTTCCGGTGATTTTCTGCTATGCACTCTGCAGCCGCGGGATTCACAGAACAGTTCGCCCCTATTTCAACCACAGGTTTCCCGGGCGAAAGGCCTGGAAATACTGGTGGTATACTTTTAAAAATCTTCTCTCGTTCGGGCAGGTTCTTGTTGACAGGGGGTGGATAGGCTTGACCGGGGACAGCAGTTTTGACGGTGAGTTTATCGGTTATAATACCCTGCTGGACCTCATAGAAAAAAAGAAAGGGGTTGTTCTTCTGACGGGCCATGTGGGAAACTGGCAGGCCGCTCTTGCCAATCTTGACGGTCTGCCGGTGAGGGTACATGCCCTGATGCAGTATGATCGGCAGGCTGTGGCCAAACATTTTTTCGATATCAGGGGAAAGCGGAGTTTTGAAATTATTGATGCCGATGGTCCCTTTGGAGGTATGATTGACGCTGCTGCCGCCCTTCAGAGGGGGGAGGTCGTGACCATAATGGGAGACAGGTTGATCAGCGGTTCCTCCTCCGGCGTTGATTTTCTGGGTGAGCCCATGAAGCTGCCTGATGCGGCCTATATGCTGGCGGCAACGGCAGGGGCGCCGGTGGCTGTTTTATTTGCTGCCAAGACCGGTCGGAAGACTTACCAGCTGAAAATGTGGGATTATTTTTATCCCCGTTACGAAGACAGGTCCAGGAGAGCACTGATGTTGAGGGAGTGTGCGGGGAAATATATTGCGGCAATGGAAGCATACCTGCAGCAATTTCCCTTTCAATGGTATAATTTTTATAATATCTGGAAGCAATAATGATGATCTCGTAAAAAGTCGTTCAACGTTCCCAGATGGACTCTGGAAAAACTTCGATATACAAGGCGTGGCGGTGTCGTGTAAGCGCAGGCGTACATATGGTACGTCGAGCATTACACGATCACCCCACAACGCAGTAGATCGGAGTTTTTACGAGTCCATCAATAATAAAAAATCTGATTGTTCATGAAACTCAGGTTGAGTTTTGTACGTATTCAGGAAAAAAGGAAAAGCGGAAAATTATGGAAGAGACGAAACAAAAAATCAAGGAAATATTGATTAATGATTTAAAGGTACAGGGTGTTACCGTTGACGGTATCAGTGATACTGATCCGCTTTTCGGGGAGGGACTGGAACTGGATTCTCTGGATGCGGTTGAGCTGGTGGTTCTGATTCAGAAACATTTCGGTGTGCAGATAGCCGACATGGACGAAGGCCGGAAAGCTTTCGAATCCATTGAATGTCTTGCCCGCTATATCCTTGATAATAAATGAATTGTTGATTTTATACACTATGTTGTTACATTAACACCTATTGGTGTGGCATTAACAGTCAGAAAACTGTCAAGGAGGAAAAATGAAAGTCAGAATAGTTGTAATTTCTATTTTATCTTTGTTGCTATGCGCATCTACAGCGTTTTCCAGGGATGTGAAGAAAAATTTTTCAATCAGGGATGCCATGGAAAAACCCGTTGTTCAGGACGTGCTGAATAATGGTGTTGCTCTTTACTGGGGGGACCAGCCTCATCCGGCCGTGGTGCGGGAATACGGCACCTTTAAAAGCAATAAAAGGACCAATGGTTTCCGCAAAAAACATGACGATGCCTGTGCCCGGGCCCTTGCCTCTGCCCTGGTTGCTCTGCAGGATCGTGCCGACCGGGAGGGAGGCAATGGGGTTATCAACATCAAATCCTATATCAAGAACAGGGAAAATTCCAGCTCAACGGAATACAGCTGCCTGGTTGGCGGTATGATGGTCAATGTGGTTCTCAAGGGAACCGTGGTTCAGCTGGCCCGATAGTTCAAGGCCCAGGGAGCGCATATGGTGGGTGAAGGAGCGCCTTTGATCGCAGTGACCGGTTGTGGTGTGGTTTGCGCGGCCGGTGGCAGTAGTACAGAGGCGATGGCTTCTATTGCTTCATGGACGGTTTCAACAGCCATGAAGGGAGAACCGTTTTTTCCTCCACCTGCAGCTCCCTGTTTTGTGGTGGCCGGAAAATTACCTGCTCTTTCCTCTTCTTTTTCCATTGATGATTCGGTACTTGCAGGAGTCAACCGTACCCTCCTGCTGGCCCTGGCCGCCATCAATGAATCGTTGGAGCAGGCCGGAATCAGTGCAGCAGATTTGAGACGGAAGCGGGTCGGGGTTGCTCTCGGCACGACGGTGGGCTGCACTTTTCATAATGAACCCTATTATATTGACTGGAAAGAGGGCAGAGATCCTGATGAAAAGCCACTGCGTACTTATCTGTCGTCAAACCTGGCAGAGCGGGTACAAGGGATTCTCGGTGTTCGGGGGCCACGGGCGGTTATTACCAACGCCTGTGCGTCAGGAACTGACGCAATAGGACTTGCCAGAAACTGGTTGCGCCATGGCCTGTGTGATATTGCCATTGCCGGCGGTGCTGATGAGCTCTCCCGGATAGCCTGTCACGGCTTTAAGAGTCTCATGCTTGTCTCTCCGGAGGATTGCAGGCCTTTTGACAGGGACCGTCAGGGGCTGAACCTGGGTGAAGGTGCAGGGATTGTTCTGCTGGAAAGAGATGAGCAGATTATCGCTGAAAAAAGAGCGTGCCTGGGCTGGATCCGGGGATATGGTATCGCCGGAGACGCCCACCATCCCACGGCCCCGCATCCAAGTGGTCGCGGATTGCAGTTGGCAGTACGGATGGCCCTGGCTGACGGCAATGTTACAGTTGGTGATATTGCCATGATCAATGCCCATGGTACGGGGACTCCGGCTAATGACAGGGCGGAAACCAGGGCTGTTTATGAGCTCGGATTGAATTCTACCGGACTATCCATGATTTCCACCAAGGGGGTTACAGGACATACCCTGGGGGCTGCCGGAGCTATTGAGGCAGTTTTCACCTTGCTTACTCTGAACAGGGGAGAGGTTGCCGGCACCGCGGGATGTCGTAACTGTGATCCCGACTTTCCTGTTGCTGTTCTGGCTGAAGGAGAAACATCACCCCTGGGGGGAAGGATTGGAATGAGTCAATCCCTGGCTTTCGGCGGTTCCAATGGTGTTCTTGTGCTGGAGGGGGCGGGATGATACGGATTCTCAAGGTCTGTACCCTGGAGCTGGCGGAACTGGAAACACCGGCAGAACTGGCAAAACAGCTGCGCAGGGCTGACGATTATATCAGGCTGGCCGTAGTTGGTGGATATAACGTTCTGAAGGAAACAATTGAGATTGGGGATATTCCCCATGGGCGACGCGGTCTGTTTCTGGGAACGGCCTTTGGAACGATGGAGACGAATTTTGATGTGTTGGATCAGATTATCTCCGGCGAGCAGACCTCACCGATCCTCTTCTCACACTCTGTTTTCAATGCGGCTGCCGGGTATATGGCTTCCGTTTTTTCTCTTCGGGGATGCAGTCTTACCATAACCGATTTTTCTCTGCCTTTTTTCAGGGCGCTTGAGCAGGGAGTTCTGGCCATTGCTGGCGGTATGCTGGACAGTTGCATTGTCCTGCAGGTAGAAAGTTACAGTGCGCTCTTAAATGATGCTGCAGAAAAAATGAATCCTGATGTTCAGCCCTGGACTCCCGGTGTGGTCTGCTGGCTCCTTGCAGATACTGACCAGGAAAGGGGATGGCTCCTTGAAAAGGTTTCAGTGGAAGCGGGAATTCCTGAAAAGACGGAATGCTTCCCGAAGAATTTTGGGGAGATGATTTTTAATAATGAAAAGAGATGTGACTGCCCTGACCCGCTGGCACCAGGCAGGATTTTAACGAAAGAGATGGTGAATGGCAGAGCTTCTCTGGAGTGTCTGGTCAGGGCACCATCTGCTGCTGTTCGGTGCAGACTTCTGGTGTGAAAAAAATATGAGTGATAAAGATAAAAGAACAGTATTTATCAGTGGTGCAAGCAGGGGCATCGGTGCGGCTATTGCAAAGGATCTGGCGCGGAGCGGCTATGATATCTGGTTGAACTACCGCTCGTCCACCGGGCAGGCCAAAAAAGTGAAAAAAGAGATTGAAGCTTTTGGTCGCACCTGTACTCTCCTGCCCTTTGATGTCTCTGATGAAACTGCGGTGAATGAGAATATGGAACCTCTTCTCAGGGATCAGGTGCCGTATGGGCTTATCCATAATGCCGGGATCACCAGGGATACGTTGTTACCGCTTATGCGCAGGGATGAATGGGATTCTGTTATCGATGTTCATCTCAACAGTTTTTTTATCCTGGCCCGCCTTTTTTCCAAGGTGATGCTTTCCAGGAGAGAGGGGCGCATTATCTCCATTGCCTCCCTTTCGGGTGAAACCGGGCAGGCGGGACAGGTGAATTATTCTGCGGCCAAGGCAGGCCTGATCGGGGCTTCCAAGGCCCTGGCCCGGGAACTGGGAAAAAGAAATATTCTTGTGAATGTCGTTTCTCCCGGACTTATTGAAACGGAAATGATAGAAAAGTTACCCTTGGATACAATCCTGCCCCTTATTCCCCTGGGTCGTGTGGGGAGGGTGGAAGAGGTCTCCGGGGTTGTACGCTTTCTGCTCAGCGAGGAAGCTGGTTATATTACCGGCCAGGTTTTCAGTGTTAACGGTGGTATGTACATGTAATTAAAATTATTTTGCGAGAAACCAGTATGACCGGGAAAAAATCGCTACCCGCCCGTCTGCCAATGGCGGCCCATTCGCTTTTACCGCACAGACCTCCCATGCTTTTTGTGGACCAACTGCTGGAGCGATCCGGAAACAGGGCAAGAGCCCTGGCCAAAATGCCTGCGGAGGGTATCTGCGTTGATGATGGTTTGGTTTTTCCGGAATTTTTCATAGAAGTTGTGGCCCAGGCGATGGCCATGGCAAACGGTTATGATGCCCTCTGTGCGGGAAGCGGGGTGAATGACGGCATGCTGGTTGGAATCGATTCATTTTCTTTTTATCATACGGCTTCACCCGGAACCAGACTGCAGATTGACATTGAAAAAACATTTGAGTTCGGACCGGTTAAAATTATTCATGGAGAAGTTTTTGATGGTGAAGTATTGCTTGCGGCAGGAGATATCAAGGTATGGGAAGACCTCGGTTGAAAACAGTATTCTCCTGTTTTTTCTTCTTTCCATTCTCCTTTTTTCTGTCAGTATACCGGTTTGTGCATGGAGTTCCCAACAGGATGACCTGCAATCGTTTCTTGAAAAAATCCAGAAAAAAGCAAACCTTACCCGCAGTTTTTCTGCTGATTTCAGCCAGGAAAAAATTCTGACCCTCTTTGCCCGACCTGTCCATTTCAAGGGAAAACTCTATATTGTCCGTCCGGACAGATTGCGTTGGGAATTTATCTCTCCTGTTCCTTCTGCCCTGATTTTTAGGGGAGAGGAGGGATTGAAGTGCGGCGATGGTCCAGCTCCCCGTCATTTCAGTCTTTCGGAGGATCCGGTGATGAAGGTGGTTGCCGGGCAGCTCTGGCTCTGGCTTGGTGGTGACTATATGAAAATGGCCAAGATGTTTACCCTCAAAAAAACAGGGAACTCCACCCTGCAGGTGACACCAGTTGATAAAAATATTGCTGATTTTATCAGTTCTGTGTCCATAGTTTTTGATGAAAAGTCATTGCAGCCGCGTAAGGTCGAAATAACGGAAGCCGGGGGGGATCTTACACGTATTGTTTTTTATGCAACTGTTATAAACAGCAGACTGGATGAAAAACTCTTCAGCCAGTGTGATGCAGATGGCTGAAAAAAGGTGGGGCAGGTGGTTGTTTCTTCTGTCTGTTCTTCTGGTCGGTGTATTTCTTTCCCTACAGGTTTCAATTGATGACAATGCCCTGGACCTGCTTCCCGATGGCCAGGTCAAGGGTGACCTGCATTTGCTGCAGCGCCTGGGGCTTGTTGACCGGATTTTCATCACCCTTTCAATAGAAAAACCTGCTGCCAATGATACGGAAAAGCTGAAAAAAAGTGTTACCCGGCTGGGTCGCCTGCTTCGGGAAAGCAGCAGCTTTTCCCTGGTGATGGACAAACTGGAGCCGGGTTACGAAAGCAGTCTGTATACCATGTTTTCTCCCTGGTTGCCGGTTCTTATGGAGCGGGATGACCTTGCTGCAGTGGAAAAAAAGCTCACCCCGGATGCCCTTGACCGGGCCATGGAAAAATTGTTTACCCTGCTGAACAGCCCCGCCGGGATTGCCGTGAAGAAACAGGTAAGAAGTGATCCCTTAGGACTGACCGGGTTACTGCTGAACAAATTGAATCACCTGCGATCCGAATTTTCCATGCGCCTGGTGGACGGATTTTTCATGAGTTCTGATTCCAGTCATGCACTGGTTCTTGCGGAGAGTATTTTTTCCCTGACCGATTCAAAAAATGCTGAAAAAATAGAAACTGAGCTGAAAACTCTCTTTAAAAAATCATTGGAGTCCGGGGTGACAGCAGAGATTATCGGTACACTGCCCCACACTCTGGCAAACAGCCGAACCATACAGCATGACCTGAAACGATTACTGCCCCTGGCAACATTTCTGCTTCTGTTTCTGCTGGCAGTTACATTGCGGGATATCCGTGTTGTGCCAGTGCTTGGAGTGGTTTTCATGGCGGCATTGCCGGCCATTGGTGTTACATCTCTTGTCTTCGGGCATGTCAGTGGGCTGGCCCTCGGTTTCGGGATCGTTCTGCTGGGGATTGGCGTCGATTTTTCCATTCACCTCTTTCTGGCACTGGGAGAAGAGGGTGAGAGAAGCGGGCAGTTGCGGGCCCTGAGACGACCTGTTCTCTTTGCCTGGCTTACAACTGCCACAGTTCTTGCTGTATTGCTCTTTTCAGGTGTTCCATCGCATCGGCAGATGGCGACCCTGGCTCTTGTCGGTGTTTCCCTGGCTGTTCTCTTTTCCTGGCTTGTTATCCCGGAAATAGTACCCCGGGAAAAGAGCAGAAAACAGGAAAAAAGAAGAAAAAAGGTGCTGCTGTCTGCCAGGTTGACACCTTTTGTAAAAAAAGGCTTACTCGTACTATGGGGGCTGCTGCTGGTTGCGGGACTGACTGCCTGGCCGCAACTTCACTACAACGGAGACCTGCGTGTCCTTGACGCCCCTGACCGCCATGTGATTGCAGCTGAAAAACATTTCAGGGATATCTGGGGAGCTAAAGGTGATGAGGCGTTCATTGTCAGCGCAGGAAAAAATCTTGATATTGCCCTGGAGAATAATTCCATGGTCTACACATTTTTAAAAGAGCACGGAATCGGTCCCTTTCAGTCTCTTGCTCCACTTTTGCCGGGCAGGAAAATTCAGAGAGAAAACGTAAAACAATGGCAGCAGTTCTGGAACGAGAAGAGACCGGAGTTTGATCGTGTCTTTCTGGAAGCTGCGGCTAAATATGGTTTTTCAGAAAGTGCCTTTACTCCTTTTTTCCATACTCTTGAGGGTGAGCCGGGACTGCTGCAGCCTGAAAAAATAGAAAAAAGTCCCCTCCGCTCAATGGCAGCCTCCATGATTCGTTCTCCTGGACGAACAGAAGGGGGCAGAAGTAGTGACTTTCTTGTAATGACCACTGTGTCACTCCAGGGGGGTAACCTTCAGGTTCTGCAGGACTGGACAGAGAGTAATCCCGATGTGACGCTGCTTGCCAACAGAATATGGCGGACGGAGGTGGAGCAGTCCCTTAGAAGGGACATGATGATACTCTGTCTTGCAGCCGGCTGTGCCGTTGTTTTCCTCGTGGGTCTGCAATTCAGACGGTTTGATGGAATGCTTGCCGTACTGGCACCTGTGTTGTCAGCACTTTCCGCCATGTCCGTATTCTGTTTTCTTACAGGGGTTGAGTTGAATATGATGCATCTCATCATGGGGATCATGGTTATCGGATTGTCCGTTGATTACGGCATTTTCGTTGTCTGTGCCCGAAGAGAAAAACAATATGCTACAACATCAAAGGCTGTGTCCATTTGTGCAGCCAGTTCACTTATCGGTTTTGGTGTTTTAGCCTTTGCAGCACATCCGGCGCTTCACGCCCTTGGGATTACCGTGCTGGTCGGCATAGGTACGGCCTGGCCGGTGGCTCTTCTTGTCAGTCCGACTCTGCTGGAATTTGGTGAACAACGACACTGAAAGGAGGTGCAGGGTGAATAAAACTGTAATTTTCTGTATACTGTGGATCTGTTTTCTGTTATCAGCCTGCTCACCGCCATTGCAGAAATACAGCCGTTCTCTTCGAATTACAGAAAAACCTGAAAACAGATTGTACACCCTGAGCATTGAACAGTGGGGGAGTGTCAAGTTTTCCGGGCTTCTTGCCCTGCAGTTCAATGGTTCGTCGTTATCCTATGCAATGCTGGATGCCACCGGTATAAAACTGATCGAAGGAGAGGTTGACTTCCAGGGGAAGTACACGATAAAAAGTGCCATGACCGGTTTGAAGGGGTCGTCTCTTCCCGGTTATCTCTCAACGTCTCTGGCAAGGACTTTTTTAATGATTCCCCTGGATAATCCGTGCAGTCGGGACGGATTGATGCTTTTCTGTATTTCTTTGTCAGAAGGTGGTTATAATAAAATAATGAAAATTGAACCATTTACCCTTTGGGAGGTACAAAGAAGTAATGGGGTAATTGTATATCTGCAGCCATGGTTTGGTATGCGTATGACGTTTCAACCCGGTGAATAGAAAATTTATTACCTAAATCCTGCAATTGGCAAGTTTTCGGAGATGCGAGGCATCAAGGGCGCAGACGTATTAACATACTTCAAGCACTTGATAACGAAGCAGATTCGATAAAATTGCCAATCCCCCAGGGCAAGGGAATAAAGAAAAAACAATCTCACTCTGATAGTGAGTAGTATAGCCCCTACTGCGATACGATAACTATCTGTTTATACAGTATAAATATTTTTTCTTTATTCCCGAAGTGCAGGATTTAGGTATTACTTGAATCTGCACTTTAAAAAATGAAGAACCTAAATTCTGCAATTGCCAATCCCTAAGTGCAGGATTTAGGAAGGACCTGATTTTTTTCATACCTGATCAGAATATAATGAAAGATACCTGTTATTTTCCGGCTTACCGATTGTATGAGACAAAATACGGGGGGAGAAAGGGAAAATTCTTGGAGAAAAAACATGAAAAAACAACCAGTTGTTTCTGTGGCGATTGCTCTTTTGATTGGTTTTGTTTATTCAACCTTTTCCATGGCCAGAGAAAAAGAAAAAGTTCCGGATATTAAGAACAAGGTAAAAATATCGCGACGGACTATTAATACTTCCGGTGATACCAACACTGCCCTTATCGGGCGGATACAACCTGGTGATTCCAAAGTGACGGGGAAGGTAAGAAACAGTGTTACCGGCTCTAATTTCAAGGCTACTGCCAAGGGAAAGGGCAGCAGTGCTGTTGTCGGCTCCATTATCATGGATCACTCTAAAATTGCGGGTTCAGTCACAAATAAAGTTGAGGGTAATGGCTTCAGGAGTGAGGCTTTAGGAAAGAATAACAGTGCCGGTACGGGTGCAATCCAGATGAATAAAACGACAGTTGACGGAAAAATCATCAATACGGTTTCAGGCAGTAATTTTGTCAGCAGTGCAAAGGGAAAACACAACCAGGGCTATAGCGGCAGTATTATCAGCAGTCAGGGTAAGGTCACGGGAATAGTCAGCAACAGGGTTTCAGGAGAGAATTTTAAAAGTACAGCCCGGGGAAAGAATAACCTGGCTGAAACAGGAACCGTCCGAATAGGCAGAACCCAGGTTGGAGGAAAGGTCAGCAACAGTGCAGATGGAGAACATTTCAGCAGTTCGGCTGTCGGGAAAAATAACAGGGCAAGTGTTGCCTCAATGTCTGTCAGCGGTGGGACTGTTTCCGGTATTGTGACAAACACTTCAAAAGGATCTCATGTGAAGGCCATTGCCACCGGTATTGGCAACCGGGCCAGTACCGGAAGTGTCGATATTCAATAACCTTTCAGGTATCCACCGTCACAGGCAATCATCTGGCCGGAAATATATCCGGCTTTTTCAGAAGCCAGGAAACAGGCCAGGTGGCCGAATTCCTCCGGTCTGCCCAGTCGTCCTGCAGGGATCTCTCTGCTTATTCTTTCTTCATCTATATTGAGATCAATCAATCTTTCTGTCCTGGTGTATCCGGGAAGCAGGGCATTGACTGTAATATTTTCTGCTGCAATTTCGTTATTCAGACTCTTGACCAGTCCCATTAATCCGGCTCGCAGACCATTTGAGACGGTCAGGCCTGATATCGGTTCCTTTGCGGTCACCGAGGTGACCAGGAGAATCCTGCCCCATTGTTTCTGTTTCATGCAGGGCAGGGCAGCACGGATGATTTCAACGGGGGAGAGAAAGAGGTTCTGGTACTGGTCTTTCCAGACAGCGTTGTCAATATCATCAAAGAGACCATTCGGCGGACCACCACTGTTGGTGACGACGATATCCACAGAGCCGTATTGGTGGAGAGTTTCCAGAACTACTCTCGCCCCGTCCCCTTCGAGTTGCAGGTCAACTGTGAAGAAACCGGCAGCTCCGGTTTCTTCACGTGCTTTTTCCAGTTGTTTTCTGCTCCTTGAAGCGATAATTACCGTTGCTCCCTCCTGAACAAGAGCGGCCGCTATGGCTTTACCGAGCCCTTTTGACCCACCAAAAACCAATGCCACTTTATCCGTAATCATTAGATCCATAACTTTTCCCGCAACCGGTGTTGTAATTGTTCAGATCAATAATTGGCCCACTTGGCATCGATCTGTTCCTGAACCCCGGCAACCAGTTCCTTATCAAGAGATTTGAACCGCCCCTGGGTGGCGAAATAGTCGGTGACCGGTTTTCTTTTTTGGCCGATCAGTTTTTCAGAAGCACCTGTCAGGCGAAATTGTCCGTTTTCGATTTCATAGAGGTCAAAAAGTCCGGTCTGCACGGCCAGCTTGCCTATCTTGATGGTATATCTCGACTCAAAGCTCCAGCCCGGAGGACACGGAGTATGGACATGGATGTATTTGGGGCCGGGAAGCGTTGTCGCCTTTTTTACCTTGTCGTAGAAGTCCAGCGGAAAGGCTGCGGAAGCCGTTGCCACATAGCCGATACCATGGGCTGCGATAATCGACGGGACGTCCTTCTTCTTCTGAAGTTTTCCCTTGATGGGTGTGGTTGTGGTCAATACGCCCTGGGGAGTGGTTCCCGAGCGCTGTACTCCGGTGTTCATATAGGCTTCATTGTCGTAACAGATATAGATGATATCTTCGCCCCGCTCGCAGGCACCGGACAGGGCCTGAATACCGATATCACTTGTGCCGCCGTCGCCCGCCCAGGCAACGACATTGACATCTGTTTTCTTCAACGCTTTCATGGCTCCCCGGACACCGGTTGCCGCTGCACCTGTTGAGGCAAAGGTCACGTTAACAACCGGGAGCTTTGAGGAGGCAACAGGATAGAGCCCCTGGAGTACGGTCAGGCAGCTTGGCGGTACTACCAGAATTGTATTTTTGCCCAGGGCCTTGAGGCCCATTCTGTAGACAATTGAGAGACCACAGCCGGAACAGGCCCGGTTACCCGGATGGACAAATTCTTCTTCAGTCAGGTTTACTGTCGTTGTTTTCTTTTCCATAATTATTCTCTAGCCGACCCTCCTGGTTCATCTCAAACCATGTCCGGGTGGTAATTCAGCATTTTTTGGTTCAGAATTATTCTATTTCTTTTCCTTACAGTTTCAGGCCAATCCAGCGGGGAGTATCTTCCGCCGTACCGGGAGAGTTACAGGCTTCAGTCAGTACCTCAAGGAGCTGCCCGGTCTTTATCTCCCGACCACCAAGACCCAGAATAAAGTTCTGGATGGTGGGTCTTTTTTCGCAGCTGTAGAGTGCCGACTTGATGTCAGCGTAGAGTGCACCCTGGTTGCCGTAACTCAAGGCTTTTTCAAAGACGATAACATGTTTCCTGCCGGACAGGGCACGGGTGATTGCCTCATTCGGAAAAGGTCTGTATATCTGCACACCCATAACACCGATCTTTACATTTTTTTCACGCATGGAATCTATGACATCACGGAGATGGTAGGAGAGAGAACCGATACAGACTGCAACAAAGTCTGCGTCATCGCACTTGTATTCTTCCACGAAGGGATGACCGCCCCGACCGAATTCCTTTTTATAGTCGGTATCAATTTCTTCGTATACATCCAAAGCTGCCAGCAGGTCCATCTGCAGATTATGGCGGATTTCGATATACCCCGGCATGATCTTGCCGTCTACCCCGGGCCTGATGTCGGGCAGGGTGACAGGGTTGAAATTGCCTGGATTCTCTGGATCAAGAAAATGCTTTGTGGCAAAAGGAGGTAGAAAATTGTCCACTTTTTCCTGTTCCGGAGGTTCAAAAGGCATATAGGTATGGGAGAGCAGGTAGCCGTCGTAGCAGACCATCACCGGGATGGAAACAGCCTGGGCCAGGCGGAACGCCTTGATGACGGAATCAATTATCTGCTGGTGATCGTTTGCGTAGATCTGAATCCAACCCACATCTCTCTGGGCGATGGAATCCTGCTGGTCATTCCAGACCGTCCATGGGGCACCGATGCCCCTGTTGGCAACACACATGACGATGGGAAGTCGTGCGCCCACTGCCCAGTGAAGCTGTTCGTTCATGTAGAGCAGGCCATTGGCACTGGTGGCCGTGAATGCCCTGGTACCGGCGGTTGAGGCAGCTATGCAGACACCCATGGCACTGTGCTCGCTTTCCACCGGGATATACTGGGCATCCAGTTCTTCGGATTCAACGAATTCGGAGAGCTTTTCTGTCAGCGGAGTCTGGGGGGTTATGGGATATGCCGCAATAACCTGGGCTCGCGAAAGTTTTACTCCTGTTGCGGCGGCGACATTTCCTGAATCTATGATATGCATTTCTTATTTTTCCTCCTCGATTGGTGTTGCCTCATCAACCATTGTGATGGCACCGGCCGGACATTCTTCTGCGCATATACCGCAGCCTTTGCAATATTCAAAATCAATTACCGGGGGTATCGTTTTGGAAACCGAGCAGTCGGGACAATAAAGCCAGCAGTTGAAACAGGCCATCTTATTTGTCTTGACCGGAATACAGGCCTCGAGGTTTATTACAGGACGGAGAACCCGCCAGGAGCCGGTTTTGCCACCGTCGCCGGGGCCGGGAGCACCTCTGGATATCATTTCACAAAAATTTCTGTCAGTCATTATATTCCTCCAATCGCGGTATTGTCATAGGCGATCTGAGCCGCTTTCGCGTTCAGTTCAGGACGTTTCCCGCTGAATTCTTTTTTGATTGCTTCCAGGAGGACATCAAGTTCAACAAGTCCGGTTGCCCTGCAGAAGGCACCAATTATCCCTGAATTAACAATTCCCGGGGGAAGTCCTGCTGTCACAGCGTGATGTGTTACATCACAGACAGCTACTTTTCTTCCCTTAAAATCATACTCTTCAACAGGTTTTCCGCCATTGAGGACAACAAGACCGTTTTCCTTCAACCCGGCAGCAACGTCGACCTCATCCAGCAGGGTATGATCCAGTACTATAATCATATCCGGAGTGGAAATTGGTGAAAGGTCATAAATTTTATCCCTGGAAATCTTCAGGGAGGTAAAAACGGCCGCACCCCGTCTTTCTGTTCCGAAAGTGGGAGTCATGACTGCGCCTTTGTATCCGGATGCGAATGCCGCGTTTGCAACGATCTTGGCGGCTGTTATTGCCCCCTGGCCTCCCCGGCCATGCCAGCGTATTTCAATTATATCTTTTCTCATTGTTCTCCGATATTTTGTATGTATTTCTTTTTACATGAAAATAGCTACGCGGTTATATAAAGACAGCGTAGCTACCGGGATCCCAGTCAATTCTGCCGATTATAGTTCAGAAGAAAAATATTTGTAACGTAAATTCAGGTGATTATCGAGTGTTTTTTTTCTGACGGCGAGAATAAAAAGTTTATTGGTTGATTCAATACATAAATAAATATTATATTAACTACCATAGTAATAAATTAATAAATAGAATGCTGTGTTTTTTTGAGATACGTTATTATTTTATAAAATTCTAAATTGTCTCGCTAACCTGAAATCGCTGAGGAACACGTGGAAATTACAATAAGAAAAACTGATCAGTTCAAAGCGCATCCGGACGATGCTTCTCTGGGTTTTGGTACACATTTCACGGATCACATGTTCAATATGGATTACAATCCGGAAAAAGGCTGGCATAATCCCCGAATCGAGCCATACGGCCCCTGGAAATGGATCCCTCATCAATGGTCCTCCATTATGGCCAGGCGATCTTCGAGGGACTTAAAGCCTATAAAACAGACTCAGGCGGAATTCAGCTTTTCAGGCCTATGGACAATATAAAGCGGTTGAACAGATCCGGGCATATGCTCTGTATGCCTCCCATTGATGAGGATTTTATTCTTGAGGCACTGCTGAAACTGCTGGAAATTGAAAAGGACTGGGTTCCGGCAACGGCTGGAACATCATTGTACATCAGGCCGACTATCATTGCCATGGATCCCTATATCGGTCTGCGTTCCTCTAATACATATCGGTTTTTTATTATTCTTTCCCCGGTGGGAGCTTATTACCCGGAAGGATTTGACCCGGTAAAAATATGGGTCACAACAAAATATGTACGTGCCGTGCGGGGGGAGTCGGTGAGGCAAAAACAGCGGGGAATTATGCTGCGAGTCTCTATGCAACCAATCTTGCCCAGCAGGATGGCTATACCCAGGTCCTCTGGCTGGATGGCGTTGAATTGAAATATGTGGAAGAAGTGGGTTCCATGAATATTTTCTTTGTGATCGGTGATGAGCTGATTACTCCGGAACTGAACAGAAGTATCCTTGCCGGTGTGACCAGGGACTCAGTTATCCGGTTGGCAGAATCATGGGGGATAAAGGTTGTCGAGCGAAAGATCAGTATTGACGAAGTTTACAGTGCCCACGCGGATGGTAGCCTGAAAGAGGTTTTCGGCTCGGGAACCGCGGCAGTGATTTCACCTGTTGGTGATATAAAATTTGACGGTAGGGAAATTACGGTTGGTGATGGCAGTGTGGGTCCTCTTGCGGCACGGTTTTTTGAGGATCTGACGGCTATTCAGTACGGCAAGGCTGAGGATCCTTTCGGCTGGATAGTACCTGTGAGATAGGAGTTCTGGCGGGCATTCGCTCCAGCGTGGCTGTCAGTGGAAGTATTTGGGGTTTTGAAATGCAAAAACAACCAAAGGCAGAATCAACTGAATGATTCTGCCTTTGGCTTTTGGAAGAGGTGGTTCCTGTTTTGAAAAGTATTATCTTTTTTCCTTTTTGATTCCAAAACCTGCAAGTCCGGCAAGACCTATTCCAAAGAGGACTATTGTTGCCGGTTCTGGTACGGAACTGGGTTGATCGAAAGATTTTCCTCTTATTAAATTTGAACATTCTGAACGTAAATGAAACATATCTCCCGCCACATAATCAACCGTGAGGCCCAGTCGGCCAGAAATCTGATCAAATTCTACACTTCCAATTCCCCTGGGAGACTTCCAGAAACTATCATAATCCCGATAAAGTGCACTGCCACCGTTTTGCCATTGCAGATGACCTTCTGAATCATATTCCATTCCAAAAATAGCACTTTGTATAAAAGTATTTATGGAAATCGTGTCTGTACTGGAAGTTGTGCTTCCCTCCATGTCGGTGAGGTAGTCAATGTAAAATGTAAAACTCCCTGATCCGGTAGCTGTAAGATTTGCAAAATTCAAAGTTTTTGAAAAGACCTGCAATTCTCTTCCAACAACACCCTCTGTAGACATAGCTATTGTCTCAGTACTTGCAGGATTCATTTTATCGCTATGGTCACGGGTAATGTCAACAGATGAACCCAGGTAAGACAATGAAATATCATTGGGAACCTTATCCCACCCTGGAATCAGGTTGTTGCCGTAAACAGCCTCTTGTTGGAACGCAAAATATTCAATTGAAGGGTCGTAAGTAAATATCTTACCTATGGACCATGCCTCGATACTTGTCAGACCGTTACTGAATTCCAGGGTACTACTGTCGTAATCCAGTCCGACAGTCACGTTCAGAGTTCCTGTTCCTACGGAAAGAGCTCCTGCCTTGTCAAAGGGATATATCAAACAACCAAGTAATAACCCGGACATGAGAACAGTTCGCAATAATATTTTCATCCATCTCCCCCATCTTTGATTTAATTAAAAGCATTCCACCACAATCAACAGTGTTTATAACAATGGAATCAACACGTCTGGTTTTGTTGGAAAAACACAGCAAAAATTATACCAGTCAACAGAAAAAAGAAGCATTCAGGATGTGTTTTCTGAACCCGGGAGGGTTCGTCTGATGCCCTGCAGGGTGGTGAGTGATTTTTTTTTATCAACTATATTAAAGTGTTCACTGTATTCTCAGCAGACGTTCTTAACGTAAATTCACAAAACCGCCACGATTCTGGTATCTGGTATAAAAAAATCTTTGGGAAAATATATTCTGTAATTTCCTGAATTCAGGATATTGTATTCGGAATTCAGGAAGGAGAAAAGTCTTTGGGAATGTGGATGGCAGCGGGTTCCCGGATCGGCGGTAATCGTTTGAAATTCATTGTTAATCACAGCCCGGCAACTGTGGTCTTTTTCACCCGGTATCAATTGAAAAAGGTACAGTCGCCGTATGCGATTGTACCTTTTCGTGGTGAAAAACGAATTGGGAAAAAGAAAATAATTATCAGAGTATAATCATCTCTTCTTTAGCGTAGATCACTGCGAGGATGGTTGCCGGGTCTTCACCATGGCACCTGACAATATGAGGCATGGTCGAATCATAATAGATGGAATCCCCCGGGTAGAGGATGTCGATATGGTCGTAGAGTTTCACCTCAATCTCTCCCTCAAGAACGAAGATGATTTCTTCACCTATATGCTGATTTGACTGGACGTTTTTTGCTTCAGCAGGATCAAGCGTGACAATAAACGGTTCCATCTGACGGTTTTTCTTCTGTTGTCCAAGGGAAACATAACTGTATCCGCATGATTTGTTTCCGCTGGATTCAAAACGGGCAACTGATTGCCTGTCACCACTTCTTACAATACAGAACGGTGCATCCGCATCATCTCCACACAGTTCTCCGACCGAAACCTCGAACACCTTAGCCAGGCTGACGATATTTCCAAGAGGAGGGTGAATAGTCTGATCTTCAATGGCGGTCAGGGCCTGAACAGAAATTTCGGTCTGCTTGGCCACGTCTTCAATAGACATGTTTTTTTCTTTTCTGAGGGCTTTTACTTTTTCACCAATTGTGCTTTTGGAATCCGCCATTGTATTCTCCTGTGGATGGGTTGGGAATATTGTTGGTGTAATTTCGGTACCATGGATTATAACATACCATTTTCTTAGAAAGTAGAGTGTACATAGAATTCGTTTTCATTTCAAGTTTCGCCTGAAAGAAAGCGTATTCCGGTTGTGCAGTATCCGCCAACCATGACCGATGTAGGACTTGTCGGACAGTTGAGCATATTGTATGTTGTCGATTTGTCTTGTTGATTCCTGATAAAATTCATTTTTTCATATTGAACTTAAACTGTGTGGGAGCATTATGAAATCCGAAAAAGTTGGACAGCGAATGAGTACGTTCATGAAAAACAAGGATATGAGCCTTGAAACCCTGGCAGATGAAACCGGTCTTACAACAGAATTTCTCGTCTCTGTTGTCGAAGATAATGTCTATCCTTCCCTTGGCCCTCTGTTGAAAATTGCCCGGGCACTGGATGTTCGGCTTGGAACCTTTCTTGATGACCAGATCAGTGCCGATCCCCTGGTTATCCGTGAATCTGAACGAAACAGTGAGTTGAGCATGTTGAGGGGCAAGGAGAAACCGGTTGCCCTGAAATTTTATTCTCTCGGGAAGGGGAAGAGCGATCGCAACATGGAACCTTTCTATGTGGAACTGCTTCCGGAATCGGCCCAGGAGAAAAACCTGTCCAGTCACGAAGGAGAAGAGTTCATTGTTGTTCAGAAGGGTGAAGTCGAAGTGATTTACGGAACTGAAACCTATCTTCTTTCCACCGGAGATTCGATTTACTATAATTCCATTGTACCGCATTATGTGAGTTGTGTCGGAGATAAACCGGCAGCTATTTATGCCGTACTGCATATACCCGCATAGGTGATACCCATGAGTGATTCATTACGCGAAGTGACCCTGGGGCAGTTGCTGGATGAAGCAATTGAGTCCCATCCCGATAATGAGGCTATTGTCTATGTTGATCGTAACCTGCGCATGACTTATCGTCAGTTCGGCGACGTGGTGGATCGCCTGGCAAAGGGACTGATGGCCCTGGGAGTAAAAAAAGATGAGAAAGTGGCAATCTGGGCAACTAATATTCCTTACTGGGTGGCTCTGCAGTTTGCCACGGCCAAAATCGGCGCGGTACTGCTGACCGTCAATACCAACTATAAACGGGCGGAACTGGCCTACCTGCTGGAACAGTCCGAGACGGAGAATCTCTTTATCATTGATGGTTATCAGGATACGGATTACCTGCAGACTGTCTATGATTTGATTCCGGAACTGAGAGAGCAGGAAAGGGGCAGATTGAAAAGTGAGCGGTTTCCTCATCTTCGTCGCCTGTTTTTCCTTGGTCCCGAGAAACATCGCGGTTTTTATGCCCTTCCTGAGGTGATGGGAATGGCGGCCATGACGGGTGACCGGGAATACGAACAGCGCCAGAAGCAGCTTGATCCCCATGATGTGGTCAATATGCAGTACACATCGGGTACTACGGGCTTCCCCAAAGGTGTGATGCTGACCCACTATAATATTGGAAATAACGGATATTATATCGGTGCCAATCAGAATTTCAGTCACAGGGACCGTCTCTGTCTGCCGGTTCCGCTTTTTCACTGCTTTGGTTGCGTTCTCGGGGTATTGGCTGCCGTAAGCCATAGTGCGACTCTGGTTATTCTCGAAAAATTTGATCCTGTTCAGGTGATGGCGTCGGTGGAAGCGGAGCGGTGCACGGCACTCTATGGAGTACCCACCATGTTTATTGCCGTACTGGAACACACGCTCTTTGATAAGTTCAATTTCTCTTCTCTGCGTACAGGGATTATGGCTGGTTCTCCCTGTCCGGTACATATCATGCGTCAGGTCATTGATCGTATGAACATGGGGGAAATCACTATCTGTTACGGTTTGACCGAGGCCTCGCCGGTGATCACCCAGACCCTGCCTTCTGATGATATGCAGCGGCGTACGGAAACGGTCGGCAAGGTGATGCCGCATATTGAAATGAAGATTGTCGACCCGGAAACAAACCGTACTCTCGGCTCCGGAGAGCAGGGTGAGCTCTGCTGTCGCGGTTATAATGTGATGAAGGGGTATTACAAGATGGCCGAGGCCACTGCCAAAGCCATTGATAATGACGGTTGGCTTCATTCCGGAGACTTGGGTGTCATTGACGAGTTCGGTTACCTGTCTATTACCGGACGTTACAAGGATATGATTATCCGAGGAGGTGAAAATATCTATCCCAGGGAAATAGAAGAGTTTCTCTTCGGTCTTGACGGGGTGATTGATGTGCAGGTTGTGGGTGTGCCTTCCCGGAAATATGGTGAAGAGGTCGGTGCGTTTATTGTTAAAAAGGAAGGCCATGACTTGACTGAAGAGGATGTCCGGGATTTTTGCAGGGGACAGATCGCTCGCTATAAAATCCCCAAACATATTGCCTTTGTAGAGAATTATCCCATGACCGCCAGCGGCAAGATCCAGAAATACAAACTGCAGGAGTTGTCCGTGGATCTTTTTTCGGGAGAGGATCGGATTTTTCCGGAAAAAAGTGAGAAGAGCATTCCGAAAAACCGGAATAATTCAAATGGATAAGCGGAAAAGTGGTCAGGGTGTATTGCCAGTGGTGTGTTGATTATCCATATGTTACTGGAATAACAATAGTTTTTAAAATAATTGTGATTTGGTCTCTTAATTGCGTATAACTTGGTCACTGAATCTTGCAACAGGAATATCAATTTTAATGGAAGGAAAAAATGAAGAAGAAATTTTTAGCATTAATATACGCAGGGGCCTTTTTTCTCTGTTCTTCCCAGGTTTCTGCCATGACGGTTTTCTCGGATAATTTTGAAAGTGGCAGTCTGTCACAATGGACAGCTAAAACCGGTTCAGTATATCATGGACAGATTGTGAGCGATCCGGTTGGTGGAACCAATAACGTAATGAATTTTTTCGGTATGAATTCAGGAGGAGATATCTTTACCTCGGGACCAGGATTCGCTGCGGGTGACTACTGGCTGTCATTTGATTACTACGGAAATACGGAAGCGTTCAATATTCCCAATAACCAGAACACCGGCGGCTATGTCGGTATAAGTCAGGGATTTGCAGGAATCCACAGTTGGAAGTACGCTACGGGAACTGCGAGTGGTGCCCAGGATGTACTGATTGATGATAACAGCTGGCATTCATATACTTTTAATTTTACAGCCCCATGGGCATTTCATCTGATGCTTGAGGATTTCAGGGGAAGTGGTGGTGGCGCTGGTGATGCCTATTTTGATAATATCATTCTCAGTGATACAAATCCTGTACCTGAGCCTGCTACTCTGGTCCTGTTTGGAGTCGGCCTGGCCGGTCTTGCCGGAATAAGGGGCAGAAAGCAGAGGAGATGAAAAAGAGGGGGAACGCCCCCCCCTTTTTATATTTTTTTCACATTCCTGACAGGATGGTATTGTTTTTATAATGCCATCCTGTTTTTTTATCGTTTGAACAACAGAACCGCGTTATTGCCTCCAAAGGCCAGTGACTGGGAAATGGCGAATCTCCTGGTAATTTCTGCATTGTTTTCAAGGGGCGGGTGGGTGTCTTTTTCAGCAACAGAGAAACCGATCGAACCGGGAATCTGTCCTCTGACGAGGCAGGCTGCGGTAACTGCCGCTTCAATAGCCCCCGCTGCCCCAAGGGTATGTCCTGTCCCTCCCTTGATACTGAAGTAGGGGATTCCGGGAAGCAGTTCGGAGAGAACCTGCATTTCCACCTTGTCATTATCTTGGGTTCCGGTCCCGTGTGCATTGACAAATGCTATATTTTCAAGAGGATCACCAGTTTTCTGTAGAATGCTGTTCAGAGCTTTTTTCAAGCCATTGCCCTGCGGATGAGGGGCGGTCAGGTGATAGGCATCGCAGGCAGATGCATAGCCTGCGAGTTCACAGTATCTGCCGCTTTGGTTTTTCGGTTGTTTTTTTGAGAGCAGGAGCATGGCGGCACCTTCACCCAGGTTCAGCCCCTGCCTTGTTCTGTCAAATGGTCTGCAGGGTTCCGGGTCACTGATCATCAGTGAAATAAAACCCAGGTAGGAAATACGGCTGAGTTCATCAGCACCGCCGGCGATGACCAGGTCGCAGAGACCCGCATCCAGCCATGACATGCCGATGCCGATAGCGTCCGCACCGGACGAGCAGGCATTCACCACTGTCTGTACCGGGCCGTTTAATTCGAACTCCCTGGATATGGCCTCCGCAGGGTTGGAGTTAAGAAAGCGGTTTATTTCAAGGAGTTCGGGATGTTCTCCATTACAGAATCGACGATAAAAGTTCTCGTTGTTCAGGGTGCTTCCGACAGTGGTTCCCACCGCAACACCCACCCGCATTGAGCTGAGCTCATCACGGGAAAATCCGCTGTCCCGGATTGCCTCCTCCGCAGCACTCAGGGCCAGCCTGGCTGTACGGCTCAATTCTGTTGAATCAGGTCCATAGCGGATATGGTTGTTGTCAGTCTCAAAGACGGGGTAAGTATCGGGTCTGTCTGTTGTAAAACCTGTTGGTAGTCCGTTCTTTCGTTTTCCTGAATAGAGATTTTTCATACAGGTTGGCAGATCTCCCCCGAGGGCACAGAGGCAGCCTATACCTTTGATCTCCTTATTTTCCGGGTGACGGGCGGTAGTCATGGTCTAATATACTGCACTCAGCAGCATAAAGCTGTGGGCGAACCGGCCACTTTCCGGAATAAAACAGAGAATGGTATCTCCATCTTTCACTTTGTCCGAATAAAAGAGTGCTTCCAGGATCAGGTAAATGGAGGCACTGCCGATATTACCAACCTGGTAGAGGTTGGTGAACCACTTTTCGTAAGGGATTTCAAATCCGGCCCGTTTCATACCTTCATAGAATCTGTCCCTGAAAAAATGGGAAGAATAATGGGGCAGGTACCAGTCGATCTGTTCGGGCTTCAGCTTATGTTTTTCAGCAACTGCAGTGAGTGTCCTGTCCATGGCGGTTGAGACAATATGGGCATCCAGAAGCCTGACATCCTGTTTTACAGCCAGGCAGTTTAAGCCTGCAGCCTCCATACTGCTTTCCATTTCCCGCCAACCCTTGATTCTTCCGGCATCCAGTTTCAATCCCCCTGCGTACATGCAGGTGTCCAATTCCCCGGCATAGGAGCGATGCTCTATCCATTCTACTCTCAGGGAGAGTCCTTTCTCATTTTTTTGACGACTGACCCAGGCCGCTCCTGCACCATCGGAGAGCATCCAGCGGAGAAAGTCGGTATCAAAGGCAAGGATCGGTTTCTTTTTGATATCCGCTTCCGGGTCCGCATCAACATGGAAAAAACCGGCCCGCATAAAGGAGGATGCCAGCTCTGAGCCGGTGGCAATACCATTTTTCGTGCAGCCTGTGGCCACATTCATGCAGGCGTGCTTCAGGGCTGTAATCCCGGCAATACAGATTCCCGAGGTGGTGACCACGTCGCAGGGTGGCAGGGCCAGTTCTCCCGCGACCATTACCCCGTGACCCGGCATCAACAGATCGGGACTGGAAGTGCCACAGCAGAGGCATTCAACCTCTTCCAGGGAAAATCGTCCGGCAGCGCTCAGGTTTTTTACCGCTTCGGCAGTCAGTTGCGCATTGGTATGGGTGAATTTCCCACTGTCGGGATCAATGGCATAGTACCGGGTTTTAATTTTATTATTGTTCAGGATTCTCTGTCTGGTACGGGACGGAATATCATTGATGGTTCCAAGGACATTTTCAATTTCGTCATTGGTAACCGGGTTGTTGGGCAGAAATGAAGCAAGACTGTTTATGTAGACATCCATGGTGTTTCTTTTCTTTGTTTTGTCTCAGATCAGGAGTTTTTTATATGACTGTGCAGTTTCTTCATTATGGCCGAATACGTTGTGTAAAATGCTTTTCTGCTCAATTGAGTCGGCAGTACAGCATTTGAAAATGTATAATAATCGAGATCAGTTATTGCAATCTCATTTTTCAAGCGTCGATGGAGTGGAGTACCCGGAATCGGAGTAAGAATTGACGGCACCGGCAGGTCTATCTGGTAGTAATTGATAAAATTGTCCAGAGCCTCGAATTCTTCATAACCGTAATCAGGCGAGATAATAAAATCGCCGATGACCCTGATGTCCAGTTCTTTCAGGATTTCCAGGGCCTTTATGTTGGCACGGTTGGTACTTTTTTTATTCAGCATGGCAAGTCGGTCGTCATTGATCTCTTCAAAACCGATAACAACGGAAACAAGACCAGCTTCGGCCCACAGTTTCATAATCTGCGGGTGATTGACCACTGTATCGGCTCGGACGTCTGCCACAAATCGTTTTTTTATTCCCCGGTCAATCAGTGTTTGTGCAAGTTCCCGGGCCATGGCAATGTCACCAAAGGTGTTGGCATCGACAAAACGGATCAGGGAGACATCTTCCAACATATCAATATCTCTCAGGATTGATTCGCAGGAATGGGAAATGTAACGGCCTCCGGTAAGCGAGGGAATCGTACAGAAGGAACAGCAGTGGGTACAGCCGAAAGCGGTGGAAACAAAGCCGACTTTGCCCCCCACTCCGCTCATGACATACCTGTCCCTGTAATCGGCAACCAGGTCATAGCGCGGTGGCATTGTGTCGACTATATCTTCAGTACTGTATCGTTTGGGATTGATTGCCAGCGGTCGTCCTTTTCTGACCCTGGCCAGGCCGGGGATTCTGTCCGGAGATTTTTTTTGTTCCAGATGGTGCACCAGGTTGGCGAAAGTCGCCTTGCCCAGGCCCGTAACAACAAAATCTATATGTTCCCGGTTGAAATAGCCGGGGTCGCAGGAGGCATGATGTCCTCCTACAACTGTAACGGGATTGTCTGGCCGACAGCGTTTTTTTATATCCCGGGCCAGTGACAGAACGGCATTGGCCTCGCAGGTCACACCAGTCAGTCCGACGATATCCGGCCGACCGAAATCTTCTAGAATATTTTCCAGGCAGTGGGGATCAGCTTTAAGATCGGCGATAACCACGTCGTGACCCGGCAGGTTGCCTGCCAGGGTTTCAAGGGCCAGGGGTTCTCCCCGAAAGATCAGTTTAATGGAGGTGATTCCAAACTCTTCTTCAGGAATTGACCTGCCGCTGTTTGGGGGATTGATGAGAAGAATTTTCATAGTATCGGTTGAGTCGCGGTTGCCTGTATAACACCATAGCACTTTTCTCTGGTGATCTGGATACAGGAGACACTCTGTCCCGTTGGGGTCGTGGCCAGGGCAAAGGCAAGATCGAGGGCGGCCGCAGTGGGGAATTCTCCGTAGAAGCGTCGCGAATCTGTTTGTCTGTCCGGTTTATCTGAAAATCTTGCGGTCGCAGTCGGATCTACATTACTCTGTTGTTTCCGAGCCATTGGATCCAGCCATGCTGGTTTATCCATGACAGCCTCCGACCGGGAATAATCGTAGCAGATTGTTTTTCCCAATTTTTCCTTTCTTTCAAAGCTCTTTCGGGTTATCCGGCCAATTACCGGCATTTTGAGAGTTGAACCTTTTTTTCTCTTATCTTTTTCAAGCAGGAAAAAACCAGCTCCTTCTCCGGGGATCGAATTGAGATCCTGGAGAGCGGGGTCAGCATATTTTCCCATATTGTTTTTTATAAATCGTTTCCGGCTGTAAGCAAGGATTGTGTCAAATTCATCAATTCCGCCGACCAGCACCCGTTTCACTCTTCGTTCCGCAAGCCAGAGACAGGCTGTCTGTACGGCACTGTGGAAGGAAAGATAATGCTGGCTTACAGTGAGATTGGGGCCGGTAATACCCAACAGGATCGCCAGATGTGATGCCGCCTGATTATGAACGGACCTGGAAAACAGCAGGGGGGACGGGCCCTTGTCTTCACTTGCAAAAACAGAATCCTTGAACCGACAGGTAGAGGTGATACTGCCGTACCCGGTAGCCACTATTATTCCGGTGTCATCACCGGAACACTTTTCCTGTTCTTCGTACTTCTGAATTGCCAGAGAGGCTGCCAGGAGAGCCATCTTTGAGAAGTGATCGGTTCGTCGCAGGAGGTTTTTGGGAAAAAACTCTGCAATTCCATCTGTTTTTGCCTTGAATACAGGCATATGATGCTTTTCGTGCCAGGACAGGAGTTCCGGTCTGCTTTCCGCCTGAGCTACCGATTCTACCATCTCCTTCAGGTTGGTGCCGAAAGCTCCCACAACGCCGATTCCTGTAATTGTACAACTCATTTTCTATCTGTTGACCCGAATATAATCGGCGATAGTGGCAAGAGAATTTAAAACTTCCACACTGGTTTCCTTTGATGTGATACGGACACCGAAATGGGTCTGGATGAGAGACACGATTTCAACTGCATCCAGGGAGTCCAGTCCAAGAATTGATTCAGGGCCGATCAGGGGCGAATCGCAGTTCATATCTGCTGCGTCTTCTTTGTCTCGCTCACAAGTTGAAAGTATCAGATCCAGCAGCTCCTTTTCAAGGCCCTGAATGTCCTTGTACGCCATTTTTTCTCCAGAAAACGTTTATTATCATTATTTCACCCATGGGGCATTGGGAACGATATCCATATACTCTATTTTAAATAAGTTTGCCATGGGCTATCCCTTTCCGGCAATATGCCTGATCGTTTTTAAGAGCTGATATCACTCTGAATGGTGATGGTTGTGGGTAAAATATGCACACTGCCCTGGTTGATACCGGAAAAAACGGAACATATTTTCCGTACTAAATATATATCATAATAAGATCAATAAGTTATGCTGCCCCCGGTTTCGGATCGTTTATTGCAGAAAAAAATATACCGCAATGTGCCTATGCGGCCAGTTCCTGTATTCATGTATCCAGCCGGAGTCACGCTTTTTTAATCCGGTAGTGCCAATATAGCCTCTACTGCCGAACTGTTTCAACAAAATGGATTTGTAACGTTGAATACTAATTTAAAGTGCAGGCGCCACCATTTTACAACTGGAGGAACCATGATGAATTACATTTTCAAGGGAAGACTGCAAGGACGGATTTGTGAGCAGTGTCTGGAACCACTGGCCGGTCTAAAGGTTCGCCTTTACAGAGCCGGAAAAGGGCAGAATGTGACAGCTTTGGCCTCTGTGGCGCCAAAGGAAACCTTCAGTATTTTAACCGATCAGGATGTGAGGGGAAAGCAAAACAATCTGCTTGCAGAAACGGTGATGGACGGGCAGGGTAATTTTGTGTTTGATCTGGGAGAAGAAGAAAAATACGCTGGAGAGGCATTTGAAGTGGACGTTTATTGCGAAACAGTTCCAGGCAGACAACCTGGAAAGATTAAATACCCACCCGTCCAGTTCAGTATAACTATTTTGCAACCACAATGGCGTGATTGGGAGAACGGTCTAATTGCAGCCTGGGATTATACAGTTCCTTCTCGTTTCTGGTGTGGGATACGGGCTCGTTTTGGGGCCTGGGTGATATGTGGGATTGTGACTGTTTGTGAGACACAGATTCCGGTGCAGGGAGTGAGGGTAAGGGCTTTTGATGTTGACTGGCTTCAGGATGATGAACTGGGAACAGCTCTTACCGATGGAGCCGGGAAATTTCGTATTGATTATGGTACTGAAGATTTTAAGGAGACACCGCTTTCGCCCTGGATCAACTGGGAAATGATTGGTGGTCCTGATCTTTACTTCAAGATCGAGACTCCCTCCGGTACGCTGCTGCAGGGCGAATCTCCAGCCAGGGGGAGAAACGTCGACAGGGAAAATGCCGGGCCCTGTTTCTGTGTACAGCTTTGCCTGAAAGACGTTCCGGAGCAAGTGCCGACTGATCACACCTATCCGCTTTTTACCAAAGTTGGCAGCTATCGCATCACTACGGATTTCACCGCATCCGGTTTGACACAATCTGGAAACTATGCGTTTACTGATACTCTTTCCCTGAGAGGTATTTTGCCGGATGGGGGAGATTCATTGGCTATGGAGTACCGTTTTCGTTTCGGCAGGTACAGTGGGGGTACTTTGGGAAGTCTGGAAGATGTTGACTCTGGAATGATAGTTCCGACTGTTATCGGACAGATAGAATTCTGGCGTTTTAACGGGTTGTTGGGAGTGTGGGAAATCGATTCAGAAGATTACTGGATTAACAACCCCGGTGCAACCCACAATATTCCCGTCAAACCAGGGGGGTGGATTGAAGTACCGAGGGAAAATGATATCGGCCTTCCACCGGCACCAGGGGCAGGTAAATTTGTGCCGAACAGCTGGTTGATAAAATTGAACAGCAGAAAACTTGTTGATGAATTTTTCGATCTCACTT
The DNA here is from genome assembly GCF_019703855.1 of Desulfomarina profundi. Taxonomy (GTDB): domain Bacteria; phylum Desulfobacterota; class Desulfobulbia; order Desulfobulbales; family Desulfocapsaceae; genus Desulfomarina; species Desulfomarina profundi. The sequence goes on along the minus strand of NZ_AP024086.1, from coordinate 2,540,570 downwards.
CTTCGCCTTCCCAGCATGCCGGGGATGCGGTTCCTCCAGGTAAAAAACCTGAAACCCATACTTTTGCACTGACATTTGAAGCCCGTACAGTTGGGTCGACAATTGTCAGTGACACCAATACGCTGGATAAAATAATCATCAGTAATCTTCACTATAAATATAATCTTCATCCGGGATGGGCACCAGCTACACCAACGCGGCGGGCGGTCTGTATGCTGGATATAAAAGAGATGGTTGACCATGGAAGCGGATGCGGAACACTGAGCAATGACCTGGGAGCCCTGTTTACTGTGTATCATCCGTTTGCTGAGCAGGTCAGTGTTTATTTCGAGGGGAACCCTCCTTTACCTCCGTCTTTCGCTCCTGTTTTAGCGGGTGGTGAGGCTGTGTCCGGCAGCATAGGCCATCATTTTGATATATCCGCGTTGCTCCCCTGTGCCTATATTATATGGCTGCGGGTTGATCTTAATCTGACAAGAGGGTGGGGGAGGATTTCAGACTATCGAATATGGGATCATATTGCGTTTTGTACAGCATGAAAAAATCCCTGTCCAGATAGATGAATCCCTTGAACAGAATCGAGGGATTCATCAGCATTTTTTCCATAAGAAAATCTTTTTATCCATCTTACAGCTTCCAGTCGTAAAAACGCAGAAACCGGGCAAAATCATTCATATCAGATGCCTTGCGGTTCCATGGAAGGAGGCTGGTATAAAACGAATTCCCTGTTTCGGCAGTCCTGCCATATTCCTTATCCATTCCCACGAACAGATCCAGACTTACCAGGCTGAGCAGCAGTGTTTCCCAGGGTTTTATTGCACCCTTTACGTGTCCCCGCAGGGGCCAGGTGTCGTAGTACATGCTGGTGAATTTCCCATCAGAAAGCTGCAGGGATTTTAATATTGCCAGCGGGAGCAGTCCTGCTGTTACCGTATGGAATTTATTTTCAGCATGTGGCGGGACAATCTCAATGTTCATAACCCTGTGCACTTCCGGGCGGATGGAGATTCTCAGTTCACTGTCAGGGTAATCTATGGTCAAACGGGCGGGCAATATTTCTCCATAAATGGGTTGTTCTTTTATCGGCCAGCTGTCTGGATATGCCTGCCGTGGGAGAAAACTGGTTGCGGTAATGGATACGTAACATCCACAAGTATTTGCCGTGGTGACCAGTACAGGGTGCCTGTTCCTGTCAACAGTGATGATGACGAGAATACCCACATTTTTTCCTGTGGCCAGATGGAAGGGAAAAAGACTGAACGGAATTTCAGGAAAGTGAATCCGGTAAATGAGATTGGTGTATTCGGCCCTTTCCGTGGAAAAAGAATGGGTATCAAACTAAACAACCACCCACTTGAAGTGGGTGGGTTTAATCTTCGCGGACTGAAAGTCCAGCAATACCGGCAGGCTCACGCAGCCGGTTATTCAATATCAAATTTGTCATCGGGATCTCTTTCAAAGTGATGAGCCAGATACTCCTGGATCATTTCTTTGGTCAGCTCCCCCGATGTTACACAAAAGTAACCACGAGCCCAAAAATGTCGCCCCCAATAGCGCTTTTTCACATGCGGAAACTCTTCAAATATCTTGCGGGACACCCTTCCTTTGACCCTACGCATTATCTCAGAGGGAGAAATAGTCGGAGGAGCAGAAACAAGAATATGCACATGGTCTTTACTAACCACGCCCCGCAGAATCTGGATTTCAAATCGTTCACATGTTTGACGGACGAGCTCCCGAACACGAAGAGCGAGGTCTCCCTGAAGCATGTGATACCGATACTTCGTGACCCAAACAAAGTGATACTCGATTTTAAAGTTCGTATGACTCCCTTGGCGATATTTCATACGGAGGCATTATAAAGCAACCGCTAGCAAAATGCTATTCGCCTAAAAGGCGAAGGTTTTAACCTTCAACAGAAACAATAAATAACGGGAGTTTTCGGATCAATAAATATCTCGGATTCTTTGCTGTTTCCACGCACGCGAACCTGACCCGGTCTATTGTATGTCTGTTGCCATTTATGGATTAAGAAGGAGGGAAAGAGAGTATTTGTGGTTTGCTGTTTTTCCGGGCGAACGAGGCGGATGTTATCAAACCGGTAGAGCTGTTTCGATGAACAACCTGTCAACAGGAGAGTACTGAAAAGAAGAAAAATGATAAAGCTGAAAACATGGTTCATGGAAGACCTCGGCCAGGATACAGGAGAGTGAAGCAACAAACATTTTAAGGCATAAGTGTTCCCGGCGCAACTTTCTTTCACGGGTTGAATTATGAATTGAATGTTGCTAATATATGTAACGTGTGTTGCATATTTATTGCTGGAAACTGATGCAGTTGAGAAAACCGGTTCAGTTGAAAATGGAAAAACAAAGGAAAAGTGAAAAGCAGGAATGGCTCCTTTTTTTCTATTCAATCCCGGCAAGACCTCCGGGGGTAGGACGAAAATATGGCGTAAACTTGCCAGGATAGGGGCAGTCAGATTAAAGAGTGCAGTCTATGTTTTACCATACAGTGAAGAACATCATGAAATACTCCAGTGGTTGATTGCAGAATTGTCTTCTCTTGGCGGGGATGGTGCCCTGGTTCGAACGGGAACGGTTGAACCGTTTTCGTCAAACGAGCTGGTTGAGTTGTTTAATGACAGGTGTATTGAACTGTATGGTAAACTTTCTGGCCGCCTGTCCGGTCTGGAACAGAAGCTTGAGCTGATCAGCAGGGAAATGCAGGTTGGCCGCAGGGCTGATTTAGTTACTGAGATGAATAAATTGCGGAAAGAACTCAACCGGATCAAAAAGCATGATTTTTTCGGGACAAGTATGGGGCGTGATCTGGACGAAAGATTGAGAACTATCAAAAAAGCTGCCGACAGATTGAGCAGAAAAGGGGATAGTACTGGTTCAGGGTCTTACCAAATTCCCCGTTGCAGGCGTGAAAACTACCAGGGAAGGGTCTGGGTGACCCGAAAAAATCCTTTCGTGGACAGGATGGCATCCGCCTGGCTGATCCGGAAGTTTATCGATGGCAACCCGGAATTTGAATTTATTGCAGGAGATTTTCAGCAGAAAGACGAAAAAAAGATCGCCTACGATATTAAGAATGGAGAATTTACACATGTCGGTCCGCTCTGTACTTTTGAGGTGCTTTGTGAGTCTTTCGGGCTGACGGATCACTCAGTCAGCCGGATAGGCCGCATCGTTCATGAAATCGACCTGGCTGATGGAAAGTACGGGCGTCAGGCTGCGGAGGGTGTGGAGCTTGTTCTTTCAGGTATCAGAAAAGTATCGATATCGGATATGGAGGCTTTGGAAAAAGGTATAGAAATTTTTGAAGCTTTATATGTGTCTGTTTTACCAGTTTGAGTTTTCAGTGTAATCAGAAGAATCTTTTATTCAAAAGGGAGGATGAAATGCCACCGATAAAAAAGCATGTGGAGAAAAGCCTTGCAAGAACGGGGAAGGAATACAGGGAGGTCCATGAATGGATAGATGATCCGGATAAAAAAAACGAAAGACACGATATTACAAAAATACCAGATACATTTCAAATGTTTAAGGAAAAATATGGCGAAGAGGGCGCCAGGGAATATGTCCAGCACCTCAGTGATGATCTTAAAGGGCGCTTTGGTCATGTAATGGAGGATTTTGAAGAAGCCATGGCCTCTGCTCTCACCTATTTTGGTTCCAGGTAGGATTTTCGGATTCCATGCACGGTGGATAGTATCGATTCTTGTGTTGTTTGCTATTCTGTTTAAAATAGTCACTCGATCTTGCTATTGTATCAATTTTGTTGTGTTAGCATTAAGATGTACTTTTTCATAATAATTGAGAGCCTTTTTTTATCATAATAGTCTGGTTATTTTCAATTATCTAGTGAAAACAACTACATATAACTATTGCGCAAATTTTTGGTGGAGTTTTGTTGGCAATCAGACAATAAAGAGCGAAAGTTCGAGATTTTAAGCTCAATGCCTAGTATACATATGGAGCTTAATTGAAGTCAAGAAATAATAACGTAAAACCGCAACTCATCACCATGGCCGGGGCAAAATGCACACAACCATGATACCACCGTTGTATTATTAACATATTGAAATCGCATTAAAATTACGTGAAATGCAGTGAATTTAGATATAAATCCCACAACTAATATGTGAAGGTGTGTTGGTGCAGATGGCTCAGGGTTTTAAAGCTAATTGAGGTGTTTTCAGGAAAAAGGCTATCCACGATTACGGGCCAGTGCAATAATGCACAGTAGTATTCCAAACCCGGAGAGTGCGCCCGCCTCGGGCAGTATGGAAAAGAGATCCCCCTGGCGGAGGAGCAGATCATAAAACCCGGCCTGGCCCCAGTAGAGAGGGGAAAGGATTGACAGGGGCCTGATAAAGTCGGGCAGGGCGTAGACCGGAACCAGGACTCCACCTATGGCGGCGGCGATGACAATTGAGACGGGGGCAAACATGGAGACCTGTTCATAGGTCCTGCAGAACGTGCCGAGAAAGATCCCGTAACCGTTGGCGGCACAGATTACAGCCAGAAGGACAACGGCAAAAGCGAGGGGTTCTGTGCCTGCATCGAATCGTTCGACCCCGAAAAGGGGCAGGATATACCAGCTTGCAAGAAGAATAACAGCGAACTGGGAGAGACTTATCAGTGTAAAGGCTGTCAGTTTACCGGCCATGACGGTGAAGTAGCTTACAGGCATGATTCTGAGCCGTTTCAGTGTGCCCGAGTTCCGTTCTGAAATGATTGAACCCGCAAGGGGGAGAACAATAAAAAAGATCCCGAAAATGGTCCATGCCGGTACATTCTGCTGTACAGGTGTCGGTTGTACGGAGAATCCCATTTTCGTTGCAAAGCGTTGTTCTATGTGGGTAAATGTGGAATCGGTAAAAAGTTCAGGTATTGAAAAATCGGCGGTTGAAAGGGGGTTGGGCGCTAAAGACTTCATGCCGGGTGGAAGAGACGCTTGAATTTTTTCCGGAAGCAGGGCAAAGAATTTTTTTACCGTCAACTGTATTTCCTGCCCCTTGATGATAGCCTGCAGGGAAGAATTGAGTGCTGCCCGGAAACTGCCCTGAACCGTGGGGTCAAACCAGACCGTGATGGCCGGCTTTTCCACTTGCGGTTTCTGTCCTGTTGCCGGGAATAATTTCTTTCTGGCGAGAAAATCGCTCTTTTTCTCGATGTCGCGACTGAGATGTTCCGGCAGAACGATGGAAAAATGAAATTGACCTCCGGCCACCAGTTTCTCGGCCTGCCCGGGAGTCACCGGTTTACCTTCCAGTGTTTCGATCAGTTTGAAGTTGGAGCTGTTGAGCAGTGTTTTTTTTATTTCTTTTGCCACAAACCCCCCGTCCCTGTCCACAAATAGAATTTTGGCTGAGGTTGTGGTGACCTGATCCTGAATAAGGGTAATGATAATCACCAGAAAGGCTGGCATGATAAAGAGGAGAATGAGCCCGGCCCGGTCCCTGGTGAGGAGAAGCAGTTCTTTGTTGATGGAGGCAAGGAGTTTCATGGCTGGTTAAAAATCCCTGAGGGCTTTTCCGGTTCTGGCAAAAAAGAGTTCCGAGAGATCAGAGCAGCCGGGGCTCTCACTTACAAGGGTGGCGGGGTTTCCCTGGCAGATGATTTTTCCCTGGTCTATAATGGCGACTTTTTCGCAGATTTTTTCTATCTCTTCCATATAATGTGTTGTGTAAATCATGGTCATCCCCTGTTCATGGAGAAGCAGGAGTTTTTCCATAATGAGGTTTCTCGATTGGGCGTCAATGCCCACCGTGGGCTCATCGAGGAAGAGCAGGTCAGGTTTATGGAGAAGCCCCGCAATCAGATTGATTCTTCTCTTCATGCCGCCGGAATAGGTTTTGATTCTGCTGTCCGCTTTTTCCCCGAGGCCGAACATTTTGAGATAGTGATCCGTTTGGGAGCGGGCCTTTTTTTTCTTCAGTCCATAGAGGCTTGCAAAATAAGACAGGTTTTCCCTGCCGGTCAGGTTTTCATACAGGGCGGTTTCCTGGGGAACCAGGCCTATTTTCGGGCGGATACTGTCCGGATCCTGCACCATGTTAACATTCTCAAAAAACAGATCACCCTCAGTCGGGGAAAGAGGGTGGAGAGGATGGAAATGAGAGTTGTTTTTCCGGCGCCGTTCGGGCCGATAAGGCCAAGCAGCTCTCCTTTTCTGATGGTAAGAGAAATATGATCCAGGGCCGGCCCCGGTGTCTTCGGGTAGGTCATGGACACATTTTCTGCTGTCAGGAGGATATTTCTCTTTCGGCTGTTCATAGGGCGGCAATTTCTCCCAGTTCCCGGTAGATGGCTGTCTCCTGTTGTGCACATTCCCGCAGCATGTCTGCCAGTCTGTCATAGACATCTTCATCCTTTGCCCTGCCCTTGCAGACTCTTGCTCCAAGGGTGGCAAAACCCCGCCATTTATCTCCCGTGAGAGTCATTTGATTCGAGAGCCTTGCAAGTTCCTGTTTTTCAAGAACGGCGGCTGCTTCCTGAAGAAACGCCGCGTAAATAAAGCGGAATCCTCCGCCGCCCGTGCCGATTTCCTCCTGCATCCGTATAAGTTGACCAAGATGGAGGGCCGCGTTTTCGGCTCCAAGTTTTTTCGGCCAGCCGGCCAACCTGTTTGCCAGGAAATTGATTCCCCGGACCCCGAGAAAAGGAACCGGGGTTTTCAGCATGATTTTACTGACTGAGGTAATCCCTGTTGCCACGGCTTGTTGTATATCCGGAGAGTCTGGGACATGTTCAAGGTAATACATGGCCCCTTTTGGTGCCAGGGCACCTTTGGCAAAACGTGCCTTGATGAGATCGCTCCTGTGGCAGCGGACAAGATCGTCAAACACGGGATCGCTGATGATATAATCACTTCCCTCCCTGCCGAGGACGACAAGATTGTGCATGTTAAAATGAAAACGAAAAGCAGGCGGGAAATAGGGCAGCCAGTAGGCCCCGGTCTGACAGCCCACGGGAATCCCCTGGTCGAGCTTTTTGTCCAGTTCGTCCATTGCCTTTGCGGGGGATCGGAACTTTTTTCGTCTGACTGTCACACCCAGCCGTTTACTGACCTTGTTGAAAATAGTTCCCACTGAACACCTGAAAGTGGTCAGTGGCAGTTTGTTGACGCGGATAAAAGGCAGGTAACCGAAAAACAATCCGTCGCCGATGCCGAATGCCAGAGCCTCCGAGCAGTCAACACCGTAAAAATAAAGAAGATTGGAGGTGACGCCGCTTTCACAGTGGGCGGATTGTCTGTGGTGAAATTCTATCATTTGTATATTGGAAAGTCGTCTTGTTATGTCAATCGGTTCTTTACCTGCTGGTGTGAAAATGATTCCGGGAGGTTGAGTAGTTCATCCATGGAAATACCAAAAACAGAGCAGTATTTTTGTAAAATTCTGGTCGGCAGTTTATGAAAAACAGCCGGTTTCATGTGTCTGCGTACCCGCCATCTCGGCAGGGAAACATATTTGGCAAGAAGAGTCAGGTCCATCTGGTGTTTTACCTGGTAGTAAGCAAGGGGGCTGACCTTTCCCTTTTTGGCCAGGGTGTACATTTTTTCAGCTTCGCTGCTGATCACTTCCCACGCCTGATCATTAACAATATTTTTGGCTTCCCATCCAAGGCTGGGTACAAGTCTGTAGCGACCGTTTTCATCTACGGCATAGCAGATTTCATGGCCGTGATCGGCGATCATACCGTTATCCTGGGGAACTTCGTCAATCTTCATAAAAAAATGCTTTCATAATTTTTCAGTCTGCACAATATGATTTTAGAATACGCCCGGTAAAAGGCACATCTTCAGGCTCACAAATGCTTGGCTGAGTTTCGTCTGTAATCAGGCAGCGTGTTGTTGATAATTGCATCAAATTCAAGAAAATAACAATAAATTGTTTGTAAAGTGTGGTAAAATATGCTTTTGCTTTTTGTTTACGGTGTATGCTGTTTTTTGAATTATTTTAACTTTTCTTTCAACATATTACTGAAATCACAATCACAAAACCGTCACGAATTCTGGTTTACTGTTGGCAGGGGGTGGGATCCTGCCATTTCAGTAAGGGCACTGACAAGGAATTATTTATGGTTCGTGGAGCAGTTTTCATTCTCTGTACATTTCTCTTGATCTGCTTTTCCTGGAGAGCTTTGAGAGATTTCAGGGTACATGGTTTTTATCGTTTTTTTGCCTTTGAAGGAATTGTGGCCCTTCTCCTTCTTAACCAGCCTGTCTGGTTTAAAAGACCCTTCAGTCCGGTACATTTGCTGGCCTGGCTGTTGTTGGCCCTGTCGATTGTTTTTATTGTTTTATCCCTGAAGAAACTCAAGGAAGAAGGAGGGCATGGCCATCGAGGTGATATGCCGGGTAACCATGACTTTGAAAATACGGTCAATATTGTTGAAACCGGATTGTACCGTTTTGTTCGCCACCCCATGTATGCTTCCCTGCTGTTCCTCGGATGGGGGGCATTTCTTAAACGGATTACCCTGTTGAACATATGCCTGATCGGCTTGGTGACGCTTTTCCTTTTTGCGACGGCCCGGGTTGAGGAGGATGAGAATATCAGGTTTTTCGGGACCTCTTATGAGGATTATATGCGACGGACAAAAATGTTTATTCCCTGGGTGTTGTAATAAAATCAGGGCCCTGAATATCCCAAAAATTTGTTTTGCAAGATTAAGTTATTTTGGAGTCACTATGGAAAAACAGTATAAGTCACTCTATTCTTCTCTTACAAACACCTGCCTGGGTCTGACAGTGGAGAAAAGGGATAGCGGGAAGACTGTTGTGCGGGGGAGTTTTCTTTTTTCCCGCGACTATGCCGGTTTTGCCGGTCATTTTCCGGGCCATCCCATTCTGCCTGCTGTCATGCAGCTTGGTATAGTCCGCTTTCTGGCGGAAGAGAGTCTTGGTCAACGTCTCAAGCCGCAGACATACAGTCGTACGAAGTTTCGCGGTATGATAGTTCCGGAACAGCAGGTTGAGGCAGAGATCGTATTACAGGAGCAGGAAGAAGACGGCTGGCACGGGAAGTTTTTCCTGGAAGGTGAAGCCGGAGTTATTGCCAGTGGACAGTGTGTCTTTGTGCAGGTTGGAACAACAGAAGGTGGACAGGATTGACTATGGGTTTTTCCAGAGAATATTTTCCAGCTGTTGAGGGTGACCCGCCGCCCCTGTCAACCGAATGTGAGCGGCGGGTCCGTTTTGAGGAAGTTGACGGTTTGAGTATGGTCTGGCACGGACGATATCCCAGTTACCTGGAGGATGGTCGTATACGTTTCGGGGATGTTTTCGGTCTGACTTATCACAGTTTCAGGGAAAACAGAACAGTTGCTCCGGTCGTCCAGATGCACCTGGATTATAAGGTTCCCCTGCGTTTTGATGAGACCATGAAAATTAGAACAACCCTGCACTGGACAGATTCGGCCAAATTGAATTTCTCCTATATGATTTATAATGCGAAAGGGGCTGTGGCCGCATCGGGCTATACCGTCCAGCTGCTCACCGAGGTCGATGGAACTGTTCTCTTGGTTGTCCCGGAATGGCTCCAGCAGTTCAGGAACAGATGGCGAACCGGGGAGTTTGTACTATGAAACGAAGAGTTGTGGTGAGCGTAGGAGATACATTAACTCCTCTTGGAAATCTTCGGGAGACCTGGGACGGCCTTATTGCCGGGGAAAGTGGTGTTGTTAAACAGCCTTTCGGGTCCCTTGCCGGGGAGTGGCCGCTTGGGATCATTCCGGAGACGGGTGTCGGGCCGGAACCCTATGGCCCCGGTGACTGGCAACGCCTTCGTGTCGTGCTTGACCGCCTTTTTGGCTCTCTACCTGGATTACCTTCTGAAACACGCCTGTTCTGCGCCACAACAAAGGGTGCCATAGATGAGTGGTTGCCGGGAAAGGGGAGAAACAAGGGTAATCCCTGGCAGGTCGCCGACTATCTTTGTGGAATTCTGGGGCTGGAAGATGAGGCTACAATGGTCAGCGGCGCCTGTGCTTCAGGCAGCCTTGCTGTAATTCAGGGCGGACTGGCTGTAAGTTCAGGTGAGTGTGACCGGGCACTTGTTGTCGGTTTTGACCTGGTGGCGGAGTTTGTACTAGCCGGGTTTGACAGCCTGAAGGCCCTGTCCCCCGATGCGGCAAAGCCCTTTGACAGAAATCGTCGTGGGCTCTGTCTCGGAGACGGAGCGGGCTGGTTGCTGCTGGAGGCGGAAGAGGTGGCAGACCTGGCTTCGTGTGATTTCCGGGCCTGTCTTTCCGGCTGGGCTGTTTCCTGTGACGCAACCCATATCACGGCACCCTGCCGGTATGGCAGTGGTCTGAAACAGGCTTTTGACACGCTTTTTCAAGAAGAGGTTGTTCCTGTCGGCGGCATTAACGGGCATGGAACAGGGACAGTATACAATGATGCCATGGAACTGCTTGCCTTTATGGAAAAATGCGGGGCGGGGGTCCCGGTCTGTTCAGGTAAGGGTGCTCTTGGGCACAGTCTTGGCGGCACCGGAGTTGTGGAGGCGCTTATCAGCACTTTGAGCCTTGAACATGGGGTGTTGCCGTCCACGGTCGGTCTTGAGATCGCCGAGGAAACGGAGTGTCTGCTTTCCCCTGAACCGCTTCCCCTGCGTCACCCATCAATTATCAGCAGCAATTCCGGTTTTGGCGGAATTAATACCCTGCTCTATTTTACCTCCCTTTAAATCGATGAAAAACGGAGAAAAAAGAATACTCCTTATCCACCCCTTGGGTACAGTGCGAAAAATGCCAAGGATGATATTTCGAGGATGGCCAATATCATGCCGCCACTGGGGCTGGCCTCCATATCCGCATTTCTCAGTGAGGGAGGAATTGAAAACGATATTATCGACTGTTATGCCCATCCCGATTCGGATGGCCTGATCAGGGAATACCTGTTGAAACACAGGCCGTCCCATATCGGTTTTTCCTGTACAACCTCAAGTTTTTTTGATGGAGTCCGTCTGGCGGAAATGGCAAAAGAACTGACTCCGGAGATAACTGTTGTGTTCGGTGGAGTGCATGTTTCTGCTGTAAAAGAAGATGTTTTGCAGGAGTATCCGGTCATTGATTTCTGTGTCGTGGGAGAGGGGAAGAGGGGCTGCGGGAGCTTATAAATACAGAAGATGTTAGTAGGGTGGAAGGTATAGTCTTCCGGAACGATAGCGGGAGACCCTGTTTTAGCGGGTATAGAAAAAAACTCCTGGATCTTGATTCTCTGCCGTTTCCGGCCTATGAAAAACTTGCCGGTTACCCCGGAGTGTATAAACTGCCTATTTTCAATTATCCCAGGGTGCCGAACGGCAGCTGCATTTCGAGTCGGGGGTGTCCCTATGCCTGCAGTTATTGCGACAGATCAGTTTTCCGCAGGAGTTTTCGTTATAATTCCGCAGAGTATCTCTATGAACATGTTTCCTGGCTGAACCAACGATTCGGTATACGCCATATCAATTTTTATGACGACCAGTTCACTTTCCAGCGGCAGCGGATTATTGATTTCTGCAGGAAAATGATTGACGGGTCGCTGAAGATGACGTTCAACTGTGCAGCACGGGCAGAGCATCTTGATGAGGAACTGCTGCACCTGATGAAGGGCGCCGGATGCTGGATGATCAGCCTCGGTATTGAAACCGGGGACGAGGATCTTCTTGCCCGACACCGCCAGAACCCTGATCTGCAAATGATGAGGCAAAAGATAGAAATGATCAAGAAAGCCGGAATCAGGGTCAAGGGATTGCTGATGATGGGACTTCCCGGGGAGACGGAGCAGAGCATTCTCAAGAGTCGCAGGTATGTCTATTCTCTCCCCATTGACGATTTTAACCTGGCCAAGTTTACACCATTTCCCGGCTCACCCGTCTACCGGCAGATCAAGGAGCAGGGAGAATTACTGGGGACCTTCAATGAAGACTGGGAACGAATGGACTGCATGCAGTTCCAGTTTGTGCCGAAGGGAATTGAGCTGGAGAGAATGGAAAAGTTGTTTATCGATTTCTATAAATACCACTTCATGCGCAACAGGGTTATCTGGGGGTATATAACCATGTTGTGGAAATCCCCTGACAGTTGGGTGCGTTTTCTTTCCGGCCTTCGTTCGTTTCTTCGTTTTGCCTTTACAAACAGAAGAATGGGGTGATCAACAGCAGAATCTGAAGAGCAGTCGCAGAGCTTCATCTCCTTTATCCGCAGGGACAAAGAGATGATCATGGGTATAAGCTGCGATTATATTGGCACTGATCCCGTGTTCGCTGAGCCTTGTTGAGACGGCCGCGGTCAGGCCGACTGCTTCAAGACTGGAATGGACATTGAGGCTGATATAACTGAAGAGACCGCTGTATGGAAGGTTCAATTCATCGGCTGTATTTTTTTTAACCACCAGGGTCAAACCTTCGGATTCCATAAAAGAGGCAAGCGGTTCGGCTTCAGCGTAATCTCCATATTGTCCCCGACGATCCGACAGAACACATAGAGGTTATCATGAAGTCTGGGTGTTAAGGTCTGCAGCAGGGTTTCCAGTTCTTTTTCTCCGTCCATATTATTCCGAATAGTTGAAGGTTTATCTGAATGTCGAAAACTTTGAAGCTGACGCCGCCTGTACCGCAACGGCAGAATGAGTGATGAAGCTTTGTTCATTAATGGTTTTTTTCTTATCTTTGTTTACCTGGGAATCTGTGAAGTAGAATGACTGTTGTTTTCTGTTTTTTATTGCAGCCGGAAGGATTTTAGTGAGCGTGCAATTTTTACTGTCAGTAATATTTTTGCAATCAATTATCTTTTGTCCTTTACTATCGATCACAAAGAAATCATTTTCTGTATTATTTTTGCATTGTTCCCGGAGGTTTTCTGTGATGAGAGTTTCTATCTTCTCCGGCCGCATGACATGGACATGGCAGTCTCAATACCTATCCAGAAATAACCGAGAAAACTGATAAGTAAAACAATGAGGATAAATACTTGTTGCTGGAAAATGGTGATAAAACTATTTTTTTCATAGTCCTGAACACAATTGGTGTTCGCAGGTGCAGCAAGTGATTTTCTTGAATTCACTATGTTAAATATTTTAACTGTATTTTCATCTTGTTAATAAAAAAATAACAAATCCGATAAGGATTCAGGATAACGAACAAGAAGTATAAAACAGGGATGAAGATTTAAAACGGATTATATAGCAGAAAAGTAAAAAAGACAAATTACTGGAATGCATGGCCCCGTCCGTTTCCGGAAACATTGTGAATAATAAATCCTGCACTTCGAGAATAAAGAAAAATCTTTACACTGTAAATACGGATAATTATTATGTCATGGCACGGACTGTACAATTCACTATCCGGGTGAGATCATTCTTTCTTTATTCTCTTGCCCTGCATGATTGAGGTGAGAAATCTGTTTTTGCAGTTGAAAATATAAAAACGGGTTTTAAAATCGATGAGAATTTTTTATATGTATTTTATTCTTTGTTTAATTGTCGGAGTATATTATATCAAGTTATGAAATACCTTGCATCAGCTGACAATTTTTGTTGGTATAAAAACGTGAAGTAACAATTAATTGTTATGGTTGATTGGAAAAATATGTGAATCAGCAGTATTGTTATCTTATTGACAATAAGAAGGGGAGGAGATTGCCGTGCCTAGGACAAAATATGATCTTGATATATTGAGAAAATGTGTGAAAAGCGGTATGTCAAAAGCGGAAATAATGACTGAAATGTCCATAAAGAATCCGCCGACATTTAACAGTCTTATGCTGAAACTGATGAATACCGATAATAAGTTTTACAAGGTCAGAGAAAGCGGTAAAAAGAAAGCCGGGAAACCACCGAAAGTTATTGTAGGAAAAAGAAATACGATTACACTTTCTTCAAAAATACTTGAAGGTAGTGGTTTTGGCCCCGGTGATTCGTTTCTGGTAAAGACAGGAAAAAACAGGATAACTCTTATTCTGGAAAAAAAATAATATTGGTTTTATTTTTCTTTTACACAAATGCCCCGGTTTAAATGTATATATATGGATATTGTCTCCGGGGCTTCTGCAGAAATATTGACTGTTCTGTTATCGTTTGAATCCTCTTGTCAGTTCATGAATGGAGAGCAGGGATGCCAATAATTACGCTCAGGTTTAAGGATAAGGAAATTCGGGATTACCCGGTTGGAGTCGGTCAGACCTGCACCATAGGCCGGAAGTCAACCAATGACATAGTGATTGATAATCTTGCCGTTTCAGGTTTTCACGCAAGAATTGAATCTGTGGTATCAACTTTTATTCTGCGGGATCTGGAAAGTACCAACGGAACCTTTGTTAACAAGGAAAAAATTACCGTACACAACCTCAGGCACAGGGATGTTATTCTGATAGGAAAACATGAGTTGATTTTTGATCGTTCAGATATGAAGGAACAGAGAGGAGAAGACGATCCGTTCCAAGACGACAAGACAAGAATTCTTGATACGAATGAGTACAGGAAACTCATGAAAAATGAGGGTCAGCCAATTCCTTCAGGAGAAGAGGGACAGGAAGAAGAGAAAAAAGGTTTTTTTGCAAAATTATTCAAATGGATGACCGGCTGATCTGCTGCTTATTTTAGAAGAGTTTCCAGGTCTTTTTTGAGACTTTTGAAAAATATTCCAGGCTTGCTTCTTTTCAGATCATCCTGCAGTTCCAGCAGCAGCTTATGGTCCGGGGTGATAAGCAGTCCCTGTCTTATATAGTATCTCGCCTTTTTCATATTGAGGTTTAAAAGAGCTTTTTCCGCCTGGGCTGCATATCTGTCACTTATTGTCCGCAATCCCTGCAGTGCCCTTGGATTGTCTTTATCTATCCTGAGAATATCAGAATAATATTTATAAGCACAGTCCCCTTCAGGGGTAGAGAGCCTGTTTTTCTCCAAGGCTTCCAACGCCTTCATCTCAAAGTCTGCCAGCAAGCGGTTCTTCTTTTCCTTTATATTTACCTGAGTGGCCAGAAGAGCCCGGTCTTCCGGTATGATTACAAGGCCGGTTTGGACAAATTCGGTTGCTTTTTCAAAATTACCCGCCTGCAGTTCCAATTTGGCAAACTCATGGTATTGTCTGCCTATTTCATGAATTCCATCATGGGCTTCATGATTTTCTGGATCAAGCTCCAGTACTTTTTTGAAGTAAGTGTAAGCGGAATCATTTATTGGTTTTGTCAGCCGCTTGAGTCCATAGGCTCGGCCTGCCTTTTTAAGGAGATCTTGTATGGTATTTTTTCTGGCCGCTTCTTTTTTCTCCCGGACAATGGTTTCCTTCGGCAGGGGAGAAATACGAATTCGGCTGGTTTTTTCCGGCGGCCTGGGAGGTGCAGGAGCTATTAACACCTTGTCATCGCCGGCAGACCTGAACATGACAAAGATTGAAATAAAGAGAAGCGACACGGCAATCAGGATTTTACCCCGTGTTGAAAAGTGGAATGGAAACCTGTCATCGTTTGCTGTGGTCTCATCCATCTGCCGTTTGTGTTCCGGTGTTCTTCTGAGAATTTCCGTTTTTTCTGTATTGTCAGGTTGTGAATATTCATCTGAAATTATGGTTTCTATCTCTGTTTTTTCGCCATTCTCATAGTCCTGTACAGGACTGCTGCTGTTCCGATTATATTCATCACGGAACAGTTCCCTTATATAGTGTTTTAACTTCTGGGTATTGGGTTTTTCTATTATACTGAACAGGCACTCACTGATATCCGCAATCATCGGTGTACATGACTGGTATCTTTTACTCCTGTCTTTTTCCAGAGCCTTGTGGAGGATGTCGTATACAGGTGACGGCAGGTCGGGGGTGATTTTTTCAAGCGTGTCATATTCCACCTGCATGCATTTACGGATAAGGGTTGCCGTATCACCACTGTACATCCGTTTTCCAGACAGCATTTCGTAGAGAAGAATACCGATAGAGAAAATATCAGAACGGTGATCTATTTCCTTGCCGGTGAGTTGCTCTGGAGACATATAGGAGATCTTGCCTTTGACCACACCTATTTTGGTTCGTGTATCGCGGAGTTCCGCTCTGGCAATACCGAAATCAATGATTTTGATTTTGCCATCGAAAGTAATAAAAATATTATGGGGGCTGAGATCCCTGTGGATGATGTTGAGCGGCTGGTTCTGGAGATCTTTGAGGGAGTGGGCATACTCCATTGCTTCACAGATTTTCAGGGCAATAAGCAGACTGTTTTCAGGGCCTATTGGTTTCTTTGTTTTCCTGGCCCTGATGGCAATATTGTGCAGGTCTTTGCCAAAGAGGTACTCCATTGCGATAAAATAGGAGCCTTTACTCTCTCCAAAATCATAAACCTGGGCTATGTTTTCATGTTGCAGGAGTGCAGCGAGTCTTGCTTCGTTGATGAAATTTGTTACAATTTCAGAGTCTTGTGCGGCGTGAGGCAAAAGTTTTTTCAGGACAATGAGTTTTTCAAAACCCTGTCTGCCCTGTAGTTTACATTTATAGACTTCCGCCATCCCGCCGGTGCCGATGAGATCGAGGAGAATATATTTATTGCCGAATTGTTCCCTGTTGTTGCTGCCCATATTCCTGCAATTAGTCATTTGATAGTCATACAGTCCTGATTATCGAGTTCTATCATATCATAATTTCTTTGATTATTGGGTATTAACTTATTAATTGTATTTTAATCGGGTTGATTGATGATAGAATAAAGGTACTCTAAAGCGATGGTACTTTGGAAATATCCGATTTTCACAATACACATTGATGAAATTTCGTACTTATGCCAGGAATCCTGAAGAAGAAAAATGTCCGGTTTTTGAAATGCACAATACTATAACTGTAGAAGCATATTGTAAAACTGATCCGGGGGTCTGTCGTACCTGTAATGAAGATATCTGCCTGGTGGATCTTGAAAACAGCTGTTTTCTGGTTGCGGATGGTATAGGAGGGAGCGTCGGTGGAGATCTGGCCGCCGCATTCATGCGGGATTCTGCTGCGGAACTGTTTGCGGATGCAGGTACGGTTTTGCACCTGGAGGCGGCCCGGCGGATACGTGATATCTTTTCCCTGGCTCACAGGAAGATGAAATGCTGTATTGAAACCACACCGGCCTGTATGGGCATGGGGTGTACCGCGGAAGTGCTTCTTCTTTCCCGGGACCATTTCTTTCTCGGTCATATTGGGGACAGCCGGACTTACCGGTTTCGAAAGAGTGGACTGGAGCAATTGACCGTGGATCATTCCCTGGTACAGGAACAGCTGGATCTCGGGATTATTACCTCTGAGCAGGCAAGAAAGAGTCGATACAAAAATGTTATTCTCAAGGCTGTCGGTGGGGAGGTTCCGCCGGAAATTGACAGTCTCCACGGATCTCTGCGGACTGGTGATATTTTTCTTCTCTGTACAGACGGGTTGTACTCCATGGTTACGGATAGCGAAATTGTTTCAGTACTTGAATACGACGCTCCTCTGGCTGTCAAGGTGGAGATGCTTGTCGATATGGCTAATAATGCGGGAGGCAAAGACAATATTGGTGTAGCTCTCGTTGGCCTGACAGGATAAGGTAAACCGTAAGTGATCAGAGGCACCGCATATTCGCACGGTCGCGACTGCCCGCATAGTGGGCTATAGCAACCAGTCACGCCTGCACGAATCCACGGCACCCCTGATCACTTACAAGGGAAAGGTAGATGAAAACACAGAGTTACAAATCCTGTGACCAGTTACGGTAAACCCGGTCTAATGAAAGTTCGTTTTTATCCTCTTCTTACTGTTCTCTCCATACTGTTCCTGTTGGTGGTTACCCAGGCGATTAATGGAACCCTCAGCCTCCTTTCTTTTGAAAGACAGCAGTTTTCAACCGTTATTTCGGGGTACAACAGTGTTGGTGGGTATATTGGTCAGAAGATTGAAAGAGGACTGCAGCTTGGCAAACCGCTTACCCGTTTTATAGGTATCGAGAAACTGCTTACCCAGGCTCGGGAAATCAGCGATGATCTGGAAAATGTGACGGTAACAGACAGGGAAGGGCAGCTCATCACAGCCCTGTATGACAAGGGGGATTGGCCGGAGAATCTTTTCCACAAGGCGAACAGGGAAAGAGAGTACGAAAATTGTTTTTCCGTCGATTCTCACCATTTTCTGCGTTACGGGCTGAAGGCGCTGGATGGGGAGACGGCCGGGTATCTTGTGCTGGAATTTGCCGACAGCCGACTGCAGGACAGAAAGGATGTGATCACCGGCAGCAGCCTCACCATGCTTGCCTGGTGCACTACTGCTGCAGCCCTGGTCCTTGCCTGTGGTTTCTGGGTGTTATTTCGTTTTTCCAGGGTGTGCAGCAGAAGAAATATCACTTTCTTTCTTTTTCTGGTGCTGGGGGAGCACAACTTATCTGTTCTTTTCATAATATCACCCTCTTTCAACAGAACTATCTTGATATTACCCGGGCAAAGTCAAAGACAATAGCACGATTGTTAAAAAAGGATATAGACGGTCTGCTGCACAAAGGCTTGAAAATATCCTTTCTGGTCAATATAGAATCTCGTTTGAAGCAAACTGTTTCCAGGGTTCCCGAGCTTGCCTGGTTGACCATAGCCGACCGGCGGGGAAAGATTCTCTACCAAGCCGGAGAAGTATCATCTCTGGAGAATGAATTTAAAACAGAAATTGCCCTGGAAGACAGGGCGGGCGTTGCGGGAAAGCTTACGGTGGGGTTGGACTCCAATGTAATTGACGAGACTGTTCAGGAAATCAGTCGGGATGCCTTTACCCTTGTCGGTCTTTCGCTTTTACTGGTGATGGAGTTTGTTCTTCTTCTCTTTGCGACCCTGTTGCACCCCTTGGTGAAACAAAGGGGACAGGAGGAACTGCCTCCCCATGATTATCATATGAGAGGTGCGGTTTTTCTGTTTATTTTTGCGTCTTCCCTCTGTTATTCCTTTATTCCCCTGCATATGGATGCTATTTACCATCCGTTGCCCGGTCTTTCCAGAGAGATGGTTCTGGGTATGCCCCTGGCCTTTGAAATGCTTGGGGGAGGTCTGGTTCTTGTTCCTGTGGGATGGTGGATTGACAGGCGAGGCTGGCACCAACCGTTTCTTCTCGGATGTGTGCTTACCTGCCTTGGTATGATCTTTTCGGCACTTGCCACTGGGCCACTTCTCTTTATTGCCGCCCGTACCCTGACCGGAGTGGGGTATGGTATGACCTGGATGTCGGCCCAGGGATTTGTCCTCCTGAAACAAGATACAAAAAAGAGGGCGCTGGCCATCTCTAACGTGGTTGCAGGGATATATGGCGGTCTCATCTGTGGAAACGCCATCGGGGCACTGGTGGCCCATCGACTGGGTTTTAGAGATGTATTTTTTATCAGTGCCATTCTGCTTTTCTTCTTACCGCCCTTTATTTTTCTTTTCCTCCGTGACCGTTTCGAGGTACCTGAGACGGCTTTGCAGAAAAAAGGGGATGGGCAGACAGGTGTTCTGCAACTCCTGACCGATCCCCAGGCCCTGCTCATGTTTTTATGCAGCCTGGTCCCCTATTCCGTTATTGCAGTGGGATTACTGTATTACGTGGTGCCGATTTACCTGCACACTCTTGGTGAGGGGCAGTCTGATATTGGCCGGGTCATCATGCTCTTTGGACTCTGTATGATTTTTATTGCTCCCCGCGTCAGCAGTTTTGCAGACAGGATGGAGGATAAACGAATTTTTGTTTATGCCGGAGGCTTTCTGGGCAGCTGCAGTCTTCTGCTTTTTGCCTTTTCCGGATCCTTTTCGACAGTTGTGTTGTCGGTTGCACTTTTCGGATTGTCGGTCAGTATCAGTGCGGCTTCCCGGAATGTGATCATTCTGGCCCTGCCTGTTGCCAGGAAGTTGGGGAGTTCGCGGGTTATGGGAGTGTACAGGAGTGTGGATAAGCTGGGTCAGACCCTGGGTGGAATTGTGCCCGCCTCACTTCTGGCATATATGGATATACGTTCAGCGATGGCGGTACTGGGGGGAGTGTACATGGGATTGACTCTTCTCCTGCTGTTTCGTCTGCGGAGTGAGGCAAAACTGATAAGCTGAGAAGACTGAAGTCAGTTATAATCAGGGGTCTACCAGGAAGAATGGATCATCTGAAAGGGCTTGGTCTATAGCCGTACAGAAATTATCCAGAGATGCCCAGGCAAGGTGGCCGACCTGGTTTTTCCATTCGGTGATAATATTACGTTCCCTGAGAAATGCTATTCTTCTCCTCTGATTATATGGGGGGAAGGAACCGCTCCCGTGTCTGTCAACAGCACGGATATAAGTTGTGTAGCTGATCTGTTGCCAGCCATCGTTTTCCTTCTGCATCTGACCGCTTAATTCCATGACATGCCGGTAGGGGACCCGGTGTTCCAGTTCTACAGCATGAACAGGAGTGGAGTAAAACCCGGGCATGTCCACATTTATGACGATTCCGCCATTGCGGCAGAGGAAATCACATACACTTTGCCTGCCAAAGGTTCTTTTATAATTGAGGCCGTCCGGTAGGGAGTTTGTAATATCCAGCATGCTGTACATAGGGTCAAAAGTGCGTTTGAACCCACGTCTGCGCAGTTCTTCGGAAAACCTGCCTACCTCAGAATGGGAGTATTCACGGTGGAAAATCCGGCTCAGGTAGAAACTGTAAATGGTATATGCAGGAACCAGGAGATGGGAAGGGTTACAGTCAAGAAGACACTGGAGGAGATTATCCGTCAGTTCGCCGTAACCGATTCCCGTCCGCCGGTGGAGATGTCGGAGGCGGGCATGGACCAGTAATGGCCTTCCATGGGGAACATTCACCTGGTTAAATAGTTCATGAAGCATAAACCGGACCTGATTTCAGACACTATTTAGGAGCCGCTGCTGCAATGTCTGTAAATATTTCATCGGCGGCTCCGACAATATCCACGGAAGGATCATAGCCAATAAGCTGAGCTGTCTTCAGGTTAATAGCGATCTTGGGTGGATTCTGAAAACGTTGTGGAAGCTGACATGGTTTGGCGCCGTTAAAGATTTTTGCGATTGTTTTCGCATAAAAATCACCTATATAGCTGAAGTCGGCAAGGGAGATACTGAGTAAAACACCGTGGGCCACTTCATCGGAAAGTCCCTGGGCAAAAGTCGGAATTTTTCTGGCGATAAGGGGGGCCAGAATCTCCGGCAGGTTCGTGAGATTGACTCCGGGATGACGGACCAGGTAAACAGCATCCACTTTCGGGGCCAGGGTCTTATAGCAGTCCACCACATTTTTTTCCGCCTGTTTACGTTCGATACCGTTGAAACGGGCCTCACATTGTTCAACGTTGAAGTGGAGTCTGTCGGCAACCTCGTAGACACTGTTGACACCACTGAAGCCCCGTCCTTCCGGGGAGTCCTCATAGACAATGCCAAGTTTTTTAAATCTGAATATTTTGTGAAAAAGGGTTACCTGCCTTTTATGTCTTTCAGGGTCTACTTTGGCAATGACATGGTCGCAGCCCGAATTGTCTGCGCTCTTTATAATTCCTGAAGCAATGGGATCAGTTGTAGAACCGACGATGGTGGGGACGTGGTGATCATTGGTGGCCAGATCTTGCCCCGCCCAGGTTCCCATGGCCAGCATCAGGTCGATAGTGTTCTTGTCTGCGTTAAGTCGGTTTATCAACCTTTTCTTCAGTGCAGCGCGTTTGTCTTTGTCCCAGTCGGCACTGTACCAGCAATCTTCCGGAAATCTGATATATTTGCTTTGCATATCGTTTGCGAGCCAGTGCCACAGCTGCCTGGTGTCTTTGTCATTTGGCAGTTTCGGCAATGGGCTGGTTTCTATCCAGCCCAGGCGCATCAGTCCTTTCACCAGGGCCGCAAGAGAACGTTGGTAGGAACCGTAATCGCCACCCTGCAGATAGCCGATTGTCCATTTTTGGCCATTATTAAGCCGGGGAGTGGTGGCAAATGTATTCTTCCCAGCTGCCCGGCAGGGGGAGCCGGAATAAAGAAAGATCAGCATCAGGGTTAAAATAAAACAGGTCAGAGAGCGGGAAAACAGACGTTGCATGGAAAATCCTTATTATTGGTTGTCTTTTTGGGCGAGACAGAAACCCCTTTCCTGTAAAAAATGAAGGGAACGGCAGAGATTCATCCTGCAGGCAGTCTCTGACTTTCTGCAGAGTTCCCGCAGGTCGTTGAGCTGTACAAGGGCTCCGGCCCTGTCTTTTTTCATGAATGTTTCAGGTGCCAGGTGCATGACTTGTTTGAAATCTTCAAATGCATCCTCAAAATTAAACAATTTTCTGGAAGCCATACCCCTGTTCAGAATGGCTTCCACAAAATCGGGCTGATACTGCAATGCCTGGGTATAGGCATTTATGGCAGCTTCGTACTCACCCCTTCGATAATGGAGACTGCCCATATTATTATATGCGTCTACATATTTCGGGTTGAGTCTGAGCGCGTGCTCCAGGTCGTCGTGGGCCTTCATTTCCAGGTTCAGGTTGAGGTAGGCTATGGCCCTGCTGTTATATGTTCGGGGGTTTTGCGGGTCCAGTTCGAGGGCACGTGTGAGGTATTCAACTGCTTTTGACGGATCTGTAAAACTGCCGTTACTCCATAGGCGGATTGCCTTTTTTATCCAGACGCTGGCTGTCAGAGCCGCGCTGATAGAGGAAAAATCGTTTTGTATTTTTACTGGTCGCAGGGCAATGGAATTTCTTTTTTTGTTTCTCTGTTCCAGTATCCTGATTTTTTCGAGCAGTTCCTGTTCCCGCTGTTGGATTTCGTTGTATTTCTTCAGCAGGGTTCTGTCGGAGAGTAGTTTTTCCATGCGTTTTTTCAGTATGGATGTATCTACAGCTATCCTGGTTGACAGGATAATCCCGAAAGACTGCGGAGTCGCGTAGTTTTTAACGGAAACCACTTCGGTTTTCATTATTCCACCCGCAAGAGCTGTTACTTCGTCTTTGGAGAGAATGGCATTTTCAACGACTGACAGGCTTTCGAGGTAGGTACCGGCCTGCTCCAGAACTTCATATTTTGCCTTTGTAACTGCCGAAATAAACGCATCATCGGGGGACTGGCTGCCTGAAAATGGCTGGTCAACCTGATGGTCAAAAATTTTTTCAGCCGAGTACAGTGTCTGGGGAAGCAGAAGAAGTGTCAGGAAAAATAAATAGCTTACTGTCTTATAATGTAGCATGTTTTATTGGTGTCTGTTTTGCCGATTGTTAACTGTTTATGCTGTTCATTCCCTGTAACAGTGGCCATTTACTTTAATCAGTTCATGGTGAGGGATTTTTTGCTGAACCGGGTAATTTTCTTATAAACTGTAGTTTTTAATTCTACATTGGAAACCCTTTAAAAAGCAACTTATGAGAAAGAAAAAAAAAGAATTTCAAAAATGAGAATAAAGGTGATATCCTCTTAAGTTAAGAGGTAATATTTGTCAGGAACAGGGGGGTATTTCAATAATAAGGAGAGTAAAATGTTTTCGTTTGTAAAAAGACTTGTTCCTTCAAAGGTCAAGACAAAACTGTTGTCGGCACTGGGGATTCTCATTACGGCGATCATCGCTATTCCCGTGGGATTGTCCTATAAAAATACGGTTGATAACGCAGTCTCAAAGGCTGAACAGTCGCTGCAATATTCCATAATGCAGATCCGTGATAAAATTGTAACTGAAAAGATTAAAGAGTTGCAACTTATAGCCCATACTGTAGCAGCTATGCCATCGATTCAGGACAATTTAATGTACCAGGCCAGAGAGGATCTGCAGAATGTGACGGCACCTCTTTTCAAGGAACTGAAAAAAAAGGTTGATTTGAATGTCTTTCACTTTCATACTCCACCGGCCACATCATTTCTGCGGCTGCAGAAACCGGAAAAATATGGAGACGATCTTTCAAGTTTCAGAAAAACAGTTGTCCAGGCCAATAAAACAGGAAAAGATGCCGTGGGTATCGAAGTGGGGCGTGCCGGACTGTCGGTGAGGGCAGTTGTTCCGGTGAAATACCTGGGACGTAAACATGCGGGAACGGTTGAATTTGGAGCCCCTATAAACGATCACCTTGTGAAGGAAATCAAAAAACTGTTCGGGCGGGATATTTCAGTTGTTGTGCCGGATGGTGACGGATTTAAATACCAGGCCAAAACCCATTCCTTGACTATCCCTGCAAAAAAATATCCTTTCCTGCGAAAAATACTGCAAAAAGCAGATGATACCGTCACCGTTCAACGGGTAAAAAAGAACGGCTCAGAATTTATCACAGCTTATCTCCCTCTTTTTGACTATTCAGGAAAAGCCGTTGGTATTCTGGCAGTTCCTGAGGAGATCGGCGGAGTTCTGGCAGCTGCCAAGAAAAACGCACTTGTCCTGGTCGCCATTGGTTTCGGTGTGCTTGTACTTATTCAGGGTTTTGTTTACTATCTTTTTTCCAGGTTCATTGATCAGCCTATAAAAAAATATATAACTTTTCTTGAATCAGCCAGCCGCGGAGATCTCACCGGGCAGGTTGAAACCGGGGCTATTGCCCATCTGAACTGCTCAGAGAAAATGCAGTGCGGAAAAGAGGACTGTTCAATGTATGGTAAGGAAGGTTTTTGCTGGGAGGAGGCCGGCTCTGCCGCTGAACATATTCAGTGTCCGAAAATCACAAGTGGTGAGTATTCTTCCTGCAGTGAGTGTAAAGGGGTGTTTAAGCTTGCGGTAAGGGACGAATTCTCCGAGCTCAGTGCCTATATGCATGCCTTTGTGTCGAATGTTCGTAAACTGGTAGGGGATGTCAACAAAAGCAGTCACAGTCTCAGTGACTCATCGGATGGTCTTGTGCAGCTCTCTGAACAATTTGATACCAGTTCAAGAGATACGGCAAAACGTGCTGAGACTGTAGCAGTTGCCTCTGAGGAAATGAGTTCAAATATGAATTCGGTTTCAGCAGCTACTGAAGAAGCAGCGGCAAATGTCAACGTGATGACCACCGCAACTGAAGAAATCAGTTCAACTGTCGGTGAAATACAGCAGTCGACCCTGAATGCCAAGGGAATTACAGGGGATGCTGTGACTCAGGCTGCAGATATCGTGAAAACTGTCGACGCCCTTGGCAGTGCCGCCCAGGATATCGGCAAGGTGACGGAGACAATTACCGAAATTTCGGGGCAGACAAACCTGCTGGCCCTGAATGCGACTATTGAGGCGGCCAGGGCCGGAGAAGCCGGAAAAGGATTTGCTGTTGTTGCCAATGAGATCAAGGATCTGGCAAAGCAGACTGCAGAAGCTACGGGTGAGATCAAGGAACGCATTGAGGGGATCCAGGGATCCACCGAGCTTACTGTCAGCGGAATAAGAAAAATAAGTGATATTATAACGGAAATAGATACAATCGTTTCGGGAATAGCAGTTGCACTGGAAGAACAGACGGCCACCATGTCAGAACTGACCACTAATATAGTTCAAGCTGGAGAGGGAATTGGCGAGGTGTCGGAGAATGTCGCCCAGAGTTCTGTGGTGGCCCAGGAAATTTCTTCTGACATATCCCAGGTAACCCGGGCGGCAAATGAGATTTCGGACGGTTCTGGAGGTGTGCGGAAAAATGCCGAAGAACTACGAAGGCTGGCTGTTGATCTGAGGAATCTGATTGAAAAATATAAAGTTTAGCCGGTATTTCTTACCTCATTGGGGGGGAAGATTTAAATATTTGTTAAAATTTCTGCATAGTGTATTGCTTCCAGGTACATTTCATAGACCGATGCCAGGGGGACATTGATAGCGTCCAATGCCTCAAGGCACCGGTCTTTTTTATTTTGTTCATATGCAATTGCTGCCTGCAGATACGGGCCGAGCGGACCGTCCCCATGTACCAGGGCTCTTTTTAATTCTTTGGAAAGAGGGAGTTTGTACGTGATGACTTTTATCGGGTAATCAAGCATGGCAGGAAGAAGAGAGAACAGTCCAAGCATAAACAGCTCTGCATGCGCAACATTGTCAGGCGATTTTTCTCCTAAAAGGGAGCAGAATTTTGCCCTGACTGCAGCCAGTCGCACAAGTTCGACCGGTTTATCTCCTGAAATCTCCGAGATAATCAGAAGATTGATAAAACTCCTGATTTCTTTCTCGCCAAGATACGCCACAGCCTGTACTATGGATTTTACTTTACTCAGTCGGTAGAAATAGGCAGAGTTGACATATCGAAGCAGTTTGTAGGAGAGGGAGACATCGGCTTCAATGATTTCTGCCAGTCGTTCTGTTTGAACGTCTTTACGGTTAATCTCCGTGAGGACATGAAAAAGACTTGTTTTGACAGGGGCAATTTCCTTAATTCTAATTTTTTCCGGAGTGGCAAAGAAAAAACCCTGGAAATAGGAAAATCCAAGCTCCAGAGCTTTACCGAACTCTGCGTGGGTTTCAACTTTTTCGGCCAGAAATTTAAGTTTGTACCTGGAAAGGATAGAGAGGGTCTCTTGGATGGTGTCAACCGGAGTTAATCTGAAATCAATTTTGATAATATCTGCAAGTTCGATCAATGGTTTAAGGTTTTCTGCGTAGACAAAGTCATCCATGGCCAGGGTATATCCCTGTTCTTTCAGGTTTCTGCATACGGTTATAACTTCCTCAGTGGGCTGGACATCTTCGAGAATCTCAACGACGATCTTTGTTTGCGGGAAAACCGCGGGAATATTTTTTATCAGAAGTTCCTGGGTAAAATTAATAAAACAGGGTTTATTGTTGCTGATAGTTTCCAGCCCTTCCGTCAGAAAAGCTCCGGTGAGCAAACTGGATGTAGCCTGATCGCCATCGAAACCCGGCTGTCCCGCCATCAGTTTGCCCCTGTAAAGGAGTTCGTAGGCAAAAAGACGTTTATGCTGGTTCAGTATGGGTTGCCTTGCTATAAAGGTATCCATTTCATGTCCGTTATTATGACGTCATAAATGGGTCTGCTGATTGAAATCCTATTCAATCAACAGACTCGGAAATGCACTTGCTGATTTGCAAAATTCCAGGACCCCAAGCCGGAAAGTTGAAGATTTCATATTGATTGTATCACTTCTTTGTTTGAGAATATAATTATTTTTCATGGGAATGAAAAATGGACAAAAACCGTAAGGTTAATCATGATTTTCTGCTGGAACTGGCGTCAGCGCGTATGCCGTTTGGCAGATACAGGGGAAGGTTGCTGATTGACCTCCCGGAACCCTATGTTGTCTGGTTTGCACGGCAGGGATTTCCACAGGGCAGGCTCGGGGATATGATGAAAACAATATATGAAATAAAGGCCAATGGTCTGGAGTATCTTTTTGAACCGTTAAGGAAAAATTCAGGTTAGGCAGTGTCGTGTATTTCTCCTTCTATTTTTGCAATAACCAGGGTTATGTCGTCCTGCTGCGGAACGGACTGCCGAAATATTTTGATTTCATCCGTTATTTTCCGGGTAATCTCTTTTGAATTAAGATGGCTGTGGTTTGCCAGGAGGGTTTTTACCCTTTCTTTTCCAAAGGATTCTCCCAGTTCATTTTCCGCTTCCCAGACACCGTCACTGCCGATCAGGATGATCTGGGGTGCCTGTTTTAACGGGATACTGTTTTCTTCGTATTGAAAATCCGGGTCAATTCCAAGGGCAAGACCTCTCCCCTTGAGTTCGGAGAAATGACCGGTCCCGGGGTGATAGATGATAGTGGGGTCATGGCCGCATCTCACCCAGTCCAGGGTCTTTTTCTGCCTGTTGACAAGGAGGTGAAAAAGGGTGATAAAATTCCCTGATTCTGCCGTATCTCTGCAGAGAAGACGGTTGACATCATTGATGACTGTTTCAGGAGTACCGGACAGGGAGAGACGACAGCGCATGAGAGAGCGGATGGTGGCCATCAGCAGGGCGGCACCGATTCCGTGGCCCACCACATCCCCCACGATGATGTTGACTGTTTCTTTCTGCTCCTGATGGGGAAGGAGATCGAAATAATCCCCTCCGGTTTCATCACAGTAGAGACTGACGCCATAGACGTCCATGTGTTCTGAAGAAAAACTTGAATGTGGAAGCAGGTTCTGCTGCACTTCCCTGGCCAGGTTCATGGCATGTTGCAGGCGCAGACGTTCCTGCAGTTGTCTGCTCATTGTGTTGAAGTTCTGTGTCAGTTCTCCGACTTCGTCACGACTCGTTATACGGAGTTCTTCACCAAAGTGACCATGGGCCAACCTGTTGGCCGCTTCTGAAAGCCTGCGGATAGCCCTTGTGGTTTTGCCTGTTGCAGAACGGATCAGGAGCAGGGCAAACAGTATGCCCGCACCGCTCACCCAGAAAAAAGTTTTCCTGAATTGAATTATCGGCTGCAGGGCTTTATCACCGGGTGTGATCACGACCATAGTCCACGGAGCTTCCCTTAACCGGTAGTAACCGCTGACTTCTTCCGGGGCATTCCCGGTCCGAAGAGGGTGCCTGATTCATTGGTTCGCAAGGCCTCAAGAGTTCTCTGTTCCAGTAACCCGTGTTCACCGAATCGGGGTTTTTGATGGTTTTTCTCTTCCAGTTTTTCAAAGGAAGTGCGGGTAAGAATATTGCCGTTCTGGTCCACCAGAAAAGCCCGGTTGTTTTTCCACCAGGAACCACTGACTATCTGGTCGATGAGATCATAGAAGGAAATTATGACCTTGATGTGGCCGATTTTTCTGTTCTTTTTGTCTCTGAATTCGGTGACAAGCGAGATCGTTTCGTTTTTAAATTCTGTGTTATAGGAAGGCGGGGTGACTTCAAGGTGTTTCATCCTCGAATAATGCATATGCGGGCCATCCCAGTCTTCGACTGGAAACAGTTTTTCATTTTCACTTCCCTTCCATTCCAGGTTGACCTGAACCACTCCATCCATTTTCCGCAGCTGATCCAGGATAAACTGGCCGACATTCTGATCAATCCTGATTCCGTTTTCTTCCCTGAAAAGCCGGAGAACTCTTTTGGGAGTATTCAGCCGCATATCAATATAGTGAGCCGATTGCTGCAGTCTCGCTATGGCCGTCTGTTTCCACTGTTCCAGCAGAGCATCACGAATCAGCATCATGCTGATGCCTCCCATGGTCACGAGAATGACGAGGGTTGGCAATAAAATATAGTAAGTTGTCCTCTGGTGGAGTGATGTGGGTGAAAGAATGGAAAATCGTTTTTTAGTATTCATCTGATATTTATTGCGTAAAGAAGAAATGAACATATTATACATGAATTGGTCGTGAGGCAACAGCAGGCGGTGAAATCTTACAGGTAGCCCGCATTTCTCATGAACATTATGTCAATTTTGAGATTAGCTGTAGAATACAAATAATTAGCCAACTATCAGTAGTCGAACAAAATTGACACAATGTTCACCCAAGGTCAGCCCAGGCGACGCCATCTTCTGCAATATTTCAACAGTAAATATAGGCCACTATTATTTACTCTTGAAAATTTTGTAGCTGACGCCGCCTGAACTGATGAAAAATGCGGGGTAGTTCACAAGGCACCCATATGGAACAAAAAGAGGTTACATTTCAGACAGGACGGGTTCTGCTTATCTCGATCTGTCATTTTATTCATGATGTCTATTCAAGTTTTCTGGCCCCGCTTCTGCCGTTTATTATAGAAAAATTTTCCCTCTCCCTTACCCAGGCGGGATTTCTCACCACAGCCATGCAGATTCCGGCCCTGCTGAATCCCATGATCGGCAAACTGGCGGACAGGACAAGCTTCAGGTATTTTATTATTCTGGCTCCGGTATTGACCGCCGTACCCATGTCTCTTCTGGGGTTGGCTCCCAACTACGGCGTGTTGATGATACTGCTCTTTGTTACCGGTATCAGTGTTTCTCTGTTCCATGTGCCGGCACCCACCATGGTTTACCGGGTGTCGGGGGCAAAAACCGGCAGGGGGATGAGTTTCTATATGACAGGAGGGGAACTTGCCAGGACAGTTGGGCCTCTGGCAATTACCGCAGCCGTGGCGCTTCTTGGTTTTGACAACTACTATCCCATCATGGTCGCCGGTATCTTTGCTTCAACGATCATGTATTTCAAGCTGAAGGACATCCCCGTTGCTCCAAAACAGAAAAAAAGTGTCTCCATACGGGAAACCTGCAGGAGGATGCAATCTCTGCTGCTCCCCCTTTCGGCCATTGTGGTGGTGCGCGGTTTTATGCACGGTTCTCTGGCAGCTTTCCTGCCCCTTTATATTATTCAGAAAACAAATGATGTCTGGTTGGCCGGACTTTCCCTGTCTGTGCTGGAGGCGGCAGGAGTGGTTGGGGTCCTGACAATCGGTACCTTGAGTGACAGGTTCGGACGAAAAAGAATGCTGCTTCTTTCCCTTGTGCTGGCGCCGATTTTTCTCCTGCTTTTTGTCTACTCCAATGGGTGGTTTCGCTTTCCTGTTCTTATTGTCACCGGTTTTTTTCTTCTCTCTACAACACCGGTCATGCTGGCCATGATCCAGGAATATTCGGTGGACGGATCCTCATCGGCAAACGGAGTTTTCATGATGATTTCCTTTCTTGCCCGCTCCGCGACAGTGGTCCTGATAGGATTTATTGCCGATCATCTGGGACTTGAAAAAACCTATCTTCTCTGCAGTGGTATCGGTTTTCTGGGTATCCCGTTTATTTTGAAACTGCCCGGGAAAGGAGAAAAGAGTGAAGAGTTGTTTGAAGTGCCCACAAATGCGGGTTAATCATTGACGTACTCTTTTCTGGCCATTTTAGAAACCTCCTTTGTGAGTCTCAGTACTTTTTCCGCCAGTTTCGGAGAAAGGGATCCTGTCCCGCAGGAGGGGGCAATGAGGGTCTGTTTCACCAGCTGTTTTTTACCCAAACCGAAATCAGCCAGTACCCGGAGCTGTTGTCGCCATTTGTCAAAGAGCTGGTCACCGGTGATTTCTTCCAGAACCTGAGAATTTCCGGTGGGGACGATACCCCAGGCAAGAAGACCACCCCGGTTTAAAAAACCGGTAAGCTGCTCACGGAATAAAATAAAATTTTCAAAATAAAAATAGGCGTCAAAACTGATGATATCCGCGTTAGACAGCAGAGGGGGACCCCAGTCACCGTTGGCGCAGATATGAATACCGGCAAGGCCTCCGCCATCCTGTATTCCCGCTATCACTTCATCAACGCTGTCGGAGACCATCTCTTTTGAGATGCCCATGAAACCGCTGGAGCCAAAACTGACGATGGCCGGTTCGTCAATAAAGATAATTGGTGGAATTTCTGAGGAATGTTTTCTGAATTGCTCAACCTGCCATCGGCCTTTCAAGGCCAGCAGTTTAACCAGCATGTCCCTGAGATTGTCATCGTAAAATATGGATCGACCATCCTGGTCGGTGATACCTGAACCTGTCGTCACCGGGCCCGTGACCTGGCCCTTCAAGGCAAGAAAAGAATGATGGGAAATGGCGTCAAGAAAGGTGAAAAAACCTTGCGCTGTATCTTTTCCCAGGCTGAACCGGGAGTTTTCCAGAGACTCCGGCTCCGCTTCCACCCGCATATAATCCTCGTAGAAAGCGACCATTTCTTCTTCGAAAGAATCATTGCTGGTATCAATCCAGCAGCGATTATCATTTTCCTGGAGACCCGGAAAGCCGGTAAGAAACTGACGGACCATGCCCTCTTTCGGCAGTTTGGGCAGTTGCGGCCAGAGGGGAATCTCCGGGGTATGGGCCAGAATCAGACGAACCGCTTCTTCATGGTCGGTAACCGGCAGGCTGCCGATCAGGATGGGCAGGCACCCGGGGTTAAAGTGGGAGTTCATTTTCATCCTTTTCCATAAATCTGGCTCTTCCTCTGCACACCAGGGTGTCATTCACCCGGATTTCTGATTTCAAATGGTAAAGAGGCGGAAGAGAGGCAGTCAGCCACGCCTTGATCGACAGTATACTGTCATATTTGACCGGCTGCAGGAAGCGGACTTTCAGTTCCCCCGTCATCGCCTTGATATTGAGGTGAAGGAGACAGTTGGCCATGGCCGTATCAAGGAGGGAGGAGAGCACGCCTCCGTGGAGGATTCCGGAATAGCCCTGGAGAGTGATGTTGCCTTTGAATCGGCTTGACACCGAAAGATCGTTGTGTTGTTGAAAGGTAAGGCCGAAGGAGAGGGGATTCCTGTTCCCGCACATGAGGCAGTTACTGTGACTTTCCCGGGCATCGGCAAACTGAATGTGATTCATTTGTCTGTGGTGTATCCAGATGTTGATTTTTCTTGTTTTTCTGTCTCTAAGAATGTGTTTTAAAAACTATAATTCTTTCTTAGCAGGGAGTTGATAGATATTAAATATAGCATATGCACAGATTAACTCTACCAAATTTCAATTATCTGATGAAATACTGGATTAATCGCGTATGGTCCATCTGCAACTTCAAGTTCATACAGTCAGCGTCTCCTGTACAGCACGACCGAGCTGGTGGATGCTGTAGGGCTTGCGGATGAACAGACCTGCGCCCATGGCCTGTGTTCTTGTAACATTGTCACTTTTAGAAAAACCGCTCACGATGACCGCTTTCAGCCCCGGTTGCAGCTGAATGAGTTGTTCATAGGTCTGCATTCCGTCCAGCTCCGGGTCCAGAATCATGTCCAGTATCACCATGTCTGTCTGCCGGTTTTCCAGAAACTGCATGGCTTCTTTGCCTGATGCGACTGTATCCACTCTGTATCCCAGGACGAGAAGCATTTCTCTGCAGATATCGCGTTGTTGAGGTTCGTCATCGATCACCAGAATGTGTTCTCCATTCCCTCTCAGCTTCTCTGCATCCAGTTTACGGGGACGGGCCGGTGCTTTCCGATGTGTGGCGGGGAAATAGAGGGTGAAGGTAGTTCCCTTTTCACTGCTGTCCACCTCAATGGTTCCTCCATGATCCTGTACACTGTTCCAGACGATGGAAAGTCCCAGGCCGGTACCACTCGTCCCCATGGTTTTTTTAGTATAGAAGGGTTCAAAAATATGGGGAAGAAATTCCCCGGGTATGCCGGGGCCGTTGTCCGAAATAGTCAGAACAACGTATTCTCCTTTTTTGATGAAGTGCTTTCTGGAGAATGGTGCATCCATATAACAATTTGAAGTGGAAATGGTAATACTCCCGTTTTCTCCAATGGCTTCAGCAGAATTGGCGATGAGGTTCATCAGGCATTTTTTTATATGCAGTTGTGAGCAGAATATGTTGAGGAGTTCGGGCTCCAGTTTTGTGGTGCATTGTATGGACGGGTATTGCTCTGCTATTTTACTGAATTCCAGTGAGTCCAGATATTCATTGATGATGGTGTTCAGATTTGCAGGTTCTTTGACTGCGGCAATACCTCTGGCCACGGTAAGCAGATCAGCCACGACTTCTGCCGCTCGCAGACCGGCCTGCCTGATTGTTTCCAGAGGTTTTCGCAGTTCGCTTTCCTTTGATAGTCCCATGATCAGGAGTTCCGGATAGGAAACTACCCCGGAGAGAATATTGTTCAGATCGTGAGCCACACTTCCAGCCATGGTACCGATTGCCTCCATTTTCATGGAACGGTGCAGCTTTTTTTCCATTTCCTTTTCCCTGCTGGCATCGGTAAAGAAAATGAAATGGTATGATTCTTCTTCGTATTGAAATGAACTGATGTATGTTTCGGTGGGGAATGTTGATCCGTCTTTTCTTGTAAATACAGCCTGTTTTGAAATTGATTGTCTCACCTTGAGGATCTGCTGCAGCTTCTCCCAGGTTTCCTGTGTCTGTTCCTTGTCAAAATCAATGATGGACAGTTTCATCATCTCTTCTCTGCTGTATCCGAGCATCTCTGCCGCTGCCCTGTTGGCCTGGATAAATGTTGTCCTGGTCAGCTCGGGATGGGGAGTAAGCCAGCAGATGGGAAAAGCACAGGCATCGACGGCCTGCTGGGTCAACAGAAGGGCCGTCTGGGTCTGTTTGAGGAGATTCGTCTGCCGGATGATTTCACTGTTCTGCTGTTTGAGTTTCCTGTTATATCTTTTCAGGGTGTAAGAGTGGTAGATTAATCCAAGAAAAACAACTGATACTCCTGCAAGAATACGCCAGATGAGAGTGTAGTCGGTACCGCTTTCGACTGTAACTGAAATCCATCTGTTAATAATCTGCTGTCTATTTGTGTCGTTGATGCTTCCAATAGCCTTATTGAAAATGGAGAGCAACAGGGGGGAGTCATTTCGACTGGCAATGCCGAGCTTCCACTGTTCGTTGAATTTTCCTGCTATCTTTAACTCGCCTGTATAGTTCTGCCGGATGGCGTGACTGACTGTAACCAGGGTGCCGATATAGCCATACAGCTGCCTGTCTGCGACCATCTGCAAGCCTTCATTAATGGAGGAAACAGTTACAATGTCCAGTGTCGGATATCTGTCTCGCAGAAGTTCACCGAACGCGTACCCTTTGACCACTCCCATCTTCTTATTCGTAAGCGTAGTGATATCATTTACAAAAGGAGTGATCGTCCTGGTAGCCAGAACCAGTGGAATCTCAA
This sequence comes from Desulfomarina profundi, assembly GCF_019703855.1. Taxonomy (GTDB): domain Bacteria; phylum Desulfobacterota; class Desulfobulbia; order Desulfobulbales; family Desulfocapsaceae; genus Desulfomarina; species Desulfomarina profundi. Next base: position 2,506,135 of record NZ_AP024086.1, on the reverse strand, counting down.
GATAGGGTTCACTGAAATACATGTAGGTGCGACGTTCCGGGGTGGACATGGCCAAGGAAAAAATGTCGCATTTGCGTGATTTGGCAAAACGGATGCTCTCAGACCAATTCTTCGTGGGAACCAGGGTGATGGGGATCCCTATTTTGTTGGAGAGTAATTTAATAAAATCAGCCGCAATTCCGATATGTCTGCCATTTTTAATTTTTTCCAGGGGAAACCAGTCGGGGTCGACACACATGGTGATCGTATTTTTTTCATACAGGTATGTCTGCTCTTCTCTGGAAAAACTGATATGTTTTTTCTCCTGTGTTTCTGCATTGAGCCATTTTATATACAGGTTCTGCAATTCTTCGTCGGTAAACATTGTCATAGCCTTATCGAGAATACTCATGAGAACCGGATTGTTCCTGTTTACAGCCAGATGGTGGGGAGCTGAGGGGAAGATCGTGTTGTTGGAAACAGGAGTATTTTTTACTTCGGAGATAAGATGTTTTCGGGCCAGGAAAGAGAAAACTGCATGGGCTCCGATTGCCGCATCCACCTGCCCGGCAATAACCTGTCTCATGCTGTCAAGAAGACTGTCGGTGAGGAGAAGTGTGATATCCGGGTAATAGCGACGAAGGAGCTCCTCCTGGGAGTATCCCTTTACAACAGCCAGGGTTTTCCCCCGGAGACCCTCAAGGTCAACATGCTGATTGTTGTTCTTGAGAGTGAGCAGGCTGTTGAGAACATCAAAAACAGGTTGTTTTGAAAACAGAAATTGTTTTGACCGATCGGGGGTAATCGTCATGTTACTTATGAAGTCGATTTCTCCTGACTGCAGCATTCTAACAAATTCTACCCAGCTGTGGTTGGTTACAAAATCCAGTTTTATGTTGATTTTTTTTGCCAGCAGTCGCAGGTAATCGTTAACGAATCCTTTCGCTGTATTTCCTTCGGTAAAATTATAGGGTGCCCAGTCTCTGGCACATTGTACTTTCAGTACCCGGTGGGTCATGAGATAACTGTGTTCTTCGCTGGTAAACTGTATCTGTGGGTCGGGGAGTGAAGCTGCAGGAACTGTCGTTGTTCCCTGGGCGGACGACAGAATAAAAAACAGCAGAAGAGTGAGAAAAAGAATGTTTTTCCAATACGACATTTAATCGTCCATGAAAAGGGAAATATGGCTGGTGTGGTTTTTCGCCCTGTTTAAAGATTATGTCACAGTGAGTGGAAATAGGCAAATGCTCTGGAATCGGGAGCATCTGGCCCAGCGGGCGGCATAACTATTCCATATCCTGTCCAAGGAGAGATCGGATGCTGTCAGTACTCCATGGTCGTTCAATTAATGTTTCGGGATCCCATTCACTTCTTGGTGTATCCGGGGAAAAAATATCGCCTCCATAGATGTGGAAGGCAGAGGTTGTTCGCGCAAGCGGGTTGAAAACAGAATGTATGGCATGGGTTCCCAGGACGGCGATATCTCCTGCACCAAGGGACTGTACCCCGGCAGTTTCAATGGTTGTTCCCGCTCTCTGCCAGAAAATGTTGTTTTCTCTCCCGGAATAAACGCCGATTATGGCAAACATGTTATGATTGTGTGGAAGCAGGCTCATGCGGGACGGCCAGGCATAATGGATGATGGTGAGCCTGGCTGACCTGTATAATGGTACAATTCCCAACTGCTGAAATGCTTTATGTTCTGAAATGGCAGCGGTGTTGTCCGAGATTGTTTTTTGTACGACTTCCCTGATGGCATCCGGTTCTTCCCGGGCACTGTTCAGACAATCCTGGATAAACTGATCGGTATCAAACACGAAGCAAATCTCCCCTTTATTTGTATGGGTATTCAAATTTATTGTTGTACTGTCGGCCAGGCAGCAGCAGGTGAAAACTGCCGTTTGACCCGGCGGGAAACATGGATCAGTTCCTGGGGTTATTGTTGAGATGTCGATTTGATTCTCATGCCAAATTCTGCATGGATACTTGGAACCAAAAGGGTCGGTTTTGTCGGCGGAGAACTGTTCTGTCCTCGAAAATCCATATCGATGAAAAACATGTCAGTATCGTGGTTGTTATCCTGCATGGAGACTGTTGTCTGACTGATAACCGGTTTCCTGTTATTTTTCAATATGACTTCCCGGGAAAAATGAAAAACAGTCTGCCGCTCCCCCATGACGGCAAAAAGAGCCCTGTTTCCGTCCACCAGAGCTGACTGGAGAACTGTCAATTTCCGGTTCATGTACTGTAATGTGACCCGATCGGATGCGGGTTGAATGACACGGATATAGTATTCCCGGTCCGACTCGTTTGGTTGTCTCTTGAGAAATAACATTTTCTTCAGGTTGGCTTCCCGGGCCAGCCTGGCTTGATACGTTTCTTTTTTTACAAGAATTATCTGTTTGTCAGCACTTGAAAAATTATGTGTCTGTACCCATCCGTCCTTCACTGCCCTCAGGCGCATGGCAGGTGGTCCCCTGAAATCAATTGAGTATTTTCCGGATTTATCTGTTCTGGCAGGCTGGGAGCAAAAGCTTTTATCCCATACAAGACCGCCGTTTGTCCAACTCCATCCTGAATAACAGGCGATTACCGAAACCCCTGGGATGACTTCTCCGTTTTCGTCTTTTACCACACCCTGCAAGTTGCGATGTTCATATTCACAACCGGACGAAAACAGTATCAGACAGCAGAGCGAAAATGTAAGACCAGTGCGCTTCATCGATTCTCGTCAGTTACAGATGAGTGATGTCTGAGCAGAAAGGTGAGAATACTTTCCATGGTTCTGTTTATCGCACGGAAGCGTTCCGGGTCTGTGGCAAGTATCTCCTGCTCATTCTGTATGTATCGTGCGGGAACCAGTTCATCTCTGCAGTTGGAGACTATTTCCCGGGCTGATTCCGGAGTGGTTTCCAGATGAAACTGCAATGCGATGACCGATTCTCCCAGTTGAAATGCCTGGTGTCTGCAGCCTTTGCTGTGGGCAAGGCAGACTGCGCCGTCAGGCAGGTCAAAAGTGTCACCATGCCAGTGAAAAACCTCAAGTGATGGCGGAAAAGTGAACAGGGAACTCCCAGGTACTGTTGTTCCGTGAATCGGGAACCAGCCGATTTCTTTTTCGGGGCCGGGGTAGACCTCTGCGCCCATTGCAGACGCAATGAGCTGTGCACCGAGGCAGATTCCCAGGACAGGTTTTCCGGATTTGATGAACTCGGCAATAAACGTTTTTTCAGCAGCAAGCCATGGAAACCTGTCCTCGTCGTAAACTCCCATGGGTCCGCCCATTACTATGAGCAGGTCAATTCCATCCGGTTTCGGCAGCATTGCCGAGTTAAAAAACAGAGTTCCAGTGACCTCGCAACCGGCATCTTCCAGCCAGGGTTTTATGCTCCCGAGACCCTCAAATGGAACATGCTGAAAATAATGTGCGCGCATAATGTCTCCAGGAAAAGGTGTCTGTTGCAGCTGACTTTTACAGCCGGTTATGCCTGCTTATCCGGGCAGCCGATCAGATAGGTTATGTTTATACCGAGAACACCGGATTTCTGTTTTCCAATCTCCCATGAATAGTTCTCTGTCTTGATCGGGGAGACAAGATCTCTCAATTCTGCAACGGAATATGTCCGTAGATCAGAGATGACTCCGTCCCACATGATCAGCAGTGGTGTAACAGGAATAATATAAGTCCAGAACAGTCTCGACAGTTTAAATGGTGTTATGAAAGGGGTAAAGAGGAGAACCATCAGGGGAATCCCCAGCAGAGCAGAAAGAATAGCGGGCAGACTGTGCTCCGTAAACTCAAAAATACCGATAGCCCTGCCTTTTTCCGCGGCATCCTGGAGAATTTTTCTGGCCGGTTCGGGGTGAAAGTGATGCAGGCCGGTAAAGATGGTTCTCATGCCATCATATTTTTCGGGAACATCTGTGGCATCAACAGAATCGCGGGAAAAACTGATTCTGCCACCTGAATCCGCTGAAATACGTTCAAAAGAAGCCAGGTTGGGGTATTTGTCCGTAAGAACAACATCGATCCTGTCAGTATGTCTAAGCAGGTGAGACCAGGGCCCGGAAGCTCCGGAACACAAGTCTACAATACTGTCAGAACCGGTTTTTGACAGCACCTTTTCAATACTGGGTATTACACCATCATAAATCCTGAAAGTTCTGGCAATAAACTGTAGATATTCAGTGATCATGTTCCTGAATATAATTGGACACCATGGTTGATCGTTTATTTCAAAAGCGTGGATTCTTTTCATTGCGACAGTCTATACCCAATTCGTTTGCCGATCATTCATCAAACGAGCCTGTAGAAAAACCACCAATAATACAGTAATTTTCACAGGTTGAATTTCCAAAAATTTCAATACCGTTTTCAAGCAAATTATCTCAGATAATCTGGTAATTATTTCTCAAAAATAACATCAAAAAGCAGTCTGGTTGTCCATTGCTCTCCTGTTTATATCCACTGCCTTCATATCCTGACAATTTACACGAAACCTGTTCCATATGCATGCACCTTTTTCAGGTTATGGATTATACAGAACAGGTTCCATTGGATGTTTATCTTTTTTTTGGATCTCAGGGTAAATCTGTCCAGGCCGATTATGGAGCGGATATGGGCAAATGGTGGTTCACCAATGCCTAAACCGGATTTCTCATCAGTTCAGGCGACGTCAGGTTCAAAGTTCTCGGAGTCTTCACTTACCGGGCAGTGAATTATGGTGATCTATATTTACTGCCAAAATAGTGTAGAAAATGGCGTCACCTGGACTGACTTTGGGTGAACATTGTGTAAATTTTTCTGGGTCACTGATAATTGTCTCATTGTTTGTGCTCTACAGTTATTCTCAAAATTGACACAATGTTCATGAGAACTGCGGGTTAGGCCCGTGGTTAAAGCCACCGTCTTTCAGACGTTTCACTTTCAGACGGCGGTCGTTTAGTTGAATATACACGAAAATTCGTCGAAGACCTGCGGTCAGGTTAATTGGCTTGTTCGCTTTCTATTATTTCCATGAGCCCACTAAAGCCATAAATAGCAGGCCTTCTTCCTTTTGCTGGAGAGATTATTTTTACAATATCATGCTCCATAAGATTTTTGAGAATTCTTGCAGCGTGCGGCTTGGATAAGCCTGACTCTTTTGTGAAATCAGGTGTTTGAAACATGATTTTTGAAAAAAGAAAATCCTGAATCTGGATTGAAGCCCTTGATTTTGTAACCTGCTGAATTGTATACTTAAGTTCTTCGTATAAATTTGCTACCAGCTTTGCCCGTTTTGTATTGGTTTCAGCTTGAGCAATTATCCCCAAAAGGAAATATTTAATCCAATTGTTCCAATCTCCTTTCTCTGTGATACTCCGCAATTTGCGATAATATTCTTTTCTATTTTTCTCAAAAAATTCACTAATATACAATGATGGATATTTAAGAAGTTCTTTCTCTTTCAAAAACAAAGGGATTAGAATTCTGCCAACCCTGCCATTGCCATCCAAAAACGGATGGATAATTTCAAATTGTGCGTGAATGATTGCTAACTGAACAAGCCTGTCTTTTTCGTCGTAGTGGCAATATTTCTCCCAATTTGACAGGTGGATAAGCAAATTTTCAGGTGATGGTGGAACAAATGAAGCAGTTTTAATTGTAGACCCTGGTGGGCCAATCCAATTTTGGATTTTTCTGAATTCTCCACGGGATTTGCTTGCACCCCTAACGCCTTTGAGTAATATGGCATGAATTTCTCTGATAAGATTTAAGCAGATAGGGCGTTTGGCGAGCTCAAACTCTGCATATTTTAATGCCTCCCGATAATTTATGACTTCTTCTATGTCGTTATAATTATTTTTGATTCTTTTAGGAGCAGCTTCGTATTCAAGTATGTCGCTGAAAGATGCCTGTGTACCCTCAATACGGGACGACAAGACAGCCTCTTGTGTCATGAGAGGACTCAAAAATATTATAGGATTTCGTATGGTTTTAAGAAGTCCGTTGAAATTTGCCAAAGATGTATTTGCTTTTATAATGCTTGGCAGCAGGTCTTCCCAAGCAACATTCTGGAGTGGTAATTCAGGGGGTATGAAAGGTTTGGTCATAATTATTTCCGTATCTTTTTGATTCATATTAAGATACAGAATATCTTTTGTCAATCATTCATGATACGCAAAATCGTTACAGGCTCGTTTGGTAAGCGAACGAGCCTGTAAAAAAACCATCTAAAATTCTGCAATTCGACAGGGGACTCTGTTTTCCGGGATACTGATTTCCTGGTCAGCCGAACCGCCCTGGTACGCGGTCCGTATGCCGGGTGGTGTGGGGCTCCTCAGCAATGGGGAGTTCTATCCCGATTAGCCGATATATTCCGTGAGCAGTCCAGCATTTTTTGCGGCTTTCAATTGCCTTTTATCGGCAGTAGCAAATAACTCTGCCTGCCATTCTAATGCACTGGCAACATGCAATGCATCCATGGCTCGCAGAATATTGTTTTCCAATAATCTTACCGAACGTGAAATCACAGCAGGAGTCACCTGAAGTACAATTGCATCATGCACGTCTTCCAACAATTGTTTTTTGATTTTGCGATAATCATTTTGCGATAAGACTTGTTCTCTCCGTCTTCGATTCAGTCCGGAAATTATTTCGGGCACCAAGATCGTACACAATGCTAACTGTGACGCTTTTTGCAAAAGCTCCTCTACAATATCGCTGCCGTCCTCTAACACATATCTTTTGGCAAAAGCGGATGAATCGACAAAGAGTTTCATGATTCAGACTCACGTTCTTCCAAAATGGCTGATGATAGATCGCTCCCTTGAATTTGCAAACGAATGCCTGACCGTTTCCAAGATGGCGTTTGTCGTGCCCTATCGGAGAAGGGAATTACTTCAGCAATAGGCTTTCCACGTCGTAAGAGCACTATACTTTCACCATGCTCCACTTCTGTAAGAAAGACAGACGCCTTTTTTCTAAAATCTGTGAATGTCACTGTTTTCATAATATACCCTCCTTGAATGCACATCTAACTGTACACTTGAGAGGGCATGTTGTCAAGACATTTTCTCAAGGCCAACGAGTCTGTAGGACAAGTATCCCGGTATTGCAAGCATCTATTTGTGTGTGCCGGGCACGGCACATGTTCTTAAAAGTGAGTCAAGTGTAATGTAGTATCAGGCACTTGGCAAGTCTTAAACCCAACCGGATGGAGGTGAAGGGTATAGCGGTAGGCAAGGGAGTATTGGTGACAATGCTTCTGGAGGAAGCCGCCTGAAATATTAGGTACCGCGAAAGTGCGGGGTGACGAACAGGAATCGGGTATAAGGCGCATACGTCGGGACGAGTCTGCACAACAAGATAAAGTCCTCTATCCATTATAAGGCGTATCCGTAAACCCGGCATTCACGCACTGAAAGACATGTGTTTACCCCGGGAGGTCTCCTGAGTGCCGCTTGAGAAGTCGCGTGCGACGGAATTTCGGCTGAGAGACGGGCGACCGCCTCTGATCGCTCACGGAGAAGTCAGCAGAGGGCATAGTAGCTGGTGAAACGAGCTTGGTGAAACCGAAAGCCGAGAGGACTCACACCAGTCAAGGCCCGAACGGTGCCTGAAGAAAAAAAAATCTTCAGGTAAATGATAATGATAAGTAGGAGGTGTGTACTTGTGAATGGATCGCCACAGCAGATGGAACTATTTGCAGCGTCACGGGCAGCCGAACGTCTGGGAAGAAGTGACCGGTTAATGGAGGCTATGCTCGAACGTGGTAACCTCATCCGGGCATGGGAAAGGGTCTGTGGGAACAAGGGTGCCCCGGTGTTGACGGAATGAAAACCGATCAGCTCCGTGATCACCTTAAAACCCACTGGCCAAAGATCAAACAAGACTTGCTCAAGGGGGCATTTAAACCGCAGCCGGTTAAAAGGAAAGAAATTCCCAAGCCGGATGGCGGTGTTCGTTTACTTGGCATCCCCACGGTGTTGGACAGATTTATCCAGCAGGCCATATCCCAGGTACTGGGACGAATATGGGAACCCTTCTTTTCTGAAAACAGTTATGGATTCAGGCCGGGCAGAACTGCCCACCAGGCGGTAATGCAAGGGAAGGACTATATGGTTGATGGCTACACCTATGTCGTTGATATGGATCTCTCCAAGTTCTTCGACCGGGTAAATCATGACCGACTCATGAGCCGACTGGCAGAGCGCATCAAGGATAAACGCGTACTCAAACTGATACGCGGATATTTGAGATGTGGAGTAATGATCGAAGGTGACGCCGTTCACTCCGAAGAGGGAACTCCTCAGGGTGGGTTATGCAAAGCTTTGCATAAGCCTCCTTATGCAAAGTAAGTAATTATGCAAAGTAAACTATAAAATTAACCATAGTTCAATGGCTTCATATTGATTTACTCAGCATAATCTCCGGTAATGATGACAGAGCAAAAGCTCAATAAATCATCATAAAGGAGATATTTTTATGCTAAAGAAGCCATTAAAAGAACTGCTACAAGAGTTGGAGCATGAGTTACTGAGGCTCGGTTACACTGAAGGCTCCATGATTTTTTACCGCAACCGTTGGAAAAAACTCATTCAATTTGCAGAAAAGCAAGATGAGATCTTTTATTCCGAGCAGCTTGGAATAAACTACGTCGAACACCATTACCAGATCCTTGAAAAGGATTTTGACAAAACGCTCTCTCAGAAAGACACACAGGAACTTCGAATCATTCGTATGATTGGAGATTTCCAGCTCCACCGAACCGTTCTCAGACGGTACTATAAGCATAAGAAACTACTTACAGATTCCTATTTTCAAGATATCAGTAAAGGTTTTAAAATATACTGTGAGTACAAGGATTATTCCAAAGTAACCGTAGATCATTATGTGAAACAATCGGAACGATTCATGGATTTTCTTGTTTCCCAGGGAACCCGTGACTGCCATAATATCGATCTACCTATAATCAACCGGTACATACGAACTCTGGCCGGATACACCTATAAAACTGTGGAGCAAAATATCTGCTCTATACGTGCTTTTTTAAGATATCTGCAGGAACAAGACATCCTGGAAACTGATTTGGCGTCTAAGACACCAATGATTCAAGCTCGTAAACAGACACGCATCCCCTCTGTCTGGACGAAAGAAGAGTTGGAGGCACTGATAGGCGCCATTGATCGAGGAAATCCAAAGGGAAAAAGGGATTATGCCATTATCCTCCTTGCCTGCATGTTGGGCCTGAGAGTTACCGATATTAAAAATCTCACTTTTGATTGCTTCCACTGGGAAACAAAGACACTGTCATTTGTCCAGTCAAAGACAAGAGAAACAATAACCCTACCGATTCCTGCCGAAGTTGGATGGGCTGTTATTGACTATCTGAAATACGGCAGGCCAAAAGTAGATTCTCCTATCCTTTTTATAAGGCATTTGGCTCCATTTCTGCCTTTTGCTGAGGGAGATCACCTGCATCAAATAATCCACTCTTATATGCGGATTGCACATCTGCCTACATTGAAGAAACACCGTGGCATGCATTCTCTTCGCCATACCATGGCTTCAAAAATGCTTGAGCATGACACTCCTCTCGCTGTTATCTCGGATATTCTGGGTCATACGGACACGAGCTCCACTGCAGTGTATTTGAAAGTGGACGTCAAAAAACTGAAGCAATGCTGCCTGGATACTCCGGAGGTGGGCTCATGAATGATTATATGTTCAGGGGACCATTTGCAGAGCACATCAACAACCATGTCCAGTTGAAACAAGCGGTTGGATATAAATATGAGGCAGAAGCAAGGCACCTGGTACGATTTTCCGCCTTTTCTGCTGAAAAATATCCCGGTTCATCAACTCTCTCAAAAGAAATAGTACTCAAGTGGTGTTCAAAAAAAGACTATGAGACTCAAGCAAATCAGTGTGCAAGATCTTCTATCCTGCGGCAACTTGCCATGTATATGGAAGGTATTGGGATTGGCGCATATATCATCCCAAAAGGATATTATCCGGCAGCACGGCAGTATGTCCCCCACATCTATATCTATACCGAAGATGAACTGCAACGGTTTTTTCACCAGATAGATCAATGTTGCTTCGTCAGTGGATGTCCAGACCGTCACCTGATCATGCCACTATTCTTCCGGATGGTTTATGCCTGCGGTCTTCGATCTTCTGAAGCAAGGCTCTTGAAAGTTGAAGATGTGGATGTGGAGACCGGTATACTCAGTATTTGTCATTCAAAAAAGGACAACAGCCGATTGGTTGTGATGTCAGACAACCTTACGAGTCGATGCAGGAGGTTCTCTGAAAATATGCATAGACTCTCAAAAGGATCTGATTGGTTTTTCCCTGGACTAAACGGGAAACCAATGACAGTAGGAAATGTCTACCATAATTTCAGACGATTCTTGTGGAGAGCCGGCATCTCTCATGGAGGAAGAGGGAAGGGGCCAAGAGTACAGGATTTTCGTCACACATATGCCTGCCACTGCCTGAAGAAATGGGTAATCCAAGGAAAAGATCTTGGCACATATCTTCCTGTTCTGAAAACATATATGGGACACGATTCCTTTCAGGAAACAGCTTATTACCTCAGACTTACAGCCGATGTATTTCCGAATATATCCATCACGCTTGAAGGTTGTTATCCTGACATTATTCCTCGACTGGAGGGTGATGACGATGCAACCTACTGATTTTGCAACTCACCTTACTGCATTCCTCTCTGTATATCTGCCTCGACAGAAAAATGCCAGCAACAACACGATAGCATCCTACCGTGATACCTTTAAATTGCTGCTTCGTTATTGTCGTGAACAGAAAAAGATACCTGTCGAAATGCTCAGCATGACCATGCTGACCCATGTAATAATTGCTGATTTTCTCCAATGGATTGAAGAGGAGCGTAAATGTTGTATTGCAACCCGTAACCAAAGGCTTGCAGCCATACATTCCTTCTTCAGGTATGCCCAATACGAAGAACCTGCTGGAATCCTTCATTACCAGAAGGTGATTTCTCTGCCCGTCAAGAAGGCACCCAAGCCATTGATACCGTATCTGACACCGGAAACAATGAAACTTTTATTGTCACAGCCGGATAAAATGACAGTAAAAGGTAGGAGAGATCTAACGCTTTTAAGTGTCCTTTACGATTCCGCATGCAGGGTACAGGAATTAGTCGATCTCAAAGTACGGGATGTTATTCTGGACAATCCAGCTGTGCTTGTTCTCACAGGAAAAGGCAATAAAGTCCGCAGGAATCCATTGATGAAAAACACTTTGGCGTTGCTCAAACATTATTTTAAGGAGCATTCCCTGCAAAAAGATTGGAAAAAGGATTATCCCCTCTTTACCAATAAGCAGCGAAATAAGCTCACTAAGGAGGGTATTGCCTATATAATCTCCCGATATGTTGGTTTTGCAAAAAGGAGTTCAGCGAGCGTTCCCCAAAAAGTGACACCACACATGTTTCGTCACAGCAAGGCCATGCACCTGCTGCAGGCTGGTGTCAACCTCATTTATATCAGGGATTTTCTTGGCCATGAGGATATCAAAACCACGGAGACCTACGCAAAATGTGATACCGAATTGAAACGCCAGGCTATCGAGAAGGCATATCCTGATCTGGTTGATAATAATCTTCCTGATTGGAGCAAGGATACCACATTGCTTGATTGGCTTTCAAGTCTGAAGTAGTCATGGTATTATGCAAAGTAAATCAAGCAGAAGTATAGAAATTTTAAATCGTTAGAGATTTACTTTGCATAATCGAGAACTTTGCATAAGGAGGCCCGCTTTCACCACTGCTGGCAAACATTCTGCTCGATGATTTTGACAAGGAACTGGAAAAACGAGGTCATCGTTTCAGCCGATACGCAGACGATGCCATTATCATGGTAAAAAGTCTCCGGGCAGGCAAAAGGGTGATGGCCAGTATTCGAAGGTTTCTTACCAACAAGCTCAAGCTTGAAATCAACGAGAAGAAAAGCAAGGTTGCTCCAGTTGACCAGTGCGGATTCCTGGGATTTATCTTTGTCCGGGGAAAGATCCGTTGGAGTGAGAAATCCTTCCGTGAGTTTAAAAGAAGAATCCGTCTTTTTACAGGAAGGAGCTGGTTTGTCTCCATGGACTACCGGTTGAAGAAGTTAGCGGAATACGTACGAGGTTGGATGAACTACTACGGGATTTCGGAGTACTATCGTCCTATCCCGGAAATAGATGAATGGCTTCGCAGACGTTTACGGATGTGCTACTGGAAACAGTGGCGATACACCCGTACTAAAGTTCGAAACCTTCTTAAACTGGGAACATTCAAAAGAGAGGCCATTCTCACTGCATTGAGTCGCAAAGGGCCCTGGCACTGTGCCCGTACCCTCGCAACCCAAGCTGGTATGACCAATAAATGGCTGTATGAACAGGGATTGATATCTGTCAAAGATCAGTGGGTGAAAATTCATTACCCGGATAATCCGAAATAACCTTGATGAACCGCCCTATGCGGACCCGCTTGTGGGGTGGTGTGGGGAGGGCTGAAGAAAAATCAGCCCTTACCAGATTACATGCTCGTTAAAATCGGATAATATCTATATTAGCTTTTTTTGAGTGATACTTTCTATGGCAACCAGGGCACATGGTTGCCATTGTCTGGTAGTTTGCTGGGCCACCCTCGCTATAATATAGGAGGTGATGTCCGTGTGAGTCTTTAAAAACACCCCCACAGCGTAAACACATATATCCTTCACGCTCTTTTACTTCCTTTTGAGCTTTAATGTGACTGGATGGTCTGCCTTTACTCATCTGTATTTCCACTATTTTCTAGCAATTGAAGTACCTTATGGGGTAGAGAATTTTCATCCCCAAGAACAATTGTACCACGGGCATTTGGATCAATTTTCCTTTTAGCTTCCATTACTAATGCAGCAATTTTATTCAAACTCTCTTCATCAGTATTATCAATTGCAATAATCATTCGATCACGACCATTAATAATCTTTTTTTGACTGCTTCTATTTTCTGGGCAAGATCTAGCATTATGCCCAGTTTTTCCACATTTTGAACAAGCCATACACCATCCCTCAGAAAGTAATTACCTTCGGTGGCTTTCCAGATTTTATCTGATTTTTACCACTTTGTTCTTTCTTAGTAATATGGATTTCACCATCGCCTTTTGTTACTTTCCATGTTTTATTATTAAGTCTGGGATGTCCATTATTATCAATCTCTAATATGAAAAATTCGGCACAGCCATCTTTATGCTTTACTAGAATTCTATTTTCCCAAAGACCTACTATCTCATCACCATCTTTGAGGATTTTAATTTCAACTTCGACTTGATCTTTCATTTCTTAACCTCAGTAGGATATTTCTATTGTATGTGGCATGTAACGTTGAGTTAAGCTGCCAAAACAGTCGGCAACACACACCTTTGCATCACCTCATCTTTGGAAGCGAGGTACCCCTTCTTAATCTACCTCTTGCTGTTTTGGACTGCTTCAACGTCGTGTTGGACGGTCGATCTACATCACAACTTTCGCCACAGCTACTAACCTCCCTATAGAGATTGCTTTAATCCATAACTTCTTACAGCGATCAAAAGTATGCCATACGCAGACTATCCAGGTCAAGGAAATGCAGGAATGCGCACGGAAAGGGGAAGACAACTCTTTGTTTCTTTGCCATAACAGGGGTAGTAGACGTATTTCACCAAAGGTATCTGCTCTTCGTGATCCAATGAGGGGCATGACAAGGTCAAGAAACATATGCACACCTCGGAGTTGGAAACTGAACAGTGACCGTGCCCAGCGGTGGACGCTTGACAACCAGCCCGGTCAGGGTTGATGGTAAATGTTGGGTCACCATGAGTGGCTTTCCGCATACAGGGCAGGTATGATCGGCAATCCAGGAATCATTGCCGATGCTCAGTTCGTCACAGGTTTCCTGAGATACCAGAGGGTTACGGACAGCCAGCAGTTCCGCACACTGTTCGTAAGCAGTCTTCCTGGCACTGGTATAGAGCCCATAATGACGGATTGTCTGATAGCCTGACGGTGGTACGTGCTGAAGATATCGTTGCAAAAATTCAGTTATGGGCAACGTCTCGATTTCTGTTCGCTCCCGTTTTTGGGTAAGTGGATCATACTTTCCCCAGGTAAAGCTGACCTCACCCTCAGGCGCCTCATGCAGCCGGGCCTCAGTCAAAGGTGTTGAATTAAGAGTAAGCGGTTAACAGACCACTTCTTATTTTTCTCTGCCAATCATGTTTGAGTACGCCAAACCCAAAACGGAGGCGCACTCATGAGAACAGACCAGGACATTTCCACCAAGAAAACCTATTGGCGTGCTCATATCGGAGGCTGGCGAAAGAGCGGCTTGAGCCAGAAAAAGTATTGCCAACGCCGCAACATTGCTTTGGCGACATTTTGCTACTGGAAGCGAAAGCTGGAAACGCAGACCCAGGATGTTCGTTTCCACCCTTTAACCGTACCTGCGCCATCTGCTGCTCCGCCAACAGAAAGCAGGGCTACAGGTAATCTGATTCTGGAGTATAACGATTTCCGTCTTGAGATTTGCCCGGGTTTTTCCCCTTCAGATCTCAAGGCCGTAATCTGCGTTCTGGAGCAGACAAGATGATGCGGCCAGGACTGAGAGTGGCCAAAATAAATGATGGAAAATAGAGTTAAAATGTGCAAGATAAGTGATGGAAAGGTAAGGAACCCCCTCACGTATCGCGCAAATACCCCGAGAGGGTTCCTGCCTAAAACACTAAGGCAGGAAAATGATACCAGAATTACTTCAAAGCACCAACCTTTTTAAGCTTCTTCACCATATAGACATAGATTTGGCTGATCAGCAGCATAAAGCCGGTTGTCCCTATTGTGGTAGCCCTCAGCATTATTCCAATTACCAACGTCAGCCACGCGGTGGGCCTGATCTTCCTGAAGAGTACTCTGTACGGTTCAGTCTCTGTTGCAGTAAAGAGAATTGTCGTCGTAGAACCTTACCGAAATCGACTCTATTCATGGATCGGCGGGTGTATTTCAGAGTAGTTATATTGATTGTAACCACACTAAACCAAAGCAAACCACAGGAATACAGTAAAAACATGGTGTCAAAAATGCTTGGAGCAGACAGGAAAACAATCAGCAAGTGGTTGACGTATTTTCGTGAGATTTTCCCTAAAAGTCAACTCTGGCAAACAATACGTGGTTCTATTCATCCTGCTGTTACAAATCACACTTTGCCTGGATCTTTGGTGGGTCATTATCTCGAAACCAAAAAATCCTCCTCAAACGCAATTCTCAATTGTCTCGTACTGCTGGCGACAGGAACAGTGATGGAGCAGTAACTCCCCGCAAAAGTTGGGGACTTCTTCTTTTGTCCTCTCCCTGTAAATTGGTTTTTGTCCAAAAACGAGCAGACTATGCTCATAAACCAGACAGGAGCCATATCATGAACAAGAATAGCGAGTCCCGCCTGCATTCCTGGGCACAACTCCGTTTTTCCATCATAGGAGGACTGCTTGCCAGTCCTCCCGAGCCGGGAGAACTTGGCAGAAAACTTAAAATACTTGCGAGCCGACGGTATCAGCACCCATGCAAAGATGGGTTTGTTACCTTTGGTGCTTCCACCATTGAGCGTTGGTACTACAAAGCGTTGAACGGTAACGATCCTGTGGGAGATATGGAACGAAAACCCCGTTCAGATCTCGGGAAGAAAACAGCTCTTTCTGCGCAGATGCTGATCGAACTCGGGAAACAGTATTGCAGCTTTCCCCATTGGAGTTATCGGCTCCATACCGACAATCTTCTGGCATTAATTGAAGAAAAGCCAGAGCTGAGTAAACCTCCATCTTATGCCAGTGTTCGCCGACGCATGAAAGAAAGAGGGTGGTACAAGAAGCGGTCACCCCGTAACAAAACCAAAGGACAATACAAGGCAGAAGAACATCTTGAACAGATGGAAGTAAGAAGTTACGAGGCGTCCCATGTCCACGGACTTTGGCATCTGGATTTCCATAAGGGCAAACTACGGGTAGCTGATAGTAACGGAGAATGGCATACTCCGATAGCACTCTGCATACTTGATGACTGTTCCCGATTATGTTGCCATATCCAGTGGTATTATCAGGAAACAGCGGAAGTGTTGCATCATGGTATGTTGCAGGCCTTTATGAAACGGGGATTACCCCGCAGTTTAATGACGGATAATGGTGCGGCAATGATCGCCCGCGAAACAACAAATGGCCTACTGGGCTTGAGCATAAAACACGACCGGACATTGCCGTATAGTCCTTATCAAAATGGCAAACAGGAATCCTTCTGGGGACAGTTGGAAGGACGGCTGATGTCCATGCTGTCACGGGTAGAACCCTTGACGCTTGAGACGTTGAATTATGCCACACAGGCTTGGTCGGAGATGGAGTATAACCGAAAACGCCACCAGGAGATCAACTGTTCCCCTGTGGAGAAAATGCTGGCGGGACCAGATGGTGCACGCCCTGCTCCTGAGCGTGAAAAGATGGTTTTTTCTTTTACTGTTCAGGAAAATCGTGCCCAGCGAAAAAGTGACTCTACTTTACAGATCAAAGGTGTTCGATTTGAAGTTCCATCCAGGTTCCGCCACTTTGACCGACTATATGTACGATATCAAAGCTGGAATCTTTGCCACGCCTGGCTGGTAGACGAGAGAGATTCAACTTTGCTTGCGAAAATTTACCCTCAGGACAAGATCAAAAACAGTGACGGATTGCGAAGAACACTGGCTCCTCTTGTGGCCTTGCCTGAAGCTGATATCGACACAGACCCCTATCCACCGCTATTGCGTAAATTACTGGCTGATTATGCAGCCACCGGACTCCCTCCTGCCTTTATTCCAATGGAGGCAGACCATGAATAATAAGCGTCTTCTTGCACTGTTCGGTCTGAAATGGAATCCGTTTCTTCCCAACATTCCAGTACACTCTTTATGGCCGGCACCGGGAATAGATACCTTCCTCTTTCAAATTGAAAATCTGGTCATGGATGGCGGATTCGCACTCATGGCCGGAGAACCCGGGCTTGGTAAATCAAAAAATCTTCAATATCTTTCCCATAAACTTGAACGGTTGGAAAACGTCGTGGTTGGTGTTATGGAAAGACCTCAATCAAGTATTGCAGACTTTTACCGTGAGATGGGGGATCTCTTTGGTGTCAATCTTACCCCATCCAACAGATACGGTGGATTTAAAGCTCTCCGGGAAAGGTGGCGACAGCATATTACATCAACTTTGTTCAGACCAATACTCCTGATTGACGAGGCTCAGGAAATGGTGACCTGTAACCTCAATGAATTGCGGTTGATGGGGAGTGCTCAGTTTGATTCAGAATGTTTACTGACTGTTATTCTTTGCGGGGATCTCACTCTTCCTGAACGTTTTCGGAGCAATAATCTTCTTGCTCTGGGAAGTCGTATCAGGTTTAGAAGAATACTTTCACCATATGACAAAAAAGAACTGAGAAATTATCTGGAGTATTGTCTGAAACAAGCCGGAGCACCTCAGTTAATGACAAAACCACTTATGTCGGCACTTGTGGAACATAGTGCCGGCAATTTGAGACTACTCAATGTCATGGCAGCAGAACTGCTTACCACCGCAGCGCAACGTGAGCTTACTCAGCTTGATGAACAACTCTTTCTGGAAATGTATTCCCCCACACCACAAAAAAAAAGATCACGTTAAATTAACAAAAGTCACTCCTGCTTTTGGCAGGTACAAAGGTCTGGCGAAACGGAGGCGGGCTCTGCTGAGGAGCAACCCGCCAAGGGATAGCCAGATGGGAGCGACGGATTAGAAAAAACCGTCCGGGGAGTCTTCGGGCTCCCCACCTTTTTTTCTAAGCTCGAGCTTCCCCCATGCCTTAAAAAACCTACGAACCAGAGGCGCAGCCGAGGGGTTGTATATCTACTACGGCACCAAACATCAAATAACTCGAAAAACGTTCCATCATTAATCGTGCTTCGGCTCACCAGGACCATCGACTAGGGTGTTTATTGCCGCCGGCGCTACGGACATGAGGAAATCAATCAACGGACTGTCGCTTATCGTAGAGGAAGAGTTCGAGCTTGATCTCTTTTCTGAAAGCCTCTTCGCGTTTTGTAACCGAAGAAAGGACATGGTCAAAATCCTTTACTGGTCTGGCAACGGATTTTGTATCTGGATGAAGAGATTGGAACAAGATGTTTTCTGCTGGCCGGACACCGAACAGGATGTGATTGAGATCAACCAGTCAGCTTTGCAATGGCTGCTCAGCGGACTGGATATTCGACAGGCTCATCGGCAGTTGGAGTACAATTCTGTTAGTTGATTTTTCTTGATTCAAGTGGTTGTTTTTCTGGTATAAAAGCTATTTTTGTGCTATGTTTTCAGCATGATATCCAAGGAGAAAAACTTACCGAACGACCCGGAACAACTCAAGCAGATCTTGCTTGAAACCAGACGGAGCTACGAGAAGGAGATCAATCTTCTTCATGAACAGTTGCGTCTGCTTCGGGCCCAGATGTACGGTAAGAAGAGCGAAAAGCGCACCTCGGATAATGGTGCGGTACAGCTTCCTCTCTTCGACATGCCTGAGCCGGATATTGACGGCGCAGACAAGGAAGATTCGGAAGAGATTGAGGTCAAGGTTCATTCTCGCAAGAAGCCGGGCCGCAAAAAGTTGCCGGTGGACCTGCCCAGGGTTGAGGTTCTCCACGACATCCCCGAAGAAGACAAAGTCTGCGACTGTGGCGCAGCTCTGCATCGCATAGGTGAAGAGGTTTCTGAAAAACTGGATATCATCCCAGCCGTTATCAGGGTAATCCGACATGTTCGACCAAAGTATGCCTGCAGGTCCTGCGAAGGTGTGGAGACGGAAGGAGCTGTGGTCAAGATAGCACCTCCACCGAAACAGATTATCGATAAAGGCATCGCCACTGCGGGCCTCATCGCCTACATCCTCACCGCAAAATTCTGTGATGCGTTGCCGTTTTACCGCCAGGAGGCCCAGTTCAAAAGAATTGGTGCAGAGATTCCACGGGCCTCGATGTGTCACTGGGCAATGAAAATCGCCGACCGCTGCCAACCGCTGATCGAGCTGTTGCAGCAGGAAATTCGTTCCGGTCCCTTGATCAATATCGACGAGACCACGGTCCAGGTGCTGAAGGAACCCGGTCGCTCTCCAACAACCAAGTCGTACATGTGGGTTTGTCGGGGAGGTGCGCCCGTACGACCGGGATTGCTCTACCATTACGCCCCAAACAGATCTTCTGATGTGGCTCGTGATCTCTTGCGAGGCTATCGCGGTGTGGTGCAATCCGACGGCTACAAGGGGTATGATTTCCTGGATACTGAGTCGAAAATCGTGCATGCCGCCTGTTGGGCACATGCCCGACGTAAGTTCACCGACGCCCAGAAGGGCGCACAAAAGCAGAAAAAGGCTGGAAGTGTTGACGTGGCTCTCGGCTTTATCTCAAAAATTTACAGGTTGGAACGTGAGGCAGCCAAACAAAATCTCTCCAGCTCAGAACTGCTCGCTATGAGACAGGAGAAGACAAAAAAGGTTCTGGACAATTTTTACAAATGGCTCGGCAAAAAAGCCATCCACGTGACGCCTAAAAGTCTTCTTGGTAAGGCGGTAAAATATACATTGGGGCAGTGGGAGAGGTTAAAAGTCTTTATCGACCATCCGCAGATGACACCGGACAACAACCTGGCTGAGAATGCCATCCGGCCATTTGTGGTTGGCAGGAAGAACTGGCTCTTTGCTGGTACAGTGGAAGGGGCAATGGCGAGCGCTGGACTTTACAGCTTGATAGAAACAGCCAAGGCCAACGGTTTGGAACCGTACGCGTACCTCCGCTTTCTCCTTGAGAAATTACCCTTTGCTAAAACCACCGCAGACTACAAAAACCTCCTTCCGATGTATTTGTCTGGAAAGGATCTTGTGATACCGGATGTCCCGAGTGGGGTCTGATGAGCGCTTACAATTAAGATATGCTAACTGAGTCGCGGAGAATTCAGATGATTGCGGAACAAGCCGGTCACTGGACAGTGGACCACCCGCGACATCCTCAGACAGATAACGCAGGATATCAATCGCTGTTGGTCCACCATTTTCAGGCTGCTTCGCGATGAATACAGTCCAGTTCCTCCTGTTTATTTTATTGAGCCGGGAAAGCCATTGGCGTTTGGTTGTCTCTCCGGGAAGGGTCAACTTGTCATCCTTTAACAGCTGTTTCAATCTCTGACAAAACCGTTTGCGAAATTCATACATTAAGGGTTTTACGGCAATCAGGCAGTTTGGATTTGCTACATCTATCCAGTCCCCTTCCGCTGTCAGCCCCCCGCCGGTCACCATGCAGTGCAGATGGGGATGAAAGAGCATTCGGTCGTCCCAGGTCTCAAGTGTAGCCGTGATTCCCACTTCGGCTCCCAGCCACCGGGGATCGGCAAGCAACGCCTTGAGTGCATTAACCCCGCTATGGAACAAAAGGTCGCCCATCGTTCGATGATTGTAATACCACAAGGCATTGAATGTGTGGGCCAGGGTGAAAATAGTGTGATAATGACGCACCGGGAGCAGTTTTGCTTCACGGGCGAGCAACCACTTGTGTCGTATTCTGGCCGCACAACGCGGACAAAATCGATGACCGCAAGAGTTATAATAAATGCGCTCGACATGACCACTCGGACACTGTTCCACATGCCCTCCAAGGTCGGAAGTGTGGCATATTGCCATGATAAAAGCTGCCTGCTGTGCCTGTTTGGGCAGCAGTAAATGTGTTCGACTACCGGATAATACTTTGATACCAAATCAATGAGTCGGTTCGCGGGTGGGCTTATAACTTCGCCCGGGAATGTTGCAGAGGAAGAGGATGAAGTGAAAAGTCCTGGAAAGGGTGCAGTTGAGTCTTGAGCGACAAGTTGCATAAAGTGAACCTTCTGTTTCTCTGACCGACCACCTCATACTTTTCATAATATGGCGGTCAATTAACCTTTATAAATTCGCCTGCCGACAACAGTCTAACAGTTAAGGATCTATTGTACAAGTTGAATAATTACAAATAGTTAGTTTGCACAGCTTAGTCCAACGAGCATGTAGAAAAACAGCCCAGGCAACTGCAATTTTCCCACATATCTTTTCAAAAAAATTCAAATTTCAAAACAATTCAAAAAATATCCTGATGTAAAATTACTTTTTTCTCTAACATCCTCAATAAAGCAATTTATCTCACCAATTTCCAGCTTTTCCTAACCATTTTCCAGCAATCTACACAAAACCCATTCCATATGCATGCACCTTTTTAAGGTTATGGATAATGCAGAAAAGGTTCCACTGGATATTCACCTTCTTTTTCGATCTCAGGGTGAACCTGTTCAGACCGATTGTTGATCTGATATGGGCAAAAGGTGGTTCTCCTATTGCCAATCGCATGGAATAGATGGCCCTGCCAGCGGCTGAATCTATTTTTCGCTTCATCTTTTCTGCACAACTGGTTTTCTTCTTTTTATCCATGCGCCCAGTAAAATAGGCAACCTGACGTGTTTTGGTGCGATCAGGATAGCGAAGACATTTTGACCTCAGTTTGCAGGGAACACAGGCGGATTGGGGTGCCTGGAACCGGACAGAATGATGGCCTTTGGTAAAGATATTCCCACCACTTCTATAGAGCCGTTTCCCGGCAGGACAGATACAGTAACTCAGATCTTCGGGAAAGGTAAAATCAGCAGGTACAAAGAGGTTCTTTCTGCCTTCTCGTTTGGCCCGTTCTTTTCTTGTTCGATCCTTATATCTGCCGTAATCTTTGAACCTGGGATCCCGTTTTCTGAACTGGTTATCGGCTACATACGCGTCTATCTCTTTTTCTGCCAGCATCTCCATATTTTTATTTGCATGGTATCCGCTGTCTGCCAGGAGTTTTGCATCTTTAAAGACATCGTTGTCTTTTCCGGTTTCCTGTAAATTTTCGCTGATTTTGTCTATCATCGGTTCCAGCAGGTCCTGCTCACTGCCTTGACCATAGGCTTCGGCGGCTACTATCACCTGGGTTTTACTGTCCACGGCGGTAACACCGTTATAGCCCTGGATAACACCTTTTGAGGTCTTCATCTTGGCGGATTCATTGTCGGTAATATTGGATTTGACAGGTCTTTTGCCTTTTCCTCTCCGATCATCATTATTATCCAGCCATTTCCGTACCTTCTTTATATTTTTACGCAGGGATTTTACATATTTTTCTTTTTTCTCTTTGATATTTTCATCACTCTTTTCCTGGTCATTCATATGATGGTGGTTGACCATATTTGCTATAGCTGTTTCCATCTTCGTTACTTTTTTCTGAAAATCAGCCCTGGTTCCGCTCCAGGTAACAGAGGCGTTGCTGGGCATTTTGCAGCCGTCAATGGCAAACATCTCTCTGCCGATCAATTTCTGTTCATCGCAAACCAGAAGTACTTCAAGAAACAGTGAGACTATTTCCTTGTCCATGCTGGAAATAAAATCTGCAATTGTGGTGAAATGGGGACGACTGTCGGCAGACAGTGCCATAAAGATTACATTCTCACGACAGGCTCTCTCTATTTTACGGCTGCTCACAATCCCTCTGGAATAGGCAAAGAGAATGATTTTAAGCAGAATCTTCGGATCATAGGCCGGGGCACCGGAATCATCATTGTGATAGCGATCATTAAAGATGGAAAGATCAAGTTCATGATCAATGAGATAATTCAGCGTATATTCAAATGTGCCGGGAAGGATCTGATTTGCAAAATGGATGGGAATGAACTTGCCCTGAGCATAGGAATAAGGTTTATACCGTGCCATTGCAGCTCCATTTATCGAAGGTAAGGGGTATTTCGATCAATTTGCGACAGCAGTATAACATTTTTACACGTATTATTCAGTAGTTAATTTGTTTTGTTGACTTTTTCTACAGCTTGAACGACCGGTATCACCTGACACAAGCAGATTTACCGACCAGCTTTGACACGGATATAACGCTACGATTTACTGGGACATTTGCCAAAACCGGGTCGTGCTTGTGGTCAGGTGAATACCATTGTTATGTCCAGATTTCATTTTCAATTAATAACTCATTTGATATCGTTTTATACAGAATTTTATCTTCAAGTGAAGCAAGTAAACTATAAACCTCACTTTTATTATTTTGTGGTGACTTTAACAATTTGGATTCAGAAATTATTTGTATTGTGATGGATGTTGCTGCACTAGAAATTGCAATTATAGGATTTGAGAATGTAGCACCTGCCAGAGTAAATAGGCTACCAATACCAATAGGCCCCCATTTTTTAAATTTTTTAATCCATCTTGTTTGTCGAAACTTTGAATATTCTTTGCTGAATTCTATTGATATACTCTTAACCTTTTCTTTTAGTTCATTTTCATCATGAATATCATTTAAGCTGTAAAGATTAAATTGCTCTTTTATAAGCCTATGAAATGGTACTTTTAAATCATTAAAGGCTTGTTTTAGTTCTAAATAATCTTTTTCGCTTAGCAAAGATATGTTATCTGGAACCAATAGATTAATTACAGATGATGCCAACATATTGGATGATCCTGAACCAGAATAAGTTGATAACTCAGAAATATTATTAAAGGAATTAAACAATAATTTATCTGTGAGCGATGGTAGGCCATATTTTTTTGATAAATTTGATGCGACATTGGATACAATTAGATCACAAGCATTTTCATTAACAATGATGTATTGTCCATTTTGGATATCTGACAATATATTAGAACCATCTTTATCAACTAAATTGTATTTTCTTAATAATATTCTTACATTCTCACTTACTTTATCCTGGTGAAGGAATGAAAAACCACTTATTGATATGCTTCCTTGTTTATCAAGTACTATCGTTCTTTCGTTGTTATGTTTGTTCTGAGAGGATATGTAATTGAAAGTTTGTTCTAATATATCAAAATTAATCGTATTTATTTTTATATCATTTATCCCTGGAGATATTGAGGAAAAACAATCAGGGCAACTATCCAATATTTTATTTAAACTATCTGAAAAATTATAATTTGCACCCTCAGGGATAATACTTTTTATACGATCATAAAAAAGTAAATAAGTCTTTAACCAATCAACAGGAGGTTCAAAATATGGATAATAAATCGCTTCAAATTTACCTAAAGACATTTGGTTCTCCTGAAGACATAACGATTGAGATAACCTGCCCGCCGTGCAGCTACCGATTAACTTTATTTGCGGCTATATACTTGAATATACAGAAATTTCGCCGACGAGTTGCGGGTCAGGTTAATTGACTGGTTAGCCTATTTTTAGGTTGCTTTGTTTGCACACAAACTCACGCCGACTTGGGTTTTCTTGCATTTATGACTGTATAAACACCATAGGCCATTTCTTCAATTTCAACATCTACCATATTTCTGTGTATAAACGGAAGTATTTTCCTTGTAGGCTTTGCCCCAACAACTAATGATTTCAGATAGATATAAATATTTGTAAATGGGTGCCACCACCTAGTGTTAAGAGGTATTGAGTCGATGATTATCAGCTGTCCGCCTGGACTTAGAATAGATAGGGATTTTTCTAGGGCTCTTGTTGAATCTGGTATAGCTGTTAAAGCAAGGCAGAAAATTACTGTATCAACAGGTTTTGGGCATTTGAAATTATACATATCCAAACATTCAAATTCCACATTCCCCCAGTTATTTATCTGTTTTTTGCGATTTGCTATTTCTATCATTTTTGCAGAAAAATCAATTCCTGTAATTTGGGTAGAATCATCTGTACCATTAACGATTGCTGGAATAACAGATGCCGGGCCACAGCCTAATTCAACAATATTTTTGGATGTTTTCTGGTCGATCTTCTCAGCAATTTTTTGGTATATTTTATTAGCTTGGCCAAGGCTCATAATGAATGCAATAAAATCATAACTCGATGCCGCAAAATCATATTTTCTTTCATTTGCTGCTTGTCTATAGTCCATGATATTGACCTCCATTAATAAAAGTAATTTTCTATGAGTTTCTCGATAATATTAAGTTGAATATCAATCTCAAATGAGGGCTGTTTAAGTCCCATAAGAAGAACAGTAAAATAGAATGACCAAAACGCTACAGCGCCATCGTGTACATTTATATTTTTGTTTATTTCACCGTTTTCTTTTGCTTTATTTAGCAATCCACAAATTTCGTTCAGGAACATGTCTATTTGTGCGTCTAGAATTTTTCCATGCTCACCCTCTAAAAACAGAACTTCCTTTATAAGTGTTCGTGATAATTTAGGTTTTTCAGCATAAAAAGAGTAGAGGCACTTTGTGATGTGAAGAAGCTGCTTTTTCAGTCCTGACTCAGGTAGCTCATTGAATGATTGTTGAATTATTATACTAAGGTCATCTTGAAATGCGGCTGCAAGCAGCGAAGGCTTGTCTGGGAAATGTTTAAAGATGGTACCCAGACCTATCCCTGCCTGATCCGCTAACGCACGCATTGTTGTCTTTGCATAACCATTTTTGGCAAACAAGAGATATGCTGAATCAAGGATAAGTCGTCTCGTATCTTCTTTTTGTGACTGCCTGTGGGATATTTTCTTTTTATTGGTCATATAAGCGCCTATTGTGAACGTGATTCCTTAGTGAACATGTTCACAATAGGTTGAAAAGATTATTTTGTCAATAAAATTGATGAACAGAGTGTTTCAAGAATGGTTTACGGTGGGAATTTGGAAGGCTAACGCCAAGATCACTGGTTGCAGGGATTTTCCAGAAACCTTATTTATGTTAATAATTTCGTTAAACCAAAATTTTTCAAAGCGGCAGAGTCCCCTGCAATCCAGTGAATCGATTTGTTGGCAGTTTGATCATACACAAACATCAATTCTCATTTTTTCCCATTTATCATTATACTACTTTAAAGACAATGGGTTGAAGTTGTTAAACATTCAACTTCTTAAGACTTTGGAATAGTAAGATGTCTTCCTCTCTCTGAAATTTTGTCTCGGCGTGACCCTGTATGCTCAAGAGGGAATAGACCCGCTTTCATCGCACAATCATCGCACATCTGATTACCTTCATAGATATAGATATCGTTTCCAGAAATCTCCTTGCCACATTTTTTGCAGGATATCATTTTCCCCCCTGTTTCATTCATTCTTTGTTTACTTTTATTTAGATACTGCCAACGAGCATGTAGAAAAACAGCCCAGGCAACTGCAATTTTCCCACATATCTTTTCAAAAAAATTCAAATTTCAAAACAATTCAAAAAATATCATGATGTAAAATTACTTTTTTCTCTAACATCCTCAGTAAAGCAATTTATCTCACCATTTTCCAGTAATCTACACAAAACCCATTCCATATGCATGAACCTTTTTAAGGTTATGGATAATGCAGAAAAGGTTCCACTGGATATTCACCTTTTTTCGGGATCTCAGGGTAAATCTGTTCAGACCGATTGTTGATCTGATATGGGCAAAAGGTGGTTCTCCTATTGCCAATCGCATGGAATAGATGGCCCTGCCAGCGGCTGAGTCTATTTTTCTTTTCATCTTCTCTGCGCAACTGGTTTTCTTCTTTTTATCCATGCGCCCGGTAAAATAGGCAACCTGGCGTGTTTTGGTGCGATCGGGATAACGAAGACATTTTGATCTCAGTTTGCAGGGAACACAGGCGGATTGGGGTGCCTGGAACCGGACAGAATGATGTCCTTTTGTAAATATATTACCACCACTTCTATAGAGCCGTTTCCCGGCAGGACAGATGCAGTAACTCAGATCTTTGGGAAAGGTAAAATCAGCAGGTACAAAGAGGTTCTTTCTGCCTTCTCGTTTGGCCCGTTCTTTTCTTGTTCGATCCTTATATCTACCGTAATCTTTGAACCTGGGATCCCGTTTTCTGAACTGGTTATCGGCTACATACGCGTCTATTTGTTTTTCCGCCAGCATCTCCATATTTTTGTTTGTATGGTATCCGCTGTCTGCAAGGAGTTTTGCATCTTTAAAGACATCGTCGTCTTTTCCGGTTTCCTGTAAATTTTCGCTGATTTTGTCTATCATCGGTTCAAGCAGGTCCTGCTCACTGCCTTGACCATAGGCTTCGGCGGCTACTATCACCTGGGTTTTGCTGTCCACGGCGGTGACTCCGTTATAACCCTGGATAACACCTTTTGAGGTCTTCATCTTGGCGGACTCATTGTCGGTAATATTGGATTTGACAGGTCTTTTGCCTTTTCCTCTCCGATCATCATTATTATCCAGCCATTTCCGTACCTTCTTTATATTTTTACACAGGGATTTTACATATTTTTCTTTTTTCTCTTTGATATTTTCATCACTCTTTTCCTGGTCATTCATATGATGGTGGTTGACCATATTTGCTATAGCTGTTTCCATCTTCGTTACTTTTTTCTGAAAATCAGCCCTGGTTCCGCTCCAGGTAACAGAGGCATTACTGGGCATTTTGCAGCCGTCAATGGCAAACATCTCTCTGCCGATCAATTTCTGTTCATCGCAAACCAGAAGTACTTCAAGAAACAGTGAGACTATTTCCTTGTCCATGCTGGAAATAAAATCTGCAATTGTGGTGAAATGGGGACGGCTGTCGGCAGACAGTGCCATAAAGATTACATTCTCACGACAGGCTCTCTCTATTTTACGGCTGCTCACAATCCCTCTGGAATAGGCAAAGAGAATGATTTTAAGCAGAATCTTCGGATCATAGGCCGGGGCACCGGAATCATCATTGTGATAGCGATCGTTAAAGATGGATAGATCAAGTTCATGATCAATGAGATAATTCAGCGTATATTCAAATGTGCCGGGAAGAATCTGATTTGCAAAATGGATGGGAATGAACTTGCCCTGAGCATAGGAATAAGGTTTATACCGTGCCATTGCAGCTCCATTTATCGAAGGTAAGGGGTATTTCGATCAATTTGCGACAGCAGTATAACATTTTTACATGTATTATTCAGTAGTTAATTTGTTTTGTTGACTTTTTCTACAGCTTGAACGAGCATGTAGAAAAACAGCCCAGGCAACTGCAATTTTCCCACATATCTTTTCAAAAAAATTCAAATTTCAAAACAATTCAAAAAATATCCTGATGTAAAATTACTTTTTTCTCTAACATCCTCAATAAAGCAATTTATCTCACCAATTTCCAGCTTTTCCTAACCATTTTCCAGCAATCTACACAAAACCCATTCCATATGCATGCACCTTTTTAAGGTTATGGATAATGCAGAAAAGGTTCCACTGGATATTCACCTTCTTTTTCGATCTCAGGGTAAATCTGTTCAGACCGATTGTTGATCTGATATGGGCAAAAGGTGGTTCTCCTATTGCCAATCGCATGGAATAGATGGCCCTGCCAGCGGCTGAGTCTATTTTTCTTTTCATCTTCTCTGCGCAACTGGTTTTCTTCTTTTTATCCATGCGCCCGGTAAAATAGGCAACCTGGCGTGTTTTGGTGCGATCGGGATAACGAAGACATTTTGATCTCAGTTTGCAGGGAACACAGGCGGATTGGGGTGCCTGGAACCGGACAGAATGATGTCCTTTTGTAAATATATTACCACCACTTCTATAGAGCCGTTTCCCGGCAGGACAGATGCAGTAACTCAGATCTTTGGGAAAGGTAAAATCAGCAGGTACAAAGAGGTTCTTTCTGCCTTCTCGTTTGGCCCGTTCTTTTCTTGTTCGATCCTTATATCTACCGTAATCTTTGAACCTGGGATCCCGTTTTCTGAACTGGTTATCGGCTACATACGCGTCTATTTGTTTTTCCGCCAGCATCTCCATATTTTTGTTTGTATGGTATCCGCTGTCTGCAAGGAGTTTTGCATCTTTAAAGACATCGTCGTCTTTTCCGGTTTCCTGTAAATTTTCGCTGATTTTGTCTATCATCGGTTCAAGCAGGTCCTGCTCACTGCCTTGACCATAGGCTTCGGCGGCTACTATCACCTGGGTTTTGCTGTCCACGGCGGTGACTCCGTTATAACCCTGGATAACACCTTTTGAGGTCTTCATCTTGGCGGACTCATTGTCGGTAATATTGGATTTGACAGGTCTTTTGCCTTTTCCTCTCCGATCATCATTATTATCCAGCCATTTCCGTACCTTCTTTATATTTTTACACAGGGATTTTACATATTTTTCTTTTTTCTCTTTGATATTTTCATCACTCTTTTCCTGGTCATTCATATGATGGTGGTTGACCATATTTGCTATAGCTGTTTCCATCTTCGTTACTTTTTTCTGAAAATCAGCCCTGGTTCCGCTCCAGGTAACAGAGGCATTACTGGGCATTTTGCAGCCGTCAATGGCAAACATCTCTCTGCCGATCAATTTCTGTTCATCGCAAACCAGAAGTACTTCAAGAAACAGTGAGACTATTTCCTTGTCCATGCTGGAAATAAAATCTGCAATTGTGGTGAAATGGGGACGGCTGTCGGCAGACAGTGCCATAAAGATTACATTCTCACGACAGGCTCTCTCTATTTTACGGCTGCTCACAATCCCTCTGGAATAGGCAAAGAGAATGATTTTAAGCAGAATCTTCGGATCATAGGCCGGGGCACCGGAATCATCATTGTGATAGCGATCGTTAAAGATGGATAGATCAAGTTCATGATCAATGAGATAATTCAGCGTATATTCAAATGTGCCGGGAAGAATCTGATTTGCAAAATGGATGGGAATGAACTTGCCCTGAGCATAGGAATAAGGTTTATACCGTGCCATTGCAGCTCCATTTATCGAAGGTAAGGGGTATTTCGATCAATTTGCGACAGCAGTATAACATTTTTACATGTATTATTCAGTAGTTAATTTGTTTTGTTGACTTTTTCTACAGCTTGAACGAGCATGTAGAAAAACAGCCCAGGCAACTGCAATTTTCCCACATATCTTTTCAAAAAAATTCAAATTTCAAAACAATTCAAAAAATATCCTGATGTAAAATTACTTTTTTCTCTAACATCCTCAATAAAGCAATTTATCTCACCAATTTCCAGCTTTTCCTAACCATTTTCCAGCAATCTACACAAAACCCATTCCATATGCATGCACCTTTTTAAGGTTATGGATAATGCAGAAAAGGTTCCACTGGATATTCACCTTCTTTTTCGATCTCAGGGTGAACCTGTTCAGACCGATTGTTGATCTGATATGGGCAAAAGGTGGTTCTCCTATTGCCAATCGCATGGAATAGATGGCCCTGCCAGCGGCTGAATCTATTTTTCGCTTCATCTTTTCTGCACAACTGGTTTTCTTCTTTTTATCCATGCGCCCAGTAAAATAGGCAACCTGACGTGTTTTGGTGCGATCAGGATAGCGAAGACATTTTGACCTCAGTTTGCAGGGAACACAGGCGGATTGGGGTGCCTGGAACCGGACAGAATGATGGCCTTTGGTAAAGATATTCCCACCACTTCTATAGAGCCGTTTCCCGGCAGGACAGATACAGTAACTCAGATCTTCGGGAAAGGTAAAATCAGCAGGTACAAAGAGGTTCTTTCTGCCTTCTCGTTTGGCCCGTTCTTTTCTTGTTCGATCCTTATATCTGCCGTAATCTTTGAACCTGGGATCCCGTTTTCTGAACTGGTTATCGGCTACATACGCGTCTATCTCTTTTTCTGCCAGCATCTCCATATTTTTATTTGCATGGTATCCGCTGTCTGCCAGGAGTTTTGCATCTTTAAAGACATCGTTGTCTTTTCCGGTTTCCTGTAAATTTTCGCTGATTTTGTCTATCATCGGTTCCAGCAGGTCCTGCTCACTGCCTTGACCATAGGCTTCGGCGGCTACTATCACCTGGGTTTTACTGTCCACGGCGGTAACACCGTTATAGCCCTGGATAACACCTTTTGAGGTCTTCATCTTGGCGGATTCATTGTCGGTAATATTGGATTTGACAGGTCTTTTGCCTTTTCCTCTCCGATCATCATTATTATCCAGCCATTTCCGTACCTTCTTTATATTTTTACGCAGGGATTTTACATATTTTTCTTTTTTCTCTTTGATATTTTCATCACTCTTTTCCTGGTCATTCATATGATGGTGGTTGACCATATTTGCTATAGCTGTTTCCATCTTCGTTACTTTTTTCTGAAAATCAGCCCTGGTTCCGCTCCAGGTAACAGAGGCGTTGCTGGGCATTTTGCAGCCGTCAATGGCAAACATCTCTCTGCCGATCAATTTCTGTTCATCGCAAACCAGAAGTACTTCAAGAAACAGTGAGACTATTTCCTTGTCCATGCTGGAAATAAAATCTGCAATTGTGGTGAAATGGGGACGACTGTCGGCAGACAGTGCCATAAAGATTACATTCTCACGACAGGCTCTCTCTATTTTACGGCTGCTCACAATCCCTCTGGAATAGGCAAAGAGAATGATTTTAAGCAGAATCTTCGGATCATAGGCCGGGGCACCGGAATCATCATTGTGATAGCGATCATTAAAGATGGAAAGATCAAGTTCATGATCAATGAGATAATTCAGCGTATATTCAAATGTGCCGGGAAGGATCTGATTTGCAAAATGGATGGGAATGAACTTGCCCTGAGCATAGGAATAAGGTTTATACCGTGCCATTGCAGCTCCATTTATCGAAGGTAAGGGGTATTTCGATCAATTTGCGACAGCAGTATAACATTTTTACACGTATTATTCAGTAGTTAATTTGTTTTGTTGACTTTTTCTACAGCTTGAACGTTTGAGATAACCTGCCCGCCGTGCAGCTACCGATTAACTTTGTTAACGGCTATTATGTTGAATTTACACGAAAATTCGCCGACGAGTTGCGGGTCAGGTTAATTGATTTGTTAGTGATTTTTTTATCCTAACCCTATGCACCAATCTAATAAGTTATAGTTATCAGAATACTGTTCAATAGGATTGCCTTCCCTTTCAGACAACCACATTAGATGGAAAGCAACCTCTGGGATTAATTTCTTTAAAATAATATGAAGTGGTAATTCTAACGCAAAATAATTGTTGGGGCCAAATGCTAACCCTTGGCGGCTTTTAAGATTTAGCTTTGATAAAGTCCGTTCTAATTCCTCATCCGTCAGATATATTGCGGTTGTAAATCTTTTATTTTTTTCACGCCAAACATCAATTTTGGTTCCAGTCACAAGAGAGGATTTTTTAAAACGATCCAAGATGCCTATTAATATATCAGAAAATGATTCATCCCCATAGGTTGCGTAAACAGAATCAGCTTGAGAGTACACTGAAATAATAATTCGTGATAATTTTGCTAACTTTCCATCTAACGATTTAAAATATTTCTGGAGTGAATTTCTTTGCTCTATATCAGCTTGTGATAGGTTTTTCTGTTTCTCTAGTTTTTTGTACTTCCTTCTTGCATCATTGTGTTGTGGTATAACATATTGAATTTGTATTTGTTCTTTATTGCGAAGAAAGAAAAGCAATTCTTTAGATATTCTTTTGATTTCTGTTTCATTAAAATCAAAACTACCATTTTTATTTGCTTGTAATGTTATGCTTATAGTTTTTGTTTTATTTCTGGGGATGGGTAAATTTATTGGTTTAATCCATTTGAAGATTTGGATGACTCCAACGATACCTCCGATGATTGTTGCTAAAATAAGAAATATTTCCATATCGTTTTTTTATGTTCACTAACAGTATTAATACATGGACACCAGACATCATATTACCCTATATCTGGACCAGTTTTCCACCTAAACTCATATCAAGAGGGTAAAACTGGAAAAAAATGTCCATGCATAGCATTTTACTTTAAATTTTCCATGATAACTGATATTATCATGCCTAACATGGAAAGCAAGAGAAAATTCGTCCCAAACAGAAAATTGAAGCTGCTTGACCAAGTGCGTGAAACCATGCGATATTATCATTACGCACTGTCAACAGAAAAGACCTATTGTCAATGGATTCTCCGTTATATTATTTTCTATAATAAGAAGCGGCATCCCCGTGATATGGGGGCAAGGGAGGTTGAGCGCTTTCTCTCGCATCTGGCAAGCAGGGAAAAGGTGTCAGCTTCCACTCAGAAACAGGCATTGAATGCCCTTGTCTTTCTTTACCGCGATGTTCTGCAGGACCCCCTTGATAATTCCATAGCCCCCATTCGGGCCAAACGCAAAGTTCATCCACCCACTGTGCTGTCAGTTGAAGAGGTTGAGAGAGTTTTTCACCATATGAGCGGAACTCATCTGTTGATGGCGGAACTGATCTACGGTTCCGGTATGCGGCTGATGGAATGCATAAGGCTTCGTATTCAGGATGTGGATTTTGCCAATAATAATATCTATGTCCGCTCCGGAAAAGGAGGAAAGGACAGGATCACCTACCTTCCGCAGTGCGTCAGTGAAGAACTGCGTGAACATATTGACCGCGTAAAAGAGCTTCACAGCAGGGATCTGGCCGAAGGGTTCGGAGAAGTGTACCTGCCCGGAGCGATTGCCAAAAAATATAAAAATGCGGCCCGGGAAACGGTCTGGCAATATGTGTTTCCTGCCCGTTCCCGGTCAATTGACCCCCGGAGCGGCAGGGAGAGAAGGCATCATGTCCTGGAGTCCGGGTTGCAGAAGGCGGTAAAAAGAGCTGCCCGGAAGGCAAAACTGGATAAGCGGGTGACCGTCCATACATTGCGCCACTCCTTTGCCACCAATATGCTGGAAACCGGTACCAATATCCGTGTTCTCCAGGATCTGCTGGGCCATGCCGATGTGAAGACAACTGAAATATACACCCATGTGATGAAAAAGGATATCAAAGCCCTGCAGAACCCTCTGGATCGTCTCTACGCACGAAAATCAAAGAAAAAAAAGGATAAATAAGATATCTTAGCAACATGCAGTCCTGCAAAACGATAAAATGATTGATATCAGGGCAGGATGGAAAAACTATTTCTGAAAAAGCTGTAAATAATCATCTGGAGTCAGGAATGAAAAAATGGGAATGCACTGTCTGTGGTTATATTCATGAAGGAGAAGAACCTCCCGAAAAATGCCCGGTCTGTGAGGCACCACAGGAAAAATTTATAGAAAAAACCGAAACACAGCCCGAAACTTCCGGAACGGCAGGAGTCAAAGAGGCTGGAAAGGGGGATGAAACAACCCGGTGGCGATGCACGGTCTGCGGTTTTATCCATACCGGCTCGCAGCCTCCGGAAATATGTCCGGTCTGCGGTGCTTTTGTCGAGATGTTTGAAAAAATGGTCGAAGAGCAGGAGGAAAGTGAATCGGAAGGTGCAGGGGAGAATAAACGCTGGAAGTGTACCGTGTGCGGATATGTGCATGAAGGGCCCGAGCCACCGGAGAAATGCCCCGTCTGCCATGTTCCCGCCCGGTTGTTTGTTGAAATTGATGCCGACGGCAAAACAATAGGCCCACTTCCCGAGGCTGTGGAAGAAGGAGAAGTTGAAGAACAGAAAGAGGGGAAAGTCGGAAAGGAAAAACAGAGACGAACTTTTTTCGGCTGGCTGACGGATCAGATGGTTAGCCATCATCTTCATCCCATTTCGGCCCATTTTCCCAACGGTATTTTTCCCGTTTCCGTGGTTTTTCTTGCTCTTTTCCTTGTCTTTAACCTGGCGGGAATGGAGACGGCCGCCTATTATAATCTCGTTGTTGTGTTGATTTCCCTTCCCCTTGTCATTTTTACCGGCTACCTGGAGTGGCAGAAAAGATACCGGGGAGCCAGGAGTGCGATATTTATCATAAAAATACTCTGCGCCCTCTTTATTCTGGCAGGAGCCAATATTCTGGTTTTCTGGAAGGTCCTTGATCCCGGTGTGATCGCCCCTGACTCCCCCATGAAGTGGATTTACCTGGGGGTGGCTGGAGTCATGCTGGCCTGTGTCGGGCTGGCAGGACACCTCGGGGGAAACTGGTTTTCGGCACCAGAAACTGAAAAGGCAATTGTTCAAGGCAACAAAAAGAAAAAGAGCCGGTTCTTCCTGATGTGAAGGCCCGGCTCTGCTGGTTGGCAATATCAGTCCTTCGGTAGAAAGGGCGTGATATCTTTTTCGTACCGGGTTGTGACCTGCAGGCCGTTTTGGTTCAGGGCCCGGATGGCCTTGTCGCTTTCTGATGCCGCCACCCTGAAAACCATCTGGGTTATTCCCGAATGATCCTTTTCCGGCCAGCAGAGAAGACTCTGGATATTGACACCGGCATCTTTGAGCACTCCCGTCACTTTGGCGAGCTGGCCGATACTGTCATTGACAAAGACCCCCAGACGAACACTCTCCTCACTGATACCGATGGCCTTGAAGAGTATCTCAAGAACATCGACTCCGGTAATAATTCCCACCAGGTTTTCATTTTCCATCACCGGCAGGGCGCTTATCCGGTACTGCTGCATGATGTAAGCCGCCCGTTCGATGGTAGTTGCCGGGGTGACGGTTACCACGGTCCGGATCATGATCATATCTACCGTCACCTTGTCCAGCAGGTAATTCAGCTCATGGGCTGAAAGGGATGTCGCGGGAGAGGCCCAGTACTGCTTCAGGTCCCGGTCGGAGAGTATTCCTACGAGCTTTTTGTTTTCATCGGTTACAAGCAGGTGTTCAATGGCATGTTCTTCCATCAATGCCTGGGCCTTTGCAAGCGAGGCCTCGGGTGGGACTGTGATCAGGTTTGTGTGCATGATTCTGCCTATATACATTGTCTCATTCCTCCAAAAATAATAATAGGTAATATGAAAAAAGTTACTGAAAATATAAAAACCTGCAATACAGGTAAAACAATTAAAATGTAAGTATATATACAGTAGGGGGTGCTCTTCCCATTGTCAAAAATATTGAGGCTCGGAACCGTAATTATCTGTGGACCGGTACTCCCTTTTCCCTGAAAAAAAACTTGCCGGATTACCGGGTTTCGGAGTAGTCTTTAACGTTCTTTTTAAATTGATAAAAAGTGGCCTTGTCGGGGCCCGGCAATCAGAAAATCAGGAGATACAGTGACAACACAAAATAAAAACGCACTCTGGATGTCCGGAAATGAAGCAATCGCCCTGGGGCCTGGGAAGCGGGGGTTACAGTCGCTTCGGGCTACCCGGGAACGCCTTCTACGGAGATCATGGAAAACCTCTCCCGTTACGACGGGGTTTATACGGAATGGGCACCCAATGAAAAAGTGGGCCTGGAAGTTGCCATCGGCGCAAGTTTTGCCGGGAGCAGGGCTCTTGCCACCATGAAGCATGTGGGGCTGAATGTCGCGGCCGATCCTCTTTTTACCGCGTCCTATACCGGCGTCAAGGGAGGGCTTGTCATCCTCTGTGCTGATGACCCGGAGATGCACTCTTCACAGAACGAGCAGGATAACCGCAACTACGCATTTGCCGCCAAACTGCCCATGCTGGAACCCTCCGATCCCATGGAAGCCAAGGAGATGATCAAAACGGCCTTTGAGCTGAGCGAGAACCTGGACACTCCGGTCATTGTCCGCATCACAACCCGTATTGCCCATGTGAAGGGAGTTGTGGAGAAACGGGAGCGGGCGGAAGTTGCTCAGGCCGAAATAACAAAAAATCCCGCCAAGCAGGTGATGCTTCCGGGGATGGCCCGCAAGCGTCGTGCCTATATGGAAGAGCGGATGGCACAGTGCCGGGAAATGGCCGAAACCGACGAATTCAACACTATTGAGCAGGGGGATACAAAAAAAGGGTTTATTACCGCCGGAGTTGCCTATCTCTACGTGAAAGAGGCCTTTCCCGAGGCAGCGGTTTTAAAGCTCGGTATGTGCTGGCCGCTACCGGAAAAAAAGATCCGCGAATTTGCGGCCACGGTTGATGAACTGTTCGTGGTGGAGGAACTGGATCCCTTTCTTGAAACCCATATCAAGGCCATGGGTATTACCTGCACCGGCAAAGAACTGATTCCGAACCAGGGAGAACTGAATACCGCGATTATCCGGGAGGCCATTGTTCCCGGTAGCGGGCCTGATCTTTTTGAAGAGGCTGAGCTGCCCCTGCGGCCACCAAATATGTGCGCGGGTTGTCCCCACCGGGGTATCTTTTTCAATCTTTCCCGGATGAAACTTTTTGTATCCGGGGATATCGGTTGCTATACCCTGGGATTTCTGCCGCCGCTGTCTTCCATGGATTCCTGTGTCTGCATGGGTGCGTCAGTCTCCATAGCCCATGGTATTGCCAAGGCGGTGGGGGATGGGGCTCATGATAAAGTGGTCTCCGTTATCGGTGATTCCACCTTTATCCATTCCGGTATTACCGGCCTGATCAATACGGTCTATAACAATTCGGCTTCCACCCTGATTATTCTCGACAACAGAATTACTGCCATGACCGGCCAGCAGCAGAATCCGGCATCCGGCTATTCCATGAAAGGAGAACCGGCAAATCAGCTTGATCTGGAGGCATTGTGTCGGGCTGTAGGAGTAAAACATGTATTCACCGTCAATCCCCACGAGGTACCGGAGACACGAGAGGTGCTGAAAAAAGCCGTGGCTCTTGAAGAGCCGTCTGTTGTTATCTCCCGTGCACCCTGTGTGCTGCTGCCGGAGATGAAAGAGCGCAAACCCGTATCCTATTTTACGAACCAGGAGAACTGTGTCGGCTGTATGTCCTGTATCCGTCTCGGCTGCCCGGCCATCAGCTGGACTGTGTTCGGGGAAGGTGAGGCGGAAAGGCGTGGCTATCGTAAAAAGCAGAAGGGGATTTCCAAAATCGATGAAATTCTCTGTAATGATTGCGGCCAGTGCGCGTCACTCTGTAAGTTCAATGCAATTACCCGAGGGGAGGGGAAAAAATGAAAGAACAGGGAAACATCCTCTTTTCAGGGGTAGGGGGCCAGGGAATTCTGCTTGCCAGTGAGATTACGGCGTACAGCCTGCTGGCTGCCGGGTTTGATGCCAAAAAAAGTGAAGTCCACGGCATGGCCCAGCGGGGTGGCTCGGTTACGGCTCAGCTCCGCTATGGAGATAAAGTTTATTCGCCGCTCATTGAGCCGGGAAAGGCCGATATTCTTGTGGCATTTGAGATGATGGAGGCAGTCCGGTATTTGCCGTATCTCCATGGTGGCAGCAAGGTCATCGTCAATACCCAGAAAATTCTGCCACCTTCTGTGGCTACAGGACAAGCTGTCTATCCGGAAGGCCTGCTTGATACACTCCGGGAACGTGGCGTTGTGGTTGTTCCTGTTGATGCATTTGGGATTGCAAAGGCCGTCGGCGAGGTGAGGACCGCGAATGTGGCAATGGTCGGGGCTATTGCCCCTTTTCTGCCGGTGGATTCTGAACTGTTCGGTGATATCATCAGGAGTCGGGTGCCGGCAAAATTCATGGACGTGAATCTGCAGGCCTTCGAAGCGGGACAAAAAGCAAACCAACAATAGGCGAGGAAAGAGGTATGACAGTTAAGTATTGGGAAGAAGAGATAGAGACCCTGCCACGGGTGGGGCTGGAGTCCATTCAGCTCAGGCGGTTGCAGCATCTGGTCGCCAGGGTATATAAAACCGTTGCCCCTTATCGCACCAAGATGGATGAGGCCGGGGTGAAGCCGGAAGATATTCAGTCCCTGGCCGATCTGCAGAAACTCCCCTTTACCGTGAAAAACGATCTGCGGGACAACTACCCCTTCGGCCTCTTTACAGTACCCCTGGATGAAGTTGTCCGTATCCATGCCTCTTCCGGCACCACCGGCAAACCGACAGTTGTGGGGTACACCCGCAAAGACATTGAACTCTGGGCCGGTATCATGGCCAGGGCGCTCTGCTGTGCCGGGGCGACCAGGGAAGATATGGTGCAGAATGCCTACGGCTACGGGCTTTTTACCGGGGGGCTGGGAGCCCATTACGGTATTGAGCGGCTGGGGGCCACGGTTATTCCGGTTTCCGGTGGCAACAGTAAACGGCAGATAACCTTGATGAGGGATTTCAAATCCACCGTGCTGCTGTCCACACCCTCCTATGCCCTGAACCTGGCCGATGCCATGGATTCCATGGATATCGATCCATCCTCCCTTTCTCTGCGGGTCGGCATCTTCGGGGCCGAGCCGTGGAGCGAGAATATGCGGGAGGAGGTGGAGAGAAAACTCAATCTCAGGGCTGTAGATATCTATGGACTTTCCGAGGTAATGGGACCGGGAGTGGCCCAGGAATGTCTCCACTCCAATATGGGGATGCATATTTTTGAGGACCATTTTCTGCCGGAAATCATCGATCCCGATACCGGAGAAATTCTGCCCCCAGGGGAACAGGGTGAGCTGGTATTCACCACCCTGACCAAGGAGGCTTTTCCTATTATCCGCTATCGGACCAAGGATATCTCCCGGCTCATCTACGAGCAGTGCGCCTGTGGTCGTACCCTGGTCCGCATGGAGAAGGTGACCGGACGTACTGATGATATGCTGATTATCCGCGGGGTCAATGTTTTTCCATCCCAGGTGGAGCATGTACTCATGGGTGTTGAAGGGGTGGAACCCCATTACCAGATCGTGGTGGAACGTGAAGGCAATCTCGATACCATGACCGTCCAGGTTGAAGTGAGCGAGGGACTCTTCTCCGATGAAATTCGCGTCCTGGAAAACCTCACCCGCAAAATCCAGGCGGAAGTAAAAAGCCTGCTGGGAGTAACCTGTAAAGTTAAGCTGGTGGAACCGAAGACAATTCAGCGCAGCGAAGGCAAGGCGCAGCGAGTGATCGATAATCGTAAAATTTGATGAGTGGAGGGTATCCATGCGTGTTGAACAGATAGCGGTTTTTTTGGAGAACAAGTCGGGAAGACTGGCGGAGATCATGACCATTCTTGCCGATGCCAATATTAATATCCGGGCCCTTTCCGTTGCTGATACCGCCGATTTCGGTATCCTGCGACTCATTGTCAATGATGTGGAAAAGGCACGTGAAGTGTTGATGAATGGCGGTTTTACCGTGGGCAAAACCTCGGTACTGGCGGTGGAGGTTGCCGATGAGGTTGGAGGACTGGCCACTGTACTGAAGGCTATTCACAAGGCTGGGTTGAACGTGGAGTACATGTACGCCTTTGTGAATAAGAGTGGTGAAAATGCGGTACTGATTTTCCGCTTTGAGAAGATGGACGAGGCCATTGCCTCCCTGCAGAAGGATGGTTTTACCCTGCTGAGCGGTGAACAGATTTGCGCTCTGTAGTGTTTTTGCCGCCGTTGGGATTTTCATTACTTTATATGAAAGTGAAGAAAAAAACATGAGCAATCGTATCACTTTCATCGTTCGTTGTGGCTGTGATCCATAATTTGGTCCAGCACTGCTGGTTAGACCAGCGTTGAGCCATCTGGTCCAGCCCTGCTGGTTATAAAAGAAATTAGAAATACGGATAATTACTTATGTACTGGGAACAGAAAAAGGAATGTTTACCTCGGCCGGAACTGGAGGCCCTGCAGCTGGAGCGATTACAGAAAACCCTGCAGCGGGTTGCCACCACCGTGCCGTTTTACAGGAACAAATTCAGTGAAGAAAAGCTGGATGCGACCAGGGTGAACAGCCTTGACGACCTGCGTCGTTTTCCCTTTACAATGAAGCAGGATCTACGGGAAAACTACCCGTACGGCCTGTTTGCTATCCCCCTGCGGGATGTTGTCCGGGTTCATTCCTCTTCCGGTACAACAGGAATGGCTACGGTGGTCGGCTATTCCAAAAACGATATTGTCAACTGGTCCAATCTTGTGGCCAGAATCCTTTGCGGGGCCGGAGTGACGGCGGATGATGTTATTCAGATCGCCTTCGGTTATGGTCTGTTTACCGGTGGCTTTGGTCTTCACTACGGAGCGGAGCGGTTGGGAGCTTCGGTTATTCCCATTTCTGCCGGCAATACAAAAAGGCAGATCCAGATCATGCAGGATTTCAAGACCACGGCCCTGGTCTGCACCCCGTCCTACGCTCTGAAAATGGCAGATGTCATGATGGACATGGGGATCAATCCCAACGGGCTCTCTCTTCGTTTCGGTCTGTTCGGGGCCGAGCCCTGGTCCGAGGCCATGCGGCAGGAGATCAACGACCGCCTGGGGATCAGGGCCACCGATAATTACGGACTTTCGGAAATCATGGGACCGGGTGTTGCGGGAGAATGCCAGGAGTGTGACGGTCTCCATGTGAATGAAGATCATTTTTTTATTGAAATACTCGATCCGGAAACCCTGGAACCGGTCAAACCGGGAGAGGTAGGGGAACTGGTTATTACCACCCTGACAAAGGAGGCCTTTCCCGTTATCCGTTACCGTACCCGCGATCTGACCAGGCTGCTGCCCGAGCCTTGTCCCTGCGGCCGGACCTTTGTCCGCATGCATCGCATGCTGGGCCGATCCGACGACATGCTGATTATAAAAGGAGTCAACGTCTTTCCCACCCAGATCGAGTCTATTCTCTTTGATATTGAGGGAACAGAACCCCATTACCGGTTGATTGTCGAACGTGAAAACAATGAAGACAAACTCACCGTGATGGTGGAGGTGGTGGAAGGAATTTTCTTTGATGCCATGAAAAAACAGCGGGCTTTCGTTGATATGATCAAGAAACGGATGGCTTCCGAGCTGGGTATCGGAGTTAATGTGAAACTGGTGGAGGAACGAACCCTGGAGCGATTCAACGGTAAGGGTGATCGGGTGGTGGATCGACGGGAATTGTAAGTTTAGACCGCACGTAACCCCCTGCTGTCGTGTGCAGACAGCAGGGGAGTGATTTATTATCCTTCCAGCTTTGCAAGTCTCTTGGTGAGCAGTTCTTCCAGTGCAACAAGAGCATCTGTAAATCCTTTAATACCGTTTGTCAGGCATTCTGTTGCCATCCGGTTTTCCCTGTGGA
This sequence comes from Desulfomarina profundi, assembly GCF_019703855.1. Classification (GTDB taxonomy): domain Bacteria; phylum Desulfobacterota; class Desulfobulbia; order Desulfobulbales; family Desulfocapsaceae; genus Desulfomarina; species Desulfomarina profundi. The sequence continues at coordinate 2,464,359 of NZ_AP024086.1, read as the reverse complement.
GTTTATCAAAGGTTTCTCTGGTCATTACAACTTTTTCAATATCAGCTTGTGCTGCGCTTGCCGGGTCAAGTTTCCGAGGCAGTTCTCTTTCGGTGGAGTGGAGCTCTTCCAGCAGCGCCGGTGAAATGGTCAGCAGGTCGACACCCGCCAGTTCCGCAATTTCATCGATATTTCTGAAACTTGCCCCCATCACTTCAGTGGAATAACCAAATTTTTTGTAATAATTATAAATGGCTGTTACCGAAACGACACCAGGGTCTTCATTGGCCGGATAGGAATCTCTGCCCGTGTCTTTTTTGTACCAGTCAAGAATGCGGCCGACAAAGGGAGAAATAAGGGTGACACCGGCCTCCGCACAGGCGATGGCCTGGTGGATGCCGAACAGAAGAGTGAGATTACAGTGAATACCTTCTTTTTCCAGGATTTCTGCGGCTCTGATACCCTCCCAGGTCGCAGCAATTTTAATAAGAATTCTTTCCCGTGAGATATTGTTTGCCTCGTATTGTGCTATTATTTCCCGTGCCTTGGCAATTGTACCTTCCTTGTCGTAAGAGAGGCGGGCATCAACTTCGGTGGAAACGCGGCCTGGAATGATATCGAGGATTTTCAGGCCGAAGGCGACTGCCAGCCGGTCGAACGCCAAGGTGACTACTTCTTCGGTAGAGCCGTTCTCTCCAGCTGATTTCCTCGCTTCTTTCAGCGTGTTATCTACAATATCCTGGTATTGCTCCATTTGAGCCGCAGCAGTTATAAGAGACGGGTTGGTTGTTGCGTCCCGCGGGGTATAGGTTCCAATTGCCTGCAGGTCTCCTGTGTCGGCGACGACTACAGTCATTTCCTTCAACTGATCGAGTAGATTTTTTGCCATTATTTATAACTCCTTGACAGGATGGGAACAGCATGTCCCAGATGGTAATATTGTTGAAAAATTCTTTTATACATACGTGAACCTTATACTCCTGCCTCCATATCTTTGCAACAGGTTCTCTATGAATTATGCACGGCTTCTGATTCCTTTCGACAGTTGTTGCAGTTTCAGCAGAAGGAGAAATGACAGTACTATTCCGGTAATGTGTTTCCGAGCGGCAACCGGATCGTAAAACTGGTGCCCTGTCCAGGTTCACTGCTCACGTCTATTTTGCCGTTATGGTGTGGAGTCCCGTCCCTTCCCCCCACCGGTTTGGTCGAGAAAAACGGTTCAAAGATTAATTGTTGAATTGTCGGATTGATTCCGGGGCCATTATCACTGATAGTCACCGTGACCCAATCATGTTCCTGTTTTGTTACCAGCATAATTTCAGGATGTTCTCCGGTAAATCCACGGTTGACATGGCCTGTGCTGCGTTTTTGATGATATTCAGAAAAACCTGGCCGATCTCCGTTCCGGCACAGCATACTTTTCCGGTTTTTTAAAATGGTGCTGAATGGTGATTTTCTTGAAATCATATCTTTTTTTCAGGTCGTACCCAGGCGCCGGACAATAAAGTCCCCCCACGGCCATCATCTTTTCGGTCTGGATCAGTATTTCCTGGGTATGTTTTATTCCGTGATATCGCGTATGAGAACCTGCAGAACCATGTCGGATTTGAGATTTATGGCGGTCATGGTTATTTCCGTGTCAATCAGGTTGCCATCGACCACCTGAAGAATCCACTCAAAATGCTGAGGTTCGAGCAGTACCTGTTGTCTCAACTCGGAGCATCGTGACCTGGATGGATTTCCGTTCGGTTGCTTATCCGGAGAGAAACTGAAATAATTCTTGTATAAAATATCATTTTGCTCGAGTTTCAGCAGTTCCGCTGCTTTTTTTTTGGGGTATTGAAATGGAGGGTCGGTTGCACTTATAACCTGTTATGGGTGTGCCGGTATTGTCTGTATGAGTTGGGCCAGGACAATTAGCGCCTGTTTTTTCTGTTTTTTAAATACTGAGGCTCTTTTGAAATGGCCTATGGCATTTTCAATGTCTCCTGCCTGCCAGGCGGCATATCCTGCCATCAGCAGGGCGGGGCCTGCATGGTTTTTGTCCAGTTCCACAATTTTTTTGAATATTTTTTCAGCCTGGTTGAATTTTTTCTGTGCATACAGCAATTCACCCTTGAGACGAAGAAGGGGAATATCTTTCTTTCCCAGGGAGACTGCATTGAGATGTTCCAGAGCTTTTTTGATTTTACCCTGACGGCTGTAGATGGTAACTACCTGTCGCAGCAGTTGTTTGTCCATTTTTCGTGTGAGGAATTGTTCATAGATGGGCAGGGCCCTTATGGGAATGCCCAGCTGCAGGTTCAGGTCCGCATACAGTTTTTTTTCATCATCGTCCAGAGAGGTAAGAAAGCTGTAAATTGTCAGTGCCGTGAGGCCGTCCCTGTATTCGCCCCTGTTGAGATGAATATGGGTGAGGGCCTTCCACCAGTTACTGACGGAGGGTGACTGGATCGCCAGCCTGCGGGCCAGTGCCAGGGACTTTTCTTCCATGTCGAGCCGGAGGTAATGGTAGAGCAGGATCTCCTGCCAGCGGATCTGTTTTTCCCCCCTGTAGCCGTCTGCCAGTTCTTTTATATAGGGAAGAGCACGAAGGGGCTGGCTGGTTGCCAGCAGGGCGTGAACCATGTATTCTTTCCATTCAGGTTTTATTGACCCTGGATATGTCCGGAAAAGACGTTCAAGAATCTTGAGGGCCTTCTCGTTTTTCCCGGCCATGAGGTGGCAGGCTGAGGCATAATAAAGGAGCTGCGGATCCTTGGGTGATCCTGTGTCATACCCCCTCATGAAACAGGAAGCCGCTTCAGGATAATTTTGTTTTTCATACAATGCCCGTGCCAGATTGAGCCATGCCGAGGGATGGTTCGGAGCCCGCCTGACGGTTTGACGATAGGCAGCAATCGCTTTATCGTACTGTTCCTGGAGGAGGTAACAGTTACCCAGTGAAAAGATTATTTCAGGGTGAGAACAGACCGTATCGAGGTCGGGTGATTTCTCGTTGCCGGGAGTGCATCTCTGCAGGAAGGTACGCAGCAGGTCTACGCCTTTTTTATACTCCCGGTTTTCCAGGAGTGGTGCCAGGCGTGAGAGCACGAGCCGCACGGCTATGGGCAGGTGGTCTTGTGCCTTTGCCGAAGCCGCCGGGAAAAGAAAAAAGAGGAGTATGGTCAGGCTGAGAAAAAGATGGCAGAAGACTTTTTTCATCGTTCTATTCCAGTTTAAAACGTATCGTTGTTGTAATTTCCGCATCGACCACTATTCCGCCGACAGTACCAGGGCGAAAACGCCACTGGCGCAGGCATCGTCTGACTGCTTCATTGAAAATCCGTTCAGGCTGTGCCTTCAGAATAACAATATTTGTGACATTTCCCCTGTTGTTGACAATAAACTTGACTTTCACCCAGCCTTCGATTCCCCGGCGTCGTGCCCGCATGGGATACATTGGTGGAATGCGGACCAGGGGGGTAAGGCTGCTGTCCAGTTGTCCCACCTGGAAGACTTTCGGGATATCACCGGGATTCAAAGAGGATGAGGATTTCAGGGGTGGCAGTTCAAGGCTGGAAGGTCCCGCGGGCAGTCTCGGATTCAACTGGAATGGCAGGGTCAGATTTTGAACCACTGCCCTGTTGTGACGTGGCACCGCTTTTTTTTTCTTCGGCTTTTTTTCAGGTTCTTTTTTTTTCTTTTTTTGTGGTGGTGGCGGTTGCTCATGGGGTTTAAGGCGAAGAAACTGTACTCCGGAAACCATCGATTCTATGGTGTGCGGGGAACCCTTGTCGTGCACAAGGTTCGGGATACCAAGGAAGAAGAACATGTTCAGGAACAGAGCCGACAGGACCGAGAGAATCCAGGTGGTTGTATTGCTCTGTAGGGGCATTTTCCTGTTGAACCTTTTCATTTTACCTGCCCTTCGGTACAGCGGCTGCAAGTGAGACGTTTTCGGCTCCCGCCGTCCGACAGCTGTCCATTACCCGGATTGCCATACCGCTGCTGCTTTTTTTGTCTGCTATGACAACCACTCCACCTTCTGGATTTTCGGCAAGTGCCCTTTCCACGTTGGCGCGAACCGCGCGGAAATCAATCTCCCGATTGTCCATGAAGATGCGGTTGTTTTCGTCAATTGCCACCAGGATCATTGCCTTATCCAGGGATGTGGCGGTAGTTGCTGCAGGACGGTTGACCTTGATCCCCGTTTCCTTGACAAAACTGGTGTTGACGAGAAAAAAGATGAGAAGAATAAAGACCATGTCGATCAGTGGGGCGATGTTCAGTTCCGGTGTTGTTCTGGCGGCACGCCGGGCCGCTGAGATATTCAGCATCAGAGTTGTCTCCTCAGGTAATAGCCGACCCGGGCAATACGTTGTTTCAGGTTGGCTGAACGTCGTTCGAGAAATCCTTTCATGTAGAGTCCGGGGATGGCAACCAGCAGCCCGGTCTGGGTGGTGATCAGGGCTTCGGAGATTCCACCGGCCATCCCTTTGGCGTTACCGGTTCCGAAAAACGAGAGGATGTCAAAGGTGGCGATCATACCCGTAACGGTCCCCAGCAACCCCAGGAGAGGAGCGATGGCTGCCAGTGCCCCTATAGTGGCCAGGTAGTCGTCAAGAGAGCGATTAATGACGAGGACGGTTTCATCAAGGATAAGACGGTCAAGGGCTTTGTTGTTGCTGCGTTTTTCCAGAAAACGTGAAACAAGGAGAGCAACAGCACCCCGGTACGGCCCGGGATCGGGAAAGCGGTTTTCCCTGATATGTTCCAGGGCGACGGCGGTGGGCATATTCTTTCGGTGGAGGCGTCTGAAAAAAAGTGTCCGGTTGATGATCAGCAGCCACATGAGCAGGCTGACTACGATCAACGGCACGATGATCATACCACCGGCATCAATATATTCGATCAGTTGACTGTATTGAAGCAGGAGCAGTTCTTTCATTGTGTGTTCCTGTATTTCTGGATGATATTCACCAGGGTGACCGCTTTTTCTTCCAGTTCCCCGATGTGACGGTCCACAGAGCGGTTCAGCAGGGTCTGGGCCAGCATCAGCGGGATAGCGACGGAAAGGCCGAGCATGGTGGTCACCAGGGCTTCCGAGATGCCACCGGACATAAGCCGTGGATCACCTGTCCCGTAGAGGGTGATGATGTGAAAAGTCTCGATCATACCGGTGACTGTACCGAGGAGACCGAGGAGCGGTGCAATGGCCGCAAGCATACCAAGAGTGGAAAGAAAACGCTCCATAGGGGGAATTTCCTTGAGAATTGCCTCCTGGAGACTGTTTTCCAGATTTTCTCTTGCTTCCTGGTGGGAGAGAAGACCGGCTTCAAGAACCCTTGCCATTGGTTTTTTTCGCATCTTTTTAATGAATGTAATGGCGTTTTTCCAGGTATCTGCGATTGCTGAATCCTCTATTCTTTTGACGAGATCGTTACCGTTACAGCGGATGCGAAAAAGAAAAAAGAGTCGTTCGAATATAATGAGAATACCGATGGCGAAGATTATGAGAATGGGCCAGATGATGGGGCCGCCTTTCGGAATCTGATCCAGCAGGCTGAGTTCGTGGGTGAGTTGACGCAGGGCGGCTCCTCTGGAAATATCCATTGTCACTGTATCGCCTTCTCCGGCCATGTAGTGTTTGATGGTTTTCCGCATCTGTTGTTTAGGAAGATGGGAAAGGGCGTAGTATGTATCACTCTTCGCTGTGTAGTTGAGAAAACCGATTTCTTCCCCCAGTTTGTATAGAGCGGTAAAAGGGCCAAGCAGGAGGATGTCAGCTTCTGATTTCCTGCCTTCCCGGTTGACTATCGCCCCCTGATGCCAAGTGACTTCGCCACTGGCCTCAATGACGGCAAAAAGAGTCGTTGCCATGGCGCGGATATCATCCATGCCGGGGAAGCCTTCTGCCGTTGACGGTGAATTTGTCGGGTTGAAATGTTTTTTATTACCAGGTGGAGGTGCATTACTCCCGGCCAGGAGCGTGTCAATATCCCGGCTGCTGATGCGGATGGCCCCACGAGTTCCCGCATTACCCCGCTGGTTTCGTTCAGTTTTCGGCTGAGTTGTTTTTCCTCTCTGTCCAGCTCAACCTGTCTTGCCGTGAGGTTGTCAATCTTCTGTTTCAAGTAGCGGTTCTGATCCTTCAGTCTGGTTACGGCCTTTCTGAGAGCGGTTCTGTCTTTGAGTATTTTCGCTTGGTTTTCCAGGGCAATCCGTTCGGCCAAACGTTTTTCCTTAGCAGCCTGCAGGATCATTTTTTCTTTGATTTCACGAGCCTGTATGTCAAGTTTCCGCATATCCCCAGCAAACAGTGAAGAAACGAGACAAAGAAACAGAACAGGTAAAAACAGAAAAGGTATAATTTTCAGTTTCATTTGCTCACTATCCTCCCTACCGGCAGGTTAAGGAGTTCCGCTGGTTGCCGTTTTGCGGCTATAGCAACGGCAGTTCTGATTTGGTTGAGATGATCGGCCGGCAGTGATTGCCAGCACTGTTTTGCCACATTGAAAAAACCGCAGTCCTGTTCATCCAGTGTCAGGTAAAAGAGGTTGAGACGACCCAGGCGAAAACAGTTGACCAGAAGGCGCTGTCCGTTAAGATCGATAAATTCCTGCCCGGTTTCTACGGTGAAACCATATTCAGCTTCAACAAGGAGGGTTTCCATCATTTTTCTGTACTTCCCACTGATGGTTTCTTCCGGGTTTTTCAGTGATTTTTCGAGTCGTTCAAGACGGTTGATTCTTTCTGCCATGAGAAAGGGCAGGTTGTCGTTTTCAATCATTTTCCTGGTTTTTGCAAGGATCTCCTGCAGAAAAGGTACTATCTGTTCATTGATTTGATTGATATCAGTAATTTGTTTTCTCTTTACAGCGATCCGTTCTTTGTAAAGACTGTTCGTTTTTATCAGATCTTTTTTCTGTTCTTTCAATTGCTTCTGCTGTTCCCGCAGAACCTGAAGTTGTTCAGCCAGTTTCTCTTTTTCTTTCTGCCATTGTTCCCGTTTTTTCTGGTCTTTTTGCAGAACGGCAATGGACTGTTTGACAGGAGCTATAATTTTCTGTTCGGTTTCACTAGCCTGTCCTGAATACGGCAGGATCAGGACAAGGCAGATAATCAGCAAAGGGAGCATGGGCATTGTCGTAACTCTCCGGTTGTTTGTTGTGCGGAATAGCAGGGGCAAAAAAAAATCCCGGATCAATTATGTAATTGATCCGGGATCCCTGGTTTGTCCTCGAATTCATCTATACCGTTATTCTTTCCACGAAATCCGGCATTTTCCTGTTTCAGACAGGTCTTCTGACTCCCGGATCATTCTCCTGTTGCGCCTTCCCGCCCTGGATAAAAGGCAGTGACATGATTGCAACGTTCGTCCCCGGTTACAGCGGCGGGCCCGTTCCGGATTTGCACCGGATTCCCTATTAAACTTTTACCTGGTGCATATTCTGCGAAGTGCAGGATCCAGGTTTTAAAGTATCTGAAAACTGCTCAAACAATTACAGGTAAAAATGATTAAAGTCAAGATCAGCTTTCAGGCAGCAGGATCAGGCCGGCGACCCAGGCGAGGCGGCCTTTCTGATCGTCTTCATGATTGAAGAGATCGGTAGACCAGCCCGCGTCTTTCATCAGGTTTCCAACGTTTACACCGTAGCCTGATAATGAAGGACGGGTCTGTTCCGGGAACCGGCAACTGCCTTTTTCAATTGCCCGGCAGTTTTCTTTGTCTCCACAGAAACTTGGTTTGCAGGATCCTCCAGCAAACCCGCGTGCCCCTGAAAAACCAAGTTCTGCTGCCTTTTGTTCAGTTTTCGCCACTGTCTCGTGGAGAAGGCGCATGACAAAGGGCCTTTCTTCTCCATGGAGAGAAGATGAGTCGATTTCGAGGCGGATAACCAGGACAATGGAGCAGGTTTTCAGCATTTCTCTGAACCCGGAGGGGCCTGAGACATGGGGAGGACAACTGGCGGATTGACCCCAGTATGGACATTTGGGGCTATGGCAGAAAGATGCCAGCCTGTTTTCCACCCTGACACTTCCGGCAGGGAGAATTGCCGCTTTTGTTGCCCCTGACTGCAGGGCAAAGGTGATGAGTGTATTATGTGTTTTCTCTTGTTCTTGCATCCAGGGTTTCTCGAATGGCAATGCAGAGCTGTTCCATGGTATAGGGCTTGGCCAGATATTTTCCTGCCCCCAACTGCTGCAATTTTCTGACACGATCAGATTCTGAAAAGCCGGAGGTAATGATCGCTTTCTGGCCAGGCCGGATACGGATCATTTTTTCGTAGGTTTCAAGACCGTCAAGACCGGAGGGCATGATCATATCAAGAATAACCAGATCAATTTTCGTATCTTCTATTATTTTTATGGCTTCTTCTCCGCTTGACGCGGTGAGGACATGGTAACCCAGTCTGGTGAGCATATTGGTAGCGATTTCGAGCTGTTCCTTGATATCATCGACGACCAGAAGGGTTTCAGTTCCGGTATGGTCTTCCAGAACGAGTTCTTTTTTTCCGGGTGGGACAACATGGTCTGTGGCAGGAAAATAGAGGGTCAGGGTCGTTCCTTCACCCTGGGTACTCTGGATATCAATATAACCGCCATGGTCTTTTACCGTGGTCCAGATTATGGTCATTCCAAGACCGGTACCGCTTCTGCCCATTCTTTTCTTTGTAAAGAACGGTTCGAACAATTTGTCAAGGTCTTCCGGGTGGATGCCGGTGCCACTGTCAGAAACGGAAACCGAGACATATAGGCCCGGTGGGATAGTTTCATAACCGTTCAAAGCGTTTCGCAGAAGAGTATTTGCCGTAGTTATGGATATTTTTCCACTGTCTGCAATTGCCTCGGTGGCATTTATCAGCATATTCATTATGACTTTGGAGAGCTGAACATCGGATCCATGGATGTTCTTCAGGTTCCCGTCAAGCTGGCGGACAATATCAATTTTCGGATAACTGGAAATGATATGCCCGAATTCCGGTGAATTGAGATAGTCTTCAATGATTATATTGATATTGCAGACTGTATCCGTGCTGACGCTCCTTCTGGCCAGAACAAGGAGATCCTGGACAATAGTTGCAGCTTTTTGTCCGGATTTCTGGATAATGGCAATTTTTTTATAAAGAGAACCATCCTTGGGGACCTCCAGCAGCAACAGATCCGGGTAACTGACAAGTCCGCTGAGGATATTGTTCAGGTCGTGAGCTATCCCGGCGGCAAGATTTCCAATAACTTCCATTTTTTGGGCCTGCAGGAGTTGTATTTCAAGTTTTTTACGGACCGTAACATCTCTAGCTATTCCCTGCAGGCCGACATAGACCTGAGAATCTCCGTTTTGCCCTTCATAAATGCCTTCTGCTGAAATATTGAAATGTCGTTTTTTTTCCCCATCGGGACTGTTTTTGAGTGTAACGAGCAGGCAGAGTTCCATTTCCAGCAGGTTTTGGTCGCCCTTTTTTCGTTCATTGAGCCGTTTTTTTGCCTTTTCGTGATCTTCCGGGGTAATAAAGTCAAAAATAGACTGACCTGTGAGTGTTTTTGGGGACAGTCCGTAGGCTGTGATGGCATGACTGATAAAAGTTATTCGGTTGTTTTGATCCAATCGGAAAATGATATCCGGTATGGTTGTAAGAATTGAACGAAGGGTTTTTTCCCTGTCCTGCAGCAGGGAGAATGTTTCCCTGGTCTCGGTTTTTGCCCTTATCTGGAAATATCTGAACCTGAGCAGGTGCAGCAGGCTGAAATGAATGATCAGCAATATTGTCGGAAAGAATGGGGAAAAGAGATAACCGCTGGTCCGGTATACAAGTATGGCGGCAAGCCAGCATGAGAAAAGACAGAGCAGGAAAAGAACTGTTGAGAAAAAAGTGTCGAGTATGACGACACCGGCAAGCAATATCATGCAAAGAACAATTGCAGTGGCGACTTCATACAGATTAAAAAGTGGTGTCCGTATTGTGGGTGTTTTTGCCAGGATGGAGTCCAATGAATATTTATGCAGGTCAAGCAGGCTCATATCGGCTCTGAAGACGGTAGGGTAGTATTGCGTCAGGCCCGAAGCGGTTGATCCCACGATGACAATTTTATTATTGAATAGATCGGGGGAGAAGCGATCTTCGAGTATATCGATGGCCGGGATGTTTTTTCTTCCATTTGAAACAGGAGGACCCAAAAGGAAGTTGCCCCGATCGTCGGTTGGAATGCGTAAATTGCCAAGAAAAAGAGTGACAATACCGGTACTGCTTTTTTTGACTGTTATAACCTTTTCTCCTTTGAACTGCATGAGCATGGCCAGAGTGAATGACGGGTAGAGTCTGCCATTGTATTGTACCAAGAGGGGCAGTCTTCTGAAAAAACCATCAAAATCCGGAGCACCATTCAGAAAACCCGACAGGGGGACTGTTGTATTGAGGGGAATGCAGTTGCAGATAACTCCTTTTGCTTCCAGGAGATGTAAGGCTGGTTGCCGGCCGGATGCTGTTTTTTTCAGCATCAGTGAAACCGGTTGAAGATTACAGTTGTGTCCCGATCCGTTTGTCCGTTTAAAAAGAAACTCATATCCGGTCACAAAAGGGCCGTTTGACAGAACTTTTGCCAGGAGAATGTCATTGTCGAGGTATTTTTCCGGGAGGCCGCTTATATCAATGGACAGACCAAAATCTTCTTCCAGAGTTTTCTGCCAGATAATCGGTGACGTTCTGTCCTTTTCGGGAAAAAGAATGTCTATGCCGATACTTTTTGCACCACCTGCAGAAATTTTTTCCAGTAAAAAAGCCATTCGATACCGTGGCCACGGCCACTGGCCGTATTTTTTCAGACTTTTTTCATCAATATCAACAACCAGAATTTCCAGGGGATGATTTTTGTTTTTTACATTTGAGAGAATAATATCAGTTGTTTTGAGGCTGAGTGATTTGATAATCCCCGGTGAAAACAGGTAGCCGGCAGAAAGGACAAAAATAAGCAACATGCTGTTCAGCAGCAGTGTTTTAAACAGAGAAGTGTTGTTTGAAGATGGAGCGGCAGTTGCGGGAATTTTCTTCATGAGAAAAAAGCTATCTGACAATAACTTCTACTCTTCTGTTTTTTGGTTCACTGACATTGTCAGCGGTCTTGATCAACGGATTTTCTTCACCATGAGAAGTTGTATTTATCCTGGATCGTTTTATACCGTTTTTAGCAAGAAGTTCTGCAATGGCCTGGGCTCTTCGTGTGGAGAGAAGAAGGTTATACTTTCGGTCACCCGCTGTGTCCGAATGACCAATCACGCTTATATCCTGGGATTTTTCCTCCTTTATTGCTGTAAGAACGGCTTTCATTATTGTAAGTGAAGGTGTCGTCAGTTGGGTGGAATCCCGGTAAAAATAAAGAATAAAGTGCTTTGGTGGAGCGGGGAGGACAGAAAGAATCTGCCCATATTTTTCATCGATTTCGGTGGCAGAGAGTATCCCTGGTGAAGTCGGTTGTGATTCATGTCCGGCAATGGTTGCTGCTTCTCCAGGTTTATTGATTTCAAGAGAACCCGCGGTATTGCTGACAACAACATGTCCCACTTTGCCGTTCGGGTCTGGGAGGAGAATTACGGTTGTTTTACGGGCACATCCCGACATGACCAGCAGGAGCAGCAGAAAAATGGTAATTGTCTTTAACAGTCTGTTTTTATTCATGATAATTGTCTGGAAGTGTGCAAGTTTTGTTTCAGTTTACTGTAATCAGCAGTTTTGTTCCCCGTATTCCAAGTGTTGCATCCGGGGTTTCAAGTTTGACCTTTTTGGGTGCAAGTTTGGCGATCTGACCACTGATAAATGAAAAGGTTCCGTGGATCATTCTCGCCACAAAGGCCAGTTTGCTGTTGACGGGGTCGAAAAGAAAATCTTCAATTGTAATCTCGCTGTAGGGTCCAAGGGACATCACCGTGTCGTCTTCAAAGATGAGACCGACGGATGAGTCCGCTTCGGTTTTGATGAGATCCCCTTTTGAGATCTTCATATTCGGTACGAGCTGAACTGTAAAAGTTCTGGTTTTGTCAGTGACGTACGCTTTTCCTGTTACTGTTTTTACGATACCGACGGGTGGATCAATCCGGGCCGGGCAGGTCTGGACTGAAAGAAAAAGAAAAAGAAAAAAAGAGACCAGTGAGAAGAATAGTTTCATGAGCCATGTCCTTGTCAGAAATGATTGCGTCAAGATGGTACAATCATACTAACACAAAGATGTGTTGACTCCGTAGAAAAAAAAATTCTCGGGGAATATTTGTGTGTAATCTGCCTGTTCAGACGAAAATTACAGCCCGGCCGGTACGGCCGTCCACCTTCAGGGTGAACACTGTTTCTGTTTGAATATGCGAGACATATTCGCTTTCAGTACGGGACGTAAAAGTCGCAAGCCAGGAATAGTCAAGTTTTTCTCCCCGGGTTGGGTCTACATTGAGATAGTTTATACCCAGTGTCGTCAGGTTATGAAAAAAATGTGAACCCTGGGATGGCTCGGCATTGATGCGGTTATGGACGGTTTCCACGATACTGCCGACACCACAAATATCCTCCCAGGTGACAGGGATGCCGAGCCAATGGTCCGAAGAGCCCCAGCGCCCCGGACCTATGAGCAGGTATTTTCTGTTCAACCGTGTAAGTTCGCTGTTGATTTCACCGATTTCCCTTGCAATCTGAGTGGTTTTGGCCGGGTCAAAGTTTTCCGGCCTGACATAAATAATATCACACATTTCCCGGTTAACGGTATTGCCCAGTCCCCGGTTCGACACGCAGAAAGCACTGCCCACCTCTTTCTCTGTGATTTTGACTTTAAGCGTTTCCTCTCTGGCACTCATGGGGCGAATCTGCAGGACATGAAACCGGTTTTTTTCTTCAGGTTTGGTGGCAAGGTTGAGGGCAAACTCAATTTCCACAGCACAGCCGAGCTTTTCCCTGCCAAGAGTGAGTAATGTGTTCAGGATTTCAGTAAACGGGATGGTGTTATATTTCAGCAGAGAGGCAAAAGTAATGACCTGATGCCCGTTTTTTGAATAAAAATCTCTGATACGGTGCTCGGAAGGACTGTACGTACTGGAAAAAAAACGTACAGGATAATGATCAGTAACCGAATGAACCGCTACTCTGCTGAGGGTATTTGAATCGTTAATCTCCTTTTGTGGGTCAGGGTCATTCATGGTGATGGCGTAAAATTTCTTTTGTGAACCCTTCAGGATATCTTCAACAGTGGACCTCTGGGGAAGTATTTCCGGATGTTTTGGTGAGAATCTCAAGGTGTTTTCTCCCTCCATGACGGCCTTGCCGAGTCCCAGAGCTATGGAGGCAATACCGTCTTCCGTTTTCATCCGGGAAAAGGGATAATAATTGAGAGACTGGACTACCCCGGATAGGGCGGGATAAAAATAGTCTCCATACCGGCTGCCTACTGCGCGTTGAATGATAATCGCCATTTTTTCACTTTCCACTCTGTTGCCGACACGTTTGCTGAAAGCTTTCGGGGCCCGGAAATAGGTGGAAGCATAGACCTTTTTAATGGCAGTAAGCATCTGGTTGAGACGGCACCGGTCATCCGGGTGGTCGTTGGCCAGGATGTATGTATGGTAAAGTCCTGCATAGGATTTGAACTGGGCGTCTTCCAGCATACTGGAAGAGCGGACGGCCAGCGGGTAACAGGTAACTTTCAGAAAAGCCTGGATGTCGGAACGGAACGGTTCCGGAAAACGGGCCTCGAGAAATTGCTTTGTAATGGCTTCATCACTGATCTCTTCCTTGGCCAGGTCTCCCAGGTCGTTGAGCTCGATGAAGGCATCAAAACCGTCTGAGGTGAGTACCAGGGTCTGGGGGACCGAGATCTCCACATTGGAAAAACCTTCCATCAGATCCCTGTGCTGGTGCAGCATGGCAGAAAAGAACGCCAGCCCCTTGCCTTCCCCCCAGGGAGCCGTTGCCGATCTTGGTGAATTCCGTATCAGGGTCAAACCGTTTCTTGTCAAAATCAACGATAACTCCCCTCTGGCGTTGCATCCGTTGTTCCTTGATCATCTGTACCAGTTGCTGTCTGAGCATTTCCACCGTTTCGAAGGAGGTATGGCGCATGGGTCTTACCTTGCCTGCAAGTTCCACTTCTGTGAGGGTGTAGAGAAACCGGGAAAAATCATTCCGCTGGCTATGGTAGATAAAGGATTCAATGGGTATTTCCTGCATTTTCTGTTCCAGGCTGTGGAGACTGTCGGCCTTTGCCAGGATATTGCCCTGTGGGTCTCTGAAGGTAAATTCACCGAACCCCAGGTGATTGAGAAGAAAGGAACGGATCTGCCTGTTGAGAAACGGCGCATTTTTATCGATGAACGGTGCGGGAATGGATGCGGCACGGGCGGCATTGTGGGGTTCCGAACTCGTAAGCAGCAGGGGGATATCAAACCGCTCCTTTTTGATATGTTTCAGAAGACGTAAGCCCGCTTCACCGTCATGTTTATTGTTTCGTGGGTAACGAACATCGGAAATTACACCGAGAATATTGGGTTCGAACTGTTCATAAAGAGCCATGGCCTGTTCAAAGGTGTGGGCCAGCAGGATTTTCGGTCTGGCTCGCATGGTCAGAAGCCGGTGTTCCTGGTTGAGGCTGTCTTCAATGACTGCCTGAGTTTCCTTGACCAGTTCTTTATAAAGAATGGGAAGCAGTGCCGAGAGGTAGAAGGGAGAGTCTTCCACAAAGAGAATGACCCTCACATCCGCACAGTTGATATCGTCCAGGACATTGAACTGATCTTCAATGCATTTGATGATTGCCAGCAGGATATCCGCTTGCCCTGTCCAGAAAAAAATACGGTCGATGGCGCTCTGGGATCCATCTGTCAGCATATGGGATTTAAGCGGGGTTTCCTGGTGAGTGAGCACCACCACCACCATATCATGTTTTTCCTTGATGGCTCTGCCTATATTGACGATCTTATCACTGACTGCCTGGGCAATAATGATGACAAAATCAAATTTGCCCTCCTCGCAGGCGGTGAGTGCCTCTTCAGTTGAAGAAACCCAGGTCAGCCGGGGGGATGACTCAAGTTCAGCCCGCTGTATTCATGGACAATCTGTTCTGACAGCCTGCAGTCCTGTTCCATGATCCACGCTTCATAGGGGGTGGAGATAAGGAGAATATGCCGCACCTTGTGCTGCATGAGTTCATGGAAAAGTTTAAAACGGGAAGCGGCTGGACTTGCGGAATAGTGTTGTGTCATTTGTCAGTTGAGACCTCTTTTGATATGATAATTCAGGAGGTTTTCCCGAGATCCTCCTGAACATCATGGTAGCCGAAAAAGAGGGGGAGGGCAACCGGGAAGAATGTCTTTAAAAAATATTATAATATCAGTTGATTAGCCTGGATTGTTTTTTGCTCGAAAATTATTTTCAAATTGTTGAAAAAAACGATTGTAAACAAATTGTAATTTGTGTAGACACAGCTTTTATAAAAAATCAAGTGACTGTCTGAATCAGTGAGGTTGTTGAAACAAACAGTCACTTAAGCGGAAATTACACTATCAGTTCAAGGCCGGGGACGGTGGACAGACGAACTATTTGCAGGAACGTCACTAGTGATTTTCATATCGGGTTTTCCGCAACCGATAGTACGGAAAAACACGTCCGGAACAACTGCATCCGGAAAACACTTTCCAGGGGAAGGTCTTTCTCCTTTTTTCTTTCTTTTCCTTTTTTTATCACTTTTTCATTTTTACATAATTTACGTCTTTTGCAACTGGACTGTGCGGTTCAGTTATGCTCGTTAACAGAGAAGCGGAATAAGTCCGTTTCTTTTACTATCTTTACTATTGGAGAACATGGAAGATGGACAATATTAACTTTGTAACCGACAGAGATCCCCACGAGAAGGAATTTCATCAGGCGGTAACCGAAGTCATCGAATCAGTAATGCCGGTTCTGGATCAGAACCCGCTGTATCGGAATGAAAACATCATGCAGCGGATTGTTGAACCTGAGCGGGTTATCATGTTTCGGGTTCCATGGATGGATGACCAGAAACAGGTTCAGGTGAACCGTGGTTTTCGTATTGAAATGAACAGCGCAATCGGCCCTTATAAAGGTGGTCTGCGTTTTCATCCCTCCGTGAATCTGTCTATTCTGAAATTCCTGGCCTTTGAACAGGTTTTCAAAAATGCACTGACTTCTCTTCCCATGGGTGGTGGAAAAGGTGGATCCGATTTTGACCCCAAGGGAAAATCGGATACAGAGGTGATGCGTTTCTGTCAGTCGTTTATGGCTGAACTCTTTCGCCATATTGGCCCCAATACGGATGTTCCTGCCGGAGATATCGGTGTTGGAGCCCGTGAAATCGGCTATCTCTTCGGGATGTATAAAAAACTTGCCAATGAGTTTACCGGGGTTCTTACCGGAAAAAGCCTGAACTGGGGCGGCAGCCTGATTCGTCCCGAGGCTACGGGATATGGCAGTGTCTATTTCGCGTCTGAAATGCTTGCCACCAGGGGAGAGAATCTGGAAGGCAAGCGCTGTCTTGTTTCCGGTTCCGGAAATGTCGCCCAGTACACCATGGAAAAACTGCTTGACCTGGGGGCCACCCCGATTACCTTTTCTGATTCTTCAGGTTATATTTATGATGAAGAGGGTGTCGACAGAGAGAAGCTTGAGCATATCATGTATCTGAAAAATGTGATGCGGGGCAGAGTATCAGAGTATGTTGAAACCTACCCGGATGCCGTATTTGTACCTGTGGATCATGAACTGGATCACAATCCCATGTGGAAAGAGCACAAGGCCCAATGCGCCTTCCCAAGTGCCACTCAGAATGAAATCAATGGCAAGGATGCCCAGCATCTTATTGACAATGGTGTCTACGTGGTCTGTGAAGGAGCTAATATGCCGACTGTCCATGAAGGTATTGAAATCTTTGTGGACAACAAGATCCTTTATGGTCCTGGTAAAGCTGCAAATGCAGGAGGCGTTTCTGTTTCAGGCCTTGAAATGTCTCAGAATTCCATGCGGCTGAACTGGCCCAAGGATGAAGTGGACAACAGGTTGAAACACATTATGAAAAATATTCACAGGATGTGTATGGATACTGCCGAGCAGTATGGTGAGCCCGGAAACTACGTGGCTGGTGCCAATATTGCCGGGTTCGTAAAGGTTGTTGACTCCATGATTGATCAGGGAGTTGTGTAATTTACTGCCTGAATTATCCCCGGATTTACGCATAACCGTAAATCCGGGTGTTTTTTTTGTTACACCGGAAGCTTGAAAAGGTTCTCGGCAAAGTCATCAGCCGCTGTTTTTTCCTGCACAACCCAGTTGTAGAATTCTTCAACAACTTCTTTTCCGCACAACCGTGCGCCATGCTGGGGTACGATCATTTCCACGTCCAGCTGCCGAACCATCTCCACCCATTTACGACAGAGAAGATTGCTTGGAATGTACCGATTGTGGAATCCTGACATAAACGAAATATGTTTTTTAAACTCTTCGACTGTTGTAATTTTTTCCTTCTCCGGATTGATTGATGCGCCAAGATCGCTGGTGAAGAGGATTTTTGCTGTTTCGTCATAGAGATGAAAATTACCAGGAGAGTGCATGAAGTGACCAGGAACTGCCATGAGCTGACTTTCACCAAGCTGAAAGCGCATTCCTGAATCGTCAATGGTCATCACTCTCTTTTCCGAGAGCCCACGGACACAGAAGGCGGGAATGAAGCGACTCCAGAGAGCAGAAATCATGATTTGTGCCTTGCAGATGGGCAACCACAGGTTCAGGCCGGATCCTATATCGGGATCCTGGTGAGAGAGAAATATATAATCGAGACAGCCTGCGGGAATAAAGTGAGCAATCGCTCCCAGCAGGTCACGGTAGACCCGATATCCTCCGCAGTCCAGAAGCAGTCCTCTCCTGTTGTCCAGGATGAGAAACTGGTTTGACTGTATTTCTCCCGAATCAGTAAGGTCATGAAATTTAATGCATTTATGTTTTCCGTCATCATACAGAACAATTGACATGGCGCCCTCGTGAGAATTTAAGAAATGAAAGGAATACTATAAAATAAGTCTACTCATCGCTGCTGGACCATTCAAGAAAAATATAAGACCACCATGAAAAATTGCCTTTTCTCCTGTTCTTTGACCTCGAACGAAAATTCGTATTTTCCAAGGCATCCATAAATGGGCGAGGTGAAAAAAGAAACCCTTAAGGAAACGCGTCGTGGTTTCCGAAAGGGTCAGGGAGGATTGAGTTGTACTTATTTCTCTTACAGACCGTAATCTTTGCCGTATTGTTCAACGACGAAGTCTATATCCTTGTCACCTCTTCCCGACAGATTGACGAGAATAGTCTGATCGGGGCTGAGGTCTTTTGCCAGCTTTTCTGCAAAAGCCATGGCGTGGGCACTTTCAATGGCCGGAATAATGCCCTCGGTGCGGGACAGTTCAAACAGCGCATCAATTGCTTCCTTATCGCTGGCTGTTACATACTGTACCCTGCCGATATCCTTCAGCAGGCTGTGCTGCGGTCCAACACCCGGGTAGTCCAGTCCTGAGGCAACGGAGTAGACAGGCAGTGGTTCACCGTTTTCGTCCTGAAGGAGATATGACTTGAATCCATGGAGGACACCGGGTGATCCTTTTGTCAGGGTTGCCGCATGGTCCCCGTCATCAAAACCTCTGCCGGACGGTTCAACTCCAAAAATGGAGATGTCTTCATCTTCCAGAAAGGCACTGAACAGACCGATGGCATTTGAGCCGCCACCCACGCAGGCTACGAGGTTGTCCGGTAGCTTGCCATAGCGTTCCTGAAACTGTTTTTTGGCCTCACGGCCGACAACTGACTGAAAATCCCTGACCATCATGGGAAACGGATGGGGGCCAACAACGGAACCGATGGCATACAGCTGGTTGACAGGGTCTTCGAGATAGGCTTCAAAGGCAACATCCACTGCATCCTTCAAGGTCCTGGTTCCCCGGTCAACGGGTATGACATTGGCACCGAGAATCTTCATCCTGATGACATTCGGGTGTTCTTTGACGATATCAATTTCTCCCATGTAAATATCACATTCAAGACCGACAAGGACTGCGGCGGTGGCCAGGGCCACACCATGCTGCCCTGCGCCGGTTTCTGCTATGATCTTTTTCTTGCCCATTTTCTTGCAGAGAAGGGCCTCTCCCAGGCAATGGTTGATTTTATGGGCACCCGTGTGGTTCAGGTCTTCACGTTTGAGGAAAATTTTGCCGCCACCGATTTTTTCCGAGAGATTTTTCAGGTAAAAGATAGGACTGGGCCTGCCCACGTAATCCTGGTAGAGGTTGTTGAGTTCTTCATGAAAACTCGGATCTTTGGAAATTTCGGTGTAGGCTGCTGTAATCTCATTCAATATCGATTCCAGTACAGGAGGGATAAAGCTACCGCCATACTCACCGAAATAGCCCTTTTCATCCGGCATAGCCATGTTTTTAATATCGTTACTCATCTCTTTTGTCCTTTTTTCGAATAATATTTATTGAGAAGTTTCAAAGTAACCGAGTTTGTTGTTTTCAGTATCTTTGATCCCCGTGTTATTTTGCAGAGGCTGATTTTGTGTCGTGCTGCAATGGCCCTCTGGGGCTCTCCTTTGTGCAGTTCCCTGAGGAGCTGCCACCTGAGAGAAAGAGCTTCCAGCTCCTTTGGTGTGAGGAGTTCGGTCCACAGCTGCTCCATGTCATCCACATCTTTCAGCTCTGCTACTATCCGCATCAATTCTTTCTTGGCATCCATAAGTCCTTTTGGTTTCTATTGATAGAAACATATAAAGTATGCTTGAAAAAATTACAACAGAATTAATTTGCTGATTACCCATGAAACTCTGCCAGGTTGGAGAATTGATAGCCCGCGTTTCTCATCATTTCAGGAGGCGTCTGCTTCAAAGTCTTCGGCGGTAAATTGTAGTGACCTGTATTTACTGCCGAAATAGTGTAGAAGATGGCGTTGCCTGGACTGATAATAAATACGGGGCAGAATTTGCAAAACCGACCGGGGGCACACCCTGTTTTATTGCTTGTGCTTTTTTTTCAATAACCAGTCGATCAGATCCAGAGGGTTTGGCTGGATTTTTGGTGTTTTTTGTGTGTGGACAGACTGTTTTTCAGGGGAGGGGGATGTTTTTTTATCCGCTTGGGAGGAGAGGGGTTGGGAGCAAAAACAGGACGGCGGTGGGTAAAGGCTGTCCTGTTCATACGTTTTTCCGCTATTTTTTCAGGGAGAGTGTTGGCAGTTTTTTCTGTTTGAATTTTTTTCTTTTTGATGTTCCTTTTTTGCTTGAGTACAAGATTTAATTTGGGATCTGATCGTGGGACGGGAATACTGCCTGATTGCGGTTTTGCTTTGGTTTCAGGAATCGGAACTATTGGGTTTACAGGATCTGTACTTGCTGGCTGAATTTTGCTGAAAGGAGTTTCATTTGCTGCAACAGCATCTGTTTCACTTGCTTTTGTACCTAGATTCAAACTGTTAATTTGTTTGGGTTCAGATTTTTTCCGGTCATTTTCCAGGATGCTGTCGGCGGGGAAGGATGAAGCTGCTGTTACGACCACGGTATTTTTTTCCAGACGATTTTCTGATGGATATCCTATTGCGTCATAATCACTGTTTTGATGTGCAGGTGCCAAAGGCGATTTTATGTCATTGACAGGGGAGGGGGTTTCAGTGGTGTTTAATCGGGTTGATGGGTCATCTGCTAATCTCGGATTGGTTTTATAGTACATATAACCTCCTTCGACCAGCAGGAGCAGTAACAAGGTAACAATACAGAATTTAAAGAAAAAATGTTTGGTTTTCTGATTTTTTTCCGCTGTATCCGGTGTGGGTTTTTTCCGGGAGAGTGGGGCTTTTTTCTTTGATAGTATGACATTTCTTGTGTTTCGTGGAGCGCTGTTTTTCTGCTTTTCAGTAAAATGAAATTTTCTTATAGTCTGTTGGATTACAGCCTCATCGATAATTATTTTCTGCTCACCGCACCCGAAGTACAGGGCCAGGTCACAGAGGGCATTAATCATGACGGGATAGCCTCTGGAGAACCTGTAAATTGCTGAAATAGCGTCCCTGGTGAAAATCTCTCGGGTGGCACCGGCAACCTGTAAGCGGTGTCTCAGGTATCGGGTTGTTTTATCCAGCGAAAGTGGGACGAAATGGTACCGGATATCGGCAGACTCTTCAATCGCTGAATTCCCCGGTTGACCTACCAGGCAGATACTCAGCCGGAACGGGTCGGTGTTCTGCATCTCTGCAAGCTGGATTATCTCGGTGGTTAATTCCCGGGAAAGGAGTTGAACCTCATCCAGAATTAACAGGGTTTTTAAGTTCTCCGTAGCCCGTTTATGGAAAAATTTTATGATTTCATGACGATTGCCCATTTGGGAGGGGAGTTGAAAGGCATACCTCACCTGATTGTAGAAATCCTCAACACTGAAATCAATATTTGAAATAATGGCGGTTGAGATATTCCGGTCCATGGATTTCAGTATAGCGTGAACTGTATAACTTTTGCCTGTTCCGGTATCTCCTGTAATGAGACCTGTCTTACCGGGATTCATCAGACAGTAGTTGATAATATCCCGGGAACAGGTGTAATTCCTTCCTTCCCACAGAGATTCAGGATCGTTGCAGATCTGAAAAGGAGCTCTGTTGAGATGATAGAATTCAAGATACATGGGAAATACTAATAATTCACATTGTTGAAAATGTAGAGCATTATCTGCTGGAAGTTCTCCCGGATCCGTGACGGTTTTGTGGTTTTATTTCAAATACTACATTGAAAAAGCAGTTTACTCCTGAAGAACCCCTTTAATCGCCTGAAGAACAGGATTCACCTCATCAGTTGTATTGGGCACAAAGGATGAATGCACGAGCCTTTTCTTTACACAATCATATTGCTGCCAGCCTTTCAATGGGTAATTGAGGTCAACTGCAAGCCATTTGGGGTGACCGTGTTGCTTTAACCAGTCCATGTTTTCATAGATCAGTTGACCTGCCCGACCAACATTCTGACAGTTGGCATAGCGAAAATTAAAGGAGATAAGCACTGCTTTGACGGCAACAGTTGGGACATCTTCCTGCTGCCAGGAGTAAGTTTCAGCAGGGATCGTTGTCTGGGGATAGAAGTTGATGATCTCTTTGTCCAGTATTGACAGCAGGGACAGGTTGTCTTCAGCTGTTATTTCGCTGCTGAGAAGTTTTACAGGATAGCCAGCTACATAGAACATGGCATCAACTGTACCTTCCTTCAAGGCTTGAAGCGCATCATTTGTCCCGATCGTTATTTTTTCTGATGGCCGAATCCCCGATATTTCGAAAAGAAGCTGTGCGGTCAAATAGGTCCCGCTCCCTTCTTTTCCAATTGCAACCCTTTTTCCCTGAAGATCTGAGAAGCTCTGAAGAGTATTTTGGCCGACAAGATGGATTTCTTCGTTATACAGGGGAAATACCATTTTGATTTTTTGAGCGATTTTTTTTAAAACCGGATCTGTTTGTACTCTGGAAACAAAGGCGAGAACATCGGCCTGGACTATGCCCAGTTGGGTATTGGGTCGTTTGTAGACGGCATAAATATTTTCCACAGATCCATTTGAAGCTGAAACATCCAGGGAGATATCATTGCGCTCCAGCAATGAGGCCAGGTTCAGTCCGAATTGATAATAAGTACCTTTTGTGCTTCCGGTCACAATCCCCATGGAAGCTGCAAAGGTTTGAGTTATCGGAATGAAGAACAATAAGAAACCAAATATCAGTGCTCGTATCAATATGACCTCCAGATTGAGTTTGTGCCTGGGGATGTGTCTGTGTTATCGGGATGTTCTGTAATTTTTGAACAGAATGATGACGTGAAGACACGCCAAAGAGTCTGAAAGTAAATTCTGCTTCAATTGTATGATGGGTAAAGACAGTACTGAATAAAAAAGGATAAGTCAACCAATCTCTGTTGTTATATGGTAAAAAACAATTAATTTCAAATAATTATGTCCATATTGTCTGGCTTTGCATGCCATTGTCAATGAAGTTCGATTTCTCTGAAAATTCATAACGAAAGGTTTTTTGGCCGCAGTCGGATTTTTATTGCTTGTGGCAGCTGAGCCATTGGGTTCGGGCATGCCGGTTGCGAACCTGGCCGGAAAAACAAAGAAGGGAAGGAAAAGGATAGGGTCAGGTCTCTCTTTTCTGCAGGTGGGCCTGGACGTATCTGATTTCTTCGTAGGAGTATTCCTCATCAAGGGCCTGTTTAATTTCACTCAGGAGGGGGTCTCGGCTTTTTCAATTGCTTCGATGATTATTTTAATTTTTTCAGGGGGCATCAGTTGTTCTATTCTGATTTTTCCCAACTCAATACATTGAGCCAGGTGTCGATGAATGGTGGAGGAGACAAGTTCTCTTTTTTCTGCTATTTCCGGGACTGTCAAGCCTGTATTAAAAAGTTCAAGGGTGAGGTCAATGGTGTTTTTTTTGACAGGTTTTTCTTTTTTGGGTTTGTTCGATTTTTCTTGTCCACCCGGCTCGGGAAGGGTGGGGGATTGAATACCATGTTTTTGCCGATAGGTTCTTACCATTGCAAGGATATCTTCGCCGTACCGTTCTGCCAGAACCTTACCGATGCCCTTGATTTTGAGCAGGGCAGCCTGGGTTTCCGGAAGGTGCATGACAATCTGTACCAGGGTCTTCTGGTGGAGGATCTGAAAGGGGGCGATGTTATCTTTTTTTGCCCTGTCCGTTCGCCACTGGCGGATAGTCTGGAAAAGTTCAGGATGGGTAATGTCTTCTTCGGTATAGAAAGGAGTTTGTTTTTTCTCTTTTTTCTTCTGAAAGTTGAGTTCTGCGGCAGACAGGGCCCGAAGGTAAGCTGCTGGTGAAAAGCCATGGCCACAGACAGCAACTGCGGCCACTTTTACACTTCCCTCTTCTTTTACCTGTTTATGTAATTTCCTGAGGCGTTTGCCCAGTTCCTTGTTGTCCGTCTCGATTGAAAGTCTGTCGATTGGTGCAAGAAGGAGTGATTTCAGCTTTTCTCCGAAATAATCTGAAGCCTTGTTTATTCGCTCAACAATGACTTTGTCGTTTGTCGGCAGTATGTCTTCCCGGAACAACCCCTGCAGCTGGCGGCCGAAATTTTCACCTACCGTACAGATTTCTGTAAAACACGTCTGCTGCAATTCCTGTATGTCCGTGATTCCTGCCAGATGAATAATGTTGCTGTTGCCTTTTACAAGGCCGGTAAAACGACCCAGAAGGTAGCGCAGTTTGTCGAAAGTAAAGCATTCAAGCAGAAGCCGTTGCTGGTAACGGATTGCTGCACGTTCAAGGAGTTTTCGGTTTGGCCTGCTTTTCCGGCTTTCACGGGTAAACCTGGCAATGGCAGGGTCACTTTTGATTGCAGATCCGGAGAGGGGAGAGCTGAGAATCAGACCTTCCAGGGTCCTGCAACGGCTGAGGGCAACGTAAACCTGGCCGTGGGCAAAGGCGGCCCGGGCATCAATTATGGCGTGATTAAAGGTGAGTCCCTGGCTCTTGTGAATGGTTATGGCCCATGCCAGTTTCAGGGGATATTGTTCAAATTCGCCGATTCTGTTTTCCTTGATTTCTCCGTTTTCCTCGTCGAGTTTATACTCGATATTTTCCCATGTTTCCGGTGATACGGTAATGGGTTCGGTATCCCCCGGACATTTGACCAGAATTTCCTCTCCGCGGATGTGGAGGATTTTACCAATTTTACCGTTGAAATAGAGTTTTTCAGGAGAGCTGTCGTTGCGGACGAACATGACCTGGGCCCCTTCCTTCAGTTCCAGCAGGGCGGATGTCGGATAGGTATGCTCAGGGAAATCACCGACTATTTCCGCCTCGAATCTGCGGGTTGGGGTGATGAGCGAGTTCAGTCTGGCGCTATTAATATCGTCTGCGTTACGGTTATGTGTACAGAGGGTGATGAAGCCTTCTTTTTCCGCCGATGAGGTGTCGGGCAGGTATCTTCTGTTGAGTTCCTGCAGACTGCTCTCGTCCAGGTTGTTGTCACGGACCTTGTTGAGAAGATCAATGAATTTTTTGTCCGATTGACGATAGATATGCTGTAGTTCTATGGTGTAGAATTCTGTCTTCCTCAGACTGTTACTGCTGAAAAAATAGGGGGAGTCGTAATATTGTGAAAGCAGTCTCCATTCGTTCTCCCGGACCACAGGAGCCAGTTGATGGAGGTCTCCGATCATGAGCAGCTGTACTCCACCAAA
Organism: Desulfomarina profundi; assembly: GCF_019703855.1. GTDB lineage: Bacteria > Desulfobacterota > Desulfobulbia > Desulfobulbales > Desulfocapsaceae > Desulfomarina > Desulfomarina profundi. Next base: position 2,439,152 of record NZ_AP024086.1, on the reverse strand, counting down.
CGGCAGACTGGAGCGTCTGTATTGGCGCAGAACGCTGTCTACCCCGTCCAGCATGTCCGAACGTACCATGCTGATTTCGTCGATGACAAGCAGGTCAAGACTTTTAATAATATTGACTTTTTCCTTTCTGAATTTGCGGCGGTTGCCCTGGGAAAAAGCTTCGCTCCCGGGAACAAAGGGGCTAAAAGGTAATTGAAAGAAGGAATGGAGGGTGACACCACCGGCGTTGATGGCTGCCACTCCGGTTGGGGCAGTGACAACCATGCGTTTCGGGCTTCTTTTTCTCAGGTTTTTCAGAAAAGTTGTTTTCCCGGTTCCAGCCTTGCCCGTCAGGAAAATATTGCAGTCCGTGGTTGCAAGGAATTCGCGCGCGAGTTCGAGTTCGGGATTGGTCGCGTTCATCGGGCCTGTCCCGCCTCAGCCGTTCTGATAGACAACCCTTGTTGTTTCGGCATCAAAAATATGGAGCTGTTCAAGGTTGAAAGCGACATCTATTTTTTCTCCGTTCTGAATGATTTTTCGTCCTTCGCATCTGGCAACAAATGTTACGCCGTTCATTGCAACGTGCAGATGATTCTCATTTCCGAGGGGTTCAACAACCTTCACTGTTCCAGGGAAGATCCATTCCTTCCGGAGGACATCTTTTTCTCCGGCAATAGTGATTTCTTCCGTGCGCAGCCCCATGATAACCTTCTGTCCGTCGGTGAACTCAGCACTCGGCAGGGGAGGAACAGGCATCCTGAAATCGTTGCCGAAATCGAGATATGCAGATTTATTATCACCACGGATTATGCAGGGAATAAGATTCATTGGTGGAGTACCGATAAAGCCGGCGACAAAGATATTGACCGGTTTTAAAAAGAGCTCCAGCGGGGTTCCTACCTGTTCAATATAACCGTCTTTCAGAATCACTATTCTGTCAGCCAGGGTCATGGCTTCCACCTGATCGTGAGTCACGTAAATCATGGTGGACTGAACCCGCTGGTGGAGCAATTTGATTTCGGCCCGCATCTGGATCCGGAGTTTTGCGTCTAGATTGGACAGTGGCTCGTCAAAAAGAAAAATCGAGGGTTTTCTGACCATAGCCCGGCCCATGGCCACCCTTTGGCGCTGTCCGCCGGAGAGTTCATGGGGCTTTCGTTTGAGCAGTTCACCCAGCTCAAGGATTTCCGCCACTTCCTCAACCCGTTGTTTGATTTCTTCTTTGGGGGTTTTCAGCTGCCTGAGTCCGAATGCCATGTTCTCGTAAACATTCATATGGGGATAAAGCGCATAATTCTGAAAGACCATGGCAAGGCCGCGATCCTTGGGTGCTTTTTCATTTATGACTTCACCGTCAATGGAGATAGTGCCTTCGGATATCTCTTCAAGTCCAGCTATCATCCGTAAAAGGGTAGATTTACCACAACCTGAAGGGCCAACAAGGACAAGGAACTCCTTGTCCCTTACTTCAAGATCAATCCCGTGAATGACCTCGGTTTTGCCGTATCTTTTGATTACATGTTCAAATTTCAATACCGTCATTGTGAAATCCGCCTTTCGATTTTTGAAACATTTTTTTTCGAAGAAGAAAAACTGAAATCCATGACAGTTTCGTGATTTTTTGTGCATCACCCTCAGATGTACACGGATTCAGGTTAAATAGTGTTTGTCCATAAATGGCCTTTTTGCCCGATTTCTGCATCGCAACGAATAATAAAAATGCTCACATATGTCTAATATGCTGCCCTTTTTATTATTCTGTGCTCCTCGGAGTCTGCGCTTACCTGAACTCGAACAAAAAATCTCATTTCTGTACAGACACTCAATATACTGAGTTCAAAAAACAATAAATAGTGACAGAGCACAACTGTTTTTTATTGAAATATTTATGAATGAGAAAGAAAAAATACTTTTTGGAGTGTTTGTATATGGCAGTAAAATATGGTGAAAAGACATTTTTTCCGAAATATACGAAATCAATTTGGCTTTCGAACTATTGCCGACTGCTTTCAATAAAGGTATGTTATACAGTTCTGAACATCACCTCAGGTGAATTTTTCATACTGGCGGTATGAGAGATTATCTGGCAATCAGGAATATTTTATGTTTTGCTGGGTTGAGGTGTAAGCAGTGAAAATATTGACCTGTTTATTTGGGAATATATTTTCATGGAACTACTTATCCCTTTGAAGGGGGGTAGTGAACAAGATTCTTTTTCCAGGAGGGAGCACTATGAAATTAAACCGTTTGGTTGTAAGTGTTGCTGTGGGTATCAGTCTGGCATTCCCGGCAGCAGTACTGGCAAAGCCCGTGACTATCAACTGGTGGCATGCAATGAGAAGCGCCAGGGGAAAAGTCGTTGAGAACATGATAAAGAAATTCAACGAATCCCAGTCAGAGTATGTGGTTGTCGGTACCAATAAAGGTAACTACGATGAGGTTATGAATGCCGGCGTCGCAGCATTCAGAGCAAAAAAACAACCCCATATTCTTCAGGTTTTTGAAGTGGGAACCCAGACCATGATGCAGTCGGGCGCAATTTATCCCGTTCATAAACTCATGGCTGAAAACGGTTACAATATTGACTGGTCCAATTATCTCCAGGCTGTTCTCTCCTATTACATGGATGCTGACGGTAATCTCATGTCGATGCCTTTTAATTCTTCGACGCCCATTATGTATTATAATGTCAGCATGTTTGAAAAAGCCGGTATCGCACCTCTTTCCAAGACGAAACCCATAACATGGGATGAACTTGGAAAAATAACCAAAAAAATCGTAGATGCCGGTATTGCTCCCGCAGGGATGGTTACCGCATGGCAGTCCTGGGTCCAGATTGAGAATTACAGTGCCATTCACAACGTGCCATTTGCAAGCAGGGCAAACGGTTATGAAGGGCTTGACTGTGAATTGAAAATCAATAATCCTCTTGTTGTCGGTCATATTGAGCGATTGAAAAAATGGGCGGATGACAAACGGTTCATGTACGGTGGGCAGAAATACCAGGGACCAAAATCAGAATTCATCGCCCAGCATGTGGCTGTATATATGGATTCCGTCAGTGGAATTGCCAAGCTGAAAAAAGCTGTGAAGAATTTTAAATGGGATGCGGCACCCCTTCCTGTGGAAGCATCCATGAAAAACCCACAGAACTCCATTATCGGTGGGGCCTCTCTCTGGGTTCTCAAGGGCCACAGTAAGAAGGAATATGAGGGTGTGGCTGCATTTTTGAAATTCCTGGCAGGCAATGAGATGCAGGAATACTGGCATAAGGAAACCGGCTATTTTCCTATTACTCTGAATGCCTATAATGATCTGAAGGCAAAAGGATATTATAAGGAAAATCCCCTGCAGACTGTGGGTATCGATCAGCTCAACCGGGCAATCCCCACCAAAATTTCCAGGGGACTGCGTCTTGGATATTTTGTTCAGATAAGAAATATCATCAATGAGGAACTTGAGCTTGTCTGGAACGGAAAGAAAACACCCCAGGAAGCACTGGACAATGCAGTTGCCAGAAGCAATGTCCAGCTGAGAACCTTTGAAAGAACCTATAAAAAATAAAGAGCAAGCATAAATACAGCCGGAGCTTCCAGACGGGAGCTCCGGCTGAACTGTTAATATGATTAAACGATCCGCCTTTAAATCATCCTATCTGCCCTACTTCCTTATTCTGCCACAGGTTGTTATTACCCTGACTTTTTTTTACTGGCCGGCACTGCAGGGACTGATCCAGTCTTTTCTGTTAAGTGATCCCTTTGGGCAGAGCAGCAGATTTGTCTGGTTTTACAACTATCTTGAGATTTTCAGGGATCCTCTTTATCTCAAGTCGATTCTGACGACGTTTACCTTCAGCATCGCGGTTGCCTCTGTGTCTATTTCCCTGGGGCTTTTTATTGCAACCATGGCCAACAGAGCGCTGCGGGCTACAGCCCTTGTCAGAACACTGCTTATCTGGCCCTATGCCGTGGCACCGGCCATTTCAGGTATTCTCTGGCTTTTCCTTCTTCACCCCTCTTACGGCATTGTGGCGCTTGGCATCAAAAAATGGCTGGGGGTGGACTGGAATCCCGTACTGAACGGTATGGATGCCATGATCATGATTACCATGGCCAGCGCCTGGAAACAGATAAGCTATAATTTTGTCTTTTTCATGGCCGGTTTGCAGGCCATTCCAAAATCTCTGATAGAGGCCGCCGCCATTGACGGTGCCAGCCCTTTCAAGCGGTTCTGGGCCATTACTTTTCCTCTGTTGTCCCCGACTTTTTTCTTTTTGTCCGTAATGAATATCATCTATTCATTTTTTGAAACCTTCGGTGTGATTCATACGGTCACCCAGGGGGGCCGGGGGGCTCAACGAATATCCTTGTCTATAAAGTCTACCAGGATGGCTTTGTCGGTCTGAACCTCGGTTCCTCGTCCGCCCAGTCCGTTGTCCTGATGACTCTCATTATAGTAATCACTGTTCTGCAATTTAAATATGTAGAGAAAAAAGTCCAATATACCGGATAGTTACCATGGTTGAAAAAACACCTGTACTCGATACCTTTACCTATGTTTTTCTGATGGTTGGAATTCTAATTGTCGGTTTTCCCATCATATACAGTCTGATTGCAGCAACACTTCCCCTGGAAGATGTTTCAAAAGTACCTATACCGCTTATTCCCGGGGATCAGTTTCTGGTCAACATGAAAGAGGCGTGGACAAGAGGTAATCTCGGCACCCAGATCATGAACTCCTTCATCATGGCAGCCGGTATTACCATCGGTAAAATCATTGTTTCCATTTTTGGTGCATTTTCCATAGTCTATTTTGACTACAGGCTTCGTGTGGTGGCTTTTGCGTCTGTTTTCTGCACTCTTATGCTGCCTGTTGAAGTTCGGATAATGCCAACCTATGAAGTAGCTGCCAATGTCCTTGGCCCGCTTCAGGCCCTATGGGATACTCTTCATCTCAACGGCATGGTCTCATGGATTGTCGGCCACGACTTTGAAATGACTCTCAACTGGTCACTGCTGGACAGTTATACAGGTCTGATAATGCCCCTGATAGCGTCTGCTACCTGTACCTTTCTTTTCAGACAGTTCTTTCTTACAGTCCCGGAAGAACTGAGTGAGGCTGCAAAAATGGACGGTGCCAGCCCCATGACTTTTTTCCGAAAGATTTTATTTCCTCTTTCAAAAACCAATATTGCCGCCCTGATCGTGATAGAGTTTGTCTATGGTTACAACCAATATCTCTGGCCACTGCTCATTACAACGGACCCTCATATGACTACGGCTGTTATCGGTCTGCAGGACCTGATTCCCCAGGCGGATGACCTGCCAGAATGGAATGTGGCCCTGGGGCTGCCCTGATGGTGATGATGCCTCCAGTTCTTGTCGTTCTGTCCATGCAGCGCTGGTTTGTCAAAGGACTGATTGAACGGGAAAAATAATCCATGGATTTGGATAAGCAGCCATGCCTTTATCCGTAAATCAGGCGCGGAAGCAGCAGCACGATATCGGGGCAGAAAGTCAGCAGGAGCAGGATGGCCATCTGTATGAGCAGAAAAGGGATGACCGCCCGGGAAACGTAGAGCAGGTTTTTATGGACACGGGCTCCTGAAATATAGAGGCTGACTCCCAGGGGTGGAGTACAGTAGCCTATACCGAGATTTATAGTCATCAGCAGGCCAAAGTGCATGGTGTTTATACCGAATTTGTCCAGGAGTGGCAGAAAGATCGGGGTGAGGATCAGGGTTGCTGAGATAATATCCATGAACATGCCGATAAAGAGCAGCAGCACATTGACGGAGAGCAGAAAAACCCAGGGGAAGATATATTTTCCACAACCACGGCGGCAATTTTGCCTGGAATCTGCTCGAAGGTCAGGTATTCTCCAAAGACCGAAGCCCCGGCAACGATAATGAGAAGAGTGGAAGAGGTAATTGCCGAGGTGACAACCACCTTTTTTACATCCCTCATTTTCATGTCTTTGTGGATAACTATTTCCACGAAAAAGGCATAAAAACAGGCAACAACTGCGGCTTCATTAGCCGTGAAGAGACCGGAGTAGATACCACCGAAGATAAGCACGGGGAGGAAAAGGGCCCAGCAGCTTTCTCTCAGTACGGTCAGTGCCTCGCTTACTGAAGGAGCTTTGCGCCTTTTCATTCCGGCTTTTCTGCAAACTATGTATGTGTAGAAACTCATGGCCAGAATGATCATCAGGCCGGGGATGAAACCGGTCAGAAAGAGTGCCTCAAGCTGGTCATTGCTGACCATGGCATAGAGGATCATGGCGATGGAAGGGGGATGATCACTCCCAGGATCGGTGCAGTTGTCATAATCCCCACTGCGAATTTCTCATCATATTCATTTTCGATGAGGGCCGGAATCATGAATCCGCCGATGGCAACTACGGTAGCCACAGTGGAGCCTGAAATTGCCCCGAAGAAGCCACAGGCCAGTATTCCAGCCATGGCAAGTCCTCCCGGGAGAAATCCCACCAGCACGTTTGCCGTTTTGATCAGTTTTTCCACAATGGACCCGGTAGTCATGATGTTGCCGCAGAGAATGAAAAACACTACGACTACCAGGGCAAATTTATCCATACTGCGATAGAGAACTTCAATGACTATTTGGGGGTCGATGCCTACTCCGTAAACAAGGCCGACTGTTCCCGTAAAAAAAAGGGCCATGAAAACCGGGACGGTGGAGGCAAGACAGCCAAGGAGAAGGGCGAAGATAAGAATGTAACTCTGTTCCACGTGCTAATTCTCCCCGGTGATGTCCCGTTTGTTGATCCAGGTTTCCCGGATAGTTATCAGGGTGCGAATAAACATCATGCAGCCCATCAGGGGCAGGATGGCGTAAAAATAGAATTCGGGGATCTGCAGGGTGGCTGTTTTGGCATATTCATCTTCAAACATCATTACCGTCATCTGCCAGCCGAGGTAAACCATGGCTCCGGAAAAGATGAGTACGGTAAACTGGGAAAAGAGAGCCAGAGGTTTTTTCAGTCCCGGCGCCATCTGCGGCAGGGCATCAATGCAGATCATCTCCCTGCTGCGAACGGCGGCCACACAGCCTATGTATGTGGTGAAGAAGATAACTTTCCTGACGATCTCATCTGACCAGTAAATATTAAAATCACTGGTTGTCTTGCGGAGAACAACATTGGCCATGGCCGCCAGGAGAGCGACGCACACAGCCACAAAAAGAGACCATTCCTCGAAAAAAAGAAAAACACGGTCAACTTGTCTGAATATTTTTTTTAGCATGGTTGCCGCAGATTGTTTCGCTTAATCAAAAAAATCTGGTCACTGTGGAACCTGTTCCACGGTGACCAGAAGAGAACCTGGGTTTTATTGACAAGGCTGAAGACTGCCTGGAAAGGAATAATCAGTTATCAGCAAGTGCCTGCCTGACCTTGTTCAGGTAGTCCGGGCCGATTTTTTTCCCCCATTTTTCCAGAACCGGTTCTGCTTTGTGCTTGAGTTCCTGAATATCGGCATCTGACAGTTTGATAAAAGTGACGCCCGCTGCCTTAGCCTTGGCTACTTGAGCCTCATGCTGTCTGCGAGTCAGTTCACGGGTCTTGGAGCTTTCTTCCTTGATAACGGACAGGAGGATTTCCTGAAGATCTTTCGGCAGTTTTTTCAGCCAGCGTTTGTTGATAAGGTGAATAAAAAGCCCCTGGGCGTAATTCAGCTCGGTAAATGACTTGGCGATGGTAAATTTCCTGGTGATATTGCAGACAATAGCGGTATGATCAAGGCCGGTGATAACACCGGTCTGCAGGGCCTGAGGGACATCCGGCCATGGCATGACCGTGAATTTCAAGCCCCATGCCTTGTAGATATCTGTGTTGACCGGAGCTTCCGCAATGCGGAAATTGATTTTCTTTGCGTCAGCATTGGTGGCGACGGGAGTGGTGGTTGCCCAGCCGTATGGGCCGTAACCTGTGATGTCGGCTACAAGCAACCCCTGCCGTTGGGCACCGTTGGCAAAAGGTTCCCACAGTTCCGGCGTATTTCTGAAGGTATCCAGTTTATCAAAAGTATCCACAACATATGGGAGATTGACGATTCCCAGTCTGTCGGAAATATTGGCTGCAGCCACAGAGGAGCTGAGCATGCCCTGAACGGCTCCGAGTTTCAGCTTACTGATAACATCCTTTTCGCCGCCCAGTTGGGCAAGGGGACGGAAATCAACATACAGCCTGCCACCCGATTTTTCCCAGACCTTGTCACGGATACGATAGCCAACTCCTACACCTTCAATAACCGGATGTGATATATTGGAAAGAATATAAGTGTATTTGGCACCACTGGGATCAAATTTGGGTTGCCATGCAGCCAGTGGGTTTTTTTTACCAGCAGCCATGGAACCACAGGGTAGAATCAGGGTGATGAGCAACAGAACAAATAAAAGCTTTTTCATGGGGAGTTTCTCCTCTGCTAATGAAGCAAATGCTCTAAGTTTGGGGTTTCTGATTGACTTCCATACCATAAAATCCTGCTCTTGGTAAAGTGTTTTCTTTAACTAAATACGGTAAAATGCGTATTGTGCATAATTATATTAGACTGTGCGCTTTGGATGATTTATAAATTACTGTTTTGTTGCTTTGTCTGTTAATTTACATTCTGTTTGTTAAAATGGTTTTATTACAGTATGTTACGGTGTTTGTTGGTGGTTGGGGGTGAGGAGTTAGGAGTAAAGGGTGAAGAGTTAGGGGTTAGGAGTGAGGGGTTTTTCAGGTGTTGTGAATTGTAATTATAAACAGCGAGGAAATATGCGAGGAAACAACAGGGCTGCGGATTCTCTTCGGCCGGTTTCGATTGAGCGGGGTGTACAATATCAGGCCGATGGCTCAATCTTGATAAAAATGGGAAATACCCATGTGATATGTGGGGTGTCGGTAGAGGAATCGGTTCCTCCTTTTTTAAAGGATTCAGGGCAGGGGTGGATTACCGCGGAGTACGGCATGTTACCCTGTGCGACCGACAGCCGGTATCGTCGTGAGGTGAACGGCAGGTCCGGTCGAACAATGGAGATCCAGAGACTGGTCGGGCGCAGTCTGCGAATGATGGTTGATTTGAAAACCATTGGCGAGAGAACACTCCGGGTTGACTGTGACGTTCTTAATGCTGATGGGGCACCCGAACAGCAAGTATTACCGGGGGGGCCTGGCAGTTCGTGATGCTCTGAAGAAACTGGTGGCTGAAAAAAAACTCGAAAACCTTCCGGAAATTCTTCCAGTGGCTGCCATTTCAGTGGGAATAGTGGGTGGGATTCCTTTACTTGATCTTGATTACAGTGAGGATTCCGCTGCCGAGGCTGACGCAAATTTTGTCATGTCTGCAGATGGGCGGTGGATTGAAATACAGTCCACGGCGGAAGGTATACCATTTGCCGGTGATGCTTTTCTGACGATGATGGGGTTTGCCGAAAAGGGAATAAGAGAGCTTTTTTCCCTGTGGAAAGAGGAGGGGCAGTATGCGCAGGAAGCATGAAGAGATTGCAGATCAGGAAGAAATAGAAAAACTGCTGAATCGGTGCAGGATAGGGCGGCTGGCAACTTTTGGTCAGGACGGGTACCCGTATATTACTCCTCTGAATTATGTGTATTGGCAGGGAGCTATTTATTTTCACTGTGCACGAAAAGGTGAAAAACTGGATAATATTGACGTGGATGACCGGGTCTGTTTTGAGGTTGATCTCCCACTGGCTTACCTGGATACCGGATTTGACAGGGAAGCTTCACCCTGTTCGGTAAGCCAGTTTTATAAAAGCGTGATTATAAAAGGGCGGGCAGAACGTGTGAATGAGCGAAGAGAAAAGCTGGGGCCCTCAATGCCTTGATGGCAAGCCATGAGGGGATGAGGTCATTTCACGAGATAACAGAGGAAACTGCGGCAGTAGACCTCTGCACGGTTGTTGCGGTTCGTATTGATACTCTTTCAGCCAAGGCGAATCTTGCCCGGAAAAAATCAGAACAGGATAGGGAAAAGATTCGCTCCTATCTTGAAAAACGAAATCTTCCGGGGGACAGGGTGACAGCCGGAGCAATTCGGTAAGTTGCTGAAAAGATAATGAGTTGGCAATGGTTTGTTGTGCTCGGTTGTCTGGCAGGTAGTGGTCTTGTTACTTCAGGAGGTTGCCGGAACCGGGACGGTGTCAGTTTTTTCGGGATTGCACTGCAGCTTGCGGCCGGGCTGACTTTTTTAAAAACATCCTGGTATCCTGTACGGGGATGATCTTTCTTAACAGCTATTTTTTCCAATGCTTTCTCCTTTCCCTGTCAGCATGGTTTTCCCTGTTTTTTCTGCAGAAAAAAAGGGGCTCCAGGTCAGGTGTGAGTCGATACCAGGAGGCCTTTCTGCTGTTCATGGCTCTTTGCTGGTGGTATGTTGCCGGATTGCGTGAAATTCATATGCAGATGTTTCCCTGGAACTTTGAAAACGGCCTTCTTCTTTATTCTGCCGCTGGTTCCATTGGTTTCGGGCTTGTCTCGGAGAAACTGAAGTGGAAATATCCAGAGGTTGTGACGTTTTTCCACCTTCCGCTGATTATGCTTCTTGGAATCTCCGCCTTCTCCGGGCTTCCGGCAGGCGGTCATCTTTTCTCCGGCTGGGGCTGGCTTGCCTGGGGGGTTGCCCTGTATACGCAGTACAGAATTCTTTTTTCCCTGGGGAAAAGATGGCGGAAATCTCTGTTGACTGTTTATCATATGGGAACAGCCATTCTGCTGGCTGCGATTATCTTTCATGAAATGATTTATTTTGTTTCTGATTACGTTTGAAACTCAGCCTGACTATTAAGAACCTGGAGACGCCCCGGGGCTCATTCTGAATCCGTGACGATTTTGAGCTTTTCTATCGAAAAGAATGGAAAAGTATGTTGTTTTCTTGACTTGTGCCGGGCAAGATCTATTGTACCTGAATCGTGAAATACCAATACTGATGGGTAGAGGAAAGAAAACGTGTTTCGATCATTTTTTAAAAGCAGAGAATGGTTTGTCTGGGCCTATGGTGGAGCTTTAATCCTGTTGCTGGCTCTCTATTTTCAAGTGGAACTGACGGTCCGTATCAACGAATGGTATGGCAGTTTTTATAATATTCTTCAGAAAGCAACGGAACATGAGGTGTCGGAGTTGTGGGTGGAGATGCTGAAATTTGCAAAAATTGCCTTTCCTTATGTACTGATTGCAACCGTGACTGCTTACTTTACAAGGATCTATGCGTTTAAATGGCGGGAAGCCATGACCTTTGCCTATGTGGAGAAATGGCAGCAGGTGGAAGAAGAGGTCGAAGGGGCCAGCCAGCGTATCCAGGAGGATATCTACCGCTTTGCCAGGATATTCGAGTCCCTTGGTTTGCAGGTTATCCGGGCCATCATGACACTTTTTGCTTTTCTCCCCATTCTCTGGGGATTGAGCAGCGGTGTGGATATTGAGTTGATCAAAAAAGTTCCGGGCAGTCTGGTCTGGGTGGCACTGATCGTGTCCATTGGAGGTCTGCTGATTTCATGGTTTGTGGGAATCAAGCTGCCGGGGCTTGAATATAACAACCAGAAAGTGGAAGCGGCATTCAGAAAAGAGCTGGTTTATGCCGAGGATGATAAGATCAACTACGGCAAAACAGAGACAATCATTGAGTTGTTTACCGGTCTTAAGTTCAATTACAACAGGCTGTTTCTCCATTACGGTTATTTTGATATCTGGGTCAATTTCTTCGAGCAGCTGATGGTGATTGTCCCTTACCTGATCATGGGGCCGGGACTCTTTACCGGTATCATTACCCTGGGTGTTCTCGTTCAGGTGTCGAATGCTTTCAGCAAAGTACGCGAGTCCTTTTCGATCTTTATTGCCAACTGGACCACTATTACGGAGTTGCGTTCCATTAATAAACGTCTCCGGGAGTTTGAAGAGAATATCGACTATTGACCTGGAAAATTCTTCTTGTCAGTGCTCAGAAGTCTTTGACAACCTTGATGGCATCATCGAGTTTGGCCTGCTCCCTCGCCTTTTTTCTGAACAGTTTTTCCAGTTTTTGACGGGCATTGGAAAGCTGGTGTTCAATGTGTTCCCGTTCGGTTTCGGGTAAGTCGGCCGTGTCTTCGATCTGCTGTTGAAGGGATAGTGTCAGCTTTTCAAGTTTTTGATACTGTTTTTCTGCTCCAGCCATACGTCTTTCCATTTCCTGTAGCCGATCCAGGGCTTCCGCCAGTTCACCAGCTGAACCCTCTTCCGGTTCAGCATCAAGATCAATATCTTCCGCAGCCATAACCAGGGCCGTGGGAGGCAGCTGTGTCAGGACACGTTCCAGGCTGTAACCGCTCGTATCCGTAAGCATGGATCGTTGTATCCGGAAAGGAAGAAAGACGATGGATGAAGAGCTGGAATGGGCCAGAACTGTTTCCGGTTTCCTGTCGTCGGCCAGGATTACCTCTGCCCCGATTCTTGCGTCATCAAGCTGCCGATCTATTTCTTCGATATGCCTGGCCGGGTTTTCTTCTTTTACAGACAATAATCTGATTGCTGCGTTTTTCCACAGTTCATTGCGGGTCATCAGGTGGGCAAGCAACAGCATCAGCCGGCTGCTGGCATCATTGTTCCACCAGACATCAATGGCCCTGTCTTTTTTTTCAGGATCAAAGATATTGCAGGTCCGTAAAGGGTCTATGTGGAAAACAACCAGGTTATAGCCCCGGCGAAAGGCCACACGCAGGTTATGACCGAATTTCATGGCGGTAAGGCCGGGAAAGGGTGTCATGGTTTTCCCGTACCAGTTGGTTAATACAGTGTTTCCTTTTACCGGACCGATTCCATAGCTCTGCAGGAGGTAAGGCAGGGCGGTTGTGAAATCGGGTGCGGTGATGGCCAGGGGGAAGATATCAAGCTTTTCCGTTCGGATAAGCCTGTCCAGTTCTTTCTGTTCATTCCGCCTTGTTTTCTCGACCTTCAGCGGACCTCCTTCAACGATTTTTACAGCAGTAATTATACCGCTTCGTCCTGCAATCCAGTCACCAAAACGGAGGAGAGGCAACCTTCGTTCCTTGTCTTTTGTAAAGGCCAGGATATGAGGACGCCAGTCCCGGTCATGTTCCGGATCATCTCTGGCTGCCAGCAATTGGCTGCGGATAACCTGCATGGCATGGGAGCGGCCGCTGTCGGCCCAGCGGGAAGGTCCGGCTGTCCTTTTTATATATTGATGGATGGCGGCTAGAATGGCCATGGCGATAACTCCGTACTGGGGGTCGAGTGCAAAAATGATCAACAGACAGACAAGGCAGCCGGCAAGGCTCAGGTATTTATTGAACCATTTGAAACGGGGACGAAATGACGGGCTGCTGGAGTTGGCCTCGTAGTAGGTGGCATAGTTGAGCAGTCCGTAGGAAATCAGAAAGAACATGGTGACAATCCGGGCCACCAGGTTCAACTGACCGACCATGATGACACCCACTGCTATGACTCCTGAGAGCAGAACAGCCCGGCGGGGGTTGTTCCCCTTTCCAGCTCCTTTGGCAAAGGGGGTAAGAAGGGGAAAATTCTGTCTGCCGCCAGGGATTGCAAAATCCGTGGCCCACCGAGAAAAGAGGCCATGGCGGAGGAGAGAGTAGCGGCGATGACTCCGGCGTCGATCAGAAAATCATAACGGGAAACCAGTTTGATTGCCTGGTAATCTTCCATCAGTGTTCTGTTTGGCAGAACGCTGGCAAAAACCGCGACCACTGCGAAATAGATGATAATTGATAGCCCGACAGCCATAAAAGTACCGGTGGGCAGGCTTTTTCCGGGATCAGCCAGGTCTCCCGACATGCTGACTCCTTGGGTAAAGCCGGTGACCGCCGGAAAAAAGATTCCAAAAATAACCCAGAATGGTGGACCGCCTGTTGGCTGTGACCAGTTTGCCAGGAAGATGTCTGCGCTGCAACGGGGCAGACCACCGGCGAAAAAGGAAAAAAGAGCGGCTCCCAGCAGGAGCATGACCAGGTACTGGAATCGAGTGGCCCAGTCAGCACCGATCCAGGCGAGTGCAAAAATGGCGGATACGGCAAGAAGGGCAATCAACCGTGGAGAGAGAAAAAACGTTGGTCCCATGATGGCACTGAGGGCCTCGGCAAAACCGATGCAATAGAAGGCCACTGAAACCGACTGGGCAAGGTAGAGGACAATGCCGATGGCTCCACCGAATTCCATGCCCAGTGTGCGGGAAATAAGATAGTAATCACCACCTCCCTTGACCTTGAGATTGGTGGCGATGGCCGCCAGGGACATGCTGGTCAGTACCGTGACGACATTGGCAATGGCAATGATGATGAATGCCCTGGCAACACCACTGCTTCCTGTCACATACCCGAGACGCAGAAAGAGGATAATACCAAGAATAGTGAGGATAGACGGGGTAAAAACTCCGGCAAAGGTGCCAAGTCTGCCTCCACTGTGTTCTGTCTTTTGTGGAGGATCTGATTTTCCGGAGTGGTTTTTATCTTTCATATTTTCATCACTGTTGTTCTGCAGGGGAAAGTACGTTTTCTTTTCATTGGTATTTCCGGACAGCTGTCGGCATACATGCTGCGGTTGGCCAACCCGGTCTTAACGCTTTATACCACAAACTGTCGTCTGGGTGAAAGCGTCCTTTGAAAGCTTCGTGCATCAAAGACAGTAAGATTACAGTTTTGTAATCTTACTGTAATGTTTGTGTAATGTTGCAGAGTTAGTATTGTGCCTTGGATGATTTTCCTTTCAGGCTGAAGGGCATTGTTATCTGAAAACCCAGTCACAGCAGGTTTTTTCGTCACAGTTGGGATTTTCATTGCTTTCTCATTGCTCAGCTTTCCAGCCCAGTTGTGCTGGTTCAGTGGAAGGGAGTATGGATGTTCAAGTGATAAAGGAGAAACAGATGATACAGGCAGACAATTTGTCGAAAAAATATGGATCTGATTTCGCCCTGCGTCAGGTGTCGTTTGATATCGGACGGGGTGAGATTGTCGGCCTGCTCGGTCACAATGGAGCCGGGAAGACCACGATAATGAAGATATTGACCGGTTTTCTCGAACCCACCACCGGGCAGGTCAGGATCGGTGGTCATGATCTGGCCCAAAATCGGCGCAAGGTTCAGGAAATTATCGGTTATCTGCCGGAAAACTGCCCTGTTTACCCGGAGATGTCGGTAATTGGCTACCTTGATTACTGCGCCTCTCTGCGCAATCTGGGTGAACCGGAAAAGAAAAGGAGAATTCGTGAAGTCCTGGAAATGACCGGGATCAGTGACCGGGCCTTCGATCGTATTGATACTCTCTCCCGGGGGTTACGGCAGAGACTGGGGGTTGCCCAGGCCCTGCTCCATGAGCCAGAGCTTCTTATTCTTGATGAGCCGACCAACGGGCTTGATCCGACCCAGATCGGTCACATGCGGCAACTGATCAAGGAATTGGCCCCCCGGGCCACCATAATTATTTCCACCCATATCATGCAGGAGGTACAGGCTGTATGCGACCGGGTAATCATTATTCGGGACGGTGAAAAGGTGCTGGATGAGTCCCTGGAAACCTTGAAGGAAAGCCGCAGTGTCAGTGTTGCCCTGGATGTTGACAATGCTTCGGATATTCTGGAGGCGCTGCCTTTTGTTCAGGCTGTCCGTGTCGACAGGGGAAAGGGGTTGAGCAGATATTCTCTCGAAATTAAGGGTGATGCTCCGGATATTACACCGGAAATTGCCGATACGATTATGCAGAATAACTGGAAACTTTTTGAGTTGACCCCCGAATCGAGGGATCTTGAAACAATCTTCAGTGAAACAATGATGTCATCTGGGAGGATGCAATGAAAACAATGCTCCGGATAGCCGGGAAGGAGTTCGGAACCTTTTTCTCCTCTCCCGCGGCCTATATATTTCTCGGTGCCTTTCTTGGTGCCACCTATTTTATTTTTTTCTGGATTGAGTCTTTTTTTGCCCGTAATATTGCTGATATGCAGCCACTTTTTAAATGGATGCCTCTGCTCCTGATTTTTCTGTGCGGGGCTATCACCATGCGGATGTGGGCGGAAGAGAGGCGTACCGGTACCCGGGAGCTTCTTATGACCTCCCCGGTCTCCTCCCTGGTTCTAATCTGTGGAAAGTTTCTGGCCTGTCTCGGGCTTGTCGCCCTGGCACTCCTGCTGTCCCTGCCCCTGGCTGTGACGGTCAGTTTTATCGGCCCCCTTGACTGGGGTCCGGTGTTTGGCGGCTATCTTGCCTCTCTTTTTCTTGCTTCTGCCTATATTTCCATTGGTATTTTTGTCAGTTCCAGGTCGGACAATCAGCTGGTTGCGCTTATTACCAGCGTATTCATCTGTGCTGTGTTTTATTTTCTCGGTTCACCGGTCTTTACCTCGTTTTTCAATAATTCCACAGCCGAACTGTTGAAACTGCTGGGAAGTGGTTCCCGTTTTGATTCAATCACCCGTGGAGTGATTGATGTTCGTGATCTTCTCTATTACCTGAGTGTCTGTGCGATCTTCCTTGTATTGACCGGTTACTCGCTTGAACAACAGCGCTGGGCCGGCAATACAGGTAAAGTTTCCCATCGTACCTGGCAGCTCGTGACCCTGCTTGCCGTCGTCAACCTGGTTGTTGTCAATATCTGGATGGCCCCGGTGCAGAAGGTGAGAGTTGACCTGACCGAGAACAAAATCTATACCCTGAGTGATGCTACCCGCAGTTATCTGTCCCGTCTGCGGGAACCTCTGCTGATCCGTGGTTATTTTTCCGCCCAGACCCATCCGCTCCTGGCTCCCCTGGTACCGAGATTGAGTGACCTCTTGAAAGAGTACGAGGCTGCCGGAAACGGCAGGGTCAAGGTTGAGATTATCGATCCGGGTGAACACCCTGACCTGGAACAGGAGGCCGGGGAAAAATATGGTATCCGCCCGGTTCCTTTCCGCACCGCCTCCCGTTACCAGACAGCGGTAACCAATTCATATTTTGATATCCTGGTCTCCTACGGCAGCGAATTTGAAACTCTGAATTTCCGCGACCTGATTGACATCAAGACTGCCGGTGAAACCGAAATGAGCGTTGACCTGAAAAATCCCGAATATGATATCAGCCAGGCCATCAAAAAAGTCCTGTACAGTTATCAGAGCGGAGGTAATCTTTTTGAGAATATTACCGGATCCGTTGGTTTCACAGCCTATTTCTCGGATGACAAAAAATTGCCGAAAGAACTGGTTGACTTGAAAAAGGCCATTGTCAAAGCGGTTGATGAAACCGGTAAAAACAGCGGTGGCCGGTTCAGTGCCACCTTTGTGGATCCCGATAAAAAGGGAGGGGATTTTATCAATCGGCTCGAAGAGAAGTGGGGTTTCAGACCTATGGTGGCCGGGCTTTTTTCTCCAAAGACATTCTGGTTTTACATGGTGATGAAGAATGGCGACCAGGAGGTTCAGGTACCCCTTCCCGAGGATCTCAAGGCAGAGGCAGTACAGCGGGTAATCGATTCTGCCCTGAAGAGGTTTTCCACGGGATTCTTAAAGACCGTGGCTGTCTGGACACCTGTTTCCACTCCTCCCATGTCTCCCTACGCTCCCAGGGAACAGAAAAGGCAGTTCCGTCAATTGCATCAGTATCTCGGGGAGGATTTCAATATAGTTGATACCGACCTGAAAAAGGGTACGGTTCCTGAAAACGCCGATATTCTTCTGTTGCTGGCACCGGAATCGCTCAACGAGAAACAGCTTTTTGCGGTAGACCAGTTCCTGATGCAGGGTGGATCCGTGATCATGGCAACCTCTTCCTGTGATATTGAAATGAACGGGGCGTTGAAAGTCAGGAAGGTTGACAGTGGTCTGGAGAAATGGCTTGAACATAATGGGATTACGATTGAAAAAGAGCTGGTCTTTGATCCTCAGAATACGCCTTTTCCTGTTCCCAGGAAGCGTGATCTCGGTGGTTTTGTTGTCCGCGAAACACAACTGGTAAACTACCCGCTCTTTGTGGACATCCGTCCAGACGGTATGGAGAGTGACGATGGTCTGCTCGCCGGTGTGCGCCAGCTGACAATGTCCTGGGCATCTCCGGTTACAGTGGACAGGGAGAAAAACGCGCAGCGAAAGGTCAGTGAACTGCTGTTCAGTTCTCCAGAAAGCTGGCGTTCTGACAATCTCAACATCCAGCCTGATTTTGACCAGTATGGCGAACTGGGTTTCCAGGTGAGCAAAACCCGTGGCCGGATACCCCTGGCTGTCATGGTGGAGGGTGGTTTCAACTCATGGTTTAAAGATAAACCATCGCCCCTGGCAGCTGTAAAAAAAGAGAAAAAGACAGAAAAGAAACCGGAAAAAAATAGCGGGGATAAAAAAGAGGAAGCGATTGCAATCAACAGGGTAATTGATCATTCTCCCGATTCATCCCGTCTTTTTGTCCTGGGTTCAAACACTTTTCTGTCCGATATTGCCCTGGGCTTGAGCTCCAGCGTCAACGGAACAAGCTACGAAGCCCCCCTTCAGCTGGTTGCAAACTGCATTGACTGGTCTCTGGAAGATCGGGAACTGCTTGCCATGCGCAGTCATACCCGGTTTTCCCGGATTCTACTTCCTCTGCAGACGGGTGAGAGACGGGTGATCGAATATCTAAATTATGGAATGGCCCTGGTGGGTCTGATTCTTATCTGGGTCATGAGCCTGTGGCTGCGCCGGCGAACACGGCTTCGTTTTCAGGCCATACTTGATGATTCTGGGAGGGTGTAGCTATGAAACGTTTATTACCACTGCTGACCGCGATACTCGTGGTGCAGGTTGTGCTGGTCATATACTGTTATTCAGGCGGCAGGCAGGAGACAGGCGTCGGAGAACCTCTTGTTTCTCTTAATACTGCAACTGTGGATCATATTACTATTATGGATGGTGATAAAAAACAGGTTGTTCTGGAAAAAAGAAAAGGGAAATGGATTCTGCCTGATCATTCTGAAGTGGCTGCTGACGGTTCAAGGATCAGCGGTTTGCTAGAGAAAATTGTTACAATCAAGGCAGGTTGGCCTGTTGCCACAACTTCATCTGCTGCTCTTCGATTTCATGTGGCGGATGAGCAGTTCAAAGTAAAACTGGTATTGCAGGAAAAAGAGAAAAAGACCACCATTTTTCTTGGTGATTCTGCAGGGGCCCGGTCTGCCTACCTGCGACTGGAAGGCAGCAATGATATTTTCCGGGGCAATCTTGCGACTTATGATTTTCCTGTCGATCCGGATAAATGGCTCGATCCGTCCCTGGTGAAACTGGACAAAAAGGAGATCGTTGAGTTGCAGATAAATGAGCTGACCCTGGTCAGGGAAAAGGATGGATTTGTCCTGAAAGATGCCGGGCAAGGTAAAACGAAAAAGTCAGTGGCGGCAAACCTGGTAAGTACCCTGGCCGAATTGAAAGTGGATGGTGTTCTTGGCAGGAAGAACGATCCTTCCTATAAACTTGATAACCCGGCTCTGCTGGTTACCGTCAAAAAGAAGGATGGTTCCACGGTGGAATATCGTTTTGCCAAGGATAAAAAGAAGAAGACTGATTATATCCTGAAACGGTCGGACAGAAAAGAATATTTCAGGGTAGCCCTGTGGCGAATCAACAGTCTGCTGGATACAAAGCGTGATGATCTGCTGGACAAGGAAAAATCCGGTCCGGCAGAAAAGGAAAAAGAGTAAGCTGCAGGAAAAAAGCCCCGAAGATATATTATCTCCGGGGCTTTTCTGAGCCATTTAAATCAACAAGCTCTTTTTTTGCCGGGGTTTACAAAAACAGGAGAAGAATAAATGATGATCAATGGCTAACCCGCATTTCTCATGAACATTGTGTCAATTTTGAGATGAGCTGTAGAATACAAATAATTAGCCAACTATCAGTAGTCGAACAAAATTGACACAATGTTCACCCAAGGTCAGCCCAGGCGACGCCATCTTCTGCAATATTTCAACAGTAAATATAGGCCACTATTATTTACTCTTGAAAATTTTGTAGCTGATGCCGCCTGAACTGATGAGAAATGCGGGCTGAGCCTTTCGGTTTGGCCATGTCGGCTAAAAAAGATATTGGAAACCGAACTGGAGCCTGTTTATATCACCGTCGTCTCCGTTTTCCACTTCTCTCATGGCCCAGATATATTCCAGACCGAAGTTGATACGTTTAACCGGACTCCAGAACAGGTTCGCGTGGACCGACTGGTAGCTCTTGTCGACAGTATCCGGCACATATTTCAGGTCATTGTCACGTTCGGCATAGGAATAGATAAGAGTTGAACGCAGACTGTCCGTCCAGAAGTGCTGATAGGCAACAAGGCCGCCATACTGGACGTTCGTCTCAATTTTCCGGGTGACCGGGTTGATAAAGGCATCGGCAAATTCAGCTTCCATGTAGCGTCCCAGCGCGTTACCGTAATTGAACTGAAAACGGAATTTATCCTTGTTGAAAGTGGGAATGACGGCGGTAAAACTGGCAGCTCCGCCAAAGGTGTCATCGTCATAGAGGCCATCATCTATTATGAGCTGCCGTCCCATTGCCGCCAGAGAAAAATGACCGAAGCCTGTATCCACATTCGCTCTGACAATAATGTCCGGAATAGATTCTCCATCACTGCTGGTGGGAGCACTGCCATCCTTTGATGTAAAAGTGCTTTCCGGGTTTTCCAGAGCAAACTGCAGGGAACCGAAGCCCATGGGTTGAGTCCATCGGATCAGGGGCTGACGGATGAAAAGACTCCCGGCAGGTCCACCGAAATCAACAGTTTCCGCATAGGAAGCCAGGTCGATAAAGGTACTCCACTCCTGGCCGACCAGGAGGTGGCCGAGTTCTCCGTATGCCCGTCTCAGTCTCAGACCATAGGAATTGGAATACGTTTCCGTACCACCGGCACCAAAAAGGTCGCCTTCGATTTTAGTTTTGAACATTCCGTAGTCGGTGGAAGTGCTGGTAGCAATGCCGAGCCTGGTCTGACGTGCATGCATGAAAAAAGAGTTGTCAGGTAACGCATCCTGCTGGGAATCGAGAGGAACAGCTTTGGGGAATAGGCATATTTTCCGCCGCCGTCCGTATCAGTATATATGGCATCCAGCTTTGCGTAACCGTATATTTTCACCTTGGTATCTTTTGGGAGAATCAGTGAGCTCCCGTTGTCACCCGTCTGCGGTGCTGATTTTTTCTGCTCCTGTTGCGCTTTTTCCATGGCGGCAACTTTTTGCTGGAGCAGTTCCATATTTGCCTTCATTTGCTGGATGGTTGCTTTCAGTTCATCAAGTGTTTCTGTTCTCGCGCTCTGTGGAATGAATAACAGACCGCTGAAAAGCAGCAGCAGAATGACGACAGATCGATCAGCCCTTTTCTTCCACATTGTCGTTAGCATTTTTTTCTCCTTGCAGAAAAAGATTGAGTTTTGAATAAATCTCTCCTGTTTATGCACATCTTAGTGCTTCTCTCTTCAGTATAGCACTTTATGTGTATATGTTAACTATTATCTGTGTATATGCAAATAAAAATTAAAGTAACAGGTTAAATAGTTAAATAGAGTGCGGGTTTGTCAGGAAGGAAGTGAATCGGCAGGTGGAATATCAGGATCAGGTTTGATTGAGATGGTAGAGTTCGTAAAAAATACCCCGGTGTTCAATTAGAGAATCAAAATCTCCGTCTTCAACGATGGTGCCGTTATCCATCACAAGAATCCGGTCATAGGATGGAGTGAGGTCGAGCCTGTGAATGACAGCGATAATGGTTTTCTTAGACCTTAAGGATGAAGATAAATAGTCCTGGATAAGGGCCTGTGAGGTGTTATCAAGGCTGGCTGTTGCTTCATCCATTATGATGATCGGGGTGTCTTTCAGCAGGGCTCGGGCAATGGCAACTTTCTGCTTCTGCCCACCGGAAAGATGGCTGCCCTGGCTGCCCACAGAGAAATCGAGACCGATATTGATAATTTCTTCCAACAACCCATGCCGGCGAAAGGTATCCCAGGCAAGATCGCGGAGTTGCATGATATCTTCATTGGTTTTTTTGGCGGAACCAAGGAGAATATTGGTGCGGATATTCCGGTTGTACAGGTAGGCGGCATGGCAGTAGGTACTGAAATCTCTCAATTCTCCGTTATGGGTAACCTGGCCCCCGTCCAGCTCGCACCGTGAGGTGTCGATATGCTGTATTTCAGAGAGGAAATAGAAGCGGGCCTGGAGGATTTTTCGCCTTAATTCCAGGCTCAGGGCAATCAGCTCATGTTTGGCAGGGATATACCGCAGGGAGATTACCATCAACCTGTTTTTTTCCTGGGCAGTCAGTTTTAACCCCCTGTCCAGACGTCTGATTATATCTTCGTAGTGACCAAGCTCTTCCTGTTTTATGGGGTTATTTTGAAAAAAGAATTCATCGATATCAATTTCCTTGATCATTTCCAGGGTTACCCGGACCAGGGCGGCACCCAGCCTGAGAAGATCTTCCGCCAGATCCATTTCCTGAACAAGTACCTTGAAATCAGGGCTGTCAGGCAGATTTTCCGTACTGTATCTGCCGCTCATGGATTCTCCGAAGATAAGGTTGTCCCGCAGAGTTGCAAATTCCAGAAATCGATTGCGATCGTAAAATTCCACAACCTCCTGGAAATCCTGTTTCAGTTTCTCCCGGATAATGGCACGCATTTTCAGAAAGTGATTTTTCAGTTTATGGGCCTTTCCCGGGGGGAGGATGGAATTCATACCGAACCAGAGAATGTCTTTTTCCAGACCGATTTCGTGGAGTATGGTTCGGATACGGGTCCGGATTTCAGGAGAAAGAGGGTTCTGCAGGTCCGGTTCTCCAAGACCGTAGAGGATGTTTTCTCCTATAGTTCCTGAAAAGATAAAAGGATGTTGTGGGACCATGGCAATGTTTTCGCTGATGAAATCACCGCTGCAACTGCTCAGGTCACGACCATTGATCCGGACTGTTCCCTTTGTGGGGCAATGGAGACCTGCCAGTACCAGGGCGAGGGTTGACTTGCCGCATCCGGAGGGTCCTATAAGGGCAATATGTTCTCCTTTATTTATCGAAATATCAATATCGTGAAGGAGTGTTATGTTTCCTGGGAGGGTATAAGAAATACGGTTTGTTTCAATGCAGACAGCGTCTGAAGAAATGTCTGCATCTGCTGATGGTGCAGGCAGTGCAGGCCTGTAATCGAACAGGTTTGTAATCTGTTGGTAGCGGATTATGGCATTTTGATAGGACTGATAAAAAAGGCGAAGCTCCTGCCAGGGATCGTACAGTTTTTCATGGGCAGACAGAAAGGCTACCAGGGCGCCCAGGTCAAATTCACCCCGGATTGTCAGGACTCCCCCCACCAGAAAGAGAAGAAAGGGTCCAATAGCCTGGAACAGATTTCCAGAGAACTTGATACCGAATTTATAAAGATGAAGCTTGATGGAAATCCGGTAGAGTTTGTCTATTAATCGGGTAAGGCGGTTTTTTTCATGGTCGTAAGCGTTGTAGGACTGGATTTCGACGATGCCGTTAATGGCCTCATTGACTGTGTCACTCATGGCCCGAACTGTTTTTATCCTTTTCCTGTTCCAGTTGTTGAATCGTTTCTGTAACAGAGGAATGACAATAATCTCCACAGGGTAGATAGCTATTGTCAGCAAAGTCAGCAGTTGGTTTAGGGAAAACATATATCCCAAAACCACGACATAGGTGAGTATGGAGGTAAGGGGCACGGCCAGAGCCTCTCCAAGAAACAATCCGATGGCATTGAGCTCTGCCGTCATGGCGGAAATGGCCGAACCGGGTCGCAGGCTGCGGTAGAGCCTGAGGGGCAGGTGGAGGATATGAAGATACAGTTCGGAACGCAGTTTGATCAGAATCCTCTGGCCGATTATCACCTGTACCATGTTGATGGCGTATTTGCTGAGTCCGGCCAGAAGAATTGCTCCCATATAGAGGCCGCAATAGAGAAAGAGAGCGTGAAGATCGCCGTAGCTGATGGCTTCGTTGACTATACGCTTCTGCATTTCCAGGGGGAAGACCCTGAAAAAGAGGCTGACCAGGATCAGGATGAGCAGCAGAAGCTGCAATCCATAACAATTGTTAAGTATCCAGTAGTAGAGCGGTCTTTTTGTTATGGGTATATTTTTTTTCACGACTTCTCACTGCTCCTTCCGGCATTCATTTTTCCGGGCGAATTCGGTACAATTAAGAAATGGTCGATTCAATTTTGATGGACTCGTAAAAACTCCGATCTCCTGCGTTGTGGGGTGATCGTGTAATGCTCGACGTGCTATATGTACGCCTGCGCTTACACGACACCGCCACGCCTTGTATATCGAAGTTTTTCCAGAGTCCATCTGAGAACGTTGAACGACTTTTTACGAGATCATCAATTTTACTTGAATCAATAAAAAAACAAAGTCGTCGTGGATTCAGGTTTCATTCATAACCATTAACCCGCATTTCTCATCAGTTCAGGCGGCGTCAGGTTCAAAGTTCTCGGAGTCTTCGCTTACCTTGCAATGAATTATAGTGACCTATATTTATTGCAGAAATACTGTAGAAGATGGCGTCGCCTGGACTGACCTTGGGTGAACATTGTGTAAATTTTTCTGGGTCACTGATAATTGTCTCATTGTTTGTGTTCTACAGTTATTCTCAAAATTGACACAATGTTCATGAGAAATCCGGGTTAACTCTTCCTGCTACTATAAGAGCATTTTCATTTATTGCAAATGCACATAATAAATCCCGATTATGTGCGAAAACCAGCCTGATACTTGTGGGCAGGAGTTATCCTGCAACTGAAATCATGATTGCCTGTAATTTCTGCCTAGCCATTTTGGTGGAGTCCCGCCGAGGAATCCCATAATCCGGCTGATGGTTTTTTCCTGCCCGTTTTTTTCTCCGGTTCCAAAATGGATCAGAACCAGGGTGAAAATCATCAGAGGAAAGGGTGCCACCTGGAATATCTGTGGAGGGACAGCTGTAAAAATGTCCTGGAAAGTGATTCCAAGTATCTGCAGGAGACCGAAAAAATAGGCCCCTATGGCAACCCGGAAAGGATTCCAGCTGCCGAAGATAACCAGGGCCAGGGCGATCCAGCCTATTCCTTCACATCCTTGCGGATGCCCCCATCCAGGTTTAACAGCCAGGGAAAAGGCTCCTCCTGCCAGGCCGACTATGCTGGAGCCGATAATGGTGTAGATTGTCTGCACCCGCAGGGGATTGATACCACGAGCCCAGCAACCTTCCGGATTCTCACCCACGCTTCGAAGTATGAGTCCCTGTCTTGTATGGTAAAGAAAATAATAACAGGCAGGGATGGCGAGCAGGCTGAGGTAGATTATGGGAGAGTGAGAAAAAAGAGCCTTACCGAAAAAAGGGAGGTTTGCCAGACCGGGAAGAGGAAAGCTGTCGAGTTGGACTCCTTGCTGTCTGGAATAGGGATTGCCGAGAAAATAGGCGAGGTCTCTGGAGAGAAAGGTGAGAGCAAAGCCTACAGCAACCTGGGACTGACCGAGTCTGACGCTGATGCCGGCAAGAATGGCACCGGAAACACCACCGGTACAGGCAGCAGCCAGAAAACCGAGCAGAACTGAGCCGCTCCAGCTACCGATAACAAAAGCGGTCATGGCACTGAGCAGGATAGTGCCGTCTAGAGAGAGATTGACCACGCCTGCTTTTTCCGTCAGAGTTTCTCCCAGTGCTGCAAGGACCAGGGGCGCAGCCATTATAATCAAAGATGCCGTAAGGGATGCCAGTGAAAGTTCCATTATTGCTCTTTCCCCCGTTGTTGAATGCCATACACCAGAAGTGCGCTGAGAACGCAGGCCCCCTGTATCACACCGGACAGGGAAGAATCGATCTGCAGAACAATGGGAAGCTGAATGGAGCCCGCGGCCAGTACCGCAAAAAACAGGCAGATTGGAGCAACCGGCAGGACCCTGTAATTGGCGAGCATGACAACCAGCAGGCCAAGGTAGCCGTAACCGCTGGATATGGAAGGGATGAGCCGATGATAGACTGAGAGAACCTGAACAGACCCGGCGAGACCCGCAAGACCTCCACCAATAGCCATGGCTCCAAGACCGGTCAGCTCGGGTCGGATACCAAATAATTTTGCTCCATTTTGATTTATACCGGCTGCCTTGATGCGCAGGCCGAAGCGTGTCGCCCCGAGGAGAAAGGCAGTGACCAGAAAAGCAAGCAGTCCAAGTAAGATCATGGCGGGGGGAACCCGCCAGCCCTGGGGGAGATATATCCAGAGCTCCCTGGGAAAAAGATCAGTACCACTCATTGAGGCCATTCCCGCACGTTTCCACGGCCCGAGGATAAGCCAGAGGACACCCCCCTGGGCTACGAAATTAAGACCAAGACCACCAAAGATTTCATTAACTCCACCCCTGTTTTTCAGGATGCCGGTAAAGGTTCCCCAGAGTCCACCAGCAAGAAATCCGGCAAAGAGCGCGAAACTGATTGTGGCGGCCGGCGGTATGGATAGAGGTTGTCTCAGGATCAATGTTGTACCGATGGCTCCGAGAATGACCTGCCCCTCAATTCCGATATTCCAGAGGCCGGCTCTGAAGGTGAAAAGCAGGCCGCAGGAACAGAGGAGAAGGGGGATCCAGACGGAGAGCACGTGGCTGAACTGCAGCCATGAGCTGAGTGTTCCCCGGATAATGGTAATGCCTATTGTGGCGGGGGATATACCCAGCAATACAAGCATGAGGCTCACCGCTCCCAGGGCAAGGCCAGTGATGCTGAGAAATCGACCGGTTTTCCTGGCAAGGGAGTGAAGTCTGATTGATGGTTGTTTCATTTTTTGAAATTCGAGTCAGGTCATGATGGTTTCTGGCCGGTAATGGCCCTTGATATCTCGTTGTAACTTGTCTGATCGACCGGACTATCCAGGATAATTGAACCGTTATAAAAAACAAGAACCCTGGTGGCCTGCTCCATGATCTCCTCAAGTTCTGGGGAAGCAAAAATTATGGTTGTGTCGGGTCGGAGATGACTGTGCAGAAATCGCCATGTCCATTCTGAAGACTGTACATCCAGTCCCCTTGTGGGGTTTTCCATGAGAACAAGACGGACATTTCCGGGGATGAGTGAGAGCAACAGTCGCTGCAGGTTTCCTCCTGAGAGGTTTTCAACAACCGTATCAGGCTGACCTTTGATATTATAGGTTTCAATGGCTTTTTCTGTTTCAGCAAGTCCGCTTCTGCCGGTGATGATCCGATATCTGCTGCCTGCAAGGATATGGTGTTCGCGAATGGTCATTCCGGGAAACAGCCCTTCCGTCAACCTGTCGGCGGGAAGAAAGGCCGTGAGGCTATAATTCTTCCTGTTGGGAAGAGTAGCTTTTTCCTCGAAACGATTGATGATTCCCGTTTCGGGAGAAAGCAGGCCGAAGGCGGTTTTGAGAAAAACGGATTGACCGCTGCCGTCCACTCCCGCCAGACCGACTACTTCTCCAGCCTGAATGGACAGGGTGATGTTCTGCAGTCCCGAACGACCTGTAGTGGAGGTGACATCTGTAAAATCGAGAACCGTCCGACTTCCTCCCCGGTCTGTGCTGGAAACAAATCCCTCGGGCAGGGTGTCGAACATGGCGTGAAGCAGTTTCTCCCGATTAAAGGGGCGTTGCTGCTGTCCGGCCAACCTACCGTGGCGGAGTACCGTTACCTCATCGCAGAGTTGTTCGATTTCATCAAGTTTATGGGAAACAAGGAGGATTGCCAGGCCGTCTTCCCTGAGAGTGTGCAGAGCCTGAAAAAGAACATCCTGTTGTTTTTGTGAAATCCCGCTCGTGGGTTCGTCCAGAATCAGCAGGTTTGCTTTGTCCCGGATAAGTCGTAGAAGTTCAAGCTGTTGCCGTTCTCCAACCGTGAGTTCTTCCAGTTTTGAGTCAGGAGGAAGGGAGAACCCGAATGCTCTGCTGAGTTCTCTGAGGGTATGCCGGGCCTCTTCGGGGTGAAACCCGTCACTGCCCACCATGAAATTATCAAGGACTGAGAGCTGTAGAAAATCAAGTGGTTCCTGGTAAAGCATGCCGAATCCCAACTTCCGGGCATCCCTGGGAGTGCGGAGTTCTATGTTCTTGCCATTAAGGATTATTTCGCCACCGCTTCTGGTATAGAAACCGGTAAGAATCTTCATCAGGGTTGATTTTCCGGCTCCGTTTTCACCGATGATGCCATGAATTGAGCCGCTTCTGATCTTCAGAGAGACCTTGTCCAGTGCACGTACCCTGCCGAAGTGTTTACTGATTTTTCTAAGCTCGATCATTAAAAAAACCGCTCCCGTTTACAGATAAAGAAACGGGAGCGGAGCCTGGTTGATGAAATTGCAGGAAAAAATTATATGGCTGAGCCATTTGGTCCAGCCATGTTCTTATTGGTAAACCCCGGTCTATTTAGAGGCCCCCTCCATGCCCTTCAGTAGTTGGGGCAGGTTCCAGACCTGGTCATCGGTGGCCTGTTCCCCCTTTTTCAGGAAGGTGGTGCCGTCCTGGAAATTGAGAGGTCCGGTAAAGAGATTGAGACTGCCATTACCCAATGCATTCTGGAAATCGACCAGGGCCTTTTTTGTTTCGGGGGACATGGCCTTGCCGGTCATGAAACCCACAGGAGAGGTGTCAGGGTTATTGATATTCCTCCAGTCCGGTGCAAGCCAGAGAAACTGCTGCTGCCACTGGCCGCCCATGGCCTTACCGATCATGTCGGAATAACCGGGAATCCAGTTGAAATAGGGAACGCCGAGACAGGCCTCGGGGGCTGAAACACAGGCTCCCTTGTAATCGTATGGGATGGCCCAGACTGTTTTTCCCTCTTTTCTCTTCTGTCCGGCCACAACCAGGGCCTCGGTTGTATCAATTCCGGAAAGAACCACGTCATAGCCGGAATCAATAAAATTATTAGTGACCAGGGTAGGATCGGAGGTGACACCGGGAATATTGAACCAGAAGCCGATCCAGGACACCTTGAATTTCAGATCGGATGCCTTTTTCTTTCTTACCTGTGTCCAGGCATAGCGGGCTCCGAGATAGGCTGCCGCGGTCAGACGCCTTGTTTCTGCGTTGATAAGTGGGCCAAGATAGCCGATTTTTCCAGTTTGTGAGGTCATGGCCGCCACGAACCCTGCCATCATTTTACCGTAGGTCATCCGTCCCATCAGGTTGCTGAGGTTGGGAGTTGCTTTGCCGGTCAGCACATCATCACCTGAGACATGGATAAAGTTGATTTCAGGATGCATGATGGCCGCTTCACGCATGCCGTCCTTCATGTCGTCAGAATTACCGATGATCAGTTTCGCACCTTTGGAAACAAGATCGTCAACCAGCATGGGGATGGTGATACCGGGGCGGTCAACCGGATTGACCTTGTCGATATAGATCATCTTGGCACCCGGTAGTTTCTTTTCCAATTCCCTGCCAGCCTCGAAATGGGCCTGGCTCCAGCCGTGATCATTGGCTGGACCGACCAGCAGCAGGCCGAAGGGATAGGACTGGGAGGCAAGTGCGCCGGTAACAGGTAACAGCAGAAAACAGGCAATTGCCAGAGCCTGAGACAGGATGGTGACACGCTTCATGTTTTGCTCCTTTTCATGGAATAAAAAAAATAAACCCTGACCTGAATCTGTGACGGGTTTGTGAATTTTTAAGTAATGCAATTAAAATATTGAACATGGCTTATTCAAAACATTCACTTGCTCCTTGGGGAGCAATCGTTCACGGATTCAGGCCTCAAATAAAAACAAGCTTCTGGAAAATAATCCGAAATTGAATCATAAACAAAAAATAACAGTAGATAAATTTTTTTTTGATAATTGACACATAAAATCCTGCAATTTGCAAGTTCGGAGTCTATGCAACCTGTCGAACATATATTTTCCATTTACGTACGAAATTTCGCCAGTATTTGTATACCATGGAAAAGTTTGTCAGAAGAGTCTGGTAAAATTGAACCTGCCTGTTATGATGCAAGGCCAGGACAGAACGGTGCCCCTGATCACTTACCGGGGTGAGGTAAATGAAAACACAGAGTTACAAATCCTGCGACCAGTCAGGTTTTACAGGATGGAAAAATGACGGAAAAAGAATAATGAGCGAAATTGTACTGATAAATATCACGGGCAGGGACAGAAAGGGGCTTGATGCAAAATTCACCACAATTCTGGCAGAATATGATGTCAGTGTCCTTGATATAGGCCAGGCGGTTATCCATGAACATATATCTCTTGGTATTCTTGTTGAAATCCCGGTAAAGGAAAATTTTGCAGCTCTTTACAAGGATATCCTCTACGCGGGCCATAAAATGGATCTCTCCATTGATATCAAACCGGTGGAAGGGGAAGAGTATGAAAAATGGGTTGAAGAGCGCGGCAAGGAGAGGCGGATTATTACCCTGCTTGGAAAAAAACTGACGGCAAAGCAGATTGCCGGGGTAGCTACTGTCATTTACGAAAATAATCTTAATATTGACAGCATAACCCGGCTCTCCGGCAGGATCTCCCTGGTCCGGCCCCAAAACAAGCAGAGGGCCAGCATTCAAATGGCTGTGAGTGGAAAACCAAATAATATTAAAGAGATGAGAGCTCGATTTATGCAGATTTCCCAAGATCATGGCATCGATATCTCTTTTCATATGGAAAATATTTACAGTGGCAACCGGCGACTTGTTGTTTTTGATATGGATTCAACATTGATCCAGGCCGAAGTCATTGATGAGCTGGCGATTCTCGCCGGAGTGGGGGATGAGGTAACGGCCATCACCGAATCTGCCATGCAGGGGGAGATTGATTTTCAGGAAAGTTTCAGAAAACGTGTTGCCCTGCTCAAGGGGCTCAAGGAATCGGAACTGGAGGGACTGGCTGCCGACCTGCCGCTTTCCGAAGGTGCGGAGCTGGTCTGCAGAACCTTAAAGGGGCTTGGATATAAACTGGCTATTCTTTCCGGTGGTTTTACTTTTGTAGGCGAATATTTAAAGGAAAAACTGGGTTTTGACTATCTCTATGCCAATGAGCTTGATGTCTGTGATGGAGAGGTTACAGGAAGGGTTCATGGGGAAATTATAGACGGCCGGAAAAAAGCGATCTTGCTCAGGGAGATCGCTGAGCGTGAAAATATTACTTTGGAGCAGACAATTGCCGTGGGAGACGGAGCAAATGACCTGCCCATGATAAGCAGTGCCGGGCTGGGAGTGGCTTTTCATGCCAAACCCATAGTGAGAGAGCGGGCCGGTAACGCGATTTCGACGGTGGGTCTTGACGGGCTGCTCTATCTGCTTGGTGTACATGAAAGGGAAATTGACCCGGATGCGATTAAACATTTATAATCCTGAATTTGTGACGGCTTTGTGTTTTTGATCTAGCTAATATAATGGAAATACAGTTAAAATATTTATAGTAGTTGATTTCCCTATCAGAGAACGTCTTGATATTTTGGAATATTCATTTGAATAATTGTCCTCAAACACATACACTTTTATTTAAATGAATTATTTCTCATCTCATGATCTGACCAGTTTATGTACATTTTCGAAATTTTGATACGGTACTGTTATCAGGTGCAGTGTAACGTAGGGACCTGGTCATTCACAGAATATACAATTGTCAATATATGAGATGCCGGGTGTTTTTGCACGTTGACGTCTCCGGTCTGTTTTGGATGACTGCAGGAAGATATTTTTATCTGATTATAAGAAATGGAAAATATTTATGTATCCGAAACAAACAATGTCAGGTGAGGAAGGATTCAGCCTGGTTGAGTTAAGTATAGTTCTGGTAATTGTCGGCCTGCTGATGACGGTGGGTATCGGGATAATGAAGAGTGTCAGAAAGACAGGTAAAATAGTCAAAGAAAAGGCAAACATAACGGTAATAAAAAATTCATTAATCACTTATGCCTTCAGTCATGGTAGGCTTCCCTGTCCTGATACAGATGGTGATGGCAGCGAGAACTGTCCGACTTCAAATTGTGCGAATTCTCCCTGTGGGCTTCCTTTTATTGATTTGAGTATCAGCTCTATAAGTAAGGATACCTGGTCCATACCTTATGGGTATGATGTTACGGATATTCTTACGACTACGAATTCCAGGAATCTATGTTCAACTCTTTATCAGCTTGAGAATTTATACAGTTGGTATGGAAGTCCGTCAAATGCTGCCTGTGGAGCAAGTAACCTGGTATGTGTTACAGATACCACGGATGGAGATGATGGACGGATCGGTTCCCCGGGGCAGGGATATTACCTTGCGGCATATACCTGCAGTGGCGGGGAAGATCATGTCTTTGGTGCGAAGAACGGACGTGATGGTCGCAGAGAATATGAAATGTCTGCTAATCCGTTTGATATAACTGTAAATCGTGATGATCTGACGGGTGAACTGAGTTTTGGCGAGATATCCGCAAAACTCTGTAACAGTAAAAATACGACCATAGATGTTACCATGACTGGCAGCGCGTTGGTTTGGTACAGTGATAACGAGGGGTGCAAAGTAGCAGATGGTCTCAACGCAGTTACGGTGTCTTCAGGAC
The DNA here is from genome assembly GCF_019703855.1 of Desulfomarina profundi. Classification (GTDB taxonomy): domain Bacteria; phylum Desulfobacterota; class Desulfobulbia; order Desulfobulbales; family Desulfocapsaceae; genus Desulfomarina; species Desulfomarina profundi. The sequence goes on along the minus strand of NZ_AP024086.1, from coordinate 2,406,679 downwards.
AGGTGATTCATTATAATAACGGAACCAGTGATGGGTGTACCGGGCAGGTTGGATTTGAAGATCTTGCCAAATGTGATGTTAACGATAGTACTTTTGCAATTCCAAATTGTACAACCGGAACACCTTTTGATGGAAAAGTGATATTGACGATTCCTTGATATTGGAATCATTGACGACTTTGTGATTGGATCGTATGGTTCAGGTATGATAAACAAATGAAAATCTGCCTGAGACGGTGTGACCTTCCACACTGCGGGTTGCGAAAAAAACATCCCATACAGAATATTTTCGGAATTCGTGAGCGTTCGTCTGAAGTGTGCCCTGCCCCTTTTGAGCACTTTAATTATAGTGAACTCTATCAGTGGGTTCAAAAGGAGCAGAGTGTGTTGTTGGCGGATGTCCCGCAGGACGGGAAGTTTTTCACTGTATTTTCACTAAAGATCAATTAACAAAGAGCAATTAACTGTACGGGTGGTACTTGCATCAGGCCATGCACCGGTGGCATCCGTATTGTCAGGATATTGCCTGAATGATCCTGTTACGGAATTCATTTGTCCGTCTACTATTTTATCCAGTGCAATTGCCAGATCTGTGGGCACATTGGTCAAATATAATCTATTGGCAGCGTTTCCATCAGTGTGGCTGGTCAGGTAATATAGGTACAGCGTTATTGTGCTGGTACCGCTATAAGCGCCTTCAAAACTGTACTGACCACTGTTTGCGGTGTTGCCCTTAAAGACTTCAAGGCCGACTTTTTTTAATGTGGCATCAATTCCGTTGGCTGCACCAAAAGTTGCACCGGAAATATTGTCAAAATGTCCGTCTGGATTCGCTGCAGTTCCTCCGTTGATAGTACCATCACCTAACATATATCCGGTTCTGTCATAATATGATGCCACACTGAGTTGCCATGTTTTAAGAAAAGTTGTATAGAATTTTTTCTGTTTTGAACTGTTGATAAGATCTTTTCCCTTCAATACTGATCCAAGAATCAGGCCTATAATAACCAGGACAATAGCTATTTCAATCAGGGTGAAGCCTTTGTTGTTATTTAGAATTGAATGTTTTTTTTTGTGAGTTTGTGAGCTCATACCGGTCGTTCTCATTTTCCTTTCTCCAGTTGCGGATTAATTAATATATACTAGCCAATATCTAATCATATGGTCTGGAGATCTGAAATTCAAATTTTTAATTGTTTTTTTGAATTACGGGCAGGTCATGTCACTGAATGATGTTATACTGACTATTCAATCAGGGTGGATTTGATTGTTGTTATTTTCTTTCAGTAAGATATTTATTCAGGATTTTAATATTATACTGGATATCCTGGTCATCCGGAGCCATGGCAAGAGCTTTTTGAAGGAGCTTGTAAGCATCATTAAAATTTTTCATGGTGATAAGCCCCGCGGCCAGATTATTGGCTGTTTCCGGAGATTTTTCGAGTTTCCAGGCCCGACGATACAGTATAACCGCTGCTTCCATATCTCCTTCTTTTCTTCTTTCTTCAGCCTGATAAAGTAATTGCTGAACGGTTTTTTTCAGTTCATTCTGTTGTTTTTGAAGCTGCTGAGTGACCGAACCAACTTGAGAAACTGGAACTTTAAGTTTTTCGGGTAGTGATTTTATTATTTTCTGATGGGAAGTGGTTGTTGGTTGCTGTTTTTTCACCTCTACAGGGTTAATTTGAATTTTTGAAGGGTTATATGGTTCATGAAAATTGTCTGTATCGGATAGACTGGTTTTTATTTCTGTTTTTTTTGTTTCTTTTTGTTTGACGGAGGATTGCACCATGTTTTCCTGCAGGTGGGGAACCGAGGTATCGCCTCGGAAAAAGGTTCCTGTATGAAGATCCAGAGAATAGAGAACAACACCTCCAGTGACAAACAGAAAAATCAGGATCAGTAAAATTGTATTAAAAGGTCTGGTAGATTGTTTTTTTGCAAGGTTATTCCCTGGCGTAAATGGTTCCGGTGTGCTTTGCTGTTCAATTATCTGCAGTGCTTCAAATAGTTTACTCATGGGTCCTTTCTGTTTTGATCAACAATGTGAACCTGCAGGACAACAACCATCTCCACCTTTTTTTTCTCCTTTGTTTCCATGCTGAAGAGTCTGCCGAAAAGAGGGAGGTCCGACAGAATGGGAATCGAGGTCTCTTCCTTATCGTCGAACTCCATGATCAATCCGCCGAGCAGGACGATGTCTCCGGAATGAATTCGTGAAACTGTTGACAGTTCCCGGAGATTGACAGTGGGCAGGGTGAGTTGATATGGCGAGATAAGAGAGCCGAAGGAAACAGTCTCAAGTTTGACGAGATCGCTTTTAATGGGGACAATATGCAGGGAAACCATATCGTCATCTTCAATTACCGGGGTGACTCCGAGCAGTATACCGTCAAAAACAGAGCCTATCTCCGTTGTAAAATCGGTTGTCCGGTTATCGCCGGTACCTTCACTGTTTTGTTCAAAACTCCTCAGGTAAGAGACAGATTGACCGACGCTGAGCATGGCTGCCTGGCCGTTCATTGTCTTCAGTCTCGGATTGGAAAGGACTGTGAGGGTGCCATATTCTTCGAGGGCCCTGAAGATCCCGTTCATATTGGAGTATTTTGAACTGATATTCATGGAGTAAAACGAGTCTGTCTGACTGACACTCGGGGCAATTGTGACTGTGGCCCCGGATGAAGCGAGAAGTGCATGTTTGGATATAAGGCCACCGACATTTCGCCAGTCTATACCAAGCTGGTGTTTTTTGCTGAGTCCGACTTCAATAATTTTTGCTTCGATCAGGACCTGGCGTCGATATTTATTCCTGAGAATTGCAATATACTGTTCAACATCCTCCATGGTGTCTGGACGGGCTTTTACCATGAGTGTTCCGGTTTGCCTGTTGATGGCAAAACTGCCATTGGAGCCTATCATTTTCCCAATCGTTTTCTCAATATCACCATAAATGTCGGAAATAGACTCATCGGCACCCCCTTCAATACCGTAATGCCCGGACAGGGGAGATGAGGTGGATTGGTTCTGCTGTCCGGAACTCACCCCCAGGACATCACCGCCAACTTTAAAACTTGATTTTCTGACGGAAGCGAGAAAATCGAGATCAAGCATTTTCCGGGCGTAAGGTTCTATATAAATGGTACCATGTTTTTCATACCAGACCACATTGAGCATCCGGCAGGTAGCATCAAGAATGGATCGGATGGTCATCTCCTGATACTCTGCCGTGATTTGTCGGTTCAGGGTAATTTCTGTGGACAGCACCAGGTTCAGAGAGGCTGCATGGGCCAGAGCCTGGAGGACCCGGGTTGCTTCTTCCTGGATAAAACTCATGGAAAGTCGTTCATTGTCGAGGGGAGACAGTTTCTTGAACCGTGGTGCTGGCGCAGGCAGGTCCCCGGCAGGTTTTTCCTGAACCGGCGGAGTGACTGACCTGGGGGCAGTTACCCGTGTGATTTGCTCAACCGGTTTAATTTCTGAAGAATCTTTCTTTTTCTGCCCGCAACCTGCAAAGGTGAAGCAGAGGAGCAGGATCAGGGTAAGATGTATCGGGACAGGATAGTTTTTAAGCATTTTATTATTCCGGTTTGGGCTCAACCGTTCCCTTGTTTTTTTCAGTGTGGAAAATACCTGAGTTGTCGATGAGTATACTCTCCCCGGTACGCAGGAAATATTTTCCTGATCGGGTTGTGTACCAGACACCGTTTGTATCGATTTTTCCCAGCGTATAATAATTCGTTTTATCCCCTTCTTTCATCATCTGTCCATTGATCCAGCACAGCTTTTTCCTGGGACTGATTACAACCAGGTCCAGATGGATTGAACGGAGATTGACCTTGTTAAGGGTGGGTCTGGCTGTTTGAGAAAGACTGAAGGGATCTCTGTAAATTTCCAAAGCCCTGTTTTTCTGCTCTTCTATGGTCAGCGGATGAGTTATCTTGCTGAGGTCGATGCTGAACTGTGGTACGGGAGGAGTGGGGACTCCGGGATTAACCTGGGGCCTGGAACTCAGCCATACAGCCGGAATGGATGAGGCGATGAGGAGCAGAGGGACCGAGCCAATGCGCAGCCAGGACAGGGTTTTGTCTATTGGCAGAGACATAAATAATAACCTTTGAGTTTGAAACCGACTTCATCTTCCCGCCTGTCAGTCAGGTTGGAAATGGCAGTGCTGTCAGTATTGTTCCTGTCTTTTTTGCTTTTTTCCAGGGTGAATGTTTCCAAGGTAAATGTCCGTTCCCTTGCATAGACCCCGTCCAGTCGGTGAAGCAGTTCCCGGAACGAAATGTTTTTCCAGAAAAAATCCACTTTCTCCCATTGTATCTCTCCCGATACATTCAAAATATCCGGTCGGGTAGCGAGGGCATTTTTGTATTGACGTAATTGTGCTTCTGTCCGGGTGACTCTGTGTTCTTTCTCCATCAGGCGAATTTGTAGCTGTTGAAGCTGTATGGATACGTTGTCCTCCTGCAGATAAAAATAGAGACTGCAGCTGAAAAAAAGTACAAGTATGAGTTGCAGGAATACGGTTGTTTTTTTCGGAAGATCCAAAAGGCTTTTCAATATGTTCCCTCCTTTTGTACCCAGAGTTGTCCTTTAAGGTAGCCGTTTTTCTCAGATTCCCTGTATCCCCATTCAATATTTTTCAAATCAAATGATTCGGAAAGATTCGTAACTGTTTTCTCAAAACCGGCACGCACATTCCGATAAGTTCCTTCAGTGGTAAAAGTGATATCCATAACCATAGATTTCTCCTGGTTACTTTCCGGTGTCTCCAGTTCGGCAGTTATACTCTTTTTTCTGTCGGGCTGAGTGTATCCAGGCGGGGGAAGAGTCGTTTCTGTCGGTTCTTCAATTGCATTTGAAGGGAGTACTGGCACGGCCTTTCTCACCGTCAGTTTTTCAATACGGATAGTTTCTGGTATCGCCAGTACCAGGGTTTCAAAAAGTCTTGAAAGTCGGGGTTCCATGACTCCCCGGGCGAGGATATCAAGGTAGTGTTCCAGGTGTTCCAGACTGTCCGAAGCTGGCAGATTTTTCTGAAGGGTTCCAATACGCCCGTTCAGCTCGATCTGCTGTTTTGTCAGTTGTTGTTCCAGGGAAATATTCTGTTGATACGCGTTCCAGGCAAGAGTTGACAGACTGATGGCGGCCAGGGTACAGGCTGCTGCAAGCCAATTGTTTACCTTCTTGATTTTATGTGAGAAAAAATATTCAGGGGGGAGATAACTGTAATCCCGTCTGGCAAAAAGAGTTCCATACAGTTCGGGCCAGTTGCAGATCGACTGTATGTTTGCGGTGATCGGCAGGGATTTCCATTCAGGTTCCAGGCAGTCGAGTCCTGTTTCTGATATATCTATACTGTTTCTCCTTTCACCCATGAGGAGGAGTTGTACCTTTTCAATCTGGAAATCGCGAAAAAGGGCGTGGCTGCAGACTGAAATAGCATGATTTATCATGGTAACGTCAAATTCGCCAGGGCCTGTCATGGGAAAAGGTTGCATGTACAGGGGGATGCCGTTTCTGAAGGCAGTCAGTTCACTGCTGTTTTCCCGGGCCATGATGACAATGAGAGGTTCCGGGGTAAATCGGGCGGTCAATGCTCCCAGAGCGGCAATTGAAGGGGTGGCGGTATGGATGAAGATGTGTTGTCGAGCGAGATTTTCTATCACGGGCCAGACATCGTTTTCAGGGAGGACCACGAGGCTGTGCAGTTTTTTTTCCGTTTTTGTATCGACAATTTTATAGGTAATTGCACTTTTGACACCCTCATCCATGAGTGCCCGGTTTTCCAATTGTCTTTCCACATGCATCAACAGAAGCTTGTGTGCCAGAGGGGGAAAATTCTCCATTAGAACCAGTGCCTTGCTGGATGCAAATGCAAGAAGCAGTGGTTTTTTGAATTCTGACGGTTTGAATTCTTCAATCTCTCTTACCGGTGCACAGATATATTGAGAGCTCTTTTTTCGGACGTCGGTACAGAGGTATTTACCCTGGCCTGTAGAGAGTGCTAAATGTGTCAGTGCCATATTTCAATACCGGATTGATTGTGCTGTCTTCGTTTCTGGTTCCTGTTGGCGAATAACGACATCATGAATGGTAATTTTACGGTATCCGTCCTCGTTTTCAATTTTTTTCACAGTGTTATTGACCGTGTGAAGGTTGGTTATCTGATTTTTTATACTGGTTTCCGGTTGAAGTATATTGGAATAATGAATAAAAAAAATTGCAGCAAAACAGGCGGCAGTGGCCAGATAAAGGAGCTTGTTTTTCGGCAGATAATTCATTTTTCGGCCTGTTTTCGGCAGGGTTTCCAGGGCCTTTTTAACATGTCCGACAGTCAGCTTCACGGAAGAATCGGCGCAGCCAAACAGGAGGGTCCTGTCCATTAACCTGTTGATCAGTCGAGGAATCCCCCGGCTGTTTTTAAAGAGAAGCCTGCCGGCACTGCGGCTGATAGGCAGTCCTCCCTGCCCTGCCTGGGCCAGTCGGAAGTTGATGTAATCAATAGTTTCCTTCCTGTTCAGGGGGCGCAGGTTCTCGCTGATCACAATGCGCTGATTGAGTTGGCCCAGCAGGGGATCCTGGAGTTTTTCTGCGAGACCGGGCTGGCCGACCAGTAGAATTTGCATGAGCTTTCTATCGCTTGTTTCAATATTTGAAAGCATTCTCAGTTGTTCAAGGCTTTCAATCGGCAGGTTCTGGGCCTCATCGACGATAATGAGCAGTTCCTTTTTGTTGTGGGCCATGTTCAGCAGGGTTTTTTGAAAGCACATGAGAAGCGAAGCCATGTCATTTTCCCGGCTCGTTTTTTCACCCAGTTCTGTCAGGATAATGCGCAGAAGTCCCTGCGGGTTTACGGTCGGACTGAGCAGGACGGCAGGAACCTTGTTCCTGTCCATTTCTTTCAGGATAATGCGGACAAGCAGGGTTTTTCCTGTTCCGGCTTCTCCAATCAACACCATAAAACCTTCCCCTCTCTGCAGGGTATGTTTCAATGTTTCACGGGCAGCCAGGTGTGGGGGGCCGGAAAAAAGAAATCGGGATCGGGAGAGAGTCCGAAAGGGGCCTTGTGCAGGTTATAACAGCTGAGATATTGAGGTGTTTTATTTTCCATATTATTGGATAGTGGTAATCAGATCGTATATGGGGCCGAGAAGACCGAGGATAATGACGAGAAAGACAAGACCGGCAATAGTGATAATGAGTGGCTCCAAGGTCTTGGACATCATTTCAACCAGATTGTTGACCTTTTTCATGTAATAGTCAGCAAGTATCAGGAATTGTTCCGGCATATTACCTGTCTGTTCACCGACCTTGACCATACGTAGCACAAAGGGTTCAAAAAATTTCAGTTTTGAGATGGATTCCGACATGGAATCACCTGCAATTATTTCTTTTTTAATATTATGAATGCCTTCCTTCAGTACCTGGTGCCTGACTGATTCCTCCATCAGTTCCAGGGTGCGGATAATATGGATTCCACCCGAGGTGAGCAGTGAAGAGTATTCAAAGAAGAAGGCAAGCTGGGACGATCTGAAAATAACACCAATCAGGGGGAAATAACTCCAGAAATTATCCCATATGTAGTGAAGTTTCCGGTTTTTGCGACTGGCCAGGAAAACAAGAAACAGCAGGAAAAAGAAGCCGGGAATAACGGGCCACCATGAGTTGAAAATATTCACGGATCCAATCAATACCCGGGTTGCCAGGGGGAGTTCTTTCATGCCCATGGAGGTGAACAGCTCAAGAAGCTGGGGAAGGACGTAGACCATCCAGAAGGTCAGAGCTCCCAGCATGGCAAAGAGGACAAAGGCGGGATAGGTCAGGGCTCTGCGCGTGGAGGAAATGATTTCATGCACCTTTTCAAGGTGTTGTGCTGCATTGAGCAGGGTTCTGTCCATCTCTCCCGTTTCTTCCCCGATGGCAACAAGAGGCAGGAGGATTTTGGGAATATGACGTTTTTCAGCTTCAAGGGCTTTTGAAAATAGAATTCCTTCTTCCAATCGTTTTATAACCCTGCTGAAAACCCGTCGTATGACAGGTTGACCCGGACCACTGATCAGGTCCTGCAGGGCGTCACGCAAGGGAACTCCTCCTTTCAGGAGCAGGGCCAGGTTCCTGAAAAATTCAGCGAGCTGCAGCCGTGTCATACGACTGCTGGATAGAAAGCCTCTGCCAAAAATATTTTTACGATATTGGATAAGGTCCAGACCGTCCTTCTGCAGCTGGTCGAAAAGGTCAACAACCGTTGCAAATTCACCTTCGGCCTTGAGCAGGTCTCCGGTTTGGTTCATGGCTGTGTAGTGATAATATGCCATTATCCCATCACCCTCTGCAGTTCTTCTAGGCTTGTAACACCTGCCATCACCTTTTGTCGGGCCGAATGCATGAGATCTGTAAAACCTTCTTTTCCCGCCTGATCACGTATCTTTCCAAGTGGAGCATCTTCTGCTATCAAGCGCAGAATCGGATCGCTGAGTTCCAGGATTTCTGACACACACTCCCGACCGAGGAATCCACTGCCCTTGCAGAGTGCACAGCTTCCTGCCGTGTAATAGACATGGTCTGCCGGCAGATCGTAAGCTTTAAGAAGATGCTCATCATATTGTTTTTCTATTCTACAGTCCGGGCAGAGTTTTCGGACCAGTCGCTGGGCCATGACTCCCACCAGGGAGGTGGAAAGCAGGTACGGAGAAATCCCGAGATCCTTGAGTCTGGCAAGAGCGCCGATCGCGGTATTAGTATGCAGGGTGGAGAGGACCAGGTGGCCGGTCAGGGCAGCCCGGATACCGAGTATAGCTGTTTCCTCATCTCTTATTTCTCCCACCAGCATGACATCCGGGTCCTGGCGGAGAAAGGTTCTGATGGCTGAGGAAAAGGTGTAGCCGGCCTTTTCATTGACCTGTGTCTGACGGACCATCAGCAATTCATATTCAATGGGGTCTTCAACTGTGAGAATATTTTTCCCTATGGCGTCCTGGCCCCGCAGAGCAGCATACAGGGTAGTTGTTTTACCGCTGCCGGTGGGGCCTGTCACCAGAACCATGCCGTAGGGGTGACCAAAGAGTTTTTCTATTTTCCGGACCTTGTCCGTTTCAAAACCAAGATCCCGTATACTGAACGCGGAACTGCCTCGGGAGGCGAGAAGCCGCATGACCATGTTTTCACCGAAATTTGTGCGGACTGTGGAAATACGTACATCAAAACTTTCGCCGAGAAATTCAAAAGAGAGGCGACCGTCCTGGGGTTTTCGCTGTTCGGAAATATCCATTCCTGCCCGAACCTTGAGAGTTGTGATCAGGCGATTGTGCAATGGTTTTGGAAAGACATGGGCCAGCTGCAATACTCCATCGACACGGAACATGACCCTGGTGGTGATGTCACTGGCCGAAATATGAACATCAGTTACCCTGTAACTGACTGCTGAACCCAGGAGATTATCCACAAGCTTTTCCACATTGACATCAGCATTGCTGTTGCGGCGCAACCGTCCGGTTATCAGCGATATTTCTTCTTCGATGGGATTTTCGAGCAGAAAATAGAACCGTTCAATCAGTTTCTTCAGCTCACTTTCTCCGCCAACGTGACTTTTGATAAATTTACCGGTCGCCCTGTATGCCTGTTCTTCAGCTACCCCGGAAAAAGGATCGGCTACTGCAATGTGCAGGGTTGTTTCATCTTCAAAAAGAGGGAGAAAGGAAAACTGCTTGGCAATACGTGATGGTACTTTGACCAGGAGATTCTGGTCCGGTGTGAATGCCCGGAGGTCGATAAACGGGTGTTTGGACTGTTGGGCAAGGACCCGGGAGAGATCAGTGTCGGTCAGAACACCCAGCCTCATCAGGCATTCGCCCAGCCTCTCTCCGGTGGCCTTTTGCTCCCTGAGTGAAAATTCAATCTGCTGTTCAGTGACCAGATTGTGTTCTTTGAGGAGTGTGCCGAGTTGCGGTTTTTTCTGTTTTTCCAAAGCCTGTAATAAAGGTAATTAATTAAAAATTTTAAAAAAGTTACCGGGAAAAGGGGAAGAAACAGGTTTTAAAAACAGTTTTTCCCGGAAAAGGTGAGAGAAAGATAAAGCACTAATAATCCAATACTTTACTTTATCATTATACTTTTGACTTGAACAGAAAAAAAACTGAAGGAGAAATATTGATCAAAAGAGTATTTTGAATTCGTGACGGTTTTGTGAATTTTGTAATGCAGCTGATAAAATTGCTATCCCGCATTTCTCATGAACATTGTGCCAATTTTGAGAATAACCGGAGAAGACAAACAATGAGCCAACTACCAGTGATTGAACAAAATTTACACAATGTTCACCCAAGCTTAGTCCCGTCTGGCCGCCGCTGCCCGAAAAAATATCATCCTGGGACATTAGTGGCAGAATCCGGTGTTAGTACAGGTTTGGAAAAAGAACGGTTTGGCAATATTTACTTGAACTTTGTGGATACATCTTCGATGGGTTGCTTTGAGTCCATCTCGATAATCTTTATCCCTTTCCCTGCTGCGGTTAATGCTTTATGTACATCGATACTATGGATGGATTGATCGCTATAGGTTTTATATGCATATTTAATGTTCTTCAAGTCTGCAACGGTTGTCCACTGAGTATAGGCATAGTGGACAGCATCTTTTGTCTTTTCCTGTATGCTTCCAAACGGTATATCAAAAGCATTCATAACGTGGAACAATTGTAGAACCGTTTCTGTTGCAGTTGGAAGTTTAATGGCAGACTGAGAAAAAGCGACTGCACGTACTAAACGTGATGGAGGTGTGAAATCTCCGGGGAGACCGACCAGGCCTGAACCCTGACCGAAAGTGCTGATTGTAGTGTTTGAGAAGTTCAGCGGTTTAACATTTACCGCAGATAAATTGGCATAGTTACTGAGATTTGTCATGTGCCAGTCAAAGCTCGGTGAATTGGTTAGTACGCCAAGGGGATTTTTATGGAGTTTAAGGGTCTTATCAATTGGTTCGATAACTATGGAGGCACCGCTGCTGTCAGTAATCAGAAAATGTCCTGGAAAGCTTTGTCCGCCTATTTCCTTTTGTGGATTCTCTACCAATAGAACCTTGTTGTAATTTTCCTTTACCTCTGCGACTGTGGAAAAGTTTCCGAGCAGCCATGCAACATAATCCTCAGGAGTCATGGACTTTGCGGCATTTTCAGGAGTTTCTTTCTGGTAGCTGGCATAGCCAGGGAGGTACAATGCTCCAACATACATTCCCTTTTCATTCATGCCGTCAACAACCATATGTTTTTCCATAAAATTGAGCCCAACAATCCCGTATTTGGTCGTGTAATGTATTCCCTTTGATTTGTCAGGTAGTGAACTTGTTAACCTGGTTCCGGCTGGGACCACCACAGCATCTGACTTAGTATCAAGGCCAAATTCCATGGTACGACCAACTACAACCCCTCCGTCTTTTGCCGTGAGGTGAAGAGCTGTGCAGGCATCGGCCAAAGGCTGACCCAACAGTAGCATCGTGCAGGCTGTACCAGCCAGAAATGACTTGAAACCAATTTTATTCTTCATGTTTTCTCCTTTTGTTCAGGATAAATTCGTTAATTGCTGCAAAAGGTGTTAAAGACCTCCGGTGTATTGGCAAAATTATTCTCCTTTGCCAGTTGCCAGGGACGTTCACAGGTCTGTGTCTTTTCACACCAGGAATAACCTGCTGAACCGATACAGCCATGGTCGTCATGATCATCACCAAGCGTTTTTCCCTTGTTCAACTTCATTTTTCCTTTATAGACGATCCCGACAACAGGAATGTCTTTGAGTTTTTCAGGGGCAATTTTAAAGGGATTTTGTTCAAGAAGGGTGAAAGTTGCCTCTTTCCCCTCTTTGATGGAGCCAATAGCATCTTCCATTTCAAAGGTGTGGGCTGCAGTGATGGTAATGCCCTTCATGGCATCATACACGGATATTTTCTCATCAGGATTCATCACCTTGCCGCTGGCTACGATACGGTTTGCTGCAACCCAGGCCAGTAAAAGCGGTTCGGCAGGGGCCATGGCAAAATCGGAGTGCAGGGATACGGGTACACCGCGTTTGGTGAACTCTTTTAAGGCAACCATATTGGCCGCTCTTTCCGGTCCAAGTCCGGTCTTGCTGTATTTGTCGGCCAGGGCCCAGAGGTAATAGGGATTTGCTGATATTTCCACGCCAAGGTCTGCGGCTCGTTGTGCTTGAGCGCTATCGAAAAGGCCAACATGATGGAAGGTGGTTCGGTGATTATTTCGGGGATTGCGTTTCATGGCCCCTTCTGTAAAATCCAGGTACTTTTCAAAAGCTAGATCACCTGTGATATGGATGTGAATTTTATAACCTTTGTCCCACCAGTAATCAAAGATCCTCTGAGCAGGTTCCGGGGGAATGATCCATTCCGATTTACAGTTAACGCAGTTGTAGAAAGGTTCCCGCAGCTGCAGGGCCAGGGAGTAGATGGCGCCGTCACCAAAGGTTTTGTACTGATTGGGTAGGAATTTAATATATTTGGTATTGTATTTTTTCGGTAGCAAGGCGATATGCCTGGCATAGGCATCATTGCCGATCTTTTTGACAAACTGTTCGGGAAAACCGGCAATCAGATAAATGGTATAGGCCCGGGCCTTTTCGGTGCCGTCAAGCAACACTGCGTATTCATCTTCAAAGGTGGAATTTGGAAAGCTGGGTTCGCACATGGCGGTGATACCATTCTGTAGCATCAGCTGTGAGATACGGTCCATACCGAGCTTCAGCATTTCCTGATCGCCGAAAAAGGGGGAAAGTTTTGTCCCCTTCATCATTTGATAGGCCCTTTCCCAGAAATGATAGTTATCCCAGTCTGCCTGGTTGTCATCCTTTGCTGACAGGTCACCTTTTTTGATGCCATATTTTTTAACGCAGGCAGTGTTCAGATATATTTCGTGGGTTGAACGCTGCCAGATGATTGTTGGCACCTCACCGGTAACCTTGTCCAGATCTTTCAATGTCAGTTGCCCATGCCACGATTTATGATAGCCCCAGATGAGAACGGTTTCAGTTTGATCTTTTTTGGAATCGATAATAGCTTTTATAGCTTTCAGGTAATTTTTCCTACCGCTTACTCCAGGATAGGTTTTATGCGGCATGCGCCATTCATGAGGTGCGACAATATCGTTGGCCAGAATGAAAGCGCCGATGGAGACCGGATGGGCATGTGGCTCAATAAATCCGGGCATCATTGTTTTTCCCTGCAGATCCACATCAATGGTTTTGCCGGCAAAATTATTTACCGCAGATGACTTGGGACCGGCGTAGATGATTTTCCCGTCCCGTTCGATGACCGCTTCCACATAGGTTGGCTTATCTCCTTCCATGGTGATAATATCACCACCAAAATAGATTGTCTGTTCCAAGGTGCCTGAGATTGCATTTTCCACATTCCCGCAACCTATAAGCATTATCACAAAAGTCAGTACTGTCAGATTATTAAACATATGTGCCTCCTCTACAGATCATTCCTTGCTCAGGTCTTCGACGCTCTTTCTCAGCGTTTTACCGGCCAGGGCATTGATGTGGAAGAGTGTCAGCATGGACGCTGTGACCCGTAAAAGTTTTCTTGTTATTCATTTTCAGGTGGATGGAACATGGTATTAGTTACTGTTATAAAACGGGTTTGTGACAAGGAAGTATTAAAACTTCATTGAATTGGGAATAGTTACTTTTCCCAGTCTAATATATTTGTCAGTTTAAGTAAAGCCCATCCCGTTAAAGGAGTTTTTTGTTTATTAAATCCTCAGCTTTTGAGAATAACTGTAGAACACAAATAATGAGACAATTATCAGTGACCCAGAATAATTTACACAATGTCCACTCAAGGTCAGTCCAGGCGACGCCATCTTCTACGGTATTTCTGCTGTAAATATAGATCACTATAACTCACTGCCCGGTAAGCGAAGACTCCGAGAATTTTGAACCTGACGCCGCCTGAACTGATGAGAAATGCGGGTTAGAGAGGCTTACATAGGGATGACTTATCACCTGATTTCCAGCCTGGATTGTTGAGATGGAGATGATTTTTCTCTCTCTTTAATGGCGCCACATGTTGTCTCTGTTACTGAGACGGCTCTTTGTGTTCATTTTGCCATAAACAGCTTCACTCACCTGCTGTGCAAAGGTCTGGTGCAGAAGTTTTATCAGTGTCTGTACGTCATCTTGACTGCTGTTTAACCATTGAGGTGGCTCGTTATTGTCATAGTGAAAATTGTGTGCACTTATATCAGCATGCACTCCAAGACCCAGGCTCCAGGGAAGATCTTCTTCACGGATGCTGTAATCGTCTGCGGAAAGATGTTTTGCATAGCCGATAAGCTGGGAGAGTAAAATAGTATTTTTCGGCAGTAAAGGTATTTTTCGCACCATTACAGCGATCATCACCAGTATATCAGGAAACAAAGCAGTGCTCCAATAGGAATGTGTCGCCCAGTCAGAGAATAAAAGCCAGTGTCCAAAGATGGCAAATAGCGTAGCAGCTGCGAGCTTGATGTAGGCGATTATCTTTGAGTCGCCGAAAAATACAGGTAATTCGTGGCTGATGATATATGCAGGGAGGGCAAAAAGAGCTGCGGAAAATAATGTAATGATCAGGGTGGCCGGTTTTTCGCCACCTTGGCTTGCCATGTAAAAGGGAATTTCCGCAATGCACCCCATTAGAGTAAACAGGGCAGGCAGACTGCTTTGACGGGCCATAAAAGCGGAACTGTTTTTCTCTTTGATATCTTCATAGAGCTCTGTTGCAGCTTCCTGCACATCGGGATCAGGTTCTGAGAGAATAGCCTGCAGGCGAATTGGTTCCCCGTGTTGCAGGAGGATGTCTATAAGCTGTTGTTCAAATGCGGTTCTGGAGTGGTGGGAGCCTCTGCTGAGCGACCAGGGGTTATTGCCTTTTTTGTAATCAAGGATAAGGAGACCCCGGGTGCAGAGATCCATGAGCCAGGTAACGAGGCAGAGGGCTTTGTCCTGGCGGTAAAGGTAACTGGCCTGGACTACCGGAAGATCCGGTTTTTTCTTTCTTTTGGAGTTATTGCGATACAGACCGATGAGTTTTCTGTATCTCTGCCAGGTTGGTCTGTAATAGACAACAAGGATAAGGATCAGGCAACCCGTCAATCCCATCCTGTTTTTCTGCCAGAATGGGGGCAGGGCCAGGGCGGCATCGGGATTAAAGAGAAAATCCATGGCCGACCGGAAAAATTTTGTATCCTGATATTTAAGCACAACGAAGAGAAACAGGCCCATAAGGGCAGGTATCAGAAAATTTGCAAAACTGCCTTTTTTTCTCGAGTGAGCCACTTACCTCCTCCCGGAGGAATGATTGTCTCGTTGAGCGGTTTACTGTGTTTTGGAACGACCTGATTTTGTTTTTGGAGTACCTTTTTTCAGCAATACCGGTTTTACCAGTACGCCCTTTGAGGGATCTGATTGAGTCTTTGGTGCCACTTTATCTACGCCTGTTGGTTCGACCAATACGGCCACCGAGTTGTGCCGCTTCTTCACAGATTTAGCAACAGAGAGGAGGGGGACAGATGAAAATACGAATGCAACCAGCGCCAGCAGATAGACTAATTTTTTTCCTTTCATACGAAACCTCCGATAGGGTTGTTGGGTTGTGCCTGTTTTGGCTTGGCAGAGTGTCCATTGTAGTTTATGGACACCCGGTATCACCTTCTGGACAGCCATTACAGAAAGATTTAAAACGCAGTGGTGTCCAGTTTGTACCTCCAGCATGATTGGAGATAAAATTGTAGGTGGTAAAACGGCAGACAGAATCGTTATTTTCATCGTACCAGAGAACGGTACCGCTGATTTTTCTATAACGATTTTTAGTATCTGAATAGACGCCTTCTTTCCAGTTGCCAGTTACGGCAACTTTAAGTACTTCATTACGGTTTTTTGCCACGGGGCCGACAAGAGCCTCGGCCATTGAGCGACGCACAGCCTCAATATTGGAGCCCTTGTAGCTGTCATGTGGAAATGTGAGGCCGGGAGCTACACGATCACCCGCCGCAACAACGAGAGAAAACTCGCCTACGGCAACCGGCTCCTTGGATTGAAACTGGCCCTGTACTCCCCACAATTCAAAACGGATTGCATGACTACCAGGGGAAAGTCCCTGTGCTGCACGACGCCAGGCTGCTGCTTCCCTGCTAAAGTCTTTGTCAAAAGGAATTGGGTTGGGTGCAAATTGATAGGTGGCCCAGGTTTTACCCTGATCCTGATTGAAATTTCCGGTCAAAAACACGCCGAATGAGTCCGTTTTTTTCTGACCGTCAATAAAGAGTTTGAATATGTAACCATAGGAGGTATTTTCCTCGGGTTTATTCATATTGCTCTTACTGTATACCGGTGTATTTGCCAGGGAATGGTTAAAATAAATTCGACCGAAAATGGGATCCGACAGTTTAAAGGTCGTTGTCAGTGGTATAGTGTCTTGTTCGGAAAAGCTGATAATTTTTTTCGACCAGACCATGCGGCCTTTATATTTTTTTGAGAGTCTGCTTGTTAATGGCCGTTCTTTGTATCGGTTCATCATGCGCTTTGCCTCTGCGCCATAGCTTACTTTTTGTACAGTTGCCTGTGCATGTGTCGCTGAATTGACCTTTGCCTGAAGTGTGGCAGCGGTTTTGGTATCCCTTTGCAAACGTGTTGTTACCTGAAGATAAGCTTGATGATCGGTGGGAAAACGGCCCTTATACAGTGACTCAAAATGGCTGAGTTTGTCTTTGGCGATGGAGAGATCGCTGTTTACTCCTGCCACATAGCTTCCGGGATTGTTTGATGTTGCAGCTGCATTCAGACGATTTTCCAGAGTTCGGAGGGCAGAGGCAACTGCAACAAGATCATTGCCCATTTGGTGGGGTAGATTTGCCACGGCTTTATGGTTTGTTTCGATGGGGATATTGAGATTTTTTTTATCGTCAGCCCCTTTCATGGCATTACGGGCTGCATCAATGCGATTTTTCAACGCTGCAATCTGTGGATGGCTGGGATCAAAGCTGCCTGCGTAATATTGAAAAATCTTATCATATTCTTCCTGGGCTTTATCAAGGGCGTTTTCATCTGTCTCACCTTTGGCAATTGCCTTGTTTACCCAACTCAACTCCCTGTCAGCACTACTAACACGGCGCACTATATCGGAATTCAAGTTTGCCGAACTGGCCCCCATCGGGGTGAATAGAAAAACTGTAAATAGTAGTGTCAACAATGCAAGGTATCTCATTTTTACTCTCCCTGGTGGGGCTGCAATAATGTGTTTGATCTTCTGTCAGTCAACAGAAATTGAGTAGGACACTATCATTTTATAGGAGTGGGAGAAATAATCTACTGGGAGAAATACTGATTTCAGGGGTTAAAAAATCTGATAAATCAGCGCAGGTAAGCTGCAGGTAAGTGCTTTGAAGGTCTCACTGCGTTCGCTATCTGTTACTGTTATGAATCAGTAAATAAAACGTAACACATTTTTTCTCGGAGTCGGAGTTTATGCCCTTGTCTTTCAGAGTGCTTACCTGTTTTTCGTTACAGTTTTTACGGAGTAAGGTACTAATATTCCTGTGGTACCAGCCCCTCACTGACTGCATAACGAGTCAGCTCTGCCACACTGTTCAAACTGAGTTTTTTCATAATCTGTCTTCGATGTGAAGAGACTGTTTTTACACTGATAAACAGGCGTGTACCAATCTCATCAGACTTCAATCCTTCGGCTACGAGCTGGAGTACTTCGCGTTCCCGTGTGCTGAGGATTGAAAAAACGGAGCCTTTGTCCTGAAGGTGTGGGCCGGTATAGTCTTTCATAACGGTGGCGACAATCTGGGAGCTCAAATATGGTTTGTCGTTTGTAACCATGCGTATGGCATCTGCAAGTTCTTCAAAAGCACAGTGTTTGACGAGATAACCGGACACGCCCGCCTGCAGCATTTCTTTGACAAATGTATTTGTGGAGTGAATAGAGAGGGCAATCACCTTGGTGTCCGGTTTTGCCTTGAGAATCAACCTGGTCGCATCAATGCCATTGAGATCGGGCATATGGATATCCATGACCACGACATCGACAGCATGTTGTTTGACAAATGTGACCGCATCCCGGCCATTGCCAGCCTCCGCCACAACTTTCAGATCCTTTTCGTTATCAATTAAAGAACGAAGGCCATCCCTTATGAGTTTATGGTCATCGGCAAGTACTATTTTGATCTGCATTGGAACTCCTGGCGTTTTGAGTTGGCCTTGTTTGGTGCAAACTGTATAATCGTAAATGTACGATGATTTTTGAAGGGAAGCAAACTCCTGCTGAGGATTATTACTATCCTTGAAAAAAGATGAAACATCTCTTTACGTATTTTTTCCTGCCAGTGGTGTTTTTGTGTGCGTTATTATTAGTTCCGGCAATAGGGATCTACCATGAATTCTACTGCGAGGGTTCTGGTATTGTCTCATCTTCTGCTCCCGTGTATGAACTTTCGGAGCACTGGCAATATCAGTGGGGAGCTCCAGGGGAAAATACGGTTTCTGATGTCGACTGGAAACCTATAAATAATCCGATAAATCCACCTGGCCGAAGAAACAATACCCTTCTCTGGCTCAGGTACAGGTTGCCCACTACAGCTGTAACAGATGGTACACTCTTTATAGGTGGCAAAGGAGTGCTGTTAACATTTGAGACATTCTTGGACGATCAGCTGATATACAAGTTTGGTAAACTGACAGCCATGGGAGAAGGGAAGTTTTCGGGTATATCCTCCCATCTTATTCATCTTGGTGACGATTACCGTGGGAAAATGGTGACGTTCAAGGTTTTTTCGGATTATGCCAATATAGGTATTCGGGGTAAAGTGGTTTATGGTTCAAGGTCTGCTCTGCTTGAAAACATCATCAAAAATGATTTTAGCCGTTTTATAATCGGTCTCTTTCTTATTTTGATAGGTGTTCTGGATTTACTGGTGTACCGGACAAATTTTGGCCGCGTTGGATCAGTGTCCATGTTTGGTATTCTGGCTGTCAGTATGGGGCTGTACACTACAAATCTTACAGCGCTTAAAGATCTGATTTTTCATGCACCTGTATTTTGGTTCAATGTTTATATTGTTGCCATGTCTCTCATACCTGTCGGGGCGACAGGATTTGTCTGGCAGACCTTCAGGCCGGTAAAAGGGAATATTTTTCACCGTATCTGGCAGTTTCAACTCGGATATGCCTGTATTTGTCAGGTTATTTTTCTGCTTATTCTCCATTCTTTTCTGCCCATGACAGTAGGCTCATGGACATTGAATATTCTTCGTTTACTTCTTCTTGTGCAGATGGGGCTTATTACAGGTGTCTGTATGGTCGATTTTTTTATTAAAAAAGAAAAGTTGGTCGGGATTTACCTGTGTGGTTTTGTGCCGATTATTCTCTGCGGTGTTCACGATGCGCTAGTGGGTCTCGGTAAGCTTGAATCATCATCTTCGTTTGTCCCCTTGGCGCTTCTTGTTTTTATATTGACTCTAGAATGTATCAAACGACTGCAGAATATTGAAATACACAATACGTTGGAAATCTATGCCAGACAACTTGAGAAAAGATCAAACGAAAAAATTGAATTACTTAAAGATCTTCATGATGGGCTTGGAGGGCTTGTAACCAATATAAAATTTTTATCTCAGATGGGGCTGAATAATCCATCGGAAGAGGGGATGAGACAGAGCCTTATCAGTGTCTCTGAGCTTTCAAATGACTGTATGGTCGAGATTGGCAGTTTTATGCAGAGTCTTGATGAGAATGAGGCAGACTGGCTTGTACTGGCACAAACTCTTTCCCATATTGGTGAGAAAATGCTGACGCCTTTGGGATTGTCGTTTGTTTTTAGAAAAAATGTTGATGAAACCATGCCAGAACCGGACGGGTTCCTGTTCTTAAATATCCTGAAAATATTTAAAGAAGCTTTAGCGAATATCATTAAACATGCAGAAGCAGAACATGTTGATGCTGAGTTTCATGTAACAGAAGAAAAAGCAGTCATGGTTATACAGGATGATGGCCAGGGTTTTGGTGATGATATCGTGAAAGGACATGGCCTTGCCAACATGCGGACAAGAGCAGCAAAAATTGGTGGCAGCTTGCTCATTGAATCAAAGGCAGGAACCTGTGTGACTCTGCTATTTAAGCCCTGATAAATGGTACTTCCCGCCGTGCAGGACTGTATTTTTTCGCTTTGATTCTTTTTTCACAAGCAGGCTGCCGTTACTGATCCAGGCCGGAATCGTTTCTGTGGAGGCAAGCAGCTTTTCCACCTCATGGTTCTGCCATTTTTCCACACCTATAAGACGGCATGTTTCAATATCGAGGTTGGTGACCATTCCGATGCGTATTCTCTTCAGTTTGGTCATCATGGCAAGGGCCGTTCCGCCATTTCCCTGGTAATTTTCCCCCAGTGCCTTAAAAGCTTTTTTAAAACTCCCCATCCTGAACCAGGGCAAAAAAGTCTCAGAACCTATTCCGTCCCGACATTCACTGTAGACTATCAGCAGTCCACCGTCTTTTACAAACATGGCGCTGTTATGGATGGCCTTATGACTCTGGATAAAATTGATGTCCTTGGGGAATCCGCCACAGGAGGCAACGACCAGATCAAACGGTTCTGTTTCAATTTCACAGTGTTGTCCATGGATTGCACAGGCTTTGTGGTATTCCTGATTACTGTTGCTGACCAGCATATTACAGACATGTCCGTGGGAATCCAGGATACCGTGGATGGCCATGTCTGCCGGTTTTCGGGCTGCAATTTCTGCCAGATCCTCTGCCAGGGGGTTGTTTTTCAAAGTACCCGGCTGACACCCGGTGGCAAGGCCCTTCTCTTCGAGATAGAGGGAGTGATTTTTATAGATAGCTTTTCTCTCTCCACATCCGGGGAAAAGAAGTTTGCGTCCTCCGCCGTAACCGGCAAAATAATGGTGAACAATCGGACCTATTGTAATGACAGCGCTTGCTTCCATAATATCTTTTCGAAATCGTATTGGAGTCCCGCGGGAGGTTTTTCCGAGATCGACAAAGAGTTTTATGTCATCACAGTCATGGTGAATGAATGGAAAGGAATCGTACGTGTCGCCATAGAGTTGCCTGCTCTCCTCGTCGCTCTGGACTGGATGAGTTCCATAAGCGATTATGAACCGGAGGCTTTTCGGGTGCATGCCATATTGCTTTAAAATCTCAATGAGTGGAGGCAGGTAAGCGGGATAGTCACAGAGTCTGGTTTTATCAGTGACGACGATGACAGGTCTTGAGAGATCAAGAGGATGTTTATTGAGAAAACGGGAAAGACTCCTTTTGAACAGTGTACTGTTCATTCTGGGGGAGGGATTCGAGATGCTCAGATCAATACTGTTCGCCGGAAATGTTACGGGGAGGAATTTTTTTCCAAAAGCAATTTCACAGACTCGGCCGGAATTTTTCATTTTGTTGCCGGTTCAGGGGTTAAGGTTTGTGCCTGTCCTCTTTTCACATTGAAAAACAACAGGAAAGTGAAGGCAATGGCCGCAGCCGAATGGATCAGTATGTTTGAGGGCGCAAGCAGGGAAAAAGCCAGACCCAGAACAACCAGTCTCAAAACCCAACTCAATTTCTGCTCAAGATATCCCTGGATGGCTCCGGTAAAGGCATAAACTCCGATGAGGGCAAAGAGGAATATTGAAATCACCTCGTACCATGAGCCACCCAGGAAGGGGGTATAGGCAAAAAGCAGTGGCATGATATAGATTCCCTTGGCAATTTTCCAGGATTCCAGTCCGGTCGACATGGGCGGAGTTTTGGCAATGGCGGCAGCGGTAAAGGCGGTCAGGCAGACCGGCGGAGTAACATTACTGTCCTGGCTGAGCCAGAAAATAATCATATGAGCGGAGAGCAGGGCAAAGGTGGCTGTGCTGCCTCCCACGGCAATATCGCGCAAGGTCCCGGCCAGGTCAGGAGGCACAGCCGCCAGCAGAGCCGCAGCCTGGTCCAGTCCCATTGAATGGTTCAGCATGCCGACCTTTTCAGGCAGGGCGAGCATGAAGATCGCTTTTGCCTCTTCTGAAAGAAGTCCGGCGGCAATCAGTTCAATAAGTTTATTGTCAATAATCAGGTTGTAGAGGGCAGGTGCCGACAGGGTTCCAAGGACAATATAAGCTGCAGTTACCGGCAGTCCCATACCGAGGACCAGGGAGGCGAGGGCGATGAGGATTATGGCAATGATAAGGCTGTGTCCCGCCCAGTTTGTGATCATGAGAGAAAAAGTATTGCCGATTCCCGTGGTGGCGATAACGTTGACAATCAATCCGACACTGCAGAGGAGAATGGCCGTCATGGTCATGTTCTTTGCCCCCAGGGCCAGGGCTTCCAGAATAGCCCGCGGTCCCATCCTGTTCGGGGTAAGCCAGGAGGCAGCAATAACTGCGAGAATCGATATTCCGGCAGCATAAGTTGGTGTAAATCCGAAAACGAGCAGGCCGATCAGAACCGTTATGGGGAGAAGAAAGGGCAGTCCGCCTTTTTTCAATACTTCCATTGGTTTTACTCTTTCATCCTCTATAACCTGTACATTTCTCTTTTTGGCTTCAATTCGGACAAAGAAGGCCACCGTGGCAAAGTAAAGAATGGCCGGAAGTACGCTGACCGTCACTATTGTCGTGTAGGGAATCTGGGTGTAACTTGCCATGACAAAAGCGCCGGCGCCCATGATGGGAGGCATGAGTTGGCCACCAGTGGATGCGGCCGCTTCAACACCTGCAGCAAATTTCGGTGGAAACCCAGCTTTTTTCATTAACGGAATGGTAATTACACCAGTGGATGCCGTGTTTGCAACTGCAGAGCCGGAGATAGTTCCCGTCAACCCTGAGGCGAACACTGCAACCAGCCCTGGCCCTCCTACAGTTCTTCCGGCAACGGCTCTTGCCAGGTTGATAACGAAATCACCTGCCCCGGAACGCAGGAGAAAAGCACCGAACAGGATAAACATGAAAACAAAAGTTGATGATATCCTGGCAATATTGCCGAATAAGCCGTCGTCTCCGTAAATGGATCTGAAAAGAATGGTTTCCGAAGTCAGTCCACTGAATCGAAAGACGCCGTCCAACAGTCCACCCCACCAGCCAACATATGTCAGGGCGAGAATAATGAGAATGGGAATGATCGGCCCCGTTGTTCGCCGGGTCAATTCAAGGGCCGAGAGAATAAGAAGAATACCGGCAATCCATTCAGGGAGAGCCAGATGGACGCCTCGGGCATAGATGGCATCCTCCATGGATATTAAATAGAGTGCCGATATCGCAGCCGTTATACCTATAATAATATCAATCGTCAGGATGAAACGTGATCGTTCTTTCTTTCCCGAAAACATCGGGTAGGAAAGGGTACAGAGAATTGCAAAACCGGAATAGTGGAGTGAATTCTGCCATAATCCGGGTAATATTCCAAAAATATTGAAATAGATATGGAGCAGAGATATGGCAATTCCGACAAAAAACAGCGCCTTTTCAATTTTTTTTTGCACCGCACGCCTCCAGATTTGACCGGTTTGTATTATTTCATCCTGACGGATTCAGGACAAACTTACTTGGCAGTGAGATATTCCGGTATTTTCAGACCGATTTCCCGGTAGTAGCGCACTGCACCCGGATGGAGGGGCATGGGCAGTCCGGCCAGGGCCTTGTCAGGTTTGATGGCTTTGGTGGCTTTATGTATGGCATTGAGAAACGGCAGGTTTTCATAAATGGTTTTTGTGATTTGGTAAACAGCCTCTTCGCTCACATCAGCCCGTACCGCCAGAAAATTCGGTTGAGCAATGGTTTTCACATCCTTGTCCTGACTGGGATAGGTGCCGGCTGGAATGACATATCTTGTCCAGAGATTCAGACCGCCATCAGCTTTTTTTGCCTGTTCATCTGTAAAATCGAGAATGGTCACTTTCTTTCCCATGGCTGCAAGAGCTCTGGTCACTGCTCCGGCGGGAACACCAGCCGGGGTCGACATGCCGACAATCTGTCCGTTCTGCAGAGCATCAGCACTGGGCCCGTAACCAACATGGATCAGTTTAAAATCCTTTTCCGCATCCAGGCCGAGGTTACGAAGGATTGTCTTGTTGGAACCGATTGTCCCGGAGTTCTTTTTTCCCAGGGAAAGCCTTTCCCCCTTGAGTCCTGCGATATCTGCGATAGTTCCTGTCTTTGCCCTGTTCGAAAGAATTGTGAATTGCTCAACATTCTGCCAGAGCATGGTTACTGAACGGAGTTCCTTCTGGGGCCCGTCCTGCGTCAGGGGGCCTTTTCCGTTCCAGGCATAGTAACCGAAAAGTCCCTGGAGAATGGCAAACTGGGCTTCGTTTTCCCGTAGAAGTTTGACATTTTCACCGGAACCGGCCGAGTTGATAGCTGACATTCCGATTTTCAGCTTGGGCTGCAGTTTGACCTTGGTGAGTGTGGAAATTGCCACTCCAACCGGATAATAGGTACCCCCGGTACTGGCGGTTGCAAGCAGGAAGTTTTGGGGTTGGGGTGCGGCAAGAGCGCTTCCCGTCAGAAATAGTCCCGTCACACAGGCAGCTACAGCAAATCGTTTTAACAGTAGTTCTAACTTCATGTCAGTCTCCAGATAGAATGAAATTTTCAGTTTCCATTAAAAATGACAATGGAAACCCCCTCTGACTGTTTAGAGCAAAAAATATACCATGATAACGTTTTGTAGTTCAAAATTCATGAGGAGCTAAAATAACAGGAAAATATAACAGTAAGCGGCGCGTTGAATTGGAAGCAATCGGCAGGCGCAAACCATTTCCAGGGGGATGATCGGCAAAATTTTGCCGATACAACCCATGACATATCAGGAATGGTTGAGTCTTTTTTGATTGGGTCATGCCGGTTGGAAAAAGAATTGAGAGAAGTGGCAAAAAAGAATAATATGGGACTGTCTGCAGATATTGTATTCAATTATTGTCCACAGTTGAAGTTGTGATCGGGAGGAAAGGATGTGATTTCAAAATGTATTCAAGCCCCTGGCGCTGTGGTTATGGTACGTCCCCACAGGTTTCATCCAAATCCGGAGACCGCTTCAGACAATGCATTTCAGCGAACCGACAGTGACAGAACTGTCAGACAGATGGCGGAAGACGGGTATCGGGAGGTAACAGAGGCAGCCAGGCGTCTGGAAAAAGAAGGTGTGCGGGTCCATATTTTTGAGGACCGTGGGGAGAAGGAGACTCCGGATTCGGTTTTTCCGAACAACTGGTTTTCCACCCATCCCGGTGGACATGTTGCTGTCTATCCCATGTACTCCCCGAGCAGACGGCGGGAGAGACGTTCTGATATTCTGGAGATGCTGAAGGCGGAGTATCGGGTCCAGGATATTATCGATTATTCCTGCCTGGAATATGACGGGCTTTTTCTGGAGGGAACCGGAGCCATGGTTCTTGATCATATTGCTCGGGTTGCCTATACGGCTCGTTCAAACCGGGCAGATCCCATTGCTCTGGAACGGTTCTGCACTCATTTTAATTTTGAACCTATGGCTTTTGATACTGCAGATCCCGGTGGTCGATCGATTTATCATACCAATGTGATGATGTCTATCGCGACGGATTTTGCCATGGTTGGTTTCGAGATAATGAGTGACAGGGCAAGAAGAGAGGAGATAAGAGCACGTCTGAGAGAAATGGGCAGGGATGTCATTGAGCTTGATAACGAGCAGATCAGCGAGTTTGCCGCAAATTCAATTGAGCTGTCTGCCGGTGATAAGAGAATTCTTGCCATTTCTTCAAGGGGGGCTGCATCACTGCATAAAGAGCAGAAGGATATTATAGAAAAATCGATAAAAATTGTCGAATTGTCTGTACCTACAATCGAACTTGCCGGTGGCTCTGTCCGCTGTATGCTGGCAGGAATCCATCTCGCGAGGAGATATTAATTTGTTCAGCTCACACGGATTGGTGCAAAACGAGTGTTGTGGCAGTTTATGAGAAAAGGTCTTATAATGAGTAAGCCCGATGAGAAATGCGGGTGAGAGATTATTTTTTATTGGAAAAATATTGTTTAACAAATCGAAAAATTTTCAGGCAGACAGGGGCGGATTATGGATAAATTTCACTCAAGAAACAGAACCTATCATGATATTTCAAAGCGTTACCCGGATGTAATTGAAGCTCTTGAAAAACTTGGTTCAACAATTCGGGGGTTGGGCCCACTGGACGAAAAAACCAGTCACCTGATCCAGATTGCCGCAGCAGCAACAGGGAGATCCGAAGGTGCCGTCCACTCTCACACCAGGCGCGCCATTAAGGCGGGTGCCACAAGGGAAGAAATATATCACACTCTGCTTTTGCTCATTTCCACCATAGGTTTTCCCCAGACCATGGCGGCTATTTCCTGGTGCAGAGATATACTGGAAGGCTCAGGAGGTGAGTAGATCAGTCAGCGGATAATGATATTGTGGAGTTCATCCTTGTCGTTTTCCTTGATGGGGAAATGACTGCTGAGAATTTTGCCTATTTCCCGTACGGCATTGCAGATGGCTTCACATTTATTAT
Organism: Desulfomarina profundi; assembly: GCF_019703855.1. Lineage (GTDB taxonomy): Bacteria > Desulfobacterota > Desulfobulbia > Desulfobulbales > Desulfocapsaceae > Desulfomarina > Desulfomarina profundi. The sequence goes on along the minus strand of NZ_AP024086.1, from coordinate 2,380,130 downwards.
TTTCTTTAATACCACGGGTAAGATCTGAGATTATTGTATCCCAGGTGCTCTGGTCAATCTTTTCATTGATCCGGCAATCTCCAAGGATCCAGACCTTCTTCTCCATGACGGAGATATAGAGCAGAATACCGTTTTCGTCTTCTGTTTTGTAGAGTTGTTCTGTGAAAAAAGAGGTGATGGCGCCTTCGCTGACTTCTTCTTCCACCTGCAGCGGGTCGAGAAAAAATCTTTTCAAACTGTTGGAACGGTTGGCGAAGGGATGAATTGTGATATAAAAAATTGAAAAAAGAGCCAGGAAAAACCATATGTTTTGAGAGCCTATCCATATTGCCGGTCCGAGAACCATATTGGCGATAAGGGCAAGAGGCAGGGCAAAGAGTACAGTGCCCGTTATTGCGGCTGTCGGATAACTGTGGGATCTTGAAACAACCATTACCACAATTTCTCCGGAAGTTTTCAGTTCCATTTCGTGAACAGTTTCAGTTATCTTCTTCTGTTCGTCCCCGGTGAGAAATTTTTGTGCCATAGTTGCCATATTACCACCCTCCGGAGGAGCCACCGCCACCAAAGCCGCCACCGCCACCGCTGAAACCGCCGCCGCCACTGAAACCGCCAAAAGATCCTCCGGAGCCGTGGGACCAGCCCCCTGGATGTCCGGAACGGGTTGATGAGCCGGGTGTGGCTGCCAGATAACCTAAAAAACCACCTGCAGGAATAAGGGCAAGCAGATAAAGACCCAGACCGAAAAACAGGTAGGTGAGCAGAGGAGCAAGAATGGCGCCGATAGTTACCGCCAGGCCTCTTTTTTTCTGGAACATTCTGCCCAGGTTGAAAAATGCGAAAAGAATAAAAATTAAAAATCCGGAAAAGTCATTGTTGTTTTTTCTGGCAGTGGATGTAAAGGCGGAGGCGTCAAATTCTCCCTTTACTGCGGCCGTTATAGCCGCAATACCATCAATGACACCTTGGTCAAAATTGCCACTTTTGAATTTCGGGGTAATGATGTTCCTGATGATTCTGCCCGCTGTCAAGTCAGTGAGCGAGCCTTCAAGACCATACCCCACTTCAATACGGATTTTTCTTTCTTTTTTGGCGATGAGCAGTAGAACACCGTTGTCGGCATCTTTTTGTCCCAGCTGCCATGTTTCGGCAACTTTGAGTGAAAATTCCTCGAGATTTTCCCCTTCCAGGGAATTGACAGTAAATACTACTATCTGAGTTGATTCCTTTTTTTCAAAATCTGCCAGAAAATTTTCAAGTTGGCTAACCGTGGTGGGAGAGAGGAGGGAACCGTTATCGATAACCCTGCCGGTCAGCGGGGGAACCGCTTTTGCCCGGACCTGCATGGGGGAAAACACTGCAGAAATGTACAGTGTCAACAGCAGGATGAAGAGGTTTCTCGGGTTCATTTCAACTCTTCCATTTTTCTAAAATTTGACTTTCGGTACAGCTTTTGCGCCTTCGTCCGCCTTGAAGTACTCCTTCCTTTCAAGATGAAGAAGTAGGGAATTTGTCAGGCTGGCGGGAAAGACACGGATGGCCCTGTTGAAAACCTCAACGGCTTTGTTGTATCTCTGGCGGGCGACATTGATTCGGTTTTCCGTTCCTTCCAGCTGGCTTTGCAGATCAAGAAAATTCTGGTTTGCCTTCAGGTCGGGATATCGTTCCACAACCAGCATGAGTTTGGAGAGTGCGCTGGTCAGCCCTCCCTGGGCAGCCTGGAGTTTCTGCATCGCGGCCGGATCACTCAGGTCGTCGGTAGTGAGCTGGACAGCACCGGCTTTGGAGCGCGCATTGATCACCGCTTCCAGGGTTTCTGCCTCGTGTTTCGCGTATCCCTTGACAGTCTCTACCAGGTTGGGAATAAGGTCTGCACGCCGCTGCAGGGTCGATTCCACGTCGGCCCAGGTTTTGAAAACGGCCTCTTCTTTGACCTGAAGAGAGTTGTAACCACAGCCTGCAAGAGAAATAATAACAAAAAACAGCAGTACGGAACGAGTTAAACGGATCATAAGTTCTCCTGGTAAGAAATGATTAATCCGGGACTATAACATGAAGGTGGACCAAAAGTAATCGTTTTTTTCATCTATTATGTTTCCTGAAACTCGAAGAATTTAAATCTCAATCCTGCACTTCAAAAATAAAGAAAAATTTTCAGTTTCCGGACGAGATTCCGGTCAGGTGATAGGTAATCGCTTTTTTAGATCAACCTAAAAGATAACTTTTTTCTCGGTATTTTCGCGCAGCACTCCTACAACTATATCCATGACATAGGAAAAATGTAAGAACCTGCTGCTCCCATAGCTCTTCTACCAGCCAGAGGGGCATAGCATGGAATGCAGCGACATTGCCGGTGTCTATAAAAGAAGAAAGCCTCAGGAAACCTCCCTGTGGAAACTCCTGGATGGCCACTTCTTTGATTTCGAAGAGCGCTATGACGAGCTTTTTCAGGAGCAATATGGGTTTTACCGTCCGGTAATCTCGCATATAGTGAATAAATACCTTGAATGTGGTGACCTCCATCAAGGCTTTGCTCGCACCAAGTGCCTTGACTGTCATCATGAATTTATTTTGGCATTTTCATGTCGAGGAAGATGGTTTCGGAGTCTCCCTTCGGTCGCTTACCTGCCTAAGCTGCCATAACAAAAAAGTGGTCCAGTTCGGCCATCATCTCAAGGAAACGGTACGTTATCCCGTACCTCACTGGCAATAAGTTTTTTCCATCCCAAGATATTAAGAAAGTTCTTCCTCTTTGATTGGAAATTGCTTGGTAAACTCAACCATGAACTATTTCTCGAATCATCACACACCGATCCACCGCAGATCATCCTTGATGTCGATGCAACTGACGATCCATTGCACGGCAACCAGGAGGGGCGTTTTTTCCATGGTTACTACAAGGCATATTGCTATTTGCCTCTCTACATTTTCTGTGGTGAGCACTTGCTCTGTGCCCGACTGCGCACGGCAGATAATGATGCAGCTTCCAGGACAGTGGAAGAGTTGGCACCGATTGTTGAATGTATTCGTAACAGGTGGCCGAATACCCAAATAGTTGTTCGAGGTGATAGTGGTTTTTGCCGTGAAGAACTGATGAGTTGGTGCGAAGACAATGATGTCGATTTCGTTCTTGGTGTCGCAAAAAAAACAGCCGATTGAAGGCCGAGATAGAAGAAGAAATGGCCTTGGTCAAAGCTCTGTTCCAATGCAGTGGTAATTCATCGCGTGTCTTCAAGGATTTTTGTTGCAGGACCTTGAATACCTGGCGCTGGTATCGGAGAGTTATTGGTAAAGCTGAGTATTTGCCAAAAGGCGAAAATCCTCGGTTTATTGTTACATCGTTGCCAGAGGCACAGTACGACGCGAAGGTTTTATATGAGCAGATATACTGTGCTCGGGGAGACATGGAGAATCGAATCAAAGAGCAGCAGTTAGTGCTCTTTTCCGCGCGAACCAGTACCAGTAAAATGAGGAGCAATCAAATACGGCTCTATTTCTCATCAATCGCATACATTCTATTGCAAACACAGCGACAGCTCTGTCTGACAGGGACAGAGATATCAAAAGCTCAATGTGATTCTATCAGGCTGAAAATATTGAAGATTGGAGAAAAACTGAAAATCACAGTACGGAAAATATGGATAAGCCTGGCAACTGGCTACCCATAAAAAGAGCTTTGGGATACAATCTTCAACCGATTAGCTGAGATACCCGTACGAGGCTAAAAAAACGGCTTCGTAAAAAACCATGGCGGAGCTGTGTCCAAAAATACAGGTTTCGGCTTATTTTACAGAGTGAGTAGGTTTTTCAAGCTGGAAGTTATCAATATCAAATAGTCGGAAGGTATTTACAGAGGATGACACTGGTCCAAAGCTGGCCGAATCTTAAAATGCTGCTCAACTTTGGACTTGATGAGAAATCCAGTTAGAGTTGTTTTCTTGGCCTGCCTGGGTCCGGTGAGATAGAGAATCCGAAAATCCTGCAACAATTCTTTGATTAATTTTTCACTGTTCCGTTTGTACATTCTGCTCCGTTATCATTCTACGAAAAAAACGTAGGCATAATACGAATTATACAGGTTTGCAATGTGTCTCTTTTAACATGGATGGGGGCATGAAAAAGGAAATCGCCGGCTCTTTACGTCACCCCTCCCAGGAGACGGTCCAAGAACAACTATAAATCCACCACAGTGAGCTGAAGCACGATTAATGATGGAGCGTTTTTCGAGTTATTTGATGTTTGGTGCCGTAGTAAATATATAACCCCTCGGCTACGCCTTGGGTTTGTAGGTTTTTTAAGGCATGGGGGAAGCTCGGGCTTAGAAAAAGATGGGGAGCCCGAAGACTCCCCGGACGGTATTTTCTAATCCGTCGCTCCCATCTGGCTATCCCTTGGCGGGTTGCTCCTCAGCAGAGCCCGCCTCCGTTTCGCCAGACCTTTGTACCTGCCAAAAGCAGGAGTGACTTTTGTTAATTTAACGTGATCTTTTTTTTTGTGGTGTGGGGGAATACATTTCCAGAAAGAGTTGTTCATCAAGCTGAGTAAGCTCACGTTGCGCTGCGGTGGTAAGCAGTTCTGCTGCCATGACATTGAGTAGTCTCAAATTGCCGGCACTATGTTCCACAAGTGCCGACATAAGTGGTTTTGTCATTAACTGAGGTGCTCCGGCTTGTTTCAGACAATACTCCAGATAATTTCTCAGTTCTTTTTTGTCATATGGTGAAAGTATTCTTCTAAACCTGATACGACTTCCCAGAGCAAGAAGATTATTGCTCCGAAAACGTTCAGGAAGAGTGAGATCCCCGCAAAGAATAACAGTCAGTAAACATTCTGAATCAAACTGAGCACTCCCCATCAACCGCAATTCATTGAGGTTACAGGTCACCATTTCCTGAGCCTCGTCAATCAGGAGTATTGGTCTGAACAAAGTTGATGTAATATGCTGTCGCCACCTTTCCCGGAGAGCTTTAAATCCACCGTATCTGTTGGATGGGGTAAGATTGACACCAAAGAGATCCCCCATCTCACGGTAAAAGTCTGCAATACTTGATTGAGGTCTTTCCATAACACCAACCACGACGTTTTCCAACCGTTCAAGTTTATGGGAAAGATATTGAAGATTTTTTGATTTACCAAGCCCGGGTTCTCCGGCCATGAGTGCGAATCCGCCATCCATGACCAGATTTTCAATTTGAAAGAGGAAGGTATCTATTCCCGGTGCCGGCCATAAAGAGTGTACTGGAATGTTGGGAAGAAACGGATTCCATTTCAGACCGAACAGTGCAAGAAGACGCTTATTATTCATGGTCTGCCTCCATTGGAATAAAGGCAGGAGGGAGTCCGGTGGCTGCATAATCAGCCAGTAATTTACGCAATAGCGGTGGATAGGGGTCTGTGTCGATATCAGCTTCAGGCAAGGCCACAAGAGGAGCCAGTGTTCTTCGCAATCCGTCACTGTTTTTGATCTTGTCCTGAGGGTAAATTTTCGCAAGCAAAGTTGAATCTCTCTCGTCTACCAGCCAGGCGTGGCAAAGATTCCAGCTTTGATATCGTACATATAGTCGGTCAAAGTGGCGGAACCTGGATGGAACTTCAAATCGAACACCTTTGATCTGTAAAGTAGAGTCACTTTTTCGCTGGGCACGATTTTCCTGAACAGTAAAAGAAAAAACCATCTTTTCACGCTCAGGAGCAGGGCGTGCACCATCTGGTCCCGCCAGCATTTTCTCCACAGGGGAACAGTTGATCTCCTGGTGGCGTTTTCGGTTATACTCCATCTCCGACCAGGCCTGTGTGGCATAATTCAACGTCTCAAGCGTCAAGGGTTCTACCCGTGACAGCATGGACATCAGCCGTCCTTCCAACTGTCCCCAGAAGGATTCCTGTTTGCCATTTTGATAAGGACTATACGGCAATGTCCGGTCGTGTTTTATGCTCAAGCCCAGTAGGCCATTTGTTGTTTCGCGGGCGATCATTGCCGCACCATTATCCGTCATTAAACTGCGGGGTAATCCCCGTTTCATAAAGGCCTGCAACATACCATGATGCAACACTTCCGCTGTTTCCTGATAATACCACTGGATATGGCAACATAATCGGGAACAGTCATCAAGTATGCAGAGTGCTATCGGAGTATGCCATTCTCCGTTACTATCAGCTACCCGTAGTTTGCCCTTATGGAAATCCAGATGCCAAAGTCCGTGGACATGGGACGCCTCGTAACTTCTTACTTCCATCTGTTCAAGATGTTCTTCTGCCTTGTATTGTCCTTTGGTTTTGTTACGGGGTGACCGCTTCTTGTACCACCCTCTTTCTTTCATGCGTCGGCGAACACTGGCATAAGATGGAGGTTTACCCAGCTCTGGCTTTTCTTCAATTAATGCCAGAAGATTGTCGGTATGGAGCCGATAACTCCAATGGGGAAAGCTGCAATACTGTTTCCCGAGTTCGATCAGCATCTGCGCAGAAAGAGCTGTTTTCTTCCCGAGATCTGAACGGGGTTTTCGTTCCATATCTCCCACAGGATCGTTACCGTTCAACGCTTTGTAGTACCAACGCTCAATGGTGGAAGCACCAAAGGTAACAAACCCATCTTTGCATGGGTGCTGATACCGTCGGCTCGCAAGTATTTTAAGTTTTCTGCCAAGTTCTCCCGGCTCGGGAGGACTGGCAAGCAGTCCTCCTATGATGGAAAAACGGAGTTGTGCCCAGGAATGCAGGCGGGACTCGCTATTCTTGTTCATGATATGGCTCCTGTCTGGTTTATGAGCATAGTCTGCTCGTTTTTGGACAAAAACCAATTTACAGGGAGAGGACAAAAGAAGAAGTCCCCAACTTTTGCGGGGAGTTACTGCTCCATCACTGTTCCTGTCGCCAGCAGTACGAGACAATTGAGAATTGCGTTTGAGGAGGATTTTTTGGTTTCGAGATAATGACCCACCAAAGATCCAGGCAAAGTGTGATTTGTAACAGCAGGATGAATAGAACCACGTATTGTTTGCCAGAGTTGACTTTTAGGGAAAATCTCACGAAAATACGTCAACCACTTGCTGATTGTTTTCCTGTCTGCTCCAAGCATTTTTGACACCATGTTTTTACTGTATTCCTGTGGTTTGCTTTGGTTTAGTGTGGTTACAATCAATATAACTACTCTGAAATACACCCGCCGATCCATGAATAGAGTCGATTTCGGTAAGGTTCTACGACGACAATTCTCTTTACTGCAACAGAGACTGAACCGTACAGAGTACTCTTCAGGAAGATCAGGCCCACCGCGTGGCTGACGTTGGTAATTGGAATAATGCTGAGGGCTACCACAATAGGGACAACCGGCTTTATGCTGCTGATCAGCCAAATCTATGTCTATATGGTGAAGAAGCTTAAAAAGGTTGGTGCTTTGAAGTAATTCTGGTATCATTTTCCTGCCTTAGTGTTTTAGGCAGGAACCCTCTCGGGTATTTGCGCGATACGTGAGGGGGTTCCTTACCTTTCCATCACTTATCTTGCACATTTTAACTCTATTTTCCATCATTTATTTTGGCCACTCTCACAAGAACAACTATAAATCCACCACAGAATGAATTACCGGTTTTTTGTCTTTACTCTGTCAATCAGTACGATGCTAACACCCCACAAGACACTAATTTGAGGCAGGTGCTTCCAGCTGTTTCAACCGTCTATAGAGGGTTCGGATACCGATACCCAACTCTTTTGCTGCAGATGTTTTTCCTTTAACCGACCAACCGTGACGATCAAGTGTTGAGATAATGGTTGCCAGCTCAGCGTTGGCAAGATCAGGCCGTACTTCGGCATGAGGAACTGCAGTTTTCGTCTGAACAGTAACAAATCTTTCAGGAAGACTCCTGGTTGTGAGGATTTTGTCCTCAGTCATATTTACGCAATATTCTATAATGTTTTGCAGCTCTCTGATATTTCCGGGCCAGTCATGGCAGCCTAGAAGAGAAATCATTTCATCTGATATCCCATCAATTTTTTTATTCAATTTTTGGCTATATTCTTCGAGGAATTGCTTTGCAAGTATTTCTATATCGTCTTTTCTGGTGCAAAGGGGGGGGATATCAATTGGAATGACATTAAGTCGATAAAAAAGATCGGAGCGGAATTTTCCGGTCTGAACGAGTCTTTCTATGTCCTGATTGGTCGCGGCGATAATACGTACGTCAATGGGGACCTGCGTGACCCCTCCGACCCGTTGCAGCGAGTAGTCCTGCAGAACATTAAGAAGTTTGACCTGCAAATGCAGTGGCATTTCACCAATTTCATCCAAAAACAACGTTCCTCCCTCTGCCAGTTCGAAGCGTCCTGGTTTTCCACCTTTCTGTGCTCCACTGAAGGCTCCTTCCTCATACCCAAAGAGCTCGCTTTCAAAGAGCGTTTCCGGAATACTTGCACAGTTGACCGAAACAAAAGGAGCGTTCCGACGTTTACCAGTTGAATGGATGGCTTTAGCGAGAAGTCCTTTTCCTGTCCCGGTTTCCCCGGTGATAAGAACTGTTGAAAGCGAGTCTGCTATTTTTTCCGCCTGTTTTCTTATCCTTCTTACTCCCTGGCTTTGGCCTTTGATACTTTCTAGAGTTATATTGCTTCCTGGCAGCTTTTTCTTTAAAGAATATTCCTGCAGATTTTTCTCCAGACGGATGTAGATAACAGCACCGTCAAATATTTCTCTGCCATTTACAGGCACTGAGGAAACAAAAGCTTGAGAATCATCAATACGGACACGGATATCCACAAGGGGATGGCCTTCAAGAATTTTGTCGACAATAGGTTCCGGGAGAATATGATAGATTGATCTGGTATAGAGATCACAGAACGAAAAAAGCTCTAGAGTCAAACTGTTGCACTGAACAATAGCGCCTGTAGAATTAACGGTGAAAACAGCCGATCGGGAAAGATCCAGAGTGCATTGCAACATCCTGGCATTGGTATCAAATAGCCTTTTTTGTTCCTTATTCAGTACCGTATCTGTCACCCACTCAGAAAAACTATCAACGGCATATGTGTACACCTCAGTATCTCGGGTAATACGCTCGTGGCCCTGTTTGGAAAAAGAGGTAAAGGTCACAGCCCCAATCGCAGAATCTTCCAAGCTTATACTTTTCAGGATTTCAATGGTTGATGGACATTGCCCTTTAAACCTGCATCCGATGCAGGATTTCATATGTCCTGGTTTGTTTACCAACACATTGCCATGGGCCATCACTTCTTCAATTGATGGTGCATGAACAGTTTTTCCTTTCTGTTTGAGGTAGCCATCAGTGCAGGAAATCAGTCGACTTTTAAGGTCAAAGACAGCGACATCTATATCAAAAATTGTGGAGACAATCCGGGTCATCCGGTTGAGTTCCGGCTCGTATTTTTGCAGCAAAGTCATTGTATTTTCCTCGCGTACACATGTAGCATATTTGGATGTCTGAAATATTGATAACCTGATTTGGTGTTTTAACCTATTCTGAATGTGTCAACTTGACAAGAGATATGACACATTGACAACAAAATTTGACAAATTTGACATAAACATTTTTCCAGCAGATAAATTCAAATGCAGTGAACTGAATTCAATATCGTATATATATTTGTATTAATTGGATGTATTATAAATACCTGTCGTGAAAATGTGGACGAACTATAAAATGGCATAAATTCTGCTATCAAGAAATTCATCTACACAAGAAACCATTTCTCATCAGGAATTTTTAAAAAACGGAGAACCTCGCTCATGATACAAAAACAAGACCTGTTATCCCTCACTGGAAAAGTCGCGATTATCACCGGTGGTGCTTCCGGAATCGGACTTGCCACAGCCCAGTTGCTCTCTGCCCATGGAGCAAAGATTGCTCTTTTGGACGTAAACCCACAGGGTCAGGAAGAAGCTGACAACATTTGCAATAGAGGCCGGGATGCCAAGTTCTTTAAATGTGATGTAACTTTGACAGATAGCGTACAAAAGACTGTGGAAGCCGTTATGAATACCTGGGGGCGGATTGATATTCTCTTTAACAATGCTGGAGTTACAGTACGCAAAACTGTTGTGGATCTCACAGAAAAAGAATGGGATTTTGTTCTGGATGTGGGGCTTAAAGGAACATTTTTGCTCTCGAAATACGTTATCCCGATCATGACTGCCCAGGGTGGTGGATCAATTGTGAATACCGGTTCCGGCTGGGGACTGAAAGGTGGTAATCTCGCTGCTGCATACTGTGCCGTAAAGGGTGGGATTGTCAATTTGACCAGGGCAATGGCAATCGACCATGGACCTGACAATATTCGAGTCAATAGCGTTAATCCCGGCGACACAGACACCTCAATGCTGAGGGACGAAGGTGTTCAGACTGGCGATGTAAGCGATTCGGCAAGTGAGAAAAAATATCTGGAAGAATGTGGTGCCGACCGGCCTCTAAAGCGTATCGGGATGCCGGTGGATATTGCCCAGGCGGTGCTTTACCTGGCCAGTGATTTATCTGGCTGGGTAACAGGTGGTGCTCTGGTAGTCGATGGCGGTGGTATTGCTTAGGAGCTTGTCCGAGAATTAGATAAACAGCATGATCAGAATAAATAAAATAGGTAAATAGCTCCACGGAGGAAGTAGTCATGGCAATAAATGGATTCAAAAATCATCCTTATATACCGAATTCGGTACCTGAGGTTCAGCAACAGATGCTTGCTGAATTAGGGCTTGAGAGTCTTGAGGATTTGCATGCAGAGGTTCCGGAGGCTCTTAAGTTAAAAGACAATATGAGTCTCCCTAAAGCAATACCTTCGGAATTCGAATTGCGAAAGCATGTTGAAAAACTGTTGGCTAAAAATAGTAATTGTACGGAAAATCTAAATTTTCTCGGTGCCGGATGCTGGCAGCACTATGTTCCTGCTATCTGTGACGAAATCAATTCAAGAGGAGAGTTTCTTACCGCCTACGGGGGTGAGATGTATAACGATTTCGGTAGATTCCAGGCCCTGTTCGAATACCAGAGCATGATGGCAGAGCTTCTGGATATGGACGTGGTGAACGTGCCGACCATGGATTGGGCCCAGGCCGCTGCCACCTCACTGCGCATGGCTTCCCGAATCACTGACCGTAAAGAATTTCTGATTCCGGAATTGATGGATCTGGAAAAATTCCTGATTATGAAAAATTATTGTGGCCCGGATATAACCTTAATCAGAGTGGGCCATGATGCAGCCTCTGGACAGCTTGATCTGGAGGACTTACGATCCAAACTCACTCCTGATACTGCTGGTATCTATTTTGAAAACCCCTCTTTTTTGGGTTTCATTGAACAACAGGGAAAAGCTATTGCGGAAATGGTTCACGCAGTTGGTGGTCTCAGCGTGGTTGGAGTTGATCCCAGCTCTCTTGGAGTGCTGGCCCCGCCATCCAGTTACGGTGCTGATATTGTCTGCGGCGATCTACAGCCACTTGGGATGCACATGAATTACGGTGGCGGACAGGCAGGGTTTATTGCAACTCCGGATGAGGAAAAGTTTGTGATGGAATTCCCTTCACGGCTTTTTGGCATCGTTCCTACCCGCGTTGAAGGTGAATACGGTTTTGACGACATTGCCTATGACAGAACATCCTTTGGTCATCACCGGGAACACGGGAAAGAATATGTCGGTACTCAAGCCGCTCTCTGGGGCATAACTGCCGGAGTATATCTCGCCACTATGGGACCTGCCGGGATGAAAGAACTTGGTCAAACCATTCTACAGAAAAATCAATACGCAATAGCGGAAATCGACCAGATAGCAGGAGTGAGGGGTTCACGTTTCACATCCCAGGGGTTCAAGGAATTCGTGGTGGATTTCAATGATACTGGAAAATCTGTAGCAGAGATTAATAAAAGATTGCTGGGTAATAAGATCTTTGGTGGCAAGGATTTATCTAGAGATTTCCCGACACTTGGTCAGTGCGCACTTTTCTGTGTTACAGAAATTCACACCAGAGAAGAGATCGACAGTCTTGTCCAGGCTATTACCAGAATCGTCTGCTCATAAATATTTCAGGATAATAGGATAGCTACAATGAAACGTATCGATAGAAGTGACAAGGTCAGAAATGGTTTTCACCAGGCCAAATGGGATGAACCGATCATCTTTGAATTAAGTCGAAAAGGAGAGCGGGGAATCCAGGTTCCCCGTGCAGAAGAGGAAATTTCCGCACGGGTGGGAGATGGAATCTCTGCAATTCCCACCGGTATGAAACGTCGAGTACCACCTTTGCTCCCGGAAATATCCCAGCCTGGAGTGTTACGCCATTTCATGCGCCTTTCCCAGGAGACTCTGGGGGCGGATGTAAACATTGAAATCGGCCAGGGAACCTGCACGGTGAAATACAGCCCCAAGATTAATGACGCTTTGGCCAGACTTCCCGGGATGACGGCACTCCATCCTTCTCAGGCCGAAGAGACCGTCCAGGGAATCCTTGAGATCATCTACAAAACCGACTGTATCATGCGGGAGATATCCGGTCTGGACAGCTTTACTTTTCAACCTGGAAGCGGAAGTCAGGGGATCCTGACCATGGCCTCGATTATTGAAAAGTATTTTGAGGAAAAAGGAGAAAGTGAACAACGAAATGAAATAATAACAACTCTTTTCTCACACCCTTCAGACTCAGCGGCACCTGCTGTAAAAGGGTATAAAATTATCCATATACTACCGGATGAAAATGGCTACCCTGATTTTGAAGCGTTTAAACTTGCGGTCAGTGAAAAAACAGCGGCCTTTATTGTCGCAAACCCCGAAGACACAGGAGTGTATAATCCACGGGTAAGGGAGTTTACTGCGTTAGTACACAAAAAGGGAGGCCTCTGTGGTTATGATCAGGCAAATGCCAACGGTCTTCTTGGTGTGACCAGAGCAGCTGACGCCGGCTTTGATATGTGTTTTTTCAATCTCCATAAAACATTTTCAACACCTCATGGTTGTGGCGGCCCGGCGTGTGGTGCAACAGGTGTTACTGCAAAACTGGTAAAATATCTCCCCGGCCCACTGGTAGAACAGCGGGGTGATAAATTTGTTCTTAATAATACTACTACCTATGATCCGGTAAGTGTTGGAAAAGTCCGTTCATTTCTTGGCGTAGCTCCGGTTGTTTTGAAGGCATATAGCTGGATTATGAGCATGGGGGCAGAGGGGCTCTACGAAGTGGCTAAAGTGGCAGTGCTTAATAACAACTACATGTACAAAAAACTGATGGAGATAGAATGTGTGGATGCACCCTATATTATCGGTAAACAGCGTATCGAACAGGTCAGATACACTCTTGAAAAAATGACCAGTGACACTGGCATAACTACAGGCGATATACAACGAAGAATGATGGATTTCGGTATGCATTACTGGTCCAGTCATCATCCCTTCCATGTGGCAGAACCTATGACTCTTGAGCCCACAGAGACTCCATCAAAAGAAGATCTCGATGAGTATATAGCGACCCTGACCCAGGTCTTCAAAGAAGCGTACGAAAACCCTGAAATCATACGAAGTGCGCCCAACAAAAGCGTTTGTCACCGTGTTGATGATTCCGGAGTCGATGATCCCAGGCAGTGGTGTATCACCTGGAGAAGTTATCTCAAGAAGACTAGGCCTAACTGAGTCCTGACCATGAAAAGCATCGGTTTTATAGTTAATCCTATCGCCGGGATGGGCGGGAGAGTTGGTTTGAAGGGCACCGACGGCCTCGCAGAAGAGGCCAGACAACGTGGCGCCCTGCCCCTGGCTCCTGCACGGGGGCAAAAAGGCCTGATTCCATTGCGCAATTTTGAATCTGAACTACAGATCTTTACACCGGCAAAAGAAATGGGAGAAGCCGAAGCGAAACGGGAGGGTTTTGCCCCAACGGTGATCGGCCGACACACCACCGGAGAAACGGGTGCCGCCGATACACGTTATGCTGCCAAAGAGATGGTACAGCAGGGAGTAGAGCTGATTCTCTTTGCCGGTGGCGATGGTACGGCAAGAGACATCTATTCAGCTATTGGTGAAAAAGTCCCGGTAATCGGTATACCGGCAGGCGTTAAAATTCACTCCCCTGTCTTTGCGCAAACAGCGCAAAAGGCAGGAGAGCTGGCAAAACTCTTTCTTGCAGGGCAGCTTCACCATTTTGATCTGGCAGAAGTTTTAGATATTGATGAAGAGGCATACCGAAATGGCCAGGTTAAAACACGGCTTCACGGTTATCTGAATGTCCCGGTGGAACGTTTGCGAATGCAAAACCGTAAATCCGGTACACCACTTACGGAAAAAGTCTCTCAGAACAGTATTGCCCTCGATATCATAGACAATATGGCTAAAGGAGTCATGTACCTTGTGGGCCCTGGCTCTACCACAAGACCCATTATGGAAAATCTGGGATTGCCCTGTACACTTCTTGGAGTGGATCTGGTCATGGATGGTCAGCTCATCGCAGCGGATGCAACTGAAAAAACAATTCTCAAAGCCACAAAACAGAGAAATTTTAAAATCATTGTCACGCCCATCGGCGGCCAAGGATATATCTTTGGCCGTGGCAATCACCAGCTCAGCCACAGGGTTTTGAGGCTTGCGGGGAAGGAAAATATCATTGTCATTGCTACCCGGGAAAAGCTTATACGACTCCGGGGAGAACCTTTATTGGTGGATACCGGGGATATCTCTGTTGATCAAATGCTTGGAGGCTATATCCGCGTTACCACAGGATATAAGCAGCAGATGATCACCAGGGTTCGATGAACGAACACCCGACCAGCTAACACAAATGAAAAACAAGAGGAACGAGATGAACAGTGAATCACATGTCCTGACAATTGACAACCTGCATAAAAGTTTTGGTGATCTTGAGGTATTGAATGGGACCAGCATGTATGCGAATAGAGGGGATGTTATCTCTATTCTCGGGAGTAGTGGTTCCGGCAAAAGTACTCTACTCAGATGTATCAACCTCCTTGAAATTCCGCAACAGGGGGATGTCTATATTAATGATGAACTCATAAAAATGAAGGGTACCGGGCATAAACGTAAAGCAGCTGACAAAAGACAGGTGGAGAGGATCAGAAGCCGACTCAGCATGGTCTTTCAAAGTTTTAATCTCTGGACCCATATGACCGTGCAGGAAAACATTATGGAGGGGCCAGTTCAGGTACTTAAGGTGCAGAAAGCAGAGGCCAAAGAGAGTGCCATGGCCTATCTCGACAAGGTCGGGTTGGCGGATAAATACGATTGTTATCCAAGTCAGCTCTCCGGTGGTCAAATGCAGCGGGTGGCCATCGCCCGCGCCCTTGCAATGGAACCTGATATCCTGCTCTTTGATGAACCGACTTCAGCTCTTGATCCTGAGCTGGTGAATGAAGTACTGCAGGTTATTGAACTACTGGCTGCGGAGGGTCGAACGATGCTGATCGTCACCCATGAAATGGAGTTCGCCAGACAGGTATCCTCCGAAATAATATTTCTCAATCAGGGTGTTATAGAAATAAGCGGGCCGCCTGAAGAAGTTTTCAGGAACAAATCATCTGAGAAATTTTCCAATTTTTTCGCTCAGGTCAGAAATACTCAACAAAACAAAGAATGTTGAAGGAAAAATAAACCATTCTATTTAGTACCTTACGTCGTAAAAGCTGTAAAGAAAAACAAGAAAATGGAGATTGGTATTTACTATAAAATCAAATAGCCAACTCCAAGGTATTTACTTGCAGGTTGTCTGCGTAACAAAAGATGAGGTTAGGCAGCCTTGCTGCCCAGGATGCAAGTCCTGTCCCGGTAGGGCAAAAGAAGAAAAACCACCAAACATATTTCAACAAGGAGAATGAGATGAGAAAAACTATCTGTGTCTTAATTGTGATCGGTTTATGCGCCGTTTTTAGTTCGGTGTCTGCCCAGGATATTGTCCGAATTGCCAACGAGACTGCTACTCCCCCGTTTAATTTTGTTGATGGCAACGGCAAGGTTCAGGGATTTGATGTTGAAATTGCTGCTGCCCTGTGTGACGTGATGGGGGTTAAGAAAGTGGATGTAATCCAGGACTGGGACGGCATGATCCCCGGCCTCATCGCTAAAAAATTCGATGCTATCATCTCCGATATGTCTATCACCGACAAAAGACTCAAAGTTGTCAATTTTTCCCAATCCTACTATGACGAACAGGGGCTGTTTCTCGCTCGCAAAGGTGAGAACATCGATTTTTCTGTTGATGGGATGAAAGGGAAAAAAGTTGCGGTGCAAAGAGCAACCACCTTTGCCAACTATATTAAGGGAATTTACGGATCCTCTGTTGATATTAAATACTATGAGACTCCGGCTTCTCAGATACTTGACCTCCTTTCCGGGCGAGTGGATCTTATTCTTGCCTCTGACGTGTTTGTACATAAAACAATTAAAACAAAAGATGGAGAAAAGCTTGCCATCGTAGGTTCTCCGGTAAAGGATAAAAAATATATCGGTGATGGTGTCGGCATTGCTGTTAGGAAACAGGACAAAGAGCTTCTCGAAAATTTCAACAAGGCTCTGGATACAATCAAATCCAACGGTACCTACGATAAAATCTATAACAAATGGTTTATGTGATTTTGTCGTCCTCTGCAGGATCAGGCTTGTCTGAATGAAATAATATTTCGATCAGACAAACTTGGTATTGATGTTTCGGTTCTACAGGTCTGTTCTATAATTGCCCTATACGAAGAGAGGTTATTGTGTTTGATTTATACGGCTTTGGCGGGGCATTGGCCCTTGGTACCTGGGGTACCATAAAAATAATGGTGTACGCTTTGGGGATAGGGCTTGTCAGTGGACTGTTTGGAGCCTGGGCAAAACTCTCCGGCATTCGTCCTTTTGTCTGGTTCACCGAATTATGGACCCTTGTTATAAGGGGGGTACCCGAGCTCATTCTGATCCTCTTTGTCTATTTCGGCGGAAGTATCGTTCTTGGGCGTTTCGCCTCATTTCTGGGGTACGATATCTATATTGAGATTAATCCTCTTTTGGCAGCGGTGGTCACACTTGGCATTGTCTTCGGAGCATATGCAACAGACGTCTTTCGAGTTTCAATCCTTGCAGTTCCCAAAGGGGAGATAGAAGCGGCAAGATCTATCGGCATGAAGAAGATAATGGTACTGCGCCGCATTCTCATCCCGCAGATCTGGCGTTATGCCCTGCCGGGCCTAGGTAATCTCTTTATGATTTTGCAAAAAGATACTGCGCTGGTTTCAGTCATTGGACTCAATGAACTCATGCGGAACACCGCACAGGCAGTGGCATTTACGAAAAAACCATTTGTTTTTTACATTGCGGCATCACTGATTTATCTTGCAATTACCACCATCACAACATTCATCCTGCAGGTTCTGGAAAAAAGAGCAAACCGTGGGGTAGGGAGAGCTTCGTAATGGATCTTCAAATAGTTATGGAGTACGCGCCTGAAATAATGACTGGTGTTGTTATCACCATAAAACTTGTTGTGGTAACTATGATTCTCGGACTGTTGCTGGCAGTGCCCCTTGCCCTTTGCCGCAATTCTAAATCCAGGTGGTTGAGTATTCCTGTTTACGGATATATCTATTTTTTTCGTGGCACACCACTACTGGTACAGCTCTTTATCATCTATTACGGTTTTTCCCAGTTTGAAAGTGTACGTGAAAGCTTTCTTTGGAATTTTCTTGCGGATTCCTACTGGTGTTCAATAATTGCTTTTACGCTAAATACAGCTGCCTACACTGCTGAAATCCTCCGTGGTGCTATTAAATCAGTCCCGCAGGGTCAAATTGAGGCCGCCCTGTCAGTTGGCATGTCACCTGTTAAGCTCTATACCAGAATTATTTTGCCGCAGGCCGCTCTCATAGCATTACCCGGATACTCTAACGAAAGTGTACTTATGATGAAGGGAACATCCCTTGCCAGTACAGTTGCCCTTTTGGAGGTAACCGGTATTACTAGAAATCTCATAGCCGAGACATTTATGCCTGTAGAACTCTTCTTTCTTGCTGGAGTGATTTACATGATCCTTTCAACAATAATGATCTGGGGTTTTAAACTCATTGAATTAAGCCTTAGTCGCTTTAGGACGGCTGGATAATTCAACCTTTAAGCAGACCACAGTTTTTTTGCAGGGTCATCAGGTTACTGTCGAGAAGAGTTGCCGCCTGTACCTGGTTACCACCACAAAGTGATCATCCAGAATTATTACACGAAAGTGAACCAAAAGTAATCGTTTTTTTCATCTATTATGTTTCCTGAAACTCGAAGATGTAAAACCTCAATCTTTTCAGTTTTCGGCCGGGATTCCGGTCATATTTTTTGATGAATCCGTTCAAGCTGTGTCGGATCGGAAAATTTAAAAAGTCTCAGTTTACGGCTTCGGGGAAATTCTCTTTTAAAAATGGATTTAAGCTTTTTGGGCAGTTCTTCTTCAGTAAGCACCCACTCATTATTTCTGTACCCTTTTTCCCTGACGGTGACTTTGCCGTTCCCTTCCTTGATTATTGCAACGGTACGGTTACGCTTATAGGATAAAATCTCCACACCACCCTTTTCCTTGCTGCGAAGCAGAATCCGTTTGATTTCGTGAAAAACAGTGTCGATATTGACAAGTGCCATGATTCTTTCCGTTTCGTTATGTATTCCCTGCCATATTGGTTGCGGAGATACCGATTATGATCAGAAAACCTCCTGCAAGAACCACAGGCTGAATTGTTTCATCCAGCAGAAGATAGGCCAGAAGAAGAGCAAAAAATGGTACGAGGTTAATAAAGACCGCCGTACGGCTGGGGCCGATTATTTTTATTCCCCTGTAGTAGAGAGAAAAACCTATTGCTGTGCCGAAAATACCAAGATAAGCTAAACTGAACCAGTTCAAAATGGTGATGGAATAAAGAGCACCGGCCAGGTTGTCCCGTGCTGCAGGGATTGCCAGGAGCAATGTCCCGGCTATGGAGGAATAGCAGACTGTGACAAGGGGGGAGAGCCTGGTCAGGATGGATCTCCCGACGATAGAATAGAGTGCCCAGCTCAACACACAGCCGAGGAGGGCTTTTTCTCCGGGGCCTATTCCACCATGGAAGAGGAGATGAAGTCTGCCGTTGCTGATAACAAGCAGGGCGCCGAACAGGGAAATGAGAATGCCGCCGAACTGCTTGAAGTTTAAACGTTCATTTGTGAACAGAGCAGCCAGCAGGGTGATAGTGAGAGGGGTAAAGGCGATAATCAGGGCCGCTCTTCCGGCGCTTATATATTTTAATCCTGTGAAAAAACATATATTGTAACCAAATACACCGGTCAGCCCGAGCAGAAAAAGAGTAATCCACTGTCCTTTTTGCGGGATTGGCAGTTTTTTCCCTGACAGTTTTATGATTGCGAGTAATGAGAGAGAGGCGATGGCAAAGCGGAGGAAACTGGAATTTGCCGGAGAAAGATCAGCCGAAAGCAGACGACCGGCAATAAAGGTTCCGCCCCAGAAAAGGGTTGTGAGTATCAGGGAGGAACAGGTCAGGATTTTCATTGGTGTAGAAGTGTACTATTTTTTATGGAGAAAAAGTTCAATGAGATGTCTGGCTATACTTATCCTGCTCGGCAGTGGGGGAGGTTGTCCCGGGAAAACCAGGCGGCATCTTCAAGCTCCCTTTCATCCATCTGGATTGATCCATCTTTGTAACTGCTGGAAAAAGCGGCCATTATAGAATGAGGAAAGGGCCATGGTTGACTTCCTTCGTAGTGAATATTGCAGATGTCCAGCCCAACTTCCTCCTTGACTTCCCTTGCAACCGCTCCTTCGAATGTTTCCCCCGGTTCAACAAATCCCGCGAGGGTTGAATACATGCCTTTTGGAAAATGCGGTGATCTTGCCAGGAGGATTCTGTCTTCATCGATAACGGACATGATGACAGCCGGTGAAAGACGGGGGAAGCTGGTAAAATTGCAGGAAGGGCAGATTTTGGCCAGTTCGTGGTGGCGAACGCGCATTCGGGTACCGCATCGTCCACAGAACAGATGATTTGTATACCAGTGGAATATCTGTATCGCCCGGCTGGCCAGGGCAAAGAGCTCATCATCAACTCTTCCGTAAAGAGATCGCAGGCTGGTAATTTCATAGGATTCTTTCCCGGGGATATCCTCCAGGTCAGCAATATAGATCCTGGTATTGCCGTATGCGCCGATATATTGTTTGAACCGTGTTTTGATTCCTAGCAACAAGGGATTGGTTTTGCAGATTTTTACACAGTTATTTTTTCTCATTATCAGAAGTTTTTTCCGGTGAAAACTAAACCAGATTTCATCCGTCACCGGTCTGGAGTCAGGTGAGGAACCCGAGTAAAATGGGTGTGGCAGGGAAAAGGGAGAAGACATGTTCCGTAATCAGAATGAGGAAAAAATAACCATATGATCAATCTACTGAACAGTTTCAGGGAAAAATGTCAAGTGACGGGGAGAAACTTTTTATTGGACAAAGGGATAAAATATCAGGATAATAAAGATATTAGAAGACCGTTTAGGCATTGCTCACAGGTAATTTGCTGTATTCGGGTTATATATCTGTAATGGAGAAAGAGAGTGAAGATTTTAATTGCGGAAGATGAATTTACGACAAGAATGCTTGTCCAGGTCAGTCTTGAAAACTGGGGGTACCGGGTCGAAAGTGTTGTGGACGGTAATCAGGCATGGGAAATCCTTCAGCGAAGGGAAGCCCCGCATATAGCGATACTTGATTGGGAAATGCCTGAACTGGACGGGGTCGAGGTCTGCCGGATGGTCAAGGAGATGGAAAGGGAAAATCCACCTTACATCATTCTGTTGACGGCCAGAGACAGTAAAAAGGATATAGTGGAGGGATTTGACGCGGGCGCGGACGACTATATGACAAAGCCTTTTGATGACAACGAATTAAGAGCCCGTGTGCGTGTGGCGGAAAGGCTGGTTCGTACACAGACATCTCTTACAGAAACTGTGGCTGAACTGAAAGAAGTACTCAATCAGCTTGAAATGATCCAGGGCGGGATGACTGTGTGCCCGTCATGTCATAAAATTTTCAACAATGACGATGATTGCTGGTATTCAATTGAGGAAACAGTAACCAGGCAGAATGACCCGCATTTTATCCATACAATCTGTCCTGACTGTAGTGGAAAGTGAATGGAGTTTTACTGGTTTCTATTTATCTGATAATCCTGTCACCGGAGGTTGTTCTGCCGCAGTCGGATTTTCATTTGCATTCTGTGTCTGAGCCATTTGGTTCAGCTATGTTGGTCAGACGGTAGTTTCGTTTACCCAGAAATCATGCAGGTTGCAGAAACTTGTGGCATAAATTTTTCCTGAATAACCGGTTGGCAGTGTATGTTCGGAAACAGCTTCAGGTGTATCAGGATGAAAGGTTCTGCTGCCAATGACAGAGCCGTCAGCCAGTACCAGTGTATGTCTGACGATGTAATGCTGCTCACTCATGGGGTGGTTGGTCTTGATAGTAATTTTTCCCTGGTTGTTGGAAATTACCGGCAAATGTGATCCAACTTTTTTTCCCCACTTTCCGGGATTGTTACCAGTATAAATGATGCCGGAATAGTTATTCTCCGAGGCTTTCAAAGGAACGGCCTGCCCCAGGGCAATAAGAGATACGGCAACTGCAGATGTTTTTAAAAAGGTTCTTCTGTTTTCCATGGTTCACCTCCTTTTAGGAATGATTGCTATTCTTTTAACGATAGGCGACAGTGACGAAAAGTCAAGGGGATGGAGAATAAAGTTACAGGATAAAAAATGTCTTTACGATCAAAAGTGGCGGTCTATCTCTGTACGGTTTTTATAGTATCGTCACTTATTATTCTAGCAGTACATCTGTTTATCCTGTTTCCCGGGCTGGAAAGGATTGAGCGTCGTCATGCCAGGCAAAATGTGGATCGCATAAAAAAAGCGGTAAAGAAAGAGCTGAGTTATCTTGATTCCCTCTGTCATGACTGGTCCGCCTGGAACGAAACCTACGATTTTGTAAAATCGCCCACGGATGAGTACAAAAAAAATAATCTTGGCTATCACACCTATTCCAACAACAGACTGAACCTGATAACCATAGTTAACAGAAAGGGAAAAATAGTCTACAGTCAAGCCTGGGATCTGCATTCCAGAAAACAGCTTGATTCCAGAGAATTCATTGAAAACAGAATTCTCAAAGAACACCCGCTGATCAATTTTGCACGACAGGGTGGTCTGTCGGAGTGGAAGCTCAGTGGTATTTATATGGGCGAAACGGGGCCGATTTTTATCAGTTCCAGACCTGTATTGACCAGTGACAATCGAGGACCCATGCTGGGGACGCTTATCTTCGGGCGTTTTTTCGATAGGTTTTTTATTCACGATCTTGTCAATCAAACCCATGTGGATTTTACCCTGATCGACATCACTGCAGAAAAAACAAGTCCTTCCGTCCAGTCCATTCTGCAAAAGCTGTCTTCTGAAACACCTTATTATTTCCAGAAAAAAGATAAAGATATCCTATTCGGTTATTCTCTGCTGCGTGATGTTGAAGGGAAAAAAGCACTGCTTGTAAAAGCGTCAATTTCCCGTGAAATAACGGCCAGGGGGGCCGCAGCCCTGAGGTTGTCCCTGGTTTTGACTTTTGTATCCGCCTTGGCTTCTCTCCTGGCGTTGGTCTGGATTCTGAATAAAAATATAGCAGGTCCGTTGACCCGGCTGACGGATCATGTTCTGACAGCTGGAAAAAACGGCACCCGTTTTTTCAACCCGATACCTGACAGGCATGATGAAATAGGAGCCCTGGCAGCTGAGTTTGAACGAATGGTTCTCATGTTGGAACACCGTGCGGAGGAATTGCTTGAAGCGAATGAAGACCTCAAACGCGATATAACTATTCGCAGGGAGACAGAAAAAAAGCTCAGGGAAAGCGAGGAGCGCTTTCGTATTCTACATGATGCCTCTTTTGGCGGTATCGGGATTCATGATGACGGCATAATCCTGGATGCAAACAAGACGCTTGCTGAGATGACCGGATATGAATTTGATGAATTGCTGGGTATGGACGGTCTGCAGCTCATCGCTCCCCGGTGGCGGGAAATGGTGAGGGAGAAAATACGATCAGGCGATGAAAATCCTTATGATGTTGAGGGATTGAAAAAGGATGGAACTGTTTTTCCACTGGAAGTACAGGGGAAGGCTATTCCTTACTATGGCAGAACGGTCCGGATAACTGAATCGCGGGATATTACCCTGCGAAAAAAAGTGGAAGAGGAACTGAAGAGGGTCCACAGGGAATTGACGACCATTTTTGAGAATGGTGCCGTAGGTATAATGTTTCTCAGGGGTGGCCGCTACCTTGTTCGTGCAAACAAAAGGGCCCTTGAACTGCTTGGTTATGGCTCTATGGAAGAGGCAAAAGGGCTCTCGATGAGGAAAATTCATGTTTCGGAAGAAAGATATAGTGAGTTTGGCAGAAACTATTATGATTCTCTTCTCAGCGGGGAAATGATCCGGGTGGAATACGAATTGAAACGTCGGGATGGTACTGTTTTCTGGGCAAATCTGTCCGGTAAGGCCATTGATTCAAATACGCCGCCTGATCTGGATAAAGGGGTGGTATGGATGTTTGATGATATAACCGAAAAGAAGAAGAATGAAGAAAAATTGCGGGAACTTGCGGTTAAAGATCCTTTAACCGGAATTTTCAATAGAAGATATTTCATGGAACAGGGGAAAGTTGAATTTGAACGACAACGTCGTTATGGCCAGGGATTATCAATTATCATGATAGATATTGATCGGTTTAAATCTGTCAATGATCGATATGGCCATGATGTTGGAGACAGGGTTCTGGCAGGGTTTACAAAACTTGGCTCTGCTATTGTCAGAGAATCGGATATTTTTGCACGTCTCGGTGGTGAAGAGTTTGCTGTTCTTCTTCCCGCAACTGCTCTTGCTGATGCCTGTGTTATTGCCGAGAGATTGAGAAAAGCTCAGGAGAAAGAACGGGTGGTAACCGATGGTGAAGGGTTGGTTGTCACCTTGAGCTGTGGTGTTTTTGAGTGTGAGAAAGATGTGGAAAGTTTTGAAAATATGGTGAAAATGTGTGATATTGCCCTTTACAGAGCGAAGGCAAAAGGGCGTAACCGGGTTGTCTGTACGGGTTCATGGGTTACCAATTGAAAGCTATGAAAATAAGGTGTTTTGCGCAGGGAGATGAGGCACGGATCCTTTCCCTCTGGCAGGAGTGCGGTCTTGTTGCTCCCCAGAATGATCCTTTAAAAGATATAGAGCGAAAAGTAAAAAGAGACAGAGAAAACTTCCTGGTGGGTGAGTTGTCCGGTCTTCTTATTGCCACCTGTATGGTCGGCTATGAGGGACACAGGGGGTGGATCAACTACCTGGCTGTATCTCCAGTCTACCGACGTCGGGGGTACGGTGCAGAAATGATGTTGCGGGCGGAGGCGTTACTGAGGGAGCTGGGTTGCCCGAAGATTAATCTGCAGGTCAGAGCTGCTAATTCGGCTGTGATCCGGTTTTACAGATCAATCGGTTTCGCAATAGACGAAGTGGTCAGCCTCGGTAGGCGGTTGGAGAGAGATTAGTCCGCATTTCAGATGTCCTCCAGAGAAGGAATAATGGCTCGAAAAAAGAAAAAATTGTTTGCTGCTGCTGATGGAACAGCTCTTGATGTTATAATCTCGTCTCCCGAAAGTGCAATCTCCGGGGTTATTCTGGTCTATCCATGCATTGGAGGAACCTCGAGAATGTACATGGTTCCCCATGGGGAATTGACCGCCCGTGGTTATACGGTTGTGGAATTCCATCCTCGGGCCCACGGCAGATCGGAAGGCCAGATGGCCATGGCCTCTTCACTGAAAGATCTTTACTATCTGCTGTTTTCCACCGGGTTGAGCGAATACCCGATAACTGCGGTTGCCCATAGTGCCGGTTGCAATGCACTTCTCCAGGTCAATCTTTCGGCACTCCATCTTGAGAAGGTGTTTTTTGTCCAGCCGGTATTCAACTTTGCTGAATCAATGGAATACATGTATGAAATCGGAACTGACAGGGAATTCCTGGATGCCATTTCCCGATGGACATCAGACAGAGAGCAGCTGGAAAAGTACCTGTATTCAAAGAGGTGGCTTGAACCTGCAGTCTGGTACAGGGACAGGCTGCGACAAAAGATAAATGCAATTTCAGTGAATTTGAAGTTGGGAGATTTCCTGGAGGATTTTTATATTCCGGGATTTGAGACCATTGATCACATTCACCGTATGCGGGACAGGCTGGTTTTTTATCTGTCAACGGTCGATAGATGGTACCCTGTGTCCACTACCAGACAGGCAGCGGATACATTTAATATTCCGGTTGTTTTCATGGAAAACGCGAAAGATCATTTTCATCAGGGATGCTGGAATGATATCTGGAATGATATCCTGGACAGGATAAGATAAATCCAACTGGTCACTGCCGATAACTTTGAAGCTGATGCCACCTGAACTGATGAAAAATATGGGTTAGTCGGGCACAAGTTTGTCATGGACCAAAAATAACCAGGGTGTGATCTTCTCCTTGGAGTTCCTCATCAATGATTGCGCTGATCTTCTTCCAATTCCCGCCGGCCAGACCGGCACCTATTTTTGGGTAGCCGATACGCTTTCCTCCATACTCTTTTTTCAGGCGGGAGAACAGTTTTCTGACGGCCTTGTAATCAACAAGAACACCTTCTCCAAAAGAGTTATACTGGGTATAGCCGTTTACAACTGTGATTGTATGACCGTTCTGCCTGACAGTTGCTGAGCTGAACGAACCAAGCTTTTTCTCGTCACCTTCCTTCGTGGCCAGATCAGCCTGGAACGCTTCTGGAAACACGGTTTTTATTGATCTGGCAATCCCTGCCCCCATACGGCAGAAACAGTTGCAACCGTGGACAATAACATCGAAATGGCCATCAACTGCCAGTTGGAGAAGATCCCCTTTCATTGTTTTCATCTTGTTTTTACTCCGTTCTCCCTGAGCATTCGGGCAAGGGCTTCATAGCTTTGGGCCCCAACCATTTTGTAATCATCTAAAACGAAGGTTGGTATGGCGGCAACACCTTTACATCTCGATTCTGCCCAATCCCTGTCAACGACTTCTTTAAAGGAACGCATGTTCAGGACTTTTTCGGCCTCATTTTTTGGGAGTCCTGCATTTTCAGCGAGTTGCAGTAGGATGGGAATGTGGGCGAGATTAACACCATCTCCGAAATAAGCCCTGAAAGCGAGGGAATGAAATTCTTCCCCTTTTCCCATGCTATCTGCCCAGAGACCAAGTTCCTGTGCCAGTCGACTGTTGCAGGTCTTGTCTCTTTCCCCGAATGGAAGATTCAGTTCATCGGCAATATTTTTCAGGTTACCGACCATGATACCAATTTTTTCTGAGGTGACGCGGAAAAGGTCTGTCAGAAGCTGTCCCTCTTCGGGAGTTTCCGGATGGAGGGGAAAGGCACGCCAGCGGATGGTGATTTCGTATTCTTGTCGTAAGCGTTCAATACTCCCGGTAATGAAGTAGCACCAGGGTCAGATATAGTCGGAGAAAATTTCCAATGTCTTCTGTGCCATGGTCCATCCTCCTTAAAGAAACAAACATGGCGGGGCACCATTGACCCGGCTGCGGGTTAAAACGCCTTCGGGTGCCCCGGACGTGGGCCGTTACTTTTTACTCCTCGTATCCTTTTCCGTTGCAGGTCGGACATACCTGATCGGGGGTACACTGCATTTCATCCCCTTGTTCGTCCTGTGTTCCGCTCCACTCTGAGCTTGTTTCACAGACACCTTCAATGATTTTTTTCCCCTGGCAGGTTGGACATGGGGTACGTTTTTCTTCGCTCATTTACGTTCTCCTTTAACTTTTAATACGAATGAACCGGCGGTATGGCCGGACCTTGAGACTTAACTTTTTATTTTTATACTACAATATAGCATTAGTTTGTCGTTTTTCATGTTCTGTCAACCTACAAATCGATCATCGGATCTTTTCCTTGAAACTTCTTCCGCCGAAGCCTTCATCCATCCGGAAGTACTCTCTTTCACTTCGTCGAAGGGTGCGATATAAGGTTTTATATCAAGTAGAGGTGTCCCGTCGAGGACATCTATTCCCTGGATTGTCAAAGTCCGACCCTCAATTTTTATTAACCTGACAATGGAGAGACCAATATGATTCGGGCGAAGAGGTGATCGTGTAGCAAAAACACCCCTTTCAGTCTTATCCATGAAAGGAGTAACCTTCAAGGCGGTTCGTTTTGCCATGTGAAATTCATAGAGAAGATAGATATGACTGAATCCTTCCAGGTCGTCCAATCCTTCCCGGTAGCGCTCTTCCAAGTCAATTGTGCCGATTACTTCTTTTGCCCCTTTAGGCTGAATTGGCATATCCTGTAAAACAGTAAAAGGGGTGTGAATTGTACCTATTCTTTTCATGACAGTATCAATAGATTTTCATAAGGCATCCATAATAGCGAAGTGATGCCATTGTTGTTCCCAAAAGGCATAAACAGCTGGGGCTCCAGATTCAGCCATGCTCCAGGTTATACTTTCTCGACGGATCTTACTTCCTACCAATAATACAACGCATTGCCCCAAGTTCCATTTCTATTTCAAGGAGTCGGTTATATTTGGCAATACGTTCACTTCTTGAAGCTGAGCCGGTTTTTAACTGGCCGCCACCCATGGCTACGGCAAAGTCAGCCAGAAATGTATCCTCGGTTTCTCCGGAACGGTGGGAAATGAAGTATCGCCAGCCGGCTTCCCTGCACATTTGAACAGCATCAATGGCTTCAGTAACAGTTCCAATCTGATTGAGCTTGATGAGAACAGAGTTAGCAGTTTTTTCCTTGATACCTTTTGCGATGTATTTTGTATTTGTTACAAAGATATCATCCCCTACTATATCAATAGACTGACCAACTTTTTCAGTCAGTTTTCGAAAACCATTCCAGTCATTTTCTGCCAGAGGATCTTCCCAGGAGACAATGGGATATTTTTTGATCCAGTCCCTGCAGAGGGAGATCATCTCGTCCGAATTCATCTTCCCTTCTCCAGACCATTTCAGTTCATACTTCGATGTCAGGTCGGGGGAAAACGAGCTGGCAGCACTGTCAAGAGAGATGGAGATATCTTTCCCTGGTTTGTATCCAGCCTGCTCAATGGCTTCCATGATGATATCCATTGCGGCTTCATTGTTTTCGAGATCTGGAGCGAAACCTCCTTCGTCTCCCACTCCAGTGGCCAGGTTTCTGTTTTTCAGCAGCGTTTTCAATCTGTGGAAAGTTTCGGCAATGGATCGCAATCCTTCTCTAAAGCTTGGTGCACCGATGGGAACAGCCATAAATTCCTGAAAATCAACATTATTGTCAGCATGTTCTCCACCATTAATGATATTCATGGCAGGGACTGGAATACGCCTGGCAGTATTACCGCCGAGGTACCTGTACAAAGGCAGTCCGGCTGATTCTGCGCCAGCTCTGGCCACAGCCATTGAAACGCCGAGGATAGCATTTGCCCCGAGATTTGATTTATTTTCCGTACCGTCAAGTTTTTTCATTATTCTATCGATATGGACCTGTTCTGAAACAGGTTGCCCTGTTATTGCAGGAGCGATAATCCTGTTAACATTATTGACGGCATCCAACACTCCCTTACCATTATATCGGCTATTGTCCTTATCACGCAGCTCAATTGCTTCGTTTTCGCCGGTACTGGCGCCAGAAGGAACCGAAGCGGAAACTCTGGTACCGGAATCGGTTTCCACAAAAACTCTTACAGTCGGATTGCCACGGGAGTCCAGAATTTCCAGGGCACTGACGGATGTGATTACAGTTGTCATGTTTTCCTCGCAGGATGGAAGTTGAATTGAGGGATATTGCAGAAAAACAGTAATCACTCAGGGCCTTGGGTCAAATGCATATCCGTTGAGATTCAAAACCGAGCCTGATGCAGGTGGGGCTGAATTGTGCCGAAATTTTTGGCCTGGCTGATTTTCACTGGTATCCAGAAAAGTATATTGCTGGTACTGCTTTGGGAAATATCCGGGAAAAGCGGCCTGAAAAACAAAAAAATAGTAGTTGCAATGGGAAGAATGAAGGTGTAGAAAAATTGTCTTGTCCATGTTTATTCACGAGCTGTCAGCCCGCATTTCCTATCAGTTCAGGCGGCGTCAGCTTCAAAGTCCCCGGAGTCTTCACTTACCTGGCAGTAATTTATAGTGACCTGTATTTACTGCTGAAATACTGAAGTAGATGGCGTCGCCTGGACTGACCTTGGGTGAACATTGTGTAAATTTTGTTCAATCACTGAGAGTTAGCTCATTGTTTGTATTCTACGGGCATTCTCTAAATTGACACAATGTTCATGAGAAATGCGGGTTGGAAATATCAGGTTGAGTTTGAGTTCCGTATGTAATCAGGTCTTTTAAAGGAGATTCGAATGGGAAATCGTAGTACACTTTTCGGAACATTGTCCCCGTATGTTGGTGTCTTGCTGTTGGCAATTGCTGTAGCTTTTTCTCCCATGTTGTCAGTATGTGCAGCGGAGGAGGTAAAAATTCAGGCAATTCAAATGAAAGTTGCCGAACAGGCGGCATCTGTTCCTGTTCTTGGGGATCACAAAAAAGATGTTGTGCTGGATGCGACCTTGCCGGAAAAAGAGTCGGTACTGAAAGAAAGCAAGGTTGAATCCAGTGGGGAAGCTGTTGGTCAGAGTGAAGAAAAGGAAGGATGGTCAACCTTGCAGAAGGTCGGTCTCGGAGTGGGGGTAGTTGCCGTGGTTGGCGTGGCAGCGGCCGCACTGGGCGGGGGAATCAGTAGTTCTGATGAACCAGCCATGCCGACTTCTGAGGAGCTGGTGGGAGTCTGGCGTTCAACCGGAACGAGCCTGGTTGATCATCGTACCTACAGGGGAACGTATGATTTTTATGCCATTGGCAACCATATCTATGATATTGTCGTCAGTACAGGTGAACACAAGAGAGGTAGGGGAACCTGGTTTCTTGAAGAAGGAACCAAAATTCTACATGTCCGAAATGATACCGGATCCCATTATGTCGGAGAATTTGAAGGGGAAGATTTCAGACATATCCTGTTGAAAACAACAAATGGACGATGGAAGGTTGTGCTGGACAAAATATGAGGATCTGGAAATCTGTCCGGGAATAGACGTTTTCTTTCAGGAAGAGCGATTGAAGGGAAAAGACATTTTCGGACAGGTTTCCAGGTGGGAATTTGAATAGATATGTGGGTGGAGGGTGATGGATGAATCGGCGGATGCAGTATGTGAATATCCTTATCCTGTGTCTGCTTGCCATGGGACTGTATTATCTGTTTTTTATAAAGACAGCCCATGTGGTGGTCGATCTTGTCGTCACAGAAAAAACCGATTTTAAAATATACTGGGCCAGGGCCGGGCAACCATATTCAGAGGAACACATGTCCATGGTCATTGCCCGGCCTGGGAGAAATCACTACAGTTTTTTTCTGACGGACATAGGAAAGCTTGCGCGACTGCGGATCGATACACATCGATACAAAGGAGAGGCGACCCTGCGACGCCTGAAAATAGAACAGGAAGGGTACGCTTCTTATGTTTTTGCAGCTCCCCGGGACTTCAGGCAGTTGGTTCCGCTGGCTCAGATAGAAGAATTTACGATTGACAGGAATGGAATAAGGGTTGTCTCAACCGGGGAAGACCCGAATTTTGAGTTGCGTATCCAACCGGAGTACAGGGGGATTTCTTATTTCAGTGTTGCGGTTCGCTTTCTGGTCATCAGTTTTTTTGTTTTTCTTGTTTATCGGGGTGGTACTCACCTTTCCCGTAATTTTCTTTTTGTTCCTCTTTTTCTTTTTGGTGCGTGGATTCTCATTATCACCATGGCCGGCATAAGTGAGCGTAATGTCCACCCCGATGAATATGTACACCTCTATGCAACTCAATATTATGATGATCACTGGTTACCGCCCCATCTTGAGGATGAGTCTGTCCGGCAGACTTACAGTGTTTATGGGGTGTCCAGACTGAATAATGGAGAAGTCTATTACTTTTTTTCAGGTAAGTTCCATAAGCTGCTGGAAGGATTTAAAATCCCGGAATATTTTTCCCTGAGGCTGTTCAATGTTCTGCTTTTCGGCTTGATTCTTCTCTACACAGTCGGGAGCAGGTGTGCGAGATTGGTAGCAATACCATTGCTGCTGTCACCGCAGATCTGGTATGTTTTCAGCTACTGTGACTCGGATGCTTTTGCTCTTTTTGTTACTTTTCTTGTTGGTTGTGAGCTTGTCAGCCCATCCAGTTTTATGCGACGATTCCTGGAAAAACGACGCTGTCCCTATCTTTGTGGTCTGGTTCTCCTCGGCAGTCTTCTGGGGTGCCTTTTTCTGCTGAAGAAAAATTATTACCCTTTTGTCGCCTTTTTTTATCTGTGCCTTGGAGCACAGCTCTTTTTTACCTTATCTGCGGAGACGAGGAAAAGAGCCATGAAAAGGCTGCTTGCAATTTCTGTTGTGGGTCTCATTCTGTTTGGCATGAGAGTGGGAGCCGACTATGTCGTCAATGGTCTTGATCGCAATGAAAAAATAAGGGTATTACAGGAAGAGCGGGCTCATCCATGGTATAAACCGAGCACTGAATTGCATAATAAACATGTTTCCCTGTATCGAAAAGCCAGGGGTACGACCCTGAAAGAGATGGTGACTGTTGAGCGTTGGTTTGAGCGTTCATTCCAGAGCGCATTCGGGGTGTTCGGGTATTTTACCATTTCTGCTCCCCTGCCATATTATGACCTGGTGCGCTGGACAGGTGCAGCCTTGCTGGTTTTTGTTTTCGGATCAATTTTTTTGCGGGGTGGAGTCGTGGAAAGTGGTCTTGCACTCTCAGTACTTTGCCTGTCTTCAGCCCTGATAGCTGTTTCCCTTTACCATTCCTGGACTGTCGATTTTCAGGCCCAGGGAAGGTATCTCTTCCCCATTATTCCTATGCTTGGTATTCTGTATGCCAGAACGTACCGGGTCATTTACCAGCCTGTTCTGCTTCTGGGGGTAACCTGCATGTATATGCTTGGCGTATATGCCTTTATCTTTGAGGCCCTGCTGCGAATCCCTAAAGTCGTGTTTCACTGAAAATCTGCAATAACTGTTGGAACTGCAGTATTTACGGCTGTAGTACTTGTCAAGATGATTGTTGATAATTAATTCGTAACAGGTCACAGGGTACCGAATCTTACCGCGATCAGCCCTGCTTACGTATGACCAATACGCTGCGCCGGGCTGCTTGCGAAAATCTCCGGCACCCTGTAACCTGTTATAAATACGATGTTTGATACAGCGATGTTGCTAGTCCTGTGATCAGTTACATTATAATTCGTATCCATTTTAGCCCGCATTTCTCATGAACATTGTGTAAATTTTGTTCAATTTCTAACAGTTGGCTAACTGTTTGTATTTTACAGTTATTATCAAAATTGCCACAATGTTCATGAGAAATGCGGGTTAGCAGGGTCTGTTTCGTAAGTGAGAAGAAAAATATGGTTTCAGAAGAGTCAAAAATAGAAAAGATTCCCTTGGTTGAGCAGTTGCACAGTGGTGGCGGATCCGCTTTTTCCAGGTATAAAAACAAGGCCGCGGGGGAAGTCTCCTTTGTGAAATTACTGGGGTATGAATTTTATCATGTAGTTCTTGCCAATCTCGGCGGGGCTGCAGGGTATCTGATGCGAAAAATCTTTGCCGGTTCATTCTTTAAAGAGGTCGGCAGCAGCCTTATTCTCGGACGTGGTCTGGTGATCCGACATCCCGGGAAGATCAGGATAGGTAACAGTGTTGCCATTGATGATTATGTGTTTCTTGATGCCAGCGGCAGTGGAGAGAAAGGTGTTCGTCTGGGAGATAATGTTATTCTTTCCAGAAACTGTGTTGTCCAGGGAAAAGCAGGTCCTGTTGTTTTGGATAATCGGGTGGATGTGGGGTGTAATACCGTGTTTTCCTCGGTCGCAGGAATTTTTGTGGGACAGGCGACAATTATAGCCGGAAACTGTTACGTCGGTGGAGGCAGATATTACCATGATGAACTGGATGTGCCGATAATGGATCAGGGTGGTTGTTCCCACGGACCCGTTTCCATAGGACCAATGAGTTGGATCGGTGCCGGAGCAGTCATACTGGATGGTGTGACTCTGGGGAAAGGTGTGATAGTCGGTGCCGGCTCTGTTGTAACAAAAGATGTGCCCGACTTTGGGGTCGTCGCAGGTGTTCCGGCCAGGCTGCTTCGGATAAGAAAAGGGGATGGCAGTGAATAAAATTTTTATGGCTGGTCTTTATTTAGTACTGTTTTCAACGTTTGCGATGTCGGCTGACAGTTCTGTTGTCGGGCAGTGGACAGGAAAACATACCAGGCTGGTCTGGGTTCAGGACCAGGGAAAGGGAGCAGATACCTTTGCCCGAGGGCTGCAGTTGATGCTCTATGGATATGACTCTCTGGACGGAAAAGGCGAGAGACCACTGGTGCCTGACATGGGGAATTTTTTTAAACCTCTTTTTACCCCTGATGGCAGCCATGTGGTTTTCTCAGATCGCAGAACCCGTCAAATGTACCTGGTTGAGTGGGAAAGTGGTCGGGTTACGAAACTGGGCTCCGGTGTAGCGGTAGAGGTCTGGCAGGAGCCCGCGGAAGAGAAAAGTTTTTTTTCCGGGAAACCTGAAACCTGGATTTATTATTTTGACGGTAATCAACCCGAGAATAAATACGGTACATCCCAACCTCTTTTCAGGGTTTCCCTGGATAATCCGAAAAAGAAAGAACGTGTCTGGGATAAAACCCGTATGGCCTGGTCAAATATGCAACTCTCAAAAGATGGGACGATCCTGGGAGGACTATTCCCCTGGCCCCATGGGGGTGTACTGCATATGAAGGATAAAAAATGGCAGAGACTTGGCAGGGGATGCTGGACTTCTCTCAGTCCCGATAACTCCAAACTGCTCTGGATTTTTGACGGGCTTCATCGCAATGTACAAATTCATGATGTTGTAAATGGGGGAAGCTGGAAGGTCTCCATTAATGGTGCGGATGCAGTCAACGGTTATGAGATTTATCATCCAAGATGGAGCAATCACCCCAGGTTTTTCGTGGTAACCGGCCCCTACGAAAAGGGGGACGGTGGCAACAGGATCGGTGGTGGAGGTGAGAAGGTAGAGATCTTTATCGGCCGCCTTGATACCGGGGCAAAAGCAGTAGAGGACTGGTTGCAGGTAACAGATAACAGTCGTGCTGACTTTTATCCGGATCTCTGGATAGAAGGTGGAGAAAAGGCACGACTGGCTGATGCGGTTCAGGCTGTGGCTACCAAACATCTACAGGCATGGCCGACAGTCAGGGATAATTTACTGTTTGTCTGGGAAAATATGAAAGGGACCAATCAGTTGCCTGCCGGCAGTCCCGTCGGTTTTCAGCAGTGCAGTGTACAGTTGCGGGGGCAGGCCCTGTTTACCCGGAATCTTCAGTTGATGAGCCGTGGTGGCTGGGGAGAAACGGGTGAGACCGGCAGACTGGCTGGAGAGGCAATCAACCGTTCGGGACAGATGTCCATTGAATTGCTCTATACTCCCCTTGGCAGCGATGCCACCCTGGTTTCATTTCTTCATGAAAATAAACCGGTTTATCGTCTCAGGCAGGAAAAGAATGATCTGGTTGCAGAAACTTTTAGCGGGAACAATTCTAAAACAGTTCGCTGGAGAAATATTTTTAAATCCCACGGCCCCATGTACCTGGTGGTGAACAATGACGGTCGGATTATTGAACTCTTCAACAATGGCATCAGCCTTGGGAAACAAAATCTTTTTATTGATTTCAATGCATTTACGAAAACTGATCTGGTTTTGGGAATGGCGGGTGACAGGGATGGAGGACTTTTTGAAAACTTGGCTCTTTATAACAGGGTCGCAAAAACCTCGGAAGTTGCCGGTAACTACTTTCTGCTCAAACAGAAAACAGCGAAGAGAAAACAGGTAAAACGATTGAAAATGAAAGCGGTTCTGCTGGAAAGAACAGAGATCCCGTCACCAGACTCTCTCGGGGCCTACCGCCGGGCTCTTGTGGTCAACAGTTATAAGATAAAAAAACTGCTTGAAGGACAATACTCAGAAGATCAAATTGTTGTTGCTGAATGGGTAGTGCTGGACAGAAGGATAATCAAAACATATTCTGACAGGAAACAGGTGGAGACCCTTATCCTGGAAAAATTTGATGATCACCCTGAATTGGAGGGAGAACGCCAGATGATGGATATTTTTGAGCCGGATCTGGAAATGTATTACAGGATAGATCACGCACTGATTTCAGAACCCAGGCAGGAATAGATCGCTTTTTCATAATTGATCAGATATCTCCATGGTTTTTTCCTCCCATATATTTCTATTTTATTTCCTGCCCCTGAGTCTTCTTTTTTATTATTGCACTCCGGTGCGCTGGAAAAACAGTATTCTTACCGGGATCAGTTACGTTTTTTACGGCTGGTCGAATCCGCTTTTTACCCTGTTGATGTTTGCTTCAACCCTGGTGGATTATTTTTGTGGTCTGATCATAAGCAGTTCGGAAACGGGGCGGGAGAGTCGCCGAAAAATTGCCTTGTCGGTTTCCATTGTTTCCAACCTCTCTCTGCTTGGATTTTTTAAATACACCGGTTTTGTCCTTGAATCCTACAATCAGTTGTTTGCCCTTGTGGGTGCGGCAGATGTCGATCCAGCTCCGGTTCTCAGGTTTCTGTTACCCCTGGGTATCAGCTTTTATACTTTCCAGTCCATGAGCTATACCATTGATGTGTATCGCGGGGAGGCTCGGGCTATTCGGAATTTTCCAGATTTTGCCTGTTTTGTGGCCATGTTTCCCCAACTGGTGGCCGGGCCGATCATACGTTTCCAGGAGGTGGCTGATCAACTTGCGGTCCGGGTCCATTCCAGTGAAAAGTTTGCCCGTGGTGTTGCCTTTTTCAGCCTGGGAATGGCCAAAAAAGTACTGCTGGCAAATCCCTGTGGAAAAATTGCGGATCTCACTTTTTCTGCTGGTTCCCTGCACTGGCTTGACAGCTGGTATGGTATTGTTGCCTACAGTTTTCAGATCTATTTTGATTTCAGTGGCTATTCCGATATGGCAATCGGTCTCGGTTTGATGTTCGGCTTTGTTTTTGCGAAGAATTTTGACTCTCCCTATCGTTCCGCTTCCATCACCGAATTCTGGCGTCGCTGGCATATATCCCTTTCCACATGGCTGAAACAATACCTGTATATTCCCCTTGGCGGTAATCGCAGGGGAACGACGAGAACCGCCATAAACCTTGCCATTGTCATGCTGCTTGGGGGATTGTGGCATGGTGCATCCTGGAACTTTGTCATATGGGGTGCTTTTCATGGAATATTGCTCGGAGTGGAACGGGGTTTTGGCAGAAAGCCGCTCTATTTTTTCCTGCCGAAATTTCTGCGTGTCGGGGTCACCTTTATCCTGGTTCTGATTGCCTGGGTCTTTTTCAGGGCGGACAGTTTTACCATTGCCTTTGATTATCTGGCTTCCATGTTCGGTATTGGCGTGGTACCGCAAACCTCACTTCTGCTCAAGGGGATGATTTATACTCCATACTACCTGTTTGCCATGGCTGCTGGAGCTCTGGTTATCTGGTGGATGCCCCAGAGCTGGGACTGGTCGAGAAAACTCACGCCTGCTAAGGCCGTCACTGTTCTGCTTGTCCTGCTGGTTTCTGTTGCCGTGCTCAGTATGCAGTCTTATAATCCGTTTATCTATTTTAACTTCTAGGAGGCTGTTCGAGAATGGTCTTGCTCCCTGAAGTGATGATTCCAATAACCGTTCCCTGGATATGATAAAGAAGCGACTCTCAAGAGAGGAAAGAGCAAGAAAAGAGATTGGGTATACCGATATCAGTCGCAATACAGCCACTTTTCTGGTGTTTTCTTTTCTCCTGATAATCTGTTTGGTTCCATTGATACAGGTTGGTCTGAACAGGGGTGGAGACTTCGGACCGTTTTTTCGTCTGCAACTGGCGGAGCCCCTGCCCGGTAAGAGAGATGAATTGTCGCTGCCGGAAAAAATTGATCGTTTTGATAAAAAAATAATTCAAAACATGCGAAAGCTGGAAAATTCTCTTGAAGAGGGGTCTTTCCTTCGCAAGTTGTTTCTTCCACCGATTCAGTATGTTTTTCTGCAGTACCTGGGACAGGGGAACGAGAAGGTGGTTGTTGGCAACGATACATCACGGTTTTTGTTTTATACAGTGGGGCTTGATTATTTGACAGGACAGCCCTTTCTCCACCCTGACCAGCTGGAAAAACGTGCAACGGGCCATGAGATATGGGAAAGGGCAGTTCAGCCGGACCCAGTGGCAGCCATTATCGATTTCCGAGACCAGCTTGCGGCCAGGTCCATTGAACTGCTTGTGGTTCCCGTTCCTGTCAAGGCGGGTATTGAACCGGAACGGCTTGTGGCGACAGAATCGTTTTCCCGGCCCCTGCGTAATCGCTCCTGGTCCCGGTTCATGGAAAAACTGTCTGCGGAAGATATAACTGTTTTTGATGCTGGAGCTGTACTGGTAGACTATTCCCGGAGAAAAGATGGGGCGTTTCTGCAATCCGATACTCACTGGCAGCCGGGGGCCATGGAGGCTGTTGCCGGGAAACTGGCAGATTTTATAAAGGAAACATATACTCTTTCACCTGGAAAAAATGATTTTTCGTTGCAGCCTGTTACAGTGCACAACTCAGGGGATATCGCCCGCATGCTGACCCTGCCGGAGAGCGTGGCAGTGTTGAATGAGCAGGAGGTTGTTGTCAATCAGGTACTGGGGGAGGAGGGCGCTTACGTGAAGGCTGATCCGGAAAATTCCATATTGTTACTGGGCGATTCCTTTACGAATATTTTTTCGTTCAGAGGTTTGCACTGGTCCTTTGCCGGTGGACTGGCGGAGCATCTCAGTTATCATCTCGGGCAGGTGGTTGATTGTCTTGCTAGAAACGATTCCGGGGCCTATGCCACAAGAGAGCTGCTTGCCGCAGATCTTGCCAGGGGGCGCGACCGGTTGGCCGGCAAACGGCTGGTTATCTGGGAGTTTTCTGAAAGAGAGCTTTCATCGGGTGATTGGAAGATCCTGCCCATGGAGCTGCAGGAACCGTTGGATAACGGGTTTTTTGCAGTGGAGAATGGAGAAAACACAGTTGTTATTGGTCGGGTCGCGTCAATTTCCTCATCACCGAAACCCGGATCAGTGCCGTATATTGATAACCTGATAACTCTTCAGCTTGTTGATTTACGTGACAGAGATGGTACGCGTATTGATCCGGATCAGGCCCTTGTTTATGGATGGGGAATGAGAAGCAATAAGTTGAAGCCACTGGCCACTGTACGACCGGGGGATGAAATACGGCTTGCTCTTTCTCCATGGGAAGAAAAAGAGAGTGAATATGGAGGCTTTCGTCGCAGCCCCCTGGCTGATGATATGATTGAACTTGAAACACCCAACTGGGGAGAACTCATTCATGATGAATAAAATGTGTTACAGCCTGCTGCTTCTTGCCGCGGGATTTATATTTGTATCCACATCTTCTTCTGCTACGCTGACTGAGGTGGCACGGGAGCTGGTAGCTGCAGGTGGAAATAAAAGTGTGGTGGAGGGGATTGACGGCTGGCTGTTCCTGAAAGAAGAGCTTGCCCATATTGCTGCCGGAAAATTCTGGGGCAATGGTGCGGCAGCTGCCACCCGAACCAGGAAAAAGCAGTTTGCTGATCCTCTTCCTGCAATTCTTGCCTATAACAAAGCACTGGCTGCAAAAGGTATCACCCTTTACCTGATGCCTGTTCCTCCCAAAAGTCTCATCTATCCGGATAAACTGAACGCCGGGCTGACAGCCGAAGCAGGAGAGGAACGGGTTGCTCTTTATAACGAGTTTTATGCCCTTCTCCGGCAGGACGATGTGAGGATCATTGATCTTCTGCCCATATTGCGAAAAGAACGCTCTTTGGGGAAACAGTTATATTGCAGGACGGACAGTCATTTTTCTCCAGCAGGGATAGAACTGTTTGTTGATGCTGCGGCGAAAGAGATTCGGAAATCTGGCTGGTATGACGCTGTAAAAAAAAGGGAATACGTACAGAAAAAACAGGGAATATCCATCTATGGCGATCTTGCCGGGATGGCGGAAATGAAAGATCTGTACGAAAAGCTGGAAATTACACTGGTTACACTGCAGGAAACAGGTAAACCGGAAAAGAGTGATCCGCAAAGCCCTGTGATTCTTCTGGGAGACAGCCACACCCTGGTTTTCCACAGTGGAGGTGATCTGCATGCCAGGGGGGCTGGACTGTTTGATTTGTTGTCGGCCCGTCTTGGTTTTGCTCTTGATCTTCTGGGGGTCAGGGGGTCCGGAGTGACTCCCGCACGGATCAAACTGTATCAACGGGTGAAAAAGGACAGAGGCTATCTCAATGGCAAAAAAGTGCTGATCTGGTGTTTTACCGCCAGAGATTTTACCGGCAGCGGAGGATGGCGAAAGATTCCGGTAGAGCGGTAGGAGAAGTTGTTTGTGTAGTCAGAAAAAACAACATTGAAGAAATACTGTCAGGTTTTCTGGAATTTCACATTGTTAACATCTGATAAATATTTGAATTCATCGGAAAGGGGGAGAAGGAAGCCGGTTGTACCTTTGCAGAGATAAAATAATAATTGAAGAGCCTGACCCGGCGGTGTACATTGGAGTTGTTATAAATGACAAATGTTCCGGGATAATTTTGATCTGTTAGATCGTGTTTTGAGTTTGCAGGGAGCGTTCAGCTCAATGGATTTGCCATCTCACCGTTAATATGCCCGATTCTACTCATCAATGCATGATTCAATACTGGAAACAGTTGAACTGGTCTGTCTTTTTCTTTTCTCTGCTATTACTGTCTGTTGGTTTTCCCGGACAGATCATATCTGCCCGGGAACTCTTTACCATCAATACAGCTGACAGTTCTCCCTATTCAACACCTTTAAACACGGGTATTTACGATCAGATTATTCTAAAGGTATTTGATTCACTTGGATTGAAAGTCAAAATCAACCATCTTCCTTCAGCAAGGTCCATTGAAAATGTTGATATAGGGTTGGATGATGCGGAATATGCGAGGATAAAAGGACTCAATGAGAAGTTTAAAAATATCCTCCCTGTCAATGAAAAACTGTTAGATTTTTCTTTCACAGCTTTTGCCAAAGACCCACGCATCAGGATAACGGGGTGGAATGGATTGAAGAAATATAATGTGGGGTTTATCAGAGGATGGAAAATTTATGAAATAAATGTAAAAAACACCAGGTCTCTTCAGGTGGTTTCTTCTGAAGTTGAATTGTTTAATATGCTTTTGAAAGATCGTGTCGATATTATTCTGTATGAAAAATTGCGGGGATATGATTTTCTCAGTAAAAATCATATCTCAGATGTATTTGCCCTGGAAAACCCACTCTCTGTGAGGGGTATGTATCTTTACGTGCATAAAAAACATGAAAACCTTATACCGAGGATTGAGAAGGCACTTCGGGAAATTAAGCAGGGTGGAGAATACGATGATATCGTAGGAGCTTTTATCCAGTAAGAACATCGTGAATTTTCTAAGCCTGAAATACAAACTTCTTTTTTTCTCAATTCTTCTGTCAATAATCCTGACAGCAGTGGTTTCTGTTTTTGAAATCAATATCGACATCAGGTCCTATAGAAAAAATCTCAATGCTGAACTGAATCATTTCGAACATTCCCATCGGCAGTATCTTTCCAATAAAATATGGGCAATGGAATATGATTCAATTGAAGCATTTGCTGAAGATCAGACAACCGGCAGATTTATTGACACAATAACAATTACTGATCTGCGCGGTAATACTATTGCCCGGAGCAGGAAACCGGATGCAAAAGGAAATCTTATTGATCGGCAGTTTCCGCTGACCTATTTCCATAACAATAAAATTAATCTCATAGGCCGGGTCCGGGTCGGCGGATATCTGCCCGGATTTTATAAAACTCTGGCGGGCAGATGGATTGATGTATTTGTTATTAATGGTGTACTGGTCACCATAATTTTCTTATCATCATATCTTCTGTTCTATAGAAGTGTGTTGAATCGTCTGTTGAATATTGTCAAATTTACAGAAAGTGAATCCCGGGCAGAAAGTGAGGCTGGCATTTTTATTCCGAGGCCGGAGGGAAGAGCCGATGAAATTCTACTTCTGATTGATTCATTAAATGGTCGAACAAAACGGATAAATGAAGAACTGGCCAAAAGGACTGAAGTCGAAGAGCAGCTGAAGGAAAAAAACAGGGAACTCAGCAGAGAAATAGAAGAGAGAATTCAAGCGGAATCTGCTTTGAAAATATCCCGGGAAACACTTCTTTCCGTATTGGACAGTATTGACGCAACTATCTATGTGTCCGATCTGCAGACCTATGAAATACTTTTTGTTAATAAATGCATGATGAAAAGTTTTGGCCGGGATCTGAAAGGTGAGATATGCTGGGAAGCTTTTCGAAACGAAGAGAGACCATGTTCTCACTGTACAAATGAAAAACTTGTTGATGAGGCGGGCAATCCGTCCGGTGTGCAGATCTGGCAGGGTAAAAATCCGGTGACAGGCAGATGGTATATGAATTATGACCGTGCCATTCACTGGAACGATGGCAAGGTCGTGAAATTGCAGATTGCAACGGATATTACCGATTTTAAAAAAATGGAGGAAGATCTCAGACAGTCGCATAAGATGGAATCCATCGGCACATTGACTGGTGGCATTGCTCACGATTTCAATAATATACTCGGTATAATTATTGGTAATACTGAACTTGCTATGGAAGACATCCCGGTCTGGAACCCTGCATATAAGTATATACAGGAAATAAAAACAGCCAGCTTCAGAGCCAGGGAAGTAGTGAAACAGCTCTTGAGCTACAGTCGTAAAAGCAAGGAGGAGTTGAAACCGATCGACATTTCTCCGGTAATCAGGGAATCTTTGAAACTGCTTCGGTCTTCCATGCCCGCAACGATAGAAATCAGAGATTTCATACCCATTTCATCCCATGCAATTCTTGCTGATGCAACCCAGATTCACCAGGTTGTTATCAACTTATGTACCAATGCAGCACAGGCGATTGTTAATGAAAAGGGGGTTATTGAGGTATCTCTAGAGGAAGTATCATTCCTGGAAAGACCGGTTGACAACCTGAATAAACTGAAATCGGGAGAGTATCTTCTGCTCAAAGTAAAGGACAGCGGGGTCGGTATTGATCCAAAACTGCAGGACAAAATATTCGATCCATATTTTACAACTAAAGAGGTTGGCAAGGGTACAGGAATGGGGCTGGCAGTGGTGCATGGAATTCTCAAAAACCACAATGCCGGTATAGAGATTGAGAGTACACCAAACATTGGAACAACCGTGTGTGTTTATTTTCCTTTTACTGAGGCAGGCACACCTGAGAATGCGGTCGGTGAATATAAACCTCGAGCTGATGGTCACGAAAAAATATTGTTTGTGGATGATGAAAAACCCCTTCTGGATATATCTGAAAGAGTTCTCCAGAAATCGGGTTACAGTGTTACGGGCACAACGGATCCCGTGCAGGCTTTGGAATTGTTTGAAGATAATCCCGATTTTTTTGATCTAATCATTTCGGACATGACCATGCCGCAGATGACAGGTGCTGAGTTCGCTGAAAAAATAAAGGCAATTCGCAGTGATATTCCAATTATTATCTGTACCGGGCATAGCTCTCTGTTGGATGAAAAGAAGGCAAGGGAGACAGGTATATCCGCCTTTCTTATGAAACCCGTCTCGGCAGAAACATTAAGGACAACAATCAGAGACGTCATTGACAGGACAAGAGTTGTTCCGTAGGCTCAGTGATTTTGAAATCCATGCAGTAGTGCCAGTTTTTCAAACATCTGGGTTATACCGACACCCAGGAGGTAAACCCCTTCTATTCCAAGGTTGTGACCCGCTGTTGCATCAAAGAAAAGGTTCAGGCTTGATTCCATACCGTCTTCCGGCTCCCAGTAGCAGATGAGCATGGGAACCAGTGGGAGTGGGAAGAGAACCATGGAAATATCGGATTGAAATTGCTCGGTTACATGTTTTCCACTGAAAAGATCAACGAGATCCTTGAGCAGGTCAGGATAGGTATCTCCCAGGTTTTTCAGTGGTTTTTCACATTGCTGGCCAAAAAGACGGTACCAGTCCAGCCCGCCGGGCAACTCCCTGAAGGGAACCCATTCGTTTCGTACCGGAACACCTTTGCATTGAATGATATAGTTGAAGCTCGATATGACAACCCAGTTGTTGACATGGAGATCGGTATAGATTGTAGAATTACTGTCTACGGAAAAATCTTTTCCCATTATTTTCAGGGTAAGTTTTTCATTGTGGAAAACTGCCTGGATTATTTCCGCCCTGGACTTGAGATCAAGTCCCCGAATTGTTTCGCGCATGGCTGCAATGCTTTCTTCCAGGTCGATTTCCGGGCTGTTTTTGCTTGCTTTTGGCGGGCCGTACAATGATGCTGTGTCTCTGCTGATAAAAGGGCATTCTTCCAATCGTTTTTCACCTTTGAAAACAGCTGCCGCAAATGCCATGCATGTTTTTTCATGGCATTTTCTGCAATTGGTTTTATCCAGCAGTTTGAATACTTCCATGACATTGTTGAACTGCAGCATTATTTTTTTCTCCCTGTTTTTCTGTTTATCAGGCTGATACTACAGGTGCTTTTTCAAGTTGGAGCAGGGTTTTTTTCAAATCAAGGCCGCCGCCGAATCCAGCCATGGAACCATCATGGCCGATGACCCGATGGCAGGGAATGATAATGGGAATGGGATTTTTGTTATTGGCACCACCAACGGCCCTGCAGGCTTTCGGGTTGCCGATTCGCCTGGCTATTTCACCGTAGCTGGCGGTTTTGCCATAAGGGATTTTTCTGAGTTCCTTCCACACCCGTTGCTGAAACGGAGTACCCTCAAGGTGCATTTGTACAGTAAATGTCTGGAGACTGCCTGCAAAGTAGGCAGTCAACTGGTCTGTTACGGGTAAAAAGGATTTACAGTCTTCCTGCCAGTTGTGTTCGATTGTTATATTTCGGGCTGAGCGGGGAAAATGCAGTTTTTCCAGAACCCCGTTTTTGCCGATAAGAAGCAGGGTGCCGATGGGTGAATCATGATAGCAATACTGTTTCACTGGAGTACCTCGTATGAGTTATTGTTGTTGAAAGCCCTCCTCTTTGATCACCGGTACTTCTTTCCGTTATGTTGCAGCCAGCCATCCGGGTGCTTTCTCCCAGGGTCTCGGTGGGTCCAATGAATGACACCACCCTTTTGATTCCATTCATATTCACCGTAAAAGGAGATGGTATCACCTTTCTTCAATCCTTTTACACGGGGTGCAAGATCAATATTATGGGCAACGAGTACGGTCAGGTCCTTGTCTATTCTCACAATGAATTTCTGATGTCTTGTTCCCCGGTTGTCATCCGGGAGCAGTTTGATGACCCTGCCACTGCCGCTGACTTGAATATTATCGGTGTGATTATTCCATGCTGCCAGTATTGTGGAAGACGGTGCGGTGACAGGAGAGTCTTTATTGTTCCTGGTGAAAATATTCCCCAGGAAAAACATGAGCAGAATGAGAAAAAGGAGAAGGGGTTTTTTGTTCATATTTTGCTCCTGGCCTGACTTCATTGAATGAAAAAAGAAAGACAAAGATAAGCAGTATAAAACATAAAACACAAGGCTGTAAAGAATTAAACTCTTTCCGGCTGTCTTGATGGCTGGTTTATGGGTATTTGTGAGTCAGGTTAGTGACTATCTGCTCAAACCATTGAAATTACGTATTATATATGTTTTCTTCATTAACCGTATGCGCAGGAAGAAAAAGACATTTGCACTGAGCAGTATAAGGAGAGAGAATATGTCATTT
Organism: Desulfomarina profundi; assembly: GCF_019703855.1. GTDB lineage: Bacteria > Desulfobacterota > Desulfobulbia > Desulfobulbales > Desulfocapsaceae > Desulfomarina > Desulfomarina profundi. The sequence goes on along the minus strand of NZ_AP024086.1, from coordinate 2,335,172 downwards.
ATACCAGTGATAGGGAGATCAATAAAAAAACAATTGGAAGAAAGAGAAGAAAACATACTTTCTCCTTTTGCAGCACTGAATAAGAACTCCTCAGGCCGTCAAGTCGAGGAGGAAGAGGATATGTGCGATATCCGTCTGCCCTTTCAGCGGGATCGGGATCGAATAACCCATTCAAAGACCTTCAGGCGACTGAAACACAAGACCCAGGTATTTCTTGCTCCTACGGGAGACCACTACCGGACGAGGTTGACTCATGTCCTTGAGGTATCACAGATTGCCAGAACTATCGCTTCCGCCCTCTGCCTCAATGAACCTTTGACCGAGGCCATTGCCCTGGGGCATGATCTGGGGCATACACCCTTTGGTCATGCTGGAGAGGCAACTCTGAATGAACTGCATCCGGGAGGTTTTCGTCACTATGTTCACAGTCTTCGGGTTGTTGATTTTCTGGAAAATGATGGCAAGGGATTGAATCTTACCTTTGAAGTTCGTAACGGTATTGTTCGACATTCCAAGGGGAGGGCCGATATCCTGCCGAAACAGAAATCGGAAACAGCGGTGACACTGGAGGGACAGGTCGTCAGGCTTGCGGATATTATCGCTTATGTAAACCATGACCTGGATGATGCTCTTCGTGCAGGAATTCTTACAGAGGGGGATCTTCCTGTCAGAATAAAAAACATTGTCGGGGACAGGCATTCCAAAAGGATAGAGGCAATGGTCCGTGATCTGATTGTTGAGACACTCACTGCCGATGACGGTGACCTGCATATCAGTGATACCATGCTGGAAGCCATTTCAGATCTGCGCACTTTTCTCTATGATAATGTGTATACCTATTACAAGGTACATGCCGAGTTCGAAAAGGCCCGACGTATTATCCGCGACCTGTATAATTATTTTATGGAGAATGGGATTGTTCGGATACGTGGTGGACGGATTGAAAAAAATGCAAACGGAGAATGGCTGGACGAAAAAGATGCCCACCGCAGGGTATGCGATTATATTGCCGGTATGACTGATCGCTATGCGTTGTCTGTTTATGAAACGATTTTTCTGCCCGAGCCGTGGAGTGTGAAGTAACAATTTTTTCCTGGAACATCACCTGAACCCATGATGGTTCCAGGTGATGTTCCAGGAGTTGATCGCCTTGCTTTACTGTACTGTAAGGTTTTTCCGTTTCAGAAAGAGCATCGAGAATCCCAGTCCTCCTGCAAGCATGACTGCGATGAAAAGCTGCGCTGTCAGATTAAGTTTGAGCAGAACATAACTCAATCCTATCAGAGGGTAGAGCAATATCCTTATAACCCGTTTTACATTCTCATGTTGACTGATAAAATGTGCTACCGGCGGGGAGAGAGCATAATAGGTTTTAACAAAGAGTTTTCCAGGGGCATTTGTCAGGAGAAAATTATCCCTGAACTCTTTCAGCAGAATGACATGCTTTTCTACCGGTGAACCAAAAGCTGCCGTGGCGATAAAGCAGGGGCCGGAGCTGCCGCCCCCTCCACTGCTGTCAGCATTGACCTCTCCGGTGGAAGAAATCATGGGAGCGATAACGCCGTACCAGGTTCTGGCAACAGTCCAGTAGCCGGTGTCATTGGGATGAAGTCCGTCGGCATTCGATGAACCCCACGTGGGAAGAATTGCCGCATATTGATCGGCAAGAGGGATACTTGTACTGGAAGCAAGATTTTTTATCATGGGATTCCAGTAATTGGGGATGACCGTAGCTGATCCGTTTCTGTCACTGGGGGTCAGGGTGGCAAGTATCGGAGTTACTCCGGCAGCCTTGCTCTGATTAATCATGGATTCAAGGTTGTGTCTTGTCGTTTCCAGCGAGAGGCCGCCTCGAATATCGTTTGTGCCTTCCATGATCAGAATGAGATTGGATGGTGTGCCTGCCAAAACTCTGCCTATTCTACCGACACCCGCCAATGTTTTTTCCCCGGAAACACCTTTGTTGATGACTATGGAAGGTTTATTGTTTTCGTTCAGCAGGCTGCTGAGTTTGGGAGGATATCCGCCGGAACGGCTGCTGTGACCGGCGGTGATGGAGTCCCCGAAGGCAATGATGGTTGCACTGTTGCTGGCAGTTGTCAAGCAGGAGATGGATGACAGAGTCAGTGTAATGAGGCAGAAGAGTAATTTTGTATTCATCTTTTGTCCGGTGTCCATAGTAGTTTTCATTTTTCTGAAGTTCAACATTGAGGTTCCATTAATCAGCAATAATATCCATTTCTCTTACGGGGAGAGATTGGATTTCGTATCCGGGGATGTGAATGGAGGCCGATTCTGGACTTGCAATAAAAGAAGGAATCTCAATCTCCTGCTGGTTTTCTGACGAAACTGTTGTCGACTCAACGCCTTCTACTGCTGTCCTGAAAATAATTTTTTTAATTGGTGTCATGGATTCAGGTTCAGGCGAGACAGGTTTCGGTTCACTCCATTCAGTTCCGGTCCAGCTGCTGGAGTAGGAGATGTAGCCGTCTTTTCTGAATTGTTTCCATTTAATCCACAGGGAATTGGTCTCTTGGTTAAATCCGATAACGGGAAGGATGTCCGGAATAGTATTGGAGGTGATTGATACTCCCGGACTGAATTCGGTTCCATTCCAGGTGGCATAGAAGATTTCATCACTGATGCCGTCAAATCCTGCCCATACCAGCCAGATTTTTCCGGAATTGTCAACGATGACTGATGGGGCTGTGTTTGAACTCAAGCCAGTGTAATAGGTCGTTTCTTCAGTCCATTCGTTATCTGTAAATCTTTTATACAGTAGAAATGATTGCTGTCCGTCAAAAGCCGACCATACTACCCAGAGGTTTCCATTTGCTGTTCTGGTGACAGAGGGAACAACATTCAAGGCTTCATTATTGGAAATTTTGACCGGCTTTTCCCATTCAGTTCCGTTCTGTCTTGAGAGAAATATGGCGTACTGATCTTCAGACCTGTCGGCCCATGTCCAGATCGCATCCTTTACCGGGTCTGGGGTTGAAACTTCCGTTGCACTGCCGGTTGAAGACAGGAAAAAAAGAATCAGAACAGAGAGAATCAAATGCTTGAAACGGTGTGGTTTCATACAGTACCTCATAACAAAAAGAATGTGTGAAAAAAGAAAAGACTGACATAAGGCCACTTTGAAAAATTGCTTTTTCGTCCGATCTCTGCGTCACAGAAAAATGAAAAATGCTTACATATGCTCAATATGCTGCGCTTTTTAATTTTTCTATTCCTTGATCTCGAACGAAAATTCTAATTTTTCAAAGTACCCATAAGGCGGGTGCAGTACAAGAAGATATAGGAAAATTATAACCGCTTGTAAACAGAAATGTGATGTTTTTCGGGTGAGCAAAGAGAGCATTTCTGTTTACAGGGGAAGAAAAAGAGTGTCAGGCTGAGTTTTATGGGGATTAAAAAAAATATCTCATTTCCTCAAGTTCAGGATTTTGGTTGAATTAAACTCTCGTCACAGTTAGTTTTCAAAATTGTGTTTCATTATCTGGTGAAAACAGACCTGACAGCAGCCCGGCACTTATCTGTGAAAAAGATATGCTGCAGAATAAACAGCTGAAAATATAACTATAATTTTTTTATGACTACGCAAAACGAAAAAGAATTGAGCAAGGGATATGAGTTTGCCGAAGTGGAAGAGAAGTGGCTTCGTCACTGGCAGGAGAACAACTGTTTTTCCGCTAAGATGGAAGAGGGGAAAGAATCATTTTCCATCGTGATACCGCCACCAAATGTAACCGGAGTTCTCCACGTGGGTCATGCCCTGAATAATACCCTGCAGGATATTCTGGCACGTTATCACCGTATGTGCGGTGATAACTGTGTCTGGGTGCCCGGCACTGATCATGCCGGGATCGCCACACAAAATGTTGTTGAGCGTCAGTTGGCAACGGAGGGGAAAAGCCGACATGATCTGGGGCGTGAAAAATTCATCGAAAAGGTGTGGGAGTGGCGTCGGGAAAAGGGTGGAGCCATCATCAACCAGTTGAAGAAACTCGGTTCTTCCTGTGACTGGGAGCGTGAGCGATTCACTATGGACGAGGGCTTGTCCACGGCGGTTCGGGAGGTTTTTGTCAGGTTGTATAAAGAGGGGCTGATCTACAAAGGTGATTATATTGTTAACTGGTGCCCGCGCTGCCACACCGCTCTGGCAGACGACGAAGTAGATCATGAAGATACCAGGGGAAAGCTCTACCATATCCGCTATCCCTATGCCGACGGTTCAGGACACGTGGTGGTTGCCACAACACGACCCGAGACGATGCTGGGAGATACAGGGGTGGCGGTGCATCCCGATGATGAGCGCTACAGCCACCTGGCGGATGTGGGTATCAGGTTACCGCTGACCGACAGGGTTATCCCCGTGGTTTTTGATCATCATGTTCAACGGGAATTTGGTACAGGGGCCCTGAAAGTAACTCCGTCCCATGATCGCGATGATTATGAAATCGGTCTGCGTCATTCTCTGGAGCAGCTCAAAGTCATGGATGACAAGGGAGTGATGAATGAAGCCGCCGGTAAATACTTTGGTCTGGATCGTTTTGCCTGCAGAAAGGCTGTTGTGGCTGATCTGGAGGAACAGGGTTTTTTGGAGAAAATAGAGGAATATGACCATGCTGTTGGTCATTGTTATCGTTGCAGCACGGTTATTGAACCGATTACTTCCCTGCAATGGTTTGTCTCGGTAAAACCATTGGCGAAAAAAGCTGTGGATGTCGTTCGTGAGGGACGGATCACCATTTACCCCAAGACCTGGTACAATACCTTTTATGGTTGGATGGACAATATCAGGGACTGGTGTATTTCCCGGCAGATCTGGTGGGGACACAGGATTCCCGCCTGGACATGTGAGGAATGTGGTGCGTTGATCGTGGAGTCGGTGGATCCGACCTCATGTCCGGAGTGTTCTTCCGAAAATCTTGTCCAGGAAACCGATGTGCTTGATACATGGTTTTCTTCGGCACTCTGGCCGTTTTCCACCATGGGTTGGCCGGAGAACACCAGAGAACTTGCAACTTTTTACCCGACTTCCGTCCTGATCACCAGTTTTGATATTCTCTTTTTCTGGGTGGCCAGAATGATGATGATGGGACTGCATTTCATGGACGAGGTACCGTTCAGGGATGTGTATCTGCACGCTCTTGTAAGGGACAAGCATGGAAAGAAAATGTCCAAATCCACGGGCAATGTGATTGACCCTCTGGAGGTAATGGCCAGGTACGGTACGGACGCCATGCGGTTCACCCTCACTGCTTTTGCTGCACAGGGCAGGGAAATCAAGCTTGATGAGGACAGGATCGAGGGCTATCGCTATTTTATCAACAAGATCTGGAATGCGGCCCGTTTTGCCCTGATGCATGTCAGTGACTGCAGTGACTCGGCAAGAGACGTTGTTCGGTCTCCGGAAAAACTGGGCCTTGCCCACAGATGGATTCTCAGCAGAACCGCCGATACCGTAAGAGAAGTTCGGGCTGGTCTCGATGAGTACAGGTTCAATGATGTGGCTTCGGCAAATTATCAGTTTATCTGGCATGAATTCTGTGATTGGTATCTGGAGTGGATCAAGGCTGATCTTTTTTCCAGTGATGAACTGGCGAAAAAGCAGGCCAAAGGAGTTCTGCTGGTTGTTCTGGAGACGTTTCTCGGTCTTATTCATCCTATAACTCCCTTTGTCACAGAAGAGATATGGTCAGTGTTGCCGGGTGAACGGGAGTTTCTGACCCTCAGTCCTTTTCCGGTTGCCCATGAAGAATGGAAAGACGATGAGGCTGTTGCAAAAATGGAGTTGCTGATGGGAATAATCAGTGGAATCCGAAATATTCGTTCTGAAGCGGAAGTTCATCCATCTACCAAAATTGATGCCTATGTCATCTGCCCGAGAAAACACAGGCTGAACTCATTTCTTCCTATGAGTCGGCGATTGCAGATATGACGAGATTATCCAGTCTCACCGTACGTACTGAATCAGAAAAACCGGCGGATGCCGCAACGTATATTTATAATGATATAGAAATCTTTGTTCCCCTGAAAGGACTGGTGGATATTGAAAGTGAACTGGAAAAACTGGCACGGGAGCGAAAAAAGGTTGAGGTGAAACTGAGGCAGGTTGAGGGAAAACTGAATAACGAAAAATTCCTGGCGAATGCCCCTGAAAAGATTGTGGCGGGAGAACGTGAGAAGAAATCGGTCCTCGATGGCAAGATTGCCAGGATCAGGGAAGCTGTTGAACGGCTGCAGTCATTGGTATAGGGTAAGAGAGATGGAAATGGATAGAAACCTGCTGCACGGGATGATCAGGTCCTTTCTTGCAGAGGATGTGGGTCGGGGAGACCTCACTTCTGAGGCTATTTTTTCTCCCGCTGATCAGGGCAGTGCCAGGCTGGTGGCACGGGAAAGTTTTGTCGTGGCTGGAGCGGGCAGGGTGGCCGCGGAGGTGTTTTGTGTACAGAACCCGGCAATAATAACTGCAGATCCGGTGGTTGACGGAAAACGGGTTTTGGCGGGAGATATTCTGCTGACGGTGAGTGGACCGGTCATTGATCTTCTGAAGGCGGAACGGGTTGCCCTGAACCTGTTTCAGCGTCTTTCCGGAATTGCCACATTGACGGCTCGTTTTGTTGAGAAGGTGCAGGCGTATCCCGTGCGGATCACTGATACCAGGAAAACAACACCGGGATTGCGTGTGCTGGAAAAATATGCGGTCAGGGTTGGTGGCGGCACGAACCATCGGTTTAATCTTACTGATGGTGTTCTCATAAAGGATAATCATATAGCCGCCTGTGGCTCGATCCGGGAAGCGGTGGCCAGGGCGCGGGAAATGGCTCCTCATACGATACGCATCGAAGTGGAAACGGATACCCTTGATCAGGTCAGAGAGTGTCTTGATTGCGGAGTGGATATCATCATGCTTGACAATATGTCGCCGGAAATGATGAAAAATGCTGTTCAGCTCATTGATGGCAGGGCCATGGTGGAAGCATCGGGAGGGGTGAACCTTAACAGTGTAGAAAGCATTGCCGCCTGTGGAGTGGATATTATTTCAATTGGGGCACTTACCCATTCCGCACCTTCATGTGATATCGGTATGGACTGGTCGTTCTGACCTGTTCTCCTCTTCTGGTCCTCTTCTGATAACTGTTTTGCAGACATCGGTTGGAGCCGGATTTCGAAAGTTTCTGTTGATACAGGGTGTTAAGAGAAAAAGTATTATGAATACTTCTTGATTTTTTCGCTCTGAATGTGTGATAATAACGGACAGATGATGAATACTGACTGATACGGGGGACAGTTGCGGGTGTTTGTTCACCTTCAGGCTGCAGGCTGGCACGGCTATCCCGATAATAAAACACAAGCCGTTTTCTCAAGAGGTTCTGACTGATGCGTTGTCCTAAATGTGGATATATTTCATTTGATTATCTCGAAGTTTGCCAGAAATGTAAAAAAAATATAAAAGAAGTTGCTGATCAATTGCAGGGAGGAGTTCTGGCAGTAGATCCACCTTCTTTTTTGAATCTGGATCTGGACTCCGACAGGGAATCTACCGATAATTTTACAGAGGAATACAGTGATTCCAGCGAAGAACTGACCGAACAGGATGATTTTCTTGATGCGGATCTTGAAGTTCTTTTCGAAGAGGACTCTGATCAGGAAGAGGGACTGGAGCTACCTGAACCTGAAACAGGGGCGGAGGGGGAAGACGGATTCGAAATATCTCTTGATGCTGATGAAGACGGTTTGAGTATCGATCTTGATGACGAGGAAGATGTTTCACTTGATTTCAGCACTGATGAAGAGGAAATCGTGGCTGAATTAAGTGAGATTGAAGATAATAAACAAGACCAGGAAAGATCTCCGGATTTCCAGTTCGTTGATGATGCTGATGAGGATGAACTGGAACTTGATCTTGGGGAAGAGGACGAGTTTGCAATAGAGCTCCCAGATGAGTTGGCTGATTTGTCCGACCTGGCCCCTCCCGTACCTGCTGAAGAAATGGATGCCGTTACTGACCTTGACTCTCTTGAAATAAGTCTTGATGGGCTTGAACTGGATCTGGAAGCGGAAAAACCTGCTGTAAAGCAAGTCCTGTCAACAGATGAGGAGGAGATAGTTCTCTCTTTGGATGAGATAGATTTTTCCGATGCATTAGATGATGTGAAAAAGGATCCTCATGCAAAAATGATGGATATGGATGCTGATCTTGATTTTGATCTCGACCTGGGTGGATTATCCATTCATGATGATTTGTAGAAGAGACCAGGGCAGTATATCGGTAAAAGCGAAAAAGATTTGAAAAGAAAAAGAAAAGGTGTTGACACTCGATGCGAAGTCGGGTAAAAAAGCGTCTCCATAACGGTGCCGGGATAGCTCAGTCGGTAGAGCAACGGACTGAAAATCCGTGTGTCCCTGGTTCGATTCCTGGTCCCGGCACCATTTGTTTGGAGAAAGATATCAAACGGTTAAGTCATTAAGTTGGCTTAACCGTTTTTTCTTTTCAGGCTTGTCTTGCCCAAAATTTGCCGAAAATAGATCTCCCTATAATTAGAGTATCCTCAAAAAGTCATCTGTTTGGCACAAGGATCGTACTCCAGCGCATAACCTGAAATACAAAAACGGATAATGCTTCGGCCAGCAAGTTGGCAAATAGGTCTTGTTGGACCTTTTTTGATACACCTGTTAGCAGAGCACAGCAAAACCTGAGCAGAACCATCAGGTTCATCACCAGGAAAATGCTATTAATCCATGCTTCTGATGTTTTCAGTGTTCTGGCACGGATATAGTTGAGCCGATAGCCATTTTTACCTTGGCCAAACTTGCCCTCTATCGGAATTCGATCAAGGGCATCTTGTCTTCGTTGCAGTTTCTCCTGCTTGAGTTGCTCTGCATTCCCTGCTGTTTGTCTCTTGGGACGACCAAGAGGTTTACCGCCAAACCGGATATTGTTTTGCTTCATGTATTTCCGATTAGCTCTGGTGCCATAGATGCCATCGGCAAGAACAACTTCCGGGAAACACCCATATCGCCTTTTGTACGCTTCAATCTGCGTGATCAAGTCAGTACTTTCATTAAAGGCATCCCATCCGAAATGGTCGACCAGGGCAATACCATCAACCATGCTGACACTCAGTTTCGAGCCGAACTCTACCTTATGGCTTGCTTTGCCGCGAACAATAGGACGAACATGCGGCTGAGAAATACTAACGATGCGGTCATCACAACGTCGTTTCTTCTCTTTGTACATCCTGTACTGCTGTCCATACAAATGGTGGATGATCCAATACTGCCGCTGCCGGTTATGGTGCAGCGGGAAGGACCTGCCACCGATCATGTCGAGCAGCATCTCTATATGTCGAAAGTTTCTGCGCAAATACTGCAACTGCTCCCTGGTAGCTTTCCGGCGCAGCTTGCCGCCTGGATTTCGTTTCTTTGAAATTGCCAGGTATCGTTTTCGTGCCTGTTGACGGTATGTTCTCGGTTTCTTGGTCAAAGAGCTGATAGCGTAAAGCTCATCTATCAGTTGTTCAGATATCTCTCTTGCCTCATTCAGCAGACTGATGTCTGTGGGATAACGAATGGCCTGCTCAGCAACAGTCGCATCAACCACCATTTTGCCATGGTTCTCAGGATCATCAGAGCCTGGTAATTTCGATGTTTTCCGGTGCCTTTTTTTCTCAATACTGCTGAGAATGGTCTCTTCAAAAGATAAAAAAACTTTTCTGCCCATCCTTTTTCGGATCTCGACAAACAAACTTGCGGTGAAGGGAGGTTCGTCCTTGTATGAGGACAAACCTACAAAATATTGCAGATACGGATTCTCCTGGATCTGCAACACTGTTTCCTCATCACTCAAGTTCAGCTTGTGCTTTATAATCACTGCTCCAATCACAAGACGGGCGTCCTTGCCAGGACGTCCTTGAGTAGAGCTCATGCTCTTGTAATAGCCGGATGCGAGTTCATCCCAGGGAATCGCAAGGCTCCATTTGACCCAGCGATTTTCAGGATTAAGTTTGCCGCCAAAGGGAAGGCTGAAACCTTCCAAGCCCAGTTGCCGCGTGCTTTTGTATCGAATCATGTGCAAGCCTTTTAGTGTAGTTTACCGCATAAGCTTACACATTATACCATTATTTCACCACATTTAGTTCATAATAACAACGTGTTGAGACTTTTTAAGGGCAATCTAATTAATTATGGTTACCTATCGTTCCTGAGTGAAGAGCATTCTAAAGTGGACCCCATTGTCAAGACAATAAACACTGAGAAATAAGGTAGTGCCTCATCAGTGTCCTGTTTTTTGTTTATAGCCTTTTTGATTTTTAAAACTCAACGACCGCTAATGGATGTGTTTGTCCAAAATTGGTGGAAATAACGGTGAGAATACGGATTTTCCACATCAGCTGTTAGGAAATATCTTGAAACGCACAAAATTGCTCCACAGGACGGATGGAAAAGGATAGGTTACTCAAAATTATGGGCGGTTGGCAGGATTTTGTGGAAAAGTTAGGGTGCGTTAATATATGGTTGACTTATCACCTCCGTTTTTCCGTAATTACGGATCGCAAAAAACCAAAATGCGGAAAAAATGTACTCTGCCTCCTAACAGACCATTTTAGTGACTTATTCCTAAGTTCCTGTCATAAAAAACAAGAAACCAGGGAAAGTGTTTTGAAATTACATGGTTAGGTTTACTTCCAATGAGCTAATACCCCCTTGTGGGGTGTTAGATTTTACCAAAATACAGTGATCTAGAATCAATACCTCTTATCTTCCCAGAAGGCACATTTTTTGCTAACACTTTTCCCAGCCACGAAACCGTAGTATTACATTCTTTAACACATGTCTGAGGAGTTATAAATGAACATAAAGCGCAATATTTTAAGTGCTGTTGCAGGAATTATCGTTTTGGGGACAAGCGGTCTTTCGTTTGCCCTCCCTTATTCATTTGATTCCAATAACGAGGGGTGGCAACAGTCCTATATCGGCAGACCGACAGGAGCAACCTACGACCAGCTCTTTTCCGTAAACTCAGCGGATTGGCGTGCAAACAGTGGTAATCCCGATGGTAATATCTACCAGACAGCAAATGGAATTGATCAACGTGCTTATTGGATGGGACATGTTGGGAACAATTCGTTGGGCGATATTACGGGAATGAGCCTGCAAACTGATATTTTCAGCACCAACAACTGGCAGACTATCGCCAATGGCGCTGGTGGCGATGATGGCAATGTGTACGCTCGCTGGGTCATTGCCAACAATGTTGGTGACACAGATAACGACGGATTTAACGAATACAATATGTTTATCTCTGACCGATCCAACAGTATTGACATCAATGCACTGCAAGGATGGGAAACCCATTCAATCTCGCTAGAGGAGGAGAATTTTATTCGTTGGCCGAATTATGACGCAGGCACTCAAAATTTCGCCCAATTATTGACAGATTACACCAGCATCGGGCTGTATCTTTTCAGTGGAACGGATACACTCAGCAATATTGACGGTGGAGAGGGAACCTGGTCAAATTCATCCCAACTACTCCATTACGGTGCCTACTCTAATAATAATGACGATGCTCTTTGGGCACTGGACAATTTTCAAGCAGTACCCGAACCATCCACACTTATTCTTTTTGGGGTTGGCCTTGCTGGCCTGTCCGGTTTTCAGATTCGCAGAAAAAAATAAAGCCAGAACCCTGTAGTTCACATCCTCAGCCGCTGAGCTGTTCTTCCAGTTCATCCCAGCGGCTGCAAAGCTGTTCCGCTTGGTGATAGGTAATCGCTTTTTAACGGATGTTCCCTTATCAGAATGAGCTTATCAGTCAGGGTAACATATTGAAATTAAAATTATATTTTCCTGCTCTGTGATTTTCGTCTAGTGACTACATTTACCATTTGTTTTGGTAGCGTGGTTGGTGGAACAATGCCCAACGCACTATAAAGTTGATGAATGTTCCGGCGTGGTGCTGGAATAGAAAGAAAAGAAACCTCACCATTAATAATATTTTCTATAGCACAATGGGTCGATAATTGCTTGAGACCTTCTTCAACAGTAATATCAAAATCGCGCCAGGCTTTCTTTAGCTTTAAGTAGAGCCTATAGGCAAGCATCACGACAAAAGCATGACCTCTGGGCCATTGAGGAGGTAAACATCATCCCCCGATATGGTGGGGTGATAATCCATGATTGCTGGGCATCATACTTGTCGTACGAACATTGTGGTCACGGTCTTTGCGGATCTCACCTTTTACGGGAACTTACGTTCGTTGTCGACTCAAATCAGTATCGGTGGGCTCGTAATATAAAGAAGTTGCTATCGGAGACGTGTCATATCGTGTCGAAGCGGGAAGATAAATGTCTTACTGAAAAGGAGTACGCCAATCTGCAAAAACGTTATCGTAATAATCTGACCCGAGGATGCAAGGAATTACCGGAGATTCCGCCGAAACCCAAAAACCAACGGGGAAAGATCGCCAAATCGGATGCTCATAATTTATTGGAGAGGTTGCAGAAATACGAAACTGCAGTACTGCTTTTTGCAAAAGAGAGACATGTACCGTTCACGAATAACCGAGCCGAAAGGGATCTTCGTATGGCAAAAGTGAAACAGAAAGTATCAGGCTGTTTTCGAAAGCAACAATATGCTCATGCATATTGCAGGATCTCAAGCTATCTGCAAACTATGGCTGCCGATGGAGTTAATCTGCTTGTTGCTATTCAGATTGCTCTGGCAGGACAAATTTCCCCCAGGGTGAATGATGGGGGTGAGTAGTTACTTTTTGTCAAGAATAATACCTTTTTAAAACGCATCTGCTTGGCGGTTATCTTATCTTGTCTGTGTACGGATTTGTGTGAGAAAAAGGTTCCAAAACCTGCAAAAATGAATGAAAACAAAAAAAATTAGAATTTTTATTTATTATAAATTCACTAAGTTACTGCAATTGATGAGGTTGCGAAGACGTAGAGGTTATTCCTGAAAATCCGTGTGTCCCTGGTTTGATTCCTGGTCTCGGCACAATTTGAGATTTTAGGAGTTACGTCATTTTGTGGCGTAACCTCCTTCTTTTTTGCAGGAGGGCCATTATTTCCAGGTATTCCTGACGGGGGGAAGCTCAGCTGCCCAGAAAAGAAACCATATTGCACCCGGCACATTTATCTTACAAATTTTCGGGACAACTTTGATAAAATCCGCGGCATTATAGGTAAACTGTTTGTCATGAACTTCAATATTAATTGCTGCAATGCCTTCGGTCTGGTAGTAGCAATCCCGGGCTACTCCACTTCCCACGCTGGTATCATTGTAATTTTGAGCGGCCGTATAATTGACAATTGTTTCATCTCCCCTGTCATGTCGATTCAATAGAGAAGCAATTTTTTCAGAAACCTGTCGGAAAACAGCATAATCATTCGAGCCACCAAGAATATTTTCAGCTACTCGCACCTTGGTTGAATAGGCATAAGGGTAAAGGACCTGAGTCGAACCGGAGTGGTAATCGATAAGAGCCACCACATTTTTCTGAGAAACCAGTTGTTCCATTGCTCCTGTTTCTTTTTCAGACAGTTTTCCTGAACCTCGGTAAATTCTCGAAGATGGTGACCGGCTTCTGATGAACAGGTGTTTCTGGTCTCGGAAAACATCCCATTTATACTGAAAATTTCTATTGATATCGACACCAAAAGCATCCTGCAGATAACCCTCTGACCTGGCCTTTGAAAGTGCAATGGTATCACCATCATCTGTTGACCACTCATCTTTCCAGACCCGCCTTTTGCCTGAGCTGCAAAAAACCCGTTTCGGATTGGATGCATTGTAGATAGATTGCCCTTAAAAAGTCTCAACACGTTGTTATTATGAACTAAATGTGGTGAAATAATGGTATAATGTGTAAGCTTATGCGGTAAACTACACTAAAAGGCTTGCACATGATTCGATACAAAAGCACGCGGCAACTGGGCTTGGAAGGTTTCAGCCTTCCCTTTGGCGGCAAACTTAATCCTGAAAATCGCTGGGTCAAATGGAGCCTTGCGATTCCCTGGGATGAACTCGCATCCGGCTATTACAAGAGCATGAGCTCTACTCAAGGACGTCCTGGCAAGGACGCCCGTCTTGTGATTGGAGCAGTGATTATAAAGCACAAGCTGAACTTGAGTGATGAGGAAACAGTGTTGCAGATCCAGGAGAATCCGTATCTGCAATATTTTGTAGGTTTGTCCTCATACAAGGACGAACCTCCCTTCACCGCAAGTTTGTTTGTCGAGATCCGAAAAAGGATGGGCAGAAAAGTTTTTTTATCTTTTGAAGAGACCATTCTCAGCAGTATTGAGAAAAAAAGGCACCGGAAAACATCGAAATTACCAGGCTCTGATGATCCTGAGAACCATGGCAAAATGGTGGTTGATGCGACTGTTGCTGAGCAGGCCATTCGTTATCCCACAGACATCAGTCTGCTGAATGAGGCAAGAGAGATATCTGAACAACTGATAGATGAGCTTTACGCTATCAGCTCTTTGACCAAGAAACCGAGAACATACCGTCAACAGGCACGAAAACGATACCTGGCAATTTCAAAGAAACGAAATCCAGGCGGCAAGCTGCGCCGGAAAGCTACCAGGGAGCAGTTGCAGTATTTGCGCAGAAACTTTCGACATATAGAGATGCTGCTCGACATGATCGGTGGCAGGTCCTTCCCGCTGCACCATAACCGGCAGCGGCAGTATTGGATCATCCACCATTTGTATGGACAGCAGTACAGGATGTACAAAGAGAAGAAACGACGTTGTGATGACCGCATCGTTAGTATTTCTCAGCCGCATGTTCGTCCTATTGTTCGCGGCAAAGCAAGCCATAAGGTAGAGTTCGGCTCGAAACTGAGTGTCAGCATGGTTGATGGTATTGCCCTGGTCGACCATTTCGGATGGGATGCCTTTAATGAAAGTACTGACTTGATCACGCAGATTGAAGCGTACAAAAGGCGATATGGGTGTTTCCCGGAAGTTGTTCTTGCCGATGGCATCTATGGCACCAGAGCTAATCGGAAATACATGAAGCAAAACAATATCCGGTTTGGCGGTAAACCTCTTGGTCGTCCCAAGAGACAAACAGCAGGGAATGCAGAGCAACTCAAGCAGGAGAAACTGCAACGAAGACAAGATGCCCTTGATCGAATTCCGATAGAGGGCAAGTTTGGCCAAGGTAAAAATGGCTATCGGCTCAACTATATCCGTGCCAGAACACTGAAAACATCAGAAGCATGGATTAATAGCATTTTCCTGGTGATGAACCTGATGGTTCTGCTCAGGTTTTGCTGTGCTCTGCTAACAGGTGTATCAAAAAAGGTCCAACAAGACCTATTTGCCAACTTGCTGGCCGAAGCATTATCCGTTTTTGTATTTCAGGTTATGCGCTGGAGTACGATCCTTGTGCCAAACAGATGACTTTTTGAGGATACTCTATAGATAGCATCAACCATCTCCCCGGAGGCGACTTGAAGAGATGGCTGAAAAAGACTGACACTGGTTTTTTCTATATTTTCACAGACAACCAGCTGCTCTTCTTCGATATCACCACCTTCCGCAGTATCATCATAGTCTGCAAGAAAACAGTGCTCGGCATCTTCTGGCGGTGCCTGGTATGCAGTACCATTCTGTCTGAAACAGGTTTCTCCAGTCTCCCTGCTGCTTAACTTACTGCGATTTGGTCGCCATCCCGAACCAAAATAAGACATCTTACCATTCTCGGTCTGACTGTAATCATAACCGTCCGGGTTCAGTACGGGAATGATGATCACCTGTATGGTCTCGAGGAGTTTTTTAACTGTAGTTATGTGTGGCAGGATAACCTCTCCAGTGCCATTTTTATCAACGTCTGCTGAACCTTCATTTATCAAGGCACCTTTGTCATCCTCTGCGGGAGCATCGTTATCCTTATTGAGCAGCAGGTACTCGGCGATACCTAAACACACCTCCGGTGTTGCCCACTCGTTTCCGTGGATTGCTCCGGTAATAATGACTGTCGGTTTATTTCCGTTGTCCCAGGAAGCTTCTCTGCCTATCAGGAGAGCAGCTATTTCTTTGCCATCAGTGGTTTTGCTGTTTTTTCCTCCTCCTGCAACACCTGTTACAGCAAAACCGGATGAATTATCTGCAAGATCCTGGAGATAGTTCCTGATCATTGCACTACTCTTCACACCTCTTTTTGCATTGACACAATATCCGGCAAAGGCGCTGGATACAGTGACACAAAGCATTATCCAGATGAAGAATGTCTGTTTCATCGCTGAACACCCTCCATTTCGGCTATTTTTTTCTGAACACGACTCGCCAGTAAGCCACCTGCTTTTTCCGGATTCGATGCCAGGTAGGAGGAAAACTCTTTCAACATGGTCATTATTTCGTTGTTACCAGAATCCTTGATGCCACTGATAACATATTCCTTTTTACTTTCGTATTGTGAATAAAGAATAGCGCGATAATAGGGAACTGCGTTTTTTTCAAACATTCTGAAAAAACCGATTGCCGCATTTTGAATTTCTTCAATGTCGTCAGTTTTTGAATAATCAAGAGGGCCGATTTCCTCAAATGCAACTCCATATACGGTTTTCAGGAATCGAACCCTGCCGGTCTTTCTGGCCAAATATATAGTATTCCAGACTACCGTGGGATCCGGTGAATAAAACGATCTTTTCAAACCGATATCAAAAGAATCCGGGTATTCTTCCGCAATTTCAGAAAGCTCATGGCAATGGGGAAAATATTCAACCAGGAAAGGTACATAAAAATCTGGATCCTTTTCCATCTGCTGAACCAGGTATTTTTTTACTTCGTGACTGGCAAATTCATTTTTATGGGGATGACGTCCATATTTTTTTATTATTGTCACCTGGTCAGCAATTGAGGCATCGGGAGTTAGTTTTTTTAGATCCTTTTTCGACTCAACCTCGAACAGGCTCAACTCTGCTCCCCATTTCACACAAAATACTTCTCCTTCACCCAGATCTTCACATGAATTTTCCTTTATAAGTTTCCGGAGAGCCTCCCGGGCACAGCAATCATCAAATTTGCGTAATTTTCTTGCTATGCGATATTTTCTACGTACTTCTGATCTATCCCCTGTTCTTCTCCCGGTTTGAAGGGATATTTCGTACAGTTCCTGCAAGAGTTTTTTCAACTCCTTCTTATGGCCACTTGTACAGAATGTATTATATTTCCCGCCGTTTACTGAACAACCGGTACTGTCAGTGCAGGTTCCACATCCTCCACAACCTTCGCCGAAAACAGTACCCTGCCAGGCGGTAATTCCAAGCCAGATGATTCCTATGAAAATCAACTTCATTGTTATTCTCCATAATCAGACCGCGTTATTGATTTCTTCTTCCAACAGGTCATTCTGTTATTATGGCAACAAGCCTTGTAAAGAACAAGGTGAAATACTTCCCTATTCACAATAAACAGTATAATTCCTCAATTTGTGGCAGTTTAATGATTTTGCTTCCCTGTTTACGTCTGAAACTCAGTTTGATACTTATGAGCCTGGAAATGTACCTGTCTAAAAACTGGACAATTGTGCGTCAATACCTTCTTCTGCCCTGTCTTTAAACGAGACGATATACAAACAACACATGGGCTTGGAGTTATTCTTTTTTGAATAATTAATGTAGTTACAGTGTCTTGTGTGGTAGTTATAAATATTTTGTCATTATGGCATCTCTTTTGCTTTAATTGCGATGACAACTAACTATTTTTTTGAAGGAGAAAAAAATGATGCATTCAGGATATTCGGGTTTTGGTTACAATGGAAACTGGTTGTGTGGCCCCGGAGCCTTTTTTCCAGGTCCTATTGGCTGGATAGTCACACTTCTTTTCTGGGCGTTGCTTATCTATCTGGCGGTCAAAATTTTTAGAGCAGTTTTTTCCGACAAATCAAGTAAAAACGTATCCCGACTTGAAAGATTGAAAGAACGGTATGCACAGGGTGAGATAAGTGAAGACGAATACAACAGGATGAAAGTTGAAATTCGTTAGCCATTCACCCTGTCCAGATTCTGGACATAGAGTATAGCCACATATTTCTTCGGCCAAACGAAACTTATAAATACAATAATACAGACATATTCTAAAAACGCAGGCAGGCGTCTGCTACAATACATCCCGCAAGGGGAAACAACAGGAGAATACAATGAAAAAGGAAATGAAAAAAACTGCAATCATCTCAATTCTGGTTCTCGGACTTTTTGCAGTCCCGGTGTTTGCTCATAATACAAACACTTCACAGCAACAAATGAACAGTAACATGATGGGCCAAGGTATGCAGGGTAACGGCATGATGGGTGGCGGTATGATGGGTCAAGGTATGCAGGGCGGCGGAATGATGGGACGTGGCATGATGGGTGGTGGTATGATGGGTGGCAACATGATGGGCCAGGGTAACTGGAACAACATGGGCTGCAACGGCATGATGGGTGGTGCGATGATGAATCAGATGACCCCGAATCAGCAGCAGTCATTTATGGATGCCACTGCTGAATTGCGACAGAAAATGATTGATCTTCGCTTTGCTTACAGGGAAGCAATGCGTAACCCCAATACTGATCCAAAAGATCTGGCTGAAATAGAAAAACAGATGCTCGATATTCGTTCACAAATGATAAGCAAAATGGAGAACCTGCAGACAAAATAAGCGATATCTTCTTTTCTGTCCGATACCCCGCATGCAACAAGACACTTGTGCCCTTGAAGGTGCCTGTCTGTGGGGTGTTGGATTCCAGTTCACAGCCCTTTTAAGAAGAGGCAAGCACAATTGTTATATCATCGAGGCTCCCGCCATGTACAGCTGCTTCAAACAGTCCTGCACTACAACGGGAAAGTTGTTTTGATGACAGTATTATTTCCGCCATCTGCTCTTCTGAAACAACACCATGCAGGCCATCTGTGCAGAGAATGAGGATATCGCCGTCCGCTCTCTCAAAATCACCGCTGTCGATACCATTGTCAATACAGCCTACACATTGATCCAGGACGTGACTCATGGGATGTTTTGATGCCGTTTCCAACGGGACATCTCCCCAGTCAATCAGATCCTGTAAAAAAGTGTGGTCTCGTGTGACCTGCCGTATAATGTTATTTCTCATGAGGTACATCCGGCTGTCCCCGATGTGAGCCCAGTATACTCTTTTGGGCCCAATAACAGCAGCAGTTACCGTTGCACCCATCCCTTCCAGATCAGGAGCGGCTGTTATTTTTTTTCTAATTATCAAATCAGCCTGATGTATGGCATCGGACAGAGGAGTGGCATTTTCAATCCTGTCAAATTTCATTCTCTTCAGGCAGCCTATTATATCTTCGGCGGCAATATCACCATCGGGGTGTCCTCCCAGTCCATCACACACGGCAAGGAGGAGGTAGTTTTCGTCAAGATCGATCGTGATAAAACGGTCATCATTCTTCGGGCGATTTATCCCGGTACGTGATATTCCACTGGCAAGGGGTTTTCTCATTTGTATTAATTCATTGAAGAGTGTTCAGGTATGAATATTGTGATAACAGATTATTTCCTGACTACAGGAATTTTGGTGCGAAACCCGACATCTTCAAACCCTTCCCAGGGAAAACGCATTATCGGCTTTCCATCATTATGGGCTCTGCTGGCATCCATAACCCCTGAAACAGGTCTATCAGCAGTCGGGGAGAGGTTTGCGCTGTCCGTCGTGGAGCCAGTCATAGTAATCCATTCCTTGAGCTTTTGTCCCATGCCATCCAGTACGGTTTTCACAGAGGGGTTACTGTTAAACATCATATTGTTTTCCATCTGATCCCAGCTCACAGGTTTTACAGACTCCGCCAACAGAGTATTTACCAGGTGATATCGATATCCGAACAGCCACTCTTTATCGGTTAGAAGCTCCTTGCCGTATTGTTTTGCATACATCTGTGCACCGTGATATGTAACACGCAGAACAGGTTTACTCCCCAAATCTTGATTTTTCAGATGAAAAGTATTGTGCTCAAAAAGAATTGAATCTTCAGGAGCGGAGCCGTCGCCGATATAAATGACAATTTTATTGCCATGCCGAACAATGCCGTTTTTCACGACAACCTGGCTTTCGACATTGTGAAGAAATTCTAAAAAGAGAAAATTTGTTATCTTTCTGTCATCCATGTAGAAGAGGAATCGCCCCTCTTTTGTATCCCGAAGATCTCCGGTAAGAAGCAGGGTGCTGCCATCTTTGCCATGTATTGTTTTTTCCAGCTTGCCACCTTTGGCAACGGTAATGACGTGTTTTGCAATCGGTTTTTCAGTTATTCCTGCATACGTTTTTTCTTCCACGCTGACAGGCGACTCAGTTTTATAGAAAAAATCATAGAGATCAACCGCTATAACCAGAATTATCACAATAACAATTCCCAGGCCAAACAGCTTTATCTGTCTGTCTGTAACCATTTTTCCAGGGCTGGCTGTTATCTCACTTTTGGGTGATATATTTATTACGTCTCCAACATTCTCTGCAAGGGCCTGTTTAATATCATTTCGCAGCTCATGGATGGTCTGATATCGATTTTCAGGTTTTTCCGCAGTAGCTTTTTCAATTATTCTGCTCATATCCTGTAAAAATACAGTCTGCGGATTTTCGATACAGACAGAAGTAAAAGGTACTTCATTCTTTGTCAGTGTTCCGTTTACTGCCTCGTAAAGAATCTTTCCCAAAGCATAAATATCTGCCCGATAGTCGGCATATTTAAAATCGGCACATTGCTCAGGAGACATATATGCCAGTGTACCAAGCATTTCTATGGAACAGGTCACAGCTTTCATGTGTTGGGAGCGGGCAAGACCGAAATCAGCAATTTTGGGTATGTCTCCATCCAGGAAAATATTTTCCGGTTTCAGATCGCGATGGACAATTTTATTATTGTGCAGCATTTCCACACCATCAAGCACTGGCATGAAATAGTTGTACACCCATTGGCGATAGAGTTCAGGTTCGTCATCAAGGCCATCTTCGGTAAGGGTAAAACGCAGAGAGTTTCCCGGGATATATTCCATGACAATATAGGCAACGTGAGACTCTCTATCACCATCCGTTTCCACCAGCTCGCCATAATCGTAGATAGTCAGAATGTTGGTATGACGGACCTGTGCCATTGTCTGGACTTCGCGCTGGAACCGGCCAAAGGCTATTTCAAGTTCGTCGGGGTCATCTGCTATTTCTGACATCACATCTTCAGAGATTATTTTGATTGCCACATCCCGCTTCAGGTTGGTTTGGTGGGCACGATAT
Organism: Desulfomarina profundi; assembly: GCF_019703855.1. Taxonomy (GTDB): domain Bacteria; phylum Desulfobacterota; class Desulfobulbia; order Desulfobulbales; family Desulfocapsaceae; genus Desulfomarina; species Desulfomarina profundi. The sequence continues at coordinate 2,313,888 of NZ_AP024086.1, read as the reverse complement.
ACCTCACCCATGGCTCCCTTGCCGATATGTTCAATAATGATCCACTTGCTGTCCAGAACTTTTCCCGGTTTGAACGTGACATTATGGGAATCACCCATGAAAACCTCTCTTGACTGGTTGGATGTCTATATGTTTTATCAATATGATAACCATACGAATTTTTTTACACAGTATTACATACAGGTCAATGTGAATACAAGAGGAATAACAACAGGATGCACTTTCAACAACATGGACCTTTAATGCCAAGCAGTTCATTGATCACACCACGCACGCAACCCTCGCCGGCTTCCACACTGATTGCCGATACCGGACAATTTCGCATGCATGCCCCGCATTCCATACAGTAATTACGGGCGGATATGACGGCCTTTTTTCCTTTAATGGTAAAAACACCATGGGGGCAAACCAGCGTGCACATGCCACAACCAATACATTTGTCGATATTACATGCCAGGGTAACCACGTCTTCCAGATAACAAAATTGTGTCATTGTCTTTTTTCCTTACCACTCTCAGTCAAACCACAGAGAAGCAGCCCATAAACTGATGCCACAGACTAGTGAAAAAAACTGGATTGGCATGGCCCGCAGCATTTCCTTTCTGACACCGTTCAGGGAGGTGTAGGTTGATGCCCCGGTAAACGACATGCCGAACCAGGAGGAAACAGCCAGAGTGATAAGTGGCCAGGAGCTTTTTTCCAGTAGTGAATAATCCATAGCATACAATCCCGAGAAACCAAAAAATATGATAAAAAGAACAAGTCCGCACAAAGCTCCTTTTACGCTGAAAGCCCGACCGGGAACCCAGGGAAGTAACAATGGACATAGAATAGTGCCCGATGCTATACCTGTTAAAAAAGCAAGAGCCAGCGGTATACCGTGCAGTTTCAAATTTGACAGAAAAGAATTGTCACCTGCAAAACCGGCCAGAAAAAGAAAAGCCACAATAAAAGGAAGACCCTGCTTAAAAGCCTGCATAATCTCAACAGGAACCAGAGTCAGTCGCTCCCTGAATGGAAATTTTTTTAGGCGCATCTCTGGACTGGCAATACAGGCACTATCTATAAATACCGGGAGATCCTGCAGCATGACAGGGCCGTAAACAACCGAAAACCCACTGTATTTTTTAACATCAAAGGCGGCAACGCCGGTTGCCCCAAGCTGAGGTACAATAAGTCGGTTATGATTGACAATGTCGGTGAGGCGTGAGGCCTTGATGCGATCCACCAGTTCTTCAGTACTAAAGGTGCCCTTACCAGCAGCACACCAGACATTTATTCCCTTTGTGTCAAGCACCAGTATCCAGCATGACCTGCCGGTCATTGTCTGCCGGAGAGTATCAAAACTCAGCTTATAATTTGCCGTCACTAATACCGCACTGTCTGCCGTCGGTTTTCCAAGCCCATAAAGTCCCGGTTCCACTGTAAAATGGTCGCGGCCAATATTCCATCGTACCAGATAATGACCGCGTTTGTCCCGCCAGAACAGTTTGGAACTGACCAGGGGGACATCGCCTGTCTCTGTTTCCAGAGTGCCTGTAACAAAGGACTGGAAAACAGAGGGGAGACTCAATTTACCGGCACCTTCAGGTAGTGGCCTGGCCATGGGAAAAATCAGTGTCGGTGACTCGGCTTGCCCGGGAACAGTCATATTTTCGGATTCTTATTAATAGTTGTGGTCGACTGGATCTGTACAGGGACTGTTGTCTGGCATGCACTGCCACAGTTGCAGGCAGCATCTTTATCATTTTCATGACTGTGATCGTGGCCATGGTCTGTGGTGCAGCCATCTGATGAACAGCCACAGCCATCCCCTTTGCCGAACCAGCCAAGGACAATAGAATAAAGTGGTCGAATCGAAAGCAGGAGAAGGAGCAGAGTGGCGCCAAGCATCAGCCAACCAGGCAATACCTCGGCAGCCTGTCCTACCGCGGCAACGGCAGATATGCCCAGTGAGATATAAATGGCGTCAACCGCAAGCCCGCAGAGAACACTGACTGCTGCAATAGATATAAGGTAGAGAGCTGTGGCACGTTTACCGAGCAGACCAACCAGAACAGACAATGAGGTAATATTTGTGGCCGGACCAACCAGCAGAAAAACCAGTGCTGTTCCAGGGCTGACACCTTTCATGATAAAAGCCGCGGCGATGGGAGTTGAAGCGGTAGCACAAATATAGAGAGGGATTCCAAAGGTGAGCATAAGCAGCATGGAGCCAAGTCCACCGCCCAGATATTTCGCTATGACGGCGTCAGGAACCAGAACACTGATCAGTCCCGCCAGGAGGATTCCCACGAAAAACCAGCCGGCGAGGTCAGCCCAGAGATCGGTTGCCGCATATTTGATACCTATACTGAGTTTTTCAATGAGTCCATGATGATGTTTATGTTCTTTCGGAGGACAGTCTTTTCCATCACAACAGTTATCAATTGGGCAGCTCAGATCGGGTGTTGGCCGTTTGTCCCTGTCAGGTGGATTGAGGAAATTTTCAGCACTTCCAGCGACAAAAGCGGAAATAAAAGCAGATATCGGTCTTGCTATAGTCATGATAGGGTCGAGCAGGGCCCATGTTATCGAGATGGAGTCCACACCGGATTCCGGAGTGGAAATAAGAAATGCGGTTGTGGCCCCGTTGTTGGCTCCCTGTTTTTTCAGTGAGGTGGCGGCCGGCAGAACCCCACAGGAGCAAAGAGGAATGGGGATACCGAGGAGGGCAGCTTTAAAGACCGAACTGAACCGGCCACTGCCCAGCTGCGCTGCTACATACGCCGGAGAAAGGAACATTTTCAACATTCCACCGATCAACAGTCCAAACAAAATATAAATGGAGGCCTGCTGGAGCATGTCCCATGAGGATAAAATAACATTGTAGATAAAAGTGAACATAAATAATTCCCGAATTAACTGTTGTTTAAAAACTCTTCGTTGAGATGTTCAAGGGCAAGATGGACAAGGAGACTGACATGATTATCGTTGAGCCGGTAATAGAGAACCGGTCCATCCCGACGATTACTGACCAGCTGCAACTGTCTCAATTGCCGCAGCTGATGGCTGACTGCAGATTCACTGACTCCCAGGAAAAACGCAAGATCGCAGACACACATTTCGTCTTGGTCGAGAGCCCAGAGAATTTTCAACCGGTTCGGGTCGCCCATGGCTTTAAACAGAGCCGCCAACTGTTCATTGGCCTTTTCAGGCAATGCCTGTTCATGTGCTGCCTCTACTCTTTTTTCATGGATACAGCGGCAGTCACACTGTTCATTCTGCAAAGATACATTGTTTTCCATTGTAATCCTTTTGTTATATGGATAACAAATATATGATCATTTGTTCATATATATAAATAGGTCTCTTTGCTTTGTCAAGAGAAAGAAGGGAAAGGCCGGGGCAACTTTCCTGGCCTTTCCCTGTTACGTTACCATTTACCGCCATGGTCTCCTGAGCTGCCTTCGTGTCCCCCTGAACCATTTCCTTCCGATCCGCCACCATGGCCTCCGGATCCGCCACTGTGATCATTTCCGTTCATGCCGGTATCATGATCCTGATTTCCCGAAGAACTGGAGCTGGATCCGCCCCAGCTGTTTTCGGATTCCATAGAACCGGCAGACATGTCATTGTCATGATCGTTACCGCCCATGCTGCCATGGTTATCATTTTTCCCGGCACTGCTCATCATTCCTCCAGCACCTGAAATCATACCGGAACTGTAACCCCCCGACCCTGGTTCATGAATTCCGGCTTGAATATTGGAACCATGTCCTGAAAACCAGCCCGACTCCATATTTCGTGCTGTTGCCTCATTTAACTCCTGAACTCCCACACCGCTCATGTGGTCAATTTCCGGCTTCATTCCCTGGCTACGGGGAGTATCATTGATGTCATGGCCAAGTCCAAGCATATCAGGATTTACCCCCAGTTCATGGCCAATCTTTCCCCAATTCATGCCAGCATCATGCATTGAATTGATATCAGGCTCAGCGACACCGCTCACCTGGGAGAGTTCTTTCATGTAGTTCTTTTCCGCAGTTTCCAGTGTCCTGCGTGCAGCTGAAATTGTATTGCGGTTACGGCTCTGCTTTGCTGCCAGAAGAGCGTCATGTGCATTCTTGAGATCACTCAATGCTGTTTTTAAATCATCATCGTCAAGTGCGGCTTTTTCTGCAAGATTTGCGACGTTAAGTGCTTCTTCCGGGCTGGTAAATACCGGTACTTCATTCCCGGGATCAATTTCCTCGATTGAACTGTTTTGTTCTCCAGCGGTAGTTGTTGCAAAAATGTCCATTGGTTGTGAAACAATGCTCAACGACAAGGCCAGTAAAACAGCAACACCATACTCTTTTTTCATACCCATGCTTTTTCCTCCCTTTTTTTGTCACCGGGACTTGTGAAACTCAGTGTCCCTTCATGCAATTTGAATTTATTGTGCATTGCTCGTGTTTTCAGGTTCTGCGCCCCCAAAATCAGCTGGCACAAACAGTCTCTTCCGCATCTCATGATTACGTTTCCTCCAGGGAATATGTTTGACTTTCACTACCTTCGAAACATTTTAATTGATAAATATCGTTATATTTATTGTTTTCATAACGTTCACCTCCCAAGACCCGCTTCATTTTTCCAAGTCCTCTTGAAATTCTCATTTTCACAGCACTTTCAGAGAGCTTGAAAATTGTGGCCAACTCGGCGATGGGTAGTTCTTCCTTATACCTGAGTAGAATAATTTCCCGTGTTATTTCCGGGAGCTTTTCAAGAGCGGCGTAGAGATTGTTGATTTCTTCTCCGGCAAGTAATTTTTTTTCCTGCTGCGAACCATTCTCAATAGTTGGTTTCTCCCACTGCAGTTCGCTAAGTGCACGGAGTTTGACCACATTGTTTCGCTGCCAGTCCCTGGCCCTGTTTACTGCCAGGGAATAAATCCAGGAGAAAAAACGTCTTTTGCAATCAAACGTGGAGAGTTTGTTGTACGCTTTGAGAAAAACATCCTGAGTCAGGTCGGCTGCTTCCTGTTCCCGGCGACTGTACCTGTACATAAGATTATAGATTGGTCTCTCGTAACGTTTGACAATTATAGAATAAAGTTGAGTATTTCCCGCCAGAATCCGACGAACGGTATACTCATCAGTTTCGCTATTCATTTCTTACCTTTCACTACGGCCGGTTGAGGAAAAAGTCACAGTTCTGGTTTAACTTTTGCTCAATTTCTTTGCAGGTCGCAGACGTGTATCCATTGCAGTAAGGAAGAAACGTACCGATTCTCCATTTGCTATACGTTTTCCATCAATTATTGTCTTTTCAGGTTTGTCAAACCAGCTGATTCCGATCTTTTCAGTCGTTAATGCAGGAAATTGTTCGAGCAGGTATTTTTTGATACTGACAGCACGCAGCCTCGCAAGGTCTTTGTTATTTTCCTGAAATACCAGGACCTGCAGTTTACCATTGCCAATATTTGAGACTGTCGCGCCAATGACATTAAGTGATCCCAGCGCCCGCTTACTTAATACCGCGGTAAAGGGTTTGAACTGTATATTGGCAAGAGTTATTGTGCGGCCTCTGAGATGGTGGTTCCGGTAGGAAAAATCTCCCAGGCTGTTGAGGTGATTTGTCGCAAGAATTGCGAGATTCCCTGAAGGATATCTTGATAGATATGAAAGCCAGCCCACTTTTTCTTCGGAACGGCGTTTCAAAATCCTGGCAATAAGGGCACGATTATATAAAGCTGATGGGCTGGATGGCCAGATGTGAAGAACTTTTTGGTATATGGCAAGTGAGGCTTCGTAATCTTTGTCTTTCAACAGGTTATGACCAAGATAGATCATCGCCTGGAGATGTTTTTCTTTTATCGCAAGTGCCGCCTGGTAGCTCTTTCTTTCCTGTTGAATTAATCCAAGTTCTCCTTGGGCTACACCCTGCCAGAACAGATAATCCGCATCTTTTCGATTAAGGGATACTGCCTTTTTCAGATAGGGTAGGGCCTGTGCAGATTTCTTCCTGGCAAGCAGAAAACGCCCCAGGTAATAATTTGCCAGTGGATCTGTCGGATTGTTGGCAACGGTTGCCCGAAATGTCGATTCTCCCTCGGAATATTCTTTTGTCTGCAGATACCTGGTGCCTTGAAAGCTGTTTTTAACAGCCTGTCCCACACCACACCCGCTCAACAAGAGAACTGAACATCCAAGAATAATAATATTTTGAAAACGCATTATTCCTCCTGTGAATAATAATGTTGATGAGTATCTTTCTAGTTCCTTTTACGTATGACATCTGTATATGTCACATTGTCATATAAAAAATATAAAACAGACTGCTTCATTTTCTGCAGGATCAATGCAGTGAAGAAAATAACCCTGCGTGAGCAGGGTTATGAATGAATGGGTATGGCCGGGCCCAATGGCTCAGCCATTTATTATGCCTCCAGGGTACACAGAACGAATGAAAATCCCGACTGCGGCAAAAGGATCTTCCGCGGCAGTATTTTCAGATAAACAAAGGGGGCAGCGAGTTATTATCTGGATACAGATTTCACATTCTCACCTGTCGGGCGCGAGAACCTGATGCATTTCCTGATACTCTTCAAGAGATATTTCTCCTCTTGCAAGTCTGGATTTAAGAATATGCAAAGAATCCTGCTGATCAGTAAAACCACTGGGAACAGGTCTGGATGAACGAAACAGCCTGTAACACGCATAGGTCAGAACGAATACCATCAGTAAGACAAAAAAAACATTCAGAAATCCGAAGCCAATCCCCCAGCCTCCCGTACCACCCCAAAACCCGTTCCAGTCGCAGCCCCACATAATCCCACTCCTTTTTTCCTGACAAGGGCAATGCCGGAGAATGTATTCTCCGGCATCAGTCATGAAATATTACCAGCATCCGTACCCGTATCCACCATTCATCATACCGGGCCCCATCATCATGCCGGGTCCTCCCATCATGTTGTAGGAAGCAACACCATAACCATATTTTTGAGCGGTCTGTTCGAGGGCCAGTTGATTCGCAGCAATATCCCTGGCAAGTGCATTGACTTTCTCTGTATCGTAGCCAGGAGTTGCCACCAGGGCATTTAATTCAACTCTGGCCTGGGCGATTTTCAAGCGGAGATCACGGGTATCTGCCTGAAACTGCGAATTGTTTCCGTTGTTGTATCCGACATTTGTCATACCATAACCAACACCCATCCATGGGCTGCCATAATTCCAGGCAGATGCATTTGTTGCTGCGATTCCGAGTAAGAGAGCGCCCGTGGCTACTGCTGCAATAAGTGTGCGTTTCATAATATTTCTCCTTTTTTTGTTTATCCTGGCGTGATTGCCGTGATTGTTTATTTGCTTCTTACATTGCACCTGTCATGCCAAAAAAATTATTTTTTATATTCTATGTTATTACATATAGTTAGAATTCATGTCCCCGTTCGTGGGAATAATTTGCTTGCCTGGAGTTCATGTTATGTTTAAAAATTAAACATCAGTTAGTGTCAGTGATTAATTTTTAAACACAATGCCCTTTGGTCTCTACCATGAAGACGGCTGTATTTCAAAGATTTGATAGATATTTTGGCAATTATTCCAGTTGGTTAACTATTGGAATGAGTGCTATTCTTGTCACGGTTGTCTTTACTCTTGCTGTCATGAATTACAATCGTGAAAAAAAATATATGATCAAAATTCTCAATGAAAAAGGAGCTTCATTGATCAGAACGTTTGAGGCCGGTGCCAGAACCGGTATGATGGGGAGATTCGGAACCTTACCCCGGCTTGATACCCTGATAAAAGAGACAGCATCCCAACAGGACATACTCTATATTGCTATTGTCGATTCTTCCGGTATTATTCTGGCCCATAACATTTCCGGCAAAATCGGGAATCACCTTATGGCATCCGGTCGCTCAGCAGAGCTTACTCCGACAACGGATGTTCAATGGCGATTGATTGGTGATTCCGGCAGACATCAGACGTTTGAAGTGTATAAGCTTTTTCTACCGGCTTTCAGGCAACAGAACCCGATGGAACATGGCACAATGAACGGTCCCCGCGATATGGGACGTATGGGAAGCAGCTGTGAATCAAGCTGGATGATGGGGCTGCCTGCGGAAAAAATATTTAACCCGGAAAATCGTCCCGCAATATTTATTGGGATGGATGCAACACCCTTTCAGGAGGCAATCAGGGAAGATATCAAATTCACACTTATTTTATCCTTTACCCTGATCCTGCTGGGAATGGCGGGAGTAGTGTCTCTTTTCTGGGCCAGGAATTCAACAAAATCAAAAAAATTACTCGGCGACATGCGTGCTTTTGCCTATGAAATGATAGCGACACTTCCCGAAGGCATTATAGCAACGGACAATCAGCTGAAAATCAGATATATAAACCAGGTAGCCGCTGATATGTTGAATATTCAGACAATCAGCAGCAGGGGAGTGTCCCTGAACACGGTTTTACCATCCACCATAGTCTCTTTGTGCAACTCTTCCAGAACCAGTGGTGCTCTTATCGAGGATGAGGTGGAGATAAAACATGTTGATGATCGTACTTTTCCCGCATCGGTTATAGCTACAAACGTCCTGTCCGACGACGGCACATTCGTTGGGCTCATGCTTATTGTCAAGGACCTGACACAACTGAAAAAACTGCAGATGGAGGTGCAGCGGAAGGATAAGCTTGCAGCCATTGGCAACCTGGCGGCGGGGGTTGCTCACGAGGTGAGAAACCCACTCAGTTCCATCAAAGGTTATGCGACCTATTTTAAAAGTCTTTTTGAGAAAGACAGTGAAAACAGCAGAGCTGCCGATGTACTTATATCTGAAACAGACCGGCTGAATCGTGTTATTACGGAACTGTTGGAATTATCCAAACCTTCTGATGTAAAACTCAGGAAAACAGCCCTGCGTCCTCTTCTGGAATCCACCCTGCGACTGATTCAGCACGAGGCGCAAAGTTCAAATGTTCAGGTTGATCTGGAAATTAATGACGAGGTTACCTTTGCATTTCTTGACCCTGACAGATTTACCCAGGTTATGGTCAATATTTACGTGAACAGTATTCAGGCAATGGTGGATGGTGGTATTCTCAATCTCAATGTTTCTGCAGATCAGAATCATATCACCATCTCAGTATCTGACACCGGTCCCGGTTTGAAAAAAGAGATTGCCCGGAAGATGTTTGATCCGTATTTCACTACAAAAACAAAAGGTACCGGGCTGGGACTGTCCATTGCTCAGAAAATCGTAGAAGCACACCATGGTACAATACGAGTTGATTCCAGGGAAGGAAAAGGGACCTCCGTTATTATTTCCCTGCCAGCCAGAGTGGAGTGAAACAGATGAAAGGCAAGATACTGATAGTCGACGATGATACTGCTCATCTTTCCATGTTGAAAACTGTTCTCAAAGGATGGGGGTACAAGACAAATGAGGCTGATGATGGTTCCACAGCCATTTCCGTTGCACAGGACACGGTGTTTGACGGTATTCTCATGGATGTGAAAATGGCACATGTTGATGGTATTGAGGCTTTACAGGAAATAAAAAAAATTAATCCGGCAATTCCAATCATCATCATGACTGCCTATTCCTCTGTTGAAACTGCGGTTGAAGCCATGAAATTTGGTGCCTACGATTACCTGACAAAACCACTCAACTTTGATGATCTGAAGATAACACTTGAAAGATCACTTGAGCATATGGCACTCAGCAGGGAGAATTTATCACTCAAGGAAAGGCTTGCTTCGGAAAATTGCCTCTCAAATATGATTGGTTCAAGTCCTGCCATGGTTGATTTAAAAAAAATGATTCAAACCATTGCGCCATCCGAAGCTACGGTGCTGATTCTCGGAGAAAGTGGTACAGGAAAGGAATTGATTGCCAGGGCTCTTCATTCATGCAGCATGAGAAAGGATGAACAGCTGGTTACTGTCAATTGTGCAGCACTCAGTGAAGGACTTCTTGAGTCTGAACTGTTTGGCCATGAGAAGGGATCGTTTACGGGTGCCGAGAGAAAAAGAGATGGCAGGTTTATGCAGGCCAATAAGGGGAGCATATTTCTTGATGAGATAGGAGAAGTCCCGCTCACCATGCAGGCAAAACTCCTTCGGGCTATCCAGGAGCGGGAAATCCAGCGGGTTGGGAGTGATAAAGTGCTCCATGTCGATGTGCGGATTATTGCAGCGACAAATAAAGACCTGCTCAACAGTGTTAAAGACGGTTCATTTCGTGAAGACCTTTACTACCGGCTTAATGTTGTTTCTTTAAGTGTTCCTTCATTACAGGAGCGCAGAGAAGATATTCCGATACTTGCCAGATTTTTTCTCGACAGACACGCCGCCGGCAATCGAAAGTCCATACGCAACTTCACACCGACAGCGATGAATTGCCTGACAGGATACGGATGGCCGGGTAATGTGCGGGAACTGGAAAATGCCATTGAAAGAGCTGTCGTACTCTGTAACGGGAACTATATTTCCGAAAGAGAATTACCTCCTGCCCTGCTCCAGGATATGGAAGACAATACAAAAGCCAGCCGCCCGTTGGCCGAAATGGCCGGCCTGCCACTTGGCGAAATTGAAAAAGAAGCTATAATTCAGACATTACAGAAAACCGATGGCAATAAAAGTGAAGCGGCAAAACTGCTCAATATTACGCGTACGACCCTGAACAATAAAATCAGGAAATACGCCATTTTGTAAAAATATCCTTGCCAGGTTGCAGTTCCCTGTATGTTGCCTTGTTGAGCAGCGGACCCGCTGCTTGGAAGTTACTATCAGAAATCGATATAGTCATAATCGATTATTTCCTCCATGTCTCCCGCAGAATGTTTTCGATAGTAGACCATTTTGTTGAAGGTGGGTTTGAAAATAATAACAATAGAGTTCTGCTTGTTGGCAAACCCCTGTTTCTGACCTGGCGGGTAGTAGCGAAACAGCACAAGAATATCTTTGTACTCATAAATCTCAACCTCAACCTGGCCGGCCAGGCTGTTGGCCGTGGTTTTTCTTTTTTCCTGGAGTGTTCCAAGATCAGTGACCAGGCTCTGGAGATATTTCTCATTGATCAGGTTATTTATAGCGCCAGTGTAATAAAGGATGACAGATATCAGTTTGTTTTCAAAGAGTTTAAATTCAATCCGTTGCACCTCTTTTTCCGGGACTGTTACCCGGAAAAGAGTCACGTGAAAATTATCTTCTTCAATAAATTCAATTCCGGGAAAAGAGTGTTCAATAACAGGAAACGGGCTGTTCCATGGTATCCCCATACAGGTACCCGGAACTTGGTTTTTCTTTTTTGATACCAGTGCCGGAGAAGCAGTACAGCTGAGTATTACTATAATGATTATCAGAAGGGGGTTGCAGATATATTTCATTTGACAGCCTGTTGTTGGATGAGTTCTCCTTCCTGCTGTAGAAAGTTTTTGGCCAGTGCTGCAATTTCCCTGTAAAACGGGAGTGTGGCGTTTGTCATGATCTTGTCCATCAGCCCAGGTCCCCAAGCCAGTAGGTGCTCAGTGAGAAACCTGTTCTTGATCGATTTCAGGTTCTCTGCAAGATCCTGGTCACCATCTGAACGGGCTGTTTCCATCCGCTCTTCAATTTTCTGGACGAATTCAAATTCTGCGGCGATATGATCCGGCATTCCGCCAAATTCAGGGCGGTAAGCAAGCCCTGTAGCCTCAATGAATTTTTTTACAGCCACTGTATCAGCGCCCCAGAGTTTGCCGTAATCACCATCATCCCGGGGGCGATGGACCGATTCATGGGGTGAGATAAAGTTCCCCGGTCCAATAAACAGGGTAGCAAATTCAACCGCCAGATCTTCAAGCAGGAGTGTTGCGTCTCTTTTAAAAAAATCATCACCAAGATTGACTCCCAGTGTTTCCAGGAGGTCTCGAAATTCAGGGTTGCGCAACATTTCCAACTGTTTCAGGTCGATTTCCCGGGCAAAAAAAGTGGCTAGCAAGCCATATATTCCGGCAACATTACTGTCGGTTTTTTCCAAAATACCCCTCTCAAAAAAAGAATTTTCATCAACTGTAGACAGCAAATGAATAAAATACAGGGCAGAAGGAGATATGTATCCTTCCACCCTTATTACAGTGTACTGTGTTGTCAGGCTTTACTGACTGAAACAACCTCATCCATGTAACAGAGCTGTCCGCTGACCGGATTTGGTTTGTTACTTATCAACCAGTTGGGATGTACTCCATATGTATCCCACCATTTCAGGTTCAGGTCCGGATCATTATCCGAAGCCATGGGCGATTTGCGACCGGAACCATAGCGTCCTGATTCTTCCCGACCAAGGTGGTAGGAAATGGCGATAGTCCCGGGAACGATCATTTCATTGACGTAGGCCTTTATTTTGATTGTTCCGTTTTTTGATTTGAGGCTCAGTTCGTCTCCATCCTTAATGCCCAGTCCGGCTGCAGTTTTACCGTTGATCCAGGCCGGATTGTCGTGAAACATCTCACTGAGCCACTTGCAGTGGGACGATCTGGAGTGGATCTGAACGGCAACTTTATACGTGGTGAGGACCAGCTTGTTGCCACCCAGAGCCTCATGGCCGGGAATATCTTTCCATGTTGGCAGAGGTTCAAAGCCCTTGGCCTTGAGCAGTGCGGAATACAGTTCAAAATATCCGCTTTTATTGACCTTGTCCGGCTTAAACCCCTTGTAGACCTTGTTGCCGATTTTCTGGCCAACATAACCCTTGTAACTGTAGTGAGTTTCAAAGTAGCCTTTTTCTCTGGCCACGGCTTCGGTCTTGGCTTTGGATTTTTTCCAGTTCCAGTATACTCCGGTTGCTTCATCAAAGATAACACCGTCTTTCTTGAGATCGGTCTCTTTGATCACTTTTTTGTGAACATGAAAGAGAGGCTTTGCTTTTGGATCATGATAAACCCCGTGTTTTTTCATATATTCAAAAGCTCCACCGGGCAGTCCTTTTAAGGCGGGAGTCATTTCACACGAGCGTTTTACAAACTCCTCCATGTTTTCAATACCTAGAGGCATATCCATCCGTTTGGCCAGATCACAAAGTACATCACTGAAGTTGCGACATTCACCCAGTGGTGCAACAACAGGCTGGCGCAGTTCAAATTCGGCTACCTGAGTTGGAGAAGCGTTTCCATCCCAGTCCCAGCGTTCAAGATAGCTTGTGTCCGGAAGAATGAGATCTGCAAGTTTGCTGGATTCATCATAAACAATATTGGAGGTGACAGTAAAAGGTATCAGTTTCTCGTCGGAGAGAATATCCTTGTTCTCCTGGCATTCGCCGTTGACATAGACCGGATTGTAACAATACCAGAAATAAATATCGGGCCTGCCGTGAGAGCCGTCCTTGATCATCTTCAGGATCTGGTGGCTGGCACCATGGTTGGGATACGCGATGTTCCAGCCATTGGTGATTTTTAATTTCCTGGCCTTCGGTTTGATTTTAGGTCCTTTGGGGTATTTCCAGTGTGGAGCAACTGCCAGACACCGTCCTCCGGGGCTGTTGACATTACCGGTTATCATGGCCAGCATCTGTGCTGCCCGTTCACCCTCAGTGCCATTCATATGCGCAACAAGGCCGCGATAACTGATGACTGTAGCGGCTTTTGCCTTGGCAAATTCCCTGGCATACTTGATAATGTCTGTTGCTGCCACACCGCTTTTTTTCTCGGCCCACTCGGGAGTGTAGGAGGCAAGATGTTTTTTGAGTGCAGCAATCTTTTCATCTACAGAGGCGTTGACATCCTCGGTAGCTCGAATAAAAGTGAAGGCCTCCCTGTCGTACAGATCTTCCTTCATGATTATGTTGTTAATGGCAAGCAGTACTGCCAGATCCGTTCCCGGACGAACCGGCTCCCATTTAGTCGATTTGGCAGCAGTGTTGGAAAGGCGGACATCAAAAGTAATAAAGGGGACTTTACGTTCAACAATGCCCTTGATCATCCGTTGTGCCAGGGGAATGTGGTTTGTGTGGGCTTCAAAGAGGCTGCAGCCAAAATTGAGAACATATTCGGTATTGTCAAAATCCCAGTTATCATAGTGCTTGCCCCAGGTGAGTTCCTGGGCAACAAACTTCCCACCTTCACAGATTGTCGTATGGTTCCCAATGGTTTTTGAGCCATAGGTACCCATGAAGACTGTCTTGGGCAGTTTGGAAGAGCTTCCCTTGGCCCGCCCGTAATGGTACATGAATTTTTCGGGATGGCCATCATCACGCAGTTTTTTCATTCGGGCTGCGAGGTCCGTGAGGGCCTCATCCCAGGATATTCGTTTATATTTGCCATCGCCACGTTTTCCTACTCTTTTCAAAGGGTAGAGAATACGGTCAGGGAAGTAAACCTGATTGATTCCGGCCTGTCCCTTGGAACAGATTTTGCCCATACTGCGAATGGAATTGGGCTGTCCTTCGATCTTGACAACCCTTCCATCTTCAACAAAGGCAATTTTGGGATCCCGGGTAACACAGTTAAAGCAGACAGTTGGCACTGCTTTGCGCTCTTTACCGGTATCAGGGTTGAAATCTCTGCCTCCCTGGGAGAGCTCTATTGATCCGGCCAGGGCATTGCCTGGTATTCCTTTGCCGGCGGTCAGTAAAACACCGCTGGCGGCAGCCAGTTTCAAGATATTGCGGCGGCTGATTTTTTTCATTTTTTGAATCCTCCTGTATATAAAACAGATTGTTATTTATTTTTTATTCAACGATATCACGATATTCAATGAGTTTGTCTTTATCGTTATAGGAGTAGTCAGCCAGTACGCCGTCAGGATCAATATAAAAAATATTGGGCATGGTTTTGAAATCAGGTTTCATTGTTGTTTTCTCACGATTTTCCAGAAGACCAAATTCCTTGGCAAGCTTGGCAACATCACTGCCCGGATCGTTGAGATCACCAAAGATTCGGGCACCGGGTGCACAGGTGTTGACACAGGCTGGAGTCACACCCTGATCCAGGCGATGGACACAGGAAGTGCATTTTACTATGGCATTTTTACTTTTGTCTTTGCCGGACATTTTTCGTTTGTTGTAGGTACGGGCTCCATATGGGCAGGCGTCAATACATTTGCCGCAACCGGTACAGGCATCATTGTCAATCAGAATCAGACCATCAGGACGTTTGTAGGTCGCGCCACCACGGTAGCGAATCTTTTTCCCCTCGGCGGTAACGAAGATCCGTCTGTCCTTTGGGTATTCAGGACAGGCTTTTACACAAGGCGGGACCGTAATTCTTCCTACCTTTTCCGTTCCTTCGCAGTGGTTACAGCGACGGGGAATAAATGAACGCCTGGTGTCAGGATATTTACCGGTGACTACCTGTTTTATCACAGTCTTAAAAGCACCCAGGGGCACGTTATACTCCGACTTGCAGGCAACGGTGCAGGCTCGGCATCCGGTGCAGCGACGCAGATCCATTATCATTACCCAGTGGGGTGCTTTTACTCGCGCCGCTTCCGCTTCTTTTGGTTGCAGCAGATTGGCTGCTGCGAGTCCGGCCGCAGCCAAAGAGGCTCCGGTAACCCGAAGCATTTCTCTGCGATCATTGTTTGTATTGATGGTCATGACCTCCTCCTCAGTTATCTGTTACGATTATGGTTTGCACCCATGCAGGCCTTTTCCTGTATCCAGGAATTTCGGAACCACAGGACCGGCCCATATTTTCACTGCTGTTTTTCTGCGTCTGCTTCTTCAGCCAGAGGTTCCAGTTCGTCCAAGACTGTATAGACACCGTTCAGACCTTCATCAATCAGCATGATGGAATACTTCTTGTTATGGACACCATTGCCAAATTCCACCAGATCCAGGGTCTTGCTTCCTTTTTCGAGAAGCTGCTTCAATTCAGTCGTTTGCTCCTCACTGAGTTGGCCTTTCAACTGGACGATCAGTGCTTCTGCCCGTGCCATTTCCCCTCTTGCAAATTTCACCTCGGTCTGAACTTCTTTTATCCAGTCCGCCAGTAATTTCTTATGGTCCTGAGTATGGCATCCTGCACAGGATTCTGCAGATCCACGGAGGATCTTTTCCCCTTTGTACATATCTGATTTGTCATGACAGCCCAGGCAGTTGGTCTTGACAGGATTCATCAGGCTGGGTGTCTCCGGTACTTCGCCATAGGCAGCACCGACAAGAAGCGTCTTCTGCAGACTATGGTGGTTCGGATGACAGCTGGCGCAGTTGAGTCGAGCGGCCTCGATAAAGTCTCCTTCTTTATGGATCAGGGGTTGGTGGCAATCTGCACATTTTGCCTTTTGTTTGGCCACATGCTCTGCGTGCATCAGTTTCATTCGATCTCTTTTTTCCAGTACAGCACTATCGCTGTGGCATTTTTCGCAACTTCTGGGGCAAGATTCATGTCACCTGTGATGACCTGGTAATGACAGCTCTTGCAGGAAACACCTGCTTTTTCAAGAGTCTGGTGGGTAATGATCTTTTCATCAGAATCAGGTTGGCTGTTTTTTTTCTGAGATTGAAGTGGAGTGGTGGGAATCTCATGACAGAGATTACAGGCAGCACGTCCTGTATTAAATTCTGTGTTCCTGAAATGACAGATGTAGCACTGCTCCTTGGGAACTTCGAAGTGTTTTTTATCACTGGCCTTGATGTGGCAGGTTGTACAGTGCATTTCCTGGCCGGGGATGGTTTTTTCAAAATGGGCTTTATGGGTAAACTTGATTTTTTTATCTTTGCCATAAGTCAACTGTTTATCCATAAATTTTTCTGAAGGATGGCACTGGGCTGCAGAACAGGAGATATCCGCAACATGGGTGGCGCGCCGCACCTCTTTACTGTCAGTGGAAAGATAGGTGAAGAGCTGTCCCAACCCTTTGAACTTGGCGTGGAGAGTCATTTTTTCACCTGGGGCATAGTGGCAGTCCACACAGGCAATCTCCATGTTGCCGGCTTTACCGTGCTTGTCAGCCTGCCAGCTTTTGTAGGGTTTATCCATTATATGGCAACTGGTTCCGCAAAATGAAGGCCTTGCCGTATATGACTCAACGGCAAAGACCATTGCGGCAACAATCACACCGACTATGGCAATGAACAGCAAAATTCCCTTTTTCATGCAGTTTCTCTCCTGTTTTTGATATAAAAATGCACTGAACTGTATGCTTAATGCATAAAAGGTGCCAAAACAGAGATGCTGAAATTACAGGGAAAATTGGGAGGAAAAAGAAAAAATGCTTAAGAAATATACAGAGAGATGTGTGTTTGTTAAGCAGAGGGTAGTTTTTTTCTCAACGTCATTCGGTTGATTCCAAGGAGATTTGCCGCCTGCACCTGGTTGCCTTCACAGAGGTCAAGGGCCTTGGTGATCAGGAGCTGTTCCACTTCAGCGAGCAGACTGTGGTAAGGGCGGGACTCATTTCCCTCGAGGAGTTTTTCTATCTGTTGTGAAACAACCTGGGAAAAATCCCCGGTCGGCTCCACCTGGCCCTGGAGCAGACAATCTTCTGCGCTGATGACCCTCGACTTGCCAAGGACTATGGCCCGTCGGATTGTATTTTCAAGTTCCCGGACATTTCCCGGCCATTGATATTCAGAGAGTTTTTCCAGGGCATCGTCGCTTATTCCTTCTACCGGTGGAGAGACCTGTCGACCATAACGTGCAAGGAAATAGAGAATCAGATCAGGCAGGTCTGATATCCGTTCTCTCAGCGGTGGGATTGGTATGGTCAACACGTTGATACGGTGAAGTAAATCAGCACGGAATAAGCCGTCGGTAACCATTTGTTCCAGGTTTCTGTTGGTAGCAGTTATAAGCCTGACGTCTGTTTGTAGTTGCTTGTTGCTGCCCAACCGTTCAAATGTTCCATTTTGCAGGACACGAAGAACCTTGGCCTGGGTTCCAAGGGCCAGCTCTCCTATTTCATCAAGAAACAGTGTTCCTCCATTGCACTGTTCAAAGCGGCCTATTCGTTGTCCGGAGGCTCCGGTAAAGGCTCCAGCCTCGTAACCGAACAGTTCACTTTCCACCAGTTCTGCAGGTAAAGAGGCGCAGTTAACCACGAGGAACGGGGCATCCTTGCGCGAACTGTGCTGCAGAATGGCCCGGGCTGTCAGTTCCTTTCCCGCTCCGGTTTCTCCGGTTATAAGCACCGGAAGGTCGGAGTCTGCCATCTGACCAATTGTTTTGCACATTGTGAGCACTTCCGGGCTGGACCCGACGATACAGTCACGATTTTCCTCTGCTTCACTCCATTCCTTATCGCAGCCGCAGTGCAGTTCCGCCTGTATCCGGCTGGCGGTGATGGCTTTTTCTACAATTCTGCGCAGTTCGTCATTGTCAAATGGTTTGGAGACATAGTCAAAGGCACCATCTTTCATGGCCTGCATGGCCGAAGTGGAATCAGCAAAAGCCGTGACCATAATAATCGGCACATGGGGGTGGTTTTCCTTAATCCTGGCAAGTGCCTGTAGACCATCCATTTCCGGCATGCGGATATCCATTAAGACCACATCGGGTTCTTTTCTGTCTACCGCTTCAACGGCTTCTTTCCCGTTTGTGGCAGTGCAGATATGATATTCATCACCAAAGGTTCGTTTAAAGGCATAACGAACCGCTTTTTCGTCATCAACAATGAGCAGGGTAATCATAGGGCAGAATTAACAGTAGTGAGGTTCCGGAGTGGTTGGAGACGATATCCAGACGTCCCCCATGTTGCTGGGCAATATTCCAGGCTACAGCAAGACCCATGCCTGTGCCGTCTTCTTTGGTCGTGAAAAACGGATCAAAAATATGTTTCAGGTTTTCTTTTGATATACCGCAACCCGTGTCGGTTATTGTACACTGCAGGTTTCCATCGACAAGTGAAGTTGAAATAGTAAGTTCTCCTCCCGGGTTCATTGCCTGGAGGGCGTTTAAAATACCGTTCATTAGAATCTGTTTAATACTGTTTCCATCAACTCGAAGGGGAGCAAGGGTTTTGTCTAATTTTTTGCTAATACGAATCCCGGATTTTTCAATTTTGGGTCCGGTGATAGCAAGAACATCTTCAACCAGGCTGTTTATATCAGTGTCAGTGAAGGCCATTTCCGACTGTCGGGCAGTTCGAAGGAAACGGCTGACGGTATAGTCGATCCTGTCTAATTCTTCCACTATTACTTCGAGATCTTCACCCTCCAGTGATTCTTCCTGTTCTTCAGCTCGTTGAATCAGCATTTTGATGGAAGTCAACGGGTTTTTTATCTCGTGGGCAAGACCGGTGGAAAATTCGCCCAGGGCATAGAGTTTTTCCGTACGCACCAGGTTTTCCTGAGCCGATCTGATTGCAGCCACCAGTTCTTTAAGCTGATGAGACATGGTATTAAATGTACTGGCTAGTTCTCCTATCTCTCCCACACCATTTTCCGGAATCGCCGTACCAAAATCACCAGCGCCAACCCTGTGGGCGGCACGATTGAGCAGAAGTACGGGAGAGATCAGTTCTCTGGCCATCCACAGGGCCGCCAGAATACCTATAACAGCAATGAGACTGGTGACGACCCATACTTTTTTTCTGGAGGTATGCAGGGTTTTGAACAGGGACTGGACAGAAATACCGAGACGGAGGTATCCGGCAACACCCAGCTGTTTAGAGCTTATGGGAATAAGAAGATCCAACGGCTGTTTGGGGTCGGTCTCTGAAAAGTCACGTAAAAAAACAGGTTGTTTTCGGGCAAGTTTAAAAGATGTTATTGGCTCCCGCGTGATGGATTCACGTTCTCGTGCAATAATCAGCTCTCCCAGTTCATTATATATTTCGCCATAGAGAAGAAAACTCTCCTTAGATTCCAGATAGGACTGAAGCAGGCTGTAGAGTGCAAAATCCTCATCATAGAGTAAGGGTTCGATAATCTGTCTCGGTAGAATTTCGCCAAGCTGCAGGGCACGGATTCTCAGGTCTTTCTGGAGAATGTGTTTTTCATCTCGCAAGATTAAAGTGGCTACTGAGAGAGCAGTAACCACAATAACTGCCATTATGGAAACTGACAGGCGTACGGCAATACGATTGTACCATGGCAAAACCATAGATTATACCTTGTTTTCTCCTGACTGTTTGCTACTCTCTCAACGCTTTTTGTAAAACTATGGCAGAACGATAAAGTTCAGGCGAAGGAATGGCAAAACCATCCATCTCCAGGTGCTGGAGAACTATTTGACCGCGAGGATCATTGGCCATACCAAGTAACACTTTAAGCAGCGTCCTTTTTTTTTCTTTGTCAAGGCCTGGGGTGACAACCACCGGCGGCATGCCAAATTCCTTTGATTGATGAATGACTCGAACCTGCCTGGCAAAAGAACCCGGGAGTGCATGGAGAGAATCGAAAATAAGACTGTCCACAGCTGCTCCATCGGCGAGTCCTGTGGCGACTGCTTCGATGGATTTATCATGACTCTCTGTATAAAATGTTTTTTTAAAAAATGTTTTTGTAATATATCCTTGGCTGTTCAGGGTAGCTACAGGATAAATCCGACCACTGAGGGATAACGGATCGGTAAAGGCAAAGACCTGACCTTGGAGTTCTTCGAGGCTTTCAGCAGGATTTTTGCTGTGAGTAATAATATACGAACGATAAGCTGTTTTACCACGGACAACAGGTACTGCCAGAACTTCTAAGCCGAAAGCCTGACGACCGGCAAGGTAGCCGCCGGTACAGGTAAAGGCCATCTGTACACTCGCATCATTGAGGAGAGCATTGATTTCCTCATAGGTTCGACGCTGTTTGAGATGGACGTGAGTTTCCAGTTTTTCCTCCAGGTATTCACGAAACTCGGCAAAGTGAACCAGTGTCTGGGCAGGGGAAGTCATAGCTGAGACTGCAAAGAAGAAATGATCCGTGTGTTCCTCATTGAGCCCTTTCGAAAATGCCTTGAGAGGATACAGGCTACAGATACTAAGCCAGACAGCAAATAAGTATGTTATTGATTTTTGCATAGACTGAAAACCCGCAGATAAAAATTTTGTTCGTGTTTTACATGGTAGGCGAATATTGACTGATGGTGCAACAATTTTATTTTGCCGGTTAACACCTGCCCGTATAAGTCAAGGTAAAAGTTCTCGGACTATATCGTGTGAACTGTCTGTTATTTCTTTGCATGGGTAATATGGATGCAGTTTATCAATGCAGGTGGGTAAAAACGATGCAGTTTTTTGTGTTGGATTTGAGATTTCGCGTAGTCAAAAATGAGAGTGAGGGAATTTGCAGAGTGGTTTTTTGTGGGAGCCCCATGGTAACAATAATAATATTTGCCACTGGCCTGAACCTTGCTTTGTATGTTCAGGCAGAGGTGCAATAACTCAGTCTTGTTTTGAGGGAACAAGCAAAGAAATGTTCTTTTGTTATCAAGTTGATTTTTGTTAAAATTCACAATTTAATTGTCAGGAGACAGTATGGCACTGGTTGAAGCGCGAAATCTTTGTAAAGACTATGTTGCTGGAGAGATAACGGTTAAAGCAATACGTGGTGTCGATTTCACTATTGATACCGGTTCATTTGTTTCTTTTGTCGGCCCTTCTGGAAGTGGCAAAAGCACGTTGTTGAATATGATTGGTTGTCTCGATCCACCCAGTCAGGGTGATCTTGTAGTAGCCGGAAAAGATGTTACCCGTCTGGATTCCCGGCATTCTGCAAAATTTCGAGGCGACCATATCGGTTTTATCTTTCAGGATTTTAACCTCATTCCAGTTCTCACTGTTTTTGAAAATATTGAATATCCATTGCAAATGGTTCAGAACTGGCCTGTCGAAAAGCGTCGAAAACGAGTGGAAGAACTGCTCGGTGCTGTTGGTATGGCTGATCAGGGTAAAAAATATCCCAATCAGATTTCCGGTGGGCAAAAGCAGCGGGTGGCTGTGGCCAGAGCTTTGGTCACCAATGCAAAACTGGTACTGGCTGACGAACCGACAGCCAATCTGGATAGTAGGACGGCCAATCGCATTATTGGCCTGATGAAGAAAATGCGTGATGAATTTGGCACAACCTTTATCTTTTCTACTCACGACACCCGGGTTGTAGAAAGTGCAGAGATAATTTTCACTCTGGAAGATGGTGTGCTGCAAACAAAAAATGGTAATCCGGGAGGTCAGCATGCTTAATATTTTTAAAATTGGCTGGCGTAATCTCCTGCGCTATAAACGTCGAACTCTGCTTACTTCTACCCTTATCACCCTTGGTGTAATGGCGGTTTTACTCTTTATTTCAGTCTCTGGGTCATTTAAAGCCCTGATGATTGGTCAGATCACCGATTCCATGATGGGGCATCTGCAGATTCATCATAAGGGATATCTTGCCTCCATGGATAGTTTGCCGCTCAATCTCAACCTGAATGGCAGGCAGATACAAAAAGTTGCAGAAATTCTGGAAGATAATGAGGCGGTAGATGCCTATTCCATGCGCGTTAAACTCGGTGCCATGTTCAGTAATTTTAACGAGACAACGAATATTCGCTTAACGGCAATGAATCCGGAGATGGAGCTTCAGGCCATGCCCATGCTTGAAGAGAGGATTCTCAAGGGCAGAAGAGAAGGCCTTCTCGGCAAGGGCGAAATTCTTATCCCCGAGCTTATTGCAAGAGGAATGAAAGTGAAAATAGGTGATGCCATTGTTCTGGTTGCAACCAATAAAGATGGTTCTGTAAATGGTCAGCAATTTATTGTCCGGGGCATTGTCGGTCGTATTTCCGGGCCGGGTGGCAGGGACGGATATATCCGGCTCAATGATGCAAAAAGTCTGCTGCGTATGGATGGAAATGAAATCAGCGAAATTGCTGTTCGTCTGAAAAATATGGATAATCTGCAACCGGTTTTTCAGTCGCTAAAATCAAAGCTCAGTGCAGTAAAAAACAGGAAAGGTAAACCTGTTTTCGAGATTCATACCTGGGACAAAATGTCGCCGTTTTCAAAAATTGCCAATATGATTGATCTGATGACATTTTTTATCAAGATTATGCTGGTTTCCATTGTGCTGGTCAGTATCATGAATGTCATGATTATGTCGGTTTATGAACGTATAAATGAGATTGGAACCATTGCGGCTATCGGTACTCAACCCGGAAGAATAATGGCTCTTTTTGTTACCGAAGGATTTCTTCTTGGTATCCTCGGGACACTGGTTGGTGTTGTGTTGAGCCTCTTTACGATTGGCGGGCTGAATTATATTGGTATAAGCTTTGATTTCGGCCGACAGGAAGGTTTGCTGCTTGCTCCAACCATTGGGGCCGGTGATGTCCTGATGGTTGTCGGTATTGTTATAGGTATTGCCGTACTGGGAAGTCTACAGCCTGCCTGGAAAGCCGCAAAAATGGATCCTATTACGGCCCTGCGCCATGTTTAAAAAATATTTTGGAGAATTCGATGCGTAAGATGATAAAAATTCCAGTATTTCTGTTTTTTTTCCTCTTGTTTCCGACATGGGTATTGGCGCTTGACGGGAATAGGATATTGGCTCAGGTTGATAAAAACATGCAACCTGATTCCTATGAAATGTATCGTAAACTGGTCAACGTGGAACCCGATGGCAGCAAAAAGGAATTTATTTTGTACTCGGTGAAAAAAGGCCCCAGCACAGCTGTCGCTCTGTTTTTGCAGCCGGCCAGCGAGAAGGGGAGAACCACCCTGCGCCTGGGTGACAATATGTGGCTCTACATTCCCAATGTGGGAAAGCCGATTCGCATTACCAGTATGCAATCGGTAGTAGGAGGTGTATTCAATAATTCCGATATCCTGCGTCTTGATTACAGTGTTGAATACAGCGCACAGGGTGTTCTGAACCAGGGGGATTCCTACCTGCTTGATCTGAAGGCAAATTCTGCATCTGTTGCCTATGATCGGTTGAAGATGACTGTGGATAAGGCAACACTTCTGCCGACAAGGATAGAATGTTATGCTGTCAGTGGGATGCTGATTAAAAACCTGCAGTACAGCAAGATCAAGGATTTTGGCGACGGGCTGGTCAGGCCATCAATGCTTGCAACCGAGAGCCCTCTGCATAAAGGTTATAAGTCGGTAATGCTTTTTGCTAAAATTAAAAAGAAACAGGTTCCGGATGAGGTTTTCACCCTTAATTACCTGTCTAGAATAGATGAACTCAGATAGAAAATGGCTGGTCTTTCTCCTTGTTGCGGGAGTGTTGTTTTCTCTGATCCCCTTTATTTCTGAGGCAAGTGATGACTTTACCTTTGAACTTGACGAGATTGAGAAATCACCACTTGAATGGGGTGGGTATGTTGAGATCAAACTGGAACATCTCGACATAAATCAGGATGGAAATCAGGCAAATCTCAACTACCCGAAAGGGGTGCCGGCCACAATTGACCGGTTTCGACCCAGCCTGCAAGTTGACGGTTCGTATACCGCCGGAATTGCCTGTTTTAACTGGCTGTTCAAATTGGCGGGGCAACAGGATAATACCGGCTGGACGGATTCAGGCGATATTTATGAGGTGTACAGTCGAGTAAAAATCTTTGAAAACAGCATGGTGGATCTGGGGAAAAAAGCGTTCGGATGGGGTAAAGGCTATGCCTGGAATCCGGTCGGTTTTGTCAATCGCTCCAAGGACCCCAATGATCCGCAGGAATCACTCGAAGGATATGTAACCGGTGAGTTGGAACTTATTAAAAGTTTTTCTGAGAGCAACTCCCCTGGCAACATGGCCTTGACAACACTGCTGATACCGGTGTCTGATGCCATCAATGATGAATTTGGAGAGGGAAACGGTGTTAATCTGGCAGGCAAACTGTATCTGTTGTATCAAAATACCGATATTGATTTTCTTTTCTTCATCGGTGGCAGTCGATCCAGCAGGTTTGGTGTTGATTTTTCACGTAATATTACGAGCAATTTTGAAATACATGGAGAAGCGGCCTATATCACAAGTAAAGATCGGGTACTCCTGCTTGAAAATGGTAGTACCCGTCATGAAGAAAACAGCGTATGGAGCGGGTTGTTCGGTTTGCGCTACCTGACAGCTAATGATCTGACAAGTATTATTGAATATTATCATAATGGCAATGGCTACACTGAGGAAGAACGGGTTCTCTTTTACCGTCAGATAACAGAGGGTGGGGTAGTGGTGGATGAACAAACATTACGGCAACTCAGGGAGTTGAGCCTGTATGGGTATTCCAGACCCTATGCGGGGCGGAATTATCTGTATGCTAAATTCACTCAGAAAGAACCTTTTGATATTCTCTACTTTACCCCTGGTTTGACAACAATAGTTAATCTCGATGATCAGAGTGCATCCTTTACACCGGAACTCACCTATGCAGGTTTTACAAATTTTGAGATACGCCTGCGATTTTCCCTGCTGACCGGCAGTAGCTTGTCCGAATATGGTGAAAAACAGATTGGTAACAGGATTGAACTTCGTCTGCGCTGGTTTTTTTAATCCTTATGAGGCATAATGATGACTATGGAAAATGATGATACCAGTCGCCTGCCGAATGAGACATGTGTGCGGATGGCTGCACAGATTGGTAAGCAATTGTTACCGCAGGGGTCGCCGTATGTTGAAGGGGCAGAAATTGCCGGTTGGACAATGTACTCAGATGCACTGGGAGGGGATTTTTTTGATTACCATGACTTTAGAGGTGTCTGCTGTCATTCGAAAACAAAAATGAATATTATTGTCGGAGATGCCTGTGGTCATGGGCTCTGTTCCGCGTTGTTGATGACTTCCACGCGTTCTTTTCTACGAGCAAGGGCAATGAAGCCTGGCCGGTTGGCTCAGGTTGTCACTGATGTCAATATTCTTCTGCATATGGATGTTAAGGAGAGTGGCCATTTTGTCACGCTTTTCTGTCTTTCCGTTTATGGTAATGAAAGAAGAATCGAATGGGTCAGGGCAGGTCATCCACCGGCCCTGCTGTATGATCCGGTCAAAGATAAATTCATCTCCTTATATGGCGAAGGATTGGCACTTGGTGTTGACCCGGAACATGTGTACCAGAGCAACAGCCGGGTGGATATTCCCAATGGAGCTGTTATTCTGATCGGTTCTGATGGATTGTGGGAAATGCAGGCAGAAGGTGACGGCACTCCCTGCCGCAAAGTGCTTATCGACCTGGTGAGAAAACACCAAAGAGAAAAAGCCGCTGTTATTGGAGGAGTGATCAAAAAGCAGATAGATATATGTTGTGGTGATCAGCCGGCAGAAGATGATGTGAGTTTAGTTGTTGTGAAGTTCACGTAACTAACAGCCAAAATCTTCTTCCTCTTCTTCGCCTGAATCCGGATTGGCTGTCGGTTCTGGAATGCCATAAACCGGGCTTGATTGTTCAATGATTGACGGAAGTTTTTTCAGCCACTTCAGATAAGCATTATAACCGCCCTTGAGATTTAATACCCGTGTGTAACCCAGTTCCCTCAAAATGACGAGGTTATGGATACTCCTGTGCTGGCTTCGGCAGATAAGAAGTACAGTTTTTGATGAATCTTTTGGGGGAAGTTTGTCGAGATGTTGCAGTAGAGTACGGAAAGGAATATTGATCGAATCTGCAATATGTCCCTGGGCGAACTCGGCAGGAGATCTGACATCCAGGAGGCAATAGCGTTTGTCGCCGGTGAGATAATGACTGATAAAATCATCGACAGTCAGCCGCAGTCGAGAATCGGGCATGCTACGAAGATATTGGGCGCCAGCCTGCCCCAACAGAGCCCGGTCGTACTGTTGCCACAGTCTGGTGTCGATGTTGTTTTCTTTCAGGATATTTTGCAAAAGATCGACTGCAAGTTGGAAATTTCCGGCCAGCAGGGCTTGGCTGGAAGGGAGATCTGCTGCTGTAATACTTATTTTACCGGGTGCAGGCAGTCCAGTCAGTTGTGTAGTCTTATTAGTTTTGGTTATTTCCTTGTTTTGTGACGCACAGGCTGATTGGACAGATATGTCATTTTTTCGGCTGGTCATGTACGATTTGTAGTTTGAATAACCGTTACGAAGGGTCCTTGTATTGCTATAACCAAGTTCACGCAGGGCTACCAGTACATGGTTGGCTCGATGCTGGGTCTGGCAGATTATAACAATTGTTCTCTTGCTTTCAGGTTGTGGAAGCTGGTCAAGATGGTTGAACACTTCACGGAAAGGGATATTTGCTGAGCCTTGAATATGGCCGGTGGCAAATTCCTTTTTTTCTCTGACGTCGAGCAGGTAATAATTCTTTGCTCCTCCGGAAAGGGCGCAGACAAGATCAGCAGGGCTGAGGCGATAGCGGTTCTCGGGCATTGTTACCAGGTAATCATTGCCCACCCGGGCCAGAACGGTCTGTTTGTAACGGGACCATATCATTTTATTATAGGGAGACAGCTTGAGTGCGTCCCTTAAGGTTTGCTGAGAATCCTCGAATTTACCGGAGACAAAAGACTGATCTGCCTTTAATATCAGGTTGGAAATGTCTGATCGTGTTGGGTTTGCTGTTACCTGGGAAGTGGACCAAGAGTCTTGGCATGGTAAAACCACCAGGAACATCAGTGCCAACGTCAGAAAGTTGCCCAAATTACGTGCCATGCTATCCTCTCCGAAAAATCAGGGGTTGTCCAGGATTTGTGATTATACAAGACAGGCGAATCTACCTGGCAGATACGCCTGTCCTGGTTTACTGGATGATATGTGCAGTAGCTGCAACAGTACAATGAAGTGATCTTATCTCTTTTCTAAGCAACTTTTTCTATGTTGACATAGGAGTCATAAAAAGAGCATGAACCGCCAATGGGATCTGTCAGGCACATGTTTTTGACCTGGGGATCAACCAGCATAACCGGATTTGGGCAGATGCCGGTGGCTCGGCGTTTGTCTCCCTTGACCATCTGGCCGTTGACTTCAACATCATTTGATCCGTAGGCCCAATGGCCAAAACTCCAAGAAGCACAAACGGTTCCCGGTCGTATCCCTTCAATCACATTCACCTTGCCGATGATATCCTTGGTAAATGAATTATTTACCCGTGTCTGGCCTTTAGTGTTCGTTGGACTCACCAGTCGTATTGAGTCACCGCTTTTAAGCCCCAGTCGGCGGGCATCAACACTGTTGAGCCAGATGTAATTCTCGCCAGCTTCAGCAGCCATTGTCCAGTAATTGCCTATGGTTCTTGATTGACCACCCAAAATGTGTTTGTAAGTGAAAAGCTGGAAAGGATAGTCTTTACTGAAGGTTACTTTGTTCCCTCCTGCATCGAGAATCGGTTCGTAAAAAGGCATGCCTTCGAGATGTTCTCCGGTCATTGAATGTTTGCCTCTGGCGACATTTTCAGCAAACAGATTGAACTGTCCCTTGAATTGATGGTGTACATGATTTCCTTTGTAGGCTCCTGATGCATCTTCAAAACGGCCACCGCGGTTTAACACGGTAATGACAGCCCGCCAGATCTTTTCATTACTGCCAACCGCTTTTTTCCAGTAACTCTCCTCAAAAACTGCCGGAGACATGTGCCGTCGTGCTTTGAGAAAGACATCGATCTCTTTCTGGGAGGCCAGGGGGGCTATATCTTTGCCGTTATGATCACCGTAAGCAATATTTGCGACACTTTTAAGGAAGAAATCCTCCCGGGTACGAAAATCCAGCCCTGGCGCGAAACCACCTTTACCAAATCCGGACACCTTGAGTTTTTCTGCAATGGCCAGCATGACCGATTCCATGGAAATCGGTTGTTTTCTGCCGAAAACCGTACATGTCTCCACCAGTGATTCAACTACCGGCTGTCGTACTTTACTGCCGTTAGTTAAAACGGCTGGTGTCATGTGTGGTGTCCCCCATCTTTCCCATATAGCAGTGTCGGGAAAGATGTAATCGCAGTACATGGATGTTTCTCCAATAACGATATCATCGGCAAAAAGAAGGGGGATTTTTTTGGGATCGCGAAGGTAATCAATGATATTGTTGGCACCCGGCACAGAAAAACCGGGTGTACCTTTATGTAGATAGAGCGCTTTCAAATGATAAGGATAGCCATCAACACCACTGGGGATTACCTCCTGATAGACACTGCCAGTATAAGGATACCAAGTCCTTTGTGCTGGATATCCGTTTTTCTTAAAGAGCGTACTTTTTTCATAAGCGATGCCTTCCCTGCTGATTTTAATTCCAAATTTACCCAGTTTGCCGGGGTGGAGTTTTTTCAGAGGAAAAGGCTGGCCTTTTTTGCTGCCATCTTCATGCCAGTGGCTGCCACCGGGATGCATACCGCCTTTCCAGTCGCCGTTGCCGACCAGCATGTTCAAGGCAATTATAGTCCGGCCGTTATGATATCCGTTGGTGTGCTGAACCGGACCTCGGTACATATCGGCCATAACCTGACGGCCGTAGCTGGTGAATTCACGGGCCAGGGTGATCAACAATGTGGCATCATCAAGACCTGCTTCTTTTGCCCATTCTTCAACGCTGTGCTCGTTGACAATTTTCCTGAGCAGCCCAAATCCAGTCTTGTATTTTAGACCGTTGATTTCACCTTCGGCCTCCAGGTCACCGACCACAGGATTTGTTTCTTTATATGGATCAAAAGCAACCAGTTGCCCATTGACACTGACCACAAAATCGTGTTCGCCGCCGAGACCCACATCACTGCCCCTCAATAATCGTGTACCTTTCCCGCTGTTTTTATCCAGAACCACCAGATGGGTAGAATTTGTCCAGGTGGTGTCACCGCTTTTTTTGGCAGCACTGCGGTTTGCCGCCCGGATATATGGTTCGTTGAATCTTTTATTATCAATAATCCAGCGAATCATACCAAGTGCCAGGGGGCATCGCCACCACATTTGATTGGCACCCAGTAGTTGGCCTTTGCTGCGGAGTGGCTGCAACGAGGGTCGACCACAGCCATTTTCATGCCATTTCTGGCCTGGGCGTTGGTTATGTAAGATATCCAGTTTGTAGGCCCGAAGTTGGCTTCGAAAGGACTGGTCCCAAAAAAGATGACAAACCTTGCATTGGGAATATCCGGTTTCAGATGATGTTTGCCGTGCCCCCATTTTCCATGTTTGTACTGTTTGGTTGATTCATTAAAGGCAATGTGGTGAGATTGTTCGCAGACCGTTGTATGCTCAAACCAGTTGGCCGAACCAAGAGAATCGTTGACCCACCGTTTGGCAAATTCTTTACGGCCATGTTCGATACGGCCGCCCAGAAATACAAACTGATTATTTTTGGGCCCAAGATCCGGGAACTCAGGATTAACCAGCAGCTCTGTATTTTTTCCGTGAACAGCCCGGAAATCAGCCGCAGTCATTTCACCTTTAGCCACTTTGGCGGCATCTGCTTTCAGAGCTTTCATCAGAGCAGGGTCCCGGACAGCAAGAATTTCTTTCAACCCTTCCACAGGGCCTTCTCCGAAAAGATCACCACCATTAACGATCTCACTTATGGCTTTGTCAAATTCGATAGTTACCCACTGATTCTCTCCTCGTTTTGTTCCCGGTTTTCTTTTCAGCACCTTGCGGATACGGTAAGGGTCATAGAGTGTCTGTACTCCTGCATTCCCTTTGGGACAAAGACGCCCGTCATAGTAAACAGCATCTTCTACCGGCATATCATAGGAAAGGTGCGGGTGCATGTTCATGGGGCTGTACGGATTACCCTCAACTTTGACCATCACTCCATTGTTGATCTTGGTTTTTATGGTACAGGCTGTGTGACATTGCAAACAGCAACTGTAAATAATATTTTCCGGATTATCAAACGGGTAAACATTTGCAAAGCTATCCTGAGCCTTGGCAATACCAGCGGAGAAGAGATTGGATTTCATCAGTTGACTTGCCGCCAGAACCCCGCCAAAAAAAGCAGTGCTTTTCATGAAACCACGTCGGTTCATGGTGTATTTTTTTCCATCTATTTCAATTTTTTTATCCATGTTTTTTTCCATACTATCGCCTGTGTAATTACTCATTTAAGCAACCTCCCTGTTGTCGTCCTTGACGATTGGCAATATTTTTTCTCCAACCAGAAAGAGGAGCACTCCAAAGCAGGTAACCCAGGCAGCCACAAGCCATTCCATTATACTCGGCAGATAAGTAAATTTCAGTCCAGGTCCGCCAAAGGCATATTCCAGGCCGGGAATTTCCGGGTTTATCTGGGCCGGGATAACAATATTAAAACGGACAGCGATAAAGGTTACGGCCACCAGCAGGCAGGCAAAAGCTATGGATCCCCCTACATACTTGTCTGGTTGTCCCTTGGGCACCGCCCTGGCAAAAAGAATGATTACCGGTACCACTACTCCGATCAGGAAATGAACGATCCAGAAAACGTACCAGTATGGGCCATGTAAAATTGCCTCTAAAGGTAGCCGTTCCGCTGGAGCGAGGGAGTAGAGGCCAACCAGGAATTCAGCAATTTCGAGTAGAAAATCAAAAAGGATCAGTGCCAAGACTATTTTTCCCAGGAATTTCATTATCTCGTTGAGTTGCTGTTTGTTTTTGTCCGGTCCCCAGATATAGACAACTGCGGTGAGTAGTGCGCCGCCGGAGGCGAGAGCTCCAATAAGGAAAGCAATCGGCATCAGGCCGCTATTCCAGTGTGGCCTGGCCTGAACTACGCCGAAGAGTGCTCCAACCCCGCCGTGAAAGGCAATAGCCAGAGGGACACCAATGGTTCCCAGAACCCTGAGTCTGGCATGGTCGCGGGCTTTTGCCTCTTTCGACGTATCCGTTGAGCCAAAACTCAGAAATTTGGCAAAAGCAGCTGAACCACTGTTGCCGGTTTGAGCGGTTTCAATCAGGTCAACGCGTAGAGCAAACCATAGTTCGACCAGGATAATGGCGAAATAGGATGAATACAGTATTCCCATCCAGGACATCATTGAATTCAGGTTCATGTGGAGCAGTACATTTCCTACCCGGAACATGTGACCCAGATCCATCCAGATGGAAAGAAGCGCGGCCACCAGACAGCCGAAGGCGGTAAACAGTGCCAGTTTTCCTATCTTTTCCAGACGTTCAATCCTGGCAACATAAACCAGTGTGGATAACAGAAACGAACCGGCGGACAAACCGATAAAATAGATATAGAAAGCCACCCAGAGTCCCCAGGGGATATAGGAGCCGTAATCAGCCAGTCGGTGTCCCGTGGTGAAGCGAAGGTACATGCCATAGATACCGACTCCAAAACCGATAACGGCAAGCAGCCAGACAATTGATTTGATAAATCGTTTCATTCTCCCTCCCTCCTCTTAGACTAGATATGTGGTAGCCGGTTCGGTTCCTTCCTCTTCCCGTAATTTCCTGGCGCGGGGTGAAGCAAGAAGTTCAGCAATAAGGCTTTTGGGATCGTTGGCATCACCGAAATAAGTGGCATCACCAATGCAGGTAGACACACAGGCCGGCAACATACCTTTTTCAACCTTGTGAATGCAGTACGTGCATTTTCGGGCGTTACCCACGGGTGAACTTTCCCGATCTTTGCGAGGCCATGCTTTACCATATTCAAAATTAGGTTCTCTTTCGTATTGCATAATCTCTGGCGTGTTATCAGTGTAAAAATAGCCCATATCAAAAGTTCTGGCTGAATATGGACAGGCGCTGATACAATATCTGCAACCAATACACCTTTTGTAGTTAATCTCAATAATACCGTCCATTCGCTTCCAGGTAGCGTGTGCGGGACAGACTTTGACGCAGGGTGGGTCGTCGCACTGCATACAGGGGCGGGGGAGAAAACTTTTGCGGACATTAGGATAATTACCGTGCTCTTCTTCCACCACCGGCCGGTAGACAACACCGGGGGGCAGGTGATTTTCAGCAACACAGGATGTGGTACAGGCCGTACACCCGACACATTTTTCCTGGTCGATGACCATAACCCAACGTCTGTCCTGTATAGGTTTTTGCAGGGCACGCCTGATGTCATCAATCATCCGCTTTCTGATTTCGTGCGGTTTGATGTCAATGAGAGCCATTGATTAATCCTCCTGTTTTTGAAATATCAGAAAATAAAAAATAATAACCTGAAAATCTCTTTTTCAATTCTGTATTTCATTTGTGATTGCAGACCCGGGCCGTTGTTTTTTCCGTTACTTACAGGTCGGTGTAAAACGAATTATGAATTTATTGGGATAGTGTACGCTTTTTCGATATGAGGAAAAAGAGGAGAAAATATGGTTTATTGTAGGGGAAAAACTGACAACAGTAGGTTGTTCGTGGGGGAAAGTATGATCTTAATGAAATCTTTATTGAGAATACGAGGGCTAACCCATTTTTCCCAGTCGCATAACCAGGCGAACCAGTTCGGAGCGTCTGTCAATATCGAGTTTAACCATACCTCTTGAACGGTAGGTCGCAATTGTTTTTTCGCTGAGTAAACATTTTTCTGCTATTTCTTTACTGGTATAGCCGCGAGCGACCAGAATGAGTACTTCCTGCTCTCTGGCAGACAATTCTCCCCAGCGAATAATTTCTTCGGCAGCCTGGGGGATATGTTTTACCGAAGCGTCAGGTATATAAGTTTTTACCAGAGAGGGATGGACATATATTTCGCCACGCATGACCGAACGAATCGCGTAGAGCAGATCCTCTCCCAGTCCTTTTTTTAAGACAAAGCCCCGTGCCCCTTTTTTTAAAGCTTTTTGCATGTACTGGGCATTGTCATGCATGGTCAGTATGATTATTTGTGTTTTTGGTGTTAAATCAAGTAATTCTTCAATTAAATCCAGACCACTTGTTTTCTGCAGGGTGATATCAAGGAGAATAATGTCAGGTTTCACTCTTTCTGCCTGTTGCAGAGCATCTCTGGCATTACTTACCTGGACGATGACTTCTATATCCGGTTCTTCATTCAGAAACAGGCAAAGACCATGAAGAAGCATGATATGGTCGTCTACAACCATTAGTCTGGTAATGTTATCCGCCATTTTTCCCTCCCGAAACTGTCGGTATTGTGACCACAAGCATGGTTCCCTGACCTGGTTCTGATTCCAGACGGAAAACTCCGTTCACCAATTCCACCCGTTCCTGTATACCCCGTACACCAAGTCGTTCAGTATTCTGCAGGATACCAGGATCAAAACCGTCACCGTCATCATCGATTACCATGCGTAAAGTGTTGTCCGCAGCCCATTCGATCAATATACTTATATGACAGGCCCGCCCATGTTTAATTGCATTGCGGATTGATTCCTGGAGGATACGGTATAGACAGGTCTCAATTACCGCGGAGGGGCGGCGTCCGGCGAAACCGATGATTGTCTGCTGGATATCCACATCTTTTATTGTATGGATTTTCTGGATAAACAGGTTCAGTGCCGCAATCAATCCCATATCATCAAGGACACTGGGGCGTAATTCCAGTGCCATATTATGGATTGCTTCAAGTTCATTTTCAATGTTTATCTTGAGTTGTCGTATATCTTGCTTCGTTTTTTCAGAGGTGGCGTTTCGCTCGAGAAGTTTCAGTCCAATCCCTATCGATGTCAGCGATTGACCTGTCTGGTCGTGGAGTTCCCTGGCAATTCGTTTACGTTCATTTTCCTGGCTTGTGATGATTTTTTGCAGGAATTCCCGACGAATATTCTCTTTTTCTTTTCTGGCTTCTTCAGCGAGTTGGAAACCGGCACTCATCTCATTGAATGCCTGGGTCAGTTCTCCAACTTCATCCGGGGATTGTAATTCCGGCATTACCGGGAATTCACCTTGGCGGATGGCATTGGTTGCCCGTAGTAATTCCTTAATGGGGCGAACGATAACCCAGCTCAGGCCCACAGCAAAAAAGATGCCGATTGCTCCAACCAGTGATGTGGTCATAAAAAGAGCCTCAATCATCTTTTTATTGTCAAGACGAACAAAGCTGTCAACAACTCCCACGGCGACACTGCCATTCCAGCTTTGGGTAACAGGTGAAATGGTTTCCCATATCATGCCTTCATCAGTCTGTATCGTTTGTGTTTTCTGGTGGTGTCTGGCAACCTGGCGGAGGTGTTTATATAACTCCGTGGGAAACTGGCTGCCGAAGGTGTGAGCAAGAATATTTCCTGTATTGTCAAGTACTGCTATATATCTGATATCCCGTCTGTTGTCCTTGGTATTCAAGAGATATCCTGTCAGGCCGTAAAGATCGTTGATCAGGGTGTAATCCGGCACTTTGTTGACAATTTCTGCAGCAACAGACCGACTTTCTTCCTTTATAAACGCATTTGCATGTTCGTTGAGATACCTTGAAACCTGAAAAGAGAGGGCACTCCCCATGCTGAGGGATAACCCGATAACCATCCCGATAATTTTTGTCTGCAGGGAAACCGATATCAGGCACTGATGGATTTTTCTCAATATAAACATTATTGATCGCTTGAAACGGGATTGCCTGTTGGGTACAGTGAATAATCGGGTGGGACAAAACGATCTATTCCCAGTTGTTTCAAAATCGCACTGCCCTCTTTGTGGTCATTCATCGAGAGCAGAATAGTGCGTATCTTTTTAATTTCTTCTTTGCGGGCTTTTGTGGATACGACTATTGGTGGCATGCCAAAATCTGGTGAACGAAGGATTATTTTTGTGCGTTTGGCCAGTGAAGGATCCCGTTTGACAGCATAGGAGTAGACCAGGCTGTCAACTGAGGCACCGTCTGCTATACCTTCGGAGACAGCTGCTATGGAATGATCATGACTGTAGGTAAACAACGTCTGACGAAAAAACTTTTTTTCTGTCCATCCATACTTATTGAGAAGAGAAAGAGGATAGAGATAGCCTGTATTTGACAGAGGGTCTGTAAAGGCAAAAATATGGTTTCGAAGTTCCTCGAAGGTATTGGTTGTTGCTGTTGCCGGCACGATAATCAGGGCGTTATAGGTTCGTTTGCCCTGTATCTGAGGAACGGCGAGTAATCTCATCTGGTTTTTTCGTAAGCCATCCAGAAAAGCGCCCGTGCAGACAAAAGCCATATCCACTGCGTTTCGAGCAACTATATCGTTTATTTCTCTATAGGTGCGACGCTGGACCAACTGAACAGGTGTAGCAAGGCGCTGGGCAAGATAGTTAAGAAACGGCTGGTAGGAGTCGGCAGTGCCCCGTGGCGAAAGGATTGCTGCGACTGCCACTTTAAAGGTTTTTTCCTGCTCAGCAGTATTGGTCTGTTTCAGAGGGGCAAGTTGTTTCAGATGTATAAGATCCGAACCCTGTTGGTTATTCTCTGGTTTGCCGTCATCGCATCCCGAAAGAAGCAACACCGCAACGATCATGATCGATATTAACAGTCCGGAGCAACTGATTTGTTTCATGGTTGGTTCCCGGGTATTTTAAAAGATACTGATTTTATTACGAATTACTGGAGGGCAACTGTAACAGAGTTTAGCCGGAGTTGATACTCCAGACGGCAACGGTCATGTTGAACTTGTTGAATATGGGAGTAAAACTCAAGAATACGGTTTGTCTATAAGTAGCCCCCCGTTTTCATGGAATTTAGAAAAAGACTTTTTAGACGATTATATTACTCTGTACGTTGAAAGCTTGCTTTATGTTTTTCATAGGAGTAATGTATCCGCATAAGCGGATGCGATCAAGTTTAAAAAAGATTTATGTCGAGGTGGCAGGAAGTAGACAGGAATTTTTGCTGAGCCTAATGAGTAATCAGGTATTATTGAGGGGCTTTTCAGGGAGGATGCAGTGGTTAAGTACATGCAGGGTTTTTCGAGGTTTTTAAAAAAATATATTCCTCTGATCACTTTACTCGATATTCTCACTGCACTCTATGTCGGTACTCATTATCATACATTTACAAGCAGTCTTAACCCGTTGATTCTGCCTGTTGTTCTTCTCATGCTGTTACCGATGATGATGACCATAGTTGTTAAAGAATTGAAGCTGGTTATACGGGATAAAAAAATAATTATTATTGCGTCCCTGATTAATTTTGTTCTTTCGCCTCTGATAGGTTTTATCTGGGCCGCATTGTTTTTCAAGGGGCTTGACCCTCAGTTTATTGCCGGGTGGATACTCAAATTAACTGTGCCCTGTTCATCCATGATGGTGGCATGGACGGGAATGTCCAGAGGAAAAACAGAAACGGCCTTGGTAATTCAGGTGGTCAGTTTTCTGCTGGCGACCGTGGCAATTCCACTTTGGATGACACTTCTTGTCGGGACCTATGTTTCTGTAGATTTCTGGTTTTTTGGGAAAAAAATTATGTTGATCATTGTACTGCCCATGGTCGTAGGAGTCAGTATTCGGGAGTTACTCATTTGTCGCAAATACGGTAAGAAGTTTTTTAAAGAAGAAATAAAACCTTTTTTGCCGCCTATCTCCAGCGTGGGTATGTTTATGGTCATATTTATTGCTGTTGGGGGACAGGCAAGTGCTATTGTGGACAATCTCCATCTTGTCGGGATTTTACTCATTTCTATTGTTCTGGTTTATCCGCTGTTACTCGTTCTTTCACTGTTTGTTTCAAAAAAAGCGATGATACCCTATCAGGACAGTATTGCCATTGGTTTTGCTACAACAGCAAAAAATCATGGTATTGCTCTGGCCCTGGCCGTTTCATCAATTGGAGGATTATCTATCCTGCCCTCTACCATAGTACCGATATTCCAGGTCTCCCTGATGATGATTATTTGGAAAATGTCATCCAGGATAGAACAATGGTTCAATTAATCAAATGAGTTGTTTAGCGTTCTGCAAAAAAGAAATATGGAGGAATTGAATGAAAAAGAAACTGATTTCCCAGATCAATAATCCGGATGCAGCGGATACTATTACCAACCAGCATAAAAAATTTGGAAAAACCATTGGTGTTAACGGTTGTTTTGGTAGTTCCAATATCGGACAAATGACCGGTTTTATAGCCAGGAAAATAGTAAGTGAAATTCCAAGCGCTTTTATGCGCTGTCCCATCGGGCTGTACCCGGAAGTAGAGGGGCCAAGCCAGGTTATGTTGTACGATGACTATCAGGTGGTTATCGATGGTTGCAAAGGCAAATGTCTGGGGTTGACCTGTGAAAAAGCCGGGCTGTCGATGGATCTCTATTACACACTTGATGATAATTTTTCTCTCAAGAAAAAGCCTGGGCCCGATTTTGATGAACAGAAAATGAACGAAATTGCAGATCTGATTATCAAGGATATCAGAAAAATGACAGATGCTTGATTTTGTATCAGCTGTGTTGTGAATTTTATCCCCTATGTCACGTTTTGAAGCACATCGGAGTATTTCGCAAAATTAACATTTTTTTTCAAACCGGGCGAAAGAAAAGCATTTTTTAATGTAAAAAGGAGTTTCATGAAAACAACACATTTTACTCAGATCTGTAGAATTATGGTTGTCTGTTTTTCTTTGCTGCAAATTCATACAGTTGCCAATGGAGGTTCATTAAAAAATATTGGTAACGGAATCTGTCTCGATCAGGAAAAAGGGCTGATGTGGCAAATTGATAAAAGTAAAAGATATTCAGATATTGAAGATGTCAAAGTATATGGTAATAAGCTGAACCTTGGAAACTACACAGACTGGCGTCTTCCAACCACTATGGAAAGTCTTGAACTCCGAGGGATTATCTCTATTCAGGGAAATAATGATTGCCAGTTTCCCAAACTGGAGAGTAGGTATTGGCTGGTTGATAAAAAGAGAGGAACCGTTCCCGTTAAGCTGGAACTTGAATGTTTTTGTCGAGGTGATTTTAACCTGGTTTTGGGAAACAAAGGTTATGTTCGGATGGTCCGTGACATAAAATGAGCTGATTAAAAGGAATTATTTCTCGAGATATCACAGTAAAAATCGGCAAGATTGTGTTCAAACAACGGCTGCCGTTCTTCGAATTAAGGTAATATTATGCATGATATAAAGAAAATAGTTACAGTGGTAGCCCTTTTTTTTGTTTTCCCCATACAGGCGGCCTGGTGTGCGCCTGAGATTCCTGTAAAGGATACGGTGACCATGGTCGATCTGGGTTCAACAACATGTATTCCATGTAAACTGATGGAACCGATTCTCAAAGAACTCCGACAGGAATATAAAGGGCGGGTTGAAATCCTTTTTGTTGATGTATTCAAAAAGAGAGATACAGCGAGGAGATTCGGTATCCGAGCCATTCCGACCCAGATATTTTTTGATGCTACAGGTAAAGAAATCTGGCGTCATGCAGGATTTCTTGAAAAAAAAGTTATCAAGCAAAAACTTGATGTCCTACTGCAATAAAGGAAGAATCAGATGTTTGATCAAATATTTCTTGCCATTAATTCCTGGATGGCCGGAGGGCTGGCCATAGCTGTAGTAGGTTGCTTTTCCTGGGGAGTTGTCAGTGTCCTTTTTTCTCCCTGTCATATGGCCTCTATTCCTCTTATTATCGGGTATGTCGGTGGCCAGAGGTCAATTCTCGAGGGAAAACATGCTGTTCCTTATGCCGTTCTTTTCACTCTTGGTCTGTTTATTACTATTGCCATTGTTGGAATAATCTGCCTTCTACTTGGCCGAATGCTTGGAGATGTCGGCCCGTATTGGACCCTTCTGCTGGGTGGAATTCTTATCTGGGTTGCTGTAGACATGTTGGGAATTGCAAAATGCAGGATGCCAAATATTCTTGGCAAATTACAATTGCATGGACTTGCTGGTGCTTTTATTCTTGGTCTTGCTTACGGTGTTTTATCCGGGTCCTGCACCTTTGGTTTCATTGCACCGATTCTGGCAATTATCACCGTTCAGAAAAAAATTGTAACCGGGCTTTTACTGCTCACCTTTTTTGCTATCGGTCATTGCACCCCTATTGTTATTGCCGGAAGTTCAGCAGCAACGGTCAAAAGG
Organism: Desulfomarina profundi; assembly: GCF_019703855.1. Classification (GTDB taxonomy): domain Bacteria; phylum Desulfobacterota; class Desulfobulbia; order Desulfobulbales; family Desulfocapsaceae; genus Desulfomarina; species Desulfomarina profundi. The sequence continues at coordinate 2,274,227 of NZ_AP024086.1, read as the reverse complement.
ATGCTGGCAAATTCTTCTTTTCAGAAGAAAGGGGTCTGGTTCCGTAAAGGTTCAGGTGTAGTGATTGGTATACTGGGGCTCTATTTTATTGTCCGTCCCTGGCTGCCGTGGGTATCTTGAAATATATGTACTAGCCCGCATTTCTATGAACATTGTGGCAATTTTGAGAATAACTATAGAACACAAACAATGAGACAATTATCAGTGACCCGGATAAATTTACACAATGTTCACCCAGGGGCAGTCCAGGCGACGCCATCTTCTATACTCTTTCTGCAGTAAACTGTACTGATCGTTGTTTTATCAAAAAATCTACCTCGTCTTTTTTCCAATGTTTTTCTCGAGTTGTTTTTCATTATTGTTCTCTTTTAAGAGCAAAGTCCTTCCTGATTGCGTACGAAATCAGCCTGACATTTGCGAGCCAGCAGATGTGCCTGTTTTATCAAGCACATCTCCAACTTGACTGAGTTTTATGGGTAATCAGAAAATCCTTGGATTACAATTCCTGGTTAATGTCTGCTTTCGCATATTTGAAATACGTAACGTACTCATTTTATACATTTTTTCTCAATAGTATTATTGGCCTTATGTTAACAGTAATGCCTGTACCATACTAAAGAATCAAGACCGGACAGGATAAATAATCTGATTTGCCTGCAGAAATTATCAAAAAAAGTTTGACACAAGTGGGAGGTGAGTTATATTGATCGTCAAATGGCGATATGTGAATAAATGCAGGGTAAGGTGTGATGAAATCATTTATACGAGTCATGAAGGCATTATCCGACCCAAATAGGGTCCGGGTTCTGAAGTTGTTGCAGAATAATGAACTCTGCGTCTGTGAGATCCAGGGATTACTTGGTCTTGCCCAATCAACGGTATCCAAACACATGAAGCTTCTTGAAGATGCCGGTTTGGTGGAAAAGAAACGGCAGGGTACCTGGATTATTTACAAGTTGGCTGACGGCAGCGAATCAGCTTATGCCGAAACCATGCTTCTGGAGTTACGGCATTGGCTGGAAAATGACAAAGAACTGAACCGGATGCATAAAATACTACCTGATGTGGCAGTATTGCGAGACGGTTGTCCAAAATAATAGTGAGAGAGAACCATGGAATCTATTCAACCCGTTGATAAAATATCTTCTTCTGAAATGAAACAACCAAGTATGGGTAGGGTTACACTTATTGGCCTGCTCGGACTGGTAATCTGGTTTGTAGTCTATAAGCAACTTGAACCATTTTCCTATTTTTTTTCGTATTCTTTGCTCGGCCTGGAAAAAGGCGGTCACTCTGGTGAGGCGGTCCAGTTTTTCGTTTATGACACCCCTAAGGTTATGATGCTGTTGACCTTGATTGTTTTTATTATTGGTATGGTTCGCTCATTTTTTACCCAGGAACGAACTCGAAAATACCTCGCCGGTAAACGCGAAACGGCGGGTAATGTCATGGCGGCTCTGCTCGGGATTGTGACTCCCTTTTGTTCTTGTTCTGCAGTTCCTCTTTTCCTTGGATTTGTTCAAGCCGGCATACCCCTTGGCGTCACTTTTTCATTTCTTATAGCGGCACCAATGGTAAACGAAATTGCCCTGGTTCTGCTTTATGGTTTACTTGGCTGGAAAGTTGCTGCGCTCTATCTTGTTACCGGTCTGCTTATTGCCATGGTGGCGGGATGGGTTATCGGCCGATTTAAACTGGAGCATTGGATTGAGGACTGGGTGCAGGAATTACGTGCCGGTGAAGCGGTGGTCATGGAAGAAACACTGACATGGCGTGACCGGGTAGAACGTGGTCGTGAGGCTGTCAGAGATATCGTTGGCAAGGTCTGGATCTATGTGGTGGCGGGGATTGCAGTCGGAGCATTGATTCATGGTTATGTTCCCGAGACATTTATGGCTTCAATCATGGGGAAAGATGCCTGGTGGTCAGTTCCGGCAGCTGTGGTTGTCGGTATCCCCATGTACTCCAATGCCGCAGGTATTGTGCCGATTGTTGAGGCTCTACTTGGTAAAGGTGCGGCCCTTGGAACAGTCCTGGCATTTATGATGAGTGTTATAGCACTCTCCCTGCCTGAAATGGTTATTTTACGAAAAGTGTTAAAACCCAAACTCATCGCTGTTTTTATTGCTGTGGTTGGTACGGGAATTTTATTTACCGGTTATCTGTTTAACCTGGTGATATGAAAATAATGAATTGTCAGTGTTTGGCAACATCAATACTCGTGAAACTCATAAGTGCCAAGCTGAGTTTTGTACATAATCAGGAGAAAAGTATGAAGAAATTATTTATTGCTGTATTGCTGGTTGGGTTGTGTGTGCCTGCTTTTGCATCTGACAATCAACTGGAATCCTATATTTCCAACTTTAATTATCAGGCACGCAAAGATATGAAAATTAATAGCAAGAGGCTCATAGAAGTGTTGAAGAAGGGTGAGGCTCAACTCATAGATATAAGATTTCCAGAAGAATACGCAGCATGGACGGTTGGTCCGTCTAAAAATATCCCACTTAATGAGCTTCCCCGAAGATTAGCGGAAATTGATTCAAATAAGATCGTTGTAACTGCATGTCCGCACAAAGATCGAGCTGCTATTGCCATGGTTTACCTTCGTTCCCGTGGAATTAAAGCAAAATATCTAACGGATGGACTATTAGGACTTGCGGAAAATCTCCGAGGCGACAATGCAAAAGATTTTATTTCATCTCTTCAAAAAAACTGAAGAACTGTAATCTCAACTGTTGGTTCCAAATTGAAAAGGAGAAAGTCATGGAAATTAAAGTATGTGGTCCGGGGTGTGCGTCCTGTGAACAGGCGCAGAAAATCGTTGAGGCTGTTGTCAACAGTAAAGGTGTCGATGCGACAATAGTTAAAGTCACAGATTTTCAGGAAATGGCTCAGTTGGGTATTTTTTCAACTCCTGCGGTAGTAGTTGACGGAGAGGTCAAATGTGTCGGCAGGGCTCCGAACCAGGCAGAAGTGGAAGAGTGGATAAGCTGATTTGAGGAAAAGACGGGAAATGAGACGACTAAAGGAAATTTCATGAAAATCTTGGCATATTTGGGATTGATTCTTCTCTGCGGAACGGGTTCGGCCGGTGCAATAACTATTACGGATCTTTTTGATGCTCTTCAAAAACAGCCCGTCACCCAACTGGATACGTTACAAACCAGGTCAGCTGAACTGGGGGCTCAATCGGTTTATGATCGGTTTTATCCTGAACTCACAGGTATCCTTGGTTATGACAGATATTCGTCTCCTACAAACTGGAGGCCGGTGGCTCCTACCGAGACAGCGCGGATACTGGCGAATCACGGGACTTTACCATTCAGCGATGATATAACTCGTTTTGGGGGTCAGCTCTCCCTGCCTTTATTCATTAAAGAGTTGTTTTCGCTTGGGAAACAGGCAGAAAGCATGGCGGATAGTTTTCGTATCAGAAAAGAGCTTAATCTCCTTGAGCACCAGGCTGTTCTGGTTACTGCCGATGCTCATCTGGTGCATATGAGTTCTCTGAAAAAAGCATTGGATTCGCGAAAAATTTCTCTTGAAAAAACCAGGGCTGATGTGGCCAACCAGGTAAGAAGCGGGCGATTACCGGAATCTGAGCTGGTGCGTATGGACGAGGCCATAAACCAGATTGATCTGGTTTATAATCAGACCATGCAGCAGGAGAGCGGGTTGAGGAAAAACATTCAATCCCTCACAGGTATTTTGCTGGCAGACCCTGTTCCACTTGCCAGGGTTGATACGCTGAAGACTGAGACACTTCTTGCTCTGAAGCCTCTTGAAAAAAGCATTGAGGCCAGGGAATACGGGGTCCAGGCAGCCAAAGATAAACTGTATCCCAGGGTTGTAGGTACCGCCCGCTGGTTTCAAAACTACGGGGAAGGGTACAATACCGGGGAGGATATAGATGGTGACTATGGCAGTTACGGAATCAGCTTGCAGATGCCGATTTTCAACAAACCTGCCTATACCGCCATTGAGAAAGCAAAAATTGATCTGCGCCGGGAGAAAAACCGTTTAGCCCAGACCAGAATCGAACTACAGGCAAAAGCCGATGATCTCAGCAGAACTCTGAAGCTTCTTGATCATTCAAAAGAGCTGGCAAAAAAGAGTGTTGAGCATGAGCGTGAGCTTCTCAAGGTTGCAAAAGTGGCCTATGGAAGTGGACGAATGGTTCAGGAAGAGTATCTCCGCAATGAGGAAAAAGTATTATCGGCTGAGGCAAGTTATTATCTGACAGAAGCCCGCTGGTGGGAAACATTTGCCACCTTGGCGGTGCTGTATGGCAACAATTTGAAAGAGCTGGTGAAATGAAAAAAATTATCTGGATTATCCTAGCGATAGTATTAATTGGTGGTGGAGTAAAAGTACTGAAAAAGAAAAAACAGGCCATGGCGCACATTCCACCCATGAAGGTGTACCATCAGGTTGTTTCAACAGTTACACCGCAAACTGAAAATATCGCCCTGACCCTGCCGGCTCTTGCACAGGTGCAAAGCGATCTCGATGTTGAACTTTCTTCCAAACTTTCTGCCCGGATTACCAGCATGGTGAAAAGTGGTGATATGGTCAAAAAGGGGCAGACGGTTGTGACACTGGATCATGATGAACTGCTCGCTAAAAAGGAGGCCATTAAGTTACAGATTCTCTCGCTGGAAGCAGATATCAATGCACAGAAGATTGGTCTTGATAACATGATTTCCACTCATAAACGCACCAAGGAGCTGCTTGATGTCCGTGGTGCTTCCGTTGAACAGTATGACGCGGAGAAGAGTAAGATTGCTTCCATGAGGGCCGCATTACAGGGATTGATGGGTAAAAAAGGTATTCTCGAGCAAAACAACAAGGAACTTACCAATCTGCTGAGTTACGCGGTTATCGTTTCTCCCATTGATGGCATGGTGAGTTCCACCTCAGCCAACGTGGGCGTTATAGCCATGCCAGGCAAACCATTGCTCTCCATCCAGGCAAACAGCGGCAAGTACCTTCTCATTCGTTCTGCCAATGATATTGTACCAAAGAAGGTGATCTTTGAAAATCGAACCTATCCCCTGGTTGCACTTAATCATACCTACAGAGGATTGGATGAGTACAGAGCGGATGTGGAAACCAAAAGGAACTCCGGGGAGCGATTGCCGGTTCGGTTGGTGATATACCAGGGTTCCGGAACAATGATTCCTCAGTCTGCGCTCCTGCAGAAAGAAGGGCAGAGTCTCTGTTTTGTGCCCGATGGGGAGTCCACCCGTCCGGTTCCGGTAAAAGTCGTTGCCAGTGGTACGGAAGGGGTAGTCGTTGAAGGTCTGATGGCGCGGAAGGTGATCAGTGCCAAACCTGACATTCTGCTTAAACTGCTGGCCGGAGTTCCTGTCAAAATACAGGGATAACTTTTTCTTAACTGACTCTCTGATTTCAGTTTTTAACCTTTTTTGCGGAAAGAAAAATGTTTAATTTCTTTTATAAACGGCCACATCTGCTGTTTTCAATCATTGCTCTTCTTTTTGTGCTTGGTGTTATCGGCTTGATAACCATGCCCAAAAATCTGTTTCCCGACGCTGATCGTCCCCAGGTCATTGTAATTACCCAGGTGCCGGGATCAACTGCCGAGGTAGCTGCCAGCACGGTTTCTAAGCCCATCGAAAATGAGATCGCCCGCTTGAGTGAAATACGTGAAATCAGCTCAGTTAATGTTGCCAATTTTTCAATAGTAAAAGCTGAATTTGAATATACCAAAGGGCTGAATGCTGCCGCAGTCGATGTTGCTAATGCCTTATCAATTGCCAGGGCCAATCTGCCGTCAACCGTCAATCCTGCAATTTATACGGCTGGATCCTTTACTCTTCCCGTTGAAGTCGTTGCCCTGAGTCCCAAAAGTGAATTTTTAAGTCTTGGTGATATCAGAAAAATTGCTGATTCATTCATTAAACCGGCCCTGCTCTCCAATCCCGGTATCGGTAATGTAGAAGTTTTCGGAGGCCATCAGAGTGCTCTGGTTATAGCTGTTGATCCTCTTCGTCTGCAGCGCTATGGACTGAGTGTGGATACTCTCACCAAAACCATTATGGCGGCCAATCGGGATATGCCGCTCGGTTTTGTCAAGGGAAGTGACGGATTTTTTACCCTCACCTATTACGGCGAGCATACTACGGTTGAGGCTCTGTCAATGCTGAGAGTCTCCCCTAACCTGAGATTGGGGGATGTCGCAGATATAAGCTGGTCTACCCAGAAACGTTTTTCCGGCTATATGGGTAACGGCAGGGAAGCAATTGCCCTTGCCATTCAACGTTCGCCAGGAGGTTCTGTCCTGTCGGTGAGTAATACCGCCCGGGCAGCTGTTGAAAAATTGAAAGTGCAATATCCTGAGATCAGTTTTGAAATTGCCGATACCCAGCGAGACCTTATAGAAACTGCAAACACCAACATGCTGGAGGCATTGCGGGACGCCATTCTCTACACCCTCCTGGTTCTGCTCTTTTTTCTCGGTAATTTTCGAGCCATCCTCGCGGCTGGATTGTCCATTCCTCTGGTATTTTTTTCTACCATGGCAATGATCTACCTCTTTGGAGGTGAGTTAAATATTGTTGTCTATACTGCCATAATTCTCGCACTTGGAATGCTGGTTGATGATGCCGTGGTAGTGCTGGAGAATATTGAGCGACATCTGGGTGAGTTGCATGAAGATCTGGCAACTGCCATTGAGGAAGGGACCAAAGAGGTGATAGCGCCAATCTTTGCGGGAACTGTGGCCACTATTGCAATTATGTTTCCCCTGATGTTTGTGGGTGATTTTCCACAACATATTTTCAGACCCCTGATCGAGACACTGATCATCGCCCTGCTCGTGTCTTACTTTATCTCCATTACCTTTATCCCCAAACTGTCAGTGTATCTGTACAGAAAAGGTATAAAGAAGAATCGTGTGGAACGTTTCTTTGAGTCGATCTATGACAATACCATAGGAAAGCTGGTTGGTCCCTATGAGAGTGTTCTTCGTTTTTCCAACGGTCGTTTTTCAGTTGTAAGAAAAATTGCACTCACCTTTGGTGTACTGCTCATTCTGGTACTCAGCCTGAAGAATATAATGCCTGTCATCGGAAAAGATGTGATGCCGCCCATGGATACGGGTATCATCAAGGCTCATGTGGCTTTTTCCGCAAATGACACGGTGGAAAGTGCGGAAAAACGGATTAAACCCTTTCTGAACTGGCTGCACAGTCAGGACGAAGTGGTGATGAGTTCGGTGGCGTTTGGCGGTGAAGCGGGAGTACTCTCTCTGGGCAGTGGTAATCTCCCTGCTGAGGCAACGTTTACTGTTAACTGTGTGAATCGTTTTGAACGGGAAAAAAACCTGTGGCAGATAGAGGATGAAATCCGGGATCAATTAAATAAACTCCAGGGGGTGAAAAGTGTCGATGTGTATGATTTTGGAGCCACAGCCTTGTCCTCCATAAAAACACCTCTTGATGTACGCCTTAAGGCTCCCGATTACCGGGATCTGCCGCAGATGGGCCATAAAATTGCTCGAAAGCTGACAGGAATAAAGGGCCTGACAAGTATGTCGCTTTCCTGGGATCGCGATTTTAATGAGGCCGAAGTTGTAATTGACACCAATAAAGCACTCAGTTACGGGTTGACGCCTGTTGCCATCGCAAGCCAGATTCCGATCAAAGGGCAGGTTGTCTCTCTGCTTGGTGACTTTGCCACCATGAATACCCAACCGGTACGTCTGTATCTGAAAGGTGAGTTTAATGCAAATCTGCAGAGCCTGCGGTTACTGCCTATCCAGACCAAAGACGGCAGTGTGCCGCTGGAAGCGGTTGCCGATATTCATCAACGTTTGACCGCGGCCAAGATCGAGAGGGATAAAATGCTCTACAGTCTCGATGTTTCCGGTTATCGCAGCCTGCGTCCCGTTACTCATATTACGGCGGACGCTGACGCTGTTCTCAAGGAAATTAAAAGCAGTGGGATGATAATCAGTCAGGAAGGTGATATTGCCCAGCTCAATGATTCTTTCAAGCGGATGCTGAAAGCCATAGGCACCGGAATTATAATACTGACCATGGCACTTATTGCTATTTACCGATCCGTGCGAATGTCGCTGATTATGATTGTAGTCCTGCCACTTTCGATGATCGGTGCCTCCTGGGGAATGCTTCTTTTTAACAAACCAAGCTGTATGCCGTCCATGGTTGGTATTCTGCTGCTGTTTGGCATCATCATAAAAAATTCCATTCTGCTCATTGATTTTTACCAACATTACCGGAAGAAAGAGTCTGCTTTCGAATCAGCCCTTGAGTCCGTTAAGGTTCGTTTTCGGCCGGTGATGATGACGGCATTTGGAACAATTGCCGGTATGATTCCCATAGCCCTTGAACAGGCTGTAGGCCTTGAACGTCTCTCTCCTTTGGCTGATGTGGCCGTCGGTGGCCTGATTGTCGGCACTTTACTGACATTGATTTATGTCCCCATGTTTGCCTATGGTTTTGACGGGGATAAGGACGTAAAGAAAGAAATTGTATAAACAGATGATAGTATTTTGACACTCTGTACAGGGTGTCAAAATACTATCGGGCTTGATTTATTATAAATATTTCCTCCCCAAAAAAATTCTTTTAATGAGTGAATCATTGTGTAATAAATCTTTTCAGTATATTTCCAGCAGTGTTTCTTTCAGTGCTTTTCATACTTTCTGCCTCCTGTACTGTGCAGGTAACTGATGGAGAAAATGTGTAATGGATAAAAACATGACCCCTGAGCAGACTTTTTTCCGGGCCATGCCACAATTGTCTGTTCTCGAAAATGAACAGATATTCGAGCTTACGAAGAGAACCACTAAACGTAAATACAGAAAAGGAGAGTATGTTTTCTTTCAGGGAGACCAGGTAGAGCACCTTTATTTCTTGGAAATGGGAAAGGTGGAAATATTTAAAAGTGATATCAACGGTCGTAAACTCACGCTCTGGTACATTGAAGAAAGTGAAATTTTCTGCCTGGCGACAGTCTTTTCCCTTGATGCTTTTGCCAGTGCTGAAGTTATTGAAGATTCGCTGATTTATTCACTGTCCCGTGATGATTTTGAAGAAATTATAGCCACTTCCGGTGAGCTGTCACGCAATCTGATCCGTTGTATCTGCGGTAAAATGGCGACTTATTCTTCTCTGCTTGATGATCTTGCCTTTAAAAAAATTGAATCCAGGCTTGCTAAAATATTACTGCGCAACCTGCAGTCCAGTCATGAGTATGACTTTGTCTGTCTGCTGACACAGGAGGAGCTGGCTTCCCTGGTGGGAACATCGCGGGAAGTAGTGGGGCGCTGCCTCAAATCATTTCGTGACCGAGGTATATTGGCCACGAATAAAAAAGGGAGTCCCCGTCTGATCATTGTGCAGGAACACAGTGAACTGAACAAGATAGTTGATGTGGAATAACAGAGAATTGATTGCCCGTATATGGGCCCCTCTTTTCACAGAGGGGCCACATCACATGGTCAGCAACCTTCAATGGCTTTTCTTGATTTCTTGATTTTCACCAGAACCTTGGTTCCTTCATCAAAATTATCTGCATTATCTCCGCAGTCAAGAGTTACATTGGAGCCATCGATCGATATGACCTTGCATTTAGTGCTGCCCGCAAAAGATGTTCCAGGAAAGACAATTGTTATGAAAAAGAGACCTGCCAGAAGTATCGTTGTTGTTCGTTTCATTGGATCACCTCTATATTAATTATTTTTTTGTTTGAATACGTTTCAGGTTTTCATCATCTATGGGCCTGGCCCAGGAAAACTTGAGTGACGACTTTTCTTCATCACCAGCTTCTTCCGTCTTCTGTTCTTCCGGTGTGGGCCTGTCTGCACTTTTCTGTCTCTGCAGTTCCGGCTTCTGTCTCGTGCCTGTATGCATAGTCATGCCCAGTATGGCATCGGAACCACCTTCAAGACCGACACGTTCAATAGCACCTGTATATTCGATAACAACAGTATTGCCCGATTTGAGCTTCACAATCATCTCGTTGGCATATGTTGTCTGGGCCGTTAGAACAGCAGCTATCGCAGTCAGTAGCAGTGTTTTCTTCATATCAACCGTCCTCTACAGTTGCACCATGAACATCAGTGAGAGCACATTGTAATCGTCATAGAGTGTCGGTGTGTTTGTGTGGAATTCTTTGTAATCACCGAGTCTTGTTGGTTTATCGAATTCGGTATGATAGTATTCCAGAGTGAATCTCAGGTCGTGGTTACCAAGAGGGAAAAAGTTGAACCCCAATCCCCATTGTGTCACTTCCTGGTCTTTTACGCCAAGAAACGACGCAACATTCCAGTCTTCATAACGGGCAAAGGGCTGAATCATTCCATCATCCATAATCCGGAAAGGCAGTACATACCCGGCCTTGACATACCAACCGTCTTTCTGGCCACTGCCGCCTCCTACGATGGTATTCTGGTCAGCCGGAGCATTTGCGGTTTTGTAAGCATCTTCAAGATCGACGTTAAAATACATTGCTGTTGCAGTTAAGATTCCGTCATTTTCAAAAGGATATTCAAAAAACAGATCAGTTGTCCATGCTGTATAATCAACAGTTTCATTGTTCAGGACTTTGCTTGACAGAAAACCGGGTGTACCGGGTTCTCCTGCGGGAGCTGTGTTTTTGTAAGCCGCATCAGGTTCAAATCCAATAGAGGCCCCCAGGGTCAGTAAAGGACCTTTGGCTCCAAGGTAGGTCCCCTTGTATCCCATGGCGGTTGGTCCACCCTCTGGATTGAGAAAGGAGTAGTGTACTCTGGCATACCAGGCAAAACTGTTGGATGGTTCCGGTGTGGAAACAAATTCTGTGTTCATAAACGGACTGTAGAATTTGGTTTCGCCTTCCCGGCCTTCCATTAATGCCGCAAAGTATTTGAGATGATTACTGAAAAAATTACCGGATAAAACTATTCCCATGTCACGACTGTATTTTGTTGCATCCGTGCCAAAGGGAGTGTAGGCAAACATGGAACGCTCTGATGTGAGTGGTGCAAAGCATTCGTCCAGATTGGCCCTGGTCATTGGAATTTTTGTCATTCCGAGTTTCATATTCAGGTGGTCGCTAAAGAGACCGATCAGATAGCCATCGGTTAATCTGATATTTGAGTTTAATTTTTCATTTGATTTTGCAAGTTCATATCCACCCCGCCAAAACTGCGGGTTACGCTGGTTCCGCCTCAGGTCTGGAACTTGGCGCCCCAGGTATCGTTGATCATACCGGTAAAAACCAGACGGGCCCGCCTGAGATAGAAATCGCTTCTGCTTTCTGTTCCGTCCACTCCGGAACCAAAATCAGTGAAATCTGCAATTCCCTGGAGTTTGACATCAAATTGCATGTATCCTTCATCTCCAAATTCAACCAAGGGCCCGGCGGTGGCGGGTTGGCCTGCCATGAGGCCGCCGGTCAGACAGGTTCCCAGAGCCAGTGCGGCAGCACATAAACGTTTTTTCATTTTTTCTTCCTCCTTTCTGGTTAATAAAAATACTGCCATACAACAAAACACCGTTATTCATTGTGCTTCTTGTAGCAGAAGTGGTAGGGAGGAAAAATGATGGTGGTCATATCGTTACCTGATAATAATCAATCTGGATTGTGACTTTTGTCACAGTGACTGGTGATTATAGTACAGGTTCTTCCAGGTAAAGAAGATCGGGCATCAGTATCAGGATATTGTGTCGAACACTGTTATGCTGACAGGTTTGCGGGATGTGCTGACTGGGGAAAATGTATTACTGAGTATGGATTTTCCAGGCAAGAGGGGTGGTTGTTCCGGGAATAAAAATTTGTTCAAGATTGACATTTTTTTTTAGTCCGGAGATGGTGGTCGTCAGATCTTGAGCTCTATTTGCACAGAGAGCAGCTTTTTTGAGTGCATTTATCCGCTGGTCTTCCATCAGCATATCCTGTCGGAGGGCGAGCAGTTTTTCAAGTGGGGCAGATTCAACCAGAATTTGTGCGATTCTGTCCGCAACTTCCAGAATAACGGGGTGTTCAGGGAATCGCTTGAGTGATGTATTCAGCAGATGATCAAGGCGTCTTCGTCCCTTGGGCCGGGTCGTTTTTTTTTGCCGTATGAGTTTAAGAGTTGTGCTTATAAGACCACCGTTTGCAAGGAGATGTCGAAGTACAGTTTGTCTTTTCCTGTTCTCTTCAACAATAATACTGTTAGTATCATGGCAGACGAAAAGGAGTGAGGCATGGTCTGTTGTTACCCGGCTGAATTCTGTGACGGCTGAAGAAAGATCCCCGTATTCAATACCGAACTGACTGGTTACTGCTCCAAAAGTATTATTGGCAAAAGGGAGATCCTCAAAGGAAATACCGGGCATCATCGTAATCTCGTCGTGTATTGTCGGTAATGATTTTACGTAGTCGATACCGGTTAAGGTAAGATCAGTTCGGGTATCATGACCAGTCTGGAGGACAGTACCATTGCCGGTTCCAAGATCAAGGACCTTGGTTTTACCAGGGAGGGTCAGAAAAAACTGTTGCCAGATTGTCTGTAAAAGTTCTGAAACAACAGGAGGTGCGTCTGGAAGACAATGAGATGGCTGTTCTGTATTTTTAGCCCAGTAATGGGTCCATGCGGCTGGAATGGAAGTTCTGGAAATCTTCATTATATTACTTTTCGTGATCCGGTACAGTGCCCGAAAGTAGAATTTCAGGGAGTTGGTGTACATAATCCCTTATTTCATCGCGAACCCGCCTGTAATGGCGGAGAGCTTCACTTTCGTCTGCGGCTTTTGCTGCCAGTCTGGGTGGGTCTTCAAATCCTTTATGAATAACGCGGGTTTTGCCGGTAAAGAGTGGGCATGATTCGTTTGCATGGTCACAGACTGTAATGACGAAATCAAATTCCTGCTCATCCAGTTCAGTGACAAGCTTTGAGGTCTGGTTTGAAATATCCACACCCGCCTCGGCCATTACCTTTACTGCCTGTGGATTTAAACCGTGTTTTTCAATACCTGCCGACCAGACGTCAATGGTGTCATTTTTCAAATGGCGAACCCAGCCTTCTGCCATCTGGCTGCGACATGAATTACCGGTACAGAGAAAAAGAATTTTCATTTTACAATCACCGCATTTTCATGGTCGAGGCCAGTACATGATGATCAAGACACCCACCAGGGAAATTGTACCGCCTATAATATCATAAAGATCAGGTTTGACATGATCGATCTTCCATCCCCATAGGATGGAAAGAGCTATGAAAACACCACCATAAGCGGCATAAACTCTACCGAAATTGGCTGGCTGCAAGGTCGGAATTACCCCGTAAAGAACAAGAATAACAGCACCAGCGGCCCCAAAGGTTAAAGATTTGCCTTCCCGGAGCCATAACCAGACCAGGTAGCCTCCCCGATTTCCAGTAAGCCAGCCAGCAAAAAGTATAGAAGTGATGAAGCTACAGTAGTTCCGCGCATATTTACGGTGAATTAATGATGATTTCGTAAAAAGTCGTTCAACGTTCTCAGATGGACTCTGGAAAAACTTCGATATACAAGGCGTGGCGGTGTCGTGTAAGCGCAGGCGTACATAGAGTACGTCGAGCATTACACGATCACCCCACAACGCAGTAGATCGGAGTTTTTACGAGTCCATCATTAATTATTTGTGTAAAAGGCATTGAAAATCATAAACAGAGCAGCTATCCAGTTTGTATAGGCAAACAGTTTTTTCAAGTGTTTAGGTTTTGTTTTCAGTGACAGTTTTCCGCCGACGATTCCTCCAATTATAGTTACAACAGCCAAAGGAACAGCCCACGCGGGGTTGAAATCACCTTGGATTGCATGGCCGGTAAAACCCATCAAGGCTGTTGCCGCAATCAGTGTAGATGCGGTTCCAACCGCAGTGTGCATGGGAACTCCACAGACCATAACCATCAAAGGAACCAGAAAAGATCCACCCGACACTCCAACCATTCCGGAGCCAAAGCCGGTTAAAACAGTGACTGGCAGTGCAATCCACAGGTTAATAGTATATGTCTCTCCACCGGATTGTATGGTCATGGTTCCTAAAAGAGGTTTCTGGACTGATTTTTTCTTCTTTGAGGCAGGGATAAGCATCACAACACCTGCAGCAAACAACATGAGAGCGAAGACCAGTTTTAAGGAAAAACCACTGAACAGAGAGGAAAAATACCCTCCGCCCAGAGCTGGCAGGGCGGTAAATGTCCCAATTAAAAATACCAGGTGCCATGAGACTGATTTGTTTTTCTGAAATATAATCATGGCGGCAACGGAAGCTGCAAAAAGAATAAACTGGCCCGTTGTTGCCGCCTCGTGCATGGGTATATTGGCGATTGCCAGAATGACAACATAGAAATTGCCACCTCCTTTGCCGACCATGGTCATGGCAATGGCAACTATTAAAATAAGAACGCCAACAATCGGTAAACTTGTCATTTCAGGTGCCTATTCAGTTTCATGAGCATTCCGGGTAACTTTGAGAACTTTGCCGGGTTTCACCGCTTCAGTTAGGGCGGAATAGCCCCCCACAATGATGCGGATGTCAGAAAATCCTTCTGCAAGAAGATAGGCATAGACTATGGCTGAGCGTACATTGGCCGGACAAAAAACAGCGATTGATTTGTTTCGTGGTATTTCATGAATTCTGTCGGGAATTTCGTTGGTTGGTATGTTTTTACATTCTATATTGGGCTGGGGTTTCATCATGATGGCAATCGAATCTGCTTCTTCTTTTGAACGAACATCCAGCAGAAAACCATTTTCTACTTCAAAAAATTTATCAGGTGAAATCTTATGTTTTCCTGTTCCGAAGAATTCCAGAGTGAGTTTTTTGAGTACCTGTTCCATTTTTTTCTCCTCTTTTAAAGAAGTATCACTATTCTTGTTCAAAACCGGACAATACTGTCATTAACTCTTGACAATATCCGCTTATGAGGATATGTGAATCCATATGGAATATACAACACAATTCTTTAAAGCACTAGGGGATAATACACGCCTTCGTATTCTGGCGTTGCTTTTTTACGGAGAACTCTGTGTCTGCGATATTACGGAAACTCTCAATTTGCCGCAGTCGACTGTGTCGCGCCATTTATCATATCTGCGCAATGCCGGTCTGGTGAAGAGTTGCAGAAAACAGAAATGGATGCATTATCGTCTGCTTGTCCATCCTGAGTCCCTTGCCTGCGATGTGGTGAAATCATTGCAGCAGCGATTACCTGTTCTGGAAACTATTCGTGAGGACCAGAAAAATCTGGAAATTTACCTCGAAGAAAAAGGTGAAAAAAGCTGCCATACCGGCGGAGAAAAGAAAGAGGCAACACGATGAAAAATGGACCCAAAAAACTGTCTTTTCTTGATCGGTTTTTGACCTTGTGGATTTTTCTGGCAATGTTTATTGGGGTGATGGCCGGCTTTCTGTATCCCCAGAGCAAAACGCTCATTAATGCATTTCAGGTGGGGACTACAAATATTCCCATTGCGGTGGGGCTCATTATGATGATGTATCCGCCCCTGGCAAAAGTGAAATATGAGGAGCTTCGCCAGGTATTTAAAAATACGAAAGTTCTTATGCTGTCACTGGTACAGAACTGGATTATCGGCCCTGTTTTAATGTTTTTACTGGCAATCATCTTTTTGTCAGGCTACCATGAATATATGGTCGGTCTTATTCTTATCGGACTGGCCCGGTGTATTGCCATGGTTATCGTCTGGAATGACCTGGCTGATGGTGATACGGAATATTGTGCCGGTCTTGTGGCATTTAATTCGATTTTTCAGGTTTTTTTCTTTTCTTTCTATGCCTGGATCTTTATCACTGTGGTTCCCGGATGGTTTGGTTTTGAGGGGGCGGTGGTTGCTGTATCCATTGGGGAAATTGCCCAATCTGTTTTTATTTACCTGGGTATTCCTTTTTTCGGTGGTATGATAACCCGATTTATCGGTGTCAAGGTAAAAGGGAAACAGTGGTACGAAGATGTATTTATCCCGAAGATAAGCCCGTTTACTCTGATCTTTCTACTCTTTACCATCCTGGTAATGTTTGCCCTGAAAGGTGAATATATTGTGCAATTGCCCTTTGATGTCATACGTATTGCCATCCCGTTGACGATCTATTTCTTTGTAATGTTTATGGTTTCATTTTTTCTTTCAATGAAGATTGGAGCCACTTACGAACAGACCACCACACTGAGTTTTACCGCAGCTTCAAATAACTTTGAACTGGCTATAGCTGTAGCCATTGCTGTTTTCGGCATTGATTCCGGAGAGGCTTTTGCCGCGGTTATAGGCCCCCTGGTTGAGGTACCCGTTCTGATCGGTCTGGTAGGGGTTGCTCTTCGATTGAAACAGAAATATTTTCCCCATGAAAAAAAAGTCCTTGGTGGAGTCTGTCATGTACGGACCAAGGAATAGATACCGGATTTTCAAAACCAGAAACTATGAGGCATGATCATGTTGCTTAAAGGCTATTCCCTTGAAATATTCAAATCGAAATGTCATTCCGAAGCGAAAGGAGTGCACTGTTTTGCCCATCTCGACAACGATATCAGTGAGGTTTTACCGTTTTTAAATACAGTACTCGGGGGCATGTATACACGAAAGAACCACCATCATTGATGGTGAAGAATTATGGTAAACTGATCACCTTTTATGCAAAGAAAATAGCAGTGAATGCGCTTGCTGATAAGGAAGAAGCAGAAAAAATAGTTGCTGGACTCCAGGGAGTTATTAATGATACCTGGGAAAAAAGAGACGAAATAGAGCCCAGTACGGAAAGCATGCAGCAACCGGTTTTAATCGAGGTGTTGAAATTATTACCAAAAACAAACTGCAGGGAATGTGGTGAGCCCACCTGTATGGTCTTTGCCACAAGGGTAATCGAGGGTAGCATGGACCAGAACGACTGTCCGCCTTTGGCGCCAGAGAACAAATTGCAGCTCAAGAACTATCTGGACAGGTTTTCCTTCGGATAAACAAGGTGTGAGTGAGAAAATCAATCCATTGAAGCAAAATGTCGTTCAAAAACGGACTGGAGCTGTTGTTCCAGGGTTGAATCGTGTTTATAGATGCTGATTTTCAGAACAGACAGTCTGGCCTTGATGTCAGCAATATCGCCTACTGAATAAAGTGTCGGCAGGTGTAGATAGCTACCTGTAATTGACCGGTTCTTTTTTTTCAGAAAACGGGTAGTGAATAAAAAAATACTTTTCTGGATTGCGACCAGTTCCGCAAGGTCTTCAATTATAAAAGCTGCAGGTGCGAACCAGTCGGTATGGTGTGTTTTATAGTTTTCAGGGTGCACAGGCGTCAGTTGTCTTTTCCCGGAATAGTGCACGAGTGCCCGGGCCAGTTCTGAGGAAGCATCAATAACTTCAATTTCAACCGGCAGCATGCCGCAATGTTTAAACCGTTTACAGCTCTCGTTGTTCAATGCCAGGGGGAGCTCAGTGCAGCCCAGTACAACCTTACGGCAGCCATGTTTCCCGTATTCATCACGTATAACCTCACAAATAAGCGATTCCGCTCTTGACGTTATCCGGGCTGTTTTGATTCCAAACTGTGAATCATAAATAGCCGCCATAATTTTATCCTGGTTTTCCCTGGAAGGTTTCGTTGTGGCAATGTCGCAGGCCTGCAGTGCATTCTGGTATAAACCGGATTCAACCAGGTCCGTCACTCCCAGAACCAGGATAGTTCCCGTGTTGTTTTTCATTGAATGTGCTGTTTCATACAGCATGTCAATGAAAACAACAGGGATATCCGACATGATCTTCCTGAAAAGTTTATGGGCGCTGTTACAGGCCAACCCTATGGCGTGGCAACCGAGATATTGCATAATTCGTACGGTATGAACAGCCGTGTCATGTCTGCGTAATTCAGGTTCGTCAGTCGGGTTCCAGATCTGTTTGAGTTCCCGGGGTGTATAAGCAAGTCGGGAATTACCGTAAAAAATGAACGAATGGTTCTTGCTGTTCGGGAAACTGTTTATTTTTGATGCGAGATCGGTCATGGCCTCATTGCCAAGACCGCCGATGATTCCCACTACGCCGGATTCAGGATTCATTTTTCTTTTTTTTGGGAATATTGAGTGGTTGATAACCTGTGAAATCCGTGTGAAAAATATTTTAATTACCCATGAAACTTGAATTCGACCTTTGATCAATGATTGGCAACCGACTCTTGGGCCTTCTTCAAACGGAAAATATATGAATATACTTAACTTGGATCATCTGGTCCTGACCGTTACAGATACCAGTCAGACCTGTAATTTTTATGGGAAGCTTCCCAGTATTGGAATTATCACATTTAATGGAAAACGGAAAGCGTCGAAGGTTGGAAGTCAGAAAATAAATTTACAGGTCCGGCCAGGAACTGTCGCCGTGTGCCAGGCGACCAGTGCCTGGTTCCGCTGATCTTTGTTTTATCGTGGAACAAAGAATTGATGGACTCGTAAAAACTCCGATCTACTGCGTTGTGGGGTGATCGTGTAATGCTCGACGTACTCTATGTACGCCTGCGCTTACACGACACCGCCACGCCTTATATATCGAAGTTTTTCCAGAGTCCATCTGAGAACGTTGAACGACTTTTTACGAGATCATCAAGAATTGAAGATGTCAGAAAATCTCTCTTGGCCAGGCCAGAGGTATTGAGATAGAACTGGGACCTGTTGAACGAACAGGTGGTTCAGGAACAATGACCTCTTTTTATTTTCGTGATCCGAATGGCAACCTGATTGAAATCAGCCGGTATTCTGAATCAGCGATGGAAGGAAGCAGCAAGCCAGCAGAATTATTCTTCCTGTCCTGCTGCTGGTATTTTGAGGTGCGGAAAATTATTTGTTTTTCTTTCTGAACCCGGTACCTAAAAGTCCAGCCAGGCCTGCGCCAAACAAAAGCATGGTTGTAGGTTCAGGAACAGGATTTGTTGGTGCTGTATCAAAAAATACACCTGATCCAGACCTTACTGTAACGCCTTGGGCAACATCCAAACCGGCTGTTGCAGTATTTTCTCCATCCCAGACAAATGATGAAAGTTCAGTGCTTGCACTTCCGAACACACTTGCAAGATAGAAAAAGTCGTAGCTTTCATTATCACTTCCAAGCATGAAAGATCCATCAATCGATTCAGAGAGCTCATAATCAACAATATCTGCACTTGGGTTACCCAGGTCTTCATTGAGTAGTTGGAAAAATACAGGTGCAATATCACCTGGATCATCCTGAAGAGCGTTTCCAAACCAGTTAGTATGATCGACCAGACCGGTATCAAACACAGCAACTGCGATATTCCAGCTGAGAATTGAGTTGTTGGGTGTGACACCGAATATTTCGGCATTCAGGATTGCGTCAAGGCCAAAAGAAACATCAACAGATGTACCTGCTCCACCTGTAAATGTCAGAGTGTCACCCATAACGCCCTGGGCTGAAGCTGCAGCGTTTGGCCCATGACCTTCTGCGTATAGACGCATCTCTCCATTATCCAGGCTTACCGCAGAACGGGCTTTAAGAGTGGCCTCATTAAATCCCTGAGAAGCATGGGTAGCACTGTTAACGACAAGTCCATCAATGGTGCCGGCTGGACCAATTGTTACAAATGGTCGTACAAAATAGGCATTAGCGGAAGTTGATACAAGAAGTGCGAAGGAGCAGGCTGCAGCTGATAAAAAATTTTTCATGACAGATCCTCCATGCTGGTCGAATGAATATTAATGACACCTCTATCGGACAGTGGTGCTACATTGTGGTATGCAATAAGGGAGCCATTTATATTTTAAGACTGAAAAAACATATAACATAATGATAATAAAAGAGAATATTAGCTATCACAGCGATTTCTTTGCAGCCCCTCAGTATAAGATTTTTTTGGAAAACCGGAAAAAAAACCGGAAAAACCATATAACCGGAGGGAATTCTCGAATGTGGAGGTTGAAAATACACTGTAGCCGGTAAGCGGAATTTGAGAAAAACCTGTTAAAAATCAAACAGTTTTGCAAATTTCCCATATCCTTCTTTTTCTAACCGGTCTGCAGGAATAAAGCGTAGTGCAGCAGAATTCAGGCAGTAACGCAGGCCGGAAGGTGGTGGCCCGTCTTTGAATACATGGCCAAGATGGGAGTTACCTTTTTTACTGCGAACTTCTGTTCTGACTGAAAAAAGTCGTCGATCTTCTTTTTCCACGATATTATTTTTAACAAGGGGACGGGAAAAACTAGGCCATCCTGTGCCGGATTTGAATTTATCAAGAGAACTGAAAAGGGGTTCGCCGGAAATCAGGTCGACATAGATGCCGGGTCGTTTATTATCCCAGTATTTATTGTTGAAAGGGGGTTCTGTCCCTTCCTGTTGGGTAACCTTATATTGAAGAGGGGTCAGTCTTTTCTTTAAGTCCTTTTTGCTGAAAAGAACCTTTTTTACAGGGTTTTTCCAGGTGGCTTTCAGATAATCATCTCTTCCGGATCTGGAGCGATAATACCTGTACCGTATAGGATTCTTTTTGTAATAGTCCTGATGATACTCTTCCGCAGCAAAGAAGGTTGGGGCCGGAAGAATGGGGGTTACAATCGGTTTCCTAAAAATTCCCGTTTCGTCCAATGCTTTTTTTGATGCAGCAGCCAGGCGGTGTTGCTTTTCGTTGAAGTAAAAAATAGCGGTTGTATAGGCATGGCCCCTGTCGACAAACTGTCCTCCAGGATCAGTGGGATTGATCTGCCTCCAGTATACGTCAAGTAACTCTCTGTATGAGATGATTTTCGGGTCATATGAAATTTCCACAACTTCTATATGGCCACCCTTTACATAATTACTGTACGTCGGGTTTGTGGTTGTTCCGCTCGCATAACCAGAAATAACGGAAATTACTCCATCAAGTTTTTCAAAAGGTTTTTCCATGCACCAAAAGCATCCCCCGGCAAACAGAGCTTTTTTTGTCAATACTTTGCCCATGGCAGGTTGGTGTGTTTCGTTCGTGGGTCCCGGTCTTTTTTTTGCTTCAACCACCAGAACAGAAAATAATGCCAGGCAAAGAAAAACTGCTGATAATTTTTTCATGATAATCCTCCTCTTTTTGGAAATGATAAACACTTCATATGAAATCTGGATAAAGGAATTGTAAAGATTTCATAAAGAAAATAAGAGGAGTGTCTGTTGATTGGGGGTTTTCAGTGATTTCTGACCGTAGACAGGCCTGAAAAGTAGGCACATCTCCAATTGTAAGTGATCCGGAGCACAGCATATTCGCACGGTCGCGACTTCCCGCATAGTGGGTTGTCGGAGTTTTCGCTACGCTCGTGTGTCATGAAGAATGACGAAAGTCATTCGTGCTGTATTAAAGATGAGAGTAGGCCTCTCGGTTTCGGCTGCCAGAAGCTGGAATCAAACGACCCTATGCGGTTATTGTAAAGAGTAGTGGGATAGCCAACCTCTTGTTTCACTTTGATAAGAAGCTAAGTCGCTGGGCGTTGCACAAATATAAAAAGGTCAGAACGTTGATCCAGGCAGCAAAGAGAGTCAATACCTTCAGAAGAAGGAACAGACACTTATTGGCCCACCGGAATAGAGCATGCTTGCAAGGTTGAATGACAAGAGCCGTATGAAGCGAGATGAACATTTCCAACAAAATTCATGGCATATCTACCCCTGTCAGGTGATAGGGATACGGATGTCCAAGCTTGGTCTGGAATTAATTGGGATCGATGATCCCAAGGGCAATGACCGGTAGAAATTCTATGGCCTCCCCGTTCCATGCACAAGGTACAGTGTGACCAGTGCGGAGACTGGGTACAGAACTGTCGGGGTATTGAAAAGGATGTAAAAATTTCTCTGCAGGGCTTGTGATGGCCAGCGGTATTATCAGGTTATAGAATAGCCGGAATCTCAAAGTAGAGAAAACAGATATCGGTTATTCATGCAAACACTTCTGAACTGCCAGACCTAACTCCTCCATGGAATACGGTTTATTGACAAAGCCCCCAGCGCCAAGCTTCAGGGTGGATCGGATCTCACTGTTCTCTGCAAAACCGCTGACCACGACAGCCTTTTGTCCCGGGTGAATCCGGAGAATTTTTTCATAGGTCTGTCTCCCGTTGATACCGGGCTTCATCAGCATATCCAGCAATACCAGATCAACCGCTCTCTCCTGCAGATAAGTAACAGCCTCTTCCCCAGAATTTACACTGGTAACATCATAGCCAAGCTCTTCAAGCATGGATACAGCGATTTCACGAAGCTGGGGTTCATCATCTACCACCAGCACTGTTTCACCATGCCCCCTGGTCACCTTTAACTCCGTTGATTTCTTCTCGCCAGCAACCTGGTCGGTCACGGGAAAATAGAGTTTGAAAACTGTCCCCTGCTCATTCGAGGATACGGTCACGACACCGCTATGCTCCTGAACGGTATTCCAGACCACAGTCAAACCCAGGCCGGTGCCGCTACGTCCCATCTCCTTTTTGGTGTAAAAGGGCTCAAAGATATGGTTTATACATTCCGCCGGGATACCGGTTCCGGTATCACTCACCGCCAGCTCTACATACTTTTTCTGTTCTACTCCATTTTCTCTGCACCACTGCTCCCCTGGAATAAAAACCTGTGTTCGCAGAGTTATACTGCCTGAGGCCTCCATGGCCTCTGCAGCATTGGTCACCAGATTCATAATACATTTTTTAATGTGAACAGGTGAACAGGAGATATTGGGCAAATCGTCTGCAAGTTCCTTAAAAAACTGAATATAAGGGTACAGAGAACGCAGCTGTCGGCATTCTGGAGAATCAAAATATTCCGAGATCAGGGTATTGACATCGGCAGCGCTCCTTACTCCGGCCACACCTCTGGCCACCGTGAGCAGATCGGCAACCACGGTCGCTGCCCGCTCTCCGGCCTCTTGAATCGCCTTTACAGGGGCGCGCAGCTTACTGTTTTCGGGCAGATGGAGAAGAATAAGATCAGGGTATCCGATAATGCCCGAGAGGATATTATTCAGGTCATGGGCCACTCCGCCTGCCATAAGACCGATGGCCTCCATTTTTTTGGCCCGTTGCAGGCCTTCCTCGGCAGCCTGTTTTTCCTGTTCTATCTGTTTCTTTTCGGTTACATCCTCATAGATAGCCACCACCTCTCCTGAAGGAAGCTTATATACTTGATTTTCCCGCCACCCCTCCAGACGATTATCTTTATAAAAAATAATCGGATGATGGGCAGGTTGTCCGGTTCGCCATACCCTGCGAAAAACCTCCAGGATCCCTACTTTGTCCACGGCCGGAAAGACCTCTGTTACCCTTCGACCTAACAGTTCCTCACGGGTTATGCCTTCAATCTGTTCCGCTGCCGGATTAAAATCTGTAAAGATAAAATCCATGCCGTCGTCAACAGTCTCATATACGGCAACACCGCTTGTGGAATGATAAAACAACTGACGGTAAAATGTCTCGCTTTTCTCTTTACCTGCCTGTGCCTGCTTGAGATCGGCAAGAGAAAGATCAACACAGTACATTATTTTCCTACCATCTTTTCCAATGAGCATAACATGGGAGGAATAGACAGGTACCTTGCTTCCGTTTTTATGCCGTTGAATAATCTCCCCGGGTGGGATGGGCACATTGTTCTCATGCCAGTTACGAATAGAGTTACGCACCTCTTCCTTCATACAGTCAGGGATGATCAGATCTTCCAGCTTCCTGCCCAGCGCCTCCTCTTCAGTGTATCCGTATAAAAGTGTGCAGGCCTGATTCCAGTAGATGACTGTCTGCTGTTCATCATAGCCCTGTACGGCAATCCGGGGAAGATCATTGACCAGATTGCGGAAACGTGATTCACTCTCGGCCAGTTCTGCAGTGCGTTGCCTGACTTTACTGTCCAGGTTCTCAACCAGATCCTGCAGCCGTGATGCCATGGTATTAAATATATCTGCAAGTTGACCTAATTCATCCTCACTTTCTTTAACTGCCCGTGCATTCAAATTTCCTTTGCCAAGCTCCAGTGCCGAAGCTGTTAACCTGAGGATATTGCCCGTAATCGAGTAATGCAGTATCCGGGCAATGGTCAGCATGACTATAATTCCCAGCAATGCAATAGTCAGGATGGCTATTCCGGCCAGCCGAAACACCTTGTCTATGCGCGTCTGTGCCTGGATCACCTCCGATTTGGCCGACTCAACCAGTTCATTGGAGATGGGGGTTACGGTTTGCTCCTGCAGTGAAAAATCCCTTACTTTTCCCTCAATAGCGCTATCAACCCTCAACAGTTCATCTGCCAGCTTTCGGCAGGAGGAAAGCAGGGTAAAAATTTCTTTTTTTTCTTCCGGCTGTAATCTGTTATCCTTTTCGAGCGCATCACGCAACAAATCCTGCGTATTAAACATCGACTGCATGAGATAACGATGCCGGGTCAGCAGATAATCTCTATAGAAAGTTGCGGCTTCCGTATGCAGCGCCTGCAGCTCAGGCAATTCTTTGAGCCTAGAGGAAATATCTGCGGCAACTGAGAACAACTGTGCCTCAAGCCCTCTTTCAGGAGCCGCCCGTCTGGATATCAACTCAACAAATTCAATGGAAATGTCAGCAAAACGCCTGGCCGAAGCCAGGTAAAGGTTTATATCTACAGTGTTTATATTTGAGATACTGCGCAAGGGTGACTGGGCAAGGATCTGCTTCAGGTCGTTACTGATGGAAATAACTTTTGAAATCTCCCGGACAGAGGGCTGGGCAAACTCTTCATGGGCCCTTTGCAGGCCACGCCGGGGGTAATGGATAAAAAAATCACCCAATAACCGGTGTGCCCTCTCCATGCCCCGACCCATTTCAAGAACCATGCGCTCAATATCAGCGCTGGTGCGGATATCCTCTTCTGCGTTACGAATAATATAAAATGAGATATAGGCGGTTGCTGCTACCAGAAGAATCAGAAGAAACAGCAGGGAAAAGGAAACACCGAACTTACTGTTGATTCCCAGCCTGTTCCATCTTGAAAAGTCAGTCTTCATGCACAGCGCCTTTCATTAGATATGAAATACTACTTTGATGTTCCGGTGAAAACCGCATTTTCCTCCAATCCCTGAACCCCGAGAGCAGGGTCGTCAAGGCGAAGAACCCGAAAGGAAGGTTGGGCGCAGTCACCAAACTCATCACAGGACAGGGTGCCGGTCACTCCTTTAATGGGTTTACCTGAATACAGAACATCACGCAGTTTCTGTCGCCCGATAAGCAGAGTGCCGTCTTTTTGTGTTGCTTGAGCTTGCTCAATGGCTGAGAAAAGAAGATTTGCTGCATCATAGGCACTGAGATAATAACTGACAGTGGGTTTTTCATTGTATTTTCCCTCATACAGCCCGGCAAGCTTATCAACAGCTTGCCCGAAAGGACTCGCAGGGCCAACAAAGTACATACCGACAGCATCCTTTCCCACAGCATCAATGAAAGTCTGTTCAATCAAAGCTCCACCACTGATCAGCACGGTCTCTGCTAATTCGGGAATCGAGCGTGCCTGTTGCAAAATATGGTTACCTTCAGGTTGAAACAACGGGAAAAAAAGCAGGTCGGCCCGAGCGTGAGCCACTGCAGTCAGTACCGGTACCATCTGCGTATCGCCCTTGTTAATAGAGGTAGCCAGTACAACCTCACCGCCAAACTCAAGAAAGGCTTTTTTAAAACCTTCTGTCAATCCCCTGGTATAAATATCGTTATCATTGATGGTAGCTGCTCTACGCATCCCCAGCTGACTGTAGGCATACTCAGCTGCGATCCTGCCGGCATTTTCCTCATTGGGAGCAGTACGAAAATACCCTTTTTGCCAGCTTGGCGCTGCCTTCCCCGCGATAGCGGTTAGAAAAGGCGCTGAATTATTCCCTGAAATCATACTCAGGCCCGCATCAGACATTGCTTTTGATCCTGTAACCGCTGCTCCGGAACAGGTTGTGCCGAAAATCGCAACGGTATCGGGATCTGCAATCACCTTCAGGGCAGCATTGGCGCCTCCCTCTGCCGTGCAGCCGGTATCCTCAACCTGCAGAGCAACAGGGTGCCCAAGCACCAAACCTCCCCTACGCTCAAGGGCAAGCTCCAGCCCCCTAATTTGCGCCACCCCCAGCGGGGCGACATCTCCACTCAAAGCCTGGAGAACCCCAATTTTCAGGGGAGCGTCAGGAGGTATGGCAACACAGCCAATGCTGTCGGTACAGACGACCTTTGGCTCAGGTGAACTGCATCCGGTAAGCATGGCAGAAAGACACAAGGTAGCAACGCAGGAGAAAAAAATAACGGTATAGTGTTTCAGCATGGGGAATTAAAAAGTAAGGGGTAAAGGTTGGGATAAGGCAGGCTGTAAAAAACGCAGTTAAAATCAGACGGAAAGTTCGCCATTTGTTAAAGTATATATGAAGCAAGTACCCTATATCAAGAAAAAATCGTTCTTGTCGAGCAGTCTGATGTCCGAGTCGATGGCACAAGGAATCTTGCAGTTACCGATCAGCACACTTTTCCCGAATCAACATCTCTTACGGCCGTTCACCATGTAGTTCTATGATTGTATTTATAGAGGCTTGTTATACGGTTCAACTACAGCCGGGTGATTGAGTAACTGAAATCAGTGATTTCTGACCGCAGACAAGCCTGAAAAGCAGGCACATCTCCAATCTGGCTGAGTTCCACAGGTAATCAGGAGTTCTATTGTGACATGAGCTCTTTCCAGCTCGAATCAGCTTTTTTTATAAGGGACCTTTCACCCTTTTCCCGGGCCAGCGAATTCCATTTTTTCAGAGTGTTCCCCAGAACCCGTTGTAAAAAAGATAGTTAGTTCCATTTAGTATTATATATGTTTTCGGATCGATACTGACCTTGTTCCCGTCCAGCATTGCCCAGGCACACCATCCCCCATACGCCGGAAGATAGTTTTCCGGACGTTTTTCAAAAAGATCCTTGTTTTGCCGGTTTATGAACCTATAGCGTGTACCGTTGAGAACTGTTTCAAATTCGCTTCTGCCGGGCTGCGGTTCGTTTGAAAAATAGCTGACCGGGTCATATCCCTGGATGGCCAGTCCGCTGCTGTCTATATTTAACTGACTGTTTTTTTCTGCTGCCGGTGTAAAAGAAGCAAGAGACAGTATTGTAAGAAGCAATATTAGACAATGTTTCATAATTGATCCTTTGTTTAATGGGCGTGTTTTTCTCAAGCCGGGCATCAGTTTAAAATATAAGTATAAAAGAGGAAAAACAGGTAAAATAATGGATCTGGATTGTTTAATGAAGAGAAAGCTGAAATCAGCGGGGCAGGAAGAACCAGATGTCTGTTTTTCCTCCAGTGCTTGCTGCACCGATATCACCACCGTGGGCTTTAATAAGTTCTTTGGTGATGGCAAGGCCAATTCCCGCGCCACCACCATCTCTGGAACGGGATTTGTCCACACGGAAAAATCTCTCAAAAATAAAGGGGAGATCTTTTTCGGATATTTCAGGACCACTGTTTTGAAAATTCGCCTTCAATCCTGTGGGTACTGTAAATGTGGAAATAACCACCTCGCCGCCATCAGGGGTGTATTTCCAGCAATTTTCAACAAGATTTCTGATTGCCTGGAGCAGCTTGTCCCTGTCTGCATTGATCGTTGCCTCGTGTCCGGCGAACCGTGTCTTCACTGCAATATTTTTTTTCTGAAAATGAAGTGAGAAAAGATGCATAACCTGCAAAATGAGTTCAGAAAGTGTGACATTTTCAAGATTGAGATGAACTTTTGCTGCATCTGCCCGCGATAACTGCTGCAGATTGTCAACCAGGTGAACCAGTCGGAGATTTTCCTGCTGGAGCATCTGGAACAGTTCAGGTGTCGGTGGTACTATTTTATCGTTTAAAGCTTCGAGGTATCCCCGTAGATTCGTCAACGGAGTGCGGAGTTCGTGGGCCACGTCTGCAACCATTTTCTTTCGCAGTTGTTCAATTCTTTCCAGGCTGTCGGCCATCTTGTTAAAAGCTGCGCCAAGCTCACCCACCTCGTCTCCTGTTATGATGTCTGTTCGCAGGGAATAATTTCCGGCTGCAATTTCCCTTGTGATATCCGTCATTTCAGAAAGGGGTTTTAATACTTTTCGTGTCAACAGGTAACTGAGGATAACGGCCAGCCCCAGGGCCACCGCCCCCGCCCACCAGAGATACTGGTGAATTGATGTGAGAAACATCCTGTGGGTTTCTTCAGTGGGAATATTGTAGGTTTTCATCAGGGCCATGAAGTATCTGGCGGCCAGTTTATCAATGGCCAGCCAGACTATTAGAAAAATAACGCCAATAACCGGGAAGGCATTTGTCAGCAGCAGTTTCCAGAGAAGGCGGTTTTTCATCAGTCATTCTCCCCATCAGCAAAACGATAACCAAACCCACGCACGGTCAGGATGTAATGTGGCTTTGAGGGGTTTTCCTCGATTTTCTGCCTGAGATTACCTATATGCACATCAATGACCCGCTCCATGACTGTTTCACCGTGTTCGTAAAATCTGGCAAGGAGCTCATTTCTTGAAAAAACTCTGCCGGGAGAGGACATAAAGGTATGGAGAAGCTTATATTCAGAGGTAGTCAGTTTAACAGGAATATTATCCAGGGTAACCGTGTATCTCTCGGGATCAACCACCAATCCACCATGGGATAATCGCCTTTTTTTCTCTGAAATGCCGGTGTTGGTACGTCTGAGTATTGCCTTTACTCTTTCAACGAGTTCTCTCGGGCTGAAAGGTTTGACAACATAATCATCCGCGCCAATTGAAAGGCCGAAAACCCGGTCCATCTCTTCTTCCCTGGCAGAGAGGATAAGAATCGGCACATCAGAGACTTCTCTCAACTGCCGGCAGATTTCCCAGCCATCGATTTTTGGTAGCATGATATCCAGTATGACAAATCCCGGCTGATGCTCTCTGGCCTTTTCCAGGGCCTGTTCACCATCAAAAGCTGCCAGAATCGAGAAGCCTTCTCTGAGCAGATAGGTGGCAATCAGTGTCGAGGTATTAGGGTCATCTTCAACAATGAGTATGGGACCATTACATAATGTCATGTTTACTCCAAGCGAAGGCGAATGTTTTCCTGCAGAAAATCAAGGAGCAGTCTTGTTCCTACAGGGAGAAAGCTTTTTGATGGAAAAAGAATGTTGATATCAATTTTTCCTCCGGCCATATTTTTAACAATGGCTTAACTGAGTGTCCACTATTTCATAGCATGATCAGACTATTCTTTTTTAAAAACGGATAGAAAACAGCATTGTTAAGGTGTAGGCCAGGTTGCTGTACTCTTGGGAACTATCCTGAGCGGTATCGAAATAACAGGGCTGCCAGGGGCAGGGTCACTGCGGCAATTATCATGAGAGGCCAGAGAAAAGGCCAGATCATGGAGAGGTCTGCTCCTTCGAGGAAAATATTTCTCAGGGCAGCGATAATATAGCGGGCCGGATTGAGCATATCGGCCCGTTGCAGCCAGAGCGGCATGTTTTCGACGGGGGTGGCGAATCCGGACAGGGTTACCGCAGGCATGATAAAAAGAAAGGAACCGAGGAGCCCCTGCTGCATGGTTGTGGAAAGGGAGGAAACAAGCAAGCCAACGCCGACGATTGTTACAATAAAACAGAGCAGGATGGTAACAAGAGCACTTATTGTGCCCCGAAACGGAATAGAAAACCAGTAAACCGCACCCACAGCAAAAAGCAGGGCATTGAAAAGACCGAAAACGATTGGCGGCACCGATTTGCCGAGCAGGATTTCTCCAGGTGAAAACGGGGCTACCAGAAGCTGGTCAAAGGTTCCGAATTCCCGCTCCCGGGCAACAGAAAGGCTTGTTAGAATCATCACCACCACCATGCTGATAATACCGCCAAGAGACGAGACGATAAACCATCTGCTGCGCAGGTTGCTGTTGAACCAGGAACGTTCCACCAGGCGGATGGCAGGGCTGTTCTGTCTCACGATCCCCTGAAGAACAAGCTCCCGGTTGAACTGCTCGATAATGGTATTGAAATAGCCAAGGGCGATCAGGGCTACATTGGGATTTCGACCATCGGCGATGACCTGCACCTGAACGGGTCGTGCTGATCGTATATTTTTTTCAAATCCGGAGCCGATATGGATGGCAAGCCTGGCCTTTTCACTGTTAATGCTTCCGGTCATCTGCTCTTGGTTACCCAGGTAATCGGTTAAGCGAAATATCCCGGAGCTTTCAACTTTGGTCAGTAACTGTCGGGAGAGAGTCGAGCGGGACTCATCAAAGACGGCGTAGGGTACATTTTTCAGATCATATGTTGCCGCGTAACCAAAGAGAAAAAATTGAATCAGGGGTGGGCCAATAATGACAAAACGGCTCTTCGGGTCTTTCAGGATTGTGGAAAACTCCTTTATTATCAGGGCTAGAATTCTGTGAAAACTGTTCATTATCTCTCCAGCCTTTTGGGGATTTTTCGATAGGAAAGAGAAAGAAAAACGACTGCCATGGCGGCCAGAACAAGTCCGTTGGGTACGAGGACCGACTTGATATCTCCTGCCATAAACAGGGTATGGCTGATAGTGACGAAGTAACGGGCGGGCACAAGGTAACTGACCAGCCGGATGACAGTCGGGGCACTTCCAAGATCAAAAAGCAGTCCGGAGAGAAAAAATGCCGGCAGGAATCCGGCCACGATAGATATCTGGGCCGCAACAAACTGGATACGAATGGCAGCCGACAGTAACAGACCAAATCCAAGGGAGGCCAGCATAAAGAGCGAACTCAATACCAGTAGCGCGGGATAGAACCTCGAAACGGAACATGAAAAAGTGTTACGGCAACACCGACGGATAAGATGACACCAAACATTCCCAGAAGATAATACGGCAGAATTTTCCCCAGAAGAAATTCTCCACGCCGCAGGGGGGTAACCAGCATTGCCTCCATGGTACCTCTTTCCCATTCCCTCGCAATGACGAGAGCTGTCAGTAGAATGCCTATCAGAGTCATGATAAGGGTAATCAGGCCGGGATAAGAAAATTTCTGCTTTCAGCACCCTCATTAAACCAGATTCGAAAGGTTACTGAAATCGGCGGGATAGTCTGGATCTGTTCGCTGTATGACCGCATCTGTGCCCAGCCTGCCATCAGGCTCTTCACATACCCTTCAATGAGACGGGCACGATTGGCATCAACACCGTTAACTATCAATTGAACCGGAGCTGTGCCTGTGCTCAATAAGTGGGAAACAAAATTATCCTGCAAAATGATAATAGCATCCACTTTTTTCTCCATGAGAAGTTTTTCCGCAACCCCTGAAGATTCAACGGAATGCAGTTGAAAGTGGGGAGAAAGGGAAAAGCGTGCCATAAGGTCCCTGCTGATGTTTCCCCGGTCCTTGGAAAGGAACGCGACGGGGATGTGTTCTGCATCCAGGTTGACTCCGTATCCGAACAGGAAAAGCAGGACGAGAGGCATGACCAGGGCCAGGGCAATACTGCTGGGGTCCCTGATAATCTGGAGAATTTCTTTTATCAGGATGCCGCGCAGCCGTAGTAGGGACAATTTCATACCCTGTTCTCCCGGGCTCTTTCGGCCAGTTCTATAAAGGCATCATCCATGGTTGGTTGGTTGTTTTGAGGAGATTTTGCCAGGTTTCTGATGT
Source organism: Desulfomarina profundi (assembly GCF_019703855.1). GTDB lineage: Bacteria > Desulfobacterota > Desulfobulbia > Desulfobulbales > Desulfocapsaceae > Desulfomarina > Desulfomarina profundi. The sequence continues at coordinate 2,242,630 of NZ_AP024086.1, read as the reverse complement.
CGGCGGGGCTGCCTACGGCCAGAGTTTTTCCTTCACTCATGATAAGCATACGGTCGCAATACTCGGCTTCTTCCATAAAATGGGTGGTTACAACGACGGTAACACCCTGTTCTGCAAAGCCGTTGATTCGTAACCAGAATTCTCGACGGGCAAAAGGATCTACTCCTGATGTGGGTTCGTCGAGAAACAGAATTTCAGGCTCGTGTAGAAGGGCTGCTGCCATTGCCAGTCGTTGTTTATAGCCACCGGGAAGTGAAAAGGCAGGTCTGTCCCGCCACTGGTCGAGTTCAAATTCATGAAAAGCCCAGTCTATGCGTTTTTTCAGGTGTCGACCTGAAAGACCGTATGCTTTTCCGAAAAAAAGCAGATTTTCGTGCGAACTCAGTTGACCGTACATGGAAAACTGTTGGGCCATGTAGCCGAGATGAATCCTGGCTTTTGCCCTTGATTTTCTTAAATTATGCCCTGCAACGAGGATCGTGCCGGAGCTTGCGGGAAGGAGCCCGCAAAGCATACGAAAAGTGGTGCTTTTCCCGGCGCCATTAGGGCCCAGTAAACCAAAAATTTCCCCTCTTTCAACAGAAAAACTTAAGTTTTTTACAGCCTTAAAAGTGCCAAAAAGTTTACAGAGATTTTCTACAAAAACTGGATGTCGCTCACTGTAATGTGTTGTTTTTGAGTTTTTCTGCCTCTTTTCACTCTGAAATGAGGTAGGTGATCGAGGAATAAGGGCCATAAAGGCATCTTCGAAGGTCGGTTCAGTGGAACGTTTTTCTCCATATATTTCGGGAGAAACAGCAGTGGGGGCTAAATCCTTTTTCTTTTCCATTACTATTCTGATATGACCCGAACGGATTGTGGCATCAAGAATTCCCGGGTTATCTGCAAGTCCGGTAAAGCTGTTTCGAAGTGTTGTCGTCTCAGTAGGAATTACGATAAAAACCCTTCCTTTCATGGTATTGATGAAAAGATCGGGGGTTCCCTCTGCCAGAAGTTTTCCCTGGTGGAGGACAATGATATGGTCACATTGTTCTGCTTCATCGAGATAGGCGGTAGAGACGAGTACAGAAATGGAATTTTTTTCCACCAGTTCATAGATAATTTTCCACAATTCCCTGCGGGATATGGGGTCAACACCAACGGTCGGTTCATCCAGAAGAAGCAGCTCGGGGGATTTGATCAGGGCGCAGGCAAGTCCAAGCTTCTGCTTCATTCCACCGGAAAGATCGCCCGCCCGTCGTTTGGTATAGTCCGTCAGATCAGTCATTGCCAGAAGTCGCTTGTAACGCCCTGGGCGTTCTGGTCCTGGAACACCCTGTAGATCGGCGTAAAGATTCAAATTTTCCTGTACAGTCAGATCCTGGTAGAGTCCAAATTTCTGCGGCATGTAGCCTATACGACTTTGGATTTCAAGACTGTCCTTCATGCTGTCACGACCGAAGATTTTCATCTCTCCCGACGACGGTATCAGCAGGCCGGCTGCAATTCTGAGAAGAGTCGTCTTTCCGGCGCCGTCCGCTCCCACCAGTCCGGTGACCCTGCCTTTCATGCAGTGCAGGGAAATGTTCTGTAGTGCCTCGGTTGTAACTTTTTTCTTCCCCACGAAGGTTTTTGAGATTTCTTCGGCGAACAGGACAGGCTTGTTTTCCGGGGAAATTTCAGTCGTTATTTTCTGCATAAAAAAACCTGTGACTTCTTTTCAGTCTGTCTTTTTGCTGATAACAACGGTCACCGGCATACCGAGTCGCAGTCGGTTTTCCCTGTCTTTAACGAAGATTCTGACCTCATACACCAGTTTCGTGCGCAGATCTTCTGTCTGTACTGTTCTTGGAGTAAATTCGGCGACGGGTGAGAGAAAACCAACCCATCCTTCGACGGGGCGACCGGGGAAGGAGTCACTGAAAACCCGGACCTTCATGCCGAGATTGATAAGGTTGAGCTGCGGTTCCGGAATATAGGCCCGCACCCATTTAGGGTCGTTGAGTGCCAGGATAAAAACGGGTTTTCCAGGTCCGGCCATTTCTCCGACCTCGAGGATTCGGTTTTGTATAATGCCAGGAGATGGAGCAGTAAGAATCATATCCTGCAATCGAATATTGAAAAGCGAAACTTTGGCTTGCAGGGCCTTTAACTGTTGCTCAGCTGCTGCAATATCTTCTTTCCTGGGACCCTGAAGGGCGAGATCAAGCGATTTTTTTCGAACCTCAAGCTGTGCTTCCTGGATTTGGAGCTCTGATTGAGCATTTTCCTTATCCTGAATACTGGTGGCACCACTTTTTGATGTTTTTTCCAGGCGGGTAATGATCTGGCGGGTATTTTTTACTTTGGCCGCTGCTGCTTTGACTTCGGCGCGGGCCTGCTCAATTTCTTCGGGACGGTTTCCTGTTTTGAGCCTGGTTACCAGTTGGAGTTGTGCTGCTGTTTTAGCTTTGAGTTCGGCAAGTCCGGCCTCCAGGCGATCCGTTTGAAGACGGGCCAGGGTCTGACCTTTTATTACCTGTTCTCCCTCCTCGACCATAATATCCTGAATGCGTTCCTGCTCGTTAAAGGCAAGAGCTGCGTCCCGGATCTCGATAGTTCCAAATATTTTCAGCGGGCCGGAGTCATCAGGCTGCCGGGCACTGTTGTATGTTTGAAAACTGTAAAATCCTCCCCTGCAATCAGGAGCAGGACGAGTATTTTTAAAAAAAATCCTTTCTTCATGATTCTCCGCCTTTCTGATTCGATTGATTAATCTGTTGAAGCTGCAGCTCATTTTCCCAACCTCCTCCGAGAGCTCGATAGAGAAAAACAATATCAAAAAGTGCCTGTTTTCTTGCCTGAAGCAGTGATTCCTGAAGGGAAATAAGTTGCAGTTTCCTGTTGAGAACCCTGGAATTATTCCCAAGGCCGGAGTGATAGAGTTCTTCTGCCAGGAGTACGTCTTTGTTGACGTATTGCTGCTTCTGAAGAAGTTCATCGACTCTCTTTTTGCTGTAAATTACCCTGGCGCAACCATTCTCAACTTCTGATAGTGCCGAGAGAATCTGCTGTTCCAGTTCAAGCCGGGCCTGTTCCGTTTTAGAAGCGCGGACAGCAATGGTACTTTTAATTCGGTTTCCCGTAAGCAGTGGAATACGCAGTTGTGGTCCAAGAGAGTAGAAAAACGCATTGTTGTTCAACACGCCATCAAGGCTGTCACTCGACAGGGTGAGAGTTCCGAGGAGTGTCAGTGTCGGGAATTGTTCCGCTTCGGCTGCATCCGTTCTGGCGACAGCAGCCTGGTAGTTGTGCAGTGCCCTGCGGATATCAGGTCTTCTTTTTATGAGATCAATCGGCAAGCCGATTCCGATCATAGCAGGCAGATCGGGGGGGGATCTGCCTTGAGTATTACTTCCCTTGAGGAGGCAAGGAGGAGTCCCAAGTGGTGCTGGCTTGTAATGAGTTGTTGTTGTGGGGCAGACAGGCTTGCACGGGTTCCGGCCAGGAGTTGCTCGATTTGAATAATGTCCAGCTTTGAGCTGTTGCCTGTTTGGAATCGGGTTTTGGCAAGAGCAAGAAGTTGTTGTTGCAGTTGGATTTTTTTCCGTATCTTTTTGAGCAGTGCCTGCTGAGTTCGTGCTTCGATATAGGCCATGGTCAGCTCCGCAGAAAGAGACACCATAAAGGAGTGATAATCTGCATATCCAGCACGGATATTTTCTTCTCCGGCCTCAAGGAGTCTGGCAGTTCGACCCCAGAGATCAAGTTCCCATCCGGCCACAGCACCAGCGGAATACAGGTCAATGCTTTTTCCGGGGGGGACCCCCTGGGCGGAGATAAATCTGTCACCAGTTTTGAGATGGCTGTAGCCCAGGGCTGCTTCAAGGTTTAACCTGGCTTTGGCACCGATGACTCCCTGGCGGGCACTCAGTTCAACTATTCGTTCCCGTGCTTTTTTCAGTGTAAGATTTGAGGTTGTAAGTCTGGTTATCAGGTTGGTCAGCTGATCGTCATGGAACTGCTGCCACCACTGTGTGTCTGGTGGATGAGTAGTGTCAAAGTCCGTCGATGTATTACCGGGAGCATGCCATTTTTCCGGCACGAGGGCTGTCATACCTGACGGTTGAAAATCGTGTTTCACCGAGCAGCTCGCAGACAAGGTGGTCAGCAGAAGCATAAAGAGAACTATTCCGATTTTTTTTATTTCGGGTTTTTTTTCATAACCTGTATCGCATAATTTCATTTTTTATTGCTCTGTGAGGTGTGTAAGCGTTTTGCGGGTATGTTCAAGGATAATCCTGCAGATATCTTCAGTTTCCGAAGAGTCGTATCCCTGCATATCCAGAGAGCGAACTATGGTTTCCCGGGCAACCCGAAAGATGAGGACTTGACCGATGATGGCCATGGCCCTCAATTGAGCTGTCCGTCGTGAGGGATTTTCGGTGATAACCGTGATCAGGGTGGCAAGGGTATCCAGGATGGGTTCCATATATCCCTTGTAAATAATGTCATAGGAAGCGGTCGGATACATCTGTTCCCGAAATATAATTCGTGAAAATCGCCGGCTTTCCGCCGATCCCACAGCAAACATGATCATTTTTTCAATCAGGGTCAGCAATGTGGTTAGGGCTTTCTGTTTTCCTGAATCACCGGTAAACTGCATGGCGGTAGCTGTGTGCACCATATCAGCAACCTGGGTTTGAATTGTTTCGACAATATGGGTCACAACGGCCTTGTACAATCCTTCTTTGCTGTCAAAATAATAGGGGATGGCAGCGATATTGACGCCCGCTTTACTGGTTATGCTTCTCGTGGTGGCTGCTTCAAAACCATCCCTGCCGAAAACATCAATTGCTGCTTCAAGCAGCCGGTCTCTTGCATTTTTTTCTTTTTTGTGATTTTGCCGGTTCATACTTGTTTTCCTTTTGGATCGTGATATATGGCAATAATTAAATCATTCGAATGATTTAATCAAGTGATTATTATTCTGGTCTTATAAGAATGGTTAGAAACTGCATCTCGCTGATGTACTGTGATTTTGTCATTGTCTTCTTTTTTATGAAGCAGTTTAAATTCCTTGAATGGGGGGAGGAAAGAAGATAGGTTGCTTGGTGTTGAAATGAAAGTATCATGCTCAAATTCAGACAGGTTATGAAAATTCCAGTACTGAACTGCTCAGAAAAACATCATATATAATTTTTGTGATTTCAGTTTGTTATGCGCAATAAATAAGGAGAGGTATCATGACGACATACAACCCTGAAGAGGCAATGTTGCAGGCTCGGCGGGAATTTGGAGAGCATGGAGGTGTTGCACCTTCCATTTCACGCTCGGCTACATTCACTGTATTGCATCCCGGCACCATGCCGGAAATATTCGAGGGACTTAAAGGCCCGGAAAAGGACGGCTGTTTTCTTTACAGTAGACATTTTAATCCCACTGTAGACGTTCTCTCACGCTATCTGGCCGCAATGGAGGGAACTGAATCAGCCATCTGTACGGGCAGTGGCATGTCTGCAATTTCCTGCGCGATTCTCCAGATCTGCAAGGGAGGTGATCATATCGTATCCAGCGAGACAGTTTACGGGGGAACACATGCATTGCTCAAATCCCTGTTGCCCCAGATGAATATTTCAACAACGTTTGTGGATATCACTGATATGGATGCTGTCAGGAAAGCAGTTACACCACAGACTCGAATTATCTTCGCGGAAACTTTTGGTAATCCCACCCTGAAACTTGCCGATATCCCGGCTCTTTCAACCTTGACCAAACAAAAAGGGATTAAGTTGGTAGTGGATAATACCTTCTCGCCATTGATTGTTACACCTTGTCATTTAGGAGCTGATGTTGTGGTCTATTCTTTGACAAAATATATAAATGGCGCCAGTGATCTCATTGCAGGAGCTGTCTGCGCGGAAAAGAGTTTTATCCAGGAACTGATGGATTTGCACACGGGGCGTGTCATGTTGCTGGGCCCCACCATGGATCCTCGAGTGGCTTTTGATATTATACAGAGAATGCCACATCTTCCTCTTCGCATGAGGGAGCACAGCAGAAGGGCCATGGCCATGGCAGAGATGCTTCAGGAAATCGGGGTCAAAGTCTTTTATCCAGGTCTCCCCAGTCATCCTCAACATAAATTAGCCGAAAAAATAAAAAATGATACCTATGGTTACGGTGGAATACTTGCCATTGACTGCGGTTCCCGTGAAAAAGCTGAGTTGCTTATGGAAATTCTCCAGAACGAGGAACAATTTGGCCTGATAGCTGTTTCTCTTGGTTATTTTGACACTCTGATAAGCTGCTCGGGTTCTTCCACTTCTTCAGAAATCGATATGGAAGAGCAGCTCCGGATGGGTTTGTCTCCAGGGCTTTTACGGGTTGCAATTGGTTATACCGGTCCCCTTGAAGCCCGTCTCGGCCAGATGAAACGGGCTGTGCAAAAAATACTTCTGTCATGAGAAGCATTACCGGGAACCTGACTGTCACAAATATTGAAGATCGCCTGTACGAGTACTCTGCAATGTTGCTAAGGAACATGGAGCCAGGGAGTCAAAAGGACTGGTTATCCAGTTCCCCCTGACCCATGAAGATTTAAGTTTTCTCACTGGTTCGCATCGAGTCAGTATTACACGGGCAATGAAGGCATTAAAAGATGCCGGTAAAATAATCCTTGAAGGAAAGACCCTGGTTATTCCCGCATGATACTTTTTAGCCCGGATTTCTCATGAGTTCAGGCGGCGTCAGGTTCAAAGTTCCCGGAGTCTTCGCTTACCTGGCAGTGAATTATAGTGATCTATATTTACTGCCGAAATACTGCAGAAGATGGCGTCGCCTGGACTGACCTCTGGTGAACATTGTGTAAATTTTTCTGGGTCACTGATAATTGTCTCATTGTTTATGTTCCATAATTATTCTCAAAATTGACACAATGTTCATGAGAAATGCGGGTTAGGATCGCAGGTCAACCCTGGAAAGATTTCTCAGGTAATACCGTTTTCCCTGAGAAAAGGTACATACCTCTTGTCCACTTTCAGGATGTGGTCCTTCAGCCAACTCTGGAGAAACTCCATCAACTCCACTGAAAGGGTTCCGTCTCCTGCCATAAACTGGCCCTTGAGATCTTTTACCTGGCTGACAAGACTGGCATGGACTTTTTTATGATTTTCATATTCAGGGTACTTGAATTTTTTGAAAAGTCTTTCCTCATTGCTGAAATGAGTTTCTGTATATTCGATGAGCTGGTCGAGGATGGCACCGGAAGTGGATGTGCTTTTACCGGTTTTCATCGCCCTGTGCAGATCATTTATGAGTTTAATTAATACCTTATGCTGGTTGTCGATATAGTTCAGCCCCACGGAAAGGCTCTGGCTCCAGGGGATAAGGTCAGGTGTGTTGGCAGCCAAATCATGAGTTGCCCCATTCTGTTCAGTCTGGTCAGGTATCTTGAATTGACTCACATGGTTCTGTAATTCCAGAGATATTCCCGTAAGATCACCGGCACTCTGCTTTACCCTGTTACTGGTCTGAACCAGTTCTCCAGAAACGTTGCTGACTCCTGCGATATCTTTTGCAATATTGTCAGCTGCGGCCGACACCTGGGCCACGTTTTCATTGACTTCGGCAATTCCCTGGGCCGCCTGCATGATATTGTCGGCGATTTCACTGTTAGTGGCACTTTGCTCATCAACGGCTGTATCGATATCGGTTACAATATTCTCTACTTTATTGATAACTTCGGAAATCTGCTTGATTTCAGTAATGGTTTCATTTGTGGAGTTCTGGATTGATTCAATCTTATTTCTGATCTCTCCTGTAGCGTCAGCCGTCTGTCTGGCCAGCTCTTTGATCTCGTTGGCCACCACAGCAAAGCCCTTACCTGCCTCACCCGCTCTTGCCGCCTCAATTGTCGCATTGAGGGCCAGCAGATTGGTCTGCTCGGAAATCTCTGTAATGACTTCAGTGACTTTACTGATTTCAAGTGCGGCATTGCCCAGCAGGTCAACTTTGTCTGTAGAGCTTGCTGCCAGGGTGACGGCATTGGAGGTCACCTTACGCGCCTCAACGGTCCGTTCTGCAATCTGTTTACCTGTTCTGGTCACCTCTTCCGCTGCCGTAGCAACTATATTGACATTTGTTGCGGCCTCCTCACTGGCTGCAGCCACGGAGTTCATATTGGAACTCATCTGGTCGGTTGATGCAGCCACACTGTTTGACTGCTCTGCTGTTTCACTGGCACTGCTCGCCAGTCCATCGGAAATCATACTCATTTCATTTGCAGAGGCAGCAAGATGATGCATTTCATTGGTTATGGACTGGACCATGGCGCTGATTTTGTCCGCCATATTATTCAGGGCTTTTGCCAGTTGTCCGATCTCATCGGTCTGCCTGATGGAGAGGCGCTCGGTCAGGTTCCCGTCAGCCATGTGCGATGCCAGGGAAACAGCCTGTTTGAGAAAGGATGAAATGTTTCTGCCAATAAAAAAATTAAAAAGAGATCCTATAATAATGGCAATAACAGCGAGAATAGGGATAAGTCTGGCCTTGAATTTTGAATTGTTTTTTAACGTTTCGTCTTCCTGAAAAGCCCGTTTTTCGATTTTTTCACGAATTTTTCCCATGATGGTCTGTACTGTTTCCAGGGCAGGAAGGGTTTCGTTACTGTATATTTTTAAAACTTTTTGTTGATAGTCGTTACTCTTTTCATTTCCGGAATGGTCTAGTTGCTTGATGGAGCGTGCAGAACCATGTAGAGTGGAATGCGCTGTTTCAAGCTGAGTGATTAATTGGCCCAGTTCAGGTATTATCTTTTCCGCTTTTTTTCTTTCTTCACCGTAAAGCCAGTTGCCGAGTTTGCACTTATGATCATCTGTTTCAACACTCAGTGTAGTTTGTTCTGGATGTATCAGAAAATCTGCAACCATGGCCTGCCATTTCAGGTGGTCTACCTCCTTCTGGAGCATCAGCTGGCTTAAACTGTTGAAATATTCTGTCCGGTTGACCTGGTTTTCGAGGTTCGCAAAGCCGCGCCAGCTGAAAATACTGATTACAGACATTAACAGGAGAACTGTTCCGAATCCGATACCAAGTTTTGCCATTAGTGACATATTACGCCAGCGCATACCTGTTTCCTCCGTCCGATGGGATAGTAATTTGGTTTGTGAACCTGAATGAAAATGTCAGGTTTATTAAAGTCTATCGTTCCGGGCTGAAGGATTCAAATTTTTTTTGATTATTTTCTGAATACGTACGAAATTTTGCCTGATAAAGCTGGCACATTTTGAATATGGCTGAGTTTCATGAGTAATCAAAAATTCAAAAAAACATGTATAGTGTAAAAGGATCTCTTTAAAGTCACCTTTAAATCATACCTGGCCAACAGGAGGAAAAAACGGATATGAAAATGGTATTCAAATCAGTTGTTGTGGTTACAATTCTGTTGTCAGCGTTGGCAGGAAATATGAAAGATGCCAGGGGCGCTGAAAAATTTGCGGAAGGAATCAAGAATGGTTTAAAAGAGTTGTCCACCAATGATTTCAACGAGATGGTGGAAAGAAGGGTGATCCGGGCTCTGGTTCCGTACAATAAAACGTTTTATTTTTTAGATGGAGCAACCCAGCGGGGCATCACATATGACCTGATGAAACATTTTGAAAAGCTGGTCAATGACCGCCTGAAAACGAGAAATCTTAAAGTACATATTCTTATTATTCCGACAGCAAGAGATCGTCTGATTCCTGATCTTGTGCGAGGGCGTGGAGATATTGCGGCAGGAAATCTGACAATTACGCCGGAGCGTTTGAAACATGTGGATTTTTCTGATCCATTTGGAAAAAACATTAACGAAATTGTTGTTACTGCCCCTTCCGTATCGGGGGTTCATTCTCTTGCTGATCTCAGTGGTCGGGAAGTCCATGTTCGCAGGTCAAGCAGTTATTATCAGAGCCTGCTTCGTCTGAACCGGCAGTTTAAAACAGAGGGAAGGGAACTTGTAAGAATCAGTGAAGTTTCTGATTACCTGGAAGATGAAGATCTGCTTGAGATGGTTAATGTCGATCTTTTACCCATCATAATTGTTGACAGTCATAAGGCTGTTTTCTGGAAACAGATATTTACAAAACTGATGGTACACCAGAATGTGGCGGTCAGTACCGGAGGGAAAATAGGTTGGGCGATACGAAAAAACAATCCGGAATTGAAGAAAATGGTTAATGCCTTTGTGAAGAGCAGTAAAAAAGGCACGTTGCTGGGCAATATAATTTTCAAACGTTATCTGAAAAGTGTGAAATATGTAAAAAACCATCTTCAGGGAGAGGAACGTAAACGTTTCGAATCGACAATTGATCTGTTCAAAAAGTATGGCGAAACTTACAGATTTGACTGGTTGATGCTGGTTGCCCTGGCATATCAGGAATCGAAAATAGATCAATCGAAAAGGAGCCAGGCGGGGGCCATCGGCGTTATGCAGGTCCTTCCCTCTACAGCAAAAGATAAAAACGTGAATATTCCCGGGATAGATAAAATTGATCCAAATATTCATGCTGGAGTCAAATATCTCAGGTTTGTGGTTGATCGCTATTTTAATGAACCGGGTATTGATGAACTGAACAAAGGGTTGTTTGCGTTCGCGTCGTATAATGCAGGGCCTGCAAAAGTAGTGAAAATGCGTAGGGATGCCGAAAAAATGGGTTTTGACCCAAATATCTGGTTCAATAATGTTGAGGTGGTGGCCGCCCGGAGAATAGGTCGGGAAACCGTCCAGTATGTCAGTAATATAGCAAAATATTACACTGCATATCGGTTGCTTATGGAACAGAAAAAAAGACGGCAGAAAACACTCGGAAATCTGGTGATTGAAGAAAATTTGGAACAGTGATGATACTGAATTTTTACCGAACCAGCCATATTATGTATTTTAACAGTATATCCATTGTCTTATTGACCTCACATTTTGTGAATCATGGGAAATACCGGCTGATTACTTACATAAGGCCGAAGAAGTCTGGAATAACCAGGGAAAGTGAAGGGAACAGTGCTACAACTACAAGTGCGGCTGCCATTGCCAGTACCATCGGCCATACAGCCCTGAATGTTTCTTCCAGCCGAATATCGGCAAGTTGGGTGGTCACATAGAGATTGACGGCTACTGGTGGGGTGAACTGGCCGATGGCAAGATTCAATGTCATTACCACTCCGAACCAGACAGGATCCCAGCCGAAGTGCTGAATTATCGGCATGAAGATAGGGAGAAAAATATAGAAAATACTGATGGCATCAATCAGCATCCCACCGATGAATATAAGCAGGTTGATGACTAGCAGGACGATCCACTGGTTATCGGAGACAGCCATGAGATTTACAGCGAGGCTGTCGAGAATACCGATGGTCGACCCAGCCCAGGAAAAAAGGCCGGCAAAGGCGACAATCAGCATGACGACAGCTGAAGTTTCACTGGCGTCAACGAGAATCGTATAAATGGTTTTTAATGTGAGGCTCCTGTAGATTACAGTCCCCAGGAGCAGGCTGTAGAAAACCGCAACGACAGCCGCTTCCGTCGGTGTAAAAATTCCTCCATAGAGTCCGCCGAGGATGATTATCGGGGCCAGCAGTCCCCAGAAAGCTTCCCGGAAGGCTGTCAGAAGAGATGTCTTATCCTGTTCCCCCTCCCGTGGGGAGCCATAACCCTCTTTTCTGGCGATAAGAATGGCCGGGAGAAGCAGCGATATCCCGGCCAGAAAGCCGGGAACAGCACCTGCGGCAAAAAGTGCCGGAACCGAAGTGGATGTAATGGCACCATAGATTATAAGGGCAATGGATGGCGGGACAATTATGGCGGTTGAGCCTGCTGCTGCTATAAGTGCGGCACTGTAGCCACGGCTGTATCCCTGTGCATACATGGCGGGAATGAGAATAGCTCCAATTGCGGCAGAGTCGGCAGGACCCGATCCTGAAACACCACCGAAAAAAACGCAGACACCTATGGCCACGATGGCCAGACCTCCCCGCCGTCTTCCCACCAGCAGATTGGCAAAATGAATAATGCGCCCGGATATGCCGCAACGCTCAAGGATATAGCCGGCCAGCACAAAAAGAGGGATGGCAAGTAGGGGAAATTTAGCGATACCGGCAAAGAAATTGGGAGCGATAACCGGAACCCCCAGGTCTCCATACCAGATAAGAAGAAAACTGGGGATGCCAAATGCTATGGCAATGGGTGTGCCGGCAAGAAGGAGGATAAAAAAAAGGAGAAAAAGGAGAACACCCATATCAATTTTTCTCCTTCAGTTCGACGACTGCCGCCTGGAGAATACGAAAGACAATGAGTGCGCAACCAATGGGAATACAGAGTGTGTAGATCCACTGGGGCAAGTCCAGTGATTCCGAGGTGATCTCCAGAATTTTCTCTTCCAGGATCTGCAGGTAACCCAGGTAGCCAAGGGTGATGAAGAGAGAAGCCCCCAGGAGGCTGATGCCAAGATTGAGCACTGTTTTCATCTTGTCAGGCAACCTGTCCTGAAAGAACAGCATTCTCAGGTGATGACGTCTCCTGAAGGCCATCGAGGTGCCGAAGAGCGTGAGCCAGACGAGGGCGTTTACCTCAATTTCTTCTGTAAAGGCCAGCGGGAAATGAAAAATATACCGGGTGACCACATTGGCAAGTGCCAGGATGGCCATCAGGGTCAGGAGTGTCGCACCGAGCAGTTCTTCCAGGTGGTCGGCTAACCAGCGAAATACCATCAAGGTTTTTTATCTTGTGGCGGCAATGGCCTGTTCAGCACTCTTTACCAGTTCCTCCCCAATTTTCGGTACCCATTTCTGGTAAACACCGAGTGTTTTTGACTTAAAACTGTTGCGCATGGCCTGGTCAAGCACTGTGACTTTCATACCGTTGTTCTCAAGAATTTTCAACGCGGAAAGATCAGGTGCGATAAGTCCCTTACGAACTGTTGTCAGCTGCTCGCCGGCTGCTTCCAGAGCTGCTTCCTGTATGATTTTCTGGTCTTCGGCAGAAAAACTTTCCATGACTTTATTGTTGACGGTGAGCATCAGTGGATCAATAACATAGTGCCAGATGGTCGCATATTTATGAAACTGCCATATTTTAACGGGTATTTCCACGCCCACCACCGGATTTTCCTGACCGTCAACCACTCCCTGTTGGAAAGCCACCTGGGCGTCACCCCAGTTCATGTTGACCGGATTTGCTCCGAGGGCTTTCATGGTATCAATGAAAAGTGGTGTACCTACAACCCTGATCTTGAGTCCTTTCATGTCTTCAGGTTTTGTAATGGCATGTTTTGAGTTGGTTATTTCCCTGAAACCGTTTTCTCCCCAGGCGAGAAGAGTCACTCCTTTTTTCTTGAGAAGGAGGGCTATTTTCTTTCCTGTTTCCCCCTGGGTAACAGCATCCAGAGCTTTATAATCAGGGAAAAAGAATGGCAGGTTAAAGAGATTGAGCGGTTTTATGGTGGTTGACCAGTTGATGGTGGAGGCGAAACAGAAATCGGCCACGCCCTGACGATGTATGAGGAATTCATTGGTCTGTTTACCGGCCATGAGCGAGGAGGACGTGTAGACTTTTATATTGATCCGTCCACCAGTTTTTTCCCGGACAAGTTCGGTGAATTTCGTGGCTCCGGCACCCCAGGGAAGCTTGGGGCCGACCACCACGCTCATTTTATACTCTTTCTTATAGGCAGCTTCAGCTGCAGTGACCATGGAAAGGGACAATATTACCAGTGACAGAACGGGAAACAGCAGTAATCGGTTTTTCATAATACCTCCACATTTTGATATGGTTGACTGGCTCTATCCTGAATCCGTGGTAGTTTTGTAAATTTATAAAATCACTTACCACTGAACTCTCACGGATTCAGAAATACTGCAATTCTTTGACAATAAAGTATTATTTGGTACAGGTCAATTCCTGGCCGGAGATGAACCATTTATTTTTTCCCGGGTATTTCAACCATAACTGTTGTACCTGTGGCACAGAGGGTGTTCCCGGCCAGAAGGCGAAGGTCGACAATTACTTTTCTTCCTTTAATTTCTACAGCTTTCCCACGTATTTCCAGTTCGACTCCAATGGGGGTAGGTTTGAGGAAATCAATTTTCAGGGAAGCTGTTACAAAACGGGAAACAGGCTCACCGCTTTCCCTTGCTTTGGCTGCTGCTGCTGTCCCTGCACCATGACAGTCCATCAGAGAGGCAATCATTCCTCCGTACAGAAAACCTGGAACCCCACCAGTGTACTGGGGGCAGGGGTGTGGCGACAGACACTTTCTTCTCCGTCCCAGTAACTTTTCAGATGGAGGCCGGCAGGATTGTTACGACCGCATCCATAACAGTTTGTGTAATCTTCCGGGTATAGATCCTGGAAAGCAATTTCTTTCATTTTTTTCTCCTGTGCAGGATATTTATTTTTCCTGAGGAACTCGGGCGGACAGGTTGGATCCGTGAGTGATTCAGGATTATGATTGTACCTGGGTAGTGTAACAGGCAGAAACCATAATAATTGATTTGGTTCCACAGAACGAGTTGAATTGAAATCCAGTTAAGGGAAATACAATTCATGAAAAAAAAATTATAGCTTTTTTTGCAAAATATGTTTATACTGAGCGGTTACTAGGTGATATTTCCATGTCATTTGTTGTTTATAGTGGCATGATGTTGTGAGTAGAATGAGGAGTTGCAGAATGCTGTGACTCCTTATTTTTTATTTATTCCCATAGCTTATTGAAGCGAGGCCGGCTCATATCCGGTTGGCAACGTTGTAGAGGACAGCAGCCATGAGTAAGGATTTATCAAAAGTAAGAAATATTGGTATCAGTGCCCATATTGATTCGGGAAAGACTACTTTGACCGAGCGTATTCTGTTTTATACTAACAGGATTCATGCGATTCATGAGGTTCGTGGGAAGGATGGTGTCGGTGCAAAAATGGATTCCATGGAACTGGAAAAGGAACGTGGAATCACGATCCAGTCAGCAGCAACATACTGTACCTGGAAGGATATAAATATCAACATCATTGACACTCCCGGCCACGTTGATTTTACGGTGGAGGTGGAGCGGGCTCTCAGGGTTCTGGATGGTGCCATCCTGGTTCTCTGCTCGGTGGGTGGAGTTCAGTCCCAGTCAATTACTGTAAACAGGCAGATGACCAGGTATAATGTTCCGAGAATCGCCTTCATTAATAAATGTGACCGAACGGGAGCGAATCCCGAAAAGGTGACGGAACAGCTTCGGGATAAGCTTGAACTTAATGCTCACATGATGCAGATGCCCATCGGTCTGGAAAATGATCTGGTAGGTGCTGTAGACCTCGTTACCATGAAAGCCGTCTATTATGAAGGGGAGAATGGTGAAATTATTCGTGAAGATGAGATCCCCGCGGATATGCTGGAAGAGGCTCAGGAAAGGCGTGAAGCCCTTCTTGAAGAGATCTCCATGTTTTCCGATGAACTGATGGAAGCACTGCTGGAAGAGGGTGAAATAGATACCCAGCTTATTCATGATGCGGTACGTAAAGGAACCCTGGATCTGGAATTCACTCCCGTTTTTATAGGATCCGCTTATAAGAACAAGGGAGTGCAGACCCTGCTGGATGCTGTCGCTCAATACCTGCCTTGTCCCACGGAAGTTGAGAATATGGCCCTTGATCTGAAGAACGATGAAAAGGAATTTCCGGTAAGCAATGATCCGGAAGATCCGCTGATCATGCTGGCATTTAAACTGGAAGAC
The DNA here is from genome assembly GCF_019703855.1 of Desulfomarina profundi. Taxonomy (GTDB): domain Bacteria; phylum Desulfobacterota; class Desulfobulbia; order Desulfobulbales; family Desulfocapsaceae; genus Desulfomarina; species Desulfomarina profundi. Next base: position 2,226,923 of record NZ_AP024086.1, on the reverse strand, counting down.
GGGCGTTATGGGCAGTTGACCTATGTCCGGACTTACCAGGGGCAGTTAAAAAAGGGTGATACCGTATACAATAGTAGGACTGGTAAAAAAGTGAAAATAGGCAGACTCTGTCGAATGCACTCAGACGAGATGGAGGAGATCGAATCATGTGGTTCCGGAGATATCGTGGCCCTTTTTGGTATTGACTGTGCTTCCGGGGATACCTTTACTTCGGATGAAATTTCCTGTTCCATGACTTCCATGCATATTCCTGAGCCGGTAATTTCCCTGGCGGTTATACCTGTGGATAACAAGGCACAGGTCAATATGTCCAAGGCTCTCAACAGGTTTACCAAGGAAGATCCCACTTTCAGGACCTATGTGGACCATGAAACCGGCGAAACCATTGTTTCCGGTATGGGTGAGTTGCATCTGGAAGTATATATTGAACGGATGAAGCGGGAGTACAACGCTGTTGTTGAAGTGGGTGCACCCCAGGTTGCCTACCGGGAAACTATTTCCCGTCGTGCCGAGTTCAATTATACTCACAAGAAACAGACTGGTGGCTCAGGACAGTTTGGTCGCGTTGCCGGCTATATGGAACCCCTGGAAGAGGGTGAATATGAATTTGTAGATAATATCGTGGGAGGTGTTATTCCGCGGGAATTTATCGGATCCTGTGACAAGGGTTTTCAGAAGAGCCTTGCCAAAGGTTCACTCTGTGGGGCGGCAATTACCGGTGTGCGTTGTGTCATCAATGATGGTGCATATCATGCGGTCGATTCCTCGGATGTGGCTTTTCAGCTTGCGGCCGTGGGAGCCTTCAAGGAAGGTTATCTCAAGGCCAAGCCCATGATCATGGAACCAATTATGAAGGTTGCAGTGGAAGGGCCGTCGGAATTTCAGGGTGCCATCATGGGCAGTATTAACCAACGCCGTGGTATGATTATCGGTACTTCTGAAGAAGGCAACTACACAGTAATTGAAGCTGAAGTACCTTTGTCAGAAATGTTCGGTTATTCCACAACGCTTCGTTCTCTTACCCAGGGGAAGGCGGAATTCACCATGGAGTTTGCCACCTTCAAGCCTGTACCGAAAAGTGTCAGTGAAGAATTGATCAAGGCCTATCAGGAAGAGAAGAAGAACGCTTGATAATATTGTTCGTTAATACTAAAAATAGTACAGTCCTGCTTCAATAATGACAGCAGACTGTTGGCTGCATGAAAATGTTGGCAAATGAGGATTTTAAAAAAGGGTGAACTGCCATGGGAAACAACGAGGTAAAAGTTAACAATCCACTTCGGGCTCTCGGTCTGGACGAAAAGGCGGGGAGCGGGATTCGCAGCATGGGGTTGGTGATGGCCAGGGCCGGTCTTGGAAAAACGGCTATTCTGGTACAGCTTGCTCTTGACTGCATGCTTCAGGGCAACAAGGTGCTGCATGTTTCCATCGGGGAGGGCGTCGAGAAAACAAGGGTCTGGTATGACGACATTCTTTCACTTCTTACCGATGGGGAAAAACTGGATATGATTCCTGGAATTTCCAAAAACAGAATGATCATGACATTTAAGGAGAGCGCTTTCAGTAAAGCCATTCTGGAAGAACGCTTTGATGACCTGGTGCAACAGGATATTTTCAAGCCGGAATGTCTGATTATTGACGGTTATGATTTTGAAGGAAACCAAAAGACCTCCCTGGAAGAATTGCGGAACTTCATGGATGATCGTGGCCTGAAAATGATATGGTTTTCTGCTGTCTGTCACCGGAGTGATGACCGGGTCAGCGAGGATGGTGTACCTGCACCGTGTCATGATGTGGCAACTCTCTTTGATACGGTTCTTCTGATCAAGCCTGAAGGGGACGAAATGAAGCTTGATATCCTGAAAAGTGATTCCAGTGCTGTTGACGCGGGAGCTACCTTGAGTCTCGACCCGTCTTCCATGTTGATAAAAAAAGGTTGATTGTTTTTTCCCTGTCTGTACGCAAGGGATTGATTGCAAAAGGCGGGATACTCTCCGGGGTATCCCGCCTTTTTTTTGAGGAAGGCAAAATGAAATTCAGACCCTGTATTGATCTCCATGAAGGAAAAGTGAAACAGATTGTCGGGAGCACTTTGAATGATGATCAACCCGATGGATTGACCACGAATTTTACGGCGAAACAGTCCCCTGCATGGTTCGCAAAGCTTTATCAGCGTGATAGTCTCAGGGGGGGCATATTATCAAGCTGGGCCCGGGAAATGACGATGCCGCTCGTGCGGCACTTTCAGCATGGCCTGGTGGAATGCAGATAGGAGGTGGTATTACTGCGGACAATGCCGCCCTGTGGCTGGATTGTGGTGCCTCTCATGTTATTGTTACCTCGTATGTTTTTTCTGATGGAAAAATTGATGAAGAGCGATTGCAGAAGTTGGTGAAAGCCGTGGGCAGAAGACGACTGGTCCTTGATCTGAGTTGTAGAAAACAAGGCGAGGATTTTTATATTGTCACCGACAGGTGGCAGAAGTTCACGGATGAAATGATAACGCCTGAACTTCTGGAAAGGCTGGCTGCACAGTGTGACGAATTTCTGGTTCATGCTGCCGATGTTGAAGGAAAATGCAGCGGAATTGAAACTGAACTTGTGCGAAAACTGGGTGAATGGTCTCCGATACCCACAACTTACGCAGGAGGTGTAAGAAACCTGTCGGACTTACAGGTGATCAGGGACGTGGGGGAGAACCGGATTGATGTGACGGTTGGCAGTAGTCTGGATATTTTCGGTGGTCGGCTTTCCTATGAAGCAACGGTCAGTTTCTGCAGCAGCCCATGATGAATAAAAAGAAAATCATTTCCGGACAGTGTATGCCAGGTTTCTTGACCAGATGAACTTCTTTCGATACAATGTGCTATGGCTGACTGTTTATGTCATTTTTTGTAACATTTTGATTATTTGAAGGAAATCATGGGACTCAGTAAGGAAAAACAGAGAGCGGATATCGAAAAATTTATCCGGAGAATGCCCAGCCTTTCTACAACCGTGGGAAAGGTCATGGAGATCTGCAGCAGAACCGATGCGTCCCCAAACGAGCTCAATAAGGTCATATCCCTTGATCCCGTCCTTACCGGTCAGGTTCTGAAACTGATCAATTCCGCCTACTATTCCCTTGTCAACAAGGTCACCTCACTTACCCGGGCCATCACCATGCTGGGTATGAATACGGTGAAAAATATTGCTCTTTCCACGGCGATTATCCGTACTGTCTCCGGCGTAAAAAAATCCAAGGCACTTCCCACAACAAAGTTCTGGGCCCATTCCATTGGTGCGGGAGTGAGTGCCAAACTCCTTGGTGAAAAAAAAGGATATTCGCCCATGGAGCGGGAGGAACTGTTTCTGGCAGGTCTGCTCCATGACCTGGGCAAGGTTCCCTTTGGTGATGAATATATCGAAGTGCTTGGTGTCGCCAAAAGGGAACAGAGGCCACTGATTACTGTGGAAAGGGAAATTCTCGGCATTGATCACCAGGAAGTTGGCCTGATGATTGCCGAGAAATGGAAATTGAACACAGTCATCACCAAGTGTATCACTTCCCATCACAATATTGACAGCCTGGAGGGAGAGATTGGTGTACAGGTTGCCATGATTGCCCTTGGCAACTGTTATACCAATATCCTTGAACACGGTTATGCGGGGATCCTTTCCCGGAGGAAGAGGAAATTCATCGTCTGTTACGTTTTGTTGATCTCAGCCCTGGTGATTTCGGTTCCATTGGCGGATACGTGGATGAAGAAATTCACAAGGCTGAGCTGTTTCTACAGATTTGATTTTGACCTCGAACAAAACAATCTCATTTCTGGACGAATATTGGTTGATGGACTCGTAAAAACTCCGATCTACTGCGTTGTGGGGTGATCGTGTAATGCTCGACGTACTCTATGTACGCCTGCGCTTACACGACACCGCCACGCCTTGTATATCGAAGTTTTTTTTCAGAGTCCATCTGAGAACGTTGAACGACTTTTTACGAGATCATGTTGGTTGATTCAGACAAAAACCAGGGGGTAAACCATGAGAATACGATTCTGGGGCGTTCGCGGATCCATTCCCAGTCCGGGACCGGAAACCGGAAAATATGGTGGCAATACTGCCTGTATTGAGCTGCGAGTGGGTTCTGATGACAGAATCATTATTATTGATGCCGGTTCAGGGATTCGTATGCTCGGAAATGAGCTGATGGCAAATGATCTCCCCAAAGGAGCCATCAAGGCGGAGATATTTCTTTCCCATACCCATTGGGATCATATCATGGGTTATCCGTTTTTCACTCCGATCTACATACCAACAACCGAGATAAAGGTTTATGGTCCTGTGACTTTTGAAGATGATCCCCTTGAAGACGTGGTGGGCGGCCAGATGAAGTATCGCTATTTTCCCGTCAACCTTGGAGAATTGTCGTCAAATATCGAATATATCAGACTGAAGGAAGATCCCTCAATTGATCTCGGGGAGGGTTACACCTTGCGACAAAACTTCTTAACCACCCTATTTCAGCTCTCGGATACCGGTTCGAATATGAGGGAAAAGTTGTTTGCACGTGTTATGATACCGAACCTTTCAGAAATCTGTTTGCCACCGATCCTGAGGATCCTTTCTACGATGAGGCCATGGCCCAGGAGGGAGAAGAAGTGGCGGTTGAACAGAATCTGGCACTGGAACAGTTCTTTGCTGGAGCTGATCTACTAATTCATGATGCTCAATATACACAGGAAGAGTACAGTAGCAGGATCAACTGGGGACATACATCCATCGAATATGCAATCGGTGCCGCCAACAGGGCTGGAGTGAAACAACTGGCACTGTTTCACCATGATCCGGATCGGACAGATGTCCAGCTGGATGAGTTTGCGCAGGAATACTGTCAATCCGGCAAATATGGTGAAACGGAAATCTTTCTTGCCCGAGAGGGTATGATTATCGACCTGTAAGTATCCGTCTGATCTTTTTGACACAGGCTCTGTCAGGTTGAACTTCCAATCGTGGCAGTACGGGAAGCGGCAGAGTGAGTTCTTCTGCAAAAGGTGTTACGGCAATATTTCTGTTATATGCTTCAACAGCCAGTCGCTCCAGGTTGACCGTATCACTGATATTGTATGCCAACAATGTCTCAAGGGCGCCTGTGTCATTATACTTGATGTATTGCTGCCAGAGAAGGACGGCAAAATAGCCGTCAACACCATCCAGTTCGCCCCTGTTCATTCCAAGTTGTTTCTCGCATCCCTTCAATCCGCCTTTCAGACCGAGACGGGCAAGAACGTACCTCAGATCAATCTGGGCATGGTCCAGCTTGATTTTAAAAAACTTTTCCAGAAACGGGATATCAAATGTCCGGCCATTGTAACTGACAATGACCTGGTAGTTTGTTATGTCATCAACAAAATCATCAAGGTTTTTTCCGTTTACATAGGTCAGTATTTTCTGACCGTCATAGAGGGCAATGGTTGTGATTTCTGAGCCCTCCCCCAGGCCGGTTGTTTCAATGTCAAGATAAACGGTTTTATGACGGTAATGAGGGAAGATGCGCCACACTTCGGCGGCAGGGAGCCTGGCTGTGAAAAAGTGGGGATTGACGGGCAGGGCCAGGCGGGATTGTTCAAGTGTTCCTTCAAGATCAAACCTGGCTGCTGCCGGTAGACGAAAAGGTATAGGCCCTGACATTTCAGTCCATGATGTGATACCGGCTTCCCAGAGTCTTTTCTCCGTTTTGGCCCCGATACCGGGAATATGTAGAAATGTATGTTTAAGCAATGATCTCTACCAGAGAAATTCCAACTATCAGCTATGATGATCCCGTAAAAAGTCGTTCAACGTTCCCAGATGGACTCTGGAAAAACTTCGATATACAAAGCGTGGCGGTGTCGTGTAAGCGCAGGCGTACATATGGTACGTCGAGCATTACACGATCACCCCACAACGCAGTAGATCGGAGTTTTTACGAGTCCATCAGCTATAGCTGTGCAGACAGTGAAACGTTTCTATTATGCCGTTTTTTACCGGTAAATCGTTTTCTTCGCCGACCGTTTTTCTGTGTTGGAACGGAGTCACTGCTTTTACCGGCAGTTCTTTTAATCTTCAATGGCCTGTTGTTGACCCATACTTTCTGCAGCAATCTGTAGATGTCACGGGGCATTCCCTCGGGAAGATCGACTGTACTGAAGGAATCGAAAATAGTGATACGGCCGATATGTCGACTGTCAATATCCGCTTCCCCTGCAATGGCACCGACGATATTACCAGGCTTGACTCCATGCTCACTGCCCACTTCTATCCGGTATCGTTCCATACCCTGTTCGGGAGGATGTTGAGCCGGCTCCGTCTGTTTCCTCTGCTTTTTTCTTTTTGCCGGAAGACTGTTCTCCTTGAGCAGCAGTGGTTTTCCACCCTGGGCAAGAGAAGCCAGAGCGGCTGCAATATCTTCTGGAGAAGCATCAGTTTCTTCACTGAATTCCCTGATGAGTTCCCGATAAAAAGAGATATCTGTCTGCAGGGCTTTGCTTATTCCTTTTTTGAAGTTTTCGACCCGCCTCAGGTTGATGGCTCGAACAGTGGGCAGTTTCATTTCTTCTATTTTCTGTCTGCTCAACCTCTCAATGGTTTTCAGCATGGAACGTTCCCTCGGAGTGATAAAGAGAATGGCTTTACCTTTGCGTCCGGCTCTGCCCGTTCTGCCGATACGGTGGATATAGGCTTCGGCGTCAAAGGGTACATCAAAGTTGATCACATGGCTGATCCGCTCAACATCCAACCCCCTGGCAGCCACATCTGTGGCAATGAGAATATCAATTTTTCCGGACTTGAGCTGTTCCACAGTTCTTGTCCTCTGGTTCTGCTGGATATCACCGTTCAGGGCACTGCATCCGTAACCGAGCCGGGAAAGTTTTTCTGCAAGTTCTACTGTCTGTACCCTTGTGCGGACAAAAATGAGAATGCCGTCAGAATCTTCAGCTTCAAGGATTTTGGAAAGGGCATCAAATTTCTGCGAGAAACTTCTGGTGATGAGATAGCGTTGATTAATGGTCCTGGCACTGATTGTTTTTGTTTTAATTGTAATCTCAACGGGATCAGTCAGATATTTCTGGGCGATACGACGAATGGAGTGAGGCATGGTGGCGGAGAACAGAGCCACCTGTTTTTCAGACGGTGTCTGTTGAAGAATCCATTCAATATCATCAATAAAACCCATCTTGAGCATTTCATCAGCTTCATCGAGAACCAGGTTGGTCAGCATGGAGAGGTCAAGAGTTTTTCTGCGGATATGGTCCATGATTCTTCCGGGAGTGCCGACGACAATCTGCACTCCTTTACGGAGCTGCCTGGTCTGAATAGTATAATCCTGCCCACCGAAAATGGGACAGACTTTTATGTTTTTGAGATGCTTCCCGTATTTTTTAAATGATTCAGCCACCTGTATTGCCAGTTCCCTGGTGGGAGTAAGAACCAGGACACGGGGAGATTTTTGATTTCCCCGGGGAGCCCGGCAAGGAGGGGCAGGGCAAATGCGGCTGTTTTGCCGGTTCCCGTCTGGGCCTGGCCGATAACATCTCTGCCGGCAATCATATTGGGAATCATCTCGTTTTGAATTGGTGTGGGACTGGTATAGCCCGATTCATCGAGACTTTTTATAAGAGGAGCCGGCAGCTCCATATCTGAAAATGAACGGAGTGCAGGTGTGTCAGATGATAAATGCATGGGGAAGTATCCTGTTATATGACGTTGTTATTGTAAATGAAGTACGCTGGAGGAAAACTCTGTCAGAGAAAGGCTGACCGGCAGGATACTTGTATATGTTGAACAACACAGAATAACAATAAATCGATAAAAGAGCAATGGTTTTAAATTTATTATTGATGGACTCGTAAAAACTCCGATCTACTGCGTTGTGGGGTGATCGTGTAATGCTCGACGTACTCTATGTACGCCTGCGCTTACACGACACCGCCACGCCTTGTATATCGAAGTTTTTCCAGAGTCCATCTGAGAACGTTGAACGACTTTTTACGAGATCATCATTATTCCGTCACCTTTTTTCGGAGATTTTTCAGCCTGGATCGTTTGATTTTACTGTCCACCCGTTTTTTCCTGGCGGTCGCGGAGGGACGGGTCGGTCTTCTCTTTTTCCGGGTAACCATTGTCCGGCGAATGATGTCTGCCAGGCGCTGCAGGGCCTCTTCCCTGTTTTTTTCACGGCTGCGAAACTGCTGAGCCTTGATGACAAGCATACCATCCCTGGTCAGACGCCGGTCCCGCAGTTTAAGGAGGCGGGATTTGCACTCTTCGGGCAGAGAAGATTTTTTTATATCAAAGCGGAGATGGACTGCGCTTGATACCTTGTTGACGTTCTGTCCACCGGGTCCCTGGGCACGAATCGGTGTTATTTCAATCTCGTGGTCTGCCAGGGATAACGATGGTGTGATCTGCAATGTCATTTTTCCACTGATTATTGAAAAGCAGGATTGGAGTGATTTTGTATTTTTCTGATGTCGACAGCCTTTCAATTAAGTATAACATACTGGTGACGTGGAGTGAAAAGCATTTCGTGCCGGAATCAATTATAGGCCACCTTGAAACAAAGAGATGAACTATGCGCTGCCCAAAATGTGATCATGAACAGAGAAATACCCGTGAATGCGAGAAGTGTGGTCTGATATTTGCCCGGTATGAAATTGTTCGAAAAAGAAAAAAAGAGGCGGAAGCGGCCGCAAGAAGTAAAGTTGAAAAAAGATCAAAGACAAGATCAATCGTTCTCCAGTTATTTCTACTGGCGGTTATTGTTGGTGCAGCGGGTTATTATTTTTTCGTAAAAAACAAGACTCCTGAAAGAACACAGATTCCTGTAGCAGCACAACAGAAGGAATATATCCAAACTGAATCTGTAAAACCATCACCAGGAAAAGCGACCGCATTTCCGCAGGAGCATAAAAATCTTGCTTTTAAGGAGAATGCTGTCGAAATTGCCAGGAATGCAACTGTGTCCATTGAGACACCCTGGGGAACAGGGTCCGGTTTTTTTGTGAATGATCAGTATATCGTTACCAATCGTCATGTGGTGAAGGTCAGTGAGAAAAAAATTGCCGAATTCCGGGAAAAGGTTGAAACGGCACGAAAACTTATTGATCTGGAAAAGCAGAAGCTGGAGGAAACCAGAAAAAGACTGCGCAGATATGGTGAGGGGCCGACTAAAAAACAACTCGCACTGATACTGGAAGTTCGTGAGAAGAAACTGAACAGTCTGATTCCTGTACAGAAAAAGAGCGAAGAGCAGTTAAGAAAACTCGAACGGGAGATTTCTGCCTCGGATATCAAGATAGTCTTTGCAAGTGGAGAAAAGAAGACACCGAACTATTATCTGGTCAGCGATAATTACGACCTGGCACTTATTGCACTGTTCTCTGAAAAAACAACCTTCCTGCCACGACCTCCTGTCGGAAAACTTTTGCACCAGGGGAGAAGGTTTATACTATTGGCAGTCCTGTGGGATTGCGGCATACTGTTACATCGGGAGTGTTTTCCGGATACAGGAAACGAAAAGACGGCCAGATTTTTCTGCAGACTGACGCGGCAATAAATCCGGGAAACAGCGGGGGGCCGCTGATTGATGAGAATGGCTTTGTTTACGGGGTCAATACAATGATTCTCCGCGGAACAGAGGGTATTGGCTTTGCCATCCCTATCGAGAAAGTGTATGAGGAATTTTCCTCATCACTTTTTTAGAGCATGAGCAGCCTCTGTTCCGGCTAACCAGCCGGTAGAGAAAGCAGCCTGAAGGTTGAATCCACCAGTATCTGCCTGGATATCCAAGAGTTCTCCGGCAATAAACAGCCCTTTGACCAGTTTCGACTCCATCGTGCGGGGATCAACTTCAGCCAGTTTTACACCGCCAGCCGTAACAATGGCTTCATCAAAATCCCGGTATCCGGTAAGTGCAAACTGAAAGTTTTTTAACCAGGCAGTCAGTTTCTTTCTTTTTGCCGCGGGAAAGGTGTGTGTATCTATATCTGGAGAAATACCACACGTTTCAAGGCACAAATCCACCAGTTGCCTGGGGAGCAGTCCTCGCAGAATGCTTGATATCGGTTCACCTCTTCTCTTCTCAAAATCACGAATTAATCTTTTTGCCAGTTGTCTGTCATCCAGGGCAGGTTTCAGGTCTATTGCCATACTGATCTTGTCTCCCTGTCTCAGGGAGTCAACAATGAACCCGCTCATTGACAAAGGAACCGGCCCGCTTATTCCGCTGTCCGTAAAGGAGAGTTCCCCGAAACCAGTTTTTCTGCGTCTGCCATTTACGATCAGACGGATATTGACGTTTTTCAAGGTAAGGCCGGCCAGGGTAAGGAGGTCTTTTTTTTCCGGTACAAGGGGAACCAGGGCCGGCCGAATTGGAGTCAGGGTATGACCAAGTGATGATGCAAGACGATAGCCGTCGCCGGTTGATCCCGTACGGGGGTACGATTTTCCCCCGGTTGCAAGAATGACCGCTTTGCAGGGAATCGTTTTTCCCCTGCAGACAACGCCCGAAATATGTCCGTTTTTGGTAAGAAGTTTTGAAACAGGAGAGTTGAGTTGTATTTCAACCTTACCATTTACCAGCCATTCATTAAGGATTTTCACAACGTCAAGTGCTCGACCACTCTTTGGAAAGATACGTCCTCCTCTTTCCCGTACGAGTGACAATCCTCTCTCCTCAAAAAAGGAAGTGAGGTCATTGGTAAAAAAGTGATTGAAGCACTGTCGCAGAAATCTGCCATTTTTCCCAAAATGACTTAGAAAATCGGTAAGTTCAGCGCTGTTTGTCAGGTTGCATCTGCCCTTGCCACTGATACCAATCTTACGTCCGGTGCGAGCCATTTTTTCCAGCAGAACTACCCTTGCACCTTTTTCTGATGCCCGGCCTGCAGCCATCATTCCGGCAGCTCCGCCCCCTGTTATGATTATTTTTTTTTGTGTCATTCGAGTGAGAATAATGGAGTTTCTGTGAGGTTAGGTTCAAAATAGCTGCTCAGGAGCAACCTGACTTAAGGTTTTTTTAATATTTTTATCTATAGGGCTTGGTATGATTTGAAAAATACTTCTAATACCATTTATTTCAGTGACACTATATCAGTGGTGTAAAAAAGAAAAAGGAAAAAGAAGTGATTGGGTAAAATGAGTGTTAGCGAGAATCAGCAGTCATTTTTTTTCCTTTACTTCGCTGTTTTTTTACATGTACAACTAAAGTATGGGGTGGATTTGAACTCCCTGTTTTGAGGTAATTATTCATTAGCTTTGAGCGGAATAATTATGAATTGACATCAACTAAGCCGGAGTGGAATTTATGTCAATACGAAAAAAAATACTTATTTTCATCCTGCCTTTTTTTGTCATGTTTGGTCTTGTCTTCCTGTTTCTCGGGTTGCGCTCCCTGCAATCACAGGGGGATCAAAGTCTGAAGAATATTCATTCCATTATGATGGAAGACAAGAATGAAAAACTTAAAGATCTTGTAAGAAATACTTTTGAAATTCTTGCTTCACAATATAGGGCTGCCAGTGATCCTGAACAGGTTGCAGTTGCCTATAAACAGCAGCTGCAGTCAATTGTCAATCTGGCTTATACCTCGGTTGAGGGAGTATATAATCGGGAAGATTTGACGGACTTCCAGAAAAAGGAAGAGGCTAAACGGATTATCAAAACCATGCGTTACGCGGGAGGAAACTATCTATGGATCAATGACCTGCAGGCGGTAATGGTCATGCATCCCATAAAACCGGCCCTTGATGGAAAAGATCTTTCCGGTTTTAAAGACCCTACCGGTAAAAAACTTTTTATGGAAATGGTTAGTGTGGCAAAGAAAAAAGGTGAGGGCTTTGTCAGCTATAAATGGCCCAAGCCGGGAAAGGAAAAACCGGTAGCGAAATTATCCTATATACGACAATTCAAACCCTGGGGATGGGTAATAGGAACCGGTGTTTATCTTGAAACCGCTGAAGAACAGTTTAAAAATGAAGCAAAACGCCAGATATCGAATCTCAGGTTCGGGCCGGAAGGCAAGGATTATTTTTTTATTGTGGACATGAGCGGTGCCATTGTCATGCATCCCATCAAACCTTCCCTGAACGGAAAGAATATGCTCGACTTCAAAGATCCAAACGGCAAAAAACTGTTTGCGGAGATGATCAGGGTCTGTCGGGAAAAAGGAGAAGGTTTTGTTGATTATCTCTGGGCCAAACCGGGCAAGGACAAGCCTGTTGCAAAACTGTCCTTTGTGAAACTTTTCCCCAAGTGGAACTGGATTGTCGGGACCGGAGTTTATATCGATGATATTGATGATGCCATGGCCAGGCAGGAAAATGTGGTGCGGTTAGCGGTGAGCAAACAAAGAACATCCATTTTGGTTGTTTCTCTGGTTCTATTGGTTGTCGTAGCTTTTATCCTGGTGTTCATTGCCGGAAAAATATCCGATCCCATTAGGAACATGAGTCGTATGCTTCAGGATATTGCTGAAGGGGAAGGGGATCTGACTTCACGACTGGACGTGAAAACCGGGGACGAACTTGAAGAAATGGCCAACTGGTTTAATGTATTTGTGACAAAATTGCAGGATATAATTAAAAAAATATCAAATGACTCAGGGAGGTTGGATAGTTCGTCAGAGGAACTGGCCACCATAGCGGAAACCATGGCAGCCCGTGTAAATGAAACGTCAGATAAATCAAACAATGTAGCCGCAGCGGTGGAAGAGATGTCTGCAAATATGTCCGCTGTCGCCGGCTCAATGAATGAAACTGCATCCGCTGTTGATATGGTGGCGTCCTCGGTGGGGGAGATGACTTCCACGATTAATGAGATTGCCCAGACATCTGAAAAAGCCCGTTCCATCACTGAAAAAGCAGTTGGCCAGGCAGCTTCTGCTTCCTCCAGGGTCGATGAACTTGGCGAAGCAGCCCACGATATAGATAATGTTCTGGCGACAATATCGGAAATATCCGATCAGGTTGACCTGCTTGCCTTGAATGCCACCATTGAGGCGGCAAGAGCGGGAGAAGCCGGAAAGGGTTTTGCTGTAGTTGCAAGTGAAATCAAGGAGCTAGCCCAGCAGACCTCTGTTGCGACGCAGCAGGTTAAGGAAAGGGTTCTTGGAATTCAAAATTCGACATCTGCCACTGTAGGCGAGATTAACGTGATCAGTAACGTGATCAGTGAGAACAGTGAAATTGTCAACACCATTGCCACAGCCGTTGAGGAGCAGTCCGTTACTGCTGGTGAAATATCGAGGAATGTTGACCAGATTCTCCAGGGAATCCAGGAAATCAATGAGAATATCAGTCAGAGCACAACAGTATCTGAAGAGGTGGCCAGAGAAATTGCCGAGGTGAACCAGGCCAGCATGGAATTGAATAAAAATGCCACGAATGTGAGTGAAAGTGCTGGTGCCCTCAAAAAACTGGCGAGAGGTTTTCACCGGCTTGTGGGCAGTTTCAAGGTATAGGTTTTATTTTTTTCTGACAGTTATTTCCAAAAAAGAGTATGATCCTCAATCCGTGATTGTTTTCTTGAGCACTTACAGGTTTAATGCGGATGAAAACACAGAGTTACAAAATCCTGTGACCAGTTACTTATCAGGATGATTTTTGTGCGTAATTGGAAAGTATTTTTTCTTTACCGTCACGGATTCAGACTAACAATAATATTGAAAGGGCAGTAAGAACAGTATTGTCCGGAGGAGCAGGAAATGACTGAGGTGAAAAAAGGTGATAATGTAAGGGTTCACTACAAAGGGACGCTTGCGGACGGTACTGTTTTCGACAGTTCTGAAGGCAGAGAGCCACTGGAATTTGTTGTGGGCAGTGGCCAGGTCATCCAGGGATTTGATGAGGCCCTGGTCGGCATGACCACAGGGGAGTCTAAAATAGTTGAAATCCCTGTGGATAAAGCCTATGGGCAGCGCAGGGACGAGATGGTGATGGTTGTTCCCATGGATCAGGTTCCGCCGGATCTGAATCCAGAGGTGGGCATGCGTCTTGAGATGGGTGGTGCAAATGGAGAGATAGTCCGTGTTGTCGTGGCGGAGATTACTGAAGAGAATATCACTCTCGATGCCAACCCGCCTCTTGCCGGGCAGGATCTGACGTTTGCCATAGAACTGGTGGAGTATTCCACACCTTGAGATAATCTGTTGAACCCGGATTTTCTTTTCCTGCGGGGGAGGGAAATCCAGGGGTCAATAAAAGAGTATCCCATAAGCTTCGCGGGTCCGCTGGGCGATTCTTGACCAGTCAAACGAGGTTTCTACCCGTTTTCTTGATTGTTCTCCTAATTTTTTCAGATCTTTCCCGAGGAGCTGGTGGATTTTTCCGGCCAGATCCTGTGGGTCGGCCGGTTTGCAGAGAAAACCGTTCTGGCCATTTTCAATCAGCTCTGGTATTCCG